>CAYSDV010000024.1:0-9051 GCA_964429905.1 uncultured Treponema sp. | reverse complement strand
TACGCCTTTTTTGTAAATTTTTATAAAACTCGAAATTTGGGCTAAATAAAAAAAATGCTGTCACAAATCTTATCAAAACTCAAAATTAGAATTATATATAAATTATATTTATAAATATTACCTTTCTGTTATAAAAATGCTTGTAATTATAACTTATCTATAATAAAATATGTTTACAAATATTACTTATAGGTTATAAAAATGAATACAAGAATAATTCAAATACGTTCTTTAGACAATAAAACCAAAGATTTGCCTGTAAAACAAAATATAATTCCTTTTGGTAAAAGCTGGATTGGAACTATCCGAGAGGCTTTAGGAATGACGGCTTTGCAGCTTGCTAAACGCCTTGGGGTAACTCAGCCTCGCATTGTAAAAATGGAACAGAACGAAAAAAATCTTAAAATCTCTACAATGGAAAAAGTTGCCCAAGCTTTAAATTGTGAATTTGTTTATTATTTTAAACCAAAAGATTCTTTTCAAAATATTGTAGAAGCACAGGCTAAAGAAAAAGTTCAAAGCATTTTAAAATCAGTTAATTTAAATATGGCTTTGGAAAATCAGAATATTTCAACTGACGATGCTGTTTTAGATATGACAAATGATTTTATAAATAATAATACAAAACGAATTTGGGATTAATTTATGGATATTTTTGAAACGGATGATAATTCAACTCCACTTACAGCAGATGAAAAAGACGGATTGAAATTAAAATGGATAACTTTACGTTCTGAATTGAATGAAGTTGAAGCCCGTAATATTGCTCAGGCTCAAATATGGCTTATTAATAGTAAAAATAAAGATATTTTCTCTGCAACTTTTCTGTGTATGCTTCACAAAAAAATGTTTGGTGAAGTATGGAAATGGGCAGGTATTTTTAGAACTACAGAAAGAAACATTGGTGTTGCCCCTTATCAGATTCCGATAAAACTTATGCAGTTGTTTGAAGATGTTAAATATTGGATTGAAAACAAAACTTATTCTAATCATGAAATTGCAGTTCATTTTCATCATAAACTTGTTCAGATTCATCCTTTTCCGAATGGCAATGGGCGTATTTCAAGATTGATGGCTGATATTATTTTTCAAAAGCTTGAAGGAAAAACTCTTTATTGGGGAAATACAAATCTTGTAAATGTATCAGAAGTTCGAAAAAAGTATATTAATGCACTACGAAAAGCGGATGCAGGAGATTATTCGGATTTGATAGAATTCACAAAAGAAACGAATGATTGAACTTATGCAATAAGTTTAAAACTTCAAAATATGAATCAGAAACGCACAAAGGATAGTAGCAGCACGCCGAAGGCGTGTTCCGAAGTGTAGGTGGTTGAAGGTTCGTTCTTATGGATGCGAAATCAACTAGGTTATTACTTCGCTACGCTCGTGTGCAAGCGAACGAGAACCTCAATGACCTTACTGGAACTTTTGGTGGTTGAATTTTGTCGAAACCACCGTAGCGCAGGAATGAGCTGAGTTGTGAAGAAATCATCTTTTATTGTTTTTAGATTATAACGAAAAAATGTTTATAGATTACACTTTTTCGTCGGAAATATTGTAAGTTAATTACATTTTTTCTATAATGTGAATATGCAAAGAAATTTTATAAAACAACTTGAAAATTGGAAAAAAGTGCCTAATCGTAAGCCTCTTATTCTTTGGGGCGCGCGGCAAGTCGGAAAGACTTGGATAATGCAGGAATTCGGAAAGCAATTTTTTAAGAACACGCTTTATATTTCTTTCTATAATAATAAAAAGGATGCGGATGTTTTTAATGCTGATTATGATATAAAACGCATTCTTACAACGTTGGAAATTCAGCATCATACAAAAATAGAACCGCAGAACACACTGATTATTTTTGATGAAGTTCAGTCTGCACCAAAAGTTGTGGAATCTTTAAAATATTTTTGCGAGGAAGCTTCTGAATATGCTGTGATTGCTGCTGGTTCTCTTTTGGGAGTCAGCATTCACGAAGGGATTTCATTTCCGGTCGGCAAAGTTGATGAACTGCGTCTTTTTCCGATGAGTTTTTCAGAATATCTTAGAGCAGTCGGGGAAGAATCGCTTGCTGAACTGATTGAAAAAAAGGATGTGAAAAATCCGCTTGTTTCTGATTTGCGGGAAAGTTTTATTCCGCATCTTAAAAATTATTTTTTTGTGGGCGGAATGCCGGAAGTGGTGAAAACTTTTGCCGAAACAAAAGATTACGATAAAGTTCGGACGGTTCAGAATGCAATTGTAAATCAGTATGAAGGCGATTTTGGTAAACACGTTGCACCGAATGAACTTCCTAGAATAAGAATGGTCTGGCATTCGCTTCCTATGCAACTTGCAAAAGAAAACCGCAAATTCTTTTTTGGACAGATAAAAAAAGGCTCCAGAATGAAAGATTTTGAAATTGCAATTCAATGGCTGTGCGATGCCGGACTTGTACGAAAAGTGAATAAAGTTACAAAACCTGCAATGCCACTGAAAGCATATATCAGTTTTACAGATTTTAAACTTTATATGAATGATATCGGGCTTTTAGGTGCATTGAGCGAGCTTGATAAAGAAAGCGTTGTTGAAGGAAATGATATTTTTACAGAATTCAAAGGTGCGCTTACAGAACAGTTTGTATTGCAGGAAATTTTAGCGACAACTTTGTATACTCCATTTTATTTTTCAGGTGAAAAATCAACTTATGAAACAGATTTTTTAATTCAAAAGGGGAAAAATATAGTTCCAATCGAAGTAAAATCCGAAGAAAATTTAAAGTCGAAGAGCCTTAAATTTTATTGCGAAAAATTTCAGCCTGAATACGCAGTAAGAACTTCAATGTCAAACTTTAGAGAGCAGGACTGGATGACAAATATTCCGCTTTGGGCAATTTCTGGAATTTAGATGTTTTTATTTCTCTCCGTGCGAATCCGGACTCCTCGTTGAAGGCAATTTTTGTTCCCTTTGTGAATATCCACGGAATGGTTTTATATGCGGCGATGGCAGGAATAATCAGTGCTTTAAGATGGAACATTTCCTTTCTAGGAGCGTCGGTATTTTCCGCTAGCAAATCAGCTAGCAGTTTTCTCATGGAAGCGGCAACTCAGTTTTGCCAAGATTGCGTGCTGTCTCTTCGAAATCATTTTCGATGTAGCTTTTAATTTGACATATTTGTGAATCCGTTTGTTGTGATGAAATTGTATCACGGAATTCCGTAAAGATCCCGCAAAGCGGGAAAAATATGTTAGAGCAAATTTAACATACTTTTTTCGAAATAACTCGAAAAAATATTTCACGTCTACGTTCTATGTCATTTAGGTGGATTAAAATTATCACAAAAAACTGCTAATATTTTATCAAAAATGGACAAATTTTGCCAAATTTGCTAAAATATTAGCAATGATTAAACTGACACAAAGAACTGCACCAGAAATCGCAAAAGAAGTCGCAGAGCGCGTCCAAAAAAGGCGGAAAGAAAATCACTTTACGCAGGAAGAGCTGTCGAAACGCGCGGGAGTTTCGTTCGCGTCGTACAAGCGGTTTGAACAGAAGCACGAAATTTCGTTTGTTTCGCTCATAAAAATTGCAATTGCCTTGAACATGGAAGATGATTTCGGCTCGCTTTTTGCAAAAAAACAGTTTTCAAGTATCGAAGAATTAATAAAGGAAGAAAAAAATGCAAAGAACTGAAACTCTTTCTGTTTTCTTTGACAGCGGAAATAAAAAGAAAAAAGTCGGAACGCTTGCGCTCTACAAGGAAAGACTTGCGGCATTCGCCTACGATGATGGCTGGATTGAAAGCGGATTTTCAATCTCGCCGTTTTCGCTTCCGCTTGAAAAAAAAGTTTTCATTCCGGAGTGGGAACCATTCGGCGGAATTTTCGGCATTTTCAACGACAGCTTGCCCGACGGCTGGGGAAGACTTTTGGTTGACCGAATGTTGCTCAAAAACAGCATCAATCCTGACGAACTTTCTGTGCTTGATCGGCTTGCGATTGTCGGCAAAAGCGGAATGGGTGCACTAAGTTACGAGCCTGAATCTTTCCTGCAGACAGAAAAATCTCTTACAGCGGATTATGACGAGATCTGCGCAGAATGTGAGCGGGTTTTAAATTCAAAGGAAAACGAAACTGACATAAAAAATCTCGACGAACTTTTCGAGGCGGGCGGATCTTCAGGCGGTGCGCGTCCGAAAGTTTTTGTGAATATCTGCGGCGAAGAATGGATTGTGAAATTTCCTTCGTCGGTTGACTCAAAAGATATCGGCTTGGAAGAATACGAATACAGCTTGTGCGCAAAAAAATGCGGAATTGAAGTGAGCGACTTCAAGCTTTTTCCGTCAAAAGAATGTGCCGGCTATTTTGGAACAAAACGCTTTGACCGGAACAATTTTGGCAGAGACAGAGTTTTAATGGCGAGCGTTTCCGCGCTTTTAGAAACAAGCCACAGGATTCCGAATCTTGACTACAACACGTTACTTTTGCTAACGCTTGAGCTTACAAAAAACAATGCCGATGTTGAAAAAATGTTCCGTCTGATGTGTTTCAATGTGTTCGCTCACAACCGCGACGATCATTCAAAAAATTTCAGTTTCCTGTATGATGAAGAAAAATCCTCATGGCAACTTTCGCCAGCCTACGATTTGACTTACAGCAATTCAATTGGTGGCGAGCATGCGACGACCGTAAACGGCGAGGGGAAAAATCCGGCGATGAAAGACATTTTCAAAGTCGCTGAAAAAAACGGGATTAAGCTTTCGCATGCAAAAGAGATTGCGGACGAGGTAGAAAACTGCGTGCAAGAAAATCTGGGGAGATGGTTGAAAGCTCATTCTTATGGATGCGAAATCAACTAGGTCATTACTTCGCTACGCTCGTGTGCAAGCGAACGAGAACCTCAATGACCGGTTTTTATTTTTATTAGACAGCCCCTACGAGTTTTTGCTTCTCAAAAACATCGCAACTTTATCAAGAATAATTTTATCGGCTGGCAACCAGTTTAGCGTTGCAAGTTCGCTTTCGCCGAGCCATTTTGCGTTTTCGTGCTCCAAGAGCGTGAGTTTTCCTGAAACAATCTGGCACAAAAAACATTCCATCGTCAAATGAAAGGTTGGATAATCGTATTCGACGGTCGCAATTTTTTCGCCCACAGAAATTTCTGTTGCAAGTTCTTCTCGGATTTCGCGTTTAAGCGCATCTTCTGGTGATTCGCCTTCTTCAATCTTTCCGCCGGGGAACTCCCACCAGTCCTTGAACTCACCGTAGCCGCGCTGACTTGCGAAAACTTGTTTTTTAGATTCCGAAACATCCGACCGTAGTTGTCGTGCGGCTGGAGCGTAGCGTTCGGAATGACGATTTTCTATTGTGGTTTCGTCAGGCTCAATCACCGAGCGAACGATAATTGCCGCGGAAACGTGGATTTGTTTCATTTATTTTCTCCAAATAAAATATTTACAAAGTCACGACGAGAATACAAAATTCTTACAACTTTGATGGTTTTATCTTCGATTCTATAAAAAATTGAATAGTTGTTAGCAAGAATAAATCTATAGTCTGTTGAAAACGAAACATATTTTTGAACAGGAATTCCTAAATTGTGAAAAGTTGAAAGACTTTCATAAGTTTCGACAATTTTTAAAAGCGTGTTTTTTGCTGCAATTGAATTTTGAAGTTCATCTTCAATATAGGATTTAATTTCTTTCAAATCATCAATTGCTTGAGGAGAAAGTTCAATTTTGTACATTTGCTACAATCCCAGCATTTTTCTTGCGTCTTCGCTTTTTATCCAGCCTGATTTTTGCGCTGAATCTTCACCTTTTTTTAACTCGTAAAGGAATTTTATTTCTGCGGTGAGTTTTTCATAATCCGAGATTGTAAGAACCGCATATGCACCGCGTCCGTTTTTTGTAAGATAAACAGGCGAATCATCCGCGACATCTGTTAAAACTTCGTTATAATTTCGCAAATCTGAAACTGGTTTTATCTTTATCATGTTTTGTTTCCTGTAAATTATTCGTAAAATTTTACGAATGTATTATCGTTGAATTTTGTGTAAAAAGCAAGTAGATTTTTATGCTTCCAAATAATTGTAAAGATTTTGCGGAACTGGCGTTTTCATATCGAACTGGATATTTACGACATCAACTTTGCCGTCTGCTGTGTTCATTTTTGTGTCTTCAAATGAATCATAGTGCATATCGCCAAGATAGTAAAAGTCGCTGCCTTCGTCGTCATTTTTCTTTACAAAAAGCATAACTCTTATGTTGTTTTGCGGCTGAGCGATGATTTTTGCAACCTCGTCGGAAGCGGACGTTCTGCGGCTTCGGCTCATCCAGCTGAATCTTGAATTGTCGATAAAAACATCATCATATTTTGTTGTGTCGGAAATTTCGTCGGACTTTTTGTAGGTGACGAAAATCGGGCAGGAATATTCTGGATAAGAAGTTTCGGTTTTGTAGCCGTAAATTGTTGAAGAGCAGTCGCTTTTCCAGTTCAAAAGTTTGCAAACATCTTTTCGCGTGTATTTTCTGTAAAGGATTAAATTGTCGTTCTCAAGCACTTCGTCGGGTTTTAGGGAAGCACGTTTGATTCCGTAGGAAAGACAGTCTAAAAGTTCTGCTTTATATATGGAAGATTTTAGTAGATTTTCATATTCGGCAGTTCTTGAAATTTGATTTTTTGATTTGTCCAGTTCAACGTATTTTATTCCGCCATATTTTTTCTTGTCATTTTGCGTGTAAAAGTCTGGTGAAAGCGTGTTGCAAGCACCGAATAAATCTTGGTCGGTAAGTTTTACATCGAATTTCAAAAGTTCGCTGGAAAAATCATCAAGCGAAACTGAAGCTTTTTCAGAAAGCAACTTTAAAATCAAAAGTTCATGAAGTCTGATTCCGCGCGCAAATTCAAGTGAAACAAATTGCAGTGAGCACATTTGTTCTGCAGAGAGTTCAATTTCTTTTTTTTCGATTTTGCATTTGAAAGTGTAATAAGTTCCTGAATAATCAATGAATAAAAAGGGATCGATAAATTCGTTTTTAACAAAATCCATCATTGAAGGAATTTTAGCAAGACGGAGTTTTAATTTTGTATATTCTTCTTTTAGAAATTTAAATTGTTTGAAAGAAGTTTTATTGATTGCATCAAAGATTTTTTCACGGGCAATTTCATCAATTTGGATTGTAGAACTTCCTGGAAGCCCTGTTGAACCTCCCGATAGTGCCCTCCTAAGATTATCTTTGTTGTATGAGTTGTCGCCGTAAAGTGCAATCGGAATAAAAAAGTTGTTCTCGTAGTTTCCGATAAAGTCAATTACGCTTACATAAGATTTGTTAGCACATTTTCTAAGTCCTCGTCCTAACTGCTGAACAAAAATAATTGCAGACTGAGTTGGACGGAGCATTACAACTTGATTTATGCATGGAATATCAACGCCTTCGTTAAAAATGTCCACGCTGATTATGTATTCAAGCGGGTCGCTGTCACTTTCAAGACGTTCGATTGTTTTTTCGCGTTCTGTATCGGAATTTTCGCCTGTAAGATATGTTGATGGAAATCCGTCGCGGTTTAACTTTTTGGAAAGTTCCGCCGCTTCTTCAACTCTGCTACAGAAAATCAAGCCCTTTACACGTTCATCGTTTGATTTATAAAGTTTTAAGGCTTTTTCAATATGTTTGATCCGTTCATCGCTTGTGAGTTTTACAAAGTCGCTTTTGTCATCGATAACTTCTTCGTTCACTGTTAAATCTGAAAGTCCGTAGTAATGGAATGGACAGAGCAAGTCTTCTTCAAGCGCCTTTTGCAATCTGATTTCGTAGGGAATGTTGTTATCAAACATTGAAAAAATGTCGAAGCCGTCGGTACGTTCTGGAGTTGCGGTAAGTCCGAGCAAAAATTTAGGCTTGAAGTATTCAATCACTTTTTTGTAGCTTTCAGCTCCAGCGTGGTGAACTTCATCAATAATTATGTAATCAAAATCATCCGTCTTAAAAAGATGTAAAACTTCATCTTTTGCTAGGGTAAAAATGGATGCGAAAAGATAATCAGCGTCAAAATCTTTTTTGTTTCCGTTTAAAAATCCAGTTTTGATTTTTGGCAGAAGATTCTTAAAGCTCTGTTCTGATTTCTGCAAAATCATATCGCGGTGGGCAACGTACAGAACTTTTTTCGCGTTGAACTGTTTTACATCAAAAATGGAAAGATAGGTTTTTCCGGTTCCGGTTGCTGCTATCAAAAGTGCGCGTTTTTCGCCATTCGCCCGCAAATCTGCAAGAGATGTCATTGCTTCTTTTTGCATTGAGTTCGGCACAATTTCAAGTCCATCTTTTTCTTCAAACTTTTCAATCTGATTTTCCGCGTCAGTTTCAATCAGATGTTCTTTTTGAATTTCTTCAATCTGAGTTTTTGAAATTGATTTTAAGTTCACTCGTTTTAAATTGTAGTCAATTGTGTAGTCGGTTATCCATTCGGGTGTGACTTTTTTTGCTTTGTTCCAGACGGTTTCAAATTCTTCGCGGACGGAAAAGACTATTTGACCGTCGGTGAGAGAAAGGAATTTTATGCTCCATTCCTGATTTTGATTGAGGGCAGAGGCTGTTAGATTTGCACTTCCGATTATGATTGAATAATAGTTTGTCTGCTCAAAAATATATCCTTTAGGATGAAATCCGCCTTCGGTATAAGCACGAACTTCGATGTTCGGGAATTCAAGCAGTTTTGAAAGTGCACCAGGTGAAGTAAAGTTCAGATAGTTTGTTGTTAAGATTCTTCCGGGAATATTGTGCTGTGAAAGATATTCTAGCGTCTGGAGAATGCAAGCAAGTCCGGAATCATTTATGAACGCAACTGAAAAATCGAAAGAAAGGCAAGTTTTTAGTTCCTCTTCAAGAGAAGCAAGAATCTTTTTGTTCTGGCGGTAATTGTTCGTTAAAAGTGTCGGCAGAAGATGATTTTCCGACGGAAGATTTTTTGAAATAAAAGACGACCGCAAACTTTCAAGAAGATTGTCAGAAGAGATTTTGCGTTTGGAAGGGTGCGGTTGATTAGAAAAACGGTCGTTATTTGGGGCAAG
>CAYSDV010000023.1:0-11831 GCA_964429905.1 uncultured Treponema sp. | reverse complement strand
TTTTGCAATGCAGGCTGAAATCTTATCCTAGAGTCAAAACTCGAATTTAGGGCTAGAAGTTTAATATTTCTTCGGTTGAAGAGATCCCATAAAATGAAAATGACAGTCAGTGCCTGTCTTGCCAGAGATAACTGCAAATACAACGACGGAAACAATTTAAATCAGAAGCTGATGGATTTATACAGTTTCACGAAATGATAAAAGCCTGTCCTGGGAGGCAGCGATGGAAAATCTTGTTGTAAATTGGCATATAACCGAAAAATGCAATTATCAATGCAAGTTTTGTTTTGCAAAATGGAATAATCAAAACGAAATATGGAATAGTTTTGATAAAGCAAAGTCTATCCTAGATATATTCCAGAATGTGGAATGGTTAGTTTTTTGAAAACATGTATTTCATTTGAATCATGGGACGTTTGGAATGACTACTTTATAAGCCAAAGCAGAAACTCGTTATGCTTAAACACGGGAATTATCATAACAAACGCTTTTCAACATCTTATGATGGATTCCAAATTCCGCCCTTCCCTACACCAACAATATCGATTTTTAAGTTTTACTTTGCAGAGTTTTTAATTTAATTCAAATCTGTCTGATTTATTTTACTTTATGCGCTGTGATAATCGTATAACTGAAAGAATTGATTGTGATTTTGATGTTTTCGATTTCGCAATACCAGTTTTTTCCGTTTTTATAGATGTTGCAGTTTTTGTCCAAAACTTTTGATTTGCAGTATGCAACGACATCATCGCAGTCAAGTTTCAGATTTTTCTTTATGCGTTCAACTCCAAGTTCCGTTGTGTGAATTTTATCAATATTTGAAAGCAGAATTTGTTTGTCCATTTTGTTATTTCCAACTATAGTTTTTGTTTTGATTATAAATCTTTTTTTTGTCATTTCGAGAGCCTCAATGACCGAGCGTTTGTCTTTTTATATGGTGAAGCAACATTACCACGGTGGTTTCGAGAGCCTCAACCGCCGATATGGGAATCTTCTTTCGATGTAAAATTGAAATATGAAATCAAAATGTGGCTCGGGGCAAATAAAAGTGATGAAATTATCAGTAAGATTGAGCGGGTCATAATGCCGCTGAACAAAAACAAGGCTGACGGAATGATTGAAAGTGCCAGCGTACGGAAAATACTGTTTTTCTTAAAGCAGACTGCCCAAATCACACAATAAAAAAATACAAGAATTATGCCGCAAACTAGATATGCGATAAAGATTTTTTTGTTCCACCAGCCAAAACTTGTTCCGTGAATATTAAAAATCATAAAAGCAAAGCAGCCGAATCTTCCGATTTGTTCGATTGTTTCGACAAATTTGTTATTCCAGTTGTTTTGAAATCCGTCTTTGCATTTTACAGCGAAAATGATGTTTGGAATCATAATCACCGCGATAAAAATAAGTCCGTAAATGTTTATAAATTGCATTTTAGGTTTCCTTTTCGGATATATTCGTTCAAGCGTTTTGTAGCCCACTGGCGAAATTGGGTTCCTCTTAAAGATTTCACTCTGTATCCAACTGAAATAATAACATCAAGATTATAGTAGTTTGTAGGTTTTGTAGAAAAATCGGAATTTCCGATTTTTCTAACGGATTTTTCTTTGTCGAGTTCGCCTTCATCAAAAATATTCAAGATATGTTCATTTATTGTAGAACGCGATTTTTCAAACAACGAAGACATATCGTCAATTGTAAGCCAAACAGTTTCATCTTCAAATCGGACATCAACAGAAACTTTGCCATCTGAAGTTTTAAAAATTATAATTTCACCTTTATTTTCTGTGGTCATATTTTCTTTTCCCATTGTCTAAAATCATATCATAAGCATTTCCATAATTCTGTTTCTATTACATTTCTCCGTTCACAATTTTTGCGTATTCATCTTCTGGAATCATTGGTGAAGTGATTTTTGCCATCAGGTCAGATTCAATCTTTCCAGTTTTTGCATATTGATTTCCGGCTTGGCGGATAAGTTCTAATCTTGGTTTTGTAACAAGTTCCGCTTCCAAAACATTGAACATAGGACTTTCCGGAACCGTGATAATCGTATGATTTATTGGAAAACACAACTTGAACTGAGCAACCGCCGGCTCAAAATTCTGCCGACTGTTCGGAAATCCGCATCCGCAAATCATCACATATTTTAAGTGAGAAACATCCGCCTGACTTACGTGCGCGTATCTTCCTTCAACTTTTTGCATCGCCATAGAAGAAAGCGGCATCGTTCTGTCAATAAGAGCTTTTAGCGGAGCAGGCATTCCGTAACAATAAAGCGGATAACTAAAAATCAGCAAATCAGATTGTAAAATTTCCTCCAAAATGCCTTTCATATCATCTTTGTGAATACAGTTTCCGCCATTTTTCATACAAGAAAAGCAACCTGAACAAAATTCAATGTGCTTTTCGATTACGTGAACAGTTTGAACTTCATTTTTTTCAGATTCGTTCATTCCTTCCACAAATGCGCGCGTCATACACATTGTGTCGCTGACATTTTTTTTCGGACTTCCATTGAAAATCATAATTTTCATTTTTTGCTCCTCTTAAATAAGTTTTCAAAAACTTAGGCGTTCCTGTTATTCGGCAAGTCGGGCCTGGCGTAGTTACGAATTTCGCCTTTATTCTTTACGAGCGAGCGGCTCCATCTACATGCAAAATATCGCCTGTAATATAAGAAGCCATATCGCTTGCAAGGAAAACGAATGCATTTGCAATATCAACTGGTTTTCCAATTCTTCCGAGCGGAATTGTTTTGATAAGCGGTTCAATCATTTCTTTTGGCAATGCACTTACCATATCTGTTTCTGTAATTCCTGGTGCAACTGCATTTACACGAATTCCAAAAGGAGCTAATTCCCGCGAAAGTGATTTTGTAATTCCATTTACCGCAAATTTACTTGCCGGATACATAAATCCTGAAGGCTGACCGTAAACGCTAACCATAGAACTTGTATTGATGATTACACCTTTTGTTTCCTTCAAATAAGGAACAACTTCTTTTGAGCAAATAAAAACAGATTTTATATTAAGATCTGAAATTTTATCATATTCTTCTTCTGTAAAATTCTGAAGTGGCGAACTTGAAGAAATTCCAGCGTTATTTACAAGAATATCAATTTTTCCGAATTTTGATTTTACTTCTTCAAAAGTTTTTATTATTTCAGTTTCTGAAGTAAGTTTTGGAAATGCACCAAATACTTCAAATTCTGCATTTTCTGATTTTAGTTTTTCGATTGCAGAATCGACAGTTTCTTTTCGACTTCCAAAAATTGCAACTTTTGCTCCATTTAACAAAAATTGATGAGCGATTTCATAACCAATTCCTCTTGTTCCACCTGTAATAATTGCAACTTTTCCTTTTAAAAGCATATTTCCTCCAAAATTTCTTAAAATACCAATAGAAAGTATAATATAGAAAAAACTTTCTTAAGTAAAACAAAATTTTAAACAAAATAAAAAAAATTGACAGCCTAGAAAAAAAATCATTTTTTTTATTTTTTCAAAGGTAAACTAAAAACGGAAGATGTCCAAAAAAACGCTGCAATAAAAATCAGTGTAAAACTGAGTAAAATGAACGGCAGAAAATTACGCTTTTTTGACATAAGATTTTTGCTCCTAAAAACTGTGAAATCTTAGCCCTGCTCGCTTTTATTCAGGACTAAAAATCAAATATTATTTTTTATCAATTCTATTTGTTGCAATTACAAAATCTTCTTTTAAAAATCTTTTTAATAAGAATGTGCAAAAATATGGAATTGTATAAAACTTTCCGTTAAACCAAATGTTTTTGGAACTTAATTTTATTCCAAATTTTATGTCATCATAAGACGGTAAATTGATAAGATTATTCAGCGAGGCAGTCGCTCCATCTTTTGCTTTAACTTCAACTGGAACAAGATTTTCTGCTGTACGAACAAAAAAATCCATTTCAAGCTGCGAATTTTCTTTTTTGTAATAAAACAAGTCAAATCCAGCATCTACTAACATTTGAGCTACAAGATTTTCGTAAATTGCACCTTTATAAGTTCCAAGATTTTGATTTTTTCTTAAATCTTCTGATGAATCTTCATCAAGATTTGCAATCAGTAAACCATTATCATGATAGTAAATTTTATATTTAGCTTCATCGTAATTTCCTTTCAATGGCAGACACGCGTTATTTAAACAGTAGCAAAGATTTATAACACCTGCATCTTTTAGCCATTCTGTACAACCAACATATTCACGATTGCGGGCATTTTTTGCAACTTTTGAAATTTGAAATTTTTTATTTTCTTTGGCTAAAAACATTGGAATATTGCGATAAATATTTTTTATCTTTGATTTATCAAGACCTTCTGCATATTTTGTAATATCTTCTTCATAATCTTTGACAAGCTGCTTTTGCATTGGAAGAATATTTGAATATGTTCCGTCTATTAAAAATCTTTTTACAATTGCCGGCATTCCACCGATTACTGCATATTCCAGAAAATATTCAGACATCTTTTGAAATTGTCCGTCACTGAAAGGAATCTGATTTTTTAAATAAGAATAAAGTTCTTCTGAAAAATCTTCGTCATACCCTTTTGTCCAAAGATATTCTTCAAAATCAAGAGAATGCATTTCATAATCAATTTTATAGCCAACACTATTAGATGAAATTCTTTTGTAATTAAGACCCATCATCGAACCGCTACAGATAACATCAAACCTGCCGTCTTCCGCAAAAAATTTAAGACTTGTAGAACAATCCGGATATTCCTGAAGTTCATCAAAAAAAATCAGCGTTTCTCCAGGTAAAAATTTAAAATTAGGATTTCGGAAAGTGATTTGCTTTATAACTTCTGATGTTGAATAACCAAATTTAAAAATATCTTTGAACTCAGGATTATCAACAAAATTAATTTCAATAAAAGATTTGTAAGTTTGCCCAAATTTTCTGATTGAGTACGTTTTACCAACCTGACGAGCGCCCCGAATTATCAGTGGAAGATGATTTTTATCAGTTTTCCAATCAGCAAGATAAAATTCAATTTTTCTCTTGATTTCCAGTTTCATATTTCAACTTTATCACAAAATATTGACAAAAAACAAGGTAAAAAATCACATTTTATGAAGAGAAATTTTAGTAATTTTCACAGATTTTTGATTATTTAAGGTGAGATAATCATATTTTAGTGAGGTTTTGTTTTTGAAACGCCAACTATTTTTTTGAGCGTATTATTTGCACCTACAAAGTGTCATTCCCGTGCTTGAGTGTTCTGTCATTGCCGTGCTCCGACACGGGAATCTTTCGTTTGGGATAAGGCTGTCCAATAAGTTTAAAACATAGCGGTCATTGAGTGTTTCGACGTTGCTCAATCTAAAGGTTTCGAGAACCTCAGCTACCAGTTTTCATTCTTATTAGACAAGCCCTTTTTGTTCGTCTTCAACAATTACCTTTCCAATTGACCAGTAAGAAGTAACCATTGCAAAATTTACGGCTTTGTAAGCATTCGCTCTGGCAGTTTTCAAGATACTGCTGATTGCTTTGTAGAGTTTTGAGATATTTTGGGTTGTATCGAGTTCTTTTGTCATTCTATATTTATCCAAAAATTACAGATTATCCATCAATAATTTACAAACATCTGCGTGTCTCTTCTGCAGATTTGCCATTTTCCATTCTTTATTTTCTTGGAATAACTTTATGATACTTGGGAAAGTTTCAATATTTTTCTTAAAATACTTTTCGACTTTCTTATCATAATCAAGATTTCCCTGAGAAGTATTTTTTCTACGAGAAAGCAAAGTCAAGTTTCCAATTTTATCAGTCCAGAGTTCTCTCTGTTCATCAATAAAATCTTTTTTCCACTGACTGTTATCATAGGGATTCTGTGGAAGAATATGTTCAATTGTTATCATTGCAGGATAAATATATTTACAATCAACACTGCTAGAAAGCATATCTACTTTCAAAAGCAAATATCTTGCATACTTACGACCATAAACACTTCCATCCAGAATTGCTGCAAAGTCATTCTTATTTACATCAAAAACAGATGAACCTAAAACATTTTCAGACTTAGCTTCTTTTTCAATGCATGTAAGAATATCATTCATGTTATCAATACGAGTTGTAGGATTTATTCCAATAATCCAATCAACAGATAACTTATTATCAAGCTTTTTTAAGAACTCAAGAAACCCTTCGTATTTGAATTTTCTAAAATAACTCAATACAGGTGCTTTCCAATAATCCGATTCAAGACCTCTTGTCATTAAACTTAAATAATTATAAATCTCATAAGAATTGGTTTCTTCAAAATGATCTTTATCAAAAACAGCCTGGTATTGTACATAATAATCTTTGATGAATATAAAAGTATCTTCCCCTCTTTTCAACAGAGGTTTACAAGGCTCCCATTGTTTTGTATTCCTGTTCCAGCGTTTATCTGAATAAACATTATCATTAAATTCTTTTACCAAGGCGTAATCCGCTTTTCGCTTTACCAAAATAGTTCTTATTTGGGAAAGGAAATTATCAAAATCATCTCCAAAATATGATTCCATATTTTCCCATTCAATTGCCCAATTCTGCTGTTTAGCTTCGCTTTCGATATTTTTAAGATTATCAGCCTTCAAAATATCGCTATTAGTAAGCTTTAATCCAGTATTGTTCATAACTGTAAAAAGCTGGAATGCATCCTGTAAATCTTCTGTAGCGATGTAAACTAAAAGAACCTTATTCAATAAATAACTGAAGAAGTCAGAAATAATATTCAAATTTTCTTTGAAGAATTTTCTAGCAACCAACAAGGTATTAGAAATATGTTTAATAGAAGTGTTTATTGTTTTACTTGCTGCATTTATTGACAATTTTTCTTCATCATCTGTACTAGAATCAGTTTTTACATTTGTATCAACAAAGTCTCTTACATCTTTTCGAATATCAAAAACAATTCTTAAACGTTCTGGTATTCCTTTTGCTTTACTTTTCTGTTGATAGATAAGCTCCTTACAAGTATCAACAATATCCTTAAATTCATCTTCATCAAACTTATCCTTATTTTGTATGACGACATCACGGATTGAAGCAAGAAATAGAAATATTGTTGTAATTCTCTGCTGTCCATCAAGAAGTTCGTATTCCTGATATGTTACTCCATCAATTTCTTTTTCAGATTTCTTATAAACAATAGAGCCAATGAAATATTGTTCTTCATTTTTCTCGTATGCATTTTTAATGCAGTCGAGTAATTCAATAACCTGGTCAGTTTCCCAAACATAGGGACGCTGATAAGTTGGGATGCTATACCAGTTTGTAAATATATCCTTTATATAAGATTTATCGCAATCAATTGTTGTTTTCATATTACACCTTTTCTTCAGTTGAAAGTTTTATATGAAATTATATCATAGAACTTCTTTTGTGTAATAAATATTGATTAAACGTGATAATTTTTCTTTCATGAAGCATACCACACGCAGTATGACAAATAGCGTTTCAGTTAAAAAATTTTTTCCTCACAAAGTGATGGGCATACCATCTGGCTTAAACTGATTTTTGAAAAGCAAACTCGTGTGTTGCTTATTGCAACAGAGTCATTCCTGTACTCTGACTTTTTGTCATTCCCGTGCTTGCCTTTACTGTCATTCCCGTGCTTGACACGGAAATCTGTCGTTTAAGATTATCGGGTCAAGCCCGATAATGACACGTGGAACAGTATTCCAGGCAATGACAGTATGTTTCGCCTCAAGCCCAATAATGACAGTTTTCTGTGTTCACTCCCCGTCCCCTACCGTGCTTTGCAAACCGGGCGAACATATTTCCAAAAGCGTTTGCTGTCGTGGTAGAAATAAAAAATTCTTCCTTGCGTTAAATCCAATTTGTAGCCTGAACTTTCCCAATCAAAATCTTTCATCGCCTTTTCAATTTTTGCTTCGACAATCTGATTTTCTTTTTCAAAATCAAAAGGTCCATGTTCAAAAATGATATATTCACTTTCCGGAACATCCATCAAAATCATTTGATTTGGAATGTCGCCGCTCCAATCCGCAGGAAGCCTTACGCCGTAACTTTCTGCAAGCGGAATTCCCCAGGAACAAAGCCTTCCGTCCGGTTCGTTTATCCAAGCCATAAGCTGACCTGCCGCTGCGTCGTTTTCGTTTCCGCCAAGGTCATCAAGTTTTCCTTTTACGCTGTCCAAAATTCCACAGATTGTTTCGCAGTCTTGACCGGGGATTTCCGCCTGTTTCTGCCAAAAATCCCAATAGCCAACGCTTTTATAATTTCTGATATGAAGAAATTTGTGCGCGGGAATTTTTACAAAATACGTTTTAACTTCATCAGAATTAAGATTGACGGCAGATTCATCAGAATTGTTACTAGTTGAATTTTTCAACGCTTCTTCCATCAAAAAACAGTCAAAAGGTTTTATCACGGTGCGAAGAACAACTGGCTTGGGATTTGTCCGATATTCAGTGGGCGTCGTTCCGTAAAAATCCTTGAACGCTCTTGTAAACGCTTCGTTTGAAGAAAATCCGTATTTTACCGCAATATCAAGAACAGAAGAATCCGTATCGCGAATTTCTTTCAGCGCAAAAGCCAGCCGTCTTCCACGGATATAATCTTTCAGCGTCATTCCGGAAATTTCACAGAACTTGCGCGAAGTATAAAAATCAGAATATCCAAACTGAGCAGAAAGCGCCGTTAAAGTCAGCGCCTCATCATCTCCGTTCTGAATACACAAATCAACCGTCCCCACAATTTTTTGGACATTTCTTTTCCAATCAGACATATCAGCCATTTTTTCCTCCAAAATCTTTTTTTATATTGCGATTGCTTTTAGCAAATCTCGCTGTTTTTTACAGATTATAATAGAAGAAAAATTGATTTATTTGATTTTAGTTGCGATTTTTTTGTTTTGAGCGTTCCTTTTTTGGTAGTTTCGACGTTGCTCAACAACCAAAAAAGTCGCTATGTCCGGGGTTCCGCTTTCGCTTCATTCCTTCGGAACGGCTTCGCCGCCCCTCCCAGCGCTAACGCATTTTCTTCAAAATAATACTTTTCTGTTCCGCCGTAGCCTTTTATCATTTTGTTTTTGCGTGTGCTGGTCAAGAAATTGTTCAGTCGTTTTTCAAATTCTTTTGGGCGTTTTCTTGCTGCGTTGATGTAGGAAATTCGGATTCTTTTGTAGGATTCCGGAAATTTTTCATAATTTTCAGAAAGCCACTTCCTCCATTCAGAGCGTTCACACGTATAAAAAATTTTATCTTCGCAAACCGAGTTTGTCATATCTAAATCCTATTGATTTATTGTAATTTGCACAATGTCATTTCAAGAACCTCAATGACCGGCGTTTGTCATTCCCGTGCTTGACACGGGAATCTGTCTGTTTTAGATTGTCGGATCGAGCCCGACAATGACACGTGCTAGGGAAAGTCCGACAATGACAGTTTGCTTACGTGCGACAATGGCAATTCGCAATACCCCTAATTCCCAGCGGAACGCACAACACGGAAACCGCGGCTGTCGTAGTCGTAGCGGTAATAAGGGTCATCGTTGCCACGGTAAGAAACAGAACAGTAAGAAGCACTGCAGTCCCAACTGCCACCCCGCTGGCAACGGTTAGACCCCGAGGCCGCGCCCGTTTCGGCTGTAGAACTTGTAATACTACTATACCAGTCCCAGCACCATTCCCAAACGTTTCCGCTCATATCGTACAAATTAAAATTATTTTTTGCTTTGCCCTTCACTTCATGAGTTTTTGAATCAGAATTATTACTGTACCAGGCAACTTCATTTATTTTGTCGCTTCCGCTGTACGTGGTAGAATCCGTTTCTCCGCCACGTGCAAGGTATTCCCATTCTGCTTCTGTTGGCAGGCGGTAGCCGTCTGCTTCTATGTCCATAGTGATTGCGTTCCAGTCTGTATTGTTGCTCGAAGGTCCACAGTATTTTGTTTTTCCGTCCGTAGTAGAACTACTAATATCAGGCCATTTGGAAGGGTCAGTTTCTTCGTCAAGTTTGTATACAGGTGTAAGATTTTCTGCCATCGACAGCAAATTGCAGTATACGATTGCGTCATACCAGTTCACATAATAAGCAGGGAAATTGTCGCCTTTTCCGTAAGATGTGCTTGGACTTGATGAGCCGTACTTGCAGTATGTTTCGTATTCCTTCTGTGTTACTTCGTGGTCGCATACAATTAAATCGCGGATTGTGATTGCACGTCCACTTACAAAGACACTGCTACTTGGTTTCCAAGTTTCTGTTCCGTCAAATGTTTTTCCGGTGACCTCAACAAAGTCTTCTGGAATATTGCTTACAGCAGATTTTACAGGAACTTTATATTCTTTAGCAGCACTTTCGTTTCCTAAAGCGTCAACGCTTACAAAATAATAAGTGTAATATGCTTTTGAACTATCTATGTCTTTAAAGGTTTCGTTTGCGGTTCCTTTTGAAACTGTAATAGCTTCACTTTTTTTACTGTTGCTTGTTCCATCATTTGAAGTATATGTAATTTTTACATGGTCAAAATCTTCATCACTTGGTTCTGTCCATTTAAAAATTATGCAACTAAATTCGCTTGAATATAGTCCACTTGTAATCTTTACTTTAGCTGGTGCAGTAAAATCAAAGTGAGTAATTTCAATCTGTTCCGCTTCTTCGCGTCCTGCTTCGTCAATGGCTGCAACTGTGTATGTTCCGTTTGCAGTTTCGTCAGTTGCACGAATTTCAAATGTCCATTTTTTGTCGTCGGAACTGTCTTTTGTGGCTTCTTGTGCTTCTTTATCAGCAAGTAAAGTTTTTGCAATTAAAGAACCGTCTTTTTTGTAAACAACTTTTTTAACTGTGCTTGCAGTCGTTATGTCTACAGAAACGGTTACGGTTGTATTGCTTTTGTTTCCTGTGTAAGCGTTTGAAGTTGGAACGGTGGCAGAAAGAACTATTTTTAATGTTTCGCTTGCGTCTACTGCAACTGGAGTTGCACTTGCTGTTACGCCTTCGCTTTTATTTCCGTTTGTGTCCATTGCTTTTACAGTGAACGTGTATTCTGTTCCGTTTTGAAAAAAGTTGTGTGTTTAAGATTTTTTCTAAAATTTCGTGAATCGTTTTATATGTAAAATGAAAATAATTTGTATCTTTTGGCGTGTCGTCTTCATTCAAAGTCAAGTACACTGGAAGTATTTTAAATTGCAGTTTTTCCGTTTTTATTTTTTCTTTAAAATGCTCACGGTAATTTTTTAATTGCTCTTTTCCTTGCGTCGAATAAAATTTATTTTCGATTAAAATTACAAAATTTTTTCTATTGTCAATATTGTTTTCACAAGTTATTTCTATGTCTATTCGTTCTTTTCCTTCCAAATATGCTTCGCGCCTTACTAAAACGCTCCATTCAGATGTCAATGAAAAATCAGAGGCGATTTCCTGCGCAATACGTCCGTTTTCTTTATTGAATTCTTCATACGTGGCATCTGGAAGGCAAACCAAAAACTGCTCAAGAAAAAATTTCTCCAAACCATGAGATTCGTCTGGGTCAAAAAGCCATGCCAAAACATTTGAATGTCTTATTTCGTGGCCTTCAAGTTTTAACACTGAAAACGGATTGAAGGCAGAAAGATGCCGACTCAATTCAATAAAATCATCGTTGTTGATAAATTCTAAAAGTCTTTTTTCTGAAATGTAGTCTTCGTTCAAATTATCCATATTTTCTCTCCCACATTAAAATTTAAAAACAAAAAACCGCCCGAGTACAAAGACCTGTGCGGTTTAAAAGTTTGAGAATATATTTTATTTGTCTGATTTTTATTTAGCCCTAAATTCGAGTTTTGACTCTAGGATAAGATTTCAGCCTGCATTG
>CAYSDV010000022.1:0-13374 GCA_964429905.1 uncultured Treponema sp. | reverse complement strand
GGAGGATAAGATGAAAAAATTATTCGCTTTCATCTCAATCTTGGCGGTTGCTGCGACGGGCTTGTTCGCTGAAATTACTGCTAAGAAAACTGCCGATGGTAAAATAGAAGCTACGTTCTTCTATGGCAACCCTCGTGCAACTGAAGTTCTTCTGGCAGGTGATTTCACCAGCTGGCAGGACGGTGCTTTGCCGATGACAAAAACTGACAAGGGTTTTACTTTGACTAAAGTTTTTGATGCTGGCACAACTGTAAAATACAAGTTCATTTCTGACGGAAACTGGACTACTGACCTTAAAGCGCCTGACTTTGTTGATGACGGCTTCGGTGGGAAAAACTCTCTTGGAGAACTTGATGCTCTCGCAGGAAGCAGCGATGCAGCTGCATCTAATTCAAAATCTGGTGTAAAATTCCAGACTTGGTCTAACTTCGGACTTCAGTCTACATTCGATTTGGCTGACAAAAACGACAAAGGCGAATATGAAAATGAATTCAAGCCGGCTGCCGTTGACCTTGGTCTTAAATCATACTGGAAATTCGGCGGAAACATAATTCCTCATGTTCCTGTTTATGTAGAAGTTGCTTTGGCAGAAACTGAACCGGACGCTCAGAACGGAAACCTTTACAAAAGAAACACTCTTGATTTGGGTGACGGTATGAAAAACTTCCTTACAGATCTTTTCTTCGATCCTATTTATTGGTTCGGCGGACAGGCTGCTGAAAAAACATATCTCGGACACTTCAAGACTGGTGTAGAAACAGGTTGGGTTGACTGGACAACAGGTTACAAATATGCAAAACTTCCACGACACAAGAACGTAAACTGGGACACAATCGACCAGGAATGGGATGCTGGATACAGTGCGGTAGGTGGATTCAACCAGTTTGCAACGGGCGCTTTGTTCAAGGAATGGCTTAGCGGACTTACAGGCGGAAATGTAGAACTTGAAGCAGTATTTGCTCCTAACCGTGCAGCAGACCGCGCAGGAAAACGCTACGGTATTTACGCTTACGCAAACGCAACGTTGTTCGGAAACCACTATGTTGACATTCAGTACAACGGTGCTTACGGAACAACTTACGGTACAGTTCTTGACGAAATTTACGAAAATGACCTTATCTTCGGTTACAGAGGAAAATTCGGTCCATTAACATTGAATGCCAACTATTTGTATAACATTTATGGTTCTACAGACAATGACGATGGAACAAAAACATTGTTTACACCTGCAACATCAGATGTAGGTAAAGTTAATGACGACGTAGAAGACAAACAGGACAATATGGCTGCAAACGTAAACCTTACATTTGCAAACGACTTTATTACTGCAAACGCAGGTTACCGATTCCGCGGTGCACAGGCTAACATGATGTACATCGAACAGGGCGCTGATGACCACGACCACTTGCAGGATAACCTTGGATATCTTAACCGCCAGAGAATCTTTGCAGATATCAATGCAAATGTTACAGAACAGCTTTCTATCGGAGTTGTTCCTTATTTGGAAATGGTATTCAACAAAGATGTTGTTTCTAACGATTCTGCTCACAATTACAAAAACAAGGACACTCTTGAACTTGTTGTACGACCAAAAGCAGGATTCAAATTCAACGACAATATGTCAATCGATGGTTATGGTGAAATTTCATACATCTCTGAAGATGAAGACAAATACACACGCGGAAGCGACAAAGAAAACTTCATCTTTAATGAAGCAGGTTTGAAATTCTCTGCAACATTCGAAGACAGCCCTATTTCTAAACTTGAAGTTATCTATGGATACGACGGAAATACTGACGAAACTTCATATGCTTTGCATTCATTGATTGCAGAAGCAAATATGACAAACGGATGGGCTTTGCAGGCTGGTGTTGGTGTTAGAACACACTATGCTGACGTAAAAGATTTTGACAAAACAGGTGTTCTTCCTGCAGGATTCTCTCTTGGAACTTACAAGCAGCTTACAAAGAAATACTCTACAACATTCCTTGCACAGTTCCTTTACGGATTCAACCCATACAAGGATTTCGGCGACAAGTGGACAAACTTCAATCTTGACGACTACATCATCGACCGCGATATAACAGCACAGAAATCCCTTTGCAATCAGGCTGCGCTCCGCGTTGGTCTAAGCTTTGACTTCTAATTAGAGTAGTGAGGTAAAGACGATATGAAAAAATTAATTAGTTTATTTGCTGCTCTTTTAGTGGCAGCAGGCACGTTGACAGTTTCCAGCTGCGCAACAAGCCATGATGACTTAACACCGGCTAGCATACCAGGATATATAGTTGGAGGATTTGCAAATTCTACTGGAATTTCTGTTACTCCTACACCAAATGGCAAGAATAACTTTTACCCTATCAGTTTTGCAGACGGAGTTGCAACATTTAAGTTTACTCAAGGATCTGACGGATGGGCAGCTGGATTTCCGGAAGACAGCATGCATTTTCAAATTACAGAATTTGCAGCTTGGGATTCTGGTTGGAATGTATCTAGCGGAACACTTGAACTCAATGCTGATTATGTAGAACTTTCTGCTGGAAAACCTTCCAATATTGAAGTAACTGGTCTTACAAAAGGAAAAACATACACAATTTCCGTAAAACAAGATGGTTCTAAAGTTAGTGCAAAAATAGAAGGTGAAGCTGCAAAAACAGAAACTACAGAAACAGAAGTAGATGTTTCTGTATTGAACAGCACAACTGCAAAACAAGCAGGAGCATATATAAAAATCGAAGGCTGTTCTTTAAAATCTGCAGAAAGTTCTATCTTAGCATTTGGCGGTAAAGAAACAGCTACAAATTACATTGTTGTAAAATCCGGTGATACAAACAATTGGAGTGGTTCTAATTTTCAGATGTGGGCAAAATTTTATGTAGGTAATAAAAATAAACAGATTTATTTTGATGAAACTACACTTGGAAACACATCAAAAATCGACATGACTAAAGATGAATCAAAAAACCATAATAATCTTGTAGTAACAGATCTTAAAATTCCAGACACTGCCGGCGGAGTTTATAAAATTACAGTTTCTACTACAGCAGATGGAGCAACTGTCGTTGTTTCTAAAGTTGAATAAGTAGTTCAAAAATTGTACCTAACCAGAAGGTTGAATTTTTCAACCTTCTGGTTTTTATTTATATGGAGAAAGAATGTTTATGAAAAGAAAAATTTTTGAATTTGAACTTTATGAATTAGGAAAAGGTATTTATATTGGACGTACTACTCCAGAATTAAGAAATCAGCCTTTTCCTCACGAAACAGAAGAAATATTTAATCATATGACAGATGAATACCCAAACTTTGAAGCAGATTTAAATAATGCTGTTACAGATGAAGTTATGAATGAATATAAATACGTTTCACGTCTGTATGAAAAAGATTTTGAAACATCTACTGAATTCCTTAATGAAAAAAACAGAATCGAAACTGAAATCATAAATCTTTTATCAAAATCAATGTATAGGTATTTACAGAAATAAAATCAATTTTAAATTGGAGAAAAATATACAATTATGAATATAGTCTTAATAAACAATGACATAGAAAAAATTTTAAAATATTTTCTTTGCCACATAGACAAAGTGAGCACAACTTTTTTATGTTCACAAACTGAAATCGCAGAAAATGCTTTCAAGAACGATAAAACTTTAAATATTTTTTACAAAACAATCACAGATGGCACATGCGAAATAAAACTTAATGAATCTGCTTTTGAAAATTGTGAAAATTTACAAGCTGTAGTATTTTCAAAGGAAAATTATTCAGACAATAAAGATTTAGATATAAAAAAGATGTTTTCAACTGCCGATAGCAGTACCGATAAAAATCAAAACATCATAGATGCTCTTACAATACAACATCACGCATTCAAAGAGTGTGGAAATCTACATACAGTTGTTTTTCCAAACTTCAAATCTCTTTCAATTGAAAAAGAGGCATTTGCAAACTGCAAAAATCTTCGTTCTATACTTCTTCTTGAAGATGATTCAGTTTCGACAACCTCAAACATCGGAAATATTTATATTCATGAAGAAGCTTTTTTGAATTGCTACGATATAAATTTTATTTGTAAAAAAGATGGCAAAATTGCCCGATATGCCCGTGAAAATAATTTTAGGACTATATTTTTAGATGATTAAAACAGAAACTCTATTTGAAAAAGCTCTTCGTGTTCAAGATTTTGCAATCGAGGAAGAAAACGGAAAACAAAAAAAAATCTGTACAAAATCAGAAAAACTTGAACTTATAGAAATAACCAATCTTTCTAAATATGTTGAAGAAATCAAAAAGTTGAATTCTTCTTCTATAAATCCTGTTTTTTACCGCGGACAGACAAATGCAAACTGGCTACAAACGCCTAGTAGCTTGCGTACTAATTCTGAACATGAAAATTTGATGATTGATATGTTCATGCAACGTTTTCCGAATGAATTTGCAAATCGAACAAATAATCTAGATAAGCTTTCACTTATGCAACATTTTCAGTTAAAAACACGGCTTATGGATATTACTGAAAGTCCATTCGCAGCCTTGTATTTTGCCTGTCAGCCGATGAAAAAATTTGGAAATCCCAAACAAAACGAAAACTGCTATGGATCAATTTTTCTTTATCAAGAATATTCCGAAAACGAAAAAATTTTTCCCGATGAGTTGAAATATTCTTCCAGTAGAACAGCAAGTATCATTGCATCCACAGCTTTTATGAAAAAAGAATTTTGCGGCGGAAATCTTGAAATGGAATACTTACGCGATAGGCAAGAACCTCAACATCTTACAAATTTTCTTCATTTCAAAGACATTATAAGTCGTTCTGTAATTGTTCGCGTAAAAAGAGATAATCCACGCATTATAAATCAACAAGGTGCATTTATTTTATGCAATGCAAATAAAATTAAATTTGTAACAGATTTTAATGATAATGAACTTTTTGATTTGATGAACTACATAAACACAGATGAAGGAAGATGGCTGAATCTTGATTATGACAGATGCTCCAATTCTCCATTTGAAAAAAAACTTCAAGAAAAAAATTTATGGAATTTTATCTTTGAAAAAATTGAACCATATAGTCTTGAAAATAAAATGGAATGGATGAGGCGCGATCCTTTTGATTTTGAAAAGATATATTACAAAAACAGCAAAAACAAGCAGGTTATTTTTCTAATTCCACCAGCCGCAAAGCCAGAACTTTTGAAAGAACTTGAAAAATTTAATTTTACAGAAGATTTTATTTATCCAGACATGGACAATGTTGCAAACGAAATTAATTTAAGATTTTCAGGGTTTTGAATGCATAAAAATTGTTAGAAATAGATGTTTTACGCTTACGGTTATCATCTTCCATTTTTGCAATGAGTTCTTATATCTGTTCTTCGGTTATATCTTAATTATGTTGATTTGCATTTTCCTTTGCAGGATTTATCACGAATATCGCGAATTGATTGTTTACGCTATAAAGTAGATTTTTTTTTCATCGTTTACATCATACAAATTGCAATCTGGTGCGCGGTTTGCGCGGTGGGGGGGGGACTTGCGCGGGTATGGAGTGGTTTTGCGGCTTGCCGCAAAAGGCGGAGGGCGTTTTGCAATTATTTTATGTTTGTGAAAAATTTTTAGTGGTGTGGCTGTGATTTTGCTCCAGAAAAAAAATCGCCCGTAGACCGAGCGTCAGCGGGCCACGGAACACCCGTTGCGTTTTCCGTTTGCGCCCTAAAGTTGTTGAATTTTATTCTGCCTTTTATAGAGAAATATTTTTGCAAATACTGTAAAATATTGTTATGAATATTTGTCTTTTTTCTGCTGACGAAATTGTCAAGCCGCTTCCTTTTTGCGATGAGCGCGGCGAACATATAATCAAAATTCTTCATAAAAAGGAAGGTGATTCTTTTTTTGCGGGGATAATAAATGGACCTGCAGGAAAGGCGACTATTTCTAAAATTCAGGATAAGCAGATTTTTTTTGAATTTGAGCCTGATTCTGCATTGGACGGCAAGCCGCTTTTTCCGCTGAAAATGATTGTCGGTTTTCCGCGACCGATTCAGCTTAAGCGGCTTTTGCGCGATGTTGCGGCTTTGGGCGTTTGCGAAGTTCATCTTACGGGAACGGAACTTGGCGAAAAATCTTATATGAAATCAAATCTTGTGGAACACGGAACTGCGTATAAAATGCTGGTTGACGGAACTGTTCAGGCGGGCGGAACTTTTGTGCCGGATTTGTTTTTGCACAAAACTTTAAAAGATTGTCTGAATTCGCTTTTTTCTGAAGATTTACAAGGCGCTCCGAAAAATCAA
This sequence comes from uncultured Treponema sp., assembly GCA_964429905.1. Classification (GTDB taxonomy): domain Bacteria; phylum Spirochaetota; class Spirochaetia; order Treponematales; family Treponemataceae; genus Treponema_D. Next base: position 7,078 of record CAYSDV010000022.1, on the reverse strand, counting down.
TTAAAATTATGCTTGGACAACGTGAATCCAACAAATTCTTTGCTGAAAATTTTGCAGACTCAAACTGAAAAACCGGAACAAATCGTTGCCGCTATTGGCAGCGAGCGTGGCTGGACAGATGCGGAACGAAATTTGCTGGAAGAAAGCGGTTTTATTCGCTCCGGAATGGGAAAACGCATAATGAGAACGGAAACGGCGGCATCTGTAAGCGCAAGCGTAATCTGCGCTTTTATGAACTGGCTGGAATAGCAAAATTAAAGAGTTTTCAGGAACTAGTTTTCGTTTAAAAATGCAATTTTATAAACGTATTAGCGTAAAATCGCAAGGAGGAACTTGATGAACTACGTAACAAAAGATTCTGATATTCAAAAGTCGCTTTTAGACAGATTTATTAAATACGTAAAGGTATGGACGGAATCAAACAGCGAAAAGGCGGATAAAGGTATTATGCCAAGCGAGGTGCGGGAATTTGACTTGGCAAAGCAGCTTGCGGCGGAACTTACGGTTATGGGATTGCAGGAAGTTCAGACTACGGAAAATTGCTACACTTACGCATTTTTGCCGGCAAGCAAAGGTTTTGAAAATATTCCGAGTTTTTGTCTTCTGGCGCATATCGATACTGTTGAAGAAGTTACCGGAAAAGACGTAAAGCCTATCATTTACCCTTCTTATGACGGAACTCCAATAGATTTGCAATGCAACGTTTCTCATAATCCGGCAAAAGATTCTGCGCTTGCAAAAGCTGCTCAAAACAGGGAAACAATAATCACTAGCGACGGAACAACACTTTTGGGCGCGGATGATAAAGCCGGAATTTGCGAAATTATGACTTTATTTGAATTTCTTGTTGCTCATCCGGAAATCAAGCACGGAAAAATTGAAGTGGTATTTTCGCCTGATGAAGAAACCGGTCACGGAATGGATAAAGTTCCGCTGAATCTTATAAAATCAAAATTTGCCTACACTGTTGATGGCGGCCACATCGGTGAACTGGAAACTGAATGTTTTAACGCTTATGCCGCAAACGTAACTTTTTTGGGAAAATCAACTCATACCGGAACAGCGCGGCAGGGCGGAATGGTAAACGCAATCAATATGGCAAGCCGCTTTGTTGAATCAATTCCTGTAAATCAGCGACCGGAAACAACTTGCGGTTACGAAGGATTTTTTGCAGTTCTTGGAACAGAAGGTTCCGTTGAAAAATCTACAGTTTCGCTGATTCTTCGCGATTTTTCAGATTTTGGAATGCAGGAACGAATTTCAACTGTAAAAGCGCTTGCAGAAGCGGCTTCTCTTTCTTTTGGCGGAAAAGCGGAATACACTTTTAAAGAGCAGTACAAAAATATGAAGAGCGAACTTGAAAAAAATCCTTTTGTGGTAAAAAATCTTGTTGCGGCCTACAAGGAAAGCGGAATTGAGCCGGTTTTTGTTCCGATTCGCGGCGGAACAGACGGTTCCCGCCTAACAGAAATGGGAATTCCGACTCCAAATATTTTTACCGGCGGACACAATTATCACAGCCGCTACGAATGGGCTAGCCTTGAACAAATGAGCGCCGCAACGGATGTTCTTATTAACTTGGCGCAAAAAATCGCCGAAAATAAAGTATCGGAAAAGTAATAAAACAATTCCACTGAGGAACGAAAATGCACGAATATTTAATAGAAGGCGGTTTTCCGATTAAAGGAACAATTACTGCCAGCGGAAATAAAAATGCGGCCTTGCCTTGTATAGCAGCGGCTTTGCTTACAGAAGAGCCGGTAATTTTGCGAAATGTCCCTGACATAGAAGATACAGCTGTCATGCTGAATATTCTTCAGTCTTTCGGTGCAAAAGCTACCGCGCTTGAAAAAAACACTTGGAAAATCGAAGCAAAAGACATAGAATCTTGCATCATTCCAGCGGAACTTTCAAAAAAAATCCGCGCATCAATTCTTTTTGCGGGACCGATGGTTGCGCGGCTTGGAAAAGCGGAAATGCTTCCTCCCGGCGGAGATGTGATTGGTCGCCGCCGCTTGGACACCCACTTTTTTGCTCTTGAACAACTTGGAGCGCAAGTAAAAATTAACGGACACTTTACATTTACTGCAAATAAGCTGATTGGCACGGATATTTTCCTTGACGAATGTTCCGTAACAGCAACAGAAAACGCTTTGATGGCGGCTGTTCTTGCTTCCGGCAAAACAACAATCACAAACGCGGCGAGCGAACCGCACATTCAGGATTTGTGCAATATGCTTTGTGCGATGGGCGCAAATATTCAGGGAATCGGTTCAAACTTCCTTACAATCTGCGGAGTGGAAAAACTTCATGGCTGCGATTTTGAAATCGGACCGGATTATATGGAAATCGGTTCTTACATCGGTTTGGCGGCGGCAACAAAAGGCAGCATTGTTATCAAAGGTGTAAAAAATCTTGATATGCGGCCTTTGAAAGTCGGATTTTCAAAATTGGGAATTTCATGGATGCAAGAAGGCGAAACAATAACTGTTTCTTCCATTCAAGAAATGAAAGCAAATGCAGACATCGGAACAAAAATTTCAAAAATAGACGATTCTCCTTGGCCGGGATTTCCGCCGGATTTAACTTCGATTATGACGGTTGTCGCAACCCAAGTAGAAGGTACGGTTTTAATTTTTGAAAAAATGTTCGAAAGCCGAATGTTCTTTGTGGACAAATTGATAAGCATGGGCGCACAAATTACGCTTTGCGATCCGCACCGTGCAGTTGTATGCGGACCTTCGCTCTTGCACGGCGAACATCTTGTTTCCCCGGACGTTCGCGCCGGAATGGCAATGGTTATTGCTGCAATGGCCGCTCACGGAGAAAGCCGAATCAGCAACGTTTATCAAATCGAACGCGGATACGAAAAACTTGTGGAACGACTTCAAAGTTTGGGCGCACACATCAAAAAAATCGAAGTAGAATAAATTTCTATAAGATTTTAAGGGAAAAGCCTTTCCCTACGCACGCACTTCGTTGCGTGCTACCCATTCTGCGGGGCGGAACCAATTTGCACTCAGCCCCGCAACGCCCCAAATTATTTTGTTTCAGCATCTATTTTCTTTAAAACTTGAACAAGCCTTGCTTTTTCAATAAGGTCAATCGGTCTGCTTTCAACATATTTTTTTGCTTCTTCCGTAAAAGTTCCGGCAGTTACACAAAACGCTTTATCGCACTTTATATCGCGGATTTTAGAATGCAAATCTCTTATGTAAAGTTCACCAATCGCGCCGGTGCTTCTGTAAAATCTGAAAAGTTCTTTATCCGTCCATTTTGCCGATTGAACTTCGCAAAGAACTTCTATGCTTTCCGCCGCAATAGAAATATCTTCTATTTTAATAAACGAATCCGGATAGTAGCCGGAAACAAACTTTCTGCACAGAGCAACAAAATCGCTCGTTCCGCTCATAAGATACGCCTGAAGATTTGAATTCTGATTCAATTCCTGATAACGCTGCACAAGCGCATTTACATCGCGGTAACTTGGCGAAATAGTCTGGATTTGTTTTAAATAATAAAGCGCTTTGCCAATATTTTTTTGCGAAAGCAGAGTGTGCGCAAGTTTGTAATAAACAGTAAGTTTTGTTTCCTGATCAATATTCGCAAGTTTAAGCGCAATTTCATAATCCTGAATTGCGGCGTCGGGCTTGTTTTGCTTGTCATGAATTCCGCCTGCCGCAAGGCAAGAACGCGCTCCGAATACAGGATTCGTTCTAAGATGCATAAAAAGTTTCAATGCTTTTTCGTTGTATCCGCTTTCGTTCATCGCAGATGCCAAGTAAAAAAGCGCCTCTTTATTTTCCGGACTAATTTCAACAGTCTTTTTTAAATAAATTAAACTTTCGCGGTATTTTTTTGCCTTAAAAAGCGCAGTTCCAAGTTCGCAAATCACATCCAGATTTTCAGGATTAATTTTTCCCGCACGCTTTAAGCACAGAACGGCTTTTTCATATTCATTCTTTTGCATAAGAACTTCGCCCATATAAAAATTCGCATCAAAATTTTGCGGATCATTGCGCAAAGCCAAAGAAAATGCCTGGAACGCATTATCAAACTGCGCCTGCTTAAAAGAACAAATTCCGTAGCGCAAAGAAATTTTCTTTGTATCAATCGTCGGATGCAATTTTTGCAATTCCGTAAGCCGCTGATAAACCGGCAATGCTTTTTCGTAGTTTTGCGTTGAATAATAAACGTCGCCGATAGATTCCAGCGCAGAAATATTATTTGGATCGCGGGTAAGTTTTTTTGAAGCGTCTTTTATAATAGCGGCATTATTCTTAGTTTTTTCTTTTTTACCTTTTTTATCAGAAGCCTTTGCAGGCCGCCCGACAAAAGATGCAAGAATAATTATAAGAACCAAAGCTACAATAACAGCAACTAAAATAGAAATCATCAGCTTACCCCAAAAATTTTAACACCAAATCCTATTGTATCATCAAATTCGGTATATTAAAATTTTTATTTTTTACTTCTTATCTCGTCAACAAATTCCGCAATTCTGTCCATCGCAATCTTTATTTTGTCAATTGCAGTCGCATAACAAACGCGGATATGACCTTCTCCACCAAGTCCAAAAACGCTTCCCGGAACAACAGCAACATTGTGCTTGTTAAAAAGCTCCGTCGCAAACTCTTCGCTGGTCATGCCAGTTGAAGTTATATCCGGAAACATATAAAATGCGCCTTTCGGTTCCGGCACAGGAAGTCCCATTTCATTGAATTTCTTTTCCATTAGATTGCGCCGCTGCTGATAACTTACGCGCATTTTTTCAACATCTTTCCAGCCGTTACGCAAACCTTCCGTCGCCGCATACTGACTAAAAATCGGCGCACAGATTGAATTGTAGCCGTGCAGCTTTGTCATCTGCGTAATCAAGTCCGCAGGAGCTGCAATATAACCGATTCGCCATCCGGTCATAGCAAATGATTTTGAAAATCCGTTCAATATAATAGAATAATCTTTCATTCCCGGAAACGAACCGATTGAAACGTGCTTTGCGCCGTCGTAAACAAGTTCGCAATAAATCTCATCGGAAATGCACCAAATCTGATTTTTTACGCAAAGTTCCGCAATCTTTTCAAGTTCATCCGCCGGAATAATAGTTCCAGTCGGATTATTCGGCGAACACATCATAATCGCCTTTGTTTTTGGCGTAATCACTTTTTCAATCTGTTCTGCTGTCGGATAAAATCCGTTCACGCTGGTATCAACCGGAACAACTTTTGCTTCAGTTAAAGTTGCAAGAGGCGTGTAGTTCACATAACAAGGCTGACAAACAATAATTTCATCGCCAGGATTCAAAATCGCACGCAACGACGTATCAACACCTTCACTTGCGCCGACCGTTACAAGAATTTCAGTTTCAGGATTGTAATACATTTTGTAACGTTCCATGTATTTGCAAATTTCCTGCCGAAGTTCCAAAAGCCCGCGGTTTCCCGTGTAAGACGTATGACCTTTTTCAAGATGATAAAACGCCTCTTCGCGCATCGTCCAAGGCGTCGGAAAATCAGGCTCCCCGACCGAAAGCGAAATCACATCATCATGACCAATCAACATTTCAAAAAATTTTCTAATTCCGCTTGGAGGAATCGACTCCATCAAACGGCTAAATTTATCTTCTCTTGTATTCATTTAATTTCCTTAAAATTCAAAAAAATCCGGAAGGGCGGACAACCGCCCTACGCCTCAACCGCTGCGCGTTTTCGTCTACCCACCGTGCGGGGCAGAATTTTTTTGCTCATTGCCCCGCAACGCCCCGGCAAAAACACTTCATATTGTCAATGTTCTTGCCAGAAATCAAAATCAAAACGAAGCAACCAACATTTTGCCATTAAGGTCATTTCGACAGGCTCGATGACCTAAAAACTACGCCTGCGCTTCTCTTCTGTCGAGTTCGTCTTCAACGTAAACGATATCGTTTTCTTTGTAAGTTTTCAGAATAAAGCAAGTTTTTGTAGAACAAACACCTTCCAAAGTCGCAAGTTTGTTTGAAACAAAAAATGCAACTTCCTGCAAAGAATCGCCTTCGATAATAACCTTAAAATCGTAGCCGCCGCTCATCAAAAAAAGCGACTTAACTTGCGGAAATCTGTAAATTCTGTCGGCAAGCGCATCGAATCCGTGTTCGCGTTCTGGTGTAACTTGCAGTTGAATTTCCGCCCGAACCTTATCTTTGCTTTCGCCGGATTTTTCAGGATTTACAATGGCCGCATATTTCAAAATAATTCCGTCATCTTCAAGCTTTTTAATAATCGCGGCGACTTCCGCCTCAGACTTTTTAGTCATATCCGAAATATCTTTCACAGAAAGTCTGGCATTCTGCCGCAACAACTCAAGAATCTCTTCCATAATCGGCCTCGTATAAATTATTAAAAATTGTAAAACAATAAATTGCTGTTTTTATATTACACTCTTGCACTACTTTTTACAATCAAAACACCTTTATAAAATTTAGCAAATCCGCGGGGGGGGATATTGCGAGTTTTGCGCTATTTTTGAGAGAGTTTGCAAACTATTGTTGTTTTGCTATTATTCCCGCGGTAAGTGGAAATCGCTATCTTCGCGACATTTTTCAATAAATTATCTTTTTGCGATTCGCGCCGCGGAGCAAACTGGCTGGTGATTGAGGTTCTCGAAATCACCGAATTGCGAATATGTTAATGGTTTGCAAGATGGTTATTTTATTCGCTATTCGGCGCGATTTTTTTTTAGCGGAGATTTTTTGCTAAGAACGAAATGATTTGCACGCAATTGTTGTTTTGCTATTATTCCCGCTGTAAGGGGAAATCGCTATTCCGCGTTTTTTTCAATAAATTATCTTTTTGCTATTCGCGCCGTAGGGCAAATAATCCGGTGATTGAGGTACTCGAAATTACCGGAATTGCGATTGGATGATGATTTGAAAGATGACTGATTTATTCGCAATTCCAGCCGTCGATTTCCCCCCCCCAAAAAAAAAGAAATTTCATTGCTATTTTCGCCAATAGTTCCACAAAACAAGTGCCTTTGCGATTTCCACCGCGTTTCCCCAAAACAAGTTCCCCTGCGATTCCCACCGCTGGATTCTCTAAAC
>CAYSDV010000021.1:0-13805 GCA_964429905.1 uncultured Treponema sp. | reverse complement strand
TGCAATGCAGGCTGAAATCTTATCCTAGAGTCAAAACTCGAATTTAGGGCTAATTTAGATAAATTCTTTACATTCTCCCAAATCAGTTTATTTTGTCCTTGAATACAATGTTTCTTAGAATAATATATTATAGCTTGTTCAATTGCAGAACGAATCAAAAATACAGCAGCAATTAACAATCTATCCACTAATTGGTTTTCTGAAAAATATCTTAATTCACTACAGACTTCTGCAATACCATGTGTATCTGCATCCGCTGGATTTAAATGAGAATAATCTATTCCTAAAAAGAAATATGGCAAATTCTTTTTACTACCAATACAAGCTTGCTGTGTACTTTCCTTTATTTCATCACTTGATGGTGTATTCTCTGGCGTTGCCACCTTCTTTTCATCTATTTGCTGATTTTCCACATTATTCGTAGTATTGGATTTTTCTTTTGTGGATTCATTAGTTTTTATACTGTCTTTTTCATGTGTTTCTTCAGTTCTACCATTTTTATATAATTCAATTAGCGGCGGAACCTTCTCCTCAATTTCACTTGCAAGATTATACAATCTTGTCATTGAAAGGCCTTCTTTTTTGACATTCTCTGCAATGTCTTTCGAAACATTAACAATTAACTTCATCCTAGATTCAGTAAATGTACTTTCATCATTTATATCCAATCCAATCTCTGATTTTATTTTTTTATTCCCAAAGATTCTTTGAATTGTTGTAAATGGCATTACCAATGTTATATCAAAATTATCACAATATTTTTTCACATAAAAATCAATCAAATATGGCAATGTCTTTTTGTCACTCCGGCGAACTTTAAATACATCCTTTTCTCTCGAGCTCCACGCTTTAACTCCTCGCCCCTTATCTTCTCCTGAATGCAGTCGCTCCATTATAAAGAATGCTTCTTCTTCATCTGTAATATAACACAAGACCTCTTGAATCGGATTACTTATTTCTTTTGATATTTTTTCAACTTTATCATGCGTTGCTTTATCTAAAAAATCAAAATAAGATGGGTTCATCAATAATTTAATTGCAGCAACCCTTCTATTGCCTTCATACACCACATATTTTTTAATTTCATCCTTATACACTACTACCAATTGTTGGTTGCCTAATAGTCCAAAATTCTTAATATCTTCTGCCAAATTTAGCATATATTGATTGCCTACAGCTTCAAACAACTTTTTCAATGTATCCTTCTCATTCATTGCAATTGCATGACGCGGATTCTCATAATAATTTATTATTTCATTAATACTTATCCTACGTATTTCCCCTGCCATATACTTCTCCTATAATATCGTTATTAACAAATCTTCATTTTTAGGTCTTTCAACACCCTTAGAAAAGAACATTACTTCACTTGCACTTTTCTTTTCCTGTAAGGTGTATTGTAATTCAAACTCAATCTTATCTACTTTCACATACATATTCTTGATTTCATTTACATTGTCATACGTAACAATCCATTTGCGTCTCTTTAATTTATCAATAATATGATTTGCTAAATTCACATGATCTCCATGGATATAAAAGTTAGTATATAATCCCGGACCTTTGCTATAATATGGCGGATCAAAGAATGTAAAAGAATTTCTCGTTTTCAAAATCACTTGATCAATAAAATCCAATGCCTCCATATTATACAATTGTATTCTCTCTCTGTAAGATGCAATCTTCCTTACCTGTTCTATCAACTTATCTTTATTAAACCGACAATCTATACTATAATTTCCGGTTTGGTCTTTTCCACCAATTGGACCTGCTTTATCAATAATTCCCGAACGATTTGTACGGTTCAAAAAGAAGGTTGAAAAGCCTATTTCCAATGAATTATGTTGTTCAATATTACTTCGTATTTCTTTTTGTCTTTCCCACTCTTCAATCGTTATATCCGTATTTTGAATTAAATTTATAAAGTCATCGGTATGATTCAGTACACTGTTCCAAAAGCAGAAAATAGTATAATCAAAATCATTAATTATAACCTTCTTTACAACATTATTAAACAGCAATTCCAAGGCATTTGCTGTACCACCACAAAAAGGCTCTATATATGTCGTACAACCATTGGCTTTAACTAAAGTTTCTACATACTTATATAATTTATATTTCCCACCCGGATATCTTAGTGGAGATGGATTCATACAATCACCTCACATAGCTACAATCTTCCACTTTTTATTATAAACTATCCACCATACACTGTCTATCTGTCGATAACACAGTATCTGTTCGCGCTTATCGTCTTTTTTATACAGTCCCTGCTGCTTGAGCAGATCTTTCTTGGAAAAATTTTTCTCGCTGAAAAATGCGCTTTCTTTTATTCTTCTTGGCATGGATTCTCCTCGCAAACGAACTTCTTTGCGGGAGCCGGTTCTTTGCCTGTAATAGTTATATTTTGCCGCTGTAACATTACGGCGATGATTTTATATTTTTGCTTATATTGTCTGGTACATGAAAATACAGCCTTCATCATATTTAGGTTTCACATGAGAATGTACGAATTTTTCTTTTTCAGCGTCCAGACGATGAAAACCGAACTTTTCATAATGTGCAATAAGCTTATCTTCTGGCAAAGCATAAATATATAATGCCTTTATTCCAACAAGAGACTTCATGAAATCGACATAAGGCAGTATGAATTCCAAAAAGACTGTTTTTCCAATTTCAAGAACTTCTGGATGATTTCTTCTATAATTTTCATTTACAGCAAAATTCGCAAGTTCAATTGCTGGAATCGCATAAAAGAAATCATCGCTTGCAGATATTGTAAAAAGTCCAGAACGCAAAGAAAAATATGCCACAAGTTCTTTACTGCGTTTGTCTTTTATAAGATATGTACGTGCAAAACTATTTTTCTCGTCAAACACAGAAGTGTTTTTAAGATACAGTTCAAGACCTTTTCCTGTCTTTTCTTTCACAGAGAATGTTTGTATCAAATCAATATTTTCATCAGAATCCAGCAAATGCTGATAAGTGAAAATTTCTGTTTCAAGCGGAAGAAAGGTCATTTTTTAGCTCCGCCATTTTTGTCTTCTTCCGCCCATTCAGCAAGACGCTTTTTTTCGTATTTTTTTACATCACGACGAAGTTTTTCTCTGTCAACCTTTGGAGAATTTAAAATTTCAAGCAAAACTCTTTTTCCAGGTGAATCAGGAATATCGTCTATTGTGAAATATCTTTGATTTGCTGTTGTCATAATAAACCTCCTTGAATTAAAAACCTATTGTCTAAAATATATACTGATTTACAGTTTTTGTCATTTTATTTAATTATAGAAGTTTACATTTTCAACGCCGTAATGTTACGACGATTTTTTTCATTTTAATTAAAGTTTGTTTTTTTTGATGCTAGTTCGTATAGTTTTATTGTTTTGTTGTTCTGCGTTTCAAATTTTGTTTAATGGGTGGTTTCTTTGCACGTCACTCTGAACGAGAAACTAACAGTACCGTATGGTTCAAGTTTTGTTTTCCAGTGGTCAATTCGAGAACCTCAATGACCAAGTTTGTAATTCAATTTGGTGGTTTCGAGTACCTCAACCACCAGAGGTTTGCATTCCTGTGTGGTGGTTAAGCTTGTCGAAACCACCGGAGGTTCGCCGCTCATACAATTCCTAATGCAAGAAAATCTTTTTAGTAAAACTATTTTTATAGTATTGCATTTTTGTAGCATCACGTAAAGCGAAACTGGATTGTATATTTCGTAATTGCAAAATCTATGAACGGTTTGCACACTATCACCCGACCAGTTTGTTGGCAACTGCATGGCCATTCTATAGACACCTGCACGGACGGTTTGTAGACAGCAAACCGGTGGTTTCTTTTATTCTTCTTGGCATGGATTCTCCTCGCAAACGAACTTCTTTGCGGGAGCCGGTTCTTTGCCTGTAATAGTTATATTTTGCCGCTGTAACATTACGGCGATGATTTTATATTTTTGCTTATATTGTCTGGTACATGAAAATACAGCCTTCTTCATATTTAGGTTTCACATGTGAATGTACGAATTTTTCTTTTTCAGCGTCCAGACGATAAAAACCGAACTTTTCATAATGTGCATATGCCGCAAGTTCTTTACTGCGTTTGTCTTTTATAAGATATGTACGTGCAAAACTATTTTTCTCGTCAAACACAGAAGTGTTTTTAAGATACAGTTCAAGACCTTTTCCTGTCTTTTCTTTCACAGAGAATGTTTGTATCAAATCAAGATTTTATAAAGAAGATCTTTTAGAGCTTGAATTTCCAACAAGAATTTTAGGAGCAGGAACTGAAGAAAAAATTGAAATAAAATCGTTAGGTATTACATCTGAAGGTCTTCGTGTGATAAATATTTTAGGATTATTTGCAAAAGAAGTTAAAGTTCTTTCACCTGATAAAAATGAATATACAATTATTGTTCCAGAACCTGCTGTTTATGTTATTCAAAAAATTCTGACAAATCCTACTCGAAAACCTCCGGAAAAGAAACAGAAGAACATCGCAGCTGTAAAGGAATTGCTTTATCATATTGAAAAATCTCCTGAACACTTGATGAAACTACAAGAAGTATACGCAAGTCTTTCTAAAAAACAGTTGAAAATATTAAAACAGGTTTGCGCAGAAAATAATATTATTACTTTTGAAAGAATTTAATTTTCTTTGCCGCAAATTTTGTTTTCCAATGGTCATTTCGAGAACCTCAATGACCCAGTTTGTAATTCAATTTGGTGGTTTCGAGTACCTCAACCACCAGAGGTTTGCATCCCTGTCTGGTGGTTGAGCCTGTCGAAACCACCGGTTAGCAAAGTTTTGTTTGATGGTGGTTATTTTGAGAACAATGACCGACGTGCTCTAACATACAATCATTTTATCTGCGAAAATCTGCGTAATCTGCGGGAAATTCAACCACAAGGTTCACCGCCCCCCCCTCAATCTTGAGCAACATCGATTTTTCGGCAATAATTGTTTTGTCGAGGTAAAAATGTCTGTTCTTGCTTTTCAGTCTGATTATATGGAAGGAGCGCATCCGGCTCTTATTAAAAAACTTGTGGAAACAAATCTTCTTCATTCTTCGGGATATGGTCAGGATGAATTTTCTGAAGAAGCGCGTATTTTAATCAGAAAGGCTTGCAACGCTCCAAATGCGGAAGTTCAATTTCTTGTAGGCGGAACGCAGACTAATGCGACTGTTATTGATTGTGTTCTTAAAAATTGGCAGGGCGTTCTTTGCGCAGACAGCGGACATATCGCAGTGCACGAAGCGGGAGCGGTTGAATTCACCGGGCACAAGGTTCTTCCGTTAAAAAGTGAAAACGGCAAAATTTCCGCACAGCAGATTGAATCTTACCTTGCGGATTTTTACAACGACGAAAACTGCTCTCATATGGTTGAAGGTGGAATGGTTTATATTTCGCAGCCGACTGAATTTGGAACGCTTTATTCAAAAAAGGAACTTACAGAAATTTCAAAAGTCTGCCGCGCGTACAAAATTCCGCTTTATGTTGACGGAGCACGGCTTGCCTACTCGCTTGGAAGTTCTGAAAATGATGTTTTGCTTACAGATTTGGCGCAACTTTGCGATGCTTTTTACATTGGTGGAACAAAATGCGGGGCACTTTTTGGAGAAGCGGTTGTTCTTCCAAATCCGGAATTGATTTCGCACTTTACAACGCAAATAAAACAGCACGGCGCACTTTTGGCAAAAGGAAGAATCGCAGGAATTCAGTTTGCAGAACTTTTCAAAAACAATCTTTACTTTGAAATTGGAAAATCCGCTGATATCTTCGCAGCAAAAATTCAAGACGAACTTACAGACGCAGGATTCAAGTTGTATTTCAAATCGCCGACAAACCAGATTTTTTTTATAATCGAAAATTCAAAAATGGAAAAACTTTCCCAAAAAGTAATGTATAGTTTTATAGAAAAATACGACGCAACCCACAGCGTAATCCGTTTTTGCACAAGCTGGGCAACAACAAAAGAAGATGTAGAAAAACTTTGCGAAGTGATTAGGAATCAGACTTCGTAAAACGTTTCTGAATTTTATTTTTGATAATAAATTTTAGGTTTTTTAATGATAAAATTCGGAATTTCATTAATTGAATAAGCTCCAACATAATAAAATTCTATAAGAGAACCGATTTTCAATGCAGACTCATTAGTAAATTCTGAAATAACATCAGATTCTTTGCATGTATTGCCGACTATACATTGTTTTTTTTCTTTTTTACTTTCAGAATTCAGTATTCTATAATACTTATGCATTTTTCCTTTTAGAAACGGCAAATGAATAGATGAACCATCTGCGATGCAATACCTTGTTCCATTTATGTTTTTTATATCAATAATAGATGTACAGTATTTTCCACAATCTCTTATAATTGAATTTCCTGGTTCAAATATTATTTTCAGATGTTCCATCTGTTTTTCTTTTAATATATTTAGCACGGATTTATAATACTCTTCTATAGTCCAATATTTTTTAGAAATTTTATATCCACCTCCAATGTCAATACTTGAAATGCTTTTCAGATTATATTGCAAAATAATTTCACACAGAGCATTTGCAATAAGTTTAAAAATGACAGGTTCTCGTGTATTTCCTGAAAAATGTGCTTGAAGACAAATTAAATTAACTTTTTTATATTTTAAAAGAAATGAAATAATTTCTTCTATATTTACAATTCCAAATCTCGAAGTTTTATTCATAAAAATATTTTCATCAGTTTTTATATAATCTAAGTTGCAGCGAATTCCTATGTTACATTTTATATTTAACTCGCATATATCTTTGATAATTTTTTCTGAATCGGCTATTAATAATGCTTCTGATTTTAAAATTTTTTTTAGGTTCTTCTTTGAAAAACCAGTTCCATTTACAATAATATTTTTTGAAGGAATATTTAATTTTCTTAAATATTGATATTCATAGTATGAACAGACCTCAAAAGTTCCCCCAAGTTTTTTTATAGTTTTTAAAATTTTTTTTTCATAATTGGCTTTTATTGAATATGCGGGTATATCATTTCTTCCATTTTCTGTGCAGAGTTCCAGCCAATTGGAATAATTCTTTTTTGCAGATGATAAATTAAATTCATAGTAAGGCGTTATTTTTTTACCAAAGGACATCTAAAATCTCCCATTCCCAACTGTCCAAAATAATTCCAGGACATTCCTATGCATCCACCATTACAATAACTTAAATATTTACAAGAAGCACATGACGAATTCTCTTTTACTTTATATTTTAAAAATTTTTTGGCGTTTTCTGACTGAATTATCTCTTCAAGATTCTGTTCTGTAAGATTTCCAATAGGAAAATCTGTAAGGCAAGTGCACGGATATACTGTAAAATCTGGATAGATATATATTTTGTTTTTTACATCTCCGCAATTTGAAATTATATTTAGATTTTTTATTTTTCCAGAATCTATGAATCTATCAAGCAATTCAAAATCAAAAAGCTTTTTTATTTTTACAGGAACAAGAGCTTTTTCTAATATGAAATCAACCAGTTCATTCCATTCATTTATGGAAATTGTATTTTCCAATATTTCACAGCCGAAAGGCAATGCGGGTGAAACTTTCCAATATTTCATTTTTGGATATTTTTCAATATTTTTCAAAAATTGAAAAATATTTTCATAATTCTGTTTGGTTACTGTTGTTGAAATATTATATGGAATTCCTAAAGTATTAATTATTCTTATTGTTGCATTAATCTTTTTAAAAATGTCCTGACCTTGACCACGAATTCTGTTGTGAACTTCTTTATCGCCATCAATTGAGATTTGAATGTGTATATTTTTTGTTTTTAATTTGCCTAGCCAACTATTATAAACTCCATTTGTGTTTATGCAAATTTTTTTAAAGTGATCTGTGCAAATTTGTATTATATTTGCTAAATCTGAAAGACTTGGTTCACCACCAGTAAGCATTAATGTATATTTTGAAAAGTCGTTGCGTTTTAATATTTTTTTTAGAGTTTCAATATTAATGTCATTAGGAGATTTGTTTTTATTTCCTCTGATGCAAAAACTGCAATTTAAATTACATCGTTGATTTACTAATAAATATAACTGCATAAAATTTCCTACTCATAGTCGATTATCCATTGACTGTCATATATAGGCGTAAGATAAGAACTTTCCAAAACTTTACAAAGGTTTTTGTGATTACAACTTTTACATTTTTCTAAAATTCGGATTTTTTTTACGTAATTTCGTTTTTTCAAATCATGATTATAATCAGAAAAATAAAATGCTGGAATTTTTGGAATGTCATAGTTTTCAAAATTTGGCAAAAAGCAAACTGGTACATCAAGAAATTCAATACACATTTTTTTATGCAAACTCAAATATGCTTTCTGAATAAAATCTGTAAATTGCGGCATAGATAATACTTTTACATTATTTTTATTTGATTTTTTTGTATTATTCATTCTTGCAATTATTATTGTATCTGGAAAAAGATTTTCATTCTCTAAAAAAAGCTGAATATTAAAATTGGATTCTATCATTTTCTGTGAAACAATAAATTTTATATTAAAATTGTATTTTTTTTCTTGTAATAAATACATATTCTTAAGAGTTTTCTCAAATGAATCCTGAGTTTTTGTTATACTATCATGTAAAATTTTATTTCCGTGAATAGGTATTATAAATCTGATTTTTCTACTTTCCGGAATTTTTGAAACATCTAAAATTGTACCATTTGAGTATACTGATACGAATGAATTATATTGCTTATATAGAAATGATAGAATATCATAAAATTTTGGATGAAGAGTTGGTTCTCCTCCGTTTAACACAATCAAGTCTTTCTCATCAGGATTCAAAGTTTTTATTGTGTTTATAAAATTCTCAAGGGAAAGTATTTCTTTTGTTGTTCCTGTTGAAGATGAAAAACAAAACTCACAGTTGTTATTGCAAAAATAGTCTATATTGAAATAATAAATATTGTTCATTTTATTTGTTGTAAAAATACTTTTAAATAAAATCCTTTTTCTTTTTATAAATTTGTTTGATGCATAAAATTAAATTTTCCTTCGCGGGATTTTTTTATGATTTTTAAAGCGCGAGGATTTAATTTAGTCAAATCTGCTCCTGAGTCATAAATTTTGTAAATTTCAGTGTTTATTTCTGTAATTTTGGAAAGAAGTCTTTTTGCACGGACGCAAGTTGTATTATTTATTTTTTCAAAAGATCCTTCAAGAATTGCACTTGAAACGCAACCTCCTTTACAGACACCAAAGAATTTGCAGCTCTCCTTGCATTGTTTTTGCCTTTCAATACTTATTCTTTCAAGATTTTTATATGCAGGGGTATTAAAAGCTTGTTCAAAACTTTCTAATGATGAAATATTTCCTAAAATAAAATCAGAAGTATATGGTCTTCCACATGGATATATATCACCATTCGGATTTATACAAATTCTCTTATGAATACAAGAACCACCATATTGAATGCAGTATAATCTATCAGATACTTTCAAAAGATCTTCAAAAGTTCTCATTGATATATTACATTCTGTATCAAATAGCCATTTTTGATACATTTCACATAAGTAGTCGACATATTTTACTACATCCAATTCCAGTTCTTTGTGTGCAAGAGCATTACCACTCATAAATAATGCCAATATCTTAAAGTTGAATTCCTCATTTTTAAACCAATTGTATGTATTTTCCAGATGTTCAATAGATAAACCATTTTCAACACACAATGTGCCAAAATTTATGCCTTTTGCTTTTAACTGACACATATTTTTATAAACAACTTCAGTATTCGACCTTAAATCATCATTGTGAGGACCATCAAATGATATGCCTACCGAAAAATTATATTTTTTAAAAATTTCAATCCATTTTTCATTTATTAATAAGCCATTGGTCTGAATAGAATTTTTAAAGACAACATTTTTTATAGATGTTAATTTTTCCTGATATTCAAGAACATCGATAAAATTTTCTATTCCCCAAAGAGTAGGCTCTCCGCCATGAAAAACAACGAAAATCTCAGAATAATCTTTTGCAGCAATTGTAAACATTTTTTTCGCATATTCAACTTTCATCATTGTGTTGTTAAAGCCTTCTTCTGCGTGATAGCAATGTTTACAACGCATATTGCAGTCATTTGTCGGTTTTACAGTGATTGATATTCTTTTCAAGTTTTACCTCATTATCTAGTCATCATCAGAGTCAGAACCCCAACTTTCTTCTCCCTCAAACCATGCGCCCCAAGCAATAATAGAATTAAGTTCTGTTTCTTTTTTATTCATTTCAATAATTTCGTTTTTTTTCATATTTTTCTCCTATAATCTACTTTATATTTTAAACAGATTCTTTTATTTTTGATTTTACTTTTTCTTTCAATGCTTTTGAGATTGGATATTTATCTATTTTTTTATTCATTTCCTCTGCAGAAAGGTTTTCTTTTTTCATAATCTTTTTGCATGTTGCAGTTATGATTGCAGAATATCCATATTTTGCAATTATTGAAGAGCCTGCGCTTATAACAATAAGAAGAATAATTCCACCTATCATTCCTCCTGGACCAAGCAGAGCCAATGTTGCTGTTATTGCTGCAGCACCTGCTAATCCTGTTGTACTCATTACAGTCAAAAAAACAATCGCAGGAACTCCAATTCCTGCAAGCCTTTCTACAAATTCGTCCATAATAAACTCCTTTTCTTTAAAACATGGAAAAAAATTCATTGTTCAGCACAATTATTACTTCCTACATTGTTTTAACGTTTAGTATATTTACTAACTATTAAAATAATTAGTAAATATACTTACTCAGAATAATATTCGTAAATTTACTATAAGTCAATATAAATACTGTAAATTAACGTACACTTAATAAATGGGATTTAAAGAAAATCTACGGGATGAAATTTCTTATCAAGGTTTGATGATAAAAGAACTTGCAGCTAAAGCTGGATTGAATGCAGGTTCTGTAAGCAATTATTTAAAAGAAAATAGTTCTATCCCATCTGCTGATGTTGCTGTAAAACTTGCAGAGGCATTAAACGTTTCTGTTGAATATCTTGTAAACGGAAAAAATCCCTTGAAAAATGAAAAAAAATATTCTTTGGAAATTCGAAAAATAGCAGATAAACTGGAATCCATGTCTGAACGTGACAGAAAAATTGTTGGAGATTTGATTGATTCTATCTGTAAAAATTCATAACAAATAAAGTTGCGAATGAAAGGCTATTTATAAAAGAATAGTCGAAGAATACCAGAAAATAAACTGATGTATGAAATGAAGCATAGCAAAACTGCCGGTAGAATAGATAAAGAAAATTATATTCCGATATATGCTGATTTATTACAGTAGGAAAAAATTTCAACGACTCAGGGGATTGAACTTGTTGACTTGAGTGACAACAGCAAAAGAATCCTGGTGAGATGAATATCTAAAATGGATTTGCGGATTTGCTAAGCCAGGATTTAGTTGAATGTAACATAATTAAAATGGCAGAGCGTGTTATTGAAATCTTAAAAAACAAATATCTTTTAAGTTTTATCCGCTATGAAGAACTGCAAAGAATTGAAGACCTTGAAATTCCCGAAGATGCTTTGCTCGAAGCAATTTTCAACTCAAAATTTATTTATACGGCAAGCAAGATACTGCGGAAGATTTGAAAAATGGAAGAAAATCAAAACTGAAGCATACGCCAGAAACCTTTTTGTAAATCATCGTGCCTGCGCACTGAACGGAATAAATCCGGCTGAGTTCTTCTCTGAAAGCGACACCAGCAAGTTCTACCCTGACTGCGGAGACATCGTTCAGCTTTCTGGAAAATAATTTTGGTTCTAGCAAAGGAAATGCATAACCGAGCAACACATTCTTTACCTAGAGTCTGCTTTGTAGAGGGTCAGCTGGATAATACATTACTTTCTACTATGTATATATGTTAGAAATATCCCGGAACTGGTTAAGAAAGGTAGTGCTGGGCTGGTAGATGCAGTACTCAAGGAAGTGAAGAGATTGTTTTGATAATAATACAAAAACTTGCATGGTAACATAAAGTATGTTATTATAACGTTGTGAATGTTATTATAAATTCATTAAAATCATTATTTCCACAGGAAGTCTCATGTGAACAGATGTCTTCTCCAAAAGATAAGCATCTTATCGCAGTGCTTCTTCATCGAGATTTCTATAATATACAAATCGGCTCTGTTAGTTTTATAGGAATTGAGCCTAGAAAGGATGAATCGTTTTCTGCAACTGTTTATAAAAAACAACTTCTAGAGTATCAGCAGAAGCTGGAATCAAACTGTGCCTTTATTTTAAAAAATCCTTCTTCAAAGCAGGTTGCAGCATTCATAAAAAATCAAATACCTTTCATCACAGATAATCAGCAGATATATGTTCCATTTCTTGGTGTAAGTCTTTCTAATACATATTCTCCGGCAAAAGAGATTTCTGTTGAAAAAATGATGCCAGCTACTCAGGAAGTATTTCTTTATCTGTTCTATGGAGATAAAAAATATTTCTTAAAAAGCGAAATCGCTGATTTCCTGAAAATGAGCAGAACTTCCTTAACCAGAGCTTCAGAAGAACTTATTACAATGGATTTGATTACTCAGACAAAAGTTGGAAAAGAGTATAGAATGGAATTGAAAGAAAAAGGAACTGCTTTATATCAGAAAGCTGAAAAGTATCTTATCTCACCTGTTTATAAAGAGTTTTATGTTGATTCTGTAGAACTTGCTGAAAAGGCGCTTAAAACTGAAGAATCAGCGCTTGCGGAATGTTCGATGATGAATCCTCCAAAAATTCCTCAGGTGGCATTATTTAAGGACGATGACAGGGCTGCAAATTTACGGACAGTTGATATCCGTTGGGAACAATGCTCTAATCCTGTAAAAGTTCAACTTTGGAGATATCCTCCTGAAATTTTTGCCAAGGATGGCCGGGTAGATACCGTTTCAATGCTATGCACTCTTAAGCATACTACAGACGAGAGAATTGAAGGCGAAATCGAAGAAATACTGGAATATGAAAGATGGTAGACGGAATTGAAAATTTTAGAAAAGCATTTAAGGATTTTTCTGACTGTTACACAGTAATTGGCGGTGCTGCCTGTGATATTCTTATGTCAGAACAGGATGTTGAATTCCGTGCAACTCATGATATTGATATGATTCTGATTCTTGAAGATAAGAAAAAAGAGTATTCTTCTGTTTTCTGGAAGTATATAAAAGACGGTGGTTATAGATGTGGTTGGAAAACCAGTGACGATGTTCATTTTTACAGATTCACAGAGCCAAAGCCTAGTTATCCTTCTCAGATTGAATTGTTCTCTCGTCGTCAAAATTATCATTTAGAAGTTGAACAGGGAGTAGTTCCAATTCATATAGATGATGATACTTCAAGCCTTTCTGCAATTCTTTTGAATGATGATTATTACAATTTTATGATGGAAGGTCGTAAAGTTGTAAATGGCATTCCTGTTCTGAGTGCTGAATATCTTATTCCATTCAAAATGTATGCCTGGCTTGATTTAACCGCTAGAAAAGCAAAAGGTGAGTTTGTAAAAGAAAAAGATCTGAAGAAACACAAGTATGATATTTTCAGACTTATGAGCATCATTGATGAATCAGCAAAAATTAGACTTTCAGGATTTGTAAAGGAAAAGACTGCTGAGTACTTAGAGAAGATAAAACACGAACCACTTTCGCTCGAATCAATCCATGCAATTCACTCAAAAGAAGATTCTATTAAGATTTTGAAAGCAATTTATTTAGAAGCCCAAATTTCGAGTTTTATAAAAATTTACAAAAAAGGCGTAATCCTTTAAAAT
>CAYSDV010000020.1:0-15799 GCA_964429905.1 uncultured Treponema sp. | reverse complement strand
GCCACATCGTTGTTGCTGACCTCGTTGCTTCTGACGGTGATGACGCTGGCGCTGGTAAGGCTAAGATCAACTTTGTTTCTTGGACTATGCTCGGTGTTCAGGCTAATTATTTGACACAGAATGCTAAAGATTCAAAAGATAAGGGATTAGATTTGGATTCTGTAACACTTGGTCTTAAGTCATATGACAAATTTACAGGTACTTTCCTTCCTAATGCGCCTTTTTATATTGAAATCGCTTTGGCAGAAAAAGATATCGAAGACTACGATGGAAATACAACAGAAAAATTGAATTATCTTTACAGAAACAGTTCTACAGGTAAGGATATTGTTGAATGGGAAGATGGTCTTAAAAATCTTGTAAACGGAATCTTTGCAAATCCTGTTGCATATCTTTCTGGAACAAACGACAACTCTGCTGACGATGACGGTCCTGGTTCAAATCCGTTCTTGGGTCACCTTAAGTTCGGTTGGAACACTCCTTATGTGAACTTCATCACTGGATTCAACTATGCAAAACCTGATGTACGCCAGGCTATCACTTGGAAAACTGTTGACGGAAACTGGGATGCAGGATACAACCACGTGGGCGGATTCAACCAGTTCAGTCTTGGTTCTAAAGCTGTTGCTGCTCTTGAAGAAGCTACAGGTTTGACTTTTGACATCGGATTTGCTCCTAACAAAACTGCTGATCGCAAGGGTACAAAATACGGTTACTGGGGATGGGCTGGATTTACTAAGGACGAACTTGCTGTAGACTTCCAGACAAACGGTATGTACAACGGTCTTCTTTTTGATGATCCAGTTGAACATGACTTTATCCTTGGTGCAAAAGATGAATTTGAAGTTGGCGACGGAAAACTTTCTGTTGCGGCTCAGGGATTGATTGCAACACATCAGAAAAGTTCAGAAGAAATTGTCGCTTTCAATAAAGCTGACGGTGGCGACGGAACTATGAACAACTACTTCGGTCATTCAACAGATGTTTGGTACCGTACTGGCGACTTCGACGGAATAAAAAACATGGCTGCAAACGTTCAGGCTGGATATAAAACAGAAACTTTCGGTGCTAATGTTGAATACCGCTTCCGCGGTGCTCAGGCTTCTATGCTCTATCTTCGCGAAAACCACGATGATGGAACATTCGACCTTTCTGAAACACTTGGTCTTTTGAACAGCCAGAGAATTGAATTCGACGGATGGGTAAAACCTATCGAAGCATTGCAGATCAATCTTGGCGTAACAGCAGAAATGCCTCTTGAAGATATTGCTACAACAGATGACCTTGTAAAAGGATATATTGCAAATTCTACTTGGGGAGCTTGGTATGCAGGACGCTGCGCAAGTTCTATGGCTCCTTTATTCGGTGTAGAAAGCGGTGCAGAACTTTGTTTTGCTCCGGAAGTTTCTTACACACTTGAAGACTACGGAATTACAATTGGTGCATATGCAGATTTGAACTACAACGCATACAGCATGGAAGAAGGTGGATTCGGAGCTGATTATATCGGTGAAAAATACAGTTATGCAGACTCTGAATTTGCTGTAGAAAAAATCGGTGCTTCTTTCAGCATGAAACCGGACAGCGACATTGTTAAGGGCGTGAACGTTTACTACGGATTCGACCTTTCTAACGATGTTCGTTGGTTCAACACATTGGTTGGTCAAGTTAAGTTCCCTATGGACATCACAGCTAACCTTGCATTCGGTATTAAGACTGAAAACACACTTTCTGCTGACAATTCATTCGACAGCGACGTGAACAATCCGTTCGCATTCGCAGTTGGTGTTTCTAAGCAGTTCAAGGCAGCTAAGAAACCTATTCTTTACGCTCAGTTCGTATACAACATGGATCCGTTCAAACACTTCGGCGACGGACAGGACGCTTTGAATCTTGACCGCGCTAACGTTAAGGGTTCTTGGGAAAAAGAAGGCAAGGGCGCTATCGACGCTGTTGACTGGTACGACGGACGTGCAGCAATGCGCGTTGGTATCCGCTGGGATATCTAATAACAAAATTTGAAAGCGAATATTCAGATAAATTGCGGTGGTTCGGTGGTTGAGGTTCTCGCCCCGAAGGGCGCGTAAGCAACCACCAGCGTAGTTAACCACTACGCTACAAAGCCGCCGCTTTCCTGAAGAAAATGACTTTCAATCAACTTAATATTCTTTATTTAGGAGAATAAAATGAAAAAACTAATAACTAGTGCAATTGCCGCAACAGCACTTCTTTTTGGATTTGCAGGCTGTTCTAACGATTTGCACGATGTAGAAAATACTCCTTATACAAACTCTGCTGGTGCAGTTTATATCTTAGGCGGTATTTCAAGTTCTACAATGGAAAGATCAGTAAAATCTACAGAAGCGACCTTTGATGATACAAAATCTTACAAAGTTACTTTGGATAAAGATGGAAAAGCAAAGTTCACATTTACATACAGCGGAAATGACGGCTGGTCTGCAGGCGCGGGAAATACAGCGTTCGCTATTGTAGCAGATGTTTCTAATGGTTGGAATGGTGCTAATGCTGCTCGATGGGGAACTGGAGCAGACGGAGTTGCAGTTGGTTCAGAAGGAAGTTTGGTAGGTCCTACTATGAATAATGCAAAAATCACGGGCCTTTCTGCCGGAACACAGTACACTGTTGAGCTTGCGATTACAGCAGCAGGCGGAACGATGAAAGTAACACAGGGACTTTCTGGAGTTCCATTTGAACTTATCGCAATTGACGACAAAGGAAATCTTACAACGGCTACTTCTATAACAGCAAAAGATGCAAAAACATTCACTTATGAAGTAACACCTACAGATAAGGAACAGACCTTAAAGTACATTGCTCGCTATGGAAATTCTTATTTTGTACCAAGCGCAAGCGGTTCATTTACTGTAGACGGCAGTACAAAACAGGATGCCGCAATAGGAACAGCACAGCCAAGTTCAGTTGCAAATCCATTGAAAGTAACAATTCCAACTTCGGAAGTTGCAGGAAAAGACCATGTTTCTTCTTACAAACTTACATTCTCTTTGGATAATGAAATTGCAACAGCGACAAAACTTACTGCTAGTGTAGAAAAAGTGTATGTTATGCCGTATGAAAATGCAGGTTACATAAATGGCGGTTTCTCTAGCAAAGTAGATGATGTTATAGTTGGTGAAGCAATTGATTGGGACAAAACATATACTACATTTGGAAGTGGCAAATTAGATGGCAAACCTTATGCTGGAGGAAAAGTTTACAAAGGAACATATACTATTGCACAGAGTAATAAAAATGACAACTTTTCTACAGGAGTTGCGGGTATTGGATTTGGAGTTATAAAAGGAGCTTCTGATTGGTCTGTAAAATATACAGGTGCTACTTTAAAAGATGCTGGTGTTGAATATGAATTAACAAGCGGTGCAACGGATAATAACATTATTGGAATTCAAGCAGGAACACAAACTAGTGATATAGTTCTTACATTTAAGTACTATATCTATGAAAATGTATATTCTAATGGAAGTTATAGCACTGTAACAAAATTAATGGCTTCTTATACTGGAACCGGCACAAAAGCTTTAGAGCCAGCCATTCCGCCAAAATACTTTGCAGGTTCTGCAAACATACCAGAACTTACATGGAATGATAATGTTGCAACAGCAAATGTAACATTACCTGCTAATTATGAGGACAACTGGAATGACGATAATAAAAAAACACTTTCATTTGGTTTACTAAGTTACAATGGCGGATGGTATAAAGCTTATAGAGATGCTTCTATAGTATTGGACGGAGTTGCTGGTACTGCAAAAAATACTGGTGGTTCAGGAAGCAACCGTCTTACATCATCAGAAGACCTTGCTGGAAAGACTATCAAGATGACATTTACTTATAATACTAGAGATGGTTCAGTTGAGATCAAAGCTGAAACTGTAAAATAAAACAGTTTATTTTCCCCGCAATGCACATAACGTCTTGCGGGGATTTTTATGTAGTCTGTTATTTTTGGAAGATTAGGAGTTTATATTATGGATTTTGACAAAGAAGAATTAGATAAATGTATAATAAGCGTAGCAGGTTCTCATGCATCGGAAACACTAGATTCAATATTTGAAAGAAAAAAGAAAGACATATCTTCAAATGGTTCTACTTATTGGGTAGCAAATATAAGAAAAAAAGACAGAGATTTGATAAGTAACGATAAGAATTTAAAAGTTATTTTTGTAAAAGGTGCATCAAAAAATTCTACAAAAAACACAAAAAAATCTTGTGTTGCAACACATAGTTCTATAGATGGGAACACATGGAAAGAACTTCTAAATTCACTAAGTCCTGTTACAGGAAATGTTAATAACCGAAAACAGATAACGTTGAAACTTAAAGAACTAGAAACAATTGATAGCATGGAAATTGATTTAAATGATTATGAAAATCTTAAATTTTCAAATAATTGCAGTACTTGTCTTGCCGAAAGAAAAAAAAATAATTCAAAAAACAATCCAAACAGTCGTAGAGTTTTGGCAATTGGAACTTTAGAAGGTCTTGAATACGTAAAAAAGATTGAAAGATAATAAGTATGAACTTAATTTCATTTATTATAGGATTAGCTTCTTTCTTGTTTGCATTAATAACTTTGATAAAAACAGAAACTGCAAAGAGGCGACTAAGAATTGAAATAAACCGAATTGTTGATGATTCTCATAAATTCCGTTGGGAGATCATGAAAATATTAGAAAAATCTGATCCTACAACTCTTGCTGTTTTTCAAGGTCGAATCGACAATTTTAATCATGAAATTTTTTTAGCACTGCTTTCACTTGATAAAAAATTAGCTAATGGATGGATAAAATTTAATAGAAAAAATAAGAATGGGGTTATAGACTGGGAATATTACGAATTGTTATTTCAGTGGAAATTTAAGCATTAGGTTATAAAGTTTCAATGTTAATGCAATTAATAAGACTTTTACTAGTATAACTTGCAAAAGGAACATTTTATATGCAAATCCACAGTCTTCTTTATAAAGTCAAAATAAAAAGCTATAAAAATATTAAGGTGTTTTATGCTGATTGAAACATATTCAATGATAGTTCCTAAAAAATGTACTCTTAATGAATATGAACAATTCTATATGATGTATGGCAGCATAATTCGCAATTCTTTGTTAATTAATAATGACACAAATTTATCAAAAAGATAAAACTCAACATTTTGGCAGTTTACTCTATTTTTTTTAGCAAGTTTGATATTGATTTTATACAGTCAGAAAATTGTATATTTGTTGCATAAGAATATGTCTTTTTGTATTTTTTCCATTGTTCATTCATAATGGCAGAATTTTGTATTTCTTTTAAAATTTCATGCCAATTATAAAATGCGTGTTCGGAATTTCGTTTTTTTTGCTGTTTTTTCTAAAGCGTTTTTTAAAATTGGCAAATTAATTTTGTTATTTTTTACTTTTAAAAGTATATAAACGTCATAAAAATCTCTTGCTCGTGTGTTTTCTGTAGAACGAGAAATTATGGTTTCTAATTTTTCTGCCAAAAGCGTTTCTAAATTGTATAAAAACACTTTTAAATGTCTGTCTTCAAAAAGCATTTTGTAATCATATATAATTTCTTTAGGAGTTATTTCATCGCCGGTTGTTATATCTATTTTTATAGGAATTTTCATTGATTCAAAATTTGCAAAAAATAAAATTCTAAATCCATTATATTCATCTTTTTCACGGATTTCTTTTATGTTAGATAGCTCAAATTTTATATTATCATCAACAGGAATTAAAATTATTTCTAAAAACATAGTTCGTATAGAACTTTCTGTAACTGAGAAAGATTTTATAGTAGCATCAATATCCATTGTTGAACGTGTAGAAAGCCCTAACATTGAAGCAACAAGATAGCCACCTTTTAAGATAAAATTTTCATTGTATTTTGATTTTGAAATTCGTTCTAATAATCTTTCTAGCATATAATTTTGAAGAACAACTTGTGTTGGAATTTTTAAATCAATGGCAAGATTTTTAATTTTATCTTTTAATTGAGCAACGTTTTTCATAAGAGAACTTCCATATATGAGCGTATTTTTTTTTCAACATGAAAAATTTTTGAATATTCCGCAAGATTTTGTAGATTCTTGTTTTTATACGTGGCATACATTTTAAAAGCAGTTGTTATCGTTTCTATATCTACATTATTTGTTTTCTTTATAATATCGCATAATGTTCGTTCTGCATTATAACAAAATACAGTATTTCCGAAGATTGTATTTGCGGATGTTTTTCCTAGCTCAAAAAATTCTTCTTTAACTTGATTGCAAATTATTCCTTTTCTTTTTGGCGCACTTACATTGTAATGAGAAGGAAATGTCATTGTAAAATTAAAAGGAGTTCTGTCTGTAAGAAGCAAAAGATAAAGTGCCGACTGTAATGAATAAATTCCTTTTTTATAAACAGTTTGATATGTTACAAATTCATCTTCTATGGAGTTAGAAAGAATAAAAACTCCGCGCTCAACTTTTTCTAAAACGCCTTTTTTTGTCCAATAAGCAAGAGTTGCGGAATTTATATTGTTTCTTTTTGCAATATCTGCGGAAACTATGTTTCCATTCGATTTAAAAAAATTAGAAATTTCTGTAATGTTCATATTTATTTCTATGCTTAAAATGATAAGATAAATAAGCATAAAAGTAAATAATAAGAAGGATATAATTTTTGTTCTGCAAAAATATCTTGCTTTCGAATAATCATTTCTTCAATTTTTTCGAAACTTTTTACAACTATGTCAGATTTTAACAATCTGCCATAAATTTTTCCTTTATATGAATGAACATCCGCACTTAATGGAACGTAAAATGCAGATTAGCGTTTTGTTTTTTATATGAACGATTTCTGGAATAAGGTAAAGTGTCGGTCTAAAAATTTACGGGTTAGATATGATTGTTGTAAAATTTTTTATCATGACAGTAACAGATTTTTCTAGAACACCTTCGATTTTTCCATTATCAAATCCGCCGTAAAGGATGTCGCCGCAAAATCTGTTTTCAAAAGCACATACTGTTTCATAAATATCGCTTCCGAAGCCATTTTTACATCTTTTAAATTCCGTATGAATATTTTCACCCATAGATATTAAATATCGGATTTGCTTTTCTATTATATTTTTATTTTTTAGCAAAAATAAAAGTGTGTCAATAAAAGTTCGCTTTAAATTACTCATTATTTACACTATAAGTACGCGTTATTTCTTCATTGTTTACTTCCTGTAAGTCGCAGGTTGCTCCTCGTCATAACAAAGCATTCAATTTTGAAGCAAGAATTCCAGTTTTATCTAAAATCAGGATTTGGTTTTTGTGCTGAATTTGTCCAAATTATATCTGTTTTGTTTGAGGATTAAAGATATGTGCCCGTAACGAATAGATTGTTTCAATTTTTAAGAAAATTGAAACAAGGACAATCAGTCTTTTAAGCAACCAACAGGAACAATGAATACTCCGTCGGGGCGTAAATATGCAAATTCTCCGCCGGTTATTATCATTAACAAATCTGGCTCTCTCAAAGGAATTGTTTTATTCTCCAAATTATATTTTTTTATCAGCGATTTTATTTCCAAAAGATGGGACGCTCCTTCTTCAATTTCTTTGCTGCCTAGTTTAAATTCTATCAGAGCATATCTGCCGTCATTTAGATGAAGCACGCAATCGGCTTCAAGTCCGTATCTGTCGTGATAATATGAAATCTGAGAATTAAGTTTTGAAGAGTACGTGCGCAAATCTCTTATACAAAGATTTTCAAATACGAATCCGAATGACTGTAAATCTGTTCTGTAATAATCTGGTGTAATTCCTAAAGCTGCAACCGCAATGGAAGGATCGCAAAAGCATCTTTTCTTTCCTGCTCGAATTGCGCTGGCCGAACGAATTGCCGGACACCAAGCGTCAATGTCTTGAATTACAAACAGTTTTTCTAAAGCGGCGATATAGGAATTTAATGTATCGATTGAAAAATTCGCCGCGTTTGATTCTATGTCTTTTAAAATGTTTGAAGTTTTTGCCAATGTTGAAATATTTCGTGCATAGGATTTTAAAATAAGTTTTGTCCAATTCGTATTTCTGGAAACATTGTCTACTGTGGATATGTCTGTTTGAGAAACACTTTCTATATAATCCCTAGAAATTTGTAATTTTGCTTTATCTGAGTTTCTTGAAAGAAATGCTGGCCAGCCACCTCTACAGGCGGCGAAAATCAGTTCTTCAATTTTTAGTTGAGATGTTGCTGCAATTTCTTTTTTTGGGTTTTCAAATAATGATTTTAGCGAAACAGAACCGTTTGATTCTTTGGTTTCGTAAAGGCTCATAGTTTCCATCTTCATTCTAGAAATTCTTCCAGTTCCTGAATGATGAATTTTTTTTAAATTTACAGAATTTGAACCAGTCAGAATATAAAGTCCTGTTTCATTTTTATTGTCAACGGAAACTCGTACAGAATCCCATAAAACTGGGACTTCTTGCCATTCGTCTATAAGGCGGGGCGTTGCGCCTTCCAAGAGCAAAGACGGTTTTACTTGTGCTGTTGCGGCGTATCCTTCTCGTTTGTCTGGATTCTGCAATTCAATAACGCTTTTTGCTTGCTGTTTTGCGGTTGTAGTTTTTCCGCACCATTTTGGACCTTCTATAAGAACAGCACCGCTGCATTCCAATCTGAATGTTAATTCTGAATCTGATATTCTTTGAAAATAACTCATAAATAAAGTTTATATTATTCCTTATTTTTGTGCAATTTTATTCGGTGTTTTTGTGCAATTTTATTCGGTGTTTTTGTGATATTTTTATCCAGACAAGTTTTTCGTAACATTCGAGCGGAAAATTTGACTTATTTGCGGAAAGCGCGTTTTTCTAAGTTTGTTTCAGATATGACTGTTTATAGTGCGGACTTTTGAATGTTGACATTTTTTTTCAAAAGATTTTTATGACGGACTTTTATCTTATATAAAATCAATCCAAGAATACGAAAAGTCATTGGGAATAAAAGACAAATCATTTGAGATTTGGTTGTTGAGCCTGTCGAAACACTCAATGAACGGTTTACTTCTCTACATCCGAGTTGTTGTGTTCGGCCATTGTTTCAATTTTTCTATAATCAACCGTTCCATATAAATATTTTACATTTTTTCGGGGCTAAAAACAAGGAAATCATACATTTTTTCTGGGCTAAAATTCTTAAAATAAAGCATTTTTTCCGGGCGACTGATTAATCTGTTATTCTTCAATTTTTTAAATTCTTGACTTTAGATTTTTACCATATTAAACTTTAGATATTCACTAGTTAAAACTTTAGATTTTTACCAGTTAAAACTTTAGATTTTTACCATTTTTAGGAATTACAGATATGAATCGTACGAAAGTAAAACGAATTGCAGAATCCGCACTTTTACGCCTTGCTTCGCAGTTTCCGGTAATCGGAATAACGGGCCCAAGGCAAAGCGGCAAAACAACTTTGGCAAAAATGACTTTTCCAGAAAAGCAGTACATTACTTTTGATGATAAAAATGTGCGCGAACTTGCCGAATCAAATCCTAGAGATTTTCTGCTTGCATTTCCGAACGGCGCAATAATTGATGAAGCACAGAAAGTTCCGGAAATTTTTAATTCTGTAAAATATTATGTTGATTCCGGAAATTTCGAGCCAGGAAAATACATTCTTACAGGTTCAAGCCAATTTAAACTAAAAGAAAATATGACCGATTCTCTTGCAGGGCGTGCGGCCTTTTTGAATCTTCTGCCTTTTTCGCTTGCCGAATTAAAAGAAAGCAATCTGCTTGAACCGAACGTCTACAGCGCTATGTTCAAGGGATTTTATCCGCCGCTTTACGATTCCGACAAAAAATTCATTTTGGATGACTGGATAGAAAATTACATCGACACTTATCTTGATTTGGACATACAAGAGCAGATAAATCACTCCAACTTACAGACTTTCAAAAAATTTATTCAGATTTGTGCAACTTATTCCGGACAAATCATTTCTATGGATAGCATTGCAAAAAATTTAGGAATTTCTTCTCCGACAGTAAAAAATTGGCTTTCGATTCTTGAATCGTCTTACATAATTCATTTTCTGGAACCGGATTCAAATAATCTTGGAAAAACAATTATAAAAAGTCCAAAACTTTATTTTGTAGACACAGGGCTGCTATGTCATCTTCTTAGAATTGAAAGTCCGGCAGAACTTATTTTAAGCGACAAAAAAGGCGCAATTACAGAAACTTTTGCTGTTTCGGAACTTTTAAAAAATCGCTTTAATCGGGCAAAAAAAGACAATTTGTATTATTTCCGCGATTTAAAAGGTTTTGAAGTTGACGTTATTGCCGACTGGAAACATTCTTTTGCAATTGAAGTAAAAAGCACCAGCGAAACGGAACAAAAACTTTCCGCAAACGTAAGAAAATACGAAAATCTGCGAAAACCCGACGATTGCAAAGGCGCAGTGTTCTATCTTGGCGACTTAACATGCACCATAAACGGAATCCAATATGTAAGCTGGAAAGACTGGTGCGATTTCGGAAAAACGGAATAACCCCGGTGATTAGGGCTCTCGCCCCGAATGTAGCTGAATGCAATGACCGGATTAGCAAAATAATTTGATAGTTTAAGTTTTAGTAAAACTGCGGAATAATTAAAAAATGATATGAATTGCAATGCTAAGCGTTAAATGAATCCTTATTAATCCTAGAAAAATTACTATGTCTCTTATCTGTCCATTGCGATTTTAGTTAGTTGAAAAATTGTTTTTGCAAAGTTTTTATTTATTATGCAACATTCGTTATTGAAATCTTCTTCGGAAAAAGAGGCTGGTCTTTCATATAAATAAGGTTTTGCAATCCAATGAACATCATATTTTCTTTCCAGATTTAATATGGGCCATGTTGATTCGCCTTTTGTTCGGCATGCGCAAATAATAATATCACATTTTGCTTTTACAAATACATCAATGTTAATTTTTACAGCATTTAAATTATCGCCGGCGCTGTTAATTCCGATTTTTATACCGCTTTTTAATTCTATTATTCCGCTGATTTCTGAAGTAGCACTAATTCTGTTGCAGGAATTGCTTGCAATTTCACTTCTGTAAGCATGCTTGAAGATTTTATAAAATTCTTTTACAGAAGATGTTTTTCCTTTTTTTTGAGAAGCATATATTGCAAAGATTGTTTTGTTGTTCACAGATTTGTTCAGTCCGTTAATTTTTATAGATAGAAAACACGCTTGGAGCGTTTTGCCCCAAGCGTGTAAGAAAGATTGGAAATTATTTTTCTAAAGAATAACTTTCCTTAGCAGCATCATAAACAAGTTTATAAGTTCCATAATCGAAATTGTTTTCTACTTGTTTTTTGTCAGTTGCAATTTTAATTACATTTTCCCAGCTACCACCAAATGTTGATTCTCCGCTTTTTATATAAACGATTTGACAACCAATTTTGTCGGCAGTAATCTCTTTTGCAGAAGAAAGTTTGTAAGATGCGGCACCTTTGGTTATTGTTCCAGTAGTTATTGCAGATTCATCCCAACTCTGTGTATTTAGCAAAGAATTATCCAAAAAGTAAATTTTTGTTCCATCTTGTACATCAGAATTTATAACTTTTACTTCAGAAATATAAATAGGAGATATTTCATAGTCGAATTCTACGTTATCACTTTTTATATCTGCTACAAGAGTAACCTTTTTGTTGGCATAGTCATAATCCCAAATTTTAGAGAATTCTGTTCCTTTTAGAATTTTTTCTACATTCTCCCATGATTTTCCAAATTCTGATTTACCAGATTTCAAATATACAAGCTGGAATCCAGGAGTTTTTGCAAGAGAGTATTCTCCAGCAGGGTAGAAAGTTACTGGATTTTTAATTTTAAATGTTGCAGTTCCTACATCTCCTGAAAGGGAAATATCGTCTACACTTATGCAGTTTTCAGAATCTGGTGACCATGCAGTTTCTCCTGTTAATGTGCTATCCATAAAGTAAAGTTTTTTATTACCTGCATCAGTTTTTGCTTTTGCAACACCTTCACCTTTTACAGTAATTGCATTTATTTGATAAGAATATTTTTGTGCTTCCGGATCAGCCTGTGTATAATCTGTGCCTTTTGTAAGTTTTGCAACATCGATTGTACAAGTTACATCATAGTTTCCGATGGTATATGCTGGGAACATGAAATTTTCCGAATCACCTTTAACACCATTTCTAGAAACACCAGAAGCAAGCAATTGCATTCCATTTTCTTTTTTAGGATCATCTGCTTTTGCTATTAAAATTTCTGGTCCAGCCTGTTCTGAAGAATATGTTCGACCCCAGGCACTTATGTTTCCGTTATTTACTGCACTTCCATAGAATGTCCACTCAATTTCTCCATTGTCAGAGATTTTACTTTTGAATTTTTCATCATACCAGTAAGAGCCCAAGGAACCATCAGTAAGACTGATGTCAGCTCCACCTAAAATAAATTCTGTTCCTTCATGTTCTTTCAAACCTGTCAATTTGAGTGTGAACTTCTGATTTGTTCCAGTTTTTGCTACCTTTTCAATTTTAATAGCAGCCGAAAGAGTATCAGCAGTTTTTGCCAAAATATCAAGTTTGATAGTAGGCAATGTTACATTCACCGGTTCATCTGCATTTCCTGCCAATGCAAATGTTGCAATGCCGTCTTTTATAGTTACGGTTACCCATTTGCTTGAAAGGTCTTTGTCTTTTGTTCCAGCTGGGCTTGTTGGTACAGAAAGTTTTGCATTTTCAAGTTTTGTTCCGTCGCTGGAAACAACTTTGAATGTATCGCTTCCAACCTTCAAATAGCATTCAATGCTTGAAGCAGCAAATACTTTAGCATTTTTTGCATAAGTTTTAACTGCCAAAGCATCACCGTCGTAAAGCTTTGCTTCTTTTTTATATGCAGTTCCAGACTGATAACCTACAACGTTTCCGCTAGCATCTTTATAAGAATATGCAACTTCTGTCGCAAACCAAGATTCTTCTGTCTTGTCACCGTTATCGGCAATTGCTGTTACTACCTGCAAAGAAACAGGTGCACCGTTATAAGAAGAATCCAGTCCTGTTACATAAAGACCTGCAACATTAAAAGCATTTCTTGCTGTCGTATCATCCACATAATCCAACTGGTTTTTACATCCAGCCGCTAAAAGAAGAG
Organism: uncultured Treponema sp.; assembly: GCA_964429905.1. GTDB lineage: Bacteria > Spirochaetota > Spirochaetia > Treponematales > Treponemataceae > Treponema_D. The sequence goes on along the minus strand of CAYSDV010000020.1, from coordinate 2,629 downwards.
CAGCTGCCGCTGTAATGCCAGCAACGATTTTATTCAATCTTTTAATCATCTGTCTCCTCCTTATTTAATTGCTACATTGTACTTTTCTGTAGCAGGATCAAAAGTAATTACATAAGTTGTTGCTTCCGGAAGTACTGTCTGAAGTGAACCGTATCCGCTGTCAGCAGTTTTTGGGAAGTTTGCCAAAGTTTCTGCATCTGCAGACTGCACGCCTTTTGCATCTGCCATATATTCAATTGAATAGCCGGCACCTTTTGTAATTTCAAAACGCCAGTTCTTTACTTTTGCTTCAATTTCAATCGAATATTTTCCGGTAGAAGCGTCGTATGTCATCAATGTGTTGTTTGGAACAGCATGGTCATACCATGTTCCAGAACTGTTTCCGTAGCAGCAGTAATACTGTACTAATTCCGGATAGTCTTCGTCATATTTCATTTCACAGCTTGTTACAATAAAAGCCATGGAAATCAATGCCAAAAGGCCAAGTATAAATTTTTTCATATCTATTTTCCTCCTCTACCTTTAAATTAGAGGTCCCACTGTAAACCAATACGAACAGCGTAATTGTCCATATAGTCTGTTACACCGTCATCCAATGCGCCGTCATAATCGCTAGAAAGTTTGTATGCTGTCGGGCCGTCGCCGAATTTCTGGTAAGGGTCCATTGCATACATGAACTGAAGGTATGCAGTCGGTTTTGCCAAAACAGGAAGTTTCTTGAATCCACCGATGTAGAATGCGAACGGATTGTTAGGATCATCCTTTTTAGAATCTGTGTTAAGTGTTCTTAAACCAAAACCAAGCTGAAGTCCGTATTCATTTGCAAAAGTTGTTGTAGAAATGATTGTATTGAACAAATAATCTGCGTTTGTGTTGTCAAAACAGTATTTGATCAATGTGTCTTTTACGATATCAGAATCGAATGTCTGTGTGTAAGTAAGACCGATTGCATTTACTACATACTGACCAGTTCCAAATGCGTTTGCAACTTCGTCATCAGATTTTGTAAAGTATGCCATGTCTGCATAACCGCTGAGTTTTGCATTGATGTAATAAAGTTCTTCAAAGTTAAGTTCAAATCTTGGAATAATTCCGATTTCCATTGAATCTTCATTTTTGTAAGGAGAATCAAAGCGGAATTTTTCCTTTCCGTCAGAACCTACGTCTGTTTTTGTGTTAAGAATCTTTGCAAAAGAACCTTCAACACCGATGTTCAACCAGTCGTTTATATTCTTAGAAACGTCAACCCATGCTTTAAGATGGTTTTTATCGCCAAGCTGGTCGCTTATATTTGTGTGGTCATCAGCACCGTCTTCTACGTACATCATACTTGCCTGAGCACCGCGGAATCGTCCGCCGACTGTAGCAGAAAGACCGATGTCTTCATTTGAATAAGCAACCTGCACATTTGCAGCCATATTAGCAAGACCTGTAGAATCAGCAACGTTAGAAGAAACTTCGCCTACATCGCTTGTAGCAGGAATGTATTTGCTTTCGTATGTAACTCCGTCAACTTTAGAAAGGTCGCCGTCTCCGTAGATGTTAGCAAGATAGTTTGCTTTTACAGTAACCGGTCCGAAAATTCCCTTGTAACCTGCAATGAAATCCTGTTCATAGCAATGACCGAAGATTGTATCAAATGTCTTTCCAAGAGCAGTGTTGTACTGGAAATCAAGAGTGAATGCCGGTCCGTTAGAAAGGTTGAACCAACCGAAGAATCCGTACTGACTACCTTTGCGGTCTGCAGAGCGGTTCGGAGATACCGCAGCTTTCAAGCTGAAGTCGCCAATCTGCTGAAGTGCAGGTCCAAGCTCAAAATAGTTGAATCCACCGATATCTGAATATCCGGCTTCCCATTCCTTATCAACTGTAATCCAACCGTTGATGCTGTGCGGTGGAAGCTTTGCATATTTGTATCCAGTTGTCCAGTTCACGTAATTAGATTCAATTCCGAATTTAAAGTGACCAAGATATGTTGCGGCAGCTTTCTCTCCGTTCAAGTAGTACATCGGATCAAAAGCAAGATCAACAAGATTTTTCAAACCGTCTTCCCAGTCAAGTTCATCCTGCTTGTAAAGATTTTCAAAAGAATCCTGTTCAGCAATAGCAATTTCTACATATACAGGAACTTTTGGAAGAGCATAACCAGAAAATTTTACATAAGACTTAAAGTTCAAGCCGGCAGAAACAAGTCCTGCGTCAAGTTCTTGTTCTTTATCATCATCTGTAAGGAATTTGAACTGCGAACCAAGCATAGACCAAGTAAGAAACTTAAGAGAAGCTTTTGGAGCCGCATCAGCATTACCGCCGGCGATTGCATCCAATTCTGCAAGAGAGTTTTTTCCTCCGAAGCCGTCATCAACAAAGTCAGGCGCTTTAAGGTCAGTAGTCCAGTTTCCGTCAGAAATGAACTTGTATCTAACAGTTGTGCCAGGTTCAAAAACTTTAGTCAAAGTAAAACCTTTGTCAGTTTTTGTCATCGGCAAAGCTCCATTCTGCCAGTTCGTAAAGTCACCAGCCAGAAGAACTTCAGTTGCACGAGGGTTGCCATAGAAGAACGTAGCCTCTATTTTGCCGTCGGCATTTTTCTTTGCGGAAACATCAGCGAACAAGCCCGCCGCAGCAACCG
>CAYSDV010000019.1:0-17882 GCA_964429905.1 uncultured Treponema sp. | reverse complement strand
TTTAAAGGATTACGTCTTTTTTGTAAATTTTTATAAAACTCGAAATTTGGGCTAAATATAAAGCGGCTGGAGAAGAATATAGAAATATTGATTCAAAAATCTATCAACTTGCTAAAAAAAATAATATAGCTCTAACGATTTTGCGGCCAACTATGATTTATGGTGATATTTCTGATAAGAATGTCGTTGTGTTCATAAGAATTGTCGATAAATTTAAGCTTGTGCCTACTGTGAACGGTGCAAAATATGAACTTCAGCCTGTCCACTGTAAAGATTTAGGGCAGGCTTACTATGATGTTCTTATGCATCCTGAAATTTGTAATGGGCATGATTATGTTCTTTCTGGCGGCAGACCGATTACGTTACGTAATATGTTCGAAGAAATAGCTAAAAATTTGGGCGTAAAAAGAAAATATGTCAGCTGCCCGTTCATAATTGCATATTTAGGAGCATGGCTAATTTATATTCTGTCGTTTACTAGAAAAGATTTTAGAGAAAAAGTCCAGCGCCTTGTTGAACCAAGAGTGTATTCTCATGAAGCTGCCACTAGAGATTTCGGATATAGCCCTATGAATTTTGAAGAAGGCATTATTGGCGAAGTAAAGCAATATCTTGCTTCAAAATCCAAAAATAAAAACAAATAAGTATTTTCTATTCTAATTACCAATACTTCTGTTGTTGCAATTAGTTTTTCCAATTCTAAAAAATTGTTTTCAAATATTTCTATTTTTTCATCTCAATTAAGGAACTAAAATCCCATGACTGACAACATCCTTCCTCTGATAGGGCGTTCTGCGCCCTTGTTTGTGAAAGATATTGCCTCAAACGAGGCATATCTTAGTGAGACTGTGCGCAATTCGCGTTTTCTTGTGATTGGTGGAGCTGGAACAATCGGCTCTGCAATTTGCCGTGAGCTTTTTGCGCGTAACCCTAAAGTTCTGCATGTCGTTGACATCAGCGAGAACAACATGGTCGAGCTTGTGCGCGACATACGTTCAAGCGTCGGTTACGGCGACGGAGAGTTCGCCACATTCGCAATTGACTGCGGAAGCGACATTTTCAATGCGTTCATGAGCGAGCAGAAAAAGCGGATTGGCGGATATGACTATGTTTTCAATACTTCGGCCTTGAAGCATGTCCGCTCTGAAAAAGATCCGTTCACACTGATGCGCATGATTGACACAAATATCTTCAATACTGACAGCACAATGGTTATGGCGAAAGAATGCGGCGCAAAAAAATATTTCTGTGTTTCCACTGACAAGGCCGCGAATCCTGTGAACATGATGGGCGCGTCAAAACGTATTATGGAAATGTTTTTGAACCGCCGTTCTGCTGAGATGCCAGTTTCAACCGCGCGTTTTGCAAATGTGGCGTTCAGCGACGGCTCCTTGCTTTACGGATTCAACCGCCGTATTGAGAAGAACCAGCCGCTTTCAGCTCCGAATGACGTTCGCCGCTATTTTGTTACTCCAAAGGAGGCCGGAGAGCTTTGCCTTATGAGCTGTCTTCTTGGCGAGAACAGGGATTTGTTTTTCCCGAAACTTGACCACGACTTGAACCTTGTGACTTTTTCAAGCATCGCTGAAAAGTATCTTTTAAATCTTGGCTACGAGCCGGTTCAATGCTCTACTGAAGATGAGGCGCGTGCAAGAGTGGGTGAGCTCAAGGCGAAGCGAAAATATCCTGTCTATTTCTTCAAGAGCGACACAACTGGCGAGAAGGACTTTGAGGAGTTCTATACAGAGAATGAAAAAATCGTGATGGACAAATTCGATTCGCTTGGCGTTATAAAAAATGAATTGAACTATGACGAGAAGATACTACAGTATTTTACTGATACGATTTCTTCAATGCGCAAGAAAGGCGAGTGGACACGTGGAGAGCTGATAGACTTGTTCAACCGCATGATTCCAAATTTCAACCACAAGGAAACCGGAAAATTCCTTGATGGTAGAATGTAATAAAAAGTAATGTTCCTTAATAACAAGGAACATTTAAAACATATAATCAAAAATAAAAATTAGAATTTATAGGAGTCAATTATATGCAAATCGAAAATCAATTTTCACAAGATAGTAAAGAAACTGCAATAATAGATCTTACTATAGATTCTAGAAATTTTACTGAGCAGAATGTTATTCACAAAAAAGAATTTAACGATGTAAAAGAGTTAATTAGAAGTCAAATTCCAGATTTACAGGAAGAACAAAGTGGCAAAGAACAAGATTTTGAAGGTGTCTATAAAACTATTCTTGTTGAAGGCGGCAGGGGAACAGGCAAAACAACATTCTTAAAGACATTTTTTAATGATAATATCAAGAAAGAATTCAGTGATGTTGAAATACTACCTTTTCTTGATCCGACGAGAATAGAGGATAAATCATCGATTTTTCTTACAATTATTTCTTTAATAAAAGAAAAGCTAGACAATAAATTTGATGAGGATGCAAATAAAGCTGGAATTGAATGTAAAAAAAAGAGTTGGAAAGATAAATTAGGACAACTTGCTAAAGGTTTGCCATCTATTAATGAAAGTCCTAAAGAACCATATTATTGGGACGATGACTTTATGATTATGGAAAAAGGACTTTCCTCTACAATCTCATCGTTCAAACTTAGAGAAAATTTCAAGATACTCATAAAAGACAGCTTAGAGCTTCTTGGCAAAAAGGCTTTTCTTTTAATTGTCGATGATGTTGACACTGATTGCAATAAAGCATGGAAATTGCTTGAAACATTAAGAAAGTATCTTTGCATAGAAGGATTTATTACAATAATAAGCGGAAATATTGAGCTTTTTTCTTTGGAAGTAAAGCAGGAACAAAGAAAACGCTTTGATGATGCTACAAAAATTAATAAGGAAAATGCCGAAAAGCAAGTGACTGAACTTACTGACCAATATATACGAAAGATTTTTCCTCCGAAATATAGAATTTCATTGTCTAATTTAAGTTATATTAAAAATGAAGATTTTATTCTTAATTATGGGCGGTCTGATATTATAATTAAATGGGAAGAAGAAAATATAGGCTTAGAACATAAAAAATTTCAAAATGGTTTATATTTAAAAGATTTTATTCTAGAAATTTTCAAAATATTTGGAATAAAAAATAAATACCAAGTTTCTGCTTATCTAGATTTTATTCTAAGTTTGCCGCTCAGAAGCCAGATTGACCTTTATAAAACTTTCAGCAAAGTTTTAAATAATAACGAAAAAGCTGAACGTACTGGAACAAAAATAAGCCCGCTAGAAATAAAAGAAATCACAAATCTGTTTACTGAAGATTTGATTAAGTACAATATTGACGATGAACTTCTTGACGAAAGACCTTATATTACAAACTCTGTTGTCTTGAAATTCCTAACTGAAAATGAGGAAAATACGAACTGGCTTAATGATTACTATCAGCTTCAACCTGTTACTTTGGATAAATCAATAAACAGTGTTTTATTTACACTTGGAATGATTTTATCAACTAGGATTTACAGAAGACCAGAAATTATTTTTAACTATATGATGAAAATCGGATTAGTTAGGAATGTTGCTCAGATTGTTTATAGTGCGCCAAAAGGAAATGGCAAATATAATTTTTCTTTGAAAGATATGATTCGATATTCTTCTTTGACTGATGATATTGATTTAAGACATACAATGTGTGTCATGACGGCGTATTTACGTTCAATAACAAAGAAAATACCAGGAATATTAGAAATATCTGAATCAGTAAAAAATAAACTTTTTTCAAAGAAGAATGAGCTTTCTTCTGAACTTTATGTTGCGCAGTTGCCTTATTCATGTAGCCGTGATTTAGTAAATAACCAAGATTATCACGAATATTCAATTCATACATTGATAGCAACTGTTTATGACATAGTGCTGGCTTATGATTCAGGAGAAGATTTTGAAAATATTCTACGTAAAAATGCACAGCCTAGAGAATATCTGATGGTGACAGATTCTTCTGACAATGAAAATAACTCAGATGAAAAATCTGGAGAAGAGTTTTTGGAAACGAAAAGTACTGAAGATGTAGGACATTTTTACGATGAATTCCGAAAATGGATTGAGTTTTCAAAAAGTCTTGGAAAATTCATTCCTCCGTATGTTTTGGCAAAAGTTTGCACAAGAATGTATTATGCGTACAGCAATGTAAAATTAAAAGATAAAAGGAGCAATAGAGATATTTGTGATTTAATGCAAGAATTCATTTTATTGATGTTCAATTCTGTTATAATTGAAGAACTTTCTGAAATTAATTCAGAACAAACAAATAAAGAGAACTCTGTAAAAATCGGCAGGGAAAATTCTATTGACACATTTCATGAAAATATACAAGAACTTGTGGAAAAAATTAATGTTGAAAATATACCTCTTTGTGAAATTATAATTACATGTCCATTTTTTTTGTTTTTCATTGATTTTGCAAGTGCTAAAAACGAAAGCATAAAAAAATTTTGTGACAAAGTTGCTGGTCATAAAGGTGTTGCGACTAGATTTTCTTCTGGAAAATTTGATTCTGAATCCTATAAAAATAATTCATTTAGTTTATTGAAAGGATTGAAAATAAAAGTAACAACTGGAAAAGGAAGTAATACGAATTCTTCAAAAAAAGAAGAAAAAAAAGGTAAAGAAAAGCCAAAAGAAACTCCTGCACCTGAAAATAACGATGCGAGTAAAAAAACAACGAAGTAAGTAAATGAAACTAAATCCTCTTACATTTATCCAAAAAGATTTTCTTTCTCTTAAGTCTTATTTGTATAAAAAATCGCTAAAGATTGAAGACATAAAACGGCATTTGCTTGTAAAAATGCATCATTTAAACAATGAAATTCCTGATCATTTCTATAGACAAGAAATAGAAAGTCAATTTAGTTATATAAAAAATAAAAACGGTGATTATGATAAAATAGAAACTCTTTCTGATTTATTTATAAAAGGAATTTGCAATGGGCTTACAGATGAATTTTTAGAATTTGGCTCGAATAAACGGGTATATGTAAAGGAAAATAAGTTTCTTGAATGGCAGAACCTTATTGCAAATATATCGCCGGCTTTTTTAATTGCGGCGTTTCTTGCTTCTGACAAAAGAATTGGAAATAAATCAGACTTAAGCACCGAAAATATAAGAACTGTTTTTTCTGATTATATTCTTCCAAATTGTAAATATACGGTTTTGCTTTCTCCTGAAATAAAGCCGGTTAAAGATTTGTTTGAAAATAGTAATGGCTTTAATGATTTACATGTCCATTTGAATGGTGTAACGGAAATGGACGGAGTTTGGCAGAATCTGTTTTATGAGCGGGATAAAAATCTTTTAGAGATTAATAAGGCTATATCTAAATATTCTTTTAAGCAACAGCTTGAGCAAATTAATATTTTTGATAAAAATAATATATCTTCTATAAAATCCTTGCTTGAGAGGGCTTTGATTATCCGTGACAATTTCTTTGATTTAATTTTTGGAAAACCTGTCCCTAAAAGCAAAAATGCGGAATCAATAAGTGGAAGGCATCCTTTCAGAAATATATTTGCAGCCAGTGATTTAGAAACTGAGATTCCAAACAAAGAGATAAGATACGAAGTTTTAATGTTTTATGTCGTTCTTATGAATATCAGGAAAGGAATAGCTTCTGAAAAGCTTTCGTCTTTGTTGCATGAATATCTTTTGATATATGGATTCTTCTCCGAAATATTGCTTCATAATCAAGAACAATATGGATTTGAGCAGTTTCAGAATATAACTAAAAATGAAGTACGCAAAAATGTTGATGAATTTCAGCTGAATAAATTTTACCAGCTTAGCGGAAATGACGATGATTTTTTGAATTTTATAGAATTTAGATTTTCGCCCAAAGACAATATTGACAATCAAGTTGAACTGCTGAATAAAATTGATACTGACTGGAATAGATTTTTATCTAATAAGAATATTTCTAGTCAAAATGGCTCAAAAAAATCAGATTACAGACTTATTGCACATTTTATAAAATGCAGGGATGAACATCAAAATAATGACAAATTTGATGATTCAATAAAAAATGACATCAGGTATTATGAACTGCGGAATAATCTTGAAACTAAATGTGATAAACTTATTTCAACAATACAAAAATTTGACGTTAAAAACAGAATTACAGCAGTTGATGCTGCCGCAAGTGAATTTGATACACCGCCAGAAGTATTTGCACCAGTTTTCAGAAAATTAAGAGAATTAAATGTTGTAAGGCACTTTACTTATCATGCGGGTGAAGATTTTTATCATATTCTTGATGGCTTGCGTGCAATTTATGAGGCAATAATTTTTCTTGACTTGCAGCATGGAGACAGAATTGGTCATGCAAGTGCTTCCGGTACAGATATTATTACTTGGGCTGATATTCTTATGAAAAAAAGAATTACAATGCCGCAAGGAATTTATCTTGATGATTTGATTTTTGTGCATTGCTTTATTCTTGAGCAAAAAATTGAAAGCCTGTATACAAAACTTCCAATGGTGGAAATAAAAATTCAGGAAATCTCTAGAAAAATTTATAATAAATCCTATGGACTGGAAGATTTGACTTCCGCTTGGAAAAAGCGTTATTTAGATCCAAGGTACATAAAAGAAAATAAAGAAAATAAAACTTTATTAGGCGAACCTGACGACAAATACAAGTCTGTGGACAATTCGGATTTTGAGCTTATTTCTCTATATAACAAGAAAGAAACATATAAGAAATATAAAGAACCTATGGAAATTGATTGTTTTGAAATTTTTGATTCTAATGAGCTGACTTGTATTCAAAAAGAAATGCTTGTTTTTATGCATAAAAGAGAAATTGTAATTGAAGCATTGCCGACAAGCAATTTGAGAATTGGTTATCATAGAAATTTAAAAAGCTATCAATTGTTTAACTGGTATCAGTGGAAAATAGAAGGGAATCCTATGCCGCCTATAGTTTTAGGAACAGATGATCCTGGAATATTTCAGACAAATATCTACAATGAGTATTCTATGCTGTATTGCTATCTTGTTTATGAAAAATGTTTGAGTCGGAGTGAGGTTATAAAATTTATTCAGGATATACACAATAACAGCCGTATTTATGCTTTTAAAGATTAATATAAGGATTCTCGGCGGCAGGCTTGGAATGTACAAATATTTTGACATGGACGACACTGTTGCGGCTGCATTTGACTTGGCGGAGCGGATGGAAAACAAAAAATTTAAAACGATTGCTAATCTATTCAAATTATTTTATATTTAAATTAGATAAGCCTTGTTGGAGGTAGAAAATGGCTACGAGCAGCATTAGAAAAAATTTTGTTGTAAACAGCAAAAAATCTGCAATGGAAATTGCAAGCCAATTAGTCAGTGCTGAAAATACTTCTCTGCCAAAAACTGATAGAAAACATATTTCAAACGTGCTTCGTGGAGAAGAACTGCTGAATTTTTTAAAAAAGTTTGGAAATAAAACAAGAGGATAATTTTTGCGGACAGTAAATATCTATGATATTTTAAATTTTGGTGAATCATATTACAGAAATTTAGTAAATGATTTTTCATCTACAAATTCTGATATACAAGATTTCTTAATTAACAAGGCAGTTGAATTTGCTCGATTAAAACAAGCGGTCACTTATTTAGTTCTAACAGATGACGGAAAACTCGCCGGATATTTTGCTCTTGCCATAAAAACATTCGAAATAAAAACATCATATATTTCAAAAACAATGGAAAAAAAACTTTCTCGTGTTTGTGAGCTTGATTCTAATAATAACTGTTATAGACCTCCGGCAATACTTATTGCACAGCTTGGAAAGAATTTTAAATATAAAGATGAAAATTTGATTCATGGTTCTGAGCTTCTGCAAATTGCATTAGAAATTGTTTTAGATATTCAATATCAAGCCGGCGGTGTAATAACGTTTCTTGAATGCGAAAACGAAATGACTTTGCTTGATTTTTACCATAACAATGGTTTCAAGGATATAAGCATAAGAAATAGCAAAGAAGACAAGAACTTAGTTCAGTTGTATAAACTTATATAAAATATAAATTCTAAAAACTTGATAATCCCAAATGACATTTGCATTTCCTCAAATTCCCATGCATGACGCCTTTAGCGCGCTTCGCATTTTTTGTTGTTTTTAACTGATTTAGCTTGTGGCAGATTTTGAATTCTATAAAAATTGAGAGATGATTATTGTTGATGACTGTTTGCCAGACGGCAGGATCGGAGCGGACGTTGTTCAATGTCCACGACTTTTTTTTCTCATAAAAGTTCTGCAAAACAAATTTGTATAATGAATTGTTAAAAGTACGGAGATTACAACCAATACTTGAATTCTCCGTAGTTTTTTAGATATATTTTTGTATTATTTGATGAAATTTACCGAGAGCCACAGCTTGAATCTTTTTGAAATAAAAAGCGGAAAAAACTCGACAAAAAACTTTTTCCACTTATATACGACAAAAATTATTTTGTTTTAATCACGAAATTTTTGTAGCTAATGCTGTGCTTTTGATTATTTTCCATATTTTTACACCTTCAAAGGCGCTGTCTAAAAAGAATGAAAACTGGAGGTTGAGGTTCTCGCTCCGAAGAACGCGTAAGAAACCACCAAATATAGTGGCAAGGTCATTTCGAGAGCCTCAATGACCGCTATGTTTTAAACTTATTGTACAGCCTTTTTCTTCATTAAAATTTTTTCAATTTTGTTTTATTTTTCTTATTTTTGCATACGAAATCAGAAAATTTGCGAGCCAGCCGGCTGGAACTGCATACCAGACAAAGCCGATTCCTAAGTGTGGGGCAAAAATCATTGCGACTGCCAATCTTATTGCAAGATTTATAAGGTTTGCCGCCATAAAAACGTTCATGCTGCCTAGTCCGCGCAGAACCCCGTCGGTTGCCATTTTTATTCCCATGAAAATGAAAAAAGTTCCAATCCATTTCATATAGGAAATGGAAACGGAATAGGCGAGTGTTGTTCCGTTGTTACCAAGAAAAAGATTTGCAATGCGATATGAAAATGCGTGGATTACAGCGGCGGCTATAATTGCTACGATTAGGTCAAGAAGAAGCGCCGCATGATAGCCTTGCCATATACGTTCTTTTTTTTCTGCGCCAAGATTTTGCGCTACGAACGGGGATACAGCGTTTCCGATTGAAACAAATATTGCAGAAAAAATATTTTCTATTCTCATTGTAGCGGAATATCCGGCAAGTGCTTCTGCTCCAAAGATATTCACAACTGACTGTACAAGCATCATGCCAATTGAAACTGTTGACTGCTGAACAACAGAGGGAACTGCAAGCCGCAGAATATCAAAAAGTCGCGCAAGGTTAAAGCGGAAAAAGTCTGCTTTGTATTTTTTCATTTCGTGTGCAAATAACACAAATGATATTACTGCAGAAATTCCTTGCGAAATTAAAGTTGCAATTGCAGCTCCTAAAATTCCCATTTTTAGCGATGCAACCATCCAAAGATCCAAAGCGACATTTAATATAGAAGAAAAAATCAAAAGATAGAGCGGAATATATGATTTTCCGATTGAATTGAACATATTGGAAAGAATGTTGTACATAAAAAGAAACGGAAAGCCTGCAAAATAAATGCGCAGATACAAAGCGGATATTTCAAGAATTTCTTCCGGCGTATTCAAAAGACGCATAATCGGACGCGAAATGAAAATTCCCAAAGCGCCTAAAATAATACTTAGCAAAAGAAAGAAAATCATAGAGGTTGAAGCTACAGTTTTCATTGAAGAATAATCGCGTGAACCAAAATATTTGCTGACGAGCACAGAGGCTCCGACTCCAGCCCCGACTGCAATGCAAATAAAAACTGTAGTAAGCGCTGCCGATGCTCCTACTGCTGCAAGCGCATTCTGACCGATGAATCGCCCTACAACTATCGAGTCTGCTGTATTGTAAAATTGCTGGAAAAGGCTTCCCAAAATCATCGGAAGCGTAAAACGCCACAATGCTTTTAAAGGATTTTCAGTTATTAAGTATTCGTTGTTTTTCATTTTGGTTTTCAAAAGTATTTTAATAAAAAAACAGTTCTTATAGAACAAATAGAACAAATTTATGATTCTTTTATTTTTAGACTTCAGCTTTTAAATCAATTAGCTATCCTTAAAAAAAATATTTCATTATTTAAAAAGCCTGACAAGAGCAATCTTATCAGGCTTTTTTTTGCAAAAATATAATTTGCGTTTTTATTTTTTAGAATGTATATTTTGCGCCAAGTTGAACAAAGCTGTTTTCTGTCCAGTCGCCAAATTCTTTGCGGTTTTCTACAAAGTTTTTCATATAAAATCCGCGTGCGCTAAGTTCAAGTCCGTCTGCAACGTACCAGGTTATTTTCGGCATAATAATAAGGTCGAAATGTTCAAAACTGTAAATTGCAGAAATTTCCGGTTTAAGTTTATTGTGCGCAAGATTGTCGGAAATGTTCAGAACAAGTTTGTTGTCTGTTGCGTAAGTTCCGCTTTCTGTATCGCTGGAATCTTCTATTTTATGGTGATTTATAACGTATTTTCCTTGGTTTTGAATATTGATGTTAAGTTCGCTGATTGGAAGATCTCGGTCAAATCCAAAAACCCAGGCTACAGAATTGTTGTGAACATCCGGATCATCTCCGGCAATATCGCTTGTAAGGTTATAAGCGGCTTCTGCTCTAAAGTTATAAGCACCGATTGTTTTTGCCGCTTCGATTCCGAAAACTTGCAGAAAATCGTAATCAATAAATTTATCGCTTTCTTTTACAGTTCCCTGTAAATATTCCGGAACATACGATGCCATTTTTGCATAGTCAAAAGAAGCGCGCTTATCCCGGCCAAAATAATAACTTATTCCCCAGTCCCAAGAACCTGTTGTTGTTGTAAAACGAGCGCCGGCCTGCATATATTTAAGCTGGTAAAGATCCGGGTACAAATTGTCTGCCAAGGAAGTTGAATTATTCAATTGCGCAAGATAAAGCGCATTCAAATCAGAAATTTCTTCGCTAAGCTGATTCATTTTGTTTTCATACTGATTTTTTTTGCTTTCATCTGTTTCTTTTTCATGAGCAACAGTTACAGCAGAAAGTTTTGTCCGCGCTTCTTCAAGATTTTTTACAGTTTCGCCAATTGCGTCTGTTCCATATTTTGTAAGAGTTTTTTCCAAATTTCTTACTTGTGTCGGAATCCATCTGCCGTCAGAAGCATATCGGTCTGCCGTCATGAATGGTGTCCACACAAATTCAAACTTGGAAGAAGTGAACGGTCCTACATCTTTTGGAACATTATAAATTGCGCGAATCATCGGTTCTGCAATTCTGCGGTCAATATAGTCCGGAGTTAAAAAATCTCTGTAGTCGTTTGCGTTAAAGTTATCAATTACGTGAAGTTTGTCGCCTTTTCCCCAAACGATTTTCATTTTTCCGGCCTGAAGTTCCCAGTTTCCAAGATAAGCGCTGAGAGTAAGTTCATCAATAATGTCTTCCGGATGATTTTTTATCGTATCTTTGCTGAAACCAAATTTTGCTTCAGCAAAAACAGAATCGTTTGCGTATTTGAAATTAATTTTACCATTCGGATCGGCCTTTGTTTCCCATTCATCAATAGGAAGTCCGCTTGTTCCGGTATCATCAACATAAGCGCGGAAATCTAATTGCGCTTCTCCGCCGATTTCCAGTTTTGTTGCCGAAAAACCGGAACCCGAATCAGAAGAACCGCCAAAATCATCAGAACCAAAATCTCCGAAATCGTTCGAGCCAAAATCATCAAAATCTGCGTCCTGTGCAAATCCTGAGAAAATGCACAAAGCCGTTGCGGCAAGAACAGCAATAAGTTTTTTCATAATTTTTCCCTTTTAATAGTGAAGCTAATCTGGTAAGAATCCGGAACAGCAGAATATTCTGCCATCCCGGACTGAAATTTAATGTTTTGCTTTATTTTGCAGAATTCAAATAATTTTGTGTAAATACGCTGTCTGGAATCGGTTTGTCCAAAATGATGTTGTAACCATTTGCGCTCTTTGCATTTTTTTGCGCTGCAATTCGTGTTGAATGACCGCTCTTTACATTTTTCAAAACAGTGTCTGTTGTAATGTTATAACCCTGAATATTTTCAAGTTTGTTTACAGTCAAAGTTTTTACAAGAGTTCCTGTATCTTTGTCATACATTTCTGCATAAATCGGTGTATAAGTGTTTTTGTCAATCCACTGAATTCTGTATGCATACTGCGCATCTTTCAAAGTTTTTGCTGTCGGAGTTGATTTGATTTTCCAGCAGTTGTATCCGTTCTTTTCTTCTTCTGCCAAAAGTTCATGTGTGTCGTCGTCAAGTTCGCGGGTAGACATATCGTCGTAACTTGCATCAGTTCCGGTAAAAGATTTTTTTCCTTCGCTGGAATTTACACGGCGCGAAGTTTTAAGAGAAGGCAAATAAATCCATTTGTCATCATCTTTTCCTTTGTTTTCTTTCTGAAGGAATTTTATTCCGTCGTTAGAAGGATTGTTTGACTTAAAAATCATAACAACATCAGAAGTGTCTGTATTTCTGTTGTGACGGCCGTATTCATCTATAAGACGGTGTTCTTCAATTTTTCCGTTTTTACTGATTAAATCCATTTCAATTCTTGAATGGTTAAAGTCAGGTTTTTTAATATTCAATGCCTTGTCTACAATAGAGCGGGCATCTTGTGTCTGTGCAAAAAGAAATGCAGAAGCGGCAAGCGCAGCGACTGAAAGAACTGATTTTTTGAATGTGTTTTTCATAAAATACTCCTTGTATATTAAAATAAAGCAAATGCCTTTTATATTTGGAACTGTCCAATAAGTTCTGAACATAGCGGTCGTTGAGTGTTTTGGTAGACTCAACGACCAACAGTCTATTTATTTTCGTTGTTATTGTTTTCTGCCAAATCCTCGTCTTTTCCCAAATCTTCTGTCGGTTCCTCTTTTGGACGGCTGAATTTTGGATCATAGTTTGTAAGGAATCCAGGAAGAATTGTCATTGCAAGCATAGAACTTGTGAACATAACAATTGCAACAAGAATACCGATGTAGCGCAAAACCATGAATTTAGAAAGACAAAGAACCAAGAATCCAAGTCCTACAGCCATTGCGTTTGTAAGAATTCCTGTTCCGCTTGAACGGAATGTTCTTCGCGCAGCCGCATGAACATCTGTTGTTTTTGCGCGTTCTGACCGGTAAGTTTCAAGGAAGTGGATTGTGTAGTCAATTCCGATTCCGACTGCTACAGAAGCAATAATTGAAGTTACAAGGTCAAGGTTAATTCCGAATGTTCCCATTGTCCAGTAGTTAAGCATAATTGTAAGCGCAAGAGGAACAGCACCCAAAAGTCCTGCAAATCCGGAACGGAAAGAAAGCGAAATAACAACGAATACGCTTAAAAGCGAAATTATCAAGCTCTGAATCTGGCTGGAAACAACCATATCCGTCATAACCGCTTCAAGTTCGCCTTTTCCGGTAAAGGAAATTGTATATCCTTCCGGAAAGTGATTTGCAGCGTAAGAGTTGCATTCGTCAATAACTTTTTCAATATCGCCAGTTGAATTTGAGCGTGAAACCATCTGAACGCGAAGACTGCTAGGATTCAAAACATTTTCGTTCTGCGGATCGTTCGCCCAGCGTCCTAAAGTTTCTTTGTCAGAAAGCATTACAAGGAAATTTCCAACAACATTTTTAAGCGCTGCGTGCTGTTTGTAACCGTATTTTGCTTCATCGTACGGAATTTCGTAATAGTCAGTTCCCCTGTAGTTCAATTTCTTTTCAAGAACTTTTACAACATCATCAAGAGAAGCATTTTTTCCGCCGGCTTCAGCGTATGCGGCAGTCAAAAGATTAAATCCTTCTTCAACAGTAATTGTACTTTCAAGTTTCTTTACATATTCAACGTTCGGATCAACATAATCCGGAAGCATTTCGTTTATATCGCTTGTTTCCGCACTGTCAGAATCAAAATTTCCAAAATCATCAGAACCGAAATCTCCAAAATCTCCGAAATCCTCTGAACCAAAGTCATCAAAACCGCCAAAATCATCAGAACCAAAACTTCCGGCGTTTCCTGTAGAAACTGTTGCCAAAGCATCTGCGCTAGGCGCGTGAAGAACCTGGTTCATTCGCTTTATCAATGTCGGGAACGAAATGATTTTTCCGATATACGGGAATTTGTTGTAAATATCTTCCTGCAAACCGTCGATTGCTTCCAAAATATCCGGGTCTTTCATAGAACCTTCTACAAGAGCAGCTTTGCGACCGTCAGAGTTTTTAATAACGTTTCCGTTTACATCAAGGAATTTGCCTTCTTTGTTCATAACCGGAATGCCGTTTTCGTCAAGAATGTTGCCGTTTTCATCTATAACTTTAGGACCGTCAACAATCATAAAAATAAGATTTGTTCCGGCAAACCGTTCATCAACGTAATCTACGTCCTGGCGCAGTTTGCTGTCCGGCGGAAAATAGTTGATCATCGAAGAGTCAATGTTAAGTTTTTTAATTCCAAAAAATGAAAGCACAATAATTACTGTTGTAAAAATGTACATTCTTGGTTTTGAACCGCAGAAGAAAAGGAAAATGCTGTACAAAGTGTCGTGCGAAGCGTTTCCTCTGTTGATAATATGTTTTCTTGCGCGGTTTGTAAGTTTTTGCATAACTTTAGATTTTTTTCCGATTTGGTTCACCGGTTTTATCATAAGAACCGCCGGAATAAATGTTTCTGCAAAAAGCCATGAAAGCGCAATTCCTACCGCCGTAAAAATCGAAAAACTGTGAAGCGGCTGCATAGGACTTGAAATCAGCGAAATAAATCCGATTACAGTTGTTACGGCTGCAAGGAAAACCGCTGTTTTGCAAGATTCCACGCCTTCAAGAACAATATCTTTGTGAACTTCTTTTGTAATCTGAATACCTTTTGCCTGCGCATCTTCCAGTGCAATATAATAATGCGTCATAACGTGGATTCCGTAGGCGGAACCGCAGGCAATGAGCGCAACCGGAATAACGGCAGAAACAATAGTGAACGTAAATCCAAAAATAGCCATAAGACCGCAAGTACAAGCGGTAGAAAGAAGAACTGCAATGAGCGGTAAAAGGGTTCCGTCCAAAGTTTTAAGGCTTATGAACAAAGTAAGAAGAACAACAACAGAAACAAGCGGAATAAGGCGGGCAAGGTCAGAAACCATAAATTCCTTAAAGTTGTCGGAAACAACCGGATCGCCAAAATAAATTACTTCAAGATTAGTTCCGTCTGTATATTTCTTTGTAATTTCTTTTACTTGTGCCAAAGATTCGCTTTCAAGTTCAGAAGCTGTTTTTGAATTGGCAGCTGCAGTTTTTACCGCTTCTTTCAGCGAACCAAGCTCTTCTGCGCTCAATCCCTCTATGGAAGAAAGAGTTCCCTTAGCTTCTGCTTTCTGAAAATCCTTAAAAGTTTTAATTCCCGCTTTTGCAAGAATATCAACATCTGCCGCAGAAATTCCGTTTGCATAAGCAATTTCGTCCGGATGATTGTTTGCAATAAGCGTAATCTGCATCTGCGCAGCCTTATTGTCGTCAGAAATTATTGAGCGCGTATACATTTCATCCCATTCAGTCAGATTTTGCTTTAACTGATTGACCTGCTCAACTGTAAGAAGTGGAAGATAACCGTCTTCATCGCGCTCCACATCAATAATATTTCCGGCTGTAAGCGCACCATCCACATCTTCAATAAAATCAATTTTTGTAAGAGAGTCAATTCTATCTACATTAGAAAGATTTTCCACATCTGTAGAAATATGATCGATAATCTGAAGATATTCCGGCGTTAAAATCGTTCCTTTGTCAGTTTCAAGAGAAACCCCAATTACAACAGTGCTTCCAAAGCGGTCTTCCGTTTCAATAAGTCTTTTGTAAGACTCGTGTTTTTGCGGAAAATACTGTCTTGTTGAATTATCCATCTCGATATTTCTGAGCTGGAATCCTAACACAGCCGTAACTGCTAACGTAAGAACAATTATTAGCCACGGATGCTTGAATAACCTTTTCATAATGAGCAACTCCTCCTTGCATCATATTTTAATAGTTTATTAGTTTAAGAAATTAAACCTACGAACTAAATATAATAATTTTAAAATCAAACGTCAATAATATTTTTTTTCAAAAAAATAAAAAATTTAAAATGGCGTTCCGGCTTCGCCGTTGCTATGTCCAGGGTTCCGCTACGCTCATTCCTGCGTTCTGGTGGCTGCCTTCACCAACTTTCGGTGCGGTTGCCTTAGCCACCGTCACTTCGGAACAAGCCTTCGGCTTGCCCTTCCCAGCGCTAACGCTCCGCACTGCAAGCGTAATCAGACCTTGACAACAGAGGAAAATATGTTTATATTCTTAAACGTATAAACGAATATAAGTTTTGTAAAAATAAGAAATTCAGGTAAAAATAAAGATGAATCAAATTGATACAAAAGAATATAAAGAAAGAGTTAATTCTATACGCGAAAAATTTGAAGTATGCACAACATATATGACTGCATTAAGCGATAGAATACGTCAAAAAATTCTTTTTATTCTTGCAGAATCAGGAACAGAAGGGATGGACGTTCAGGATATTACTTCGCAGACTCATCTTTCCAGACCTGCAATTTCGCACCATTTAAGAATTCTAAAAGATTCAGGAATGATTATAAGCCACAAAAAAGGAACTCAAGTCTATTATTTCATATATATTCATAATGCTCTTGAACGCCTTATGGACTTAATTGTAAATGTAGATAATCTTGTTTCCAACATCGATATGGAATCCGTAAAAGAAAAAGCGCCATGGATGCTTGTGGAAAAATAAGACGAAAAAAACTGAATTTTTAAAATAAATTTTCCGATATTTCCAGCATAAATTTTGCCAAATTAAGTTTCTTCTATTATATTTAATGTAGTTGCGCACTAAGCAACCTTGATGCAAATCAACATTGCAAAGCGGAGGAAATTATGACAAAAATTGCAGAATTTTCAAAACAGATAGATACTTTTTCTTATGATGAAATTGTTTTGGCAATTTCTTTGCTTGCAGAAAAATTAAAAACTTCATTTTCTACCGATTTAAAAGAAAATACAAAATCAAAAAGTGCTGTACAATACACAAATCTAAAAAAAGCTTTCGCTCTTTCTGATTCATTGCATCTTAATTCTCATGGAAAAAAAATAACACGAGAGGAACTTTATGAGCGCTGAATTTTTTATAGATACGAATGTGCTTGTTTACAGCATAGATGAAAATGATTTGAAAAAACAGAAAATTGCACAAAATCTTTTAGAAAAACTTGTAAAAGATGAAAGTGCAGTCATTTCTACGCAAACTTTGCAGGAATTTTATAATTCAGTAACACGGAAATGTATTTGCAATAAAGAAAAGACTTCGGATTTTGTAACTTATTTTTCAAACGCTTTTCTTGTTTTTAATAATACGGTTTCAGAAATTATTTCGGCTATTAAAATCAGCATAAAAACACAATTTTCATTTTGGGATTCTTTAATTATTGCCGCGGCAAAATCATCCGGTTGTAAAACAATTTATTCGGAAGATTTAAATGACGGTCAAATAGTTGAAGGAATTAAAATAGAAAATCCATTTAAACAATAATTTTGCGGAGGAAATTATGACAAAAATTGCTTTTTACGATACTCGTTCTTACGACAAGGAATCTTTTACAAAGGAAAACGAAAATTTCGGTTTTGAAATTGAATATTTTGAATTCCGAATCAACGAAAAAACTGCGTTCACGGCAAAAGGTTACGACGCAATCTGCGTTTTTGTAAACGATGTTTTGAATGAGCGGGTAATTTCAATTTTAAAAGAATGTGGCGTAAAAATAATTCTTTTGCGATGCGCCGGCTTCAATAATGTCGA
>CAYSDV010000018.1:0-19342 GCA_964429905.1 uncultured Treponema sp. | reverse complement strand
GGCACTTGTTTTGTGGAAACGCGGCGGAAATCGCAATGAAACTTGTTTGGGGAAAACAACGGCGGGAATCGCAAGGGAACTTGTTTTGGGAAGCCAGCGGCGGAAATCGCAAAGAGACTTGTTTTGTGGAAATATTGGCGAAATAGCAATGAAATTTGTTTGGGGAAATCGACGGCTGGAATTGCGAATAAATCAGTCATCTTTCAAATCATCATCCAATCGCAATTCCGGTAATTTCGAGTACCTCAATCACCGGATTATTTGCCCTACGGAGCGAATCGCAAAAAGATAATTTATTGAAAAAATGTCGCGCAGATAGCGATTTCCCTTTACCTCAGGAATAATAGCAAAACAACAATTGCGTGCAAATCATTTCGTTCTTCGCAAAAAAAAAACTCCGCTAAAAAAAAATCGCGCCGAATAGCGAATAAAATAACTATCTTGCAAACCAATAACATATTCGCAATTCGGTGATTTCGAGTACCTCAATCACCAATGCAACCGCAACTCCACTGCTTGCTTGCGCACCCTTCGGGCGAGTACCTCAATCACTGGATTATTTGCCCTACGGCGCGAATCGCAAAAAGATAATTTATTAAAAAATGTCGCGCAGATAGCGATTTCCTCTTGCCGCGGGAATAATAGCAAAACATCAATTGCGTGCAAATCATTTCGTTCTTAGCAAAAAAAATCTCCGCTAAAAAAAAATCGCGCCGAATAGCGAATAAAATAACCATCTTGCAAACCATTAACAATTCGCAATTCGGTGATTTCGAGTACCTCAATCACCAATGCAACCGCAACTCCACTGCTTGCTTGCGCACCCTTCGGTCGAGAACCTCAATCACCAGCCAGTTTGCCCCGCGGCGCGAATCGCAAAAAGATAATTTATTGAAAAAATGTCGCCGCGAATAGCGAACAAATCTAGTTGTTTAGAACAATTACGCCGAATCGCAAACAAATTCAATTGTATGATCTTTCAATTCATTTGTTTATTATTACAAGATTTCGCTCGCGGTTTTCGCTGTTTTCTGAATCTGTAAGAAAAGGCACGCAAATGTTTTTTATGAAATAATTTAAGTTCAGTTCTTTTATGCCGTTCATTTCTTCCTGAATATTTTTCAGTTTTGCTTTGTAAGCGACCAGAAAACCGCTTTTTTTTGTCAGTGAAAGCAGCGTTTTTGCCATTTTTTTGTCCAGCGGACGAAATGCGCGGAAAGTTGCAATGTCAAAACTTTCTGGCGGAACTTTTTCTGCTTCTTTTTTTAGGATGGTAACATTTTTCAGACCACAGATTGCCGCGCAATTTTCAAGAAATGCGCAACGCTTGTCCATTCGCTCCACAAGTGTAAAATTGAACTGCGGAAATGCTGCTGCCAGCGGAATTCCTGGAAGTCCTCCGCCAGAACCGATATCCGCGATTTTTATATTATTTTCGCTTTCATTTTCAATATTGCAAAAATTTTTCGCCAGTTCCAAAATGGTTTTATAAGAAGCAAGACTGTCCAAAATATGATTTACAACAATTTCATCGTAATCGCTTGTGTTTGTAAGATTGTAAGCGGAATTGAAAAGAATTATTTCATTTATATATTTGTCCAGCTTTTCAAAAAGAGATGGAATGTTCTCATCTGGAATTCCAATTTGTTTTAGACCTGATAAAAATTTTTGTGTGTCAGCCATGTTGTTTTATTTTTATGTAAATAGATTTTACTGTCAAGCAATCTGGGTAAAATCTGACGGAAGTTAAAGTCGATTTGAAATAAACCGGAAATACTCGCAAGGAAGTGTAAAATCCTGTGCTGTAAGATTTTATAAATGAATTTATTTCATTCTTCAACTAAAGAAAGCGAAACTGAAGGCGAAACATTTTGAATTTTTATGTTTTTTGGCGCAGTAAAAACGGCATTTGTGTAATTTACAATTCCTTTAATATTTGCGCATACAAGCCTGTCCACCATTTTTTGAACTTCATTTTCCGGGCAGCACAAAATTGCGTATTCAATTTTTTTTGCTGAACATATACTTTCAATTCTGCTTGCCGGAAAAAGTTCAAAAGTTGAGCGGATAAGTTCAACGCGGTTTAAACTTGAATCAAATCCCGCGCAGATTTTAAATCCGCTCTTTTCAAAAAAACTGCTGTCCAAAAGAGCGGCTCCAAGCCGACCTAGTCCGACAATGCAAATCCGCTTTTCGCACTCTTTTGATTTTTCGCTTTGTTTTTGCACTCCAAGCGATTTTTTTATATCTTCAGTCAGAGCGCAAATTTCGTAGCCGTTTTTAAAACCGCGGTGTAATGACGGCAGATTCAGCGTAGCAAAATCGTGGCGAATCAAAGAATCTTTTACATTTAAAAGTTTTGCAATTTCTTTTGAAGTAATATGCGATTTTTCCCAATTTTCAAGAAGATTTAAAAGAAGAATCATTCTTTTTTTTGTTGAATCAGAAATTTTTATTTGCATAATCTTCTTGTCCGTCATTCAGTTTTGTTTCAAATGATTTTTTACTTGTTTTCAATTTTTTAATTTCCTGCACAGGCTTTTTTTAAAATTGAAATTAATTCGGGATAATTTTCTTTTAGCGTTTTAGAAGAATCTTTTACCATTGCTTCAAATTCTGTGTGAAAAAGTTTGTCTTTTCCGGAAACCGGCATATATTTAACTTTTGAATGAACATAAAAGTGTTCAATGCAGCCGCGCGGAAGCACATAAACTCTTGCAGATTCAAATGCAGCAAGAATCAAATTTGTTAAATTGATAATAATCGGAACATTTCTTGCAAGCGGAATCGGCAAAATATTTTTTAATTTGTTTTTCAAAATGATTATTCCCATTAAAACAACAGTTTTGAATGTATCAAGACTTTCCGGTTTTTCATATTTTTCATACAATGCGCGCACTTTTTCTATAAAAATGTCAATTTCCGGGCTGATTGAAAAATTGAACTGAACAACAGATTTTCCGATTTCAATCAAATAATTTTCAAGCCGGTAAATAAGTTTTTCAAGCGTGATTTTTTTTGAAATTTCTTTCTTTGAAAATAAAAGCCGGTACAACGGAAGCAGCTTTTCATATTGTTTTTCAAGCCAAAGAGCAGGTCGCGAATCTGCGCAAACTACATCGCGAAGTTTTCCCGCAAAAAGAGAATCCATATCTGTAATAATGCGTCCGTCTGTTCCCAAAAGCGAGCAAACCGTAAAAAAAACGCCAAGTTCATCTTTTCCGCCAACATCAATAACGCTGGTTCCCACAACTCCCGGCAAATTTTCCATGCAGTTTAACAGGATTGTGAACATTTGCTGGTCAGTGTAGCCTTCCACAAAAATCTGGTTATCGCTAAAGAAAAACTGTTTGTGATATGTGTTGAATCTTGGCAAAAAACGGCGCAAAAGAGCATCTGCATTTTTGTTCAGCGAGTCTATGTGCGTTGGCACCCGATTTACGTGGCAAACCACAACGCCGATAATATCATTTGCAAAGCGCAAATCTATAAAATACGGTGAATGTGTTATCAAAAAAAAGACTCTTGAATGATCGTTTTGCGCTGTTTTGCGTATTTCGTTCATAAAAAACAACTGGAATTGCGGATGCAAGTGAAGTTCCGGTTCATCCACTATTAAAACTGAAGATTTTAATCCGTACAGAGCAACAAGCAAAGTTAAAATTTCTTTCAGCCCGTGACATTCGCCTTCTTTTAGACCATATTCAATATTCCAAGCTTTGTTCACTACGACAGGAATTACATTTCCGTCCTGATTTTTTTTGAATTTTATAGTTTTTCCGAACATTCTGGAAATTACGCTTTCTATTTTGTTGCGAAGTTCCGGATTTGTTTTCAAATTTTCCAAAAGTTCATCCTGATTTGAACGTTCAGAACGCAAAAATTCAACCTTGTATCCTTTATTTTTAAATTGAGACGCAATTTGTTCTGCAAGCAAAGTTTTTCCCGAACCATTCGGCCCGACAATCAGATTAACTTGGTTCCATTTTGATTTTTTGAATATTGACTTTCCCCAAAGAAACGGAATTTTTACCTTAGTTTCAACGGTAATCATAGGCTAGTCCTTTCTTCTTACTTCAAACTCAATTTTTGGCTTTTTCAGGGCGGCATCATTTCTGCGTTTGTATTTTTTGTAAAGAATTTCCTGTGCGCGTTTTTTAGAATCATTCTTGCCGCAGGGAATTTCTTTCCACTGTCCGCTTTCTGTAAGCATTAATGAATTTACGTTGTCTTCAAAGTAAACTTGAAGAATATTTTTTACTTCTTTAAAAACCGCGCGGTCTAAAACCGGGAACATAAGTTCAATTCTTCGGTCAAGATTTCGCGGCATCCAATCTGCGCTGGAAAGATAAATTTCCGAATCTCCGCCGTTTTGAAAATAAAAAATTCGCGAATGTTCAAGATAGCGGTCAACAATTGAAACAACCTGGATATTTTCGCTAAGCCCTTTCACTCCGGGAACCAAAGTGCAAATTCCACGGACATTCAACATTATTTTTACGCCGGCCTGACTTGCTTTGTACAGCGCTTCTATAATTTCTTCATGAGTAAGACTGTTCATCTTTGCCATTATTAAACCCGGATGTTCGGAATCGCTTCTGTCTATTTCGCGCTGAATCATATTCAACAACTTTGATTTTAAAGTTACCGGCGCCATGGAAAGTTCATTCATACTTTGCAAAGTTGAATATCCTGTTACCAAATTAAAAAATAAAGTTGCATCGTTTACAATGTCGTAATTTGCGGTAAAAAGCGACAAATCTGAATAAATCTTTGCTGTCTTAGGATTGTAATTTCCTGTGGCAAGATGCGCATAGCGACGAATTGTGTCGTTTTCGCGGCGCATAACCATAATGATTTTTGCGTGGACTTTAAGATTTACAAGACCGTAAATTACAGTTACACCCGCATTTTCAAGTTCTTTTGCCCAGCCGATGTTCCGCTCTTCATCAAAACGCGCTTTTAATTCAACAAGAACAACAACTTGCTTTCCTTTTTGTGCCGCCCGCTCCAATGCGCTGATAATCGGTGAATTTTTTCCAGTCCGGTACAATGTCATTTTTATTGCCTGAACCGCAGGATCATCTGCCGCATCGGAAATAAATTTTACAACCGGATCATAAGATTCATAAGGAACATGAAGCAAAACATCGTGCTGTTTTATAATATCCCAATAAAAATCATCTTGAGGAAGTTCGGAAGGGTAAAAATTCTGCCATTCCGGAAAACACAATTCTTTTGCGCCTTCAATATTTCGCAAGTCGCCAAGAACATTCGGATCTATAATGTCTTCAACACAATAAATATCTTCATCTTTCAATTCAAGTTTTTCTGCAAGAAATTTTAGAATTGTTTCGCTGGTATTATTGCATGTAATTTCAACAGGAAAAGAAGATTGTCTTTTTACAAGAACTTTTTCCATTTCGTGAATAAAATTTCTTCCGGAATTTTCGTCAACAGCAAAATCTGCATCGCGGGCAACTTTAAAAATAAGAGTTTCTTCCACATTGAATCCCGGAAACAAGTGAGTTCCGTACTGCGTAATAATTTCTTCCGCAAGCGCAAATTGTTTTTCGCGGCTTTCGCTCGGAAGCCAGACAATCTGCTTTATGCTTGCCGGAATCTGAACCAATGCAATGCGCGGCAAATCTTCTGCACCTTTGAAATTTTCGTCTGCTTTGCGGATGCCAGAAATCGGTTTAAGCAAAAACGCCGCATATTTTGCAAGATTTCCAATGTGCGGAAAAACTTCTTCATCCGTTCTTAGCGGCGTTAAAAGCGGATAAACATCATTTCTGAAAAAATTAAGCGCATATTCGGCTTGCGATGCGGAAAAATTTTCCGGCTTAACGTAAGTTATATGCTTTTTTGAAAGCCCCGGAAGAATATCATTTTTTAAGCAATTGTGCTGTTCGCGAACAATCTGATGCGCTCTTGCTGAGATTTGATGAAGAACAAGTTCCGGAGTAAGTCCGGAAATATCAACTGATTCTGGATTTGAAAAAAATTGACGTTTTACGCTTGCAACACGAACCATAAAAAATTCATCAAAATTGCTGGAAACAATAGAAAGAAACTGAAGTCTTTCCAGCAGCGGAAGTTCTTTTCTTAAAGCCTGATGAAGAACCCTTCCGTTAAATTCCAGCCATGAAAGCTCCCGATTAAAAAATCTTGGTTCCATAAAATACTTCCTCCTATTTTTACAGCAAAACAACTTTATAGCCAAAAACGGATTCAAATAAATCGCCTTTTTCTGTTAAAGCAATCCGTTCCAGTGAAAGATTTTGGCTTCCTATTGCTTTTATAATCAAAGATTCATTTTTAAGCTGAACAGAAATATCTTTTAAAGAATAACCGTGACTTCTGTCCAAAGCATCAGCAATTCGTAAAATTGCTGTTAATTTTAAAATTTTCATTCTGTCGCCGCGCGCAAAAACCGGAAACTGTTCGTTATCCTGCGGCATTTGTTTTCCACGGTGATAGCGCGCAATCAAACTTATAATAAGATTTTCTGTTCGTGTAAGACCAAAAATTTCTGAATGTCTGATTATATATTCGCTATGCAGATTGTGGTCATCCATTCTGATAAAAATTCCGATGTCGTGCAAAATAGAAGCAACTTCCAAAAGAATTACCGAACGGTCCTCTAAAGAAATTTCTTTTTCAAGGCACTTATAAATTTTCAGCGCATTTTTTCGTACCCGCTCCGCATGACCTTCATCGCCGTGGTATTTGCGCAAAAGAAAAACAGCGGAAGCCGTAATCTGCTGGTGGAATTCTTCCTGAAGTTCATCTCCCGCAGTGTCTATTCGGCTTAAAATCAAACCTTCACGAATATTTGTTTCCGGCACAATAATATTTGAACATTTTGTGTGGTGCACAAACATTTTATAAATCATAAGGCTTACGCAGAGCGTTTGCGCCTCGTTGTAGGAAATTTTAAAGCGGGCAACGCATTCGTCTATGGAATAACCCTGAATTTCATTTACAAAATTATCAAAATCTTCCCGCGTTATTGACCACAAAAATGTTGAAATCGGTTTTCCTGCATTAATCGCCGCAATCGTTGCATCAGAACCGACAGCAAGAAACTGCTTTACTTCAGCAAGATTCAGTTCGCTTTCCAAAAGACTTTTTGCATTAAGCGCATATTCTTCTATGTATCGCTGCACATCATCAAAAGAGGCGGAAGTCTGATTTCTTGTTTTCAATTCAAGTCTGGTAGTTCCAAGTCTAAGACTGTGAGCGCCTGCAATTTTGCCTTTTTTCAAAAGCATTATTTCAGTTGAACTTCCTCCAACTTCAAGAATCATTGAATTTTCAGCGCGAACTTTAGCCGCTTCTTCTTTTAAACATTCCGTTACGGCAAGATACATAAGACGATTTTCTTCGATTCCGTCTATTACATTTACGCGGAATCCTGTTGAAGAAAGAATTTTATCCATTACAGGATCTTTATTTTTAGCTTCGCGAAAAGCGGCGGTCGCAATCAAAGCAGTTTCAGAAGGTTGAATCAACCATGCGGAAAGCTGCTCCTTAAAGCGTTTTAAAATATGAAGAATTTGCGTTTGCGTTTCTCTGGAAATTGAACCGGTTGTAAAGACATCTCGTCCTAAAGAAACCGGCATTTCCGAGCGGTCAAGAATATTGCGCTTTCTGTCCTGTGTGAATTCGGCAACAAGCAGGCGAACACCTGTAGAGCCGATTTCTATAACTGCTTCTGGTGTTGCCATATTCGCCTCCTACACGCTAAATGAACAGTATTTAAAACTTTACAATTTATCTATGAGCATAGAACATTTGCCGGAAGGAATAGGCAATGTCTTTTTCTTCTGATCAAGAATATTTATTGTAAAGTAGTAAAGTTTTTCGCTTTCCATTTGAATTTCCCAACCGCGCGAACTCTTATTGCTAAGAATTGTAATAAGATTTCGTTTTAGAGAAAGATTTTCAATTCCCATGATTTCCAGGTTAGGAATAATCCAATCTACAGTTTTTCTTGGCAAACTTATAGCAAGACCAATTACGTTTTCTATCATAAGCGCAATTGTAGAAAGTCCTACTCCGATAAGATAATGATTACGCGGAAAGAACGTTGAATTTTCCAGTTCTGCTTTTTGAGAACTCAAAGGTTTGTACGCTTCGTAAAAATCACCTTTCTGATTTTCATCTGCCGGCATAAGTCCGTCCAAAACATAATACAAATGGCGGATAGAACATTCGCGGGCAAGTTCATAGCGCTGATATCGTTCCAATCCTTTTATAACCATAAAGTTGAACATAGGGAAAACGCTGCCTCTGTAACCTTGTCCAGATTCCTTAAAATTAGGACTGTCCGCAGAAAGCGACGGGAACGGATGTTCAAGCCCGAATGTTTCAGGATTGCTTAAATGTGCAATCAACGCATCAGATTTGTCTGCGCTTGGGATTTCTGCTAAAAGCGGCCAAAAGCCCGCAATTGTTTTTTCTGAAAGCTTGTTTCCGTCCTTGTCCAAATCCATATAAAAATTAGCGGAAGCATCCCACATCATTGAATTTATGCGTGTTTTCATAGAAAAATAATTTCTTCTGTACTGAAAACTTAAATCTTTATCATTTAGAATGTCGCCCAAAGCAGACATATAATTGCAGTTGATTGCAACAGCCGCATTAAAATCAATCGGATAATAAACATTTTCGCGCGGCGCATTAAACATTGTGCTTGCTTCTGCCGGAACCGCATAAAGTCCGTTTTCCTGTTTAAAATTCGCATCAATCCAAGACATATATTTCTGCAGGATAGGCATAACTTCTTTTATTCTTTTTTTATTTGCAGATTTATGATAAAGATTGAATTCTGCCCAAGCAAACAAAGGAAGTCCAATTCCAAGCGGATTCGAATCGTCAAGCATTGGCTGGTTTGTTTTTACATCGTATCGCCAGCGGATTGCACCGTCTTCTTCCTGATGTGCATAAAAATAGTCAATATTCTTGTTTGCATCGTAATTGCGGTTAGAATATACAAGAAAAAATGATGAAAATATTGATTCCAACTGGTCAACCACCAGTTTTTCACCATTTGGATAAATAAAATAGCCGTCTGAAGACTTTTCCCCAGATTTTGGATTAATCCAACAGTCTGAAAGCATAGTCCAAGTTTTGTTGTAAATGTCTACGAAATCCTGATCATAAAAATGGATTTTCGGAAAATCATGTTTATTCATTTGGTTTTAGTATATCACAAAATTTATTAAAACGGTATAATTTTCAAATATTTTAGGAGTTTTTCGCTGTGTATCAATCTTTTGTATATGTTGAAACACGAATTCAACTTTCGCCGGTAAATTCTGTATTCATAACAAATGATTCAACCCGTAAAATATCAATTGAACCGCATGTTTTGCAAAATGTTTATACTTTGGCAAAAGCATTGGGATGTCAAATTTTAACAATTTCTGATGTGGAAAAAATCATTCCACAAATTCCTGCGGTAGACAACGGAAAAACAATAAACGGATATTCCGTAAAAATTGCAGAAAACGGAACAATGAATCTTTTATTTCACAGCCATAAAAAAACAGTCAAAATAAAAGAAGTAAGAATTGAAGAAGATTTGGGAAGACTTGCTCATACAAACGGAATCACAAAAATGGATTATTCCTGCGCAGGAAATCCAAGCATCCGCATAAAAACTGCATCTTCATTTGAACTTGGCGAAGAAGTTCATATTTTTCTGGAAGAACTAAGGCGGCTTACACAATACTTGAATATTGAAAACAATGAATTGAAAGACAGCTATATCCGCTGCAATGCGTATGTCGCACTTTCAAAGTATCCTTCGCTCCCTGATTATTATGTAAAATTGCGGAATTTGAATTCTTTTAATTTTGCCAGAAAAGCCGTAAATCAGGAGCTTACCCGCCAGGAAAATATGCTTTCCGCCGGCGAAAAAGTCCGCAGCGAAAGCCGTATCTGGAACGAAGCGAAATCTTGCACTGAATTTTACAAAGTGCGCACAATAAACAGAAAACGCTTTGAAAATTTAACTCCGCCGCAAACAATAAATTTAGAAAATGAAGAAAAAAAACTTTCCGCAGAAATAAAAATCGAACTTCCGGAAGCGCGCCGGCAGCGACTTAAAAAACAGTATGGAATTTCGCGGCTCCGCTCCGAGTTCTTGTGCGACACAAAAGAAAAAGCCGATTTTTTTGAAAAAGTCTGTTCTTTTGGCGCAAATCCGGTTAATACAGCGCATTGGATAGCAAGCGAACTTGCG
This sequence comes from uncultured Treponema sp., assembly GCA_964429905.1. Lineage (GTDB taxonomy): Bacteria > Spirochaetota > Spirochaetia > Treponematales > Treponemataceae > Treponema_D. The sequence goes on along the minus strand of CAYSDV010000018.1, from coordinate 9,087 downwards.
CGCCTTTTGAACAAAGCAAATATTTCAATTTCAAAGTCAAAAGTTACGCCCGAGCATTTTGCCTGGATTATAAAAAAACTTGATACAAACGAAATCCACAGTTTTACTGCAAAACAACTTTTGCGCTCAACTTTTGAAAACGGCCATTCTCCGGAGCGGTTGATGAAATCGCTGAACATTACGGAACTTGCAAATGAAAAAGATCTTTTGCCGTTCGTAAAAAAAGTTATCAAGGAAAATCCCGAACAATGCAAAATTCTTCAAAGCGGGCAGATGTCTCCGCTGGAATTTCTTACAGGCCTTGTAATGAAAGAAACAGAAGGCCGTGCAGTTCCGCAAGTTGTAAAAACGCTTATAAAAGAAGAATTGAATATAAGCGTAATTTATATGATTACGACTGGGGGTGCAATTTCGGCGGTTCGCCATCAGGACGGAACAGTTTCTGCCGGAGATTCTTCCGTTCTTAAAAATATTGCGGAACAAATCGCAATGGAAACTCCGCTTCAGGTTATCTCCGCCGGTCAATATTTAAGCGAAGAACTTGAACCAAAAGACTGGTCGGAACTTATTGCGGAAATTACGGCGCGAATCAATGCCGGAACTGCAAGCGGAATTATTGTTACGCACGGAACTTACACGTTGAATTACACATCTGCGCTTTTATATTGGCTTTTTTCGGATTCGGACGTTCCTATTGTTATTACAGCGTCTTCCACATTGCCGCTGGAAAGCACGGAAACCGAAGAAAATTTGCGACTTGCAATAGAAACCGCTTCAAAAGAAAAAAAAGGCGTCTACGTTGTTTTTGGCGGAAAAATTCTTTCTCCTTTGAACTTACATTTTGACAAGCCCGGAAGTTTTTCTAACTGGAATCTTACAAAACAGAAGTTTACGGAAAGCGGTCCTGTTGCAACTTTGTTCAGCGGAATTACAGATTTGGACAAAGATGTTGTTTCTAGAATTCTTTCAGAAGCAAGCAGAAAAATGTTTATGTGCAGACTTTATCCGGGATTCAGAACCGATTTGTACAATACAATGTTAAAATATTCACCGGTTCATTCTGTTTTTATAGAAATGTACGGAATTGGTTCCGGAAATATGAATGACAGCGATTATTCCCTAAAACCGTTTTTATTGGAAGGAAACAAAAGAGGAATGCGCTTTTACTGTACTTCTCAGCAAAAAATTCAGCTGGACTTTTCGCAATTTGTAACTGCGCACGGGATTTGGCGCGAAGGAGCGGTTCCGATGGGGTGTCTTACAACGGAATCCGCCATCGCACTGTATTTTGCGTGCGCAATTTGCGCTGACAGTGATGCCGAACTTGATGAAATTATGGAAAATTACGCAGAGTTATATTCAAATTGATTTTAGCTATTGTTCAGCCTGCGGATAAACAAGCCGTATAGTTTCAATTTGACTCTTATGTCTTGATTTTAAGAGCAACGATTTTGTATCGTTTTGATAAACATAACCGGAAGAATTATAAGTTTCAAATCTGTAGTCGGTTCGGAACGCCATATCGTAAATATAAATCGCTTGGAATTTGTTTATTCCGTTAAAAATCACATAATGAGTGTACGAAAGCGGGAAGTCAATATTAAGCGTGATTGTGCCCATATTGTCGTTTGCGTAAGAAATATTTTTTGCACAAGTCCAAGCCCAAACTGCTCTTCCGTCATCAAATGCAAGAATTTCAAAATGAGGATAAAAACTGTTGTCGTGCACTACAATCGGATAAAGTTCCCCAAGAGTTCTAAGGTCAAAAGAAGAGCTGTTTTTCAAATATGAATTAATAATAAATCTTCCGCCGGCAGAATAAGAAGAATTATTTGTAATTTTGCCATAGCGTAAAAGCGCATCTCCGGTCTGAACGGCTTGAATTACAGAAAGGAAAGTTCCTTTTTCAGCAATTGTTATTGTGTTTTCATCTACAGCGCAAGAAGAAAGAATTTTTTCAACGCATTTTGGAGCGGCGCCCGCAAGCAAATTTGAAAGTTCCGGATTTTTTTCTGCAAGTTCGTTGTAAACAGAAAGAATTGCAGTCACTTGCTGAACAGAATTTTCCGCAAAGTCAGCGGCGGCAGTTTTTGAAAGCAAATTTCTTATTGAAGATGAACCAGGATGCATACACATATAATCGGCAATAAAGCGCACTCCAAAAATGTCGTAGCCGGAAGATTCAGAAGCGCGCGAAATCATTTCGCCGTAATTGTTCAGCTGCGCCTGCAAAGGCTCGTTGACTCTGGCAAGAGTATCAAAATAAGGAGCGGAAAGGAACGTTCGCAGCGCACTTCTTTTGAAGTTTTGAGGAACAGCGTCAAGCGCTTCGTTGTAGCGGCCTTTTTCCGCCATTGCCGCAACGTAAGAAACCGCCTCTTGCTCTGCGATTGCGGAAGATTCCGCTGGAACTTGCGCAAAAGCATTTATAAGGTTTGATTTTAAGTTTTCCAAGCTGTTAAGATAATTTGTTTCAGAAGCTACGTCCAGCGCAATTGCGTCTTCAAATGAGAATGAGCGGGTTTTGTCGTAAAAAGCGTAAGACGCTGACGGTTCGCGATTTGAAAGTGCAATCGTATTTTTTTCAATTTTAGAAGCGTTAAGTTCCCAAGTATTCTTTTTTGTTGAAACTTGAATTTGCGACGGCGTTTCCGATTCAACAGAAGTTCCAACTGCAAAACTGTAAGGAATTACAATTTTTGAAACATTTCCCGGAAAAGAACTTTCCATGGCAAAATGCGCTTTAGGAGTGTCATCGCTAACAGAAAAACGTACGGAAATATTTTCCGAAAAATCAAGTTCGCACGAAAGCGGCGAAAGTTTTTTCCAGCTTTGCAAAACAAGCGGTCTTTCCTTTCCGTTCAAAACTGCGCGGGCAGGCGCTTCTTCCGTTCCTATAAAATTCAATCCGTTGAATTTTACTGCAAAACGATTTTTTAAAGAAATATTATTATCTTCTTTTGCAGATACGTAAAGTGTAACGTGGAGGCTTCCTAATTTTTCTGATATTATAGAATCATTCTTAAACTGAAGAATAAAAACGCCGATAATCAAAACGGCATAAACGATTAAAAGAGAAAAAGATTTTCTTAGAAATTGTGCAAACATTTTATTAAGTTTAATTAAAGACTTAAGGATTTTCAAGTATGGGAGAATTTGATGAAAGTTAAAGTATTTGTTGTTTCGGTTGCAATTTTGCTTTCAATGAATATTGGATTATGGTCTGCAAGCGCAGAAACAATTAATTTTGCGGCGGAACTGCAAAAGCGCCTTGTTCAAGGAGATATAAACGGAGCGATTGCGCTTTACGAAAATATTCCCGCCAATTTGCAGAATGATTTTGACTTGAAAATACTTCACGCTTCTCTTTTGCTTTCTGTAAACAAACTTGACGAAGCAAAGGCGATTACAAAAGAATTAAAGGCTTCCGGAAACAATTCAATTGAAGTTTTGGAAGTTGACGCGGAAATAGCAAATGCTTCCGGAAAATCAGCAGATATTCAGGTGGCAACAGACGCGCTTTTAAAAGCGGATTCTACGAACGTTACTGCAAATTTAATCTTGGGAAACCGCTGGGCATTAAAAAAGAAATACAAACTTGCCGCAAATTACTATAAAAAGGTCATTTTAAAAGAAAAAGACAATGAAGATGGACTTTTTGGCTACGGACAAATGACTTATTATCTTGGCGATTTAAAAGAATCGGAAAATGCATTCAATTCGCTTATTTCTTACAATCCGAACAGCGACATTGCTTTTCAGTATTTGGGAAAACTTAGCGCGGAAGACGAAAATTACCGCGAAGCAATTGAAAATGTCCAAAAAGCGATAAAAATCAATCCGAATAATTCTGACTATTATATTGATTTGGGAAATTATTTGCGAAACCTTGGACGTTACGACGAAGCGGAAAACGCTTGGACAAAAGCAATTTCATTGGAGCCGGAATACTTTTTGGGTTATGCGTACAGAGCCGGACTTTACGATGAGCAGAACAAAATCGAAGAAGCGCTTTCCGACTATAAAATGGTGATTAAAACAAATCCGAAATATTATTTTGCTTACGAAGAAATCGGAATTTTGGAATTTCATTTGAAAAATTGGGAAGAGGCGCGAAAATATTTTACAAAAGCGAATGAAATCAGCGATTCTTTTGCTTACAAACTTATGATTTTGGCAACTTACATAAAACAGAACAAAACTTTTGAAATGAAGCAGCTTGCGCAGAAATTCATGAAGCCGCTGGACAGAAATTCTCTTGAATACAAAATGATTCGTCTTTATCATGACCAGGGACCGATGAATGCGGAAAACGCCATAATAAAGGACGTGGACAAGGAAACGGATAAAAACAAAAAAGGAAAAATGAAGTATTATCTTGGTTTGTATTACGAAATGAAAGGTTCAAACGCGGTTGCGGCCGAATTTTACAATCAGATTATGAAAATGCAAACTCCGATGTTCTTTGAATACAGACTTGCAGAATGGGCTTCTTTAGGACAATAATATAAAACAATCGCGGACTGTTCAATAAATTCAGCAGGGTGCTTGCAGAACAGCCCGTTTTATGGAACGAAAATGAATCAGACAGAAAAAGTTTTAGAACTGAACGGAAGAAAAATTACACTCATAGGAACGGCACACGTTTCTGCGGAAAGCATTACCGAAGTTACAAATTATATAGAACAAAACAAACCGGATTGCGTTGCCATCGAACTTGATGAAAAACGTTGCGAATCATTAAAAAAGCCGGATTCCTGGAAAAATCTTGATATTATAAAAGTGCTTAAACGAAAAGAAGGATTTTTGCTTCTTGCAAATTTAGTTTTAAGTTCATTCCAAAAAAGAATGGGACAAAATGTCGGAGTAAAACCCGGAGATGAAATGCTTGCCGCAATGAACACGGCGAATGCGCTTGGCATACCGACTGCAATGGTTGACCGCCCGATTCAAACGACATTAAAGCGCGCCTGGGCAAAAAGTTCCGGCGCAGGAAAGATAAAACTTCTTTCAGCATTGCTTGCAAGCAGTTTTAGCAATGAGGAAGTTTCCGCAACAGAAATTGAAGAACTTAAAAAAGGTTCGGAAATGGATTCAATGATGAAAGAACTTGCGGAATATCTGCCTGTTGTAAAAGAAGTTCTTATTGATGAGCGCGACAAATATTTGGCGGCGCATATTTGGAAGGCGCAAGGAAACAATATCGTTGCGGTTATCGGCGCAGGACATTTGAACGGAGTCGCTTCTTTCCTTGAAAAAATGGCGGCCGGAACGGAATCCACCGATACGGAAGAAATAAACGCTATTCCTTCAAAAAAAATTGGCGCAAAAATTGCATCCTGGATAATTCCGGTTCTAATTGTAGCGCTTATTGCGCTGGGATTTGTTTTTGGCGGAAAAAAATCCGGCTCGGAAATGACATTCAGTTGGATTTTGTGGAACGGCGGACTTGCCGCAGTTGGTGCGCTGATTGCGGCCGCTCATCCGCTTACAATTTTAGTTTCGTTTGTAAGCGCGCCTATTACATCTTTGTGCCCTTTTGTTGGAGTCGGAATTGTTGCCGGCATTGTTCAGGCGTTTATTTGCAAACCTCAGGTAAAAGATTTGGAAAATATTTCCGACGATGCTTCCGGCATAAAAGGTTTTTACAAAAACAAAATTCTGCGCGTTCTTTTAATATTTTTCCTTTCCTCGCTCGGAAGTTCGGTGGGAACATTTGTTGCCGGCGCAGATATAATCGCAACTTTTTCGCAACTGTTCGGAAAATAGCGTAAAATACGGCGCAGCGAAGCGGTGCGCCGTGCACCGAGGGGTAGGCGAAAACCGAAGGTGATTGAGCTTGTCGAAATCCCGAAGGTTTGAGCCGTAGGGCAGGCGCCCTCTTTTATGCTGACTTGCTAGCCCGTATCACCAAAAGCGAATGCTTTTGGTGAGTAGTGAGGCACGCAGTGCCGAATGTGGGGCAGGCGCCCTCTTTTGTGGTTATTATATATTTTCTAAATTTCAAATATTGCGTAAAATATTCCTATGAAAAAAGAAATTTCTCCAAGTCAAAATGTTGTTCAAAACGTTTGCAAAATAAAAAAAGGCGAACGGGTTTTAATTATTGCAAATCCTTCAACTGCGGTTATTGCGCAGGATTTGTATTCCGCGTGTCTGGAAGTCGGCGCAACGGCAGTTCTGATTTTTCAAAATGCAAAAACTTCTTTTGATAATGCCGAACCGGAAGTTTTAGCCGCAATAGAAACAAATCCGGATGTTTGCTTTTCAATTTCGGAAACAAAACTTGGAAAAGATCCGGTAAGAACAAAAAATCCGCTTTTTTCGGAAGACGGAAGAAAATTCGACCATATTTTTGACTATCTTTTGGACGGAAAAAAATCTATGCGCGCGGTTTGGTCGCCCGGAATTACGCAGGATATGTTCAACAGAACTGTAAACATTGATTATTCCGAACTTGCAAAAAGATGCGAAACTTTGGAAAATCTTTTTTCCGGCGCCGTGAGCGCAACTGTAACTAGCGCGGGCGGAACAAATTTAACCGTTCCGATAAAAGGTCGTAAACTTTTGTTCGACAACGGCGATTTTTCCGCAAACGGAAGCGGCGGCAACATTCCTTGCGGCGAAGTTTTTATAAGTCCGGTTGTGGGAACGGAAAAAAATACAGGATGCCAGGGTACAATTGTTTTCGACGGCTCGATGACTTTTAGCGACGGAGACGCCCTTTTAAAAACGCCGATTACCTGCAAAGTGCAAGACGGCTTTGTAACAGATATTTCCGGCGGTTCGGAAGCGCGCAGACTTTTAAAAACAATTGTCGAAGCGGAAATGCGTTCGATTGTATATGAAAAAGAAGGAAAAATTCCAAACGGAATGGGCGCAATTTACAAAAAAAATGCGCGCAATATAGGCGAACTTGGAATCGGTTTGAATCCGGCGGCGCAAATTACAGGAAATATGCTTGAAGACGAAAAAGCGTTCAACACCTGCCATTTTGCAATCGGAGAAAATTTTGACAACGATGCGCCAAGTTTAATCCACTTAGACGGAGTTGTAAAAAATCCGACCATTACGCTTTTGTACGAAGACGGAACTTTGCGGACGATTTTGGATTGCGGAAAACTTTCCTTATAGCAAATATCCGGAAAAACGCATTTGCGAACTGCGAGCGCGAGCGACATTGCGACCGCAGTAAAGGCGTGCGGCTTACAATTAGCGAATTACGCAGAAATATAGCAAAGCATAGCGAAAACATAGCGGATACTTAGCGAAAACATAAAAAATGCCCGGCTGAAAAAGCCGGGCATAAAACGCTAAAAAAGCGGAATTAATTATTTTGCGCGTTCAACAAATGAACCGTCGCGTGTATCAATTACAATTTTTTCGCCGTCATTAATAAAAAGCGGAACACGAACTTCAATTCCAGTGTCCAAAGTTGCAGGTTTCAATGATTTTCCAGAAGTATCGCCTTTGATTCCAGGTTCAGTGTAAGTAATTGTGCGAACAACCTGAACAGGAAGTTCAATACCAACCGGTTTTCCTTCGTAGAAAGTAAGTTTTACATCCAAATCATCTTCCGGAGTAATATAGCCAGCGTAATCGCCAAGATTTTCTTTAGGAAGTTCAAACTGTTCGTAAGTTTCGTTGTCCATAAAAACGTAGTTGTCGCCGTCAATATAAGAAAGTTTTGTAGTGTGTGCGTCCAAATCAACTTCGTCAAATTTTTCACCGGCATCAATTCCCAAGTCCATTGTAGATTTTGTAACAAGATTTTGAACGCGAAGATTTGTAACCATTCCGGCACGTCCAGAACGCTGACCAAGCATCTTCTGAACGATAAGAGGGTTACCTTCGTACATAAATGCTGTTCCAACTTTTAACTGTGATGTCATTAACATAAAATATAACCTCAAAAATAAAGTTTCTAATTATTTCTTCTATTATAATGATTTTTACACAAATTTAGCAAGGTCAAAAACATCATATTTAAGATAATTTGGGCGCAAGTGTCATTCGCAAGCGGGCTTTCCAGGTCCCGCTAACGCTCGGTCTCGCGGCACTCGCGCTCGCTTCGCTCACACTCGCACCGCTCGCCTTTTGCCTGCGGCAAAAACCTTCCAATCCCGAGCGCAGGGGGATTGCAGAATGGGTGAGATTTTTGCAAAAAAAAAGCGGCCTGTTTTTACACAGCCCGCTAAAAAACTTTAAAGATAAAAATATTACTGTTTTTCTGCTATGTTTACAGTTACGTAAGATTTATCATCACTGCAAACAATTGTAAATGTGTATGTTGTACCAACTGTTAATCCTGAAACTTTAGGATTATCCATTCCAGAATCACCTTTGTACCATTTTACATCGCTTTCGCTCAAATCCATGCTAATAACAGCAGCAGAATCATCTACACAATATGCAGGACTCCAAGTAGCTGTGGTAATTTTCAAAGCCTGCTCTGTTGCAGTTGCTTCTAAATCAACCGTGTAAGTGTTACTTTCTCCTATTCTTGTTAATTGAATACCATCACCAAAAGAGTCAAAATCACCTCTTAATAAATAGTTATCAAGAGGTCCAGCATTTTCGTTGATTATGCCAGCTTTTGTTAGTTCCACTTTACAAGAAATTGATTTTGTTGATGGTTCAACGATAACAACAGTGATTTTGTATTCCGAATTCGCTGATAATCCATTTAATTGAACATGAGTTGGATCAGCCTCGCTTGAATAAACCATAGGCTGAAGTTCTCCGCCTGGAGTACATTTTGTTGTTTCCGGTGCTTCTGGAACACCTTTTTCGTTGTTTCCGCACCAACGTGTTTTCCAGTCTCCCAAAGTTTCCTGTACTGAAAATTGTGCAGTACTGTCTGTTGCAGTAAATGAGTATGTATATGTTGTATCATTTACTTTTGTCATTTTTTCTGCAGACCAGTTATTTATAGTTCCAATAATACCTGCATCTCTAAGAATTGTTGTATCTTCTACAGGAGTATCATGCAAATCGCCGGAACAGCTGGCAAAACCGAAGAGGAGTGCGGCTGCGGCAAGTGCACTAATTATTAATTTTTTCATTTAATTCTCCTAATATAAAAAT
>CAYSDV010000017.1:0-27621 GCA_964429905.1 uncultured Treponema sp. | reverse complement strand
AAAGGATTACGCCTTTTTTGTAAATTTTTATAAAACTCGAAATTTGGGCTAAATATAGTATTTCGAGAGCTACAATGACCTCATATCTAAAAAAAATGATTTCCGTGATAAATTATTATACATAAAACCTATTGACTTTATAGGTAATTAAATGTTATAACATTTTTTGTAAGCAAAAGTTTTGCAGATTGAAAAATGTTGCGGAGGCAAAATATGAAAAAATCAAATTTTAGAAATTTTGGCATAGTTTTAGCTGCTTTGTTTGCGGCAATTATTTTTGGAGGTTGTTCAAACGGTGCAAAATTCCGCACTTTGGACAAAATTCAGAAGAGCGGAACTTTAAAAGTTGCTGTTTTTAGCGACAAAAAGCCGTTCGGCTATGTTGATGAATACGGTAAGTATCAGGGTTATGACATTTATTTTGCTGAACGGATTGCAAAAGATTTGGGCGTAAAAATCAAGTATGTTCCTGTGGAAGCGGCTGCCCGCGTAGAAGTTCTTGAAACTGGAAAAGTTGATATTACTTTGGCGAACTTTACGGTAACGCCTGCACGTGCGGAAAAAGTTGATTTTGCACTTCCTTATATGAAATGCGCTTTGGGCGTTGTTTCCAACGAAAAGGATTTTATTACAAAGCCTGAAGATTTGAACGGAAAAACTTTGATTGTTGCAAAAGGAACAACGGCAGAAACTTTCTTTTCTGAAAATTATCCGGATGTAAATCTTTTGAAGTTTGACCAATACAGCGAAGCATACAACGCCTTGCTTGACGGACGTGGCGCGGCTCTTTCTACAGATAACACGGAAGTTCTTGCCTGGGCGATTGAAAATCCTGGCTATGCAGTCGGAATTGAATCTTTGGGAACGATTGATACGATTGCGCCGGCGGTTTCCAAGGGAAATACAACTTTGTTAAATTGGCTGAACGATGAGATTGTAAAACTTGGCGAAGAAAGATTTTTCCATGCGAATTACGAAGCAACTTTGCGTTCAACTTACGGAAAAGATTCCAACGCTGACAATCTTGTAGTTGAAGGCGGAAAGGTGGAATAAAATAAAAGATTAGCGGTTAAATTTAATCTTTGGTTTTAATTGTATTGCCCGGCGGCTTTAAGGTTCTTGAAGTGCGTCCGGGCAATTTTTTTGCGGATTGCGCTAAGGATTGTAGTGGGCACGAAGTGCGTGTTTTTGCGAAGCAAAAATACCGGCCGCAAGGCGAGCGAAGCGAGAGCCACGAAAAGCCTGTTGAGCAAACGGAGTTTGCGAAAGCGCCCGAAATATTATTATTTTTTTAACTTTTTCTGAAACTATTTTTATTGTAAAATGTCTTATAAATTGGGAAAAATTATGGAAAATTATAAGACGGAACTTTCGGATGATGGTTTGACGCTGACGGGCGAGGAAAAAATTCTTTTTGGTCAGTGCGGGGCGGATAAATGTATTCACTTGACAGAAGTGATGGAGTATTGCGCAGATTTTGTTACGGATCTTTATACGCATCGCGGGCAAAACCGTGATTTTTTGACGGAGCACGGATATGCGCAGATGGTTTCGCGGTCAAGTTTTCATATAAATCGGCTTCCGAAGGAAAATGATGAAGTGCGGATTTTGGTGCGGGAAGAAAAGCCGGAAGGAATTCAGCTTATGCGCTATTATTCTTTTGCGGATTTGAAAAGCGGTGAAATCTTAATAGAAGGAAAAAGTCTTTGGGTTGTTGTAAATCCTGAAAGCCGTGCGATTGTTGTTCCGGAAAAATTTGAATTTCTTGCAAAAAGTGATGTAAAAACTGAATGTGGCTGCAAGCCTGGGCGGATAAAAATTCCTGAAAATTCTACTTTTTTAGGCGAGCAGAAAATTCTTTATTCGATGATAGACGGAAACGGTCATTTGACGAATGCAAAATACATAAATTTTGCCCTGGATTTTTTGCCGGAAGAATATCTGGCAAAGCAGATTTCTGATTTTAAATTGAATTTTTGCAAGGAAATCCGCAAAGATGACACAATGATTGTGAGCGCTTTTTTTGATGATGAGGCGCAGAAAATTCTTGTGGAAGGCAGAATAAAATCCAGCGGTGAACGTTCGTTTGAATGTGAGATTTGTTACAAGTAAAAATTGCAAACGTTACGCTGGAAAATATTTTTCGCGCTGGCGGTGCGCTAACTTTTAGTTGTTTTTACAAATTCCGCCGCGCTTACTGCGGCAATCGCACCGTCGCTTGCGGCTGTTATAATTTGGCGGAGCGGCTTTGAACGGACGTCGCCGGCTGCAAAAAGTCCAGGAATTGCGGTTTCCATTTTTTCGTTGGTAATAAGATATCCGCCGGAATCTTTTTGCAATGTTTCCAGGAGTGCTGTTCTTGGCTTCATTCCGACGCATATAAAAACTGCGTCTGTTTTAAGTTCGCGGGTTTCGTTTGTTTTTACGTTTTCTAAAAGAACGCCGGAAACTTTGTTTTCTCCAAGAATTTCTTTTGCGATGCTTTCAAAGTGAACGGTGATTTTTGGATTTGCGGAAATCCGGTCGGAAAGAGTTTTTGCTGCGCGGAATTCGTTGCGGCGGTGAATTATGTTTACGTGTGCGGCAATATTTGCTAAATACAATGCTTCTGAACAGGCGCTGTCGCCGCCGCCGATTATGGTAACTTCTTTGTTTTTGAAGAACGGGCCGTCGCAGACTGCGCAATAGGAAACGCCGCTTCCGGTAAGTTTTTGTTCGCCGGGAACGTCAAGTTTTGAATGTTCTGCGCCGGTCGCATAAATTACAGCGGAAGATTCGTATTCGCCGGAATCTGTTTTTATATAGAAGAATTTTCCTTTTTTGTCGATTGATTCAACGGATGACTGTGCGATTTTTGCGCCGAAAAATCCGGCTTGTTCGCTCATTTTTTGTATAAGTTCGCTTCCGTTTGCTGCTGGAAAAAATCCGGGATAATTTTCAAGTTTGTCTATTTCCAATATTTGTCCGCCGCCACCGATGTTGTCCAGGATAATGGTTTTCATTCCTGAGCGGGCGGAATATATTCCGGCAGAAAGTCCTGCGACTCCTGCGCCAATAATTGTAATGTCGAATTTTTCCATATTTAAAGTATAAAAAAACTTGTAGCGAATGACAACGTTTTTGTGATTTTTGTGTTTTTATGGATTTAGCGGACAAGTCTTTTATCAAATTTTATGTAAACGTGATAAAATATTGGAAGTGCAGAGCGCAAAATTGCTTGTTTGCGCATAAAACGCATAAAATGCGTAAAAATGGAGTGAGCCTATGATTTTTATAGTTTTAATTGTATTGATTGTAATAATAAGAGCGTATCTTAGCGGAAAAAATAATTTGGAGCGGAATCTTTATTGTGGCGGATATGATTGCGACGATGATTTTTATGAAGACGAAGATGATTGTGAATTTGATTGCGAAGATGACGATTTTGATGACGACTATGATGATTGCGATGACGACGATTTTGATGATGATGACGATGACGACGGATTTGATTCTTTTCTTGACGAAGAAATAAGGGCGGCTATAGGAGAGCGAAATTATTTTGACGATGAACCGGGACGAAACTATAATTCGTATTATGCGCAGATTGCCGATGATGCAATGATGGGCGATGAAAGCGCAATGGAAGAAATGCGCCGGGAATTTGGGGAAGACGATTGGTAATTGTTGCGCCGTAGCGGAAGCGCAGAAAAGAGCAAAAAGAAAATTTACTTGAATTTTACATTCTTAAGTTGATTTATTCTTCTATTAATATGATATTTTTAGTATATGATTTATCTTTTGGAAGATGACGAAGCAATCCGCAAACTTTTGGATTATACGCTGAAAACGCAGGGCTACGAAAGTAAGAGTTTTGCGTTTCCTTCGGAATTTTGGAAGTCGTTGCGTAAGGAAAAGCCGGAACTTGTGCTTTTGGATATTATGTTGCCGGAAGAAGACGGAATTTCTGTTTTGAAAAAACTAAGGCAGAGCAGTGAAACTTGCGGAATTCCTGTTATTATGCTTACCGCAAAAGATACTGAATTTGATGTTGTTACAGGACTTGATTCCGGCGCTGACGATTATGTTACAAAGCCTTTTGGAATGATGATGCTTTTGTCGCGGATAAAAGCGGTTTTGCGGCGTTACGAAAACGGCGGTTCAAAAAAGAGCGGTAAAAAAATTCTTGCGGCGGGAAATGTTGAGCTTGATATTGGAAAGCACAGCGTTTTTGTTGACGGAAAGCAGATTTTTCTTACGCTTAAAGAATTCGATTTGCTTGCGCTTTTGATTGAAAACCGCGGAAATGTTCTTACCAGGGAGCGTCTTTTGGATTCAATCTGGAAAGTTGATGCCGATATTGAAAGCCGCACAGTTGATGTTCACATCCGCACTTTGCGCCAGAAAATCGGCGATGACGACGGAAACTTGATTGAAACTGTGCGCGGCGTTGGTTATAAGATTGAATAAAAGCGAAAAAACGGTGGTTGAGCAAATCGAAGCCACTTTCTGATAACGGTCATTTCGATGTTGCTCAATGGCCGCATTTTTATAAAAGCTGAATGAAAACTAAATCTATAACTTTTAGAATTTTTTTTAGTACGGTTGTTATTGGAATTCTTGTTTATTTTGTCTGCGTTTTGATATTGCTTTCAAATATGTACAGCCATTTTGAAAAGCAAATTTTTAATGAACTGGAAACAGAATCGTCTTTTTTGGAAATATATATTCGGAATTCCGATTTTAAAGGCTTAAAGGAAATTACGCCTGTAAAAAACAGGATTACGCTTATTCATAGCGACGGAACTGTTTTTTTTGATAACAAAGTTGCACCTGAAAAAATGGAAAATCACGCGCTGCGAAAGGAATTTTTGCAGGCAAAAGAAACAGGAAGCGCTAAGGTTTCGCGGTTTTCTTCCACGATGATGGTAAAAACTTTGTACTTTGCAAAACTTCTTTCTTCCGGCGATGTTTTGCGTATTTCCTGCGAACAGCGGCCGATTGTTTTTCTTATGTTTGAATTTGAATATCCGCTTTTTCTTACGCTTGTTGCCGCGTTGATAATTTCCGGAGTTGCGGCCAGTTGGACTTCCAAAAAAATTGTTGAGCCGCTTAATAAAATCGATCTTGAAAATCCGGAAAATTCGGATTCTGAAATTTATGAAGAGCTTAAACCTTTTACAAAACGAATCGCGAAAGAAAATTTTGAAAAATCGCAGCGCGAAGAGCTAAGAAAACAGTTCAGCGCGAATGTAAGCCACGAATTAAAGACGCCGCTTACAAGTATTTCTGGATTTGCGGAGATTCTGGCGCAGGGCGAAACAGATAAAAAGACAACGAAAGATTTTGCCGCTACAATTTACGAAGAAAGCCAGCGAATGATTACTTTGGTGAACGATATTATAAAACTTAGCAAACTTGATGAAAAATCGATTGTTATGGAAAAAGAGCCGCTTAGCCTTTTAAAAATTGCGGAGGAAGCGGAAAAAGCGCTTTCTTCCAGCGCGCGGGCGAAGAACGTAAAAATTAATGTGAGCGGAGACAGCGGGGATATTCTTGGAGTGCGCCCGGTTATTTACGAAATGATTTTTAATTTGATTGACAATGCGATTAAATACAATCGGGATGGTGGAAAAGTTGATGTTGAAATTAAGAATACTTTGATTTCTGTAAGCGATACCGGAATTGGAATTCCGGAAAATGAACAGGAACGTATTTTTGAACGTTTTTACCGTGTGGACAAGAGCCGCTCAAAAGCGCTTGGCGGAACAGGCCTTGGACTTTCCATTGTAAAGCACGCCGCAAAATATCACGATGCGAAAATTACGCTTGTTTCGCAGGAAGGAAGCGGAAGCAAATTTTCTGTTGAATTTTAGTTTTTTTTGCAAATCAATTTGGTTTTCTCGGATGCGGCAGCGCTGGTAGGGGCACGCCTGAAAGACGTGTTGCGAAGCAATGAAGGCGAAAGCCGGAACCCCGGACATAGCGACCGAACGGAGTGAGGGGCCGCCCTTAAAAAATTTTACATATTTCTAACAAAGTTCTAGCAATTACTTTACAAAAAAAATTTAGATTTATGGCAGAAACTTAGATTTTCATACAAGGAGGTTTTGCTATGAAAATAAATGGAATTGCATACGGACTTTTTGCGTTTGCGGTTGTAAGTTTGTGTTCTTGTACGTCCGGAAAAAAAGACGGAAAGGAAAAAATTAAAGATGAAATAACTGTAATTTCGCGCGAGGCTGGTTCTGGAACAAGAGGTGCTTTTGTTGAACTTTTTGGTGTTGAAGTAAAAAACGCGCAGGGTAAAAAAGTTGATATGACAACGGAAACTGCGGATATTACGAACAGTACGGAAGTTGTAATTTCTTCTGTTTCCGGAAATCCGGCTGCAATCGGATATATTTCGCTTGGTTCTTTGAATGATTCTGTAAAAGCGCTTGAAATCAACGGTGCAAAGGCAAGTATTGAAAATATTAAAAACGGAAATTATAAGGTTAGCCGTCCGTTTAATATTATTACAAAAGAGAATCTTTCTGATGCGGCAAAAGAATTCAAGAGTTTTATTCTTTCTGCGGACGGTCAGGCGATTGTAGAAAAGAGCGGTTATATTTCTGTGGTTCCTTCTGCAAAAAACTTTGCTTACAGCGCAAAAGTAACAAGCGGAAAGGTCAGCGTTGCAGGTTCTTCTTCTGTGTTCCCGGTTATGGAAAAACTTGCGGAAGCGTTTAAGGCTAAGAATTCCGGAATAACTGTTGAAGTTTCGCAGAGTGATTCTACAACTGGTATAAACAGCGCGATTCAAGGCGTTTGCGACATTGGAATGGCAAGCCGCGATTTAAAGGAAAGCGAAACCGGCGTGAATTCTGCAAAAATTGCGATTGATGGAATCGCGGTTGTTGTGAACAAGAAAAATCCTTTGAACGCTCTTAGTTCTGACCAGGTTCGCCGCATATTTATTGGTGAAGTTACTAAGTGGAGCGAAATAAAATAAATTGATTTTGCAAAAACGTGTGGACGCAGTGAAAAACATAACAAAAGGTGTACGGAAAATTTCATAAAAGAGGCGACGGGATGAAAAATAAATATGAATCAACGATGAAAATTATATTTTTGCTTGCGGCTGGTGTTAGCATTGCTGCGGTTTTTCTTATCTGCCTTTTTATGTTTGCGAACGGAATTCCGGCGATGCGCAAAATTGGCTTTGTGAACTTTATTTTTGGATTAAAGTGGAAGCCGGAAATTGACTTGTTCGGAATTTTTCCGATGATTGCGGGCAGTTTTGTTGTTACGTTTGGCGCAATTTTGCTTGGCGTTCCGCTTGGCGTTATGACTGCGGTTTTTATGGCGCGGTTTTGTCCTGCAAGGCTTTATCCGATTTTTCATCACGGAGTAAATCTTCTTGCAGGAATTCCTTCCGTTGTTTATGGATTTTTCGGACTTACTGCGATTGTTCCGATTATCCGCAGTTTTGCAGGCGGCAGCGGAACAAGTATTCTTGCCGCATCGATTGTGCTTGCGATTATGATTCTGCCTACAATTATAAGTACCAGCGAAGTTTCGCTTCGTGCATTGCCTAGCGCTTATTATGAAGGTTCACTTGCTTTGGGCGCATGCAAAGAACGAAGCGTTTTTTTTGCGGAACTGCCGGCGGCAAAGAGCGGAATTATTTCTGGAATTATTCTTGGAGTTGGGCGCGCAGTGGGCGAAACGATGGCGGTTATTATGGTTGCAGGAAACCAGGCGATTTTACCGCGCGGCTTAACAAAAGGAATAAGAACTTTGACGGCAAATATTGTTTTGGAAATGGGATACGCGGCAGGGCTTCATCGCGAGGCGCTTATTGCGACTTCCGTTGTTCTGTTCTTCTTTATTCTGATTATAAATTTTGTCTTTATGCTGACAAAGCGGAAGGTTTAACCTGATGGCTGAGGCTGATGGCGCTTGATGGATTAAAAAGAGGTTATTATGAATCAAACTAAGCAATCTTCGATTTTGCGGTTTCTTTTAAAGTTTTCTGCGGCGATAACTTTTTCCATAATTTTTATTTTGATTATTTATATTTTTGCAAAGGGATTTGTTCACATCAAGCCGGAATTGTTTGCGCTGCATTATACGAGCGAAAATGCTTCGCTTTTTCCGGCGCTGGTGAACACTGCAATCGTGCTGGTTGTTTCGCTCTTGATAGCGGTTCCGGTTGGGCTTGGTGCGGCGATTTATCTTTCTGAATATGCAAAAAGCGGCAATTTGTTCGTGCAGATTATAAGAGTTACGGCGGAAACGCTTTCCGGAATTCCTTCTATTGTTTACGGACTTTTCGGGCTTTTGTTTTTTGTTACGGCTCTGCGCTGGCAGTTTTCGCTGTTGGCCGGCTGCTGCACTTTAGCGATTATGATTCTTCCGGTGATTATGCGAACAAGCGAGGAAGCGCTTTTGTCGGTTCCGCAAACTTATAGAGAAGCAAGTTACGGTCTTGGCGCCGGAAAACTCCGCACAATTTTTAAGATTGTGCTGCCTTCTGCAATTCCCGGAATTATAAACGGAATAGTTTTAAGCTGCGGAAGAATTATTGGAGAAACTGCCGCGCTTTTATACACGGCCGGAACTGTTGCTCACATTCCAAAAAATATTATGGGAAGCGGAAGAACGCTCGCCGTTCATCTTTATTCGCTTTGGTGCGAAGGCTTGCGCACGGAACAGGCTTACGCTACGGCAGTTGTGCTGGTTCTTTTCGTTATTTTGTTAAATTTTATTTCTGGAAAAATAGAAAAAATGATGACAAAAAAACAATAAAAATCCAACAAAAATAGGAATAAAAATGGAACAAAAAATTGAAAAATTTGAACAAAGTTTGCAAAAAGCAAAAATTTCTATTCAGGACTTTGACTTTTTCTATGGAAATTTTCAGGCTCTGCACAAAATAAATATGGAAATTCCTGAAAATAAAATCACTGCGTTTATCGGGCCCAGCGGTTGTGGAAAATCAACACTTTTAAAATCGCTTAACCGCATGAACGATATGGCGGAAAATTTTTGCTACAAGGGAAAAATCCTTTTTGCAAAAGAAAATGCGCTTGGCTCATCCGCGCTTGTTGAACCGGCTGTTTCCGCATCGCAAGCGAATATTGAAATTGCCGCTAAAGACAATTTTGATGCAAATCAGCGCCAGGAATATTTTTATAACATTTTGGACAAAAAAACTGATTTAAATCTTTTGCGAAAAAAAGTCGGAATGGTTTTTCAAAAACCGAACCCGTTTCCGATGAGCATTTACGACAACATTGCTTATGGACCGCGCACTCACGGAATCAAGCGCAAAAGCGAACTTGACGAAATTGTGGAAAAATCGCTAAAAGCGGCTGCAATTTGGGACGAAGCAAAAGACCGCTTGAATAAAAGCGCTTTGGGAATGAGCGGCGGACAGCAGCAACGTTTGTGCATTGCGCGCGCGCTTGCCGTAAATCCGGAAGTGCTTTTGATGGACGAGCCGACCAGCGCGCTTGACCCGATTTCCACCGGAAAAATTGAAGACCTTTGCGACGAGCTTAAGGAAAAACTTACGATTGTGATTGTTACGCACAATATGCAGCAGGCGGCGCGAATCAGCGACAGAACGGCATTCTTCTTGCTTGGAAAAATTGTTGAGTATGGCGAAACGGAGCAAATTTTTTCAACTCCGAAAGATAAAAAAACAGAAGAATATATAACCGGACGATTTGGATAATCAGGAAGAAAATAGAAAGTTGAGCGTTGCGGCTACAATTATTTTCTAATGCAGTTACGTAAGGAAAAATTATGAGAACAAAATTTGAAAATCAGCTGAAAGAACTTAATGAAGATTTGATTTCTTTGGGCGCAGAATGTGAAGATTGTCTTACTTATGCGATGCAGGCGCTTGTTACAGGCGAAAAAGAAATTGCGAATATGGCAATGGAATGCGAGCGCGAAACCGATAAAAAACAGCGGGAAATTCAGGAACTTTGCATGCGGATTTTGCAGCAGCAGCAGCCGGTTGCAAGCGACCTTCGCGCAGTCAGCGCGGCATTGCGGATGATTGTTGATTTGGAGCGAATTGCCGACCAGGGAAGCGACATTGCAGAAATTTCGCGGCACATCGGCTTTGAAAAAAATAGTCATAACAAAAGCGTTGTAAAAATGGCGGACATTACAATCAAAATGCTAAGTGCCGCTGTAACTTCTTTTGTAAACCAGGATGTAAATCTTGCAGAAGCTGTTGAAAAAATGGACGACGAAGTTGATGATCTTTTTCATAAAGCAAAACTGGGACTTGTTGCTTTGATGACCAGTTCAACAAAAATCGGACGCGAAGATGCGGAACAGGCTTTGGAAGTTATGATGATTGCAAAATATTTTGAACGGATTGGCGACCACACCGTAAACATTGCAGAAGCGGTTGTTTCTATGCTAAAAGGAAATAATCCTGCTTAGTTGCGAAGTATTTTGATTTTGATTCGGTTTCGTCCTGCTTGATGTCGGGCTGTTCTCACGCTCGCTACGCTACGTTTGCTACGTTCTCTCTTCTTGATTGACGCAGCAATTTTTATTATTTATACTGTTCACAAATTGAACATAAAAAGGCGGGCGCTTTGAATCAAGATTTGGCTCTTCTTCAAAATATAAATCAAACTTTGGTTTCAACACCAAATGCAAATCAGCGCGAACTTGCAAAAAATGCAAATGTTTCCATAGGACTTATGAATGCGGTTCTTAAACGATTTGTTGAACGCGGCTGGATTATGCTTAAAAACGTGAACGCGCGAAAAATTGCGTATGCGCTTACAGAGCAGGGGCTGAACGAACTAAAGGCCCGCAGCCGCATATTTGCAAAGCGAACTTTTGCGCTTGCTTCCGAATATAACCAGATTCTTTACGGCAAAAGTTATATTGAATTCTTGATTGAATATGCGTGCGAAAAAGCGCAGGTTGATTTAAAAAAATGCAGTCCCGATTCAAAAATTGCCGAAGATGCGTTTTGCTTGGCGGGCGAACTTGAAGAAGAAGAAATTCAAAATCGGCTTAAAAGCAAAGGCGCAGAAAAACTTGTTGATTTGATTGGTGATTTTAGCGATTTCGGAGTAGAGCAATGAAGATTTTTTGCATTTCCGTCAGAACCGGATTTGAAGAAAAATTTAAGGAAAGCGTTGAGCCTGTTTTTGAAAAATCACTGCAAAAATTCAGCGGCGCCGTTCATCTTTTAAAAAAGAAAATGCGCTTAAAAACAGGAAAAGAATATTTTGAACAGTTTTTTCCTGGTTACGTTTTTTTTGAAACCGACGAAACCGACACCGCAAAGTTCAGATTTTTCAAAAAAGGCAAAGGTTTTTTGCGCTTTTTGCCTTCGGACAGCGAAGTTCATCCGCTGGAAAGCAAAGATTTGCAGATTATAAAATCAATAATGGACTGCGGAAGCGTAATGGGAATCGTTCCGGTAACATTTGACAAAAACGACCGGATTGTAATCGTAGACGGTCCGTTAAAAGATATGAGCGGCAAAGTTGTGTCCGTAAACAAACGCAATAAGCGCGTGAACATAGAACTGGAATTTATGGGCGGCGCAAAAATCGTCGGACTTTCCTACGAAGTCGTAAAAAAAGTTTAAAAATAAAAAACGAAAACATAAAAATCGAATAAATCTTGATAACAGCAAAAAAACGCAGATAGATTTTTTAAATTCGGGCGCTCCCTTCCGCTTCGCTCCAGGTCGGGCTTTCCGTTTCAATTCGCTTGCGCTCATTTCCACTACAATCCCTAGCGCATCCAAGCTCGCAGGCAAGATTTATGTTCACTTTTTGAACAATTGACAGAAAAACGTACTTGCTTTAGAATAAAATTATTAAAGGCAGCCGATTTTGCAAACGGAGCTTGGTTCAAGCACGCACCCCAAGCGGCGAATAAAACCCCTTCCGGAAATCCAAAAACTAAGGATTTTCAATGGCGAAGCTGTCTTTAAATTTCCATTCTATTTGAAATCTTCCTTTATAAATTTTGCTATAAAAAACACCCCTTGTTCATCCTGATGTTTAAAGGTGTAACATCAAGATGAACAACCTTTAAACATCAAGATGTTAATCATTGTAGTTTAACGGAAAATTTTTTTTGTAGATGGAACAAAAAATAAATATGGAATAAGCCGAATCGCAATTTCAGAAAGTGATGAAAAAATAGATTATAAAGTTAAGGAATGTAATGAGAAAAATTTGAATCTGGATATTTTTATTCCTGCTCAGCCTGAATTTGTAGCTGAAGATCTAGACTATGTGAAAATAATAACAGATGAAATGATTTACGAAGCACAAAATTTAATTGATGATAAAAATGGCTTTGATAATCTTTCTCATTCAAAAAAATCTGAAAAAAAGAGCATAGATAATAAAAAGATTTTTGTTGTATATGGTCATGATGAGGCCTCAAAAGAGAAAGTATTTTC
The DNA here is from genome assembly GCA_964429905.1 of uncultured Treponema sp. Taxonomy (GTDB): domain Bacteria; phylum Spirochaetota; class Spirochaetia; order Treponematales; family Treponemataceae; genus Treponema_D. The sequence goes on along the minus strand of CAYSDV010000017.1, from coordinate 15,194 downwards.
ATTCATAAAAGAAATCGGGCTCGCCCCCCCCCCTGTTATCCTTGATGAAAAGCCAAATAAAGGCCAGACAATCATAGAAAAATTGTCGGAAAATGCTAATGTCGGGGTCGCTGTTGTTTTATACACGCCGGATGATACTGTAATAAATCATTCAGAAACATATAAACAGCCTCGTCCTAACGTGATTTTTGAATACGGATATTTTATTGAAAAACTTGGAAGAAAACGTGTCAACATGCTTATGGATTCTAGTGCTGAAGCAAAAGAGAATTCAGATATTACAGGAACTGGATACATAAAAATGGATGGTTCAGATGGCTGGAAATTAAAGCTTGCAAAAGAATTAAAATCGTCTGGATATGATGTGAATCTGAATAAATTACTTTGAGATAGAATAAATTATGGGCATTTTTAAGTTCAATAAATATGTTATTAGAAAATTAGACAATGCGATGGCGGAAAAATATCTAACACCAGAACACTTTGGCCTTATATTTCTGGCAGAAAAATAATTTTTTCTAAGCACAATAAAAATGAACTCTTTACAGATGTTTTAGAGTTTGATTTCGATGGTAATTTGTTTATCAGTTCAAATGATAATTTCTAAAATTTGCAAAAATAAAAATGTTAGAAGAATTAGAAAATTTTAATTTTATAAATTTATAAAATGATAAATGCGAAATAAAAGACTAATTATGAAAAGCGATAATAGCAAGCAAAATTTCGAATTTCCTCATTTTTTAAGTAATTCTCCGTGCCGTGAAGATTTGTTTGAAGGCAAATCCCATTCAAAAATTGCAAGCAATATTGCGGATTTGTTAATCGAAAATAATAATTCGAACATTATTGGAATTGAAGGTACTTGGGGTTCTGGAAAATCGAATCTTATAAAACTTGTAGAAAAAAATATCTTTGATGAAAAACAGAAAAAAGAATTTCATTTTTTTATATATGACGCTTGGGGTTTTCAAAATGATAATCAAATACGCACTATAATAGAAATTCTCGCAGATAACCTAAAGAAAAATAAATTAATACAAGGTTGTAAAGAAAAGCTTTCTACAAAAAAACTATTTTCAAAAAAGAATTCTGTAGAATCAAAAAATGTAAAAAAGTTGAATGCATTTTCAATAGGTTTTACAGTTTTTGCACTTCTTGAAACAATTTTTAATTGTTTTAGCAGTGATATTAAAAATATCTTTCAACTTATTCCTTTTGTTTGTGGTATTTTAATAACACTAATTTTGCAACTAATAAATGTAATAACCTTAAAGGATTTTGTTCGATTTTCAGATTTATTCATTTCTTACTTTGATTCTAAAAATCATACAAATAATATAAAGTATGTTTCAAAACAAGAAATCATATATACAGAAGAACCCTCAAGTCGTAATTTTCAAAATTGGATAAATGATATAGATATTTCTTTGAACAAAAACAAACTTGTCATAATTTTTGACAACATGGATAGGCTTCCCGTTCAAAAACTGCAAGATCTATGGGCAGCGATAACTTGTATTTTTTCTAATTGCGAAAAACCATTAAAAAATATTTCAGTACTTATTCCTTTTGACAGGGAGCATATAAAAAACGCCTTTAAAAATGAAAACATAATCGAAACATCAGAAACGGAAAGTTATGGCGATGATTTTATAAATAAAACATTCAATGTCGTTTATAGAGTTTCTGCTCCAATAATGTCTGACTGGAAAAAATATTTCACTCTGAAATGGAAAGAAGCATTCAATGAAGAACCAGATTTTTCTGTGATTCAGATTTATGATTTATTAAATACAGAAAATAATACACCGAGAAAAATAATCGCTTTTATAAATGATTTTGTTTCAATAAGAAAAATTTTCTCCAAAAATGAAATTCCTGATAAATACGTTGCAATATTCATTTTTGGGAAATCAAAAATAGATAATGATATTAATGAGATTCTCGAGCCGAGTTATTTAGGGGCATTGGATTTCTTATATAAAAATGACGAAGAACTTTCTAAATACATTTCTGCTCTTTATTACCAATTAAAGCCCGAAGTTGCACTTGATTTAGTTTATACACAACAAATTGTAACTGCATTAAACAATAATAATTTCGAAGATTTATCTCGATTAACAAAGATTCCAGCATTTGAAGTGTTTTTGCAAAATGCAATAGCAAATGTCACGAATATGCAAAGCGCAGCATTTGGCTTAGAAAAAATTTTTACTAATTTAAAATTAAAAGAAGAAACAGAATTATTTTTATGGGATTGTTTATACAAGAAAAACACTAACAAAGAATCTACACTTCAAGATTATCAGCTTATTTTATTGAAGCATATTAGCAACAAAAATGCAGAAGAATATCTAACTAACATATTATCCGATTTTGCTAATGCAAAAGATTTTAACATTGCTGACTATTTTAAAAGCCTCGAAAAATTGGAAAATGAAAAAATAAAAGATTTTGATGTAAAAAATTATTTTAAAGAAAAATCAGTCGCGCCTGAAGACTATATAGAATTCATTGAATTAGCAAAAGATGATTATGAAGAATACAAAATTAAATGCGATTATGAAGAATTGGATAATTATTTAAAAGATTTACCTACTGACAAACTTCAAAATATGGAGGCAATAAAATATTTAAAAATTGAAAATAAAGAAAAAGTATTTTCACAATATTTTTATAGTATCGAAACTAAAATTGCTACAAATCCAACTGATAAAAATGTAATTTCATTTTTATACGAAAGATTAAAAGAGTTGCAAAGACCTATAGAACATCTTCCTAAAGATCAAACTATAGGAACTTTATTTAGTAATACGAAAGCAGATGAAAATTTTTATTTTGATTTAATCTGCATGAGACTTGCAAAATTAAACAATTTTTCTTTGCCAAATAATCCATCTTTATTTAATTCTGTTCTTAATGAAACCGATAAAGATTTTGTTTTAAAAATTGCAGAAAAAATTAACTGCTATATGAATTTTGATGACTTGCTTATTAATGCTGATAAAATGAAACAATACCCCCTATATATTGAAGTTTGCAAAAAAATTATTGAAAATGAGGATTTGGGAGCTTTAAAAGCTTCAATATTTGAATTGTTAAAAAATTATTTAAAAATAAAGACAGCATTGCAATTAGCCTCTTCAATTATTTTAAAAACTTTTAACGGATGGTGTAAATTTATCAAGGATGCTGTAACAATTTCTAATATTTCAGAAATTCCAATTGAATATTTTGAAGATGCAAAAGAAATTAATGATGAAAACTATCAACATTGTTCACTTGTTGCAAATGAATACTTGAACACAAGAACGGCATTAGAATGGGAAAATTTAATTATCTCATCGAGTTATGATTTTAAATTACTTATCTATATAGATGGCAAGAGCGAAAACTGTTTTGAAGCTTTTAAGTCAGTAATGATAAAGCAAGCAAATGGTGAGATTACAAATTTAAAAAAAGAAAACTGCTCAAGCCTAATGCAATTAGCATTAAAAAACAAAAGAAAATTAAAAACATTGTTTAATGACATAAGAGATGTTTTTTGTTCCGGCAACACAGCGATGAATTTGTCAAAGTTTAATTTTTTGGGTGAATGGCTTTTTGAATATTCTGACTTGAGTTCTAAAAAAGAAGCGTTAAGAACAATATTGCCAACAAGTATTTTGGGCAATGATACTGTTATAAATATTCTTATTAAGAATTCTGGAACAGTAAAATCGATGGTTGATAACAGCGGTGAAGAAGCGAGCGATTTCTTAAATAAGGTTGAGTCTTTGCTTAATGGTAAATATTCAGAAAATGATGAATTTATCAGTTTTGCAAAAAAAATAGGTTTGAAAAAGATAAATGCGGAGAAAAAGGAATGACATCCTCTACCCGCATAGCAAAAAACACACTCGCCTTATATTTCCGGCAGATACTCATAATGCTGGTGTCGCTGTACACGGTGCGCGTTGTGCTTTCTACGCTCGGCGCGGAGGACTACGGAATCTACAACGTTGTGGCGGGGGTGGTTGTCCTTTTCAGCTTTGTGAACAACGCGATGGCCACAAGCGTGCAGCGTTATCTTAACTTTTATCTTGGAAAAGGCGACACGGAAAAAACACAGGAAGTCTACAGCAAGAGCCTTGTGATCCACGGAGCCATCTGCGTGGTTTTTATTGTACTTGCGGAAACTATCGGACTTTGGTTCGTGAATGAAAAGCTCAACATTCCGGACGCTAGAAGAGCGGCCGCGTTCTGGTGCTACCAGGCGGCGGTAGTCACAACTCTTTCGAACATTATGCGCGTTCCTTACAACGCGGTCATAATCGCCTACGAGAGGATGACTTTCTTTGCTGGGCTTAGCATTGTCGAGGCGGTCTTAAAGCTTCTTGTTGTTTTCCTGCTTGTGGTTTCTCCGTTTGACAAGCTGATTCTATATTCATTTCTGTTGACGGCTGTTTCATTTGTGATTCTCGCCTGCTACAAAATCTACTGCAACAGGAAATTTGAAATCGCGCATTACAAAAAATCAAACGACAAGGCACTTGGGAAAGAGCTTGTCTCGTTCAGCAGCTGGAGCCTGTTCGGAGCGGTCGCGAACGTGGCGAACTCCCAGGGAACGAACATTGTCCTTAACATTTTCACAAACGTAACAGTGAACGCGGCGATGGGAATCGCGAACCAGGTGAACAGCGCGGTCTACAGCTTTGTCTCAAACTTCCAGACAGCGTTCAATCCGCAGCTTGTGAAAAGCTATGCGGCCGGGGAGAAAGAGAAATTCAACAGCATGATTTTCAGGACATCCAAATTCTCCTTCCTGCTTTTGTGGGTTATTGTTCTTCCCCTAAGTTTGAACCTTGAGACAGTTCTGGCGCTTTGGCTAAAAAAACTTCCAGACTATTCTGTTGGATTTGTCCAGCTGATTTTGATTTACTCATTGATTGACGCAATAAACGGCCCGCTTTGGACGGCGGTCCAGGCACGGGGAAAGATAAGGTCATACCAGATTATTGTAAGCCTTTTGATTTTTGCAAACCTCCCTGCTTCTATAATCGCGTTTTGTCTTGGCGCAGATCCTTATTCCGTGCTGATAATCAGAATCGCACTTGGAATTGTGATAACAGCTTTCAGAATCTTTTATCTAACAAAAAATATGGACTTGAAGGCAGTGAGTTTCCTTGCGGATGTCATTTTGAGATGTATTCTGGTCGCGGCTTTGAGCCTGGCTTTTGTCAAGCTCTGCGTCTCAAAGCTTGACGGCGTGACTTATTTTATTGTCTCGTGCGCTTTGAGCGTTGCATTGTGCGGGCTTCTTTCATTTTTTGCGGGATTCAATAAAAACGAGCGGAATGTTGCTCTTGATTTTATGAAAAGAAAATTCGGGAGGGCAGAATGAACGTTTCAGTTCTCGAAAAGAATAAATGCTTCGGATGCGGCTCCTGCTTCCAGGCCTGTCCTAAAAGCGCAATCTCAATGGAAGAAGATGATGAAGGCTTTCTGTTTCCAGAAATTGATGATGAAAAATGCGTTGGCTGCTCTCTCTGCGTGAAAAAATGCCCTTCACTTTCTCCGCTGGAAAAAAATCATTTCAAGCAGGAAACTTTCGCGGCTCTTTATAAAAATGATGATATTTGCAGGAAGTCGGCTTCAGGCGGAGCGTTCGCGGCGTTCGCCATGGAAACCCTTAGCAGACAGGGAGCTATTTTCGGCTGTGCCTACGATGATGATTTGAACGCAGTACAGACAGAAGTCAGAAGTTCTCAGGATTTAATAAAGCTTCAAGGCTCAAAATATGTCTCGTCAGACACAAAAAACACATTTATCGAAGCAAAAAATGAACTTTTAAACGGAAAAAGTGTCTTGTATTCAGGCCGTCCGTGCCAGATTGCAGGATTAAGAAAATATCTTGAAAAAGAATATGAGAATCTTGTTACGGTTGACCTTGTGTGCCACGGAGTTCCAAGCCAGAAACTTTTCACAAAATATCTTGAGTGGCTCGGCAGGAAGAACGGCGGAAAAATAATCTACTACGGATTCCGCGACAAGGATGTCGGCGGATGGAGCTGCGGCGGAAAGTTCAAGACTAAGACTAAGACTAAGACTAATGAAGCGTCTTGTGATCCTTATTACGCAAGTTTTCTTCGCGGAGAGACCTACAGGTACTCATGCTATGAGTGTCCGTTTGCAAGCGCAGAGCGCGCCGGGGATATATCAGTCTGCGACTTCTGGGGAGTAGAGAAATTTTATCCTGACATAGACACAGCAAAAGGCGTATCGGGAATCATCATAAACACGGAGAAAGGAAAGAGGTTCCTCGGGGAATGCAAGAATGAATTTGCCTTAAAAGAAATCAAGCTTGATGAACTGAAGGCTCAGAACACAAACCTTAACCATCCGACGCCGATGCCTGAGAAACGAATGACTGTGTATCAGGACTGCATAGTTGACGGAAAGTTTGTGCCGGATGTGGAGTTTGCATCACCGTTAAAGTATCAAATAAGACAAATTGTATCAAAAATTTTACCTAAAAGCGTAAAGAATATAATCAAGATGATGGTAGGAAAAAGATAATGAAAAAAGTCGGCATTCTTTCAATGCAAAAAGTTATAAATTACGGTTCTTTTCTTCAAGCGTATGGATTGAAAAAACTTATAAAAACCATTTGTTCAGAAGAAGAAATAAATTTCATCGACATAATTCCAGGAAGAAAACTTGAGATAAACAATATTTCAAAATGTCAGAAACTCAAAAACATTTTATCTGTCACAAAAAAAGGTCAGTTCTTTGAAAAGATAAAAGACAAGACTTTTATGAAGAAACTTAGGAATCAATTTGAAAATGATTTTTTTCCATTGCTGAATTTAGATGCGGCAAATAATTCAAAACATTATTCAACAGTTGTCATTGGAAGCGATGAAGTTTTTCATTGCTGTCAGAATGCATCATGGGGATTTTCTACACAACTTTTAGGAGATGTAAAAAACACAGATAATGTTTTTTCTTATGCGGCTTCATTCGGAGCAACGACTTATGATGACATTTTAAGGGCTGGGATTTTAGAAGAAACTAAAAATGCACTATCAAATTTGAGTGTAGTTTCAGTCCGAGATAATAATTCTAAATATATTATCGAAAAAATCATAGATAAAGAATCCGAAATTCATTTAGACCCAGTTTTGATAAGTGATTTTGAAGATGAAATAAAATCGGCAAATGATTTTCATTCGGATAAAAAATTTATGATTGTTTATTCCTACGCTGGAAGAATCAATAATCAAAAAGAAATCAAGAACATAAAAAGTTTTGCAAAAAAGAATAACCTGAAAATTTATACAATTTTCTGCCGTTACAAATGGGCAAATAAAGTAATTATTCCAGAAACGCCTTTTCAGTTATTAAAGATTTTCCGTCAAGCAGATTATGTCGTTTCAGATACTTTTCACGGTTCTATTTTTTCAATAATTTCACACAGAAAATTTTGTACACTCATCAGGGCGTCAAACAAAGAAAAAATGACAAGTCTGTTAGAAAGATTTGATTTGCTGTCTCATGCAGTTTTTGATTCTGATGAATTGGAATGCAAATTAACACAAAATATAGATTATGTAGCTATAGACAATATTCGTGAATTAGAAAGAAAACGCAGCTTAGATTATTTGAAGAAGAATTTAAGGTAATTATTTTATGAAAAACATTGCAATAGTAATTGGAGATATTTCTAAAAGCGCAGGAACAGAAAGAGCGGTAACAAATCTTTCTAATATTCTTCAAAACAGCGGAAATTATAAAGTTGTTATAATCAGCCAGTATTCAAAAATCGGACAGGAATGTTATTATCCGCTGAATTCCTCTGTTGTGATTGAGCACTTGGAAATGCACAACAACGGACTTATAGACAGACTCAAAACTTCAAAATTACTAGTGCAGAAAATTGATAGCCTATGCAATAAATATGCAGTTGATGCAATTATCGGAACAACACATGGCTATAACATTCAATTAACTAAATTAAAGGCTAAAGTAAAAAAGATAGGCTGCGAGCATATGAATTATGGCGCAGCGCCTTGGTACAGCCGGATATTAAGAAGAGTTGCTTATCCGAGACTAGACGCAGTTGTCTGCCTGACAAAAAAGGATTCTGAAAAATATAACTTTATAGATAAAAACAAACTATTCGTTATTCCAAATTCACTTTCTTTTAGTATTGAAACGCCTGCAGAACTTGAAAACAAAAGAATAATCGCTATAGGCCGATTGACTAGACAAAAAGGATGGGACTATCTTGTTGCCGCAGCAAAAAAAATAAAAGCAGAAATTCCTGAATGGCATATTGATATATATGGTTCAGGAGAAGAAAAAGAGTCATTGTCAATGCAAATGAAAAATAATTGTACTGATGACTTTATCACAATTCACGATCCAACGCAGAACATTAAGAATGAAATGCTTAGCTCTTCCATTATGGTTGAAACATCTCGGTGGGAAGGACTTCCTATGGTTCTTGTTGAGGGGGAGGCATGCGGCTTGCCATTGGTCGGATTTGACTGTCCGGAAGGTCCGAATGAAATTATAAGAGATGGAGAATGTGGGTATTTAGTTTCCATAGGCGATACAGAAAAATTTGCAGAATATGTAATAAAAATTGCGAAGAACTCAGATCTAAGAAAGCAGCTGGGCAAAAGAAGTTTTGAGCTTGCTGAAAGGTTTTCCCCGGAAAGTGTTGGCAAAAAATGGTTTGAGCTGTTGAAAAATAGATAGATAGTTAGTGTTTTCCGAAAAATATAGATTATGAAAAATATTTTTTTATCTAAAATTACAAGAAAAATATATATATGTCTTAATGCAAGCTTGAACATTTATATGTTTTTGATAGCAAAAAATTCGTATTCTTTTTCTATATGTTTAACAACTTTTGTATTATCGTTACTATCGGTTTTTTTATATTTGTCGATTAGAGATAATAAAAATGCTTTTGATTTTGATGTTATATTTTTAGTTGCTTTTATCTTTACTTATTTCATCTATCCAGTTTTTATTTTTCCAGTGAATAAAACGCGATTTTTTATGTTCAATTATGGTTTTAATGAGTCAGTAATAACTAAATCAACATTGCTTGCTTCAATTGGATTACACTTCTTTTTGATAGGTCTTTTTAGTAAATCAAAAAAGAATAACTCTTTTACTAAATTTACTAAAAAATATTCTTTATCTGTTGTCAATTTATTTATTTATTTATTCGTATTTTTACATTTTATTCAAGTTTTTGTGCTTAAGATAGGATTGGTTTATTCTGAAAAAGGAAATGCAAATCCGGCCACATCAACAGGAATCTGGGGCTATTTATCGATATTAAGAACATCTGTGATTATGGTTGCACTTGTTTTTTATTTTAATAATTATTTTCGTGGCGGTAAAAAAAAATTAAAAATTCAGGATATTGTTTTATGGATTGGAATTATTTTTGAAATATTGATAATTATAAGCACTGGTAGTAGGGGAGGTGCTTTAGGAATAATTCTCGTGACTTTTGCAGGTTTTGCTATATTAAAAGGCGGTTTTAGTTATAAGAAACTTTTACTTTTAATGTTTATTGGAATGGCATTTTTATCTCTAATTGTTGTATTGCGTTCCGGATCAGCATTTAAATTTTCTTTTAACATTATTGATATGGCAATGGATTTGATTATTAATAATTATACCATATTTCTTTGTTATGATTATGTGGAAAAATTTGGACTTGTCCCGTTCACTCTTATAGGCTCTTTGTTAAGTGCTATACCTTTCTTAGCAGGTCTTGCCATAAGCACTTTTAATATATCAATTTATGAATCCAGCTCAGCAAGATTTTTTTCTGTTCTTGCATTAGGTAATAATCCAAAATTTGGTGTTGGTACAAATATTGTTGCGAGTTTGTATTTAGCAACTGGATTAATAGGAGTTATTGTTTTCATGTTTTTATTTGGTGTTTTTATAAAAAAGATAAATATTTCTCCAAATAAAATTAATGCTCCTATATTGAAATTGTTTTTATACTTTGAAATGATGTCTGTTGCTGTGTATATGGTTAGAGCTGATTTCTTTTATCAGGTCGGAAAAATAGTATTTGGTCTTGTTTTTTTATATTTGTGTTCAGCGGCTTTTATTTGGAAATATAAAAAATAACTATTTTTTTTATTTTGTATGAATAAGCTTATATTTTTTAACTATCAATATAATCTAGAAAATTGACAAAAAAGGTTTATGAAATATGAATAAAGATAATCCCATTATTTATGATGACATAATATTTTCGTTGCAAAAGGCAGGTGGATGTAGTGTTGTTTTTACAGAATTGTATAAGCGGATAAATAAAAATACTATACATTATCTTTATGACAATGCAAACGAAAATTTTTTTTATGATGAGAATCTGTTTAAAAATAAAAAAATTTTGAAGAGTTTTTTGTTGCCTTTTAAACGTTATTGCAATTTAAAAATAAAAAGAAACAAGCCATTTGTTTTCCATTCGACACTTTACCGAATTTGTAAAAATAAAAAAGCAGTGAATATAACAACAGTTCATGATTTTACTTATGAATATTATCGAAAAGATTTAAAGTCAAATCTCCATAAATGGCAAAAAAAACAAGCTGTAATGAACAGTGATGGTGTTATCTGCATTTCTGAGAATACCAAAAATGATTTACTTCAATGTTATCCTGAATATAAAGGTGCTATAAAGGTAATCTACAACGGCTATAGTACAGATAAATATTTTTACAAACCAGAAATAAAAAAAACAAGAAACATTTTGTTTGTTGGTGCTAGAACTGATTACAAACGTTTTGATTTTGCTGTTGATATTTGCAATATACTTACCGATACAAAACTTCTTATTGTTGGCGGCGGAAATCTTACAGAGAATGAAACTTTGTTGCTAAATTCCAAACTTTATGGAAGATACGAAAAATGTGGATTTCTTTCCGATGAAGAACTTTGTGATTTATATAACTCTGCATTTTTCCTATGTTATCCGAGTGAATATGAAGGTTTTGGAATTCCTATTCTTGAGGCGCAAGCCTGTGGCTGTCCTGTTGTATGTCAGAAAAAATCATCAGTTCCTGAAGTTGCAGCGGATGCTGGAGTTTATATTGATTCAGATGATTTAGAAAAAAGCATTGACATTATTAAGCAGCTTTATAATCCAGCTTCCTATGAAAACTTAAAAAACAAAGGGCTTGAAAACGTAAAACGCTTTTCTTGGGACAAATGTGCTATGGAGGTGTATGAATTTTATAATGAGGTATTTAATAAAAAATGAAAAAAAATATTTCAGAAATATTGTATCTTTCTTTTTGTAAACTAAGGACTATGCTGTTCTTTAGTTCTGCACGTTTAATTCGTTTTCCTATTGATATACGTGGAGGGGGAATTGATTTTGGAAAATCGCTAACTACAGGAAAGTATTGCCGTTTAGAAACTCATGCTAATACAAAAGAGAAGGTTCTGTATTTTGGCAATGATGTTCAAATAAATGATTTTGTTCATATCGTAGCAAGCAAAAAAATAGCAATTGGAAATAATGTCCTTATTGCAAGTAAAGTCTTTATAACAGATTGTGAACACGGTTCATATAAAGGTAATGAAAAGGATTCATCTCCTTTGACTGACCCAAAAGAACGAGAACTTTCTTCAGGTGCTGTTTGCATTGAAGATAATGTCTGGATTGGAGAGAGTGTTTCGATTCTTCCTGGTGTAACAATTGGGAAAGGCTCTGTTATAGGAGCGAATTCTGTTGTTACAAAATCTATTCCTGAAAATTCAGTCGCAGTTGGCTCTCCTGCGAAAGTAATAAAAAAATTCAATTTTTCCACAAATACTTGGGAACGAGTATAAAAATCTAAAGAAAAAACAATTTAAAAGTCTCTCTTACAATTCCTATTTGCTTAATGCAAATAGGAATTAATTTTTTGTATTCAATAAAAATCAAATAAATATCGAGGTATCGAAATGTCTGAGAAGTTTAAAAATATTCTCATTACAGGTGGAGCAGGATTTATCGGCTCTAATGTTGCTTTAAAACTCCTTGCGCAAGGCTATGAAGTTACAGTTCTTGATTCTCTGGAAAAACAGATTCACGGAGAAGAGCCTGAAAAATCACAGCTTTATTTGTCCATAAAAAACAAAGTGAATTTTATCAAAGGCTCTGTCACTGACCGTAAGATTATGGAAGAGCAGCTGTCTAAGGCAGATGCTGTTATTCATCTTGCTTCGGAAACTGGAACAGGGCAGTCAATGTATGAAATAGAAAAGTACTGCGGCACAAACATAGGTGGAACTGCTCTGCTTCTTGATATTTTGGCAAATAAAAAAACACCGGTAAAGAAAGTTATCGTTGCAGAGTCACGCGCAATTTACGGCGAGGGAAAATATATCTGTGAAAAATGCGGTGTTGTTTATCCAGTTGCAAGAAAAGAAAGCGATATGCTGAAAGGCGATTTTGCCGTGAAATGTCCTTGCTGCGGAAAAGATGTAAAACTTGTTGCGACTGATGAAAAATCAAAAATTCATCCAACTTCTGTATATGGAATTACAAAGCAAGTGGAAGGCGAGCTTGTTCATTGCGTGTGCCAGGCGATTGGAATTCCTTCTGTTTCGTTTAGGTATCAAAATGTCTATGGACCAGGACAGAGCTTAAAAAATCCATACACAGGAATTTTATCAATATTTTCTAATAGTTTGCGCCAGAACAATGATATAAACATTTTTGAAGACGGAACAGAAAGTCGTGATTTTGTCTATATTGACGATGTTGCTGATGCAACAATTCTTGCTATTGAAAATGATAAATGCGCATATAAAGCATTCAATATTGGAACAGGTGTTTCGGTTGATGTTCTGACGGTTGCTAAGACTCTTAAAGATTTTTACAAATCAAACAGCAAAATCTCTGTTAGCGGAAATTTCCGTCTAGGCGATATTCGACATAATTTCGCAGATATTTCGCTTGCTAAAGATATTCTAGGATATGAACCAAAATTTACTTTTGAGCAAGGCCTGAAAAAATTCTGCGACTGGGTTCTTACACAGCCTATAGAAAAAGATATGTATAAGAAATCGCTTGATGAAATGAAAGCAAAGGGGCTTTATAAATGAGCGATTTGGCAGGAAAGAAGGTATTATTATTTGCTCCGAAGTTCTTTGGCTATGAAAATGAAATATATAAAGAAATCAATGGTCAAGGTGGAATTGTTAAGTTTTATGACGAAAGAAATAATCCTAGTTCTATAGAAAAGATAATTCTTCGCAAAGCACATTTTTTATTAGAATCAAGAATATTTTCATATTATAAAGGAATTTGCGAAACTGAAAAGTCTTTTAATCCTGATTATGTACTTTTTATTTCTCCTGAAACAGTGAATAGAAAATCCATAGTCTTAATGAAAAATAAATTTAACTCTGCAAAATTTATTTTATATATGTGGGATTCAATTGAAAATAAAAATGCAAAGAAAGTGTATCAATATTTTGATAAATGCCTTTCTTTCGACTCTGATGACTGCAAGAAATATGGATTTAAATTTAGGCCATTGTTTTTTACAAAAAGCTTCGAAAAGAAAATGTCAGAAAATATTGCTACATATCAATATGATTTTGCATTTATAGGCTCTGTACATAGTGATCGTGCAAAAATTCTTAATCAACTTAAAAAATATTTTGAAAAAAATAATTTGAGATTTTTTTATTACTTGTATGTTCCTGGAAAATTGATGCTTACGGTCCGCTCCTTGCTAGATAAAAATTTTCGTGAATTAAGGAAAGATTATGTTCATATAGAGCCTCTAGATAAGAATAAAGTATCTTCAATCCTTTCAAATTCGAACTATGTTATCGATATAAATCATCCTAAGCAAATTGGTTTGACTATGAGAACTATTGAAATGCTTGGTTTGCATAAAAAATTACTGACAACGAATTCTCATATACAGGATTATGATTTTTATAATCAGTCAAATCAAATTGTTATTTCTAGAAATAAAATTTCTATTGATAAAACAAAACTTATAAATGGATATAACTGTGAGTCTGATGATATTTATGACAAATACAGACTTTCTACATGGATAAAAGAAATATTTGAATAGAGGTAAATATGACAAGGTTCTTTGATATTTTATTTTCTGGTATAGCAATCATAATTTTATTTCCTTTTATGATTCCGATTATGATAGGGCTTAAACTTACAGGGGAACATGATATTTTTTACGGCCAGACAAGAATCGGAAAAGGAAGAAAAGAGTTTAAGCTTTTAAAATTCGCAACAATGTTGCGGAATTCTCCGAATATGGACGGTGGTTTGTTCACGAGCAAAAATGATCCTAGAATGCTTCCAATGGGAAAATTTTTGCGTAAAACAAAAATAAATGAGCTTCCACAGCTTTTGAATATTTTTGCAGGGCAAATGAGTATTATTGGATACCGCCCGACAGTCAGGGAACATTTTGAAGGCTATCCGGAAGAATGCAAAGTAATTCTTGAAAAATCAAGACCAGGATTGTCCGGAATAGGTTCAATAGTTTTTCGCAACGAAGAAGAAATATTGCAGAATTTCGATGATAAAAAATCCTTTCATCAAAATGTTATAGCGCCTTATAAAGCTGCTCTTGAAGTTTGGTATGTTCAACATAAATCTTTATGGCTTTACTTCAAATTAATTTTTATGACAGTCGAAGCTGTTATTCATCCTGATTCGAAAAAGTGGCGTACGGCCTTCAAGAATTTGCCGCCTGTTCCTTCGGCATTAGAGCAATACATTTAGTTTATGGAGTTTTTATATGTCAAAAATTGCAATTACAGGTATAACTGGGAAAAGCGGTACTTTTTTCTGGAAGAAAATTCTTGAAAACGAAGAGCTTGTAAAAAAAACATGGCCTGAAGGCATAAATTTAATCTCACGTGATATTTCGAAATTAGAGAATATTGAAAAAAAATCTCTGAAAACGTTTTTTTATTCAGGCGATTTGACTGATAAGAAACTTACTGATTCATTTTGTGAAAACTGTGACACTTTGGTTCATATTGCTGGAATTCATTGGAGCGTGCCATTAGTTGAAAGTGCGATAAAATGTGGCATAAAAAGACTTATATTGGTTCACACAACAGGAATTTATTCTAAATAGCCCTAAATTCGAGTTTTGACTCTAGGATAAGATTTCAGCCTGCATTGC
>CAYSDV010000016.1:0-29106 GCA_964429905.1 uncultured Treponema sp. | reverse complement strand
ATATCGGCGATAAATCGGCGATAAAACAAGATATCGGCGATAAATCGGCGATAAATTACAAGGAAAAAATTCTTGAATACTTAGATAAATATGCAGAAGCGCGTACACAAGATATCTCTTTATACATTGGGCTAAAACTTTCTCGTACAAAAGATTATCTGTATGAGCTTGTAGAAGAAGGGAACATTATTGCTAACGGTGCTAATAAGAATAGAACATATTCTTTGAAAAAGTAGGGAAAAGATGGGATTCAAATTTATTTGAATTATATAATAACTCCAACAGAACCAATACTTTTTTTCTGCCTAAAAAGATATCATTATCGTTAAATATAATTTACTCCAAAGTAATTTACTTTAGAGTAAATTATAACATTTGTTATAGTTTATTCAGTTCTTTTCTTGCTCAATTTGATGGAGTTTCAGAGCCAGAAACGCTATCACCAACAAAAACTTTCTGCGCCAATCCGCGCTATCTGCGGGAACCTTTCCGCCCACCCTACCCGAAAAATATTTTGAATCTGTTCTGTTTTTTTATTATTTTTATGCGATTGCTTTTTTTTTCTTTGAACTATAAACTGATTTTATGAAATTAGTTACTAAGATTTTGCTGGCAACTTCGTTTTGTTTTGCTTTTGCATCTTGCGGTTCTGTTCCGAAAATTCCGGCTGATGCAACTGCAACGCAACTTATTCAGTCAGGACAGGATGCGCTTGAATATTCCAACTATAAGGCTGCGGAAACTTACTACAACGCTGTAATTCAACGCTACGGAATGGACACTGCAACTTATATTGAAGCAACTTATGAGCTTGGTCACATGTATCTTAAGCAAAAAAAATATGAGCAGGCTTATCAGAAATTTGACGAAATTCTTGCGACTTTTGAAAATGCGGAAATCGGTGTCATTCCGGCTGCATTCAAAAAACTTGCCCAGATGGGAATCGAACAAATTCCGGAAAAATATAAAAATTAGTTTTGAAAAACGCATCACATTCGCATGCAGTTACGAAAACTTGCAAACTCATATAATTAGATATAAAATATTTATATGAAAAATGTTCTTATTGTGGACGCTCCTTTGATTTTCAGGGAGTTTTTAAAAAACAAACTTGAAGAAGAAAAAGTAAATGTCATTTTTACACAGGAAAAGCGGGATGCGCTTATAAAAATCACTTCCGCAATTCCTGATCTTGTAATAATTGACATTAATGACTTTGACGATGACCTTTCCATAACGGAACTTTTTCAGAAAATAAAGGCTGATCCGAACGCTTCCAGAATTCCTTTGATTGCAACCGGTCCGAACATGGACAAATCTGTGCTGGAAACCTATGCAAAGCTTGGAGTTCAAAAGTATTTTATAAAACCTATAAAATTTGATGTTTTTTTTGAAGCAATCGGAAAGGTTTTGCACACGGCGTTTTCCATGGATACAACGCCTTGCATTCTTGACATACACAGAAACAACGACATTATTTTTATAGAAATCGCGCAGGGGTTGAACCGCGAAAAACTTTCTCTTTTAAAATATAAACTTTCAGAAATAATTGAACACAATGAACTTGAACAGCCAAAAATCATCCTTATGATGTCCAACCTTGAACTTAGCTTTGTTGACGGATTGAATTTGGAAATGCTTATAGACAATATCCTTGCAAATCATAAAGTTCACACGAAAAATGTAAAAATTCTTTCGTTCAGCACGTTTACAAAACAGCTTGTGGAAGGTCATCCGCAATACGACGGAATTGAAGTTGCAACGGATATTTCGCAAGTTCTGAACACGCTTGTTGACAGCACACGAACTTCTAGAATTTCAGATCTTATTACAGATCAAATACTTGCTTCCTCTGATTCAGACGTAGAAGGTTCCATAGAAATGCGGTTCAGCACGGATGAAATTGCAGAAACGCCGGAACCGCGGGACGAAGAGCCGGAAGCCAGCAAAGAACCGACCGTTGAGCAAAAAGAGCAACAGGCGGAAAAGCAACTTCCTGTTATTGCAGTTGTTGACGACGATTTTGTTACGTTAAAACTTTGTGCGGCCGCCTTTTCGCAAATCGGCTACAAAACAGATCTTTTTTCCAGCGGAATTGATTTCCTTGCAAATATGGGAAAGAAAAAATATTCCGCGATTATACTTGATATTCTTATGCCGGGAGTTTCTGGTTTTGACACTTTAAAGCGGCTGCAAGGGTTACCGAACAAGCCGCCGATTATAATTTATTCGCAGGCAATCAGAAAAGATATTGTTGTGCAGGCTCTTTCGCTGGGTGCAAAAAGTTTTATTGTAAAACCGCAAAAACCAGAAGCGCTTGCAACTAAGGTTCAGGAAATTTTGGAAACAAATGGCTAAAAGCAAAAATTCCGACGGAAAATATAGCGAAAATCAGGAAGACTTATCAAACGAACTGTTCATTGCAAATGCGGTTCACGAAATAAGAACGCCTGTTCAAACTGTTATTGGAACTTTGGATTTGCTTTCCGATACAAAACTTACAAAAGAGCAATCTGAATATGTGCGGCAAATACGCTACGGTGCGGATGTTCTGCTTGCGCTTGTAAACGATATTCTTGATTTTTCAAAACTAAAATCGCACAAACTTACAATAGAAGAGCTTGCATACGACGTAAAAACGCTTACGGAAAATGTTGTTCACTTGATTGCGTTGGAAGCTTTCTGCAAAAAAATTGAAGTTGTTACAGATATTGATTACAATGCAATTCCGGATTTTGTTTATGGAGATCCCACGCGCGTTCAGCAGATTCTTTTGAATCTTTTAAAAAATGCAGTTAAATTCACCAAAAAAGGCTATATCCATCTGGAACTTACCAAAAAAGATGATTTTCTTTCGTTCAAAGTTACGGACAGCGGAATCGGAATTGAAAAAGGAAAGGAAAAACTGCTCTTCCAGTCGTTTACGCAGGGCGATTCATCTTTTACGCGAAAATATGGCGGTTCTGGACTGGGACTTGCAATCTGTAAAAGTCTTGTACAAAAAATGAACGGGAAAATCGGTGTAAAATCCAATCCGTACGGCGGTTCAATTTTCTGGTTTAACATACCGCTAAAACCGGCGGAAAATTCAAAATATCCTGTACAGTGGGAACTGCCGGTTCCTGCAACAACAAGAATTTTAATTGTTGACGACAGCAGACTTGCTCAAAAAAGTATTTCAAGGCAGCTTAACTCTATCGGTTTGCAATACATTCAAACTTCTTACAACAGCGACGACGCTTTTTTAAAGATGCAGTACGCCGAACAAATAGGAAATCCGTTCGAAATTGTCTTTATTGATATGATTATGCCGCCGGGTGAAGGCTGGAATCTTGCTTCCGAAATTAAAAACAACCAAAAACTTAAGAATACAAAACTTTATATGCTTGTTCCGGAAGGGCAGATGGGCCGCAATGCAAAAATGATGATTTCCGATTTATTTGCCGGGTACCTTTACAAGCCGGTCAGAATAAAAAATCTTTATCATCTTTTAAGCGAAACAAACAACAACTTTTTTTCCTCAAACTTTTTTGAAGAATTTGATGAAAAAGAAGAAAACAAGCTGAATCAAAAAGAGGAAAGCGAAAAAAATCTTGCGGGCGAACTCAGCATTTTAGTTGCGGAAGATCATCCTGTAAACTGCGAAATTCTGGTGCGTTTTTTAACTTATTACGGAGCAAAAATTTTTCAGGCGAAGAACGGAAAAGAAGCTATTGATGCCATACAAAACCATCCGGAAATTCAGATGATTTTTATGGACATTCAAATGCCGATTCTTAACGGAATTGAAGCAACCGAACTTTTGCGCAAAGAAAAATATCAGGGAATTATAATCGCCTGCACTGCAAACAACGATCCCGCAACTTTTGTGCAATACAGGCAAGTCGGAATCAACGATATTCTTATCAAACCTTTCAAACGCGACAGCGTAAAAAAAGTTCTTGAAAAATGGAAAACTATTTTTGAACTTCCAACCGCAAAAAATATTAAAATTCTTGAAAATGCGCAGTCTACAACAAATGATGAACTTTGGGACATTCAAGATTTTGAAGATACAATCGGAAAAGACTGGAATTTAGGAAATCAGATTATTCTTGACTATATCGAGCAGACGGAAAAATTTTTAAAGCAAAGCCGCGAAATTCTTGAAAGAAAAGATTTTGAAGAACTCCACAGAATTGCGCACACGTTAAAAGGCAGTTCCGCCGCAATTTCCGCAAATAAACTGGCTAGGATTTCCGCAAAACTAAGCAAAGCCACAAAAGAAAAAAATCCGGGCGTATTTTTAAAAAATCTTATTGAATTTGAAGAAAATTTTGATATATTCATTCTTAGAACAAACAATTGGAATCACAAATGCTAAAAACAAATTATCATACGCACACAATTTTTTGCGACGGAAAGGGAACTCCGGAAGAAATCGCCGAATATGCTTTAAAAAAAGGATTTGACATTCTTGGCTTTTCCAGCCACAGCATGTATCCGTTTGCAAGCAACTGGCATATTCCGCCAAAAGATTTTAACGACTACGTAAATTCTGTAAATGAAGCAAAAAATAAATTTGCCGGAAAACTAAAAATCCTGCTTGGTTTTGAAGCGGATTACGTTCCTTTTGTTACAGTTCCGGATTTTGACCGCTACAAAAAACTTAACCCGGATTTTTTAATCGGTTCGGTACATTATGTTTTTTCAGAAAAAGGCCGCCTTGCAGTTGATTACAGCGCAAATCTTTTAAAAGAAAAAATAGATTTGCTCTACGGCGGAAACGCAAAAAAACTTGTTTGCGAATATTTTTCGCTTGAACGGGAAATGCTTTCCAAAGGAAAATTTTCTATAATCGGACACGCAGATTTAATCCGCAAAAACAACAAAGTTTTGAATATGTTCAGCGAAAACGACAGTTGGTACAGAAATGAAATAAAAGAAACCGCAAACGCAATAAAAAAAGCCGGCGTAATTGCAGAAGCAAACACAGGTGCAATGGCGCGCGGTTATATGAACGATATTTATCCTTCTTCGGAATTTCTTTCGCTGCTTTGCGAGCGCAATGTTCCGGTAACTTTAAGTTCTGATGCACATAACCCGGAACAGCTTGATTTTGCTTTTGACAAAGCGCTTGAATGTCTGCGGAAAGCCGGCTACAAAGAGCTGGCTTACATTGATTCCGACAAGAATATTAAAATGCAGAAAATTTAGCGGTTTCTGCGCTCTGCCGCACTTGCGCAGCTTACGCACATAAACGCATAAGGAATTGCTTCCAATCGTTCGCGTGGAATTTCTTTTCCGCAGCCAAGGCAAATTCCATATTTTCCGGTGCGGATTCTGTCCAAAGCGTTGTCTATCATCTTAAGTCGGTTTGAATCCTGCGAACTTAAAGAATCAAGCAAAGTGCGGTCAACAGCATCTGTCGCAATATCAACTTCATCACCAGATTCAATCGGCTTTACAAGGTTTTTCAAATCTGTTGTTTGAGCTTCAAGCGCGGACAATATTGTAGCGCGCTGCTCCAAAAGTTTTTCTTTTATTTCGGATACGAATTTTTCATCCATAATTAGTTGGTCCTCCCGGGTCAACTGTGTGAACTGCATCTGATTTCACTATTGTTGACAAGTCTTTTTATTTCGGTACATACTAATATAGTATAAAATCGTAAAAACGCAAATTTTTTTCGAATTTTTTTGGAGGAATCGTGGCTAAAGAAGAAGCTATTGAAGTTGAAGGAATTGTAAAGGAAGCATTGCCAAACACAATGTTCCGTGTAGAATTGCAAAATGGACACATGATTATGGCGCATCTTTCTGGAAAAATGCGCAAACATTACATAAGAATTGTTCCAGGTGACAGCGTAAAAGTTGCGCTCTCACCTTACGACTTGGATAAAGGCCGTATTATTTTCCGCCAGCGTTAGTTTTATTAAAAATCATCCGGAGTGCACGTGCCGCTCCGGAAATTCCTGTTCCTATAAGACCAAGGCAAACGAGCGGTCCAAAAGGAATTATAAACCACATAATCTTGAACAACGCAAATCCTAATATAGTTTGACCTACTTTTACAAAGAATTCCGTCCACAAACTTTTTTTAGTAAAAGTTCTATTCGGTTCTTTATATTCATAATAATAATTTGAATTTCGTCCGCTGTTCTGACTGGAAGCGTTGTTAAACCATTGCCAGAAAGAATCTTCCGAAGCAAAAGGATCTGAATAATTCTGCTGTCTATAATAATTCTGATAAGAATTTTGGTAAGAATTCTGCGAATATGCGGAAGAACTATATGAAGAAGAACCGAACCTGTCGTAATCCGCACGCTTTTTTTCATCGCCAAGAACATTATACGCTTCTGAAATTTTCTTGAATTTTTCTTCCGCTTCTTTGTCGTTCGGATTTCTGTCCGGATGATATTTAAATGCAAGATTTCTGTACGCTTTTTTTATTTCTTCCTGCGTTGCATTTTTTGAAATTCCCAAAGTTGAATAATAATCGTTCAATACAATTCCTCTGAAAAAGTGAATTTATACGGAAATCTTTAAAACTAAAGTTTTTAGGACTTCATATAAAAAAAATAATAAAAAAAGATATAAGTTACAAGTAATAAATTTCAATAAATCAAAATTCATATTACTTGAACAGATTATCTTTTATAATTACCCAAGTTGCGCCTTTTCCGCCGGCACTCGCATCCGGATGACCGGAAGATCCCAATCTTTTATCTTGTTCAATGAATTTTCGTACCATTTCGCCAAGAACAGGATCTGTTCCGTGCGTATGTATTCCTTTTCCATGAACAATCATTATTTTTTTTATTCCTTTGGATTCACATTCGGTAACAAAAGAATCAAGGCGGTTCCACGCATCTTCGCGCTTTAAGCCGTGCAAATCAATTCTTGCCTGCGGTTTTAGCTCCACAAGGCTTGAACGGCTGTGATATTTGGTTCTGGCTTCCTCCTGTTCCGCAAGGGCATCTTTATCAACTGTTCCATAGCGACGAAGCCACAATTCCATTGGATTTATCCGTTTTTGATTTTCTTTTTCAATTTCAAACTCTTTGCGAAATGCGGATGCAGCTTTTTCTTCCGCTGTAGGCGCATTTGCTTTTTTGTGCGAAACAGTATTGTATCCGCTTTGTTTCTGTTTGCGCTCCGCATCTTTTTTCTGCTTGTCCCATTGTTCAAGAATATCGCCAAAATCCATTTTTTGCCCCGCAATTTTTATCAGTTCATTTATTAATAAAAATTATATTTTTATTTTTAACCCAACCACCGGATGAACCGTAGCGAACAAAAACCCAGTCGCCTGCCTGCTGTTCAACCAAAACACGTTTTCCGCTTTCTATCGAAGCTATTGTGGAAACACTTTCTTCCGGAACCGGACTTATTGTTCCGCCTTTAAAAACCGCATAACATCTTGAAAATTGAGTTACAGAAATAACTACACATACAAGCGCAACTACAACAAATCCGGATGAAACGATAATTCCTGAAAGTTTCTTTGTAACGGCAAAAACAATATCAAATATAATAAAAAGCAGCATAACAGCAAAAGAAAACCAGCAAACAAAAGATGAAGGTTCAATCGAACTGTCAGAAATTCCTTTTTCAGATTCAAAATTCTTTCGCTCATAATAACTTTTTGTAAACGGAACAGAATAACGCTCCTGCGCCCGCAATTCCGCTATTCTTTTGCAGTCATTTTCAGAAACCAAATTTTTTTGCGAAGTCTTTTCCTGAACTGTACGCTTTGTAAACGCATAGCCAAAATACGATTCGCCTTCTTTTCCAGCATCTTTTTTAGCAACAGTTCCTTCCGCAACTTTTATCAAAGTGCTTGGCAAAGAAAGTTCAATTCGCGTTCCGTTATAAGAAGTGGCAATAATTTTAACTTCAGGAAGAGAAAGTTTTCCGGAATAAAGCGGCTCCCATTCAAATGATGCAACAGGAATCTTTTCATCGCTGAATTCCGAACTTCTCATAGTACCTTTCGCAATGTCAAATTGTTCAAGTTCGCGTAAAAGCGCGTTTTTCGGAACAGACCAATTGTATGAAATAATTTGAACCGCATATTGCAGCGAAATTTTGAACTTTACAGGTTTTCCGGCTATAGCGGTAAATTTTGAAACATCCGCGTTTTTTCCACGTCGCTCGCTTATAAGTT
The DNA here is from genome assembly GCA_964429905.1 of uncultured Treponema sp. GTDB lineage: Bacteria > Spirochaetota > Spirochaetia > Treponematales > Treponemataceae > Treponema_D. The sequence goes on along the minus strand of CAYSDV010000016.1, from coordinate 20,958 downwards.
CTTCTCCATTTTCAAATGTAAGAATAAGGCGTGGCAGAATATTCCTTGGGTTTTCCGTTATTACAACCGGATCAAACGGAATATAATAAAGTTTTGAATTGATATACACGCGAAGAGAACGAAGTCTGTATGTTTTTGCTTCCGCAAAATTGAGCCAAAGTTCTATTTTAGTTCCGCTGGTTTTGCTTTCATCCGAATATTCCGAACGGCGCAAAGAAACGAATGTAACTCCATTCGGAAGTTCCGGAATTTGCGCCTGAACCAAATCTGATTTTACATAAGGAATTTTCAGTTCAAACGCGCAGTCGTTCGCACTGAAATTTATCTGATTCACAGGAACTACAACAAGTTCTTTTATTATGCTGTAAGTAAGACGTTTCTGCGCTTGAGCAAATCCATTTTCTGCCGCTGCAAAAAAAATTACGAGCGCAAAAAGTTTTAATAATCCTGCGAAGAATTTGTTACATCTGATTTTTCGCTGTTTTTCCATTGTTTTTTATCATACTCCCGAATTCGTTCAAATACAGCCTGCTCCATTGCAGAAGGCGCGTCCGATTCAGAAACCTGACTAAGAGCGTTTTCCTTGGACTTCGCTTCTTTTTCAGAATTCATAACGGAAAGTTCAAGATTAACCTTTGCATCAACTTTTGAACCGTCAATTTTCAGCGCATTTCTAAAACAGTCTGCCGCATGAGCAAAATCACCTTTACGGTAAGCGATTATTCCGCAATTATAAAAAGTCGCAAACCGGACATCAGCATCCTTTGCGTTTTCCAGTTTTGAATAGCGTTCATAAGCAACATCATTTTCGTTCTGAACCAAATATGTTGTCGCAAGATTATAAACCGCATATTGATTAAGAATTTCATCTTTTGAATTTTCAGAATCATATACAGTCTGAAGAAATTTCGCAACAGAATCGTTATAACGTTTTTGATACCAGAACCAGGAACCTTCCATTATGTTTTTTGAACCGGAAACATAACCCTTACAAGATGTAAAAAAAAGGCAGAACAAAATAAGCGCGGCAAAGTTCTTTTTGTGAATTTTCGCACTTATATTTTCAGGATCAAGTTCTGTAACTATATAACTTAAAACTATAAAAAGAATTCCAAGCCCCAAAAACAACGAATAACGCTGAATCGGTTTTATTTCATACGTTACAGATGAATTCAGCAAAGAATCCGCGGAAGAACTTTTTAAAGCGGACTTTCCGGAAATTGAATCAAGAACTTGGAGCGCAGAGCCTGCTTCCGTGGAATCAACATAGACAACTTGAACATCAGAAACTTTTGCCGCACTGTTTTTCTTTGAAGCATTTTCGCAGGCGTTCTTCATTTTTTCGGAACGGAGCGCCGTCATAACATAAGTTTTTTTATCACCGGCAAGAACTTTAGATTCCCGCTCAGAACCGAATCCTATCAAATTAACGGAAATTCCGGAATTTATGCAGTCAACAAGCGAACTTTCCAAAAGTCCGTCCGTTTCCTCTCCGTCTGTAAAAACCCAAACTGCGCTCTTGAACGACGCTGTTTCCGGAAAAGATTTTTTTGCGCATTTTATACCTTTTCCCAAACTGGTTCCAACCGAACTCATCATTTGCGAAGAAAGCGAATCTATCAAAACTTCAACAGCCGCCCTGTCATCCGTTACCGGAAGAACGGTAACTCCATCGCCTTTTGCCAAAACTACAGAAATTTGCGTATCCGGAATATGCGAAAGAAGCATATTGGCATATTTTTTTGCAGCCTCAAGTCTTGTAAGCCCGGAAACAGCATCATCCGCGTTCATGCTGTAAGAAATATCAAAAACCAACGAAACCGCTGTTCCGGAAGTTTGAACCGGCTCCAAGTAAGTTCCCCAGGAAAAGCCTGCATACGCAAGAATCAGCATGCACCATGCCGCAGAAAGACAAAAAGAACGCACCACAAACATAAGCTTAAAATGCTTTGCTCTTTTTGACGAAACAGAATAACTGTCTTTTACCGTAAAATTTTTAATTTTTTTTAAAACCTTTCTGAACTGCAAAATAGAAATTGCAAGAGCAGGAACAATAAGAATCAGTCCGTACAAAGCAAACGGACGCTGACATGTAAAATCCATTATATTGCCTCCCGCAAGAAAATACGGCGTATAATCCAACTTAAAACGAACAGAATTCCTGAAGTAAGAATCAGCCTGTCGTAATAATCATAAGTTGTTGTTTTTGAATGATATGTTTGAATTACGCTCTGATTTTTTATAATCATTGAAAGCGCCAATTTAAAATCGCTCAAAGATTTTACTTCAAAAAATCTTCCGTTGCCGGTTATTGCAATTTGTCTTAAATAATCTTCGCTGTAAGACGAATTCAAATATCCTGAATAAATTTTCCCGGTCAAAGGATCGGTGTATTCTATCGGAACAGTACCTTTTGTTCCAACACCCATAACATAAACTGTAATATTATTGTTTTTCGCAAGTTCCGCAGCAGTTTCCGGATGAATTGAACCGGCATTGCTTTCGCCGTCTGTTATAAGAACAATACATTTTTTTGGTGCCTGAGAACTTGAAAGGTGGAAAACCGCCGTGGAAATCCCCGTTCCAAGAGCAGTTCCATCGCCAAGCTGCCCTACAGAAAGACTTTCCAGCCGTTCAAGCAGAACTTTTGTATCAATAGTAGGCGGAATAACAATCGCCGCTTCTTTTGCCATCGCAACAACGCCAAAAGTCGCACCCGAATTTGCACCCACAAGTTCTTTTATAGAATTTTTTGCAATCTCAAGCCTTGTCAATCCGCCCATATCTTTTGCCGCCATACTGGGACTTACATCAACAACAAAAACAACATCTGTTCCGCGGGAAGTATAAACGCGCTCCTGCTTGTAAAAAACCGGTTCTGAAAATGCAATTACGGCAACTACAAAACCAAGAATTCCTAAAATCTTTGAAAACAAAGAGGCAAAGCGCCGCGCAGGTCTATACCACGGAAAAGATTTTCCGTTCCAATCAGAAAGAGTTACAACAAACGACGGCCGCGTAAAAATTCCGAATTTTCTGAAAATATAAAGAATCGGAATAAGTAAAAGCAATAAAAAAGCAACCGGATTTTGAAAATCAGGCATTTTCGCCTCCTTCAAGCTTGTTCCCCGCCTCAAACGCTTTTATAACAGTTCTGGAATTTTCAATCATATTTTTGCGCTCTTCAGGCATTAATTCCGCAGCATAAGATTCCGCCGGCATGCGCTTGGAATCCAAAGAATCATGCGCAAAGCGGATATAATCCGCCCGCCTGAAAATCTCCACCACAGAAGAAACAGTTTCGCTCATAAAATCACTCATCGTTCCGCCGGTAATTTCTTCAAACGCAGAAAAAATCTGATTTGTAGAAAGCGCATCCATCTTTTTTCCAAAGCGAACAGTAAGGTAATATCTGAAAATCTGCTGCACTGCAAGACAAAACGCAACATCATTTATTTTCAAAGAATTTTTTTCAAGCTTCTTGAACTGACGCAGAGCATTCCGCGCATTTTTTGCATAAAGATGCAAAGTTTTCTTTTCTTTGATTTTCTGCAAAATCTGCTGCCATTTTATTATCGTATGCAAAACAAATATCAAAAGAGCAACAAATAAAACTATCGCAACATAAATAACATAAATAGTTCCCGGAACTAGCAAAGGTCCTTTTATTCCGCGCAAAGCAGAATCTTCCCCTTTCGGAAGAATCGAATTCACTTCAACCGGAGCAAAATCAATCATAAAAGGAACAGATTTCCCTGAACCAAAAACTACAGAAAACAAATCAAACTCCGGAAAATCAATAAAACCAGTCTTCCACGGAGAAAATGTAATAACAACCGTATAAAGCAAACCGTTCCGCTGAATAACCGCTTTGTAAACAGTAAAGTTTTCATTGTCGCAGTCAAAAGGCAATTTTTCCAAAATAAGAGTTTTTTCAGTCAAATTGTCTTCGTTCGGAAAAAAATCTATATTAGAACGGAACGTATAATGAAGTTCAGCCGTATCTCCGACATAAATTCGTTTAGGAACAAGCATCTGCATTGTTTCCGACTGCGAAAAAAGCGGCGCAAGCGAAAATATTGCAAAAAGAACAGAAAAGAGCGGCGCATACTTAAAATGTTTCAAAACTATCTGCCTCCCCACTGATGATTTCCGTAATTTTTTGCAGCAAAAAAGTTCAACAGCTGGCGCACAACATCTTCCTCTGTTGAAATTGAAACAAATCCCGCTCCGTGTCTGGCGCAAAAACTTTCTATTTTTGCAGTTCTTTTTCTATAATAATCGCGCCATGCGGATTTAAAATTCGGACTTGAAGTCGGAAGCACGCAATGAACATTTGTTTCGTTATCCGAAAATTCAAACGCGCCCACATCGGGCAATTCCCAATCCGTTGAATCGGAAATGCGAACCGCCGCAACATCATTTTTTTGACACAAGCGCTTAAAAGGCTCTTCCCAGCCCGCGCTTCTAAAATCAGAAATCACAAAAACAAGCGAATGATGCTTTAACATTTTTACGGCCCCGGTAATCGCATTCCCCAAAACAGAACCTTTTTCCGTTCCGCAAACTTCATCAAGCCTGGAAAGAAGCAGCATTGTTCGTTCCCGGCCCGCTTCCGGAGTGCAAGAAAAATGAATAGAGCCATCAAAAAAAACCGCACCGACCGGACTTTCATTCAATTCGCCGCAAAGCGCAAGAAGGGCGGCAGTTTCCGCGGCAGTTTCGTATTTTACCTTATTATTTGAACCCGTAAACATAGAAGCGGAACGGTCAACTATCAAAAATATTTGCAGTTCGTGTTCTTCTTCAAACATTTTTACAAAAGGTTTTCCCATCCGCGCAGTAACATTCCAGTCAATAGCGCGCACATCATCACCACGAAGATATTCCCGAACGCCGGCAAATTCCACACCTTGCCCGCGATAAAGAGATTTAAATCCGCCGGTTTTCATACTTTCTGCAAGTTTTCTAGCCGCAATCCGAAGATATGTCGCTTTTTGGGTCAAAGAATCCTTTGAGCCTGCCAATAAATGTTCCATTAAAATTTCCTATTTTTGAAAGCGGGGGAAAAGTCCCCCCCCCTCGGCCGCACGTAAAAAACAGAGTTACGGAACCGGAATAAAATCCAATATTTTTGCAATTATTTCGTCGGCGGTAATATTATCCGCGGCCGCTTCGTAAGAAAGCACAATTCTATGGCGCAGAACAAGAGGCGCAACTTTTTTTACATCTTCCGGAAGAACAAAAGAACGTCCGGCAAGAAGCGCCGTAGCCTTTGCACACTGGAGCATTGCAATTCCTGCACGTGGCGAAGCACCGAACGTAATATAACGGGTAATATCGTAATCAGTTTTCTTTTTCGAGCTTGGTCTTGTAACCGCAACAATCTGAACAATATATTCAACAATTTTATTGTCGCATACAATCTGACGGTTCATTTCGCGGAACTTTAAAAGTTCTTTTGCGCTAAGAACCTGATTCACAGGAACTTCCGAAACCGCTCCTTGAGTTTTTACAATTTCAATTTCTTCTTCCGCAGTAGGATAATTTACGTTCAACTTTAAAAGAAAGCGGTCAAGTTCCGCTTCCGGAAGATTGTAAGTTCCTTCCTGCTCAATCGGGTTCTGCGTTGCAAGCACAAAAAACGGTTCCGGAAGTTTATAAGTTTCCTCACCGATTGTAACCTGTTTTTCTTCCATCGCCTCAAGCATTGCAGACTGAACTTTTGCAGGCGCGCGGTTAATTTCGTCCGCAAGAACAACATTTGAAAAAACAGGACCTTTGCGAACACTGAACGTTCCCTTTCCCTGCTCATAAATAAGGGTTCCGCTTACATCCGCAGGCAAAAGATCCGGCGTAAACTGAATCCGTTTAAAATCCAATCCGCTGATTTGCGCAAAAGTTTTTACTGCAAGCGTTTTTGCAAGCCCCGGAACGCCTTCCAAAAGAACGTGTCCTCCGGCAACAAAAGCCGTTAAAATTCCGTCAATAAGATATTCCTGTCCGACAAGACGCTTTTTTGCTTCTTCCCTGCACTTTTCAACAAGTTTTCTGCAATTTTCAAGTTCGGTTAAACTAACATTTTCCATATTAAAATCATTCCCACATATTTATTAAAGTTTAATTTACATTGCTTTTACAAATCATTATAATCAATTTATCATGTTGAATCCATTAGCACAAGAATTAAACAATTTATTAAAAGGCACATCAGCAGACGCATTGTTCTCTGATTTAGGAAAACGGATTTATTTTCCGCGCGGAATTATTGCGCAGGGCGGCGAAGCAAAACAAAAAGCTTCTGTTGCAAACGGAACAATCGGCACAACCGTTATAAACGGCAAACCGGCAATTCTTCCGTCTGTTCATAAATGGGCGCCGGAACTTTCTTCCAGCGAATTGGTTGCTTATGCGCCTACAGCCGGACTTCCAGCATTACGCGAAGCATGGAAGCAAAAACAGCTCAAAAAAAATCCTATTCTTGCGAATAAAAAAACTTCGCTTCCAGTTGTAGTTCCAGGACTCACAGCCGGACTTTCTTACATAATGGATCTTTTTGTTGATTCAGAAAAACCTATGCTTGCGCCAAATCCAAGCTGGGACAACTACGTTCTTATTGCAGATGCCCGACGCGGTGCAGAATTTCACCAGTTTGAAATGTTCAAAGACGGAAAATTCAACATCGAAGGTCTTGAAAACGCAGTAAAAGCGGAAGCAAAAAAATACGGTTCAGTTCGCCTTATTTTGAATTTTCCGCAGAACCCTTCCGGTTACAGTCCGACAAAAGAAGAAGTGAAAGAACTTTGCAGAATTTTAAAAGAAACTGCAGAAACAGGCGCAAAAATTCTTGTAATAAGCGATGATGCGTATTTCGGTTTGAATTACGAAGAAAACATTGAACCGCAAAGCCTTTTTGCGCACATAGCTGATCTTCACGAAAATATTCTTGCCGTAAAAGCCGATGGTCCTACAAAAGAAGACTTTGCATGGGGCCTACGTTGCGGATTCTTAACGTTCGGATGCAAAGGTTTTACAGACGAGCAATATGACGCGCTTGTAAAAAAACTGATGGGCGTAATCCGTTCTTCTGTTTCTTGCGCGGCAACTCCTTCGCAGAGTATAATTTTAAAGTCTTTCCAAGATTCAAATAATGATGCGGAAAAAGAAGCGTTCAAAAAAGTTTTAAAAGAGCGTTACGATGTTGTGCGAAAATTCGTTGATTCGCATAAATCAAATGCAATAGAAGCGCTTCCTTTCAATTCCGGCTATTTTATGAGTTTTCATACAAACGGATTCGATGCGGAAACTTTGCGCCAAAAACTTTTGGACGAAAAAGGCATCGGCACAATTTCAATTGACAAGAACACTTTGCGCGTTGCATTCAGCAGCATAGAAAAAGACCTTATTGAAAAGGTTTACGCTGAAATTTACAATACGGCCGAGGAATTGCAGCGTGCTTAATGCAAAGTTCAAATCAACGTTTTTCAAATTTTTTCTTTTTGCTGCAATATTTGCAGCATCCGTATCTCTTTCAGGCTGTAAGCAAAAATCTGAAAAACGCCTTGTAATTTGGACTGACAACAGCGAACTTGCTCCTACAATAGAACTTTATAACAAGAGCCACAAACAAAAAGCGGTTCTTGTTTATAAAGAAAATATTGCCGCAAAACTTTCATCCCCAAAAGATGATTTTCCGCCGGACGTAATTGTAGGAACATTTTTAAAGAACAACAAAATAAAGAAGAATTTTATTTCTTTGGATTTTCTTTTTAACAGAAAATATCTTTCTTCTTCTGATTTTTACAAAACACTTTTGCAATCCGGAACTTCCGGTTACCATCAATATATTCTGCCGGTAAGCTTTAATATTCCGGCAATGATTTTTTCTTCAGAAAACAAAGAATTTGTAAAAAACAATTATACGATTTCACTTGAAGAACTAAAGGAAGCCGGAGCGGAATTCAACAAAAAAAATAAAAAAGACGCTTATACAGCAATCGGATTTGCCCCGCAGAGCAATTCAAATTTTATCTACACGGCAACACAGCTTAGGGGCGCAAATTTCAGGGAAGACAAAAAAAACACGTTCACATACAACAAAACTTCCATAGACGAAACAATTGAATATCTTAAAAACTGGATTACAACAGCAAACACATCGCCACAAACAGAAAGCGACTTTGTTTACAAATATCTTTCAGAAACGCCGGACAAGCAGGTTACTTCGGGCAGAACGCTCTTTTCGTTTGTAACTTCGGATAAACTTTTTTCTATGAGCGAAACCCAACTTGCAAACCTGGATTTCCGCTGGCTTAACAACGACGGTCTGATTCCAATTGAAGATTCAATAATTTACATGGGAATTGCAAAAACAACAACAAAAGCGGCTCTTGCGGCGGAATTCATTTCCTGGTTTTTCAAATCGGAAACGCAGCACGCTATTATAGAAAGAAAATTCACTTCAAATCTTGATACAGTGCAGTTCGGAATTGCCGGCGGATTTTCTTCTTTAAGAAATGTGAACGAACACATTCTTCCTGTATACTATCCTGCAATGCTTACGAACATTCCGCAGGCAGGCACATTCACAGTTTCTGAAAAAAAGCCGCCTAAATGGAATGAAATAAAAAATCGCGTTATTCTTCCGTACTTGTCCGATGCAGTGCGCTCAACCGAAATGCAGAACGCACAATCTATGGAAGAACGCTTTTCCGACTTAAAAAAGCTTGGTTTGTAGCAAATCTTTGCAAAACTACAAATCTTTTACAGAATTGTCTGTGCCAAGCAAAACAACATTCGGCTTCCAGTTTTCGGCATCACTTTCTTCAATTGAAGTGTACGTTACGATTATAATTTTATCTCCAACACAGGCTTTTCTGGCGGCCGCGCCGTTCAAACATATTTCGCCTTTTTTCCCCGGAATTATATAAGTCGAAAAGCGCTCTCCGTTGTTCACATTCAAAATATCAACTTTTTCCCAATTGTGCATTCCAGCAGCCTTGCAAAGTTCAATATCTATGCTGATTGAGCCTTCGTAATTTAAGTTGGCATCCGTTACAGTCGCCCGGTGGAGTTTTGATTTTAAAACAGTTATCTGCATTTTTTCTTCCTTAATATCGTCATTGCAAGTTGAACTGCGCACATCAGCGCCAACTCAACTGCAAAAAATCATTTATCCGTTCATTTCCACAGTTTTTGCCACGCCCAAAAGAACAAGTTCCGGGCAAATCGTATTAAAAAGATTGTATTCCTCAAAAATGCGGGAAAATCCGCCCGTTCCAATCACAAAAACCTTTTCGCCCTTAAAAACATTTTTTTCAAAAAGAAACGTAAGTTCGCGGACTGCACCCGCGTGCCCAAAATAAAGACCGCTCTGAATCGCTTCCACAGTATTTGTGCCGCACATATGCTCCGGCTTTGCAATTTCCACCGCAGGCAGTTTAGCCGTTCCGCCAGCCAATGCTTCAGCACTGATTCGCAAACCCGGCAAAATTGCGCCGCCCAGATATTCTTTGTTTTTTGTAACGCAATCTATTGTTGTAGCCGTTCCCATATCAATTATGATTAAATTTTCATCCGGAAAAAGACTTGCCGCGCCAACCACGCCCGCAATTCTGTCCGCACCGATTTCTTTTGGATTTGAATATTTAAGCTTCAGTCCGGTTTTTACTCCTGCCTGAATAAAAAGCGAATCTTTCTTAAAATATTTTGTGATTGCGCTGGAAAGTGAATAATTTATTTGCGGAACAACGCTGCAAATCCCGATTTTTTCAATTTTGTTCCATTCAAATCCGTTTTCCCTTAAAACCGCGCGCAAAAAAATTCCGATTTCGTCCGAACTGGAACCTTTTTGAGTTGTTTTTCTGAACTGAAACACCAATTTTTCGCCTTCAAACAAACCGCCCGTCATATGAGAATTTCCAACATCCAAAGATAAAATCATTTTTCCTCCAAAAATAATCAGTAATTTTCAGTAATTTCAAAATGCGGGGGAAAGCCTTCCCCTCGCTGCAAACCTTCGGGGTTTCGATAAACTCAACCACCTTCGGTTTTCCGCTACCCCTTCTCCTAGGGGCAAACTCCGTTTTCCCCTAAAACCCCTTTTTCAGCAATTTTTCCAGACTTTCCGCAAATTCTTCAAGAGTTTCCGTTCTTTCGCAAAGCGCAAAACAATTATTTTGTTCTGATTTTGCGTAAATTGCACACGAATGTCTGCTTTCCGTTATTTCCGATTTGTCGTTTTGCACAACAAAATCCGGAAGGGCTGTAAAATCTTTTTCCGATTCAAAAAGTTTTTTTACAGCAAGAATTTTTTCCTCTTCGTTTGCGCCGCTTGTAAGCTTGAACGCAATCAGTTTTGCTTTTCCGCCCGACCAATTTTTTATTTTGCATAAAATCTTGGGATTCTTTTTAAGGCGCAAAACAATATTTTCTTCCGAACTTATTTTGCTTAGTTCGCCCGGTAAAAATACTTTTGCGCCGATTTCTACGGAACCAACGCTAAAATCGCTTACCGCCGCCGCATGAATTATCGCATCAAAATCATTTTTTTTACATTCCGATTCAAGCGAATTTTTCAAATCGCAAAACGTTTTGAATGTAATAATTTTTATGTTTTCATCAAGCGGTTTTACTGCATTTTCCGCCATAAGCGCTGTTACGGTATTTTTGCGCTCTGCAAAAAAATCCGCCAAAAACGAAGAAGTCTTTCCTGTAGAAAAATTTGTAATATAGCGCACTGAATCAATCGGTTCGCTGGTTCCGCCGCCGGTAATCAGAATTTTCATAAAATTTGCAGTCCTATTCGTTTTCAAGCGATTTTTTTATAAAAGCAAACGCTTCTTCCGGCTCCAAAAGCCTTCCTTCGCCGGTTGTTCCGCAGGCAAGATTTCCATTTCCGCATGGAAGAATTCTTGCGCCCCATTTTTGCAGTTTTTCCAAACTTTCCTGAACGCTTGGATGTAAAAGCATCTGCGTATTCATTGCCGGAGCGATTAAAAGCGGTTTATTAAAATTGTTTGCAAGACAAACCGCCCCGAACAAATCGTCTGCCAAGCCGCAAGCAAGCCGGTTTATTGTGTTTGCGCTGGCAGGATAGCTTATTATTAAATCCGCCCAGTTTTGCGCAAGGTTTATGTGCGCAATCGGGTCTTCGCTTTCAAACATACTTGTTTCAAGACGATTGTGGCTTAGACCTTCAAAACTGGCTTTTCCGACAAAATGCAGCGCAGACTCAGAGGCAATAACGCGCACAGAAAAATCATTTTTTGTTAAAAGACTGATTAAGGCGCAGGCTTTGTATGCGGAAATTGAACCGGAAACATTAAGCAAAATATTTTTTTTCATAGCAATTCCTTTATTAATAATCAAAAATGCGGCTTAGGCGCAAATCCGTTTTTATCAAAGTTTAATATTGTCTATAAGGCGCACATCTTCAAGAAAAACCGCCGCGTAAAGCCGGCCGCCTTGTTCTGTAATGTAATCAACCTTAAAACCCGCTTTTGTAAGAGCCGCAGATTTTTCTTCCAAAGTTTCCTTTCCGGAAAGAATTTCATAAAATTTAGGCGCAATATCCAGCGCTTTTTTGGAAAGTTTTTTGTTGCGGCTGGAAATTGCAAGTCCGTTTTTTTCGCGCACAATCGGACACGGAACAATGTTTATGTTCATAAAAAACGCTTCAACCATTCCTTTTAAAAGTTCGTATTGCTGAAAATCTTTTTCGCCAAAATACGCATTTGCAGGGCGGACGATATTAAAAAGTTTCATAACAACTGTAAGAACGCCGTCAAAATGTCCCGGACGTTTTGCTCCGCATAAAGTTTTGGAAAAAAAGTTTTCCGTAATTTTGTATTTGTAATCATCCGGATACATTTCCGAATAAGTAGGCGCAAAAAGATAATCAACTTTTGCGTTTTCCAAAAGTTTTGCATCTTCGCTAAAATTTGCAGGATAAGTTTCCAAATCTTTTTTATCGTTAAACTGAGTAGGATTTAAATAAACGCTTACAACTGTAATTTCGTTTTCTGATTTTGAACGGTTTACAAGGCTTAGATGCCCGGCGTGAAGCCCGCCCATTGTAGGGACAAAACCGATTTTTTTTGATTGAAGAGTTTTTCTTATTTCCTGGAATTCCTTTACTGTTTTTATAATTTCCATAATTATTTCCTTTTTATTGATACAATTTTTAAGTGCGAATGCGTTAGGGATTGCTGCCGCGAAGCGGGACGGACGTACGAAGTACGGCTGGACGGAAAAATTGGCGGAGCCAATTTTATACCGCAAAAGCCCGGCGACGCAAAGCGGCGCAACGCCCGAATTTTATTTTGTTTCTTCCATTCCCGGAAAATTTGAATTTAAAACGTCTTTCGCATAATTATTCAATGCGTTCTGAACAAGTTCCGCTCCGTTCAAATATTGGCGCACAAACCGAGGTTTAAATCCGCTAAGTCCAAGCAAATCCTGCAAAACAAGAACCTGCCCGTTTGCATTAACGCCGGCTCCAATTCCAATCGTGGGAATTTTTACAATTTTTGTAATCTGTTCCGCCAACGCCGCCGGAATACATTCAAGAACAATCGCAATGCAGCCAAGTTCTTCCGCTTTTTTTGCTTCTTCAATAATTTTTTCCGCAGCGGCCTGCGTTTTTCCCTGCATTTTGTGTCCGCCAAAAGCCTGATAAAACTGCGGAGTAAGTCCCAAATGGCTTACAACCGGAATTCCGCTTAGCACTAGATGGCGCAATATTTTTTCCTGAGCAAAAACTCCTTCTATTTTTACGCAGTTTGCACCGGCTTTTAAAAGTTTTCCGGCACATTTTGTTGCATGCTTTATTCCTTTACGAGTGCTCAAAAACGGCATGTCCGCAATTATGTATTTTTCAGTGCCGCTGCGCACGCTTTGTGTGTGTTCGACCATCCAACGCATTTTTGCAGGAATTGTAGTTTTTTTTCCGTGCATAACCATGCTTAAACTGTCGCCGATTAAAATGCAGTCAATTTCCGATTTTTCCACAATCCGTGCAAATGTTGCGTCATAACACGTAACCATAGAAATTTTACGATTTTCCTGTTTGTAGTTAAAAAAATCAAGAGTAGTCATAGTACCTGTCCTTAAAGATCAAGTCTTTTATAAAAGAGCGTTTGTTTGCGGTCGCAAAACCGCGGTTGAATCAATTCTCCAAAAAGAGTAACTGTTCTAAAAACATATTAGCGGTTTGCTTTTTTTTCGTAAAGAGAAAATTTCTGGAAAATTTCCGGAAGTTTGTAAACGTCGCAAACTCCTGTTACTAAAATTGCGCCCATTCCCATTTCCAAAGGAAGCGAAATGTCCATATCGTAGCGGTCGCCAATCGAAATGCATTCTTCCGGTTTTGAACCAGTTTTTTTTAGGGCGAGTTCAAAAGGTTCGCGCGCAGGTTTTGATTTGCCGGATGTATCCAAGCCGATTATATCCGGAATTAATTCAGAAATGCCAATCGCATCCAAAGTTTTTTTTGCCGGCAGAACGGGATTATTTGTAACGCAAATCAATTTGTAATATTTCCGCAAAGTTTTTATAGTCTGCACAAGCATTTCGTCATATTCCAAAAAATCCGCCGGTTCCAGAAGATTTCTGCGCATCGCAATACTTTCCGCTATGCTTACGCCAAAATAAGTTAATGTGTTTCCCAAACTGATTTTCTTTCCGCCGTGCTCTTTAGACCATTCTTTCCGGAATTCACTAATTTCGTTACGCGCCTGCGCAGAGCTTATTCCGCGTTTTTTTGCCCAATAACGAATCTGCACATCAACTTGCTCAAATGCATAAGATTGGCTTGTATATAAAGTTGAATCAATATCAAAAATTATCGTTTTAAGATTTTCCGGGATTTTATAAATTTTCAGTTCTTTTCCGATTTTTTTATTTGCGCAAATTTCTTTTGTGGAATGAACTACGTTTTTTGCCGCTTCCTGAAGCGTTTTGTATTTTCCAAGCCCGAAAAGCGCAATCACAGCATTTCCGACAAGTTCAGAATCCGCAGAATTGCAGATTTCCAAATCAAGTCCGCAATCGGCCGCTTTTTTTTCCAGCCACCGTTCATTTTTTGCCTGACCGCCGGTTACGCTCATTTTATTATCAAAAGCAAGACTATTTTGCGCTGCAAGTTTTTTTAACGCAAGAACCGCATTTTTTACATCTGCTGAAAGTTCGCAAAGAATTCTAAAGCCTTCGCTGTTTTTGTCCTCAAAAGAATCATCTATAATTTCTTTCCAGGAAACACTTGCGCCTTCAAATTTTTCAATTTCTTTTTTATATTCATCCAAAAGAATTCCTGACTTGGGAATTATAACAGAAATATTCCAAAGCCCCGGAATTGCGCTAGGCAAAGTTCTGAAACCTTCTGCAAAAACCGGCATTTTCGCGCACAAATTAATGCCTTCGCTGGAACCGCTTCTGTCGCAAAGTTTTCCAGGTTCCACAGTTCCAGTTCCAATCAATGCGGCAATAAAATCCGGGCCTCCGCAAAAAACAGGAACTTCACCAATTCCAAGTTGAACAGCAACGTTTTTTTGCACATTTCCGGCATTATGGCCAAGCGGAACAAACGGCGGAATTTTTTCAGTTTCAATATTGAATTCAGCTAATTCAGAATTTGTCCAATAGGCGATTTCAAAACGTTTTTCCGGCAAAACAGAAAAAGCGTTTCCGGTAAGTTTGTAAATTAAAAATTCCGGGCCGGAAAAAATATATTTTGAATTTTCCCATTCCTGCGGAAAAAAAGTTTTAAAAGCTAAAAACTGCGGAATATAAAAAGATTTTGTTTCCGGAATATTTTTAAGTTTTTTTGCAAGCGGACTGTTCCAAAGCAAAGTGCGCCCGCTTTCTGCAACAATCGTTGGTCCGTTCCCGGAAATGCAAACCGCAGAAATATTTAATTTTCCGCCATCCAGCAGTTCTTTGCAGCCTTCGCTAAAACGCAAAAGCCATTCTTCCGCAAAAAAATCGTCTGCAGCAGATAAATCAAAAAATTTTTGAACAGACGAAACAACCCCGCCATCTTCGGAAATAATTCCCATTTTCAGCGAGGTTGTTCCAATATCAGCGCAAAGCAAGTTCACTTTTATTTGCCTATGAATTTGCCTGTTTTGCAGATTCTTGCTGCGCTTTTACGATTTTTTCAATAATAGTACGGTTGTCCAACAAATCGCCAATCGACTGATTGTGATGTATTCGTGTGATTACATTTGCGAACAAACCGGAAACATCAGTAGAAATATACCATTCTTTTTCAAGAAGTTCTTCGTGATAAACCGCGTTCGTTCCAATTACACGGTAGAACAAACCTTGTTTATACGCTTCGTCAAAAAGTTCGATTGCGTTTCCTGTAAAGAACGGCAAACTTATAGCGGCAATAACTTTTGTAGCGCCGTTATCTTTAAGGAACGACATTGCTTTGAGCAAAGTTCCGCCAGTTCCAAGCATATCATCCGCCAGGAAAGCAACTTTGCCCTTTACATCGCCAAGCAATTTTACGCTCTTGATGTTAGTATCTTTTGCGTTCTGCGTAACAACAGAATAATCGCGTTCTTTATAAATCATCGCAAGCGGAAGCTTTAATCCCGAAGCATAAAATTTATTGCGGTCGATTGCGCCGGTATCAGGCGAAACAACAACCAAATCATCTTTTTTGCCGGTCAAATCTACAATTTTGCCAAGTTCGCGGATTATCTGATAACTGGCATGGAGATTTTCCAAATTTATTGTATTGAATGCGTTTACAATTTCGCGGCTGTGAATATCAAGCGTAATAATGCGCGAAACACCAAGCATTTCGTAAACATGTCCGAGCATTGCCGCAGCAAGACCTTCGCGTCCCTTCTTTTTGTGCTGACGGCTATAAGGATAAACCGGAACTACAAGCGTAATTTTTGCGGCTCCAGCCTGTCGCACAGAATCAATTGTGTTCAAAAGACACATCAAATGATCATTTACAGAAAGCGAAATCTTATTTTTGCCCCCGTTCAAACTGATAACTTCATGATTTTCTACATCTTGGAAAATAAAAACATCTTTTCCGCGGATAGATTCGTTAATTTCAGTCTTGAATTCTCCGTTCGCAAAGTAAGTGAAAGTTGTGTCAACCTTAAAAGTCGGCGCACGATACTTGTCAATCGCTCCGCGGATAACCAAATCAGAAGTTTCAAGGTCATTGTCAAGATTAATCTTGTTGATAAGTTCTGATTTTTCAAGATTGTAACGCTTAGAAATGGCATCATTTTTCAATGTAAAACGATGTTTGTACATGTGCTTTAAGTGCGTAATTACTGCATCTGCAAAGGCTTCTCCGCCAGGGCATGCAATAACAGCAAGCTCAGTTGGTTCTGAATACGGCATTCTTCAAACCTCTTTTTTATTAGTGGAAGTAAAAAAATAATAACATTTTTTCAAAGATTAGAAAATAGGAAAAACAAAATAGATAAAAGCATAAAAGAAGCTCAGGTAAGCGCAAAGGAGGGCGCCTGCCCTACGGCTCAAACCTGCGGGATTTCGACAAGCTCAATCACCTTCGGTTTTCGCCTACCCCTCGGTGCACGGCGCCTGGCTTCGCGGCGCGTTATTTTTTAGCGCAAAAAGATAAATATATCGTAAGCAATGTAGAGCAAACTCATAATTGCTCCGCAAGGACGGTTCAGCTTATACTTAGGGCGCGCCATAATCCATACAAGAGCGCTGAATCCTATCAAAATCAAAGAATCGAAAATACATTCGTTGTCAACGCTAAGCGGCGTAATCGTTGCGGAAACGCCAAGAATAAACAGAATATTAAAAATATTCGAACCGATTACATTTCCCATCGCAATGTCGTTTTCGCCCTTTCTGGCTGCAATTACGCTTGTAACAAGTTCCGGAAGACTAGTTCCGAACGCAACAATAGTAAGTCCAATCAAAGTGTCGCTCATTCCAGCGGCTTTTGCTATGTAAGTCGCGCTGTTTACAACCATTTGTCCGCCAAGAATTACACCCACAAGACCAATAATCGTAAAGAAAATAATTTTTGGCAGCGAAGATTTTTCTTCTTCCGCAACTTCCTCTTCATTTTTGTTTGAAAGCGAATAAGAAACTGTTGAATACATAAAAATCACAAAGAACAAAAGAAGAACAAGTCCGTCCGCGCGCGAAATAATATTTTCTGAATTCGGCAAAAAAAGTTTGTCTGCGCACATCAAAAAAAGAGCAAGAGTAACAAGAATGGAAAAAGGAAAGTCTTTTTTCATCAAAGATTTTCCCATCTGCATAGGGGAAATAAACGCAGCCAAACCCGCAACAAACATAAGATTTACAATATTTGAACCTACAACATTGCCAATCGCAATTCCGTTTATTCCTTTTATCGCAGAAGTAACGCTTACTGCAAGTTCAGGAAGACTTGTTCCAAAAGAAACAATTGTAAGACCAATTACAATTGAAGGAATATTAAATCTTTTTGCAATCTGCGAAGCTCCGTCCACAAAAAAATCAGCACCTTTTACTAAAAATAAAAAACCGGCAACAAGAATCAAAATTTGAAGAAAAAACATTTTGTCTCCTGATTAAAAAATAGGATAAGAAACAAACAGAAAGATTCTGCTATAAAAAAATTATAACAGTTTAGGCATTTATAGAAAAGAGTACGCCTGGTTCCGGTTTTGCGCCAGCAACTCCATTCGCAACAGAAGAAGCGGACTGCACTGCCTGCCGGATTTGCGTCTGGTAGTTTGTAATCATAGAATCAATTTGTTCCGGAGTAGAATTTTTTACAGCGGCAGGAACTTTTCCGCTCTTTATAGCAGAAAGGTGATCTATCAAAGTGTTTAAAATCTGAATTTTAGAAATGGAAACTCCGTTCTGTCCGTTTTTTGCAACAAAGCCGGAAACATGGTCAAAATGCGAATATAAAACCGCTGATTTATTTACCGGAACGTAAATTTTAGAAAGATTGGAAGAGGCAATATTTGAATATGCGGAACTAATAGAAACAGACATTATTCGCCTCCTTTTTACGATTTTTTTCTTTCATTTTGATTATCGGAAAACGGAACCGAATGTTTAGAAATAAAATATTAAATTGCAGAATTTTTGCGTTCAGAACTATCCGCGAATTTTTATTGACAATAAAAGTCTATTATCTTAATATATGAACAGATGTTCAAATGAACAGGATAAAAAAAATTCAATTACAGGAGTTTTTATGGAAAACAAAGAAGTTTCAGATGCAATGCCAGACGAAGACACATTGTTTGACCTTGCTGAACTTTTTAAAATATTCGGCGATTCTACAAGAATCAAAATTCTTTTTGTTTTGCTGGACAACTCGCTTTCTGTAAACGCCATTGCAGAAAATCTGGGAATGACACAATCCGCTGTAAGCCACCAGCTGCGCATTTTAAAGGCAAATGGGCTTGTAAAATTTACAAGAGAAGGAAAATCGCTTATTTATTCCCTTGCAGATGCACACGTACATTCAATTCTTGCACAAGGATTAGATCATATAGGCGAATAAAAAGGGGTTTTAGGGGAAAACGAAGTTTGCCCCTAGGCGAGGGGGCAGCGGAAAACCGAAGGGGTTGAGCCTACGAAACCCCGAAGGTTTGCAGCGAGGGGCAGGCGCCCCTTTGGAATAAACTGGAGGTAAAATATTTTGAACGAACACAATGAATCTGTAAAAACTGAACACGCTCACGAACACAAGCATCACATCAAATGCGAAGGATGCGACCACGATGAACACGAAGAAGATGTTCCGCTTGGAAAAATAATTCTTTCTGCAATTCTTTTGATTTTTGCGGTTGTCCTTGAAAATATCAAACTTGGTGATTTTATAAAAAATGTTCCGAATATTGAAGAATATCAAAAATATGCGTTTACTTTTGCAAATCTGGCAGCATATCTTTTGGTCGGTTACAATGTTGTAAAAAGCGCAATTTACAATCTTTTCCACGGAGAAATTTTCGACGAAAAATTTCTTATGTCTGTAGCTTCGCTAAGTGCGGTTTGCATCGGGCAACTTCCGGAAGCGGTTGCGATTATGCTTTTTTATCAGATTGGCGAACGATTTGAAGATTATGCGGTAGGAAAATCGGAAAAATCAATCAATTCGCTTATGAAAATCCGTCCGGACACAGCAAATGTTCTGCGCGGCGGCAACATACAAAATGTAAAAGCGGAAGAAGTTCAAATCGGCGAAACTGTTATCGTAAAGCCCGGCGAACGCATTCCGGTTGACGGAATAATAACAAAGGGTTCTTCGTTCGTGGACAATTCAACCTTAACAGGAGAATCTGTTCCGGTGGAAGTTTTTGAAGGTTCGGAAGTTTTTTCCGGCGCAATAAACAAGAATTCTGTTATTGAAATAAAAACAAGCCGGATTTCTTCTGAATCTGCCGCATCCAGAATCATAAAACTTGTTGAATTTTCCAACGAAAAAAAGACAAAAACTGAGCGTTTTATAACAAGATTCAGCAAAGTTTACACGCCGGTTGTTTGCGCGCTCGCTGTTGCAGTTGCAATAATTCCAACTGTTTTAATTGGTCTTGCAAAAGGTGAATGGCAATGGTCAACTTGGGTTTACAGAGCAATTTCTTTCCTGGTTGTTTCCTGCCCTTGCGCAATTGTAATTTCTGTTCCGCTTACTTTTTTTGGCGGAATCGGAGCCGCAAGCCGCAACGGAATTTTAATGAAAGGTTCTTCTGCTTTGGAATCGCTCTGCAATACAAAAACCGCTGTTTTTGATAAAACCGGAACTTTAACAAAGGGCGTTTTCGAAGTTACAGAAATATGCCCTGCAACAAGCGACATTTCAAAAGAACAGCTTATTGCAATTGCAGCGCACGCAGAAGTCCGTTCCAATCATCCGGTTGCAAAATCCATAAATGCGGCTCATTCCTGCGAACTTTGCGGAAAGCAGAATATTTCCGGCGCGGAAGAAATTGCCGGACACGGAATAAAAGTTACTTTGAACGGAAAAGAGGTTCTTGCAGGCAATGTAAAACTTATGCAGAAAAACAATATTCCGGTTTTGCAAAAAGACCTTGATTGCGACAAATCTGGAACTGTAATTTTTATTGCGGAAGAAAAAAAATATCTTGGATACATTGTAATTTCTGACCAAATAAAAAGCGATGCAAAAACTGCGATTAAAAACTTAAAAAAAGCGGGGGTTTCAAAAATCGTTATGCTTACCGGCGACAACAAAAAATCCGCAGAAAAAGCCGCTGCCGAACTTGGCATAACAGATGTTTTTCCGGAACTTTTGCCGCAGGACAAAGTTTCCAAAGTAGAAATTCTTTTGAATGAATTAAAAGGCAGCAAGGGCAAAGTTGCATTCGCCGGCGACGGAATAAACGATGCGCCTGTTCTTGCCCGCGCAGATGTAGGAGTTGCAATGGGCGCGCTTGGCTCTGATGCGGCAATAGAAAGCGCAGATGTTGTAATTATGACGGACGAACCGTCAAAACTCGCAGACTCAATCCGCATTTCAAAAAGAACTTTGCGTATTGTTTACCAAAATCTTGTCTTTTCTATAGGAATAAAGGCTCTGATTATGATTTTAAGCGGCATAGGAATCGGAACAATGTGGCTTGCAGTCTTCGGTGATGTGGGAGTTTCATTCGTTGCGGTGCTGAATTCCATGCGCGCGCTTGGATATACGTCGCTTCGCAAAACAACAAAAAAATAGCGGGGTTTATTATAAAAAACGCTAAAAATTATTTACACGAAACAAAAACCGGATTTTGCGAACTTTTGTTGGTCCAGGTCGGAAGCGTGGAGAACGCTGACAACCTAGGCAACCAACACCACGTGCAGCAAAAACGGATTTTTGTGCAGTGTAAATAATTTTGCGGACTTTTATAAACCCTAATATTTTGCAGATTTTTGTATAAAATTAATAAATAGCCCAAATTTCGAGTTTTATAAAAATTTACAAAAAAGGCGTAATCC
>CAYSDV010000015.1:0-36429 GCA_964429905.1 uncultured Treponema sp. | reverse complement strand
TTTGCAATGCAGGCTGAAATCTTATCCTAGAGTCAAAACTCGAATTTAGGGCTATAGTAGTAAAATCTTTTAGATAAGGAGATTTTATGAAATTCTGTACAAAATGCGGTACGCAAATGGAAGATGATGTAAATTTTTGCCCTAAATGCGGAACTGCAACAAATTCTGCAAATCAAGTTGTAAATGTGGAATCAAAAAGCGAAGTTTTTGAAAAAGACAGTTCTTCAATTGTTGAAAAATTAAAAGAATTACATTCTTATTTTTCTGAAATTGGAAACGCTTATAATATTTTTGATAACGGAATTGGAATTATAAATGATGCTGAATGGCGAAAAACTGTAAATAAAAAATATAAAGGTTCTATTATATCGTTTTGTGCAAAATCGAAAAATGGAACAAATCACAAGTTGAAGTTTGGATTTGTTCTATTTTTAAATATTTTACCTAGATTTTTCACAACTTGCATTGAATGTCCATTTGACTTAAGACTGAACGTACAAAACAGTTGATACGTTTGTTTTTTTTAAGTAATCTGTTACTAAGATTTTAATAAAATTTGATTGAAAATCATATAAAGGCCTTGACAGGAAAAATCGAATGAGAACAATTACTCAGAACTCTAATTCAATTCATTTTTAAATTCATTACAAAGTATTTTCTTTACGGTTATCTTTGTCTTTTTGGAATAATTTATCTTTTTGTTTTCGGAATAAAATTTTTAATTTTTAAATTTCCTTTAATTCTTTTTTCGATAATCTTCTTTGCGTTATCAATTCCTCTTTTAATTCGTTTAGTTCGCATTGTTTTTTCAACAAAAACAAAATATCGATTTTATAAAATTTCTCTATATCGATTAAAAACTCGCAGTTATAAAGATGAATATTTTGAAAATGAAATGAGTGAACCTTGTTTCCGCTTGATAATTCACGACATTTTAATTTCTCACAATTTAAAAAGAGAATGGAAACAATTAAAACTCAAATGTAAAGGGAGAAATATAAAGTTAGAAAAAACAGAATCAGAACTATTAAAAAAAGTTCAAGAAAAATATGAAAAAATGCCAGTTGGCGTTTAGATAAATTTAAAGATTCAAAATGAATCAAAAAGGAGCTTTTTATGACATTTAAAGTTGTAAAAGTAACAGGCGGAGCTTGCACAGGATTGATTAATCCTGGAAAAGTAGAAAAAGCAATTAATGTAATGGTTTCTCAAGGTTGGAAATTTGAAACTATGCAAATTGCAATGGGCTGTTGTTCTTTTCAAAATGCAATACTTTGTTTTTCTAAGCAAGAATAAAATTTACAAGTCAAAATCTTGGCAAGTAGAAGTTTTGCTACTTGCCGAAGATGAAAGACACAAGGCGAATGTAGAAAATACTTTGGCTGCAACAAGAAAAGCAGCTGAAGATGCTGCGTTTGCCGCTCAAATGACAGCAATAAATACTTCTTGGTAATTGCGTGAGGGATTGTAGCCGCGTTAGCGGGACGGACGCACGAAGTGCGGCTGGACGGAAAAATTGACGAAGCCAATTTTATACCGCAAAAGCCCGACTTTTTTGGTGGTTGAGCCTGTCGAAACCACCAAAAAGGGCACGCCCGTCTAAGCTTTCAAACCTTGCACAAAAATTTTCTCGTTGTACAAATCCTTTCATATCATTAAAATAAGATTTGTTAAAGAAATTTTTTTGCAATGATTTTTGCTTGATTTCGACAAGCTCAATCGGCGCAAAAATGGTACATTCAAGGTAAAAAAATGGAAAACACAAAACGTACAGTTACTTGCGGCGATTTGCGTGCCGCTGATGTTGGAAAAAAAGTTGTATTGAATGGCTGGGTCAGCCGAACTCGCGATTTGGGCGGACTTGTTTTTATCCGTTTGCGCGACCGATATGGAATTACTCAAGTTAAAGTGGGCGATGGTGCTAGCGACGAAGTAAAAAAAATCGCATCGTCTTTGAAAAGTGAATATTGTATTGCAGTTGAAGGCGTTGTTGCTGCCCGCGACCAAAAAGATATAAATGCTGATATGGCAACCGGCGAAATTGAAGTTGAAGCGACTGATATTGAAATCTTTACAACTTCACAGGAATTGCCTTTTTCTATAGAAGAAGTTCGCCAAAAGGACGGAACTTTGGTTCTTCCAAACGAAGATTTGCGCCTAAAATATCGATATTTGGATTTGCGCCGCGAACCGATGCAGCACAACATCATTTTGCGCTCAAAAGTTGCTTTTGCCGTGCGCGAATATCTTACTTCAAAAGGATTTTTGGAAATTGAAACTCCAACTTTTATAAAATCAACTCCGGAAGGTGCGCGCGATTATTTAGTTCCAAGCCGTGTTCATCCGGGAAAATTTTATTCGCTCCCACAAAGTCCTCAGCTTTACAAACAGATTTTGATGGTCAGCGGATTTGATAAATATTTCCAGATTGCACGATGTTATCGCGACGAAGATGCACGTGGTGACCGTCAGCCTGAATTCACTCAGATTGATATGGAAATGTCTTTTACAAACCGCGAAGAAGTTCTTGAAACAACTGAAGGAATGATGGGCTACGTTTTTGATAAAACTTTGGGCTACAAACTTCCTGTTCATTTTGACAGATTGAGTTGGGACGATGCAATGAATTTTTACGGAAGCGACAAACCTGATTTGCGCTTTGGAATGAAAATGCAAGATGCAAGTTTTATGGCGAACCTTAGCGATTTTAATGCGTTCAAAGCGGGTGCAGCAGCGTCTTCAATGGAAATTGAACGACACAAACGAAGCGGATTAAAAGCGCTTGTTGTAAAAAATGTTGCAGACAAATACAGCCGAAAAATGATTGAAGCGTTGGAAGGCGTTGCAAAAATCAATCACGCAAAAGGTTTGGCTTGGATGAAAATTGTCCCTTCGACAGGCTCAGGAACCGATTTGCAGTTTGAAGGCGGAATCAGTAAGTTCTTTGCCGGAAAAGAAAGCGAAATCTGCGAAAAACTTGGCGCAGAAAAGAACGATTTGCTTCTATTTATTAGCGATGAAAAATGGCAGGTTGCCTGCACAGCGATGGGCGCGGTTCGAAAGCAGCTTGGAAAAGATTTGAATCTTTACGACAAAAACGACGAATTCCATTTTGTGTGGATTGTTGACTTTCCATATTTTGCCTGGAACGAAGAAGAAAACAAATGGGAAACAGAACATCATATGTTCACGCTTCCGCAGAAAAAATACTGGGACATTTTGGAAAGCGACCCTGCCGCAGTAAAAGGCGATTTGTACGATTTGGTTTTGAACGGATACGAACTTGCATCCGGCTCAATGAGAATTAATGACCCTGCATTACAGGAACGCATTTTTGAAATCGTAGGATACAGCCGCGAACGAGCAGAAAAAGCATTCGGTTTCTTGGTAAACGCATTCAAATACGGCGCACCGCCACACGGAGGAATTGCGCCAGGCTTAGACAGACTGATAATGCTTATGTGCCACGAAGATTCAATCCACGAAGTAATCGCGTTCCCAAAAAACAACCTTGCCGCAAGCCCAATGGACGAATGCCCAAGCTTTGTTGACGACAAACAACTTGAAGAATTGCATTTGCAGGTTACAGAAAAGGAAGAAGAATAAAAATTTCTACTTGAATCAATAAAAATATCTTACAAAGCAGCAGTATTGGAAAATACTGCTGTTTTTTTATATAAATTTAAAAACTAGATAATTTGCACTTATAAAAGCAAATTTACTAGTTTTTTTTGCATTTATAAATGCAAATTCTTGACTTTTAAAAAAAATCGACAGATAATCAAATTATGATTGAAAGAACAATTTCCAAAGACATCATTTCGCGTTTTTTTAAGGGAAAGGCAATTTTAATTTATGGACCTCGTCAATGTGGAAAAACTACACTCGCAAAACAAATTATCAAACAGGAAAATATTGATGCAATTTTTTTGAATGGCGATGATGATGAAGACAATGCACTCTTCGAAACCGTAACACAGAGCCACTGGGTTCAGATTTTGGGAAATAAAAAATGCGTATTTATTGATGAAGGTCAAAAAATAAAAAATCTTCCGCGTGCAGTAAAACTTCTTGTTGATTCAAGAAATGATGTTCAAGTGATTGTGACCGGTTCATCGTCTTTTGAACTTGCTGCACTTTCCGAAGAACCGCTTACCGGCCGCAAATTTGAATACAAACTTTTTCCTCTGACTCACAATGAACTTTCTTCTCACTTTGGATTTTTAGATGAACGGAAAAAACTTGAACTTCGCTTGATTTACGGTTCATATCCAGAAGTTGTTACAAACGAAAACGAAATGAAAGAAACATTGCGTCTTATAAGTGAAAGTTATTTGTACCGCGACCTTTTTCAGTTAGATGGAATTCGTAAACCGCAAATTCTTGAAAAACTTTTAAAAGCACTTGCTCTTCAATGCGGAAATGAAGTTTCTGTCAACGAAATTTCTTCGCTGCTGGGTGTTTCTCGTACGCTGATTGAATCTTACATAAAACTTCTTGAACAAGCTTTTATCATCTTTCCGCTTTATTCATATTCAACAAATCTTCGAAATGAACTTAAAAAATCGTGCAAATATTATTTTTGGGACAATGGAATCAGAAATTCTGTTTTAAATGATTTTACGCCACTGGCAAAACGTAACGATGTTGGCGTGCTTTGGGAAAATTATCTTGTGAGTGAACGATTAAAGAAAAACGCTTATGAAAAAAATGATGGACTTTCATATTTTTGGAGAACAACCGACCAAATGGAAGTTGATTATCTTGAAGTAATCGGAACAAAAGTGAATGCTTTCGAGTTCAAATGGAACTCTGAAAAAAAATCAAGAGTGACAAAAGCTTTTACAAATCGCTATCCAACCGCAAATGTCTATACAATCACAAAAGAAAATTATGATGAGTTTATTTAGCGTTATCGTGTAAATTCCCTTTTTTACAAATGTTCGTTCATTTTTTTTGCGAGTACCAGCAGGAGTTTTTTGTCGCGGTCGGAAAGCAAAATAAATTCATGTGCGAGTTGTTTGAAAATTTTATCAAGATGTTTTTTAACAAAAAATCATTATGCTATAATATGATTAAATATCGCAACTTTTTTATCAACAGCAAGTATATCTTTTGGAGAAGGAAACACTAGAACTACCGCAGTTTTTGCAATCAAATATCTTAAGTGGCTTGGCTACTATGCAAATAATTTGATTTTTGAAAAGAATTCCTGGTATTTTCGCAATGCAGTGGTAAGAGCAAATTACTCCAACAACGCAAAAGGTATATATATGGACACCAAGTATTTAGAGGCATTATTCCGAAATATAATGCTTGGTGAAAACAATGACCTTAAAAATCGATATACGCATATCCGCTATTCTGAGCAAACTCAAAAAAGTTCGGAGAAAAGCATAAAAGTTCGGAAAAAACTTCTGATATAATTCTTTCCATGCTAAAAGAAAATCCAAAACTTTCTGCGAAAAAAATATCTGCTTTAATTGGTATTTCAAGCCGAGGCGTAGAAAAACAACTTGCCTCTCTTGTTCAAAAAGGATTTTTAAAACACGAAGGGCCTTCCAAAGGTGGGCATTGGGAAGTTTTAAAATAAAATTAAAAGTCCAACTGCAACGTCTAAACCCCTTCCACAAAAAAACGGCCGGCACAAACTACCGACCGCTTTTTTTTAGAGCTTATTCTTCGTATTTTAGAATGTCGCCGGGCTGGCATTCCAATGTTCTGCACAATGCTTCCAAAGTTGAAAAACGTATTGCTGTAACTTTATTGTTTTTCATTTTTGAAAGATTTACGTTATTCACGCCAACTTTTTCAGAAAGTTCATTCAGCGATATTTTTCGCTCAACCATAATTCTATCAAGATGTAAAACTATTTTTCCCATCACACAAGACCTTCCACTTCTTCTTCAAGTTTGATTCCGTATGAAAAAATCTGCGAAAAGCAAATCATTGCAAGCCCCATTGCTATTCCTACAATTTGTACGCTTGTTTCGCAATTATCAACGCCAATTGCAAAGCGGGCAATCGTGCTCATCAAAAAACCAATCGCCGGAATCATTATGCTGAAAATTCCGATTTCTCTGACCATTCGTACAACATCTTCTTGAAAAGGCGTTTTTCCTTTGCTGAACCAAGTTTTTCCTTCGCAAGTTTGAATGATTAAATAAATATTTCTGAAAATCATTGCCATGCACAACATTGTAAAAATTCCGGCAAAAGCAAAAAGTCTTACTGCACCTGGAATAAGATTTCCGTTTGAATCTTGAATCATAATTTCAAAACCGTTTGTTGCAATTGTTCCGTTTCCGACTTGTTCAATAAGAAAATTTCCAAGCTTTTCCGGTACGGCAAAGGAAAGCACCGCAACAAAAATCATAACTAAAGAGCAGACAAAGAAAAGAACTTCCAGAATTTTTGCAACGATTTTTGTAACTTTGTTCAATTTTTCGTTTTTTGTATTTTTCATAACCAACTCCTTTCCACAGGCGCAAACTAATTTGTACCCGCAATGCTTTATGCTTGAATATTACAAACCTTATTATCTTTTGTCAATAATTTTTTATCGAAAAACAATAAATATTATACGAAAAACGATAATTCTCTTTTATTCTTCTATTTTCTTTGTTATATTACGCTATTATGCCTGCTTTGCCTGCACTTTTATAATTTAAAAATTTGCGATACTATTAATTGTTTTTGGATTATCTGCGCCCGGGATTGTAAGGGCGCGCCGCAGGCGCGTTCCAAGCGAAGCGCAGGAATGAGCGTAAGCGGAACCCTGAAAAGCCCGCTTGCAAATGCCTCTTGCGCCCAAAAAATTTAAATAACAAGAAGGAAAAAATGTCTGTTACTGTAAATGGTGAAGGTTTAACTGTTGAAAATGTTTGTTCGGTTGCGTACGACAATGAAGAAGTAAAATTGCCGGAAGACAAGGCTTTTTGGGAACGGCTGGAAAAATCACGCCAATTTTTAATGGATTATATAAATACTGGAGTTCCGACTTATGGCGTTACAACTGATTTTGGTGATTCGTGCCACAATCAGATTAGCGTTGACAAAGCAGGTGAACTTCAGCGGACAATTTGCACTTATCACGGAATTGGACTTGGTCCAAAGTTTGACAAGGCAACTGGACGTGCGGTTATGCTTGCCCGACTGAACGGAAACGTAAAAGGCGGTCATTCTGCTATCCGCCCGGAACTTGCAAAAATGCTTTTAACTATGCTGAATAAAGATATTGTTCCTGTAATTCCGGAACTTGGTTCAGTAGGAGCATCCGGCGACTTGACTCCGCTTTCGTACTTGGCGGCGGCGATTATGGGTCAAAGAAACGTTTATTACAAAGGAAAAATTGTTCCGACAATGGAAGCGTTCAATGCGGAAGGAATCAAGCCTTTGCCAATCGAAGCAAAAGAAGGTTTGGCTTTGATGAACGGCACAAGCGTTATGACCGCAGTTGCGTCCCTTGCTCTAAAAAAAGCGGAACGTCTTGCGCGCATTTCCGACTTTTTAACTGCGGTTACCAGCGAAATCACTCGTGGAAAAGACACTCCTTTTGTTGCAAAAGTGAGCGAAATTAAAAATCATAAAGGGCAGAGCGAATCTGCTGATTACGTTTACAACATAATAAAAGATTCAAAGCGCGTTTTCCGCTACGAAGATTTTTTGGAAAGCCAGATTACAAAAATGGACGGAAAAAAATTTGTTGCCCAGCAAAACAAAATCCAGGACAGATATTCAATCCGCTGCGCTCCGCAAATCAACGGCGTTTACCGCGACACTTTAGCAATGGCCCGCGCTTGGATTACGGAAGAATTGAACAGCGCAAACGACAATCCTCTTGTTGACATTGATGCAGACCGCATTTACAACACAGGAAACTTTTACGGCGGACACATTTGCGCTTCCTGCGATTATTTGCGAATTGCGTTGGCAAACATTGCGGATTTGTCCGACAAACAGGCGGAAGTTATTATCGACGGAAAATTCAACGGACTGACTGAAAATTTAATTCCTGTAACTCCACCGGAACATCCGCGTTCAGGATTGCGGCTTGGGTTTAAAGCGGCGCAGATTACAATTTCTGCAATCCGCGGCGAAATCCAAACTTACACTTTCCCGGTAAGCATAACATCTGCACCGACAGAAGCGTTGAACCAGGATAAAGTTTCTATGGGAACAATTTCTGCACGAAAACTTCGCGACCAGATTGAACTTGTTTATTTGCAGTTTGCAACACATCTGCTTGCGGCAATGCAGGCTGTTGATTTGGCAGGTCTTGACGATTTTGCGCCTTTCACAAAAAAAGTTCATTCCGAAGTTCGTCGGCTTAGCGCTTTTGTTGAAGACGACCGCGAGCTTGACAAAGATTCTGAAAAAGTTTGCGAATGGCTTAAAACAACGGATTTGTTTTAGTAGAAAAATTTGGAAGGGCGGACATCATACAAAGTGATGTTTGCCGGCAGTCAGTTCAGTTCAATCAAAATGCTGAACTGCAAAAAATTTTACAAAAAACAAAATGACAGAAGAACTGAAAACCAAATTAAAATATCTTGCCGAAAAATACGAAAATTCTTCTTTTCTGGAATCTGACCCAAGTCAGTTTTTGCGCTATTATAAAAATCGGGAAGATATAGAAATTGCCGCTTTTATTGCCGCAATGCTTTCGTTCGGAAACAGAAAACTTTTTATTCCTAAAATCCGCGAAATTTTTATTTTAGCCGATAAATCCGGCGGAATTTACAAATGGATAAAATCAAAAAGCTTTGAAAATGACTTTGTGTGCGCAAACGGATGCGACAAAACCAAATTTTACAGATTTTATTCCTATTCAGATATGAAATTGCTTTTTTCCGTATTTTATGCAATCTTAGAAAAAAGCAAAACTTTCGGCGATTTTGTAAAATCCGCCTACGAAGCGGAAAAGCAAGCGCAATACGACAAAAAATCAGCGGAGTACGAGCGGATTTCGCTGGTGTTTGCAAATGCTTTTGCGAAGTGCAAAATTGTTCCAAAGGGAAAAACTTCCGCAAACAAGCGCATTAATATGTTTTTGCGCTGGATGGTCCGCACAAATTCGCCAGTCGATTTAGGTTTGTGGAACTGGTTTTCTTCTGCAGATTTGATTATACCGCTGGACACTCATGTTGTTCAGGAATCAGAAAAATTGGGATTAATTCCAAAAAACACTTCTGCGTCTCTAAAAACCGCAAAAGTAATTACAAAACAATTAAAGGAGATTTGGCCAACAGACCCTTGCAAAGGCGATTTCGCACTTTTCGGTTTGGGCGTTGACGAAAAAAGATAATATGATTATCTGGTTGATTTTAGCTTTTTTATTCAATGCGTATTTTGTAGCAATGCAGATTTGTTCACCTGGAACTTTTTTGGGAACAATTTTCGGTTTTTCCGCAATCTGGTTTTTACTGGCCGTAATTTGTGTTGTAATTTTTTTGCTGCGAAAAAAGCATTTGTGGCGCAAATGCTCCAAAAAGTTAAAAATCATTTCTTATTCAATCTTAGGAATTGGATTTTTAATTGCTGGAATCAATTTATTTTTTATTTGCCATCCAAAACTTGCCGATGGAAAAGAAAATCCCGAATATGTAATTCTTCTTGGCGGCGGAATTACAAAAGATGCGGAACTTACCGATAACATAAAACAGCGCGTAAAAGTTTGCGCAGAATATTTAAAAGAACATCCAAATGCAATCTGCGTTGTAACCGGCGGAAAAGGTCCGTTTGCGCCTTGCCCGGAAAGCGACGTTTTAAAACCCGCAGTCGAAGCGTACGGAATTGCAGACGAGCGCGTTCTTGCCGAAAATCAAGCAAAAGATACAATTCAAAATTTTAAATTCAGTGCTAATATTCTTGCTGAACATTCGGGCAAAAGTATAGAAGAAATTTTAAATTCATCCGTTACAATAATTACAAACGATTTTCATATCGCACGCGCAGAACGGCTTGCAAAGCGAATGGGCTTTATAAACATTTACGGAAAATGCGCAAAAACACCCGCTCTTTTCCGATTGAATGTTTATTCCCGCGAAATTCTTTGCTACGTAAAATTAAATCTTCGCATTCTTTTTACCGGCGAGCCAAAAAAATTGACTGAAGTGCAAAATTTGCTATAAACTTGATCTGATATGGAAAGTTCTTTTTTTGGTGAAATTTTAATCTTATTTTTAATGTTTTTAAACTGTTCGCGAATTTTCTTTTTGAAGTATGGAAAAGTTGATTCGCTTACAATTCTTGCGCCCATCTGTCTGATTCTTGCAGTTCTGCAAATCACAGCCTGGAACGCAGATATTTTTTCTTTTGCTATTTTGTTGATTTCCATTTTCTGCTTTATTATAAATTTCCGCGCTTTTCTGCGCTTTATAAACGGACTTTATGTTGACCATTACAGCGCGGGTTTTAAAATAGGAGCAATTCTTGTAATTCTTTTGTGTATTTTTGAAGCTGCGGTTCTTTTTATTTTTAGACCGGTTATTTTGAATCAAAAAGAATTGAACGTAAAAGAAACAAAAGTGCGACTTTCCGGAAATTTTACAAGCGGTTTTGAAAAAACAAATGCATTTGAAGTGGTTTCTGGGCAAATTCGGATTATCCAGCCAAAAGAGGAAGAATTTTTTAATGGGCAAAAAGTTGTTTTAATCGCAGATAAGCGCGCCGACTCTGTTGAATACATTCCATTTATGCAACTTTTGGCACAAAAAGGTTATAAAGTTTATTGCGGCGATTTTTATGCGCGCGATGTAAAATGGTTCAGAAATTTTGCAGATTTTAAAATTTTGCGCAAATTCTGCATGCAAATAAGTTATTTGCAAAATCCGGTTAAATTTGATTTGCAAAAAGAATTCTATTCATTCAACACAAAAAAAGAAATAGATGCCATGCTGAATTTTATTCTTTCTGAAAAACCTGAAAAAAATTCAGAAAATGAAGAAAAAACAGAAAATAATAACGAAAATTCCATTTATTTTATCGGCGATTTGATGAGCGATATTTGCTTTGATGACTCTGAAAAAGAAAAACCAACAGAAATCAGCGGATTTTTTAAACTTTCTTCAATTCCAGAATATAAAAGCAAAGGATTCGGATTTGTTCAACAAACTTCGCCATTTACAGCGTATCTTTTAAAATTAGAAAGGGAACCAAATCTTGAAAATCTTAAAATTGTTGCAGAAAAAACGCTGCAAATTCTTCCAAAAGGAAATATAAAACAATTTGAAGAAAGCAGCACCGAACTGAACGCTGCGGACAAAGCGGAGAACAAAGAAAATACTGAAAATTCAGTTGAAATTTTAAATTGAGGAAAAAATGACTCTTAACGAACTTGATAAATATTTCAGAAGTTTTTTAAAAATAGAAGATTATCTTGCGGATGTTTCAAAAAATGGAATTCAAATTCAAAATGAAAATCCGGATGGAAAACAAATAAAAAAAGTTGCGTTTGCTGTGGACGCCTGCGAAGCAACTGCTAAAAAATGTGCAGAAATCGGCGCAGATGTTCTTTTTGTTCATCATGGACTTTTTTGGCCGAATATAGATGTTCTTGTCGGTTCATCCTACAAAAGAATTGCTCCGCTCTTAAAAAATGACATTGCCTTGTATGCCTGTCATATTCCTCTGGACGCAAATAATCCGTACGGAAACAACTATGGAATTGCCGCACGAATTGGACTTCAAAAACTTGAACCTTTTGGGCAATGGCGCGAAATGCTTTGCGGCGTAAAAGGCGAGTTAGAAAATCCTGTAGATATAGAAGAACTTGCTAAACTTGCGCACAACAAGAACGAAAAACCGCTAAAAATTTTACCGTTCGGAAAAAAACAAATAAAAACGGTTGGCATAATTTCCGGCGGCGGCGCGGATGATGTTTCTCAAGCAATTGAGCAAGGATTGGACGCTTACATTACAGGTGAAGTTGAACACAGTGTTTTCCACTATGTAAAAGAGTCCGAAATTAATTTTATTGCAATGGGGCATTATTTTAGCGAAACTGTAGGCGTACAGCAGGTTGCAAAAAAATTACAGGCGGAAACAAACATTCAAACTGAATTTATAGATTTTCCAACTGAACTTTAAAGAAACTAAGTAATTGCAAAATTCTAATTTGTCATTGTGAAAGTTTCGTTTAAAGCAAAAGTTTTGTATCTTTCAGAATCATACGGAAAATCCCAAGTTCCGCCAAAATGAGTTTTTTGCCCTCCGAAACCGGTTTTAAAAATGTAAAGTCCTGCCATCGGATCTTCACAAGTTTTATCCTGCGGAATTCCCATTAAATCATACTGAACACAACCTTTTGAACGCGCAAAACGGATTACTTCCCATTGAAGTCCGTAGTTCGGCATACATTGCCGCTCTTCCAAAGAACTTGCCGCATACATATAATACGCACGCTTTGCAGAAATTGCTAAAACCAAGCCGCTCAGCATTTTTCCATTTTTTGATGCTGTAAAAAGATAAAATTTCGGCGAAGGAACGCTCGCATCCAGCGGAACTTTTGATTTTTTTTCAAAACGAATTTCTTTATTTTCAGAATTATCCGCGTTTCCTGCATATTCAAAAAGCGTTTTAAAATATTCAAATTCTTCAAAGAAAAATTTTTTGCGCAGTCCAGTTTCTTTATAAATTTTATGCCAGTTTTTTAAGTTTTCCATTAAATCCGGACTTTTTGCGTCGCAAATGGAAAAATCAATCTCCTCTTTATATGCACGCCTGATTGCATTGCGGGTTTGTTGCCGCATAGAAGACAAAAGTTTTTCCGGCGAAGGGCGCAAATCTATTATAACTGTATTTGGACAAATATGATTTGAAGGAGCTTTTCTAAGATTATGATATTTGCTTCCAAAATTCATAGCAAGTTCCTGCATTTCAATCCGTTCTGCCGCATTTTTAATTCCCGGAATATTCCACGGAAGGTCAAAGCGCAAAAAAATTATTTCCGGCGGCAAAAAATCTTTCAACGAAAAAGCAAGTTCTTCCAAAATTGAACTTTTAAATTCATCCGGAACACTAACGGCTGGAGCGCGCTGCGCATAAGCATAGGAATTTCCGTTCTTTGTTTTTCTTATTTGAACCAAAAACGGAAAAATTATGGATTTAGAATCACTATCTTCATTATCTGGCTTATAAGTAACCCAAAAATATAAAGATTTTTGCCCGGTAACCTTTTGTCTGAAGCTTCCCCAAAATTCAGTTTGAAAAAGAACATCTGTAGAAGAAAAATCCTGCGGGTCCGCTTTTGAAATCGAAATCATAAAGGCAAGGTTATAGATGAAATTTAATTGTTGCAAGATTTATAAATGTTTGCCGTGCTAGTAGCGTACTATTCAAACGTTTGCCGTGCTAGTGGTGGAAGATTTTTCCGCCAGAATTTAGAGCCGTTTACCAATTTGCAAATCTGTAGATATCGCTAAGCCTGTAAAAACTTAGCTTATTAAAACATCTGGAATCAAACTTGCTTTTATTTCATTATAATTAAGAACAGATTTTGGATTTTGCGAATGTTCGCCGATAATTTTTTCCATCCAAACCATATTGTACCAGCGACCGAATTTGTATCCGCAATCATAAAATTCACCAACCATTCTATAACCAAAATGTTCATGAAATTGAGCGCTGTTTTTTGTTAAATATTCGTCTTCCACTTTTGGATAGCCAATACACGCATTCAGATTCAAAATATTCATCCGCCTAAGAATTTCTTCCAAAACTGAATAAAGTTTTTTTCCAACTCCTTGATGAAGAATATCATTTTCAAGATAAATCGTAGTTTCAACAGCCCAATCATAAGCTTTTCTGCCCTTAAATGTGCCAACATATGCATAACCGATTATTTTTTTATCCTGAACAGCAACAATATAAGGATATTTTTGCATCGTATGTTCCATCCGCGCTTTAAATTCTTTCAGCGAAGGAACTTCCCATTCAAATGTAATTACAGTTTTTTGAACATAATATTTGTAAATTTCCAAAATTTCAGCGGCATCATCCAAAGTTGCATTTCTAAAAGTAATTTCGCTCATAAATTCAATTTTCCCACTTAAAAGATAAATACTTTATTTAATAAAATTCAAGTTGAACAAAATATTTATCTTTCAAATGCAGAACAAATCTTTTTTGCTGATTAAATACACTTATCTGCAAAAATTTACTTTTATTTCACGCGCGTTTAACTTTATTTTGATTATTTTTTGATTTGATAAACTTTATGAAAGCAAAATTATTTGTAAAAACAGAAAAGAACAATCTTTTAATTTTGGGCGTAACTTTTATCATAATAGGAATTCTTCTTTTAATTCCAACAGGATTTGAAGATGCGGTTCAATTCAAAGATGCGGAAAAATGCCGCGCCCGGATTGAAAGCGTGAACAACGCCGCCATAATCGACACAGGATTAATCCGCACCGGCCAGCAGATTTGCGAAGTAACCTTTCTAAGCGGAAAGTTCAAAGGAAAAACAGCGGAGGGCTGGAATCTTCTTACAGGCTCGCTCTCTCAGGACAAGATTTTCCGCCCAGGAGATGTAGCACAATGCGTTGTCCACTACAATATTGCAGAAGAAGCGGCGGAAACCAGAACTGAAAACGGAATTATTTCCGTAAATCTGATTGACTATTACCGGTTGCACGGAGAACTTATTCTTGCGCTTGCATTCGCAGTCTTTCTTATCGTTTTCGCAGGCGGAGTCGGATTGCGCTCGGTTCTGTCGTTCGTGGTTACAATTCTTGTTTTGTGGAAGATTTTAGTTCCGCTCTACCTTAAAGGATTCAATCCGATTCTTGCCGGATTTATCGTAACCGCCGTTCTTACTTTTTGCATTCTTGCCCTTGTCTACGGATTTGACAGGCGTCTTTTCTCATCTTTTTGCGGCGCAATGCTCGGAATCGGATTTGCGGCAGTGCTTTCAGTTATCTGCACAAAAGCCTTCCACATCCACGGCGCTGTAATGGCAAACTCGGAAAGTCTTTTGTACTCAGGATACGAATTCTTAAACCTAACGGAAATTTTTATGGCTTCAGTCTGCGTTGGCGCAAGCGGCTCCGTTATGGACTTGAGCGTAGACATTACAAGCGCTGTGAACGAAGTCGTAAAAAACTGCCCCGGAATCTCAAGAAAAAACGCTGTAAAATCCGGGCTTGCCGTAGCGCGCGCCGCAATGGGCACAATGACAACAACGCTTTTACTCGCATATTCCGGAACCTGCATCGCGCTTTTAATGACTTTCATGGCGCAGGGAACTCCGCTCTACAACATTCTGAACAATAACCTTGTCGCCTCGGAAATAATCAACACAGTGGCAGGAAGCTTTGGTCTTGCCACAACCGCACCGTTCACGGCCTTGGTCGCAGGAACAGTAATTGCGCGAAAAGAGCGGAAGGAACAAAAAAATCAGTGAGAATTCATCAGAAACTCACTGAGAATTTTTATTTTCTCAGTGAGAATTTCAAAAAACTCAGTGAGTTTTTAAGGAAAAGTCAGTGAGAATTTGATGGAAAATTGGAGTTTATCAAATTTTATAAAATCAGTTTTTGCCTTTTTGTTTTTTGTCACTCAAAATCAAAGCTAAACCTTATCATTTTCAATCAAACTGTAAATATAAAGCGCACTTTGTCCGTACAAGCCCATCGAATCATCTTCCAAAAGTTCAGCAACTGGAGAAGTATAAATCATCCGCAAGGCCTCGTTTTCTGAAACATTTTTATTTTTCATCAGAAGTTCAGCAACCTGCGGAATCAATATTGTCTTTACAAGATGATGCGTGTCTGCCATTAGTTTTTGCCCCATATAATTCTTTTTACACTATAACTTTCTTTGAAAGACAAGCATTTCAATGCTTCTTCCGTACAGAAACAAATCTGGTCGTTGATTTTTTCAAAGCGCAATCTTTCAACAGCATCTTCTTTCCGCATAATTCCCGCAAGAACATAGTCAACAGTTTCACCGACATTGTCGTTTGCAATTTTCCCTGAAACAATATCGAATCCGTGCTTAAAATTCAAATCTGAACGGCAGCGGACAACAAAATCAAGCCATTCTGAATCTGCATTTTCAAAAGATTTTGTCTTTAGATTTCCGACAAGTTTTTCATCGTATTCGTAAACATTTATAACTGCGTTTTCTTCCTTGCCGGTTAGTTTTGAATAAAGTCGTGCGCTTCGTATTGCCCATCTTTCCGCCTGATTTTTTATTGTGGTCGTGTAAAATCCAAATCCAAAGTCGCGACCTTTTTCCTGAGCAATGATTCTAGGAATTTCGATTTTTGTATATGAGCCGTGATATAAAACCATTTCACTTCTCCATTTTTTCATCAGAAAGCCATTTATCAAAATAATCCATCAGATATTCTTTTCCCATTCCGTGCAAATCTTCATAGTCGCTTTCAAGATGATTTAAAAGTCCAGACTTATCAAACATTCCAAAAACTTTTGACGAGGAAATATTTTTGTGCTCTGCATAATTTTCAATGCAGTAAGTTTTAAAAGAAAGTTCCGACATCGATATTTTTAAATTCCGCTATTTTTTGTATTATAGCATAGATAAACGAAAATTTTAACTGTACATTTTCTAGCAGAAAACGGACAAACACAAACAAAACATTTAGAACAGATTTTATTTTTTTCGGGTGTGCCCCCTCGCTGCGCTCGGGTCGGGCTTTCCGCTGCAATTCGCTTACGCTCATTTCCGCTTCAATCCCTCACACATTCAAGCTCGCAGGCAAGCGAAAAGACAAAAAACTGAACTACACATCATTCGACAAAATCAGAAACAACAAAAGAGTAAAATTTTTAAGTTATGACAAACTTGAAAACTTTATAATCTCGAAATTGAAAAACAGGAACTTGGTTCGATTCTATAAGGTTGATTAAAATTCAAATTCGATCAATATTTTGGTATGGACGAATATATGTTTTATACCTTTGAAGGCTTTACTCAATCCCCAAATAAAACTGAATGTGAGAATTTACAGATACTTGGTTTTGAAAAAGCAGAGAACTTGAAAAGTGCGAAAAAACATCTTTTGGCAAATAATGACTGGATATTAGAATATGGCTTTGACACTGAAAAAATCCTTTCAAAAAAAATTTTGACAGAAGAAACACTAAATTAAGTAAAAAGTGTTGTCATTTATTTGGAATGACGAAGTAAAATCCGAAACACGGCATAGATTTACCAATAAAACAATAATAATTTTTCAGCTCACCATTCTTCGTCCCTCCAAACCTTTCCTAAAAAATTTTTCAAACTCCTAACTTTTTTCTAACAAAAATTTCCAAAAAACTTAACATGGCTCTTTTACAGTTTTTTCAAATCTTATTTTGGAGGATTTTATGAAAGAAACAGTAAAAACGAAGTTTAACACATTCAAGCTGACTTCGGCTGTGGCAGCGGCTATGCTGCTTGTGGGATTTTCAGGAACGGCACACGCGCAGAAAATTGAAAAAACACCAACAGGGAAAGGAAATCCGAAATACGTTTTTGTTTTTGTGGGCGACGGAATGAGCTATCCGCAAATTCAGAGCGCAGCTTACTATATTGGAAAGGACGCTTTGGGAACGGTTGACGAAACAAAGAAATCCGGTGACACAAAGGATTCTCCTGTTGCAGGCGAACTTAGCTTTTTTGAATTTCCGGTTGTGGGAACGGCGCAAACTTACGACGCTACAAGTTTTGCACCAGACTCGGCTTCGACAGCAACTTCAATCTTTACAGGACACAAGACGCACTCAGGCTCAATCGGAGTGGACATCACAAAAAAAATCCGCTACGAAACAATTGCAGAACAGCTCAAGGCGCAGAAAGACTGGAAAATCGGCGTTATTTCTTCAGTAAACTTGAACCATGCAACACCTGCGGCAACTTACGCGCACGTTGCAAGCAGAAAGTCAAACTACGAAATCGGTCAGCAGCTTGTTCAGTCTGACTTTGACTACTTCGCAGGCGGCGCGCTCATGGATCCGCAGGATAAGAAAAAAGACAAAGAATCAATCTACTCGCTCGCAGAAAAAGCCGGATACAAAGTCTGCTTCAAAAAATCAGAGGCGGAAAAACTTTCAAACGGAGACAAGGCTCTCGTCGTTGCGGAAGATTTGGCAGACTCAGACGCATTCCCTTACGACAACGACCGCGACTCAGATTTCTGGGCTTTGCGCGACTACGTAAAAAAAGGAATTGAAGTTCTGGATAACAAAAAAGGATTTTTCATGATGGTTGAAGGCGGAAAAATCGACTGGGCCTGCCACGCAAACGACGCGCGCTCTTCAATTGCGGACACGCTCGCGCTTTCCGACGCTGTAAAAGAAGCAATCGCTTTCTACAACGAACATCCGAAAGAAACATTAATCCTTGTAACAGCCGACCACGAAACCGGCGGACTTACAATCGGCTATGCGGGAACTGACTACAATCTTTTCTTCCGCACTCTCGACAAGCAGACAGTTTCATATCAGAAATTCGATGATGAATATGTTGTAAACTACAAAAAGAACCAGACTCCGCTCGAAGATGTGATGAAAGACGTTGAAAAATGCTTCGGACTTACTCTGCCAGGAACCGGAAAGGACAAAAACGGCGGACTTGCGCTCACAGACTATGAATACGGAAGAATCAAAACCGCATACAAAAAGACAATCGCAAACGACAAAACCCGCAATCAGCAGGAATACGACCTTTACGGAACTTACGAACCGCTAACAATCACACTTACGCACATCTTGAACGCAAAGTGCGGAATCGGCTGGACAAGCAACTCGCATACAGGACTTCCTGTTCCAGTTTATGCGCTAGGCTGCGGTCAGGCGGATTTTAACGGATACTACGACAACACCGACATCTACAAGAAAATGGCGGCAATAACCGGAATAAAATAAAACCACAAATATATAGAAGAAATCTAAAATTATAAAAAAATCCTTCGGAAACGCGGCGTGCATAAAACAACCATAATTTCCGGAGGATTTTTTATTGCCAATTCAAAGTTTTTAATTCACATCCAATTCAGTTTTAATCTTTTGAATTTGTAAGCATTTCAAATGTAACTCCGTACTTTTCAGCAATATCTTTTGCAAAAGAAATACCTTCCGGCGGCGCAACCTGAACCTTAAAAGAACGCGCACCGTTTTCCGCTTTTACAATCAATGAAGCAGCTTTGAATCCGCCCTCTCCATCGTTTTCCGAAGTTTCCGCATTTATTTCGTCCAAATCAAAAGCAAGTTTATGCATATGCGTGTTATAAATTGTACGAACACCTTTTTTCAAAATTGCACGCACAGAATCTTTTGCAATGTAAAATCCTTCCTCAAACGAAGTGGTGGAATAAGTTTCATTCATCAAAAGCAAACTTGATTCCGTACTTGCAGAATACATTTCCTTAAAACGTTTACATTCTTCGCCAAGCCGCCCCAAATCCATTGTTTTGTCCTCATCAGCAGGAAAATGAGTATAAATCGAATCAACCGGATTAAAAACAAAACTTTCGCCGGGAACGTAAAGACCCGCTTGCGCAAGTACAAATAAAAGTCCCACCGCTTGTGTAAACGTTGTTTTTCCGCCGCGATTTGCACCAGTAAAAATATAAACAAGGTGATTTTTATCAAAATCCAAATCGTTCGAAACAATTTCTTCATTTGCAGAACAATCTTGCAAAACATTATTTTCCGCTTCGATTTTTGTTCCGCTCTGCAAATTACTTCCGCTTTCAAAAGCAGAAAGCAATTTAAAATTGTAAACACTTTTTGCGCTCATAAAATATTTTGCTTTTCCGCAAGCAATCTCCGGTTTGCAAAATTTAAATCCTTTTGCCTGCATTCTTTTTATATATTCCGCAAACCTGATATAAAACACAAACTGCGGAATCAAATCTGTAATATCTGTAACCGGAAGATAAACATACTTTTTAAGCACAGTTTTTAATTTATGCACAATTCCGCTAATCATAGAATTTGCAATTTTATCCATATAAAATGTTGAATTTTCAACACGAGGATCATTTGAACCAGCTATCGAAAGAATTTTTTCAAAAATATCAGTTTTATGCGCTTCTATCGGAATAAATTTATAATCATCCTTCCAATCAGAAGTTTCATTTATAGAATCCTTTTCCGCAACTTTAGAAATAAACTGCCCAATCGTCGCAGATTTTGTAAATTCCTTCTTATTGAAGGAAACAAGTCCAATTCCGTGCGCTTCAAATTTTTCATTCAGATTTACACCCAAAGTCACACTTTTTAAATTTTTAGTTGATGCTTTTAATTCAAGAATATCTTTTTTCAGTTCAGAAAATCCGTTGTCATTATACAATTTATTCACATAATCTTTTAAATTATTCAAACCTTCAGATTTTAAAGTGTAAGAAGAAAGACATTTATAAATTGCTTCTATCGATTGAATATATGCATTTATTTCTTCCAGACGATGTAAAAGTTCCCATGCAGAATTTGTTTCTTCAAAGTGACCGGAAAATCCGCTGAATTGTTTTTCGTAATTGATTTTTTCAAGTTGTTCCATAAGAGCAGCGCACATTTCCGGATTTTTAAAAATATCATCAAAAACTTCTATTCTGTACGCAGCAACTTCCGGATTATCCGTCATTTTTTGAAAAATTTGACTGAAACTAAAACGTTCTTCTCTTTTTTCCGTTACTTTTTCACAAATAAATTCAATTCCTAAATCATGAAAAGCAACATCTGAAAGTTTTTTAAAATCCTCTTCACCAAAAGGAAACAAAAGATTGATTTTTGAACTTGGCATATCTCTAGTGTAGCAGAAATTTATATTATTTAGTAAGATGAAAAATATGTTCAGTTGCGATTTTTCGCAAATAAGGAAAAAAAATGTCATTTTTACAAAGTATTTTATTAGGAATTTTACAGGGAATTGCAGAATTTCTTCCAATCTCTTCCAGCGGACATTTAGCCGTTGTTCAAAACCTTTTTGGACTTGATGAAGTTCCATTGCTTTACGATGTCTTCCTGCACTTAGCAACTTTACTTGCTGTTTTCATTTATTTTAGAAAAACAATCTGGAAGCTTTTAAAAGTTTTCGGTCGCTTTATAGCACGCCGCCCCGCTCCTGCAGAAGTTGATATGAACGATTTGCTCTGCGGAACAGAAGAACGCGGAAGAAGAACGATTGTCGCTCTGATTGTTTCAACCGCAATTACCGGTGCAATCGGTATTTTTACAAGCAAACTGATTCCCGAACTTTCAATAAAAGTTACTTGCGCCGGATTCATCGTTACGGCTTGCTTTCTTATTTTTTCTTCGCTAATCGAGCGCAAGGAAATCGCAAAAAAACAGACGCAAATCGCAGCCGGCAAAGAACAAACTCCTTCAAAAGGCATTTCCGTTCCTCAAGCGGCAATCATCGGACTTATGCAAGGCGTAGGAACTTTGCCTGGAATAAGCCGTTCTGGTTCCACAATTGCAGGCGCTCAGTTCTGCGGCGTTGAACGTGCAGCAGCCGGAGAATATTCGTTCCTTGTTTCGATTTTTGCAATTTTAGGCGCATTTGTTCTTGAACTAAAAGATTTAAAAGAAGTCAGTTCATCTATCGGCGCTTCTACGGTAATTGCAGGTTGTATAGCCGCATTTGTATTTGGCTATTTTGCACTTGCGTTCCTTATGAAAATAATAAAAAAAG
This sequence comes from uncultured Treponema sp., assembly GCA_964429905.1. Lineage (GTDB taxonomy): Bacteria > Spirochaetota > Spirochaetia > Treponematales > Treponemataceae > Treponema_D. The sequence continues at coordinate 14,781 of CAYSDV010000015.1, read as the reverse complement.
GCAAACTTGAATGGTTTGCGGCATATTTAATTCCAATCGGAATTTTGGGATTGATTTTTCTAAAATAATTTTTTTTGAAAAGCCGCTTTATCTTTCGCCAAGACTTGCCATTTTAAAATAGCCTGTAAGAAAATTATAAAAATTTTCAACATGGCTATTTTCCGCCTTGTTTTTTTTGCAAGTGATTAAAATATCGCGGCTGCACGAAGGTTTTGCAATCTTTAAAAGATTCACTTTTTTTGTGTCCAACGCACCCCACGAAAATTCCGGCCAAAAACCAATTCCAATATTTGCCGCAATCATATTTTTTACAGCAGCAGGACTATCACTTTCAAAAATTATATTTGGTTTGATTCCGGCATCTTCGCAATATTTGTCGCAGATAGAACGCAACTGCTTTGAACCAAGCAAAGAAATAAATCCCCAGTTTTTGCAAATATCTTTAATCTCTTCAAGTGTTATTTTCTTTTTTCCTTTGAACTCCGGAATATTCGGAACCGCCAAATAAATTTTTTCCGTGCAGACAAACCTTAAATCTGAACTTTTGGCATTTTCTTTTTCATTAAAAAACATCCTTGTTGTTACACGAATGTCATCCAATTCATTCCTTTCGTTCTGATGCAGTTGAATACGAAGCTCATCATCTATTTTCTGATATTCAATTATAGCTTCTGTAACAAGCGAAGAAGCGGCAAGAACATTAAGATGAATTGTAGCATTTTCCGTTTTTGCCATTTCTTTAAGATTTCCAGGAAGTTCGTTAAGATTTTTTAACAGCGGTTCAACTTTTTCATAAAAATATTTGCCGTAAGGCGTAAGAACAATATTTCTTCCTTTTGAAACAAAAAGCGGAACTTCCAATTCGCTTTCCAAACGATGAATAGACTGCGTTAAAGCCGGTTGCGCTATATGCAAAATTTCTGCACTGCGCGTTACATGCTGGGTTTTTGCAACTTCCAAAAAATAACGTAATTGCGTAAGTTCCATTTGCTCTCCTTATCAATTTTCACTCATTCATAATATAAGAATTATAAATATACCAAATATTAATATCATTAAGTTATTAATTCAATAAAAAAGATATATTAGATATTATTAATATTATTCTGTATTCTTATAAACGTAAAGAGGTTATAAAAATGGCAGAAATACTTGAATCAGTTATGCTTATTTGCTTTGGACTTTCGTGGCCAATCAATGTTTGGAAAAACATCAAATCAAAAACAGCAAAGAATATGAGTTTAAAATTTGTTCTTTTGATTATTTTTGGTTACATTGCAGGTATTGTTGCAAAAGTTTCTAAAGGCGCTGTAAATTATGTTCTTGCAGTTTACATTATCAACCTTGCAATCGTAAGCGTAAACGTTGTAGTTTACTTTATAAACAAACATTACGACCAGCTAAAAGAACTTAGCGCTATGCAAAAGCCAGCCGGAATTGTAGCGTAAATATCAATAAAACAGCCAGCAGCAAATCTTATATAAAAGATCAAATCCATATTAAAAATCCATTGCCAACTTAGATTTGACAATGGATTTTTTATCATATAAATTGATTATATGACAGAAAAAGAAAAAATGATTTCCGGCCAGCTTTATGATTCATCTTCGCCGGAATTGCTGAAAATGCGGACAAAAGCGCATAAACTTTGCACGGATTATAATAAAACTTACGAAACAGAAGCAGAAAAAAGAACTGAAATCTTAAAAGAGCTTATTCCAAATCAAGGCGAAAACCTTTACCTTCAAGGTCCTATTCAATTTGATTATGGCGAATTTACAACGTTCGGAAAAAATTGTTACGCAAATTTTAATCTTGTGATTTTGGACTGCGCGCCCGTAACAATTGGTGATGACGTTTTTTTTGGTCCAAACTGTTCAGTTGTTACGCCGGTTCATCCGTTATTAAATGAAGAAAGAAAACAAAAAATAAAACCGGACGGAACTTTTTACACAGAAGAATATGCAAAACCAATAAAAATCAATTCTGGATGTTGGTTTGGTTCCAATGTAACAGTTTGCGGAGGCGTAACAATCGGCGAAAACTGCGTAATCGGTGCAGGAAGTGTTGTTACCCGCAATATCCCGCCAAACAGTTTGGCAGCGGGAGTTCCATGCAAAGTAATTCGCCAACTTAGCGAAAAAGACAGCATCTTAAAACAATACTGAAATCAGCATACAAAAAAGGGCGTTGCGGGAAAAAATGTGTTTTTCCCGCAGAAGGGATAGCACGCAACGAAGTGCGGGCGCAAGGGGAGACTTCCCCTTCCTTAAAAATTAATAAGTTACTTCGCCGTCGTGTTTTAACAAAGATGAACTTGAAACTTCGCTAATCTGTGAAATTTCTTTTAAAAGTTCATTTTCGTTCTTGTCTTCGGTTTTTACTTCCACTACTAAATCTGTGCGGTTATTTGCAAGTGAACAAGATTTTACTGCAAAATTTTTGCAATATTTTTCTACAACAGCAGTTACTTTTTCTTCTATATCATAGCCGTCGCCGCTAACCAAAAGAATTTTTGCAGCTTTTGCAACAGGAATTTTTTCAAATATAATTAAAGCAAGCGTAACAAGGAACGAAAGCGCAAATGCTATTTCCGCCTGTCCTGCGCCGGTAATAATTCCGCAAGAAATCGACCAAAACAGAAATGTTAAATCCATCGGATCTTTTACGGCTGTTCTAAAACGAACAATAGAAAGAGCACCGACCATACCAAGAGAAACTACAACATTTGACTGCATTGTAAGAATAATTCCCGCAGTAATCAAATTTATTACTGCAAGCGAAATATTAAAATTCTTTGAATAGAAAGTTTTTCTTGTTAAAATTCTATAAGCCATAAAAATATATATGGAAAATATTGCAGAAATTGCAAAAACAATCAGAATATTTTCTGGCGTCATATCGTAGCGGGAAAAACCTTGAATAAAAGATTTCTTAAAAACGTCCTTGAATGTTGTCATAGAAAAACCTCACTTGTGTCATTATATTTTCTGCACAAATAATATTTTGAAAATGAACTTTGTCTAAGCAAAGTTGTTTGTAGTAAGGAAGAAATATAATCTGGCAAAAGCTCATCAAATTTTACTTCCATCATATTAACGTTTCGGGCCATAACTGGGCGGAACGCTGTTTTTTCGCTGAAAAAGCCTTTTATGTCAGAAGAACTGCGAATATTGCGGTCAAAAGTAACACGAACATTTCCAATCTTGTAGACATACGGAACTCTTTCATATGCGACTATACAAACAGGTTTTAAACCTGAATATTGCATTTTTGAATATAATTTTTTCAAAAGATATGGCGATTCATTTGTGATTTCCGGAATGTTGCCGTTCATTATTGTTTCGCAATCTTCTTTTGAAATAGGGCAAGAATGTTTTAGCGTTTTTCCGTTTTCTTTCTGCTTTAATTCAAGCGATATTCTTGCGGAACTGCAATTATAAATTCTGATTCTGAATTTTTCGCGGGGATCCGTGCCATCTTCATTTTCGTGATAGCAAGTATTATACATATCGTCAAAATAAATACTTCTTATTGAATAGCAACCTTTTTCGCCAGTATGCGAATCCAATGCAAGAACAGAACTTACACGTTTTTCCAAAACCGCAAGAACTACCTCTGGTGAAACATATTTATATTCATGCCTAAACTTACTCATTCGCCCTTTTATAAATAGTTTAAAAATAGACAATCTAAAAATAAACTATTATTACAAATAATTTTACATAAATTTAATAATTTAGTAAATAAATTTGAATAATTATTTTTCTCTTTTAATTGCTTTTTTGCAAACAAGCTTTATAATAATAAAGTTATATGATTTCAGATAAACATACAAAAAGACGAAGAATTCTTTGTTTAATATTGCTTTTTTCTATGGCAGCTCTATTTATTGTCAGTGCATTAAATCAGATTACAATTGAAAAATGTCATAGTTTGAATATTCCTGTTTTATTCATCTCTACAGAAAACAACAAACCGATTACAAGAAAAGACAAATACCGGGAAGCGACTTATGAACTTGGCGACTATCACGGAAAGTGCAAAATCCGAGGACATGGAAACACAACTTGGGAAACTCGAGATCTTGCTAAAAAGCCATATCTTTTGAAATTAGAAAATTCCGCACCGCTTTGCGGTTTGAACAGCGGAAAAAAATGGATTTTAATGGCAAACACAGCCGACAAATCTAGTTTCAGAAATTATTATGCAGAAAACTTAGCGAAAAACGTTTGGAACAATTTCAAATGGACACCAAAAAGTCAATTTGTAACGCTTGTTATAAACGGAAAATACGCTGGATTTTACGGACTTACAGAAAAAATTGACATGGAAAACGGCCGCCTTTCCGATTATTGCGGAGCGGGCTCTTTTTTGGCTTGCGTAAACAGCCGATTGGACAAAGATTATAATTTTATTACAAATAAAGATGTTAGAATCAGCATAAGATCTCCAAAAGCAGATGAAAACACTTATGTAAAATGGCGAAAAATTTTACAGTCTTTTGAAGATAAAATTTATTCAGATTTGGAATGGAATGAAAATGAACTTGGAAAATATCTGGATTTGCAGTCATTTATAGACTGGTTCTTAATAAACGATTTTTCTAAAAATCATGACGCAAAATTCCAAGCATCTTGCTTTATGTATTATGATACAGACACAGAAAAACTTTATATGGGACCAATTTGGGACTTTGACTTGGCTTTTGGAAACATTACTTGGGACAACTGCGAAAAAACAACAGATTTTTGGGTAACAACAAACGGTTGGTATAAAGAGTTATGGAAAAGAAACGATTTTAAGCAAGCGCTGAAAAATCGCTGGAATGAAAAAAAATCTGAACTTACAAAATCTTCTGAATGGTTGAACAGCCAAGCGGAACTTTACAAAAAATCAATAGACTTGAACAACCGCGTTCATCCAGCTTTTGGAAGAAGACGCTGGCCACATGCAAAAGGATGGCAAAAAAGAAAAACTCACCGCTCGGAAATTCAATATCTTACAAATTGGATAAATGAACGTTACGCTTGGTACGACAAAGCAATAAACGAACTTTAGATTTCCGTTTGACTAGACCTTGCTGTTTCCATTAAAATTAATAAGTTATGGAAGTTTTTCTTGGTATATCTGCAGCAGACGGAACAGGGATTGGTCCTGCTTTTAGAATTCCGGATCCTGTAAAACGTGCAATTTCTCAAAAGAAAATTGATTCTTCTTTAATAGAGGAAAGTTGGAACCGTTTTGAAGATGCGCTTCAAAAGGTTAGCACAGATGTTTCTGAAAAGTTAAAAGAGCTTCCAAAAGATAAAAAAACGGATGTTCAGCGCGAAATTTTTGAAACTTACATTTTAATGCTCGCTGATCCGGTTTTTAAGAAAGAAGTCCGCGATTTTTTTGAAAAAAATCTCTTCAATATTGAATACACAATAAACTTAAAAGCAGAAGAATATGCTTCCCGCTTGCGCAATGCCGGAAACGACTATCTTGCAGAACGGGCGCAAGACATTACGGATATTTTTGGCCGCGTTTTGAACGAAATGCTGGACATTCATCCGTTTGATATTTCCCAAGTTCCAGACGGAAGTGTAATTGTTGCAACAACCTTAAGTCCAACAGACACAATCGTTCTTTCAAAAAAGAAAATTGCAGGTCTTGCTTTAACGGAAGGCGGACTTTCCAGTCATGTTGTAATTCTTGCAAGAAACTTTGGAATTCCTACTGTTGTTGGACTGAACAGCAAAAGTCTTTTTCAAAAGATTAAAAACGGCGAAACTGTTATTATTGATACAGAAGTCGGCGAAATTCTTGTAGAACCGGATGAAGAAACTTTAAATCAATTTAAAAATAAAATTCAAACAGAACAAGCTGAACAGGAACTTTTAAACGAATATCTTGAAAAACCCGCCCTTTCAAAAGATGGCGTAAAATTCAATATTTTTGCAAATATCGGCTCCACAGAAGAAGCGGCTCTTGCTGTAAAGTACGGAGCAGACGGAATTGGACTTTTCCGAACGGAATTCCTTTTTATGAGCATGACAGACGGCTCTCCGCACATTTCTGCGCGTTCCGTAAACGAAGATGAACAATTTGAAGCATACAAAACCGTCTTGCAAACAATGAACGGAAAACCTGTTACAATACGAACGCTCGATGCAGGTGGCGATAAATTTATCAATTCTGTTGATATGCCGCACTTTGAAGAAAAAAATCCGCTAATGGGAATGAGAGCAATAAGGCTTAGCCTTGCTTATCCGCAAATTTTAAAAACCCAGTTAAGAGCCTTGTACAGAGCGAGTATTTACGGCAATTTGCGAATAATGCTTCCGCTTATAACTTCTACGGAACAAGTTGAACAATGTCTTGAAATCGCAAAAGAAGTTCGCCAAGAATTAAAATCTGAAAATGTAAAAATAAATGAAAATGTTCCTATCGGAATAATGATAGAAACAGCCGCCGCCGCGCTTACAAGCGACTGCCTTGCAAAAGTAAGCGACTTTTTTTCGCTGGGAACAAACGATTTAACGCAATATACGCTTGGAATTGACCGCGAAAACTCAAATGTCAGCGAACTTTACGATGAATTCAACCTTGCTGTTTTGCGGCTCATAAATATGACAATTGTAAACGCTAAAAAAGAAAATATTCCACTTTCTGTCTGCGGCGAAATGGCAAGCCGCAACGACAGTATTCTTGTACTTGGCGGAATGGGAATCAGAAACCTTAGTATGGGAGCAAAAATGATTTCCAAAACAAAAAAATTGCTTTCGCAGTTCACAATCGCTGAACTTCAGGCAATTTCTTCCAAAAAATTAAACAGACTTTAAAGGTGAAAAATGGATAAAAAAGACATTACAAATGAAGAATTAGATTCACTTGAAGAAAACATAGACGATTCTACAGAAGAACGTTTTAACGGCGTTGCTATAAAAAAATACGAAGGAACACCTCTGCTTGTAATTGCCGGTCGCCCGAATGTTGGAAAATCAACCTTATTCAACAGACTGATGCAGCGTCGCCTTGCTATTGTAGACCCAACTCCTGGTGTTACCCGCGACCCAGTAGAAGGCACCGCTATGATAAACGGAAAACCCGTTCATCTTATGGATACCGGCGGTTACAAACTTACTCGTAAACAAGGAACAATGGAAGCCGTTCTTGACGACTTAGTTGTTGAACGTTCCCTTGAAATGATAAAAAAAGCGGACTTAATCCTTCTCTTATTAGATGCAGAGCACATTACGCCGGAAGATGAAGAATTTATTCAGGAAGTGCGACCTTATTGGAATAAAGTTGTTGCCGCCGTAAATAAAACTGAAGGCGGAAGAAACGAAAGTCTTGCCTGGAATTTTGCTCAGTTCGGGTTCAAAAAGATGTTTTTTATTTCCGCGCAACACGGAGACAACATCTCTGAACTTACAGAATATTTGACTTCTCGGATGGATTTTTCAAAAGTAAAGGAAATTTCTTCTGAAGAACCAATAAAAATTGCAATAATGGGAAAACCGAATACGGGAAAATCAACGCTTTCCAACAGACTGACCCACTCAAACGCTTCAATTGTTTCCAACTATGCTGGAACAACTCGCGACACCGTAGAAGGAGAATTCGAATTCGGCGGAAAAAAATTTAAAGTTTTGGATACAGCCGGAATTCGCAGAAAAGCAAAAGTTCATGAAAACGTTGAATATTATTCTGTAAACCGCGCAATAAAAACTTTGGACCGTTGCGACATCGTTTTTCTTATGATAGACGCAGTTGAAGGCCTTGCAGAGCAAGATAAAAAAATCTGCAATTTAGCATACGAACGCGGCCGTGGAATTATTTTTGTACTGAACAAATGGGATTTAAAAGAAGATCAGAGCAAAAAAGCAATAAAAGACACTAAAAAGTGGATAAACATAATGTTCGGGCAAATGGAATACGCCCCAATATTAACGCTTTCCGCTCTTGAAGGTACAGGAATAAAAGATTTGCTAAAAGAAGCGATTGATGTTTACAGTCAACTTAATAAAAAAGTTCCTACAACATCTCTGAATATGGCGCTAAAAGACTGGCTTTTTAAGTATCCGCCGCCGGCAAGCAAAACTGCTCATTTTAAGATTCGCTATATGACACAAAAAAGCGCAAATCCAGTAAATTTCATAATTTTCGCAACTCGCCCGGAAGTTGTTCCAGAAACTTACATCGCTTACTTAAAAAATAGAATTCGCGAAGATTTAGGTTTCAGTAAAATTCCAGTTCAACTGGAAATGAAAGCAAGCCGCAAAAAATGGGAAGACAGGGATTTTAAATAGCAATGTATTCTATTGGTCAAGTTGAAGAACTTACAGGTGTAAAAGCTCACGTTTTGCGCTATTGGGAAGAAATTATTCCCGGTTTTGCGCCGCAAAAAGATATTGGCGGCCGCAGAATTTATTCGCAACGAGAACTGGAACTTGTAATGCGACTAAAATACTTGATTTACGAAAAAAAGTTTACAATCGAAGGTGCGCGCGACCAGTTGATTAGCGAAGTTGATGCCGTAAATGATAATGCAGAACTAATAAAACAAATCAGCGAACTAAGAAAAGATTTAACAAATTTATATTTTGAAGTAAAAAATGAAAACACAAAAAAATAATGTAAAAACTGAAAATGAAAAATGGTACGACCATTTTACAGAAAAAAAATCCTCAAAAATTTCTGCTGAAAAAAGCAAGCGAAAAGAATTTAATAAAAGCAGAGACAAATATTTTGATGAAAAAAGACGCGGAATAGATAAAAAAAATAAAATTCTGGAAACTGAAAAAAATAGTTTTAAGAGCGAAAATTCTAAAAAAATCGATGCAAAAATTGAAAAACAATCAAATATGTTCGATTTTTTTAAGCTTCCAAAAGATGCTTTGAACGTACTTGAAAATTTCGATCAAATTGTACAAGGAATCCGTCCGCTGAACAGCAAACAAGTTCAAAATCTTCCGAAAGATATAAAAACTCTTTCCCACCAGCTTACAGACGAACGGGAAACTCGCCGTGCTGGTTATATGAACGCAAATCATGAGCTTTCTGCTTACGTCCGCTACTTTGCCTGGTGGAATCTTGTGCGCCTTACCCGCGTATTTGCAAACCTACCGGCTTCTGCATTCCATCTGAACGATAATGACGTTTTGCTGGATATCGGTTCCGGCCCATTTACAGTTGTAATTGCGCTGTGGCTAAGCCGCCCGGAACTTCGCAACAAAAAACTTACAGTCTACGCAATGGACATTTCGCAAAGTACAATGTCTTTGGGCGAAGATTTATATCTTTCCGTTGCAGCAAAAACGCCACCATCAAATAAAAACGCAGAATCGCATTGGAATATAATCCGTGTAAAGGGCGGAATTGGAACACCACTAAGAAAAAAAGTAAACTTTATTACTTGCGCAAATATGTTCAACGAACTTTATCAAAAAGAACATGAATCACCGGAAGCAATCGCAAACCGTCAAATTCAAAATCTTTTAAGCTATGCGGACACACGCTGTTCATTCTTCATTGCTGAACCCGGAATGCCAGTTGCAGGCCGATTCATCAGTCTTATGCGCGAACGTTTTATTAAAAATCACAACTTAATAATTGCACCTTGCCCGCACCATGAAAAATGTGCAATGGACGGAAATCACGCCCGTTACGGCGGAAGTGCAAAATGGTGCAACTTTTCGTTCTCCACAGAAAATGCGCCAAAAAAACTTTTAAAACTTTCAGAACAAGCTGGACTTCCAAAAGAACGTGCCGTAATCAGCTTTATTTTTGCAAGTTCAAAAACAGACGGAACAAAAAACAATTTTAATGAAGAATCTTTAAAAACTTCTGACAGCAATATAACTGTTATTTCTGATCCAATTTGGCTTCCTGAACACAAAGCCGGCTTTTATTCTTGTTCTGAAAAAGGAATGATTCTTTTGATAAATTCAACAGGAAAAAATGTAAAATCCGGAGAAAAAATAAAAATGTCTATGCTAAAAAACATAGACATTTTAGAAAAAGATAAAAAATCAGGCGCAATTAAAATAAACGTTTAGCAAATATCTTTGCATTCGCATTCTGAAACAAACGCAGCCGCACCTTCGCCAACATACATTTCGTGCAATTTCTTCATAACTTTAGAAATTGCCGGAACATATTTATCTTCAATGTAAATTATAAACATAACATTAAGCTGCGGCCAAATTGCATCTCCAAGTTTTGGATTTGTATTTCCCGCACCCATTATAGCGTCTATTTTTGTGTATTTACACTGAATATTCGCGCGTCTGCATTCACGTTCGTATAATTGCAAAAAATCCGATTCTATGGCCTGTGTAAGAACAACTTCAACTCTTTTCATTATTCATTTCCTCCATCTTCCGGATTGTTTTCTGAATTTTCAGCCGAACCTGAATCTTCTGTTTTTCCTGATTTTTCAGACTTAATCTTTTTTATTTTCTCTTCCAAAACTGTAACAATTCTTTTCTGACCACGAGTTTTTCGTTCTTCAGCTTTTACTTCTTTTTCAGTTTTTGGTTCTTCTCTTAAATCTTCTTCAAGCTGGGCAAGACGCTTTTCTTCACCCTTTCTATTAAAGATAAAATAAATTACAGGCATTACAAACAATGTCATCAAAGAACCAAAAGTCATACCGCCAAGAACTGTAAGACCAATCGGCTGAGTCATAGAACCAGTTTCACCCGGGAAGAATGCCATAGGAATCAAAGAAGTTACAGTTGTCAAAGTAGACATCAAAATTGGTCGCAAGCGGCTTCTTGCAGATTCAATACAAGCTTCTTTTAATGCGTAACCACGCTTTCTTAAAAGATTTGTGTAGTCAACCAAAACAATACCGTTATTTACAATCGTTCCTACCAAAACCAGCATTCCGACTACAGAAACAATATTTAACATTGTACCTGTAATCAAATAAATAAAGATTACACCAATGAATGAAAGCGGAATTGTAAAAAGAATAATGAACGGATCTTTAAATGATTCAAACTGACTCGCCATTACAGCAAATACAAGCAAAACCGCCATAATAATAATTACGCTGAATTTCTGAACGGATTCAACCATGTCTTCAAAAGCACCTTCATACGTAACTATAACTTTTTCATCAAGAACTACATTTCTTCGAACAGCATCTGCGATAGCATCCTGAACTTTATTAATTGAAATTCCCAATTTTGGTTCAATAGAAAGTCTAACTGTTCGCGTTTGATTTTCGCGGTTAATCGTTACTGGAGCAAGAGATTCTTCATAGTGCGAAAAGTTAGAGAAAGGAATTCTGTTTCCCATTGAATTGGCAACATAAATGTTTTCCAAATCACCGAATTTTTGTTTGTCATCTTCATCAAGACTTACAACAATATCAATTTGGGTTCCGTTATCATCGTAACGGCTTGCAGTCTGACCATTTACCGCAGCATTAAGTTCTGCTCCCGCTCCGTACGCTGTAACACCAAGTTCATACATACGGTTTCGATCAAGATTGATTTTTAACTGCGGAAGACCATCTTCCAAATCAGTTGTAATTTCGTTTACAAAGTCTGAACAGTTTTCTTTAATTACTTTCTGAATTTCTTTAGATGTTGCACGCGCCAAATCAAGGTCATCAGAACGAATTACAACATCAATTGCGGAACTTGCAAAACCCATTCCAGAACCGAATGTAAATTGCGCACCCGGGAAAGAATTAAAGTATTTGCGGCATTTTTCTTTTGCAGATTTTTCATTATCGTAACCCGGCAGTCGTTCGTTTTCAGGATAAAGCGAAATTCTAAGCGTTGCAGTATTTGAATCAGATGCGCTGGCCATCATTGTTGAACCACCGACAGAAGTGATTGAATACTTTACACCTTTCAAATCCTTCATAACATTAGCCTGGAACTGCTGAATAACTTCACGCGTATATTCAAGCGTAGTTCCCTTTGGCATTTCCAAAGAAACAGAAACCGATGTAGAAGACTGTTCCGGCATAAAAATAAATCCAATTACTTTTATGAGCGAAATTGAACCAATAAAAAGAACAATAAGCGTAATAATTACAGCTTTTCTGTATTTAAGAACTTTTTCAACTCCAGAAGCATAAGCATTGTCAAGCCATGTAAAAAAGCGGCTCATCAATCCATCAAAACCCTGAAGCCATTTTGGCATTTTTCTTTCAGACTGCTTTTCAATAACAAAATACTTAGAAGAAAGAACTGGAACAAGAACTGCAGCAACAAGCAATGAACACAGCAAAGAGAAAATAATTGTAAAAGCAAAAGAAGTAAATAATTTTCCCATCATTCCAAGCATCTTCTGGAACATAATCATTGGCAAAAAGATACAAACAGATGTCAATGTAGAAGATGTAATTGCTCCAAGCATTTCTTCAGAACCAAGAATGGCAGCAACATCTGACTTTGCATCGCGCTCGCGATAACTGAAAATATTTTCCAAAATTACAATTGAGTTATCAACAAGCATACCAATACCCAAAAGCAATCCGGACAAAGTCATCATATTGATTGTAAGTCCGCAGAAATACATTAATCCAAGCGTAATAAGAACAGAAATCGGAATTGCAATCGCAATAATAAATGTACTCTTAAATGAGCGAAGGAATATGTACAAAACAATTACTGCAAGCAAAATTCCCTGCAAAAGAGAATCCAATACATCTTTGATTGTGTTATTAATATCATCAGTTGTATTGTAAGCTTCAATAATTTCAACATCTTTTGGCAGCTCTTTAAGGATTTTTGTTATTTGAGAGCGACATTCTTCCGCAGTTGCAACAGAGTTCTTGCCCGACTGCTTTTGAATCATCAGCATTACGCAAGATTTTGTTCCAATATACGCTTCGGAAGTAACATCTTTGTAACCTTCGTAAACATTCGCAATGTCCCGCAAAAGAATAGGGATAAGCTCTCCGTTTGCATTTGCTTTGTAAGTTACAACCGTACCTTTTATATCTTCAACAGATTCATAAGTTCCCTCTGCCGAAATCGTATAGTTTGTATCGCCCTGCGCAATCTGACCGCCGGAACTGGTAATATTCTGCGCACCAATCATCTGACAAATCTGAGTAATTGTAAGCCCGTAAGCATCAAGTCTGTCGCGCGGAACTTCTACTTTAATACATTTTTCGCTATTTCCTACAAGACTTGCAGAAGCAACACCATCAATCTGCTCAAGTCGCGGCTGAATAATGTCTTCTACATAAGAACTTAATTCCTCTGGAGTTCGCGAACCAGAAACAACAAGTCCCATAATAGGCATCATAGAAGGATCCATCTGGAAAATAATCGGCGAATCCGCTGTATCCGGCAAATAATTGCGGATCATATCAATTTTATCGCGAATATCCGCTTTGGCTTCATCCAAATTTGTTCCATATTCAAATTCAAGAATAACCATCGAAGTTCCAGTCATTGACTGAGACTGCATTTTTTTCAAACCAGTAACGCTGGAAAGAGAACTTTCCATTGTTCGCGTTATGCTTTTTTCAGTTTCTTCCGGACCGGCATTAGAATAACCCGTATAAACAATAATGTATGGAATATCCATATCCGGATACAAATCTATCGGCAAAGTTGCTGTACAGTAAATACCAAGCAATGTAGCAAGAATAAAACATATTAAAGTTGTTACAGGCTTTTTTACTGCTATTTTAGAAACAGACATTTAAATCTCCCATAAAATAAAAATGTTGCAAATATACTATGCATAATTCACCACGTTCAAGCGTATTAGCACAGCATATAAATCAAATTCCGTTTTTCACCAAAATTCAATTATTCAACAATTGAAACAACATTTACTTTTGAACCATCAGTTAAAAGAGCCTGACCCTTTATAACAACCAAATCACCTGGAGTAATTCCCATTTCAATTTCCTGCTTATCATCTACGCGAATACCCTTCTTTACAGGACTTGCTTTTACAGTATTAGTAAGCGGATCAATAATATAAACAATATCTTCCTCGTTGCGAGTTACAATAACATTATCAGGAATTACAATACTATTTTTCTTTGTATCTGTTACAAGTTTAATTCGCGCATACATACCAGCTTTAAGTCGCGAATCTGTCGGAGTTTGAACAAGCTTAATTCCCAAAGTTCTGGAACTTGTATCCAAAACAGGATCAATTTCTACAAGAACAGCCGGAAATTTTTCGCCAGGAAAAGCATCAAAAGTAAGTTCCGCTCTCTGTTTCATCGCAATACGACTTACAAAACGTTCCGCAACATTCGTTTTTACTTCCAAAGTTCCAGTTGAACTGATTTTTCCAACCGGCATAGACGCTGCAACAGTCTGTCCAATATTGTATGGAAAAGATGTAATAGTTCCCGCAACCGGCGCTTTTATCGGACTGTTTTTATAATCCATTCCAGGTCGGCTTGCATCAACTTCGCAAAGAACCTGATCTTTTTTTACTTTATCACCAACTTTTACTAAAATTTTAGAAATTTTACCACTCTGAACATCCGGGTAAATATCAACACTGGAAGCCGTCTGAACATTTCCACCGAATTCAAGATAATCATCAAGATTTCTTGGAACCGCTTTGTAAGCATTTACCGCAAAAACAGTTTCTGCTTCCGCTTGAGCAGTTTCTTCTGCACTTTTTTTATTACAGCCGAAAAATACTGTAGAAACCAAAAGTACAGCACCTGCAACTGCAATCAATTTTGTAGATTTCATATTTATCTCCTCGTTTTTCTATTTAATTTAGTTATAAAGCCCTAAATTCGAGTTTTGACTCTAGGATAAGATTTCAGCCTGCATTGCAAAA
>CAYSDV010000014.1:0-36699 GCA_964429905.1 uncultured Treponema sp. | reverse complement strand
TTTAAAGGATTACGCCTTTTTTGTAAATTTTTATAAAACTCGAAATTTGGGCTATAAAACTATTTTTATTTTCTTTATAAAAGGGCGGACAACCGCCCTACGTCCGCACTTCGTTGCGGCCTACCCACCGTGCGGGGTAAAACCATTTTGCGCTTAACCCCGCAACGCCCCATTATCTTAATTTAATATTAAGTTTTGTTTCCAAATCCAAAACTGCCGAAATATAATTGAACTTTTCATTCATTAAACCAAGTTTTGCCTGATTCAACGAACTTTCCGAATCGCGAACCTGCAAAAGTTCCTGAGTTCCGTTATTGTAAGCGCGCAAAGTAGAATCGTATGCTTCCTGTGCCAAAGAAACATTGTTTTGCATAGCCTCAATATTTGCCCGCGAAACAGTAAGATTATCGCAAAGTTTATGAACTTCAATTTCCGCATTCTGATAAAGCTGTTCAAGTCCAAGTTCCGCCTGCGCCAACTGTTGCTTAGAATCTTTAAGCTTCTGCATATTGCTAGACCAAGGCAACATATCAAAAAGATTAGAGTAGGCGAGTGTCAAAGTTAAATTTCCGCCATCAGAATAATTGTCTTCATCAAACCAGCTTTCAGTAATATTGCTAACTGTAGGACTAAGACTAAATCCTACTGCAAGGCTAGGAGTAAATGTAGAAAGATATGTTGCATTTATTCCAGTTTTTATAAGTTCAATATTTTTCTTTAACGATTTTATGTCGTTGTTCTGTTCAACATATTTTTCAAAAAGCTCATCCGCTTTTACTTCAATATAAGAAACATCAATTGTTCCGGTCAAATCAAATTCTGTTCCATAAGGAAGTCCCAAAAGAAATCCGAATGTTTCTTTATTCTGCTTTAATGTATTTTCCGCAGTCAAAATTGTAGGGCGCATATTTTCATATGTAACTTGCGAATTCAAAACAGAAAGGCGCGGAACAGTTCCGTTTCTATAGTTTATTTCTGCCTGCTTCCATCGCGCTTTGGCATTTTCCATAGATTCTTTTTGAATTTTAAGGTTTTCCTGAGAAAGCAAAAGTCCGTAAAAAAGTTTGCGTATATTAACTTCTGTTTCGCGAACCGTTTGTTCCCAAGTAATTTTTCCGGCTTCATACTGTTTTTTAGTTGCAGAAATTGACTCTATCATCGCCGCATTGAACGCCCAAGAAAAAGACAAATTTCCAACAGGATGCCACAAAGCCGCTTCTTCAGAACCGTACATATCATCAATTATTTTTGATGAATCAACATCTTGAACAGCCTCCAATCCTCCCTGCAAGGACTTGCTCTGTGCCGCTCCCTGCAAAAAAGTCGGAAACATTGCATTTGCTTCTATTGAACTTTTTATAGAATCAATATTGTTCGAACGCGCCAAAGTTCCGCTTAAGCTTGCGCTCGGCAAAAAAGTATTCCAGGAATTACTGTTTGCGCGCTTTTTTATTTCCAAATCAATAGCCGAACTTTTCAGCGATTTACTGTTTTTAAGCGCATATTCAACTGCGTCATCCACAGTTAAAATCATCTCTTTTTCTTGCGCACTAAGCAAACTGCAACAAGCAAGCATTGCAAATAGTGGCAAAAAATTTGCAGTTTTAAAACTCATCTTTTTTCCTCCAAAGATTTTGAATCTTCTTTTTCCATATTTTCGTACATACACTTAAAATTTTTTCTTAAGGTTTCCAAATCTTCTTTAGAAAATCCATCTAATAAAATTTTCATAAGTGTATTTACAACTTCATCCAATTCTTCAAGAATTTCATCGCATTTTGGCGTAAGCACAAGCTTTTTCATACGCCTATCACCTTCTATCGCAATTTGATTTATATATCCGCGACAAAAAAGCGCTTCTACAATCAAAGAAATATTTCCTCTTTTTAAATCAGTGTATTTTGCAATGTCCTTAGCAGTTTCTATTTCTTTATTAAGTCTAAGAAAATACATCAAATTCAAATCGGAAGATTTCATCTTGTATTTTTTTGCAATAATTTCAACATGGTTTTCAATCCACTTTCTTTGAATGTATCCAAATCTCATTATTGGCATAACACTCTCCAATAATTTCACATGTAACATTTTTCCCTTCTTTCTAGATATTCCAAAATTAGACAATCCATTTTTTGAATATACAAAATTCCGTATCAAAATGCAATATATTTCAACAAAATTCAATTGTTTTCAATTCAAAACAAAAATTGATTTCAAATTAAAAATCCACATTGCGCGAACATTAAATCATAATAATTGAATGTTTCTATAGATTGATTTATAATAGTTGTATTCATTTTCGCATTTTAAGCGAAAATCCATTTCTTATCAGAGGAACAAAATGCCAAAAATCGAAGTAAACGAACAGCTTTTCTTTAAACTTCTTGAAAAAAAATATAATTATGATGACCTTGAAAAAGTTCTTACTTATGCAAAAGCAGAACTTGACGAAAAACCGGACACTTCAAAACCAGAATCAGAACGTGTTATTAAAATAGAACTTAACGATACAAACCGTCCTGATTTGTGGTCAACAAATGGTGTTGCGCGGCAACTTAGACTTCACCGCGGTGTAAAAGACACTGATTATTCGGAATTCCTTTCTACAAAAGATAATATAAAAAATTACGGAAACAGAATTATTACTGTTGACCCTGAATTAAAAGATATCCGGCCTTTTATGGTTGCGTTCGTAATAAATGGAAAAGAAATTGACGACCCAATGCTAAAAGATATTATTCAAACGCAGGAAAAACTTTGCTGGAATTTCGGAAGAAAGCGCAAATCAATTTCCATGGGCGTTTACCGAATCAGCGAAATAAAATTCCCTTGCCATTATAAAGCGGTTGATCCGGACAAAACTTCTTTTGTGCCTCTTCAGTTTGAAAAAGCGATGACTTGCCGCCAAATTCTTACAGAACATCCAAAAGGAAAGGATTTTGGTTGGATTTTAAAAGATTGCAAAAAATTCCCTCTCCTTACGGACGACAGCAATGAAGTTCTTTCTATGGCTCCGGTTATTAACAGCGCAACTTTAGGTGCAGTTCAGGTTGGCGATAAAGGACTTATGGTTGAGCTTACCGGCGACAATATGGAAAATCTTATGCTTGCCGCAAATATTGTTGCCTGCGACTTTGCAAACGTTGGTTACAAAATTGAACCTATTATGGTAAAACATCCGTACGAAACTTGTTTTGGAAAAGATGTTGTTGCACCGTTCTATTTCCAGCCGCAAACAAAAGCAACATTAAAGCATATAAACAAGCTTCTTGGAACAAATTTTGATAACGAAACAGTTTTGGACGCTCTTACAAGAATGGGTTCAAAAGTTGATTCTAAAAAGATTTCCGATGATGATTTTGAATACACATTAAGTCCAGCTCCTTACAGAAACGACTTTTTACACGAAGTTGACGTTATCGAAGACGTAATGATTGGAACTTGCCTGGAAACTTACGAACCTGAAACTCCAAACGATTTTACAATCGGGCGACTTTTGCCAATCACAAATTATTCAAGAAAAGCAAAAACTTTGATGGTCGGACTTGGCTATCAGGAAATGATTTTCAACTACGTTGGTTCTAAAAAAGATTACATTGACAATATGCTTATTGATTCAAACCGTGTAATAGAAATTGCAAATCCGATGAGCGAAAACTATCAGTTCATCCGCTCGGAAGCTATTTCTTCGCTTTTGCGCGCGGAATCAAAATCGGCAAATGCAATTTATCCTCACAAAATTTTTGAAATCGGAAAAGTTGCGTATCTTTGCCCGGAAGAAAACACAGGAACAAGAACCCGCCAAGTTTTAGGATTTTTAACTGCGGAATCAAATGCAAACTACAATACAGCCGCTTCTGAAGTTGCATCGCTTCTTTATTTCCTTGACCACAAATATGAAGTTCGCGAAAGCAACGACCCGCGCTTTATTCCGGGAAGACAAGCCGCTGTTATCGTAAAAGGAAAGCAAATAGGCGTTTTTGGCGAAATTCATCCGCAGGTTTTGGAAAACTGGCAAATAGAAGTTCCTTGCTTTGGAGGAGAACTTGATTTGGAAGAACTTTTGGAAGCAACTCCAGACACTCATAAGAAAACTCCGGTGGTTGAGCCTATCGCCCCGAAGGGCGCGCAAGCAACCACAAAAAATGCGAATGCAAAAGAACACAAAGAACCAAAACTCGCAGAAGATCAAGTAGCATACTTCAACGAGCATATAGAATTAAAAGTTGCTGTTATAAAATCTGTTGAAACAAATCCGCAAGGCGACCGACTTTACATCGAACATTTGGACGATGGCTCTGGCGAAGAACGAATCATTCAGTCAGGTTTGCGACCTTATTTAAAAGAAGAAGAACTTTTAGGTAAACACGTAATAATCGCGGCAAATCTTGCACCGCGCAAAATGAAAGGCGTAGAAAGCCACGGTATGTTGCTCGCTTGCGACTACACAGAAGACGGAAAAGAAAAAGTTGAACTTTTAACCGCTCCATGGGCAGCAGCAGGAACTCAAATTGTTTTGCAAACCACCGCGCAAGCAATCACAAAGCCAGCAAAAATCGACATCGACAAATTCTGCAAAGTGGAAATGAAAATCGTAAATCACACAGCGCAGATTGCCGGCGTTCCTCTTACCGCAGACGGAAAACCGCTAACAACAGAAAAAGCGGATAACTGCGAAATTTGCTAAAAAGAATGAAACCTGGTCATTAAGGTCGCGAAATGACCTTAATGATTAGCGGGTTATTGAAGCCTCTCGTCCACCCCCTACACACTCTCTCAAAAAAAACAAAATTTCTTTTTTTTTAATATTTTTATAATCTTTTAACATTAATTCAATTAAATGGCCCTAAATAATAACTTCGTAAATTTATTTCACTTTTTATTTAATAAACCCATTTTATTTAAGATAAATAAATAAAGAGGTTCCTTGTTTGTAATAATCTTGCAGTTTCCTTTCATTCCGTTTAATAATTCTATTTTCTTCATCGTTCTTTTTTGTAAAATATAAGATTCATCCAATTTACCTTTTATAATAAAAAATGTTTCATCATAAATATTTTTAGGCTCTCTTGAAATTTCTTTTATAAATCCTGTAATTTTTGAATACTCATAAGATATATATTTTGGAAAAGTAACAAAAAAAGGTTGATTTTCTTTTATTTCTGCAATGTCCTTTGAAGAAATATATATTTCAATATTCAATTCATTTCTATCATCAGGAATTATTTTTGCTATTAGCATTTCATCCAAAATGTTATCACCTATCACTGTCTTTTGAATTTCTTCAATAAAACCATCTGATGTAGCGGTAATTATAGTTTTTTTAAATTCATTTTCCAAAACACTAAGATTAAACTTTTCAAGCTCTTTACTTTGCTTAAGTATCTGTATTTCATCTTCAGTTTTACTTTTTTGTGTAAAAATATAATTTCTTAAAATTAATAAATCATCATTCATTTGTTTTTCATATTTTTCTAGTTCAGCCTTACTAACTAAAGTGGGATATAAATGAAATTCTCTTTCATAATCAATCTTTGAACTATCTAAAGCATTTTTTAATTGCTGAATCTGACTTAAAACAGATTTTATGTATGGATTTTCAGTCTTAAGTTCAAAATCAAAATCCTTTGAAGTAATAAAATCTTCCAAAATTCTTAATAATTCAAACTTACTCGCGAGATTATCTTCAATGTTTCTTATCTTATATTCCAAAGTTTCTATATTCTTTTTTATAGAATCATTTTCAATAGTATATAAACGCTGGCCTTTAGTTACTTTTTGTCCAGAAGAAAAATATTTTTCTTTTAATGTTCCACTTACAAGTGGAATTATTTGAGAGCATTCACCAGATGGAATTATGGTTCCTGTGGCTTTTACAACTACATCATAAGGTGCTACAAAAATATAAATTATAAATATTAAAAAAAATAAAACAATTACATTAAACGATTTCTTTATTACATCTGGAATCGTTAATTCATAATAAATTCTCGAAGAAGCCAATTCTTCCAAAGTTATAAAATGATATGATGAATATTCTGAATTATTTGATGTTTCTTGATTTTGCATTCGTCTTCCTGTTGTTCTATACATTCAAAAGGTTAAAATATATTCCTTTTTTTTCTAAAAGTTCTGAATGAGTCCCTTGTTCCTCAATTTTCCCATTATTCATTACAAAAATTAAATCACTATTCTCAATAGTAGAAAGCCTATGAGCAATCGTAATTGTCACAATCTGAGTTTTGCTAAGTGCATCAATAACTTTTTGAAATTCTCTTTCACTTATATTATCTAAAGCACTTGTTGCTTCGTCTAAAAGTAAAATTTTTGGTTTTGACAACAGAGCTCGTGCCAAAGCAATTCTCTGTCGTTCACCGCCACTTAATGAAGCACCTTTTTCACTAATTTTTGAATAATATTTATCAGGTAAACTTTCAATAAAGGATGTAGCTTGTGCTAATTTACAAACCTCAATAACATTGCTTAATGTATATTCAGAACGCCCCATAACAATATTTTCAAAAATTGTTTCACTAAATAAATAAACCTCCTGAGGAACATATCCAATTGCTTTTCTTAATTGAAATGTTGAAAGTTCAGCTATATTTTGATTACCAAGAAATATTTCTCAATTTTCAGGAGTATAAAATTTCAAAAGAAGTTTCATTATTGTCGATTTTCCACAGCCTGAGGTTCCAACAAATGCAATTTTATGATTCATTTGTGTTGAAAATGATAATTTTTCAAAAACTGGTTTTCTTACTCCATAACGAAAAGTAACATCTCTAAATTCGATAGGCAAGGTAATTTTAGATAAATCACATAAACCAAAAGATTCCGAAGTCAATTTCTCTTTTTCTAATTCTAAAACTTCTCCAATTCTTTCAGCTGCAACAATTGCTTCTTGTATCTGTGGTTGAAAATCTATAAATCTATTTAGGGGCCCTGTAAAAAAAGATGCCAATGTATTAAAACTTATAAGTTGTCCTAAACTTAATAAATCTTTTAAAATAAAATATCCGCCCAACCAAAATATAAGATTTATACATAATCCTGAAAGAAAATTAGTAAATAATTCCTTAAGATTTCCTTTATTCCAGGCGTCCTGTTGTAAATCAACATATTTTATAAAATAATCTTCATATTTTCTTGAAGAATATTCATGGGCATTCAAACTTTTTATAACAGGAACTCCTGAAAACATCTCAACTAGATAAGAATTTACAGCAGCTTTTCCTTTTAATTGTTCCCTATAATTTTTTATAAAAAACTTTGAAAAGAAATATATTATTAATGAAGAAATACCAAAAATAATTAAAAGAATTGAAAATAATTTCATATTTGTAATAGCAAGATAAAAACCAATAAAAAACATGATTATAAAATCAAGTATTGTTCCAAATGCTATATTAGATAGAGCTAGCCTAATCTTTTCACTGTCATCAAATCTACTTATAATTTCTCCAGTCTGTCTGGTATCAAAAAAATCCAATGGAAGTCTTAGAATATGATTTATATATGACAAAGAAAGTGAAATATCTGTTTTTAAAGTAAATATACGTAAAAACTGAGAACGAATAATAGTTAAAACACTTGAGAAAAAAGATAAAAGCACGGCCATCAAACTCAGAGAATGAAGTGTAGAAATCGCCTTTACATCAACAATGTCGTCAATGAAAAACTGAAAATAAACTCCACTGAAAATTCCAATCAAACTTAATAATATAGATACTATAAACATCAGAAAAATTAAATGCTTATGAGGCTTTATCAAAGGCACAAACTTCAGTAATTTTATAGATTTTTTTTGAATCTCAAAATCTGGCGTAGGAGACACTAAAAGAAGAAATCCTGTCCAAATATTACAAAATTCAGATCTTGATAATTTTTTCTTACTTCCAGCAGGATCTGCAATAAATATTTTATTCTTTGTTATTTTATAAACAACTACAAAATGATTATATCCTGATTCATATTGAATATGAGCTATAAAAGGAACAGGAAATTTATCAGACAATACTTCTTCTGTTCCTTTCATAGCTTTTGCGTCTAATTTCAGTTTTTTACAAGCTGTAATGAGGCCTCTTAAAGAAGTCCCACTTCTATCGGTTCCTGCAAATTTTCTAATTTTAGTAATTGAATAATTACTTCTATAATGTAAGCAAATCATGGCAAGACAAGCAGCACCACAATCATTTCCATCAAATTGTTTTATCAGTTTCATAATTCTTCCTAAAGCAGCCGCTCACCAACTTTGGCTAGCTTTTCTTTCATGGCTTCGTCGTTTGTGGCAAGGAAAATTGTTTCGTTCAAGTCTTCACCGGTTGACCAGTAATCTGGGAAAATGCCAAATCCATCTCCGCGCCATTGAGTGAAATCCTTTGTAAAATCCATTCTTTCAGAAGCCAGCGAAACCGCCATTCTGCTTTCTGGAAGAAAATAATTGTATATTTCTCCATAATCAAGACTTCCGTAGGAATTTTCACCTAAGGCGAGCACATTTTCCTGACCGAAAAGAAGCTTGGAGCTCAACACAAAAAGCTCAGCTGCGCTTACGGAATTTCTGTCTATCAAAAAAATCAATTTTCCCTGAAATTTTGGCTTTTCTTCTATTAAATTGTTTGAGCTCTGTTTCCATTGTTTCACCTGGGGATTTTTTTTATGGTTTTTCAGCCTTTGTTTTGCGATTTTTATGTGATATTTTGAATTTGAAACTTTATATTCATTTAAAAAATTCAATTTCGCAAAATTTATTGCAGGAGAATCAAAAATTGTCTTTGTAAAAAAGTTGGTTTCAAAAAAATCATCAATCTTTTTCGCCTGTTTTTCGTTAAAATCATTATAATTTCCAAAATAAAGAAAATACAAAAAAGCTTCTATATAGTTTATTTCTCCGCCATTATTACTACGCAAATCTATTATTATGTTTTCCTTTGAAAACCATCTTTCTGAAAGCGATACAAATTTTTTAAAAATAATTTCAGAGCCTTTCCGCTGCGCAGAATTTTTTTCCGGCAGCAAAAAACTTGATATGCTTGCATATCCTGATTTTTCAGTTTCAATTTCATGATATTTAAGCCTGAAATCCGCGCTTATGTTTCCGTCGTCAAAAACTGGAATTTTAACAGTTCGGTTATCAAAAGAAAATTCCGCCGTACCAATTTTGCTGTCTGAAAAACTCCCCAGTCTGTAGATATTTTTTCCCTTTGCCGGATAGAAGAATAATTTTTCAGTTGAATCTGTAAATTCATCATCCATTTTTAAAAATTCTGAATCTGTTTTATGAACATAATACTTGCCGTTCCGCTTTTCAAGAAAAGTGTCTGCAAATAGAATTTTATTTTTTGGAACGACGTAGTTTGTATTTGCGCCCGATTCCATTGATATTGAAAAATGCCCGTCCACAACAGATTTTTTCATATACTCTGAATATTCATTCATCAGCTTTTTAGTGTCTATAAAATCAAAGCCTGCATATTTTTCCAAAAAGAAATCCGCGAATTGTTCAGCGCAAAAGTTATTCTCTTCCATTTTTTCATAACCCGCGTATGCAGTTTCAAGGTAATAGCAAAAATATTCTATGTCTGTTTTCAACTGGTTGCAGGAAATTTCATTCCGCTGTGCATTTCCATGCTCCGGAAAACAAGGTTCTCTGAATTCACAGCCCTTGATTCTTTCAAATTTCTGTTCTGCATACAGAAAATTTACAAACATTAAAACTAATAAAATCTTGTTTTTTTTCATTCATTTCCTTCCATACAGAAACAGAAAGGGCCCTTTTTTATTTCTGTATTTATTATTTAGTTTCCTGCATGACAATATGGTGCACAACAGCCACCGATTACTTCATCAAGCATTTCATCTGAAACATCAAAAACTTTAATAATTTCCATAATCCTTTCCTCCTTTTTATAATCTTAATTTTTAAGTGCACTTTTTTATAAACTTCAACGAAGTTTTTATAGTTGCCTTAGACTTTACCAGTTTCATAATTCTTCCTAAAGCAGCCGCTCGCCAATTTTGGCTAGCTTTTCTTTCATGGCTTCGTCGTTTGTGGCAAGGAAAATTGTTTCATTCAAGTCTTCACCGGTTGACCAGTAATCTGGAAAAATGCCAATGCCTTCGCCGTGCCATTGTGCAAAATCATCATAAAAGCTGTTATAATTGGCTCCAAGTTTTATTGAAATTCCGCTAACAGGAAGCAAATAATCCAAAACATCAGTGTAGACAGCACTGCCACCTGAGTTTTCACCGATTACAAAAACTTTATCCTTGTTCAATAACATTTTGGAAAGACAAATCATTCTTTCACATGCGCTCATTGTGTTTCTGTCGATTAAAAAAATTATATTTCCATCAAAATATGATTTTTTTTCTTTTTTTTGCGTGATTTGATTTTCATAAATTATTTTTTCAGGAGTTTTCTTGAATTCTTTTAATTTTTTCTGCAACTGCTTGCCATAAGATGTTTTTTCTTCTCCGGTTTTTATAAACAGTTGTAATCTTGCCTGAACTGTAGCAGGAGAAACCACATAACTGTTTTTGTAAAAATTACTGTCAAGAAACTCGTACATTTTTCTATATGTTTTTTCAGAAAAGACTTCTCCATTTTCATTTAGAAAATTCCACACGGCAAATTCGCCGTAAACTTCTCTTCCGCCCGTATTGCTTCGCAAATCAATGATAATATTCTTTTTTTCTATAAATCGATTGCGGATATTCGCAAATTTTTCAAAAACAATATCAGTACCTTTTTTGTACGGAGATTTTTCATCTGGTAACTTAAATGAAGACAAACTGATATATACAGAATCATTTGTTTCTATTTCATGATATTTAGGATTAGGAGTTATGTTTATTGCGCCATCGTTATACAAATCCAAATCAACCGCACTGTCGTTGAAAAAAAACGAATAAGATTTTCTGACAACATTATCAATGCACCCTAATCTGTAAACATTTTTTCCCTTTATAAGATAAAGAAAAAGATATTTTTCCGCTCCTGTATATTCATCCCCAGATTTTAAGATTTTGCTATCTGTTTCAATTACAAAATATTTGCCATCTTTCTTTTCAACAAATGTATTTGAATAGAAAAAAAGACCTTTGTCGCAGACATTTATATACTTTCTTTGATTGTCAAATGTAAGAACAAAATGATTATCTTTTTTGACGTATTTTTGCAAAAATTTATATAAATCTAAAACAAATTCATTAACTGCGATATTTTCTTTATCCGCGTATCGCTTTTCAAAATAATCAAGAAGATTCTGTTTTTTATAGCCAGTATCAACCATTTCTTCGTAGCCCATATAAGCTGTGCATAAATAATAATCCGCATAATTTAAATCAGATATCAATTGTTCATAACTAATAAAAGACGTTGAAACATTTGTGCTGTCAGGAATAAAAGTTTCCATAAATTCAACTGGTTCTGAACAGATTTTAACTTCTTTTGAAAAAACTGATTGAATAAGTAAACTCATTATTATTATTAAAAAACTTTTTTTCATAATATCTCCGATAAAACCGGCAGAAAACCACAAATATAAAAGTTTATCTGCCGGTAGTAAAAAATTATTTTATCTTACATACCTCCACCGCATGGACCTACACCACCGCCACCAATGGAACCACCAGTTCCTTGACAACCACTAGCACTCTGGTATCCATGACCAGCAGAAGCATAACCGCCTACAATGTTATCAAGCATTTCATCAGAAACTTCTAATAAATTGTACATTTTCTTCTCCTAATTAAAATTTTGTGTACACTTTTTATAAAAACTTCAACGAAGTTTTTATGAGTTGATCAGACTCAAATTTCAAAAACTTTTTGTTTTTGTTTTTCAAAAAAGTAAAAATCCTTTATTTTTTTACTTAAATTGCATTCACAAAAATTATTTGCATCATGAATGCAACCTCCATTACACTGATTTTTCATACAACAATTTTTACACTTGCTCATCAAGTATGAATCCGTCATTAAATATTCATATTCAATTTCTGTATTTATTGCCAAACCTTTTTCTAAATCATAAATCGATTTATTCTTATTCCCCAAATCTTTCCAACATTTCAAAACATTTCCATCCCAATCAACAATAAATGTAGATATATTTTGTGCATAACATTCAAACACATTTGAAACCTTTTTTAAGTATTCTCTTCTATTATTATTCAATTCTTTATCAAAACAGATATATTTTTCTATATCTTGTTCCTCAAAAATAACTGAATTAAGCTTATTGTTGCATTCATAAATACCAAGTTTTAGTGTGAAATCAACAAAAAAGAAATCTCCATAACGTTGATAAAAATATTTTTGTAAATTTAGTATTTTTTCTTCTGAATCTTCCATGATTTCACAAATTATTTTAAAAATCGGTTTATAAAATACCGTCTTATAAAAATTGAATATCACTTCAATATAATCTAAAAAATCAGAAAACTTATCTTTCTGATTTAGAATGTCATAATTTAACAAGATTTGAAAATTATTAAAACGAAGATTCTTTAATTTTGAAAGTTGATTTTCAGTAAAGGAATAAAAATCAGTTACAATCTCATTATAAACAAAAATTCCTTTTTCTTCTAATTTCAAAGTCAATAAATTTATCATAGGTAAAATAATTTCTAAATCAGAAAAATTCCAAAAAAATCTGATATTTTTTTGATTTTTCCGTTCACAAAACCAGATAATACTTTCTAAATATTTATCAGATAATGTTTTCTTCAATTTTAGATTAATAGGACACATCGATATTGATAAAACAGAATTTGCTTGTTTCTTTTTTACTCTAAAATTCCTTATATTTTCCAATTCTCTCTCTGTTTTTAATGAAACAGCTTCAATTTTTATTAACTTATCTAACAAATTTTGAGGTAATTCAATTTTATTTTCTATAAAATTGAATAAATATTGTTTTTCTTCATCATTTAAACTAAGGAAACTTCCAGTTTCACCTGCATACAATATCAGCTTTTCATCATATTCAAATAAATAATTTTTTTTATTCCAATAATATTTAAGATTGTTCATAATTATCACACCCTTCGCATAAATAATTGTGTATAAATATTTTTTGAAAAACCCAAAATATATTTTTCATCTTCAGTTTTATAATAATCTGTAATTTCAAATTCTGGAGTATTAATTAACAATTTTTCATATAATTTTTTTTCAAACGATTTTATTTTAATTAAAGAAACTGGTATTTCTGAAATATCTATATCACTGTATACTTTTTTAGAAAAAGGCCAAGTTGTAGTTGTTTTTAATATTTGTTTATTCAATGGAATTATTTCATGAATTTTATCTACAAATATTAAATAAATTTTATTGTAAATCACTTCAAATTGTTTACTATTTATAAGATTTACTTCTACAGCACATAGCAAACAAGACTTTACAATACTTCCCATCAATTGAAAAAAGAAATTTTTTCCAGTTTCTTCTCTTGCTGAAAGATTAGAATACAAGGAGGTCCTATCCAGTCTGTTTTGGCAATATTCTGTCCATTCTTTTGGAAATATAAACGGAAAACGAGCTCTATCCAGACTTGTTATATCAAAATCTCTATAAATTATTTTTCCTGTAAATTTCCAGTCTTCTGTAACTTCGATAAGTGTATTTTGACAATGACATTCCAAAGAAATTCCATACATAGAAAATATTTCAAAAAATTTTTCAAATATAACCATTATAAAATCATTTAAGAAAAAATCTTCAAATTCTTTTCCAGATGCAAGACAAATTTTCTTAAACCAACAGTCCTTTCTATCAATTACAGAAGTAAGAGATGCAATACTATAAATAGAAGTATCTGTTCTATCATCAAAAATATCATTTAAAGGACGAATTACATTTCCAAAACTTTGAATTTTATCAAGTCCATAAGTAATATTATATTTTTTAGAAAAATGTATCGGATAATCACCTGTTATCCCGAAAGCTCCAATATCTTTAATTATCTCAAAATTAGATATTTTACTAATAATATTATTTGTACATTTTGAAAAGAAAAATTGACCATCTGCAGAACTCCAGTCTATTTGGCGTGCGCCATTTGCAACATTTCCAAAAATTGAAACTTTTGCCATAAAATATTCATCTGTACAGATATTTTTTACAACAAGAGATCTATATGAGGACGTAGGTGTTGATTCAAAAATTGAATTTTCAGCACTTACATATTTATATTTTATCCCAATCCATTCTTTGAAAATACTTTCAGAAGTCGGATGAATAAAAAAAGGATAAAAAATCTTGCCATTACTTCTTATAAAAATATTCTTTTCAAAGAAAAATTTATAATTTTCATCAATTCTAATTTTATCTTCACGAACAGGAACTAAAAAATAAGCTAATTTAAAAATCCTCTGAGATATAGGTTTGTATTCTTCCGAAATATCTAATTCAAATGAAATTGAAACATCATTTTTATAAAGCGAATAATTATTTTTTACTTGTTCAGAATAAATAAACTTTTTTAATTTTAAATTCATAAACTCACCGATATTTTGAATATATAACATTAAATATACATATGCAAGTTTTTCCCTAATCTGTATTCCCTAATCTGAACAGATTTTTATGCCTTTTGAAAACTGATTGAATAAAAATCTTAGAGTTCAGTTCATAGTAAAACTCCTTTTTAAGATATGAAACAAACTAAAAAGAATTTTTGATATTGTAAGAAAGAGAAAAAGTTTTAGGATTTTAATACTCCTAAAACTTTCTAATTTAATTTTTTGTTTTTATCCCACTAAGAAAGTCCTATATTATATTCTCATCTTCTCCAAGATATATAAAAAACAAACATCTATCAATTTCATATGTGTTTAAGATATACTTATCTTAATAATCAATTATAAACAAACTCAAATTTTACTAAAGTTAAAAAAATGGCGGGGCTTTCTAAAAAGAATGAAACCTGGACATTGAAGACTTTCTTGTCCCCAGAAGTGGCGCGCAAGCAATCCTCTATGACCAAAGTTTATAAAAACTGCTTTCCGTGCTAACATTATTATTAACCTTGTGAAATCATTTTTCACAAGGTTAAAATCATTTGCTGTATAAATTCTTAATTATTTTTGCCATAACTTAACCTCCAATTATAGCTTTTAAGAAAACTAACAAAACTTAATTTTTATTTACTATTTTCAAGTTTATACAACTCTCCGTATTTATTATACTTTTATTAGTTATTTTCAAGTTTGATAAAACTAAGACGACCAACTTTAAGTTCACCATTTTCTTTATAAATACCTACCAGTAAAAAAATTTTTCCACTTTTTATTTTTGTTTCACCAGTATCTTTATTTTTAGATGTAGCTTGATCTCTGTATGTAATTTCATAAATTTTATTTGTATAAAAATTTTCAGAAAAGTTGGATTTTATAAAATTAACAAAATCATCAAACACTTTTCTTCCATTGTCAGAAAAACCATTATTACTCTTACTGTGTATCCACTTACAACCATAACCCTCTATATAAGTATTTGCTCCAAGACTTATAAAAGAACTAAAATCTACATAATCTGATTTATAAGCTACTCCATAAAATTCTTCCAAATAACTCAAATCTTTGACTTTGTTAAAATCTTCTAAAGTAGGATTTTCTATCACAACAGGTGGTTCAACAGTAGGCTCAACAACTTCATTTTCTGTGTAATCGTCTTCAACACCTGTACCAGTACTACATCCAACAAAAGAAAAAACAACAAATAATAAAACTAAAATCTTTTTCATATTTATCTCCTTATTCTATGAAAATTCATTTTTTGCCTTGTCTTCCGAACAAAGGCTTAAAGTTTTCCCAAAGAAAGTCTTCGTAAAGCTGCATGATTTTTTGATCTTTTTTTTCTACTTCAATGATTTGAAGCGAAAGTTTTTTATCGCTAGGAAACCATGCTTTTAAGTGAAGAGAATACGTTGATTCGGATTTTTCAAGATGTTCTTTCAGACGTTTTTTTTAATTCTGGCTGCTTCCAACATACAGGCATTTTTTGTCTGCCTTTTCGAATGCAGTTACGGTTTCTTCAGTTGGCATTCGTGCCATTTTAAAGTTCTTGTTTTTTGCGTTTTCATAATATGATTTTATTTCTTCGTATTTAAAATCTTTATCCACAAAAATCAAATAAATTGCCCAACCTTCCAAATCTGTTTTGTTGGAATTCAGTTCTTCTTCTAATTCTCTTAGTGTTATCGGATTTGGAAATAAATTGTCTTTTGGAGTTAAATCTAAATCGCTTTCTGGATTTGCTGATTCTATAAAAGAGCATTCTTTTTGCTTACATTCTGAGATAATGCTTTTTAAATTTTCTACTGTGATAAAATCCATAAACATCTCCTATTTTCTAATTTCGAAAACGAGCGTAAGCGAGTTTTCGAAATTAGAGCGGCGCGCTCCGCGAATTTTTTTTTATTTCTTTTACATAAAAAAAAATTATGCTATCTTTTATAAAAATGCAAAAAACAAATTACCAATCAGAACTTGATAAAATCATAAATTCTCTTTCTAAAACAAAAAAAACAACTCTTCTGCTTCACGCTTGCTGCGGACCTTGTTCTTCTTACGTAATTGAATATTTGGCAACATTTTTTGATATTACAATTCTTTACTATAATCCCAATATTTACCCAGAAGAAGAATATTTCCGCCGCCTGAACGAACTAAAAAATCTTTTGCCACGTTTTCCGCAAGCAATTAAAAATAATGTAAAACTAGTGGAGCAAAATTGCAACCAAAACGAATTTTACAATGCAATAAAAATAAAAGAAGAACCGGAACTCGCAAACGAGGCGGAAAAAGGCGAACGTTGCCGGCGATGTTACGAATTGCGATTAAAGCGCGCGTTCGCTTATGCGTGCGAACACAATTTTGACTATTTTTGCACAACCTTAAGCATTTCGCCATTTAAAGATGCGGAAAAAATCAATAAAATCGGCGAAACATTATGCAGGAGCGCAGAAAAACCGCTATCTTCAACAGTGATTTCGACAAGCTCAATCACCGACATCGAAAACTCCCCGGTGGTTGAGGCTCTCGAAACCACTCCGGGTGAAAACAGTTCGGTAATTGATTGCGCGCCCTTCGAGACTATAGGCTCAATCACCGCACACACCACAACTTCTGCTCCAAAGTGGCTTCCTTCCGATTTCAAGAAAAAAGGCGGATTCAAACGAAGCCTGGAACTTTCTAGCGAATACGGACTTTACCGCCAACAATATTGCGGATGCATTTTTTCTAAAGTAAATACAGAAAAAG
Organism: uncultured Treponema sp.; assembly: GCA_964429905.1. Classification (GTDB taxonomy): domain Bacteria; phylum Spirochaetota; class Spirochaetia; order Treponematales; family Treponemataceae; genus Treponema_D. Next base: position 19,429 of record CAYSDV010000014.1, on the reverse strand, counting down.
AACGTTACAAGGTTCAACAAGATAAAATTTAAAAAAATTATTTTTTTCGCAGTAAATTCCAAATTTTTCCAAGATTAAATTTCAATCTAAGACCATATTCAAAACCGTTCTCAACCAAATCTGCCTGCCAACTTAAATCAGAAGGTTTATTCATAAGAATTCTATATCCGCAAAAAATATCAACCATCATAAAGTTAAAAATATTCTGCTTCCATCCAAGTTCCGGATAAATTGTAATAACCGTATCTTTTTCATTTTCATCTTTTTTATCAATATACATAAGAAAATCTGTTCCGCCACCAAAGCCAATATATAATTTATCAAGCCCTGAACCAAACAGATACGCCAACGCTTCCAATTTTATTCCAACTGTCGTAATTCTGGAATCTATGCTTTTAGAACTAAAAGTCATATGGCTAAAACTACCTTTCATCGCAAAATAATTAAAAATATTCCGCTCATAAGAAAGACCTAATCCCCAACCATTATTTTTAAGTCCTTCTCTTAAATAACCCAAATCAAAAGAAAATATGCTGTTCCCAAAAAAAGAATTTTCATAAAGTTCAGACTTTGCACTATCTTCCGAATTTTCATTTTCCACAATATTTTCCGAAAATACAAAACATTCTATAAAAAGAAAAATAGCAGCAAAAAGTACAATTTTTTTCAGCATAAGCAATTTTACAAATATTCAACAATACAGACAATAAATTCAATCGAACATTTCAATTAAAAAATCTTTTCCATCCTTATCATAAATTGTATACTGATTTTATGCAGAATAAAACAGAAAAAAAGGCACAGCAAATCCGCGATGTTATCCGCTACATCCAAAAGTTTCAGAACGCAACAGTTGTAATCTACCTTGATGATGAAATTATTGATTCTCCCTTATTTTCCAGCCATATCCGCGACATCGCTCTTCTGCATCAAGCTGGACTAAAAGTTGCAATCGTTCCAGGCGCAAAAAAAAGAATTGACCAAATATTAAAATCTTCAAAAATAGAATGGTTATATCAAAACGAAATTCGCATCACAGACGAAAAAGGCATTGATTTAATAAAAATGGCAGCATTTGATATTTCAAACGTTGTAATGACAAGTCTTGCTGCAAATCACATAACAGCCACAATCGGAAACTGGGTTCGCGCACGTTCAAAAGGCGTAATTAACGGAATTGATTTTGGAACCGCCGGCGAAATAGACAAAATCCAAACAGACGCAATCCGTAATACTTTGGAAAACGGTTTTATTCCGATTTTTCCGTGCATAGGGTGGAGCAGTGTAGGAAAACCGTACAATATTTCGTCTATAAAACTTGCAAACAGTGTAGCAACAAGTTTAAAAGCAGACAAAATTTTCTTTTTAATAAAAGACGGAATAATTTCAAACAAAAATTTCAATATTCCAAAATCAGTCGGAATTTCTGCGGAAGGAAATGTTCCCGCAATGGATTTACTTGAACTTGAAGATTTTATAAAACTGAATAGCGAAAACAAAAATAATAAAATAATCTCTCTTTTAAAAAGTTCAGAAAATGCCTGCAAAAATGGAGTTTCCCGCTCGCACATTTTAAATGGTTCGCAAGACGGTTCAATTCCGTGCGAAATTTTCAGTGATTTAGGCTCCGGAACAATGATTTACTCGCAAAACTATGGACATTTGCGCCCAATGACACAAACAGACATTCCAGCCGTTCTTTCCGTAATGAATCCTTTCATTCAGAAAAAAATACTTCTTCCGCGCACAGAAAACGACTTAAATTCAAAACTTTCCGATTATGTCGTTTACGAAATTGATGGCGGAATAAGAGCAACCGCTTCTCTTCATATTTACGACAAAAACCAAGCAGAAATTGCCGGTCTTGCCGTAGACGAATCTTTTTCCAACTTAGGAATTGGTCCAAAAATTATAGATTATCTTATTCAGCGCGCAAAAAATAAAAATCTTTCAAGCGTTTTTATTCTTACAACTCAAACTTCCGACTGGTTTGAACACCTTGGTTTTTTCCCAGACAAAATTTCGTCACTTCCGGAAGAACGAAAAAACCTTTGGACTCCGGAACGAAATTCAAAGGTTTTCAGAATAAATTTATAATTATAAAAAAGGGCGGACAACCGCCCTACGTCCGCACTTCGTTGCGTCCTACCCACCGTGCGGGCTCAAACGCCGCCCGCAACGCCTGCTTCCGCTAAAATTTATTCAATTTTACATCGAACGCAATATATGCGCTTTCTGGAATAACTCCCGGATAACCGCGTTCTCCATAAGCTAATTCCGGCGGAAGAACAAAAGTTCTAACTTCACCTCTTGTCATATCCTGAACCATTGCATCAAATCCAGGAATCATTTGTCCCGCACCAGTTGTAAAACTAAGTGCTTCATGTCCACCCTGAATCATTCCGCTTGAACCATCAAAAACTGTTCCATCTACAAGGTAACCTTTGTAATCAACTGTTGCATTTTTACCTTTTCCGCATTTTGCTCCGGAACCAGTTTTTGTAGTTTTATAATAAATTCCATCAACAGTTTTTTCAAATCCAGGAAAGTTCTTTTCTACTTCCGCAATTTTTGCAGCATATTTTGCTTCTTTTGCTGCATTTGCTTTTTCAACAGCAACTTTGTTAAATTCATTCCAATCATTTTGAGTAGCTTTAAATGATTCCGCATCAGAACCTTGTCTTACAATAGTAATACTTTTTATTTCATCGCCCTGAGCAACTGCATTTACAACTGCCTGATCATCATCTGTTACAACATGTCCAAAAATTGTATGTTTTCCATTCAACCACGGAGTTTCTACGTGTGTAATAAAAAACTGCGAACCATTTGTATTTGCGCCGGCATTTGCCATTGCAAGATATCCAGGTTTATCAAATTTATAAGGAACTTCCTCATCAGCAAATTTATAGCCAGGTCCGCCGGTTCCGTTTCCGCGTGGATCACCACCCTGAATCATAAAATCTTTTATTACACGATGAAATTTTAATCCATTGTAAAAAGGTTTTCCTTCAGCAGCATCCAAAGAACCTTCTGCTAAACCAACAAAATTGCAAACAGTCAATGGTGCATCTTTGTAATACAATTCAACGGCTATCTCACCTTTAGAAGTATCAATAATTGCAAATAATCCGTCTTTTCCCTTAATTTCACTCATAGCTTTTCCTTTGGAGCTGCATGCTCCATTCATTAAAATTGACAAACCAAAAACGGCCGCCATAAAAATTTTTTTTGCGTTCATACAGATTCTCCTATTTGAATTGCTTCATAAACCATCTGTAAATAGCATCCATTCGCACAGTCATAGAATCTTCTATTTGTCCGCGAATTCCAATTATATTTTTAGAAGAAACATCCGCAGAAATATACAACAGAAGATTATCTCCCAAATCAATAGAAAGGATGTTCATTCTAAGATGTTCCGGCATAACTGCTTTAATTCCAAGTTTGCTCATCGGAATAACATTTAAAAATGTTGCAAAAATTATATTATCTTTCTGATAATAATTAAGTTTATATTTTGTATCACCAAAACTGTGATCTTCCTGATAAGCATATGCAACAAGTCCGTCAGTAGGACCTTCTAAAGGATCAGGAATTTTTTCCATAGAATCAGCAGAAGGAACTGCAAAAGCTTTTTCGTACAAAATATCTTCTTTTCCGCCATTGTGAATGTAAGTCATTCCTTCCATTTTGCTTATAGAACGAAAAACTGTACACATACTTTCAACATTCACTTTTGAAACATCATCTGTTAATTCTGATTTTGGAATCAAATAAAGAAATTCTGCTAAAAAAGGAACACCACTTTTTGTTTCGCAAATCAAATCGCTCTTTATCTGTTCTGCATAAGAACATTCCGGAACAAGTTCTATTACATTTTCTTTTTTTGGATGAATTATTGAAATTTTTCCGTTAGTTTTTAATTCTTCAACATATTTAGAATTAACTAAATTTTCAACATTAATATTCTGACCAAAAACAGAAAGTGTAAAACTTAAAAAAACAGCAATAAAAGAAATACTTTTTTTCATTTTTTCTCCCATAAGATATTTTGCGAAAAGTTTTACACAAACCGCAAAATTATTTAAAAAGAAAATTGCGTCATTGTAAAAAAGTTACAAATGACGCAATTTCTGTTTTTTATCTTTCAAAACCTTTATAAATTACGCGAACCTGTTTGTAAAGTCCTTCGCCTTCAGATTTTGTATCGATATCAGGAATATCATTCAAAGTTGTATGAATAAGTCTTCTTTCAAACGGATTCATCGGCTCAAGCAAAATAGATCTATGAGTTGTATGAACTTTATCTGCTGTTGTGTAAGCCAATCGAACCAACGATTCTTCGCGACGAATTCTATAATTTTCAGTATCAAGAATTATGCGGATTTCTTCATGACCAAGTTTACCTGCATAAATATTAGCCAAAAGCTGCAAAGCATCAAGATTTTTTCCTTTGCGTCCAATCAAAATTGAAGAATTATCAGATTCAAGTTTAATTCCCAACTTTTTTTCTTCGCGGAAAACAACTTCTACTTTTACGCTGTAACCCATTTTTTCAATTGTAGTTTTTACAAATTCAATTATCTTTGTTTCAAATTCACTCTGAGGAAGCGGATCTGAAACAACTTTACTGGCAGCCGCAAAAGAAGAACCTCTTTCACTTAAAGTAGAAGGTTGAGCGTCATCCAATGTATGAACGCAAATCTTTACATAACCATTTTTAAAAAGAGTTTTTTTCTGAGATTCCAAAATTTCAACATCAAACTGATCTCTCTGAAGACCAAGTTCATTTGCCGCAATTTCAATAGCTTCTTTTTCTGTTTTACCTTCAAATTCGTAAGTCATTTATTTTTCCTCTATTTATTATTTATTTTTCTTAGCAGAAATTTCTGCTCTTTTTAATTTCATCGATTTGTTTATAATAATTTGCTGAACCATTTGGAAAATATTACTAACTGTCCAATAAAGCAACAATCCGGAAGGAGCATTATAAAATAAAACAAAGAACAAAATCGGCATTCCATACATCATAAATTTCATCTGCGCTTGAGTTGAACCAGTAGCTCCAACAGTTCCACCCATATTCGTAATTTTTCCAAAGAAAAGCTGTGAAGCAAGATAAATAAACGGAAGAATTCTTAAATGATTTCCGAAAAATGGAATGTTAAACTTAAACATATAAACGCTATCCCCAGCAGAAAGATCTTCAATCCAATGAGGAATAAAACTTGAACCGCGGAATTCAAAATAATTGTTAAACAAATTGTACATTGACCACAAAATAAGGAACTGAACAATCATCGGCAAACAACCGCTCATCGGGTTATAACCAACTTCCTGGTAAATTTTTGCCATTTCCTGCTGCATTTTTTGCGGATTATTTTGATATTTAGACTGAATTGATTGAATTTTAGGCTGAATTTCCTGCATTTTCAAAGTAGACATTGACTGATTCTTTGTAAAAGGGAACATAGCAAGTTTTATCAATATTGTCATAATAATAATGGAAAGTCCCCAGTTATGAACAACTTTATTTATAACTTCCATAATCCATTTAAGAATTGTTTCCAGCCATCCAAGCCATCCACTTGAATTCAAACTTTCTGAAAGTTTTAAATCGCTTAATCCCCAAACATTTTTTTCTGCAACATTGTAAATTTTCAAATCTTTATCATTTCTTGGACCAAAGTACATATAATATGTATCTTTTACATCTGTTGCCTTTATTGGTTTTCTTACAAGAATTGCCTGCGCATTTGCATAATTATTAGTTTCAACAACATTAGAATAATAAGAATAATCCATTGTTGTAAAGTTTTCAGGAATAACTATTTCTTCAAAATATTTTCCGCCAATTCCATTCCAAATGTATTCCTTGTTATACATTTTAATTTCAGCTTTGCTTCCAATAATTTGTCGTTTAGATTTGTTTCCGTTGTAAGAAATAAACTGTCTATTTTCATAACGATCAATTTTTGGATTAAAATGAGGTCCTATTTGCGGCGAAGTTCTTAAAGTATAAACAAATTCTGTTTCATCTTCAGAATGAAACAGAATTTCAAGTTTGAACATATAATCATTTTCAAAAGTATATCTTTTTCCAAAAGTTACATTATGAAAATTTCCGTTTTCATCTTTAAGTTTAAAATCTTTTGTAAAAAGATAAGTTTTTTCATCTGGCTGAGAAAAATTAAAAAGTTCATTTATTATTTTTGAGCTGTAATTTGAACTTAAAGCAACAGCACACGCTCTGTTAAATTCTGAAACATTATCAACCATCTGAACGCCTTCTTTTGTATTTACGTCAATATGGTCAAGTAATTTGAAACTTATAATATCGCCGCCCTTATTTGTAAGAACAACTTCTGTTTTTTCTGTTTTTACGATAATTTCTTTTTCTTCAGTCTGCTCCTGTTTAGCAGATACCACAAATTTTTCAACTTCCTTTGAAGAATTTGTAGATTCAGAAACAGTCTGCTCTTCAACAGAAGTTACAGGTTCTGCAGGAACTTTAGGCATAAATCGTGACTGTAAAATAATGGAAGCCACAACAACAATTGTAGAAAGTGTAATTGCAATGATTGTATTTTTATTCATGGAATTTCTCCTAACTCAACTAAGGAACTGGATCGTAACCTCCTTTAAAAAAAGGGTTACAACGTAATATTCGTTTAATTGCTAGAAAAGTTCCTTTACCAGAACCATATTTTTGAATTGCTTCCAAAGCGTATTGAGAGCACGACGGTGTGAATCTGCAACAACGAGGGTGCAAAGGCGAAATATATTTTTGATAAAATCGGATAATAAAACAGAAAAATTTTTTAAAAAAATTTTTCATTCTTTGATTAATCCTGCCTTTTGAAACAATGTACGAAATTGAACACATCGCGTGCTGAACGAGTCTTTTCCTGGATAAACAAGCAATAAAATATCATATCCGGTGTTCAGATGTGTTTTTAATAAACGGTATGCTTCGCGACTATATCGTTTGGATAAATTTCTTTCCACAGCATTCCCATAGCCACGAGGCAAAGGAAAAGCAACTCTATTAATTTCTGTTCCATTTTCCTTGAAGAAAATTTTAACACCAGAAATACTTGCTTTGTTTCCTTTTTTAAACAGTGTTTTAAAATCTTCAGGATTTTTTATACGCTCTTCACGTTTAAAAAATCCTGTTTTAACTAACTCTGTTTCCATCCCTAGTTAAAATCAATATGGCTTCTTTTCGTCAGAAATTGAAAGTTTTGCTCTTCCTTTTGCTCTGCGGCGTGCAAGAACTTTGCGTCCGCCTTTTGTAGCCATTCTAGCTCGGAAACCAAATTTTCTATTGCGTTTAACTTTACTTGGTTGATATGTACGTAACATAAGTACAATGCTCCTTGTTTATAAATAAAATCCGTATATTTTATGCGAATTATAAAATATCAAAATATAGTAAAATAATATATCAATTATTCTTGTTTTTGGTCAACATACTTTTTTTCATACTGTCAAAAATAGAAACAAGATTTTCAGGAAGTTCATTTTTTTCATCATTTCCATTTTCAAATTTTTCATATTTTTTTAATATTTTTTCATCTTCATCAAGTTTTCTCTTTTCTTTTTCGTTTTCTTTTTTAAATTCTTCTTCATAATTTATATTCACTAAAGTTGCATTGCTTCCTTTTGTTCTAAAAACAATTCCTTCTATTCTTGTTTCCGGAACATACATTTTTAAGCCTTTTAAAATAAATTTTGTATAAAACTGCATCATCTGCGACCATCCAGGATGATCTGTTTCTATAAGCAAAACTCCATTTTTTACATCCACAATAGAACTATGCTCATACAACTTTTGTCCAAAATTTTCATCGCCGGCACGATTTATCTTTGTGATTACAGTTTTCCAAGCGGAATAAAATTTATTATTTTTTTCTAACATTGATTTTTCAATATTAGAAAATGTTATGCTTACCATTTCTGAACTATCTATTATTTCGCTATTCATACCATTCGCCGTCTTTTATTTTATAAATTTTTGTATTTTCTTTCATATAAAGTTCATAAGGTTCGCCTGGTAAAAAAGTGCAAAAAAGTTGATCATAATCAGGTATTAAACTTGTTATTTTTTTCCTTTTTTCAGGATCAAGTTCCAGCATTACGTCATCCATTAAAAGAACCGGTTTTATTCCGGTAATTCTTGTATAATAAACTGATTGTGCAACTCTTAAAAGCAAAGAAATAAGTCTGCATTGACCTGTAGATGCCGTAGGAACAAACTGTTTTCCATCTTTCAAAAAAACTATTTTATCGCGATGAGGACCGGATAGGGTTGTTTCCATAATTTTATCCTGATCTCGTTTATTTTTAAGAATTTCCAGAACATCATTCATTGAAGGAAATTTAGTTCCTACTTCCTGTTTTATTTCTTTCCAACTTGGAATATAAGAAATTGTTACATTTTCAATTCCAGAAATTTGTTCATAAAGTTTTCCGAAAATTTCATTAAATTGAAAAACAAGTTTTTTTCTTTTCAGCTGAACTTCAAGTCCTTTTTGCGCAAGTTGAAAATCATAAATATCCAGCATTTCATATTTTCTGTCTTTCAAAAGCAAATTTCTGGTTTTCAATATTTTTCTATAATTTCTTAAGTCATCAATATAAAGTTCGTCATACATTGACAAAGATTGATCCAAAAAAAATCTTCGGAATTCAGGTTCTCCAGTTGCAAACCTCATATCATCATGACAAAAAACAACACAAGGAATTGTATTTATAAGTTCTTTTCTGTCTTTTATTCTCTTTAAATTTTTTTCAATTAATTTTTTTCCCTTATCATAAACAATCTTTATATTTTGAGTATTCTCTTTTTCATTTGTATATAAAGAATTAATTGAAAAATTATGTTCGCCTTCTTTTATTATTTGAGAATCCGTATGAGTTCTGAAAGATGAACCATAAGCGGAATAATAAAGCGCCTCTAAAAGATTGCTTTTGCCTTGTCCATTTTCGCCGACAAAATAAACCTCTTTTGAATTAAGGTCTATTTTATCGTTCTTAAGATTGCGAAAATTAAATAAAGAAACAGAAAGAAACGGCATTTTTAAATTTTAGCCGTTTATATTCATTGGCATAATTATATGAAAGAAATCTTCCGCCGGTTCTGGACGTAAAGTTATAGCTCTCATAACTTCTGTAAATTCAAAAACAACATTTTCTGCGCTTATATTTTTCAAAGGTTCAGAAACATAGCGGCTATTAAGCGCTATCGTTATTTCGTTTCCATCATAGCGGCAAGGAATTTCTTCATCAGCAGTACCGATTTCTGATTCAGGAGAAGTAAGAATTAAAGCTCCAGGTGTAACCTTAAAAAGAACTCTATTAACTTTTTTATCAATCATAATTTCTATACGGCGCAAAGCGGCTTCCAAATCGCTCTTATTTACACCAAAGCTAAAATTCTGATGTTCTGGAATTACTTTCTGATAATTAGGAAACTGTCCTTCCAAAAGTTTAGAAGAAAATTCATAACTTCCAAATCTTACAAAAATCAATTTATCCACAATAGAAAGCTGAATATTTCCTTCCTCTGGTGCATTTTTTAAAATACATCTAAGAATTTTTGTAGGAACAATAGAAGATTCAAAATCTATTCCATTGCCAAAATCTTTTTCTGCATAAGAAAGTCGTCTTGCATCTGTTGAAACCATAACGAATTTTCCGTCTTTCTTTGTAAAATAAACACCTGTCATAAAATAGCGGTTTGTATCATCAGAAACGGAAAATATTGTATGCTGAATCATTTCTTTGAAATCTTTGGAAGGCATTTCAAAAAACGGAACATCATTTGCTTCCGGAATTTCCGCAAATTTTTCGCTGGCAATACTTTTCAACTGGAATTTAACTTTTTTTGAAACAGGTTTAATTGTAACTTTTATGTCCTGTTGTTCAAATTCAATTTCTCCAGAAGGCAAAGAAGAAAGAATATTGCTGAATTTGTCGCAGAAAATAGTTGTACTTCCTTCTTCTAAAATATCTACCGGAATATTTGTTATAAAATTCACAGAAGTATCGGATGCTTTTATTGTTAAAGTATTATCTTTTGCTATTAAAAGTATATTTGAAAGTATAGAAATTGGACTTTTATTTGTAATAATTTCCTGAGCAATAGAAATTTCTTTCATCATTGAATCTCTATCAAACGTGAATTTCATTTTTAACTCCTTTTTGTTCACTGAATTTAGAATTTATTAAATTTATATAAATTTAGTAAATTTAATAGTAGGTTGGTGTTTAAAGTGGAAAACTTTTTAATTCATTATTTTATAAATATTTAAGTAGTTCATAAAATAATTTTTTTATTCACTTTAAATGCACTTATCCACAATTTTAATGGAATTAACCAGTAATAAACAAGTTATCCACAATATTTTAACACTAAATAAACTTATTTAGTATATTTTTTTACTTCCTCCATAAGAATTTTTATCTTCTGAAGCATTGTCGGATCAGACTGAATTTTTTCTACAATGTTATTATATCCATGCATTATAGAAGAATGATCACGTCCTCCAAATTCGTTTCCTATTTCTGTAAAAGAATATTCTGTCATTTCGCGTGCAATATAAACTGCAATAAATCGTGGAATAACAAATTTCTTTTCGCGTTTTTTTCCTTTTAATTCCGAAACTGTAATATTGTAATTTTGCGAAACAACTTCTTGAATATTTTTTATAGAAATATTTCCAGTTCCAGGTGCTGAATAAAGATTTGAAAGTTTTTGTTTTGCAAATTCAAGCGTAATATTTGAATTTCCAAATTCTGTGTACATAATAATTGTATTCAAAGCGGCTTCCAAATCGCGGATGTTTGTTTCAATTTTGTTAGCTATTAAATCAATTATTTCTTCCGGCAATGCTTTATTTTTATTTTCAAGTTTTTTATAAATGATTGCTTTTCTTGTATAAAAATTAGGAATATGAAGATCAAGGCAAACTCCGCTTCCAAGTCTGCTTACAAGACGTTCTGCCATATTTTCAATTTCGTTTAAAGGTCTATCGCAAGTATAAACCATTTGAGCTTTTCGTTTATGTAATGCTTCAAAAACGTAAAAAAGTTCTTCTTGAAGTCCTTTTCTGCCATTTAAAAAATGAATGTCATCAAGCAAAAAAACATCAAGATTTCTATATTTGCGTTTAAATTTTTCTGTAGTTTTATTAATAATTGAATCTGTAAATTCGTTTAAGAAGTTTTCAGTTTTTATAAAACATATTTTTTTAGGTTCTTTTGAATTTTTAAGAATTTCGTTTCCTATAGCCTGCATCAAATGGGTTTTTCCAAGTCCTACGCCACCATAAATCAGAATAGGATTTGCTTTTTCTCCAGGATTTTGCGCTGCAGCATAGCAAACGTTATATGCAAATTTGCTTCCTATTTCATCGCCGGTAACAAAATTTTCAAAAGTAAAATTTGAATCCAAAGTTGAATTTGTGTATATGATTTTATTTTTTTCAGAAGTTGATTCTTTAGCTTCTTTTTTTTCAGAAGTTTTTGGTTGAAATTCTTTATTTTCTGAATTTTCATAGTTATTTTCTTTATTTTCAGAAATTTTAGAAATAGGCATAGAAGTGAATTTTGGAACCAAACTTATTTTTTCTCTTCCAGTGATTTCACAAATTTTATTTTCTATTTTTTTTATATTTCCTTTAGAAATCATCCGTTGCCACATAAATTCAGATGGAACAGAAACTGTAATCGTATCTAAAGTGTCTTCTAAATATTCAATTTTGAACCAAAGAAGAAATTCGTTTTCTTGTCCGTTGCTTTTATATTCTTCATGAATTTGATCTAAGGCGAATTGCCAGAATTCTTTGTAATTTTGTTCACTCATAGCGCCTAATTATAAACTGCCTTTACTTTTTTAATCAATCAATGTATAGTTATTAATAATTTATTTCTATAATATTCATTTTTCCCGGATGTAATTTTCCGAAAAAATCATATAAAATTTAAGGAAAAGTTTAAATGTCTTCAGAATATGGTGCAAGTAATATTCAAGTTTTAAAAGGACTTGAAGCAGTTCGTAAGCGACCTGGAATGTACATCGGTTCAACAGGTCCGCGTGGTCTTCATCATCTTGTTTATGAAACAGTTGATAATTCTATTGATGAAGCAATGGCCGGTTATTGCGACAGAATTATTGTTGCCTTGGAAAAAGACGATGTTGTCCGCGTAGAAGACAACGGACGTGGAATTCCAGTTGATATTCATCCTACTGAACATATTAGTGCATTGGAACTTGTTTTAACTCGTCTTCATGCAGGTGGAAAATTCGATAAAGGTTCTTACAAAGTTTCTGGAGGTTTGCACGGAGTTGGTGTTTCTTGTGTAAACGCTCTTTCTGATTGGCTTGAAGCAACTGTAAAGCGCGACGGACATATTTATCGTCAAACTTATTCGCGCGGAGTTCCTAAATCAAAAGTTGAAGTTATTGGTGATTGTTCATCAGAAGAACACGGAACAACTATCCGTTGGAAACCAGATGCAACTATTTTTACAGAAACTACAGTTCATGATTATGATGTTTTGAAAAGTCGTTTGCGCGAACTTGCTTTTTTGAACAGCGGAATTACAATTGCTTTCCGAGACGAACGGCTTGAAACTCCAAAAGAAGAAATTCTTAAATACGAAGGTGGAATTGTTCATTATGTAAAAGAAATGAACGAAGCTAAAAGAAGCAAATTCTATCTTCCTAGTGAACCGATTTATATTACAGGTGAAAAAGATGACGTCATAACGGAACTTGCTTTTCAATATAACGATGGATTTGAAGAAAAAATAAATACTTATGTAAATGACATCAATACTCGTGATGGCGGAACTCATCTTGAAGGATTTAAATCTGCGCTTACTTTTGTTTTGAACAAAGCGTTGGATGCGAACGAAAAATTAAAAAAACGAATTGATAAAGATGAAAAACTTACAGGCGATGATGTTCGTTCAGGAATTGTTGCAGTTCTTTCTATGAAAGTTCCGGAACCAGAATTTGAAGGTCAGACGAAAGAAAAGCTTGGAAACACAGAAGTCCGCACAATTGTAGATTCTCTTGTAAAAGAAAAGCTTACAATTTTCTTTGAACAGAATCCTAAAGTTTTGGAAGCAATTTTGGAAAAAGCCCTTGCAGAAGCGACTGCGCGAATTGCCGCTCGTAAAGCAAAAGACGCAAGCCGCAAAAAGACAATGTCCGACGGTTTTGGACTTCCTGAAAAACTTTCTGACTGTTCTCTAAAAGATCCTGAACAGTGCGAAGTTTACATCGTCGAAGGAGATTCTGCCGGAGGTTCTGCAAAAAAAGGTCGCGATCCAAAAACGCAAGCGATTTTGCCGCTTTGGGGAAAAATGCTTAACGTAGAAAAAGTTCGCCCTGAAAAAGTAATGAACAACGACAAACTTGAACCGGTTATTGCTTCGCTTGGAGCAGGATTTGGAAAAGATTTTAATATAGAAAAACTCCGCTATCATAAAATCATAATTATGGCGGATGCCGATGTTGACGGTTCTCACATTAGAACTTTGCTTTTGACGTTCTTCTTTAGATATATGCCGCAACTTATTGAAAACGGCTATGTTTATCTTGCGATGCCACCGCTTTTCAAAGTTCAGCTTGGCAAAAAAGAACCTGTTTATTGCTATTCAGAACAGGAACGTGATGATGCTCTTAATGCTCTTGGTGCAGATAGAAGCAAAGCGGATGTTCAGCGTTATAAAGGTCTTGGTGAAATGGATGGAAAACAGCTTTGGGAAACAACAATGGATCCTTCTCAGCGACATATGAGAGTTGTAACAATTCCAGATGCAATCGCCGCAGACAATATTTTTAGCGTCTGCATGGGCGAAGAAGTTGAACCACGACGCGAATTCATTGAAAATAATTCAAGTTACGCAAATCTGGATATTTAAAAAATCCTGGTCATTAAGCTTGTCGAAATGACCAGGATAGCAAAGAAAACATCATTCCGAACTTGTTTCGGAATTTATTTTAGGAAAATAAAAAAATGCTAGAACAAACAAAAACGCCGGAAGGTGGAACTTTAATAAAAATTCCGATTGAGGAAGAAGTAAAAAAAGCGTATATCGATTATTCAATGTCGGTAATTGTGCAGAGAGCATTGCCTGATGTTCGCGATGGATTAAAACCTGTTCACCGCCGAATTATGTACGCGATGGACACTCTTCATCTTGCCAGTGGCGGAAAGACTAAAAAATGTGCGACTATTGTCGGCGAAGTTCTTGGTCATTATCATCCGCACGGAGACGCTTCTGTTTATGATGCTCTTGTTCGACTTGGACAGGATTTTGCACAAAGATATACAACTGTAACCCCACAGGGAAACTTCGGTACTATTGCAGGTGACCCAGCTGCGGCTTACCGTTACACCGAAGCAAAAATGTCTAAAATCACGGAAGAAATGGTTAAAGACATTTCTAAAAACACCGTTGATATGGTGCCGAACTTTGACGACACAACAAAAGAACCGGCCGTTCTTCCTGCTGGTTTTCCATTCCTTCTTTGCAATGGTACAACAGGAATTGCGGTAGGAATGGCAACAAATATGCCGACTCACAATCTTCGTGAAGTTTCTGCGGCAATTTGCGCTTATATCGACAATCCGGAAATTTCAATCGATGAATTGATGAAATACATAAAAGGACCGGATTTTCCGACAGGCGGAATTATTTACGGAACGGAAGGAATTAAAAAAGCGTATAAAACCGGGCGCGGAAAAATTACAATCCGTTCAAAATTCACAATTGAAACCGATAAGCATGGACGCGAATCAATTGTATTTACAGAAGTTCCTTACGGAATCAATACAACAAATATTATCCGCAGAATAAAAGAACTTGTCCGCGACAAGCAGATTGACGGAATTGTCGGCGCAAACGATGAATCTTCTGACCGAACAGGAATGAGACTTGTTGTTGATTTGAAACGCGGAGCGATTACAAAACTTGTTTTGAATCAACTTTTTGCAAAAACAGATTTGCAGTCAAATTTCGGCGTTATAAATCTTGCTCTTGTTCCTCAGGAAAAAGAAGGCGAACCGCGCTACAGCGAACCTGAATTCAATTATGTTTTGCCGCAAACTTATTTAAAACCGGAAGTTCTTACTTTAAAGCAGTTGATTTCTCATTTTGTAAATCATCGTGATGAAGTTGTTACTCGCCGCACAATTTATGATTTGAAAGTTGCAAAACATCGAATGCACATTTTGGAAGCGTTGATAACTGCAATCAATAATATTGATGAAGTAATTAAAATCATACGCGGAAGCGAAACAACTGAAACTGCAAAAATCGCTTTGGAAAAAAGATTCAATTTTGATGATGAGCAGGCACAGGCAATCGTTGATATGCAGCTTAAGCGTCTTACTCATCTTCAGATTGAAGATTTGCAGAAAGAAATAGAAGAACTTCAGGCTTTGATTGATACGTTGCAGGGAATCTTGAATGATCACAATAAAGTTCTTGATATAATCAAAACGGAAACTCAGGCTATTGCAGACAAATACGGTGATGACCGAAGAACTGATATTGTCGCAAATGAAGTTGAACAGATAAATGTTGAAGATATGATTAAGGAAGAAGACATGGTTGTCATGATTTCTAAACTTGGTTATATGAAACGAATTTCTGTAACTCAATACAAAAAACAGGGTAGGGGAGGAACCGGAAGCAACGGAACTTCTCTTCTGGAAGACGATTATATCAATCAGATTTTTATAGGTTCA
This sequence comes from uncultured Treponema sp., assembly GCA_964429905.1. GTDB lineage: Bacteria > Spirochaetota > Spirochaetia > Treponematales > Treponemataceae > Treponema_D. The sequence goes on along the minus strand of CAYSDV010000014.1, from coordinate 3,656 downwards.
ACGCACGACAGAATTTTGTTCGTTTCCAACATTGGAAAAGCGTATTGGATAAAAGTTCATGAAATTCCAGAAACAACAAAAAATGCGCGCGGAACAAACATAAAAAGTTTAATTGCAATCGGTGCGGATGAAGAAATTACAACAGTTGTTACATTGCGCGATTTTAAAGAAGATGAATTCTTGTTTATGACAACAGCAAGTGGAATTGTAAAGAAAGTTCAGACTTCGGAATTTGCAAATGCTAAAACCCGCGGCATTATAGGATTAAAACTTCGTGATGCTGATAAACTTGTAAGTTCAATTTTAACAGATGGAAAATCAGAAGTTCTTCTTGTTACAAGACGTGGAAAAGCGCTCCGTTTTAGCGAAAACGATGTTCGTTCTATGGGTCGAGCAAGCTGTGGTATAAAAGGAATGAAACTTGCAGAAGGAGATGAAATTGCTGGTGCAATTCAAATTGAACCTGAAGACAGTATTCTTCTTCTTACAGAAAAAGGTTATGGAAAACGCGTAAAATTTGAAAACTTTAATCCACACGGAAGAGGAACTGGCGGACAAAAGATTTTTGGAAAAACAGAAGAGCGCGGAGAAATTGTTGGCGTTCTTGCTGTTTCTGAAAAAGATGAAATAGTTTGTATGACAAGTCAAGGTAAAACCTTAAGAGTTCTTGCAGAAACTATTGCTCAGCAAGGAACTCCATCTTCTGGTGTAAAAGTTCTACGAGTTGTTGAACCTGATTTTTTGGTAGGATTTGATAAAGTTCCCGAAGATAAAAACTAATTCCTTGTATTATAAAGAATTAGATGGTATTTTTAGAGATTTATAATATATTTTCTTTTTATGATGACAAAAAATTGAAAATATATTAAAATATTTAAGGGTAGTGGTTGTATTTACCAGGGAAAATTATACATCAGGCAAAGGTCAGTTTTTACTGACCTTTTTTATTTAACAAAATAACAGAATGAAAATTCTTTTCTATATAATATTATTTTTTAATTCACAGGTAAAAATTGTTATCCTGTTTTAATATCCAGAATAAGAAAGTTATCCACAAAAAATCCACAATTGTGAATAACTTGTGATTAACTTTTACGTTTCACGTGGAACAATTTTGGATTTTACTTTTTGTAGATTTATGAATAATTCATTTTTATACAACGGTTTTGATCAGTGAATATAACTTTTGGAAAATTTTATTTTTTTTGAAGCTGCATAAAAAATATATTTATATGACGTTTTAATGTTCTACGTGAAACAAATTTTTATGAGTGAATATTTTTTAGGAATAATATTCTGTTTCACGTGGAACATTTTAGGATTTTGTTTTTAAGAAGTTTTGAATAATCTATTTTTTTTATGACAGTATTTTTACGTAATAAATATAAGTTTGAAAAAGTTTTATATTCTTCAGTAGTATATTAAAAATATATCAGAATATGTTCCACGTGAAACATAATGCTTTGTAGATAAAATCTGTTTTTAAGAAAGTTGGTTATCTTGTTTCACGTGGAACATATTTTTTATTAATAATAAATATTTTAATAGCAAAAGATTATTTTTTAATTTTAAACAAACGAACGGAAGTTTTAATTTATATTAACTAATGTTTGTATGAAAAATTCAAAATTACCGTTCGTTCTTTTAATTAAATTTTAATGATGAAACAGTGGAGTGGTGATGAATCAATGTTATTTAGTTAATCCAAATTTTGTTAAGTAAATGGGTAAATCTTCGGGTTTAGTTCTTAAAAACATTTCTGGAAACAAATTTTTTATTAAGTTTAATCAAATAAAAAAAGCAGAAAGTTGTAGTAAGACAAGAGTAGGTCGTTGGTACTTTCATTCTCTATAATATTAAAAAAGGGAATATTTGTGTTAAAATTAACTCTATTGGATAAATTTGGATTTGCGGAGTCTAGAGATAAAAAAAACGAATTAAATACTCGGTGCAGTTTTAAGACTGACAGCAGATTGCATCTAGGTTAATGCAGGAGTTTAAATTTATGTTGTCAGAAACTGTACCAACCCTATATAATATAAAAGATAATTTAGGAAAAAAGAAGTTAAAAAATGAATAAAACAGAATTAAAAGAAATATGGAAAAATGAAGAAAATGAAGCACATATTCACGGATGGGATTTTTCACATATCCATGGAAGATATGAAGAAGAAGCGGATTTGCCATGGGATTATAAACAGCTTATAGAACAATATATAAATAATGATATGAATATCCTGGACTATGACACTGGCGGTGGAGAATTCTTATTATCTTTAAATCATCCATATGATAAAACATCGGCAACAGAAGGTTATCAACCAAATGTAGAGTTATGTAAGAAAACTTTATTACCTCTTGGTATAGATTTTAAAGTATGTGATAATCCTTCAAACATTCCATTTCAAAATGAAAGCTTTGACTTGATTATAAATAGACATGGAGCTTTTAATCCAAAAGAAATCTACCGTTTGTTGAAAAAGGGTGGACTATTCATTACAGAACAAGTTGGTGAAGATAATGATAGAGATTTAGTTGAAATGGTGCTTCCTGATACAAAGAAACCATTTCCGCATTTAAATCTAAAAGAACAGAAAAAACTATTTGAAAATGTTGGATTTCAGATTGTTGAAGAAGATGAAACCTATCGTCCAATTAAATTTTTTGATGTAGGTGCATTTGTGTGCTTTGCACATATTATCGAATGGGAATTTCCAAATTTTTCGGTTGATAAATGCTTTGATCAGTTATTAGAAATGCAAAAAAAGATTGATGACGATGGATGTATTGAAGGGACCATTTATCGTTATTTATTAATTGCAAGAAAATAAAATTTTGATGTATTGTAAGGTATTTCTTGCCACACACAAATTCCACTTTGTAGAAGAATCTAATTCATAAATTATAAAACAGATTATTTTTTAGTTTGGTAATGATACTGGGTTATAAATGACTTTTTTCAAATTTTAAAAACTCGAAATTATTGGTAATCAGAATTTTAATTTCATAACTCCAAATGCTTTGAATTTTGGATTGTTTTTTTCGTAATTGCGTCTTGAAACTCCACTAACAGAATCATTTTCCGTACTATCTATAAAATAGATGTTTTCATCAATTTCAGAGTCGTAAATAGCAATATGACTAATTTTATCGCTATTTGATTCTCCCATAAAAATCAAATCTCCGCGTTCCGGTTTTTTTGTTATCTTTACGGCATTTTCATATATATAACTTGCTGTCATATCAGGTAAAATAAGTTTGTATTTTGTATCAACTAAAGCATATTTGTAGCACATAATTACAAGTCCGGAGCAGTCAATTTTTATTGCTGCGCGAACAGGATCTTGTCCACCGAGTTTATATTCTGTGTCGGATTCTTTGTATAATTTTGCGAATTCAAAAGCTCTGTTTTTTATTTCTTTTGTTGCAAGAGTTTCGTTATAAGTTATATTTTCATCATTGAATTTGCAGCTTAAAAATATAAAACTAAATAAAATTGAAATCATAATTAATTTTTTGTTCATTTTTATTTGACACCTTTGTATTTAATTCCGAATGTTTATTTTTGAATTTTAACTTGTTCAGAGCAAACTTCAAGAATTTTTTTTTATTTAGCCCAAATTTCGAGTTTTATAAAAATTTACAAAAAAGGCGTA
>CAYSDV010000013.1:0-41712 GCA_964429905.1 uncultured Treponema sp. | reverse complement strand
TAGAGAATCCAGCGGTGGGAATCGCAGGGGAACTTGTTTTGGGGAAACGCGGCGGGAGTTGGAAGCGAACTTGTTTAGGGAAAATCAGCGGTGGAAATCGCAAGGGGACTTGTTTTGTGGAAAACACCAGCGAGAAGAGCAAGAGAATTTTTTTTGTGGAACTAGTGACGGAATTGCGAAGAAACTTTATTGGTGAAATCTGCGGTGGGAGTTGGAAACGAACTTGTTTAGAGAATCCAACGGTGGAAATCGCAAAGGCACTTGTTTTGTGGAAATATTGGCGAAATAGCAATGAAATTTGTTTGGGGGAAAACAACGGCGGGAGTTGCAAGCGAACTTGTTTAGGGAAGCCAGCGGCGGGAGTTGCGAAGGAACTCAGTTGTGGAAAACAGCGGCGGGAATCGCAAGAGAACTAGTTTTAGGGAAAGTAGCGGCGGGAAGTGCGAATAAATCAGTCATCTTTCAAATCATCATCCAATCGCAATTCCGGTAATTTCGAGTACCTCAATCACCGGATTATTTGCCCTACGGCGCGAATAGCAAAAAGATAATTTATTGAAAAAAACGCGGAATAGCGATTTCCCCTTACCGCAGGAATAATAGCAAAACAACAATTGCGTGCAAATCATTTCGTTCTTAGCAAAAAAAATCTCCGCTAAAAAAAATCGCGCCGAATAGCGAATAAAATAACCATCTTGCAAACCATTAACAATTCGCAATTCGGTGATTTCGAGTACCTCAATCACCAATGCAACCGCAACTCCACTGCTTGCTTGCGCACCCTTCGGTCGAGAACCTCAATCACCAGCCAGTTTGCTCCGCGGCGCGAATAGCGAACAAATCTTGTTGTTTAGGAAAAATCACCCCGAATCGCACCCCCCCCCAGCCATTTAGAATTCTCGCGCCGTGAATAGCCCCGCGAATCGCAATCCAACTACTCTTCTCTCTGAATTTATTTTACGCCGTAAATGTTGCGGTCTTGATTTTCGAGGTCTTTGAAAATTTTTGTGCAGCGAAAATTGTTTTGCTCTAAAATAGAAAGCGCCTGTTTTGCGTTGTACTCGCCGGTTTCAATAAAAATGCTTCCGTTATGAACAAGATGTTCGTAACTTTCCGGAATAAGCTGGCGGATAATTTCTAATCCGTCATTTGTTTGCGAAGGTTTGCCGAATGCGTTTATGTCGCCGTCAAGTGCAAGTCGCGGTTCGCTACGGCCGTCTTTCAGCAAATCTGTAACCATATTTGCAGGAATGTAAGGCGGATTTGCTAAAATCAGGTCAAATGTGAACGGAACTTCAGAGAACAGATTTGTTTGAATGAATCGTATTTCTTCAAATTCTTCTTGCGGAAGCAGTTTTTTTGCATTTTTTTTAGCGATTTCAAGCGCATCCTTGCTTATGTCGCAAAGTGTTAGTTTTGGAAGACGTTCGCTTGGAATTTTATATTCTTCAATAAGATTTTTTAAAACGGAAATTCCGATGCAACCGCTTCCAGTGCACATATCACAAATAGAAAGCACGATTTCAGGACGATTTTCAATTTTTGCAATGATTTCATCAATTGCATTTTCTACAAGAATTTCAGTGTCTGGTTTTGGAATTAAAACTGACGGAGAAACAAAAAAGTTGTATCCGAAAAATTCTTTTTGTCTAGTGATGTAAGCAACCGGAAATCCTGTTTTCCGCTTTTCAATTGCCTGTGAAAGTTCAGAAATCTGCTCTTCCGTAAGTTTTTCATCCGAATGCGCTAAGATATAGGTTTTATTTTTCTGCAAAAAATGTTCTAAAAAAACGTTTATATCAAGAGCGGGACTTGCAGAACAATTTGCGGCGGAAAGAGATTTTATTGCTGATGTTTTAAATTCTTGTATTGTCATATTGAATTGTATGTTTTGAATATAATTGATTTTTATAAGAATAAATTATATTCAACCGTTTTTCAATTAAAGACAGTGAAAGATATTTTAAAATTGAAAATTTATTTAGAAATTTTTATTTTAAACTGATGAATCTACCAGATTTGCTCCTTGTCAGAAATTTTAATTTTTGAACGCTTTTTCTAATCGTTGTATTATTTCAGCAATTTTTTCTTTTTTTATTCCGCTGTAATTCACAACGAAAGTTTTTTCGCAGTTTTCTTCGTTTTTGTTCAAAGTATTTTCGTTTTTATAATAAAAGTTGCTTAAAAGCGGAAGATTTATTTTTTGTTCTGAAAGGCGTTTTTCAAGTTTGGCGGCGGAATGAGCGCTTTTTATTGTTAGCAAAAAGTGCAGACCGCTTTCTTCTTCTTGAATTTTGCAGTTTTTTGAAAAATCACTTGATTGAATTGCAGAAATAAGCGCATTTCGTAAAGTTCTGTAGAAGTTTTTCATCCGGATTATGTGTTTTCCGTAGTTTCCGTCGTTTATAAAGCGCGAAAGCGTGAATTGCTCAAAAGAACTTACCGGGCATGAATACAAACCGAATTGTTTTTCAAAGCAGTGCAGAAGTTGCATTGGCAAAACCATAAAACTGATTCTGAATGAAGGGGCAAGCGTTTTTGAAAATGTGTTGATGTAAATGACTTTTCCGCTTTTATCGCTCGAAAAAAGTGTTGAAAGAGGTTTTCCGTTAAAGCGGAATTCGCTGTCGTAATCGTCTTCAATTATAAATCTTTTTTCCGATTTTTCCGACCAAGCTAAAATTTCTTGGCGCCGGCGTATTGGCATTACGATTCCTGTTGGAAAATGATGATTTGGAGAAACGTGTGCGACGTTTGCGGCGGATTTTTCAAGTTCGCTTATGCTGATTCCTTCTTCGTCGATTGTAACAGGAATTGTTTTTGCTCCATTCAGTTCGATTACGCTTGAAATTTTGTGATAACCGGGATTTTCCACCGCAAAAAGATTTTCGCGTCCCAAAAATTGAACGACCAGCGAATAAAGATTTTCTGTTCCTGCTCCAATTACAATTTGTTCGGGCAAAATATCCATATTTCTGAATTCCCGCAAGTACTTTGAAATTGAAGAGCGCAGTTCCAAAACGCCTTTTACTCCGACTCTTTTAAGAAGTTTTTCGTCTCCGCTGTTCAGAACCTGCCGCATTGTGTGCGACCACAAGCTGAACGGAAACTTTTCGTAATTTGTGGAATTGCTCTGAAAATCGCAGAAGATATTCTGGTGATTGAGGTTCTCGAAATCACCAAGGGTGCTAGTTGTATTTTGTGGCTTCGATGAACTCAACCGCCGTGTGTCATTGCTAGGTGAAAATGAATCAATCTCTATACCAGAGTCAATCCGTAATTCTGTTACAAAAAATCCTTTTTTTTCAATTGAATAAATGTAGCCTTCCGAAATCAGCGCGGCATACGCATTTTGAACGGTTATCACGCTTACACCCAAATTTTCCGCAAGAGAACGTTTTGAAGGAAGTTTTTCGTTCGCTTTTAAAGTTCCATTCAAAATCTGTGACTTTATAGAATTGTAAATATGTTCGCAAAGCCCAATTGCTCCGCGTTTTTCAAAAGAAATTGTAATCATAATCTAAAAATCCCAAGAAAAAGGTTTGTGTTCTTTTGTCATCTTTTTTACATTATAAAACAATGTGCAAAAATTTGTTTTAATCTGATATTATAAAATTTATTCAATTTTGAATATATAAATAATATCAGACATTCGGTAAAGTTTGTTACATAAATTAATAGAGAACTTGAACGATTATTTGATTTTTGTCGTCGCTGGATTTCCGCTTTCAAGTTCGTTGGAGAAAACTATGGACAAACGTTTACTTACAATTCAGGATATTTCTTGCGTCGGACAATGTTCGCTTACAGTTGCGCTTCCGATTATTTCTGCTTGCGGAATTGAAACTGCGATTTTGCCGAGCAGTGTTCTTTCAAATCATACGGGAAAAGGATTTTCCGGCTGGACGTTCTGCGATTTGACCGAAGAAATGCCGAAGATTTTGAACCAGTGGATTAAAGAAAAAATTGATTTTGATGCGTTTTACACAGGTTATGTGAGTGCCGCGCAAATTCCGTATATTTTGGAAATTATGAAAAAAGCGGCTCGCCCGAATGCGCTTAGAATTGTGGATCCTGCGATGGCGGATGGCGGAAAACTTTACGCAGGATTTGCAGATGATTTTCCGGGCAAAATGGCGGAACTTTGCAAAGGTGCGGATTTTATTCTTCCGAATTTAACGGAAGCCTCACTTTTGCTTGGGCAAACTTATGTTGGCGAAAATTACGACAAGTCTTATATTGAAAAAATTATGAAAGAGTTGCACGCTCTTGGCGCAAAAAACGTAATTTTGACTGGCGTTAGTTTTGAAAAGGAAAAACTTGGCGTTGCTGTTTATAACGGTGCGGATTTTGACTATTATTTTACGGAACGGCTGGACGCTTCAATGCACGGAACTGGAGATGTTTACGCAAGTGCTTTTGCAGGAAGTCTTTTGCGCGGAAAAACTCCTATAGATGCGGCTGCGATTGCGGCAGATTTTGTTGTTGAATCAATGAAAAAAACGCTGGGCGACGGAAATCATTTTTACGGCGTAAAATTTGAAAAAGCTCTTCCATTTTTGGTAAAAAAAGTTAATTATTAAGCAGATTGAAGCAAAGTTTTTATTGCAATGGGAGGGGATGATAAGATGGAAAAAAGTTATAATAGATTTGAATATTTTTTAGGAACAAAGATGAGAAAAATAGCGATTGCAATTTGTGTTTTCTTTTTGCTTTCTGGTGGATTTGCAGAGGAAACTAAGAAAAGCAGTTTTTTTGGAAAAGGAGAAACTTTTCAGCTTTCTGTTTTAACTGATTCAATTATTTTGGGAACCGGAGTTTCTTTAGCCGGATTTGATTTTTTATGTTCAGATATTTTGGAATTGAACAGAATTGATATTCCGGCGTCTTTTGATAAGGATGATGTTAATGCTTTTGACCGACCTTTTATGAATAAATATTCAAAAAAAGTTGATACGCTTGCGACCGTTCTTCAGTTTGGAGCAATTCTTTCGCCTGCAATTTTGATGACTACTGAAAAATCTGAATGGGCTACAATCGGAACAATGTATGCGGAAACTTTAATTTGGGCGTACGGTTTAAAAGCGTTTGGAAAATTTGTTGTAAACCGCGCCCGTCCTTATATGTATTTTGAAAATCCGCCGGAAGATGATATTGAAAAATATGATTGGGCAAATTCTTTTCCTTCCGGGCATACTACATTTTCGTTTGCAGGCGCAAGTTTTACAAGTTATGTTTTTTCAAAGTATTTTCCTGATTCAAAATGGAAATGGCTTGTTACTGGAACTAGTTTTTCTGTAGCGGCAACGACAGGTATTTTAAGAATGGTCAGCGGAAATCATTTTTTAACAGATGTTCTTGCGGGTGCGACAATCGGTTCTTTGTGCGGTTTTGTAATTCCGTTTTTTCATACGCTTTTTCCTAAAAATCAAAGCAATGATTTACAAGTTTTTGCAAATCCTACGGGTTTTGCGGTTTCTTTGAAACTTTAGTTTTGAAAATTCGGGGCGTTGCGGGGCAGGGTGCGGATTGATTTTGCCCCGCTGGGGGGGGGTAGGCGAAAACTTTAAGGAGTGAAGCGCTGTGAAAACTTGTTTGCACATTGCTGAACGACGCGAAGTTTGAGACGTAGGGCGGGGCTCCGCCCTTTTTAATTTATAATTTCTGATATTTCTTGTGAAATTTCTTTTCCGTAATAAAGCCACGAGTACATTGCGGCGGCTCCTACAAGTTTTCGGCCGTATTCGCGGGTTTCTTCGTACGGTATTATTTCTAAAAACAGGTCGTCCGGCAATTTTTTTATGTTGTTGAACGCGATTTTTGAGCTTTTTTCCCAGCGGCGGACTCTGGTGATTCCTGCATTGTATGCAAAAAATGCGGAAAGCCAGCGGTTTTCCAAGCGTCCTGCAAGGTTGTTCAAATACCATGTTCCGAATTCAAGATTGTCGTCCGGATTTTTTAAATCGTATTCCTTGTATTTTAAGCGGTGCGCAACGTCGCTTCCTGTGAAATTCATAAGTTGAGTAAGTCCGATTGCGCCGGCAGAACTTTCTATTTTTGAATCAAAAAAACTTTCGCTGCGAACGAGCGCATACATAATTTCTTCCGGAACATTATATTTTTTGCATTTTTCGCTGATTAATTCGCTGTAGTCGCGCGGATAAAGCAGTTTTAAATCTTCTTTTGGAACTTGCTTTGTGGCTGAATTTATAACTTTTGCGGCAATTCGCAATGCCTGCGGATAATATTCGTTTTTGTTTTTTCCGCAATTTTCTAAAAATTTTGCAAGTTTTATACCGGTTTCGTAACTGATGTTGCAATTTTTTTTGTTTAAGGAAAGCCATTCGGAATAAATTTTTTCCGGGAATCCGAATGCGATGTAACCAAGTAAAAGATTTTCGGCTTCCATATCAATTGGAACATCTTTTGTGTTTTTTGAATTGCATAAGATTTCTTCTGCGCGTTCGCCGCCAAGTCCAAGTTTGTTTACCGCCAGAACTTTGTAATATGCATTGTTTCCGCTGGTTAAAGCGCGCGTGAAAGCGGCTGCATCTTCGCTTTTGTGCGTGTCTGAAATTACCGGGAGCGCAAGTTTTTCTTGAACAAGGCGACCGTAAATATAGGCGAATTTTGCGGTCATTTCATCAGAAGCGTAACCGTCTATTGCTTTGTACAAATCGTTGAATTCGTTCCAGCGCCCTTCTGAAAGCATAAGCGGGCTTAGCATATCAAAAATGTCATCAAAATATGCGGGGTTGTGCCAGGTTGAACAATATTGCTTTATCATTTTTATGCCTTGGCTTGTTGATTTTTCCAGATTTAGTCTAAGAAGATACCAAAGCGCGTTGTCGTAAAGTTCGTTGGTTTTTGCGCACTCCATTGCAGATTTATATCTGTTGGTTGCGTAAGTTGTGTAGTTGATTTTTTCGTAGAGTCGGCCTGCGTAGAAATTTGAATAAAATTCTGAATCAGTGCCTTTTAAATTTTCTGTTAAAGAGTCAAAATATTTTGCGTTTTGTAAAAAGTTTTCGTTTGAGCTTCCGTAAAGGCAGATTTTTCCGGCATCGGAAATTGCTTGCGGTTCTTGGTGAAAATTTTCTTTTTGCGCTTGAAATTTTTCGTATGCAATTTTGTAGTTTCGTTTATAAACTTCCGCCCGCAGATCTATAAAGTTCGCGATTTCCGTATTTTTAAAAAAATCTGCATTTTTTGCGATGTCGCAATAAAATTTATAATGTTGCGAAGAAACCGGCCGGTTCAAAAACCATTCGTAGGTGTCTTTATACAAGCGTGAATTGTTGTTTTTCAGCATTGCGCTAAGCCTTATATAAATCAGTTCGTTCAGGCTTGTGCTGTAATTTACGTTGTTTGTTAGCAAAAGGACGCGGGTGTATTCTTCTGCGGAAAAAAACTGGCGCGCGGCAATAAGAAGTGCGTCTTCGTCGTTGTATTTTTTTATAAGGTTTTCGCAGGCGTTAAGTCGTTCCTGCACATTTCCGATTTCTGTAAGATTTTCAGCACTTCGTCTTGCAATGTACTGTGAACTTTTTTTTGCGGAAACAGAAAAAAGGCGTTTTGCTTCGGAATTATTTCCTTCCTGCTGTTTTCGCAAGGCTCTGTAGTAAGTTCGGTCTTTTGCCGGAACTTTGTATAAATTTTGGCTGGTAGTTTTTTCGCAGGCAGAAAAAACTACTGAAAAAGCAAGAAAAATTGAGAGAAAATATATTTTTTTTATGTTCATAGTTTAAGCGCAGTTAATTTTAGCAATTTATTTTGCAGGAATTGTTATTGTTGTTCCTGAAATAATATAATCCGGGTTTTTAATGTTATTGTAGCGCGCAATTTTTTTGTAATTCCAAGGATTTTTGTAATATGCGTCTGCAATATCCCAGAGCGTATCGCCCCATTTGATTTTGTAAGTTATATCTTTTGGAGCAACTTCCGGTTCTGGTGCTGGTTCTGGAATAACTTGTTCAGGTTCTTCCGCAACAACAATTTCATCTTCTTTTGCTTCTATAACTACTGGTTTGATTTCTTCTTCAGGTTTTGGTTCCTCCTGAACAATCGGAGTGGTTTCTTCCTGTGTTTTTGGCGTTTTGTGCAGCAAGTTGTATTTTGAAGGCACTACGAAAAGAATTAAAAGTGTTGCAATTACACAAATTATTGCGCAAATAATGCAAATTATTACAGGTGTGCGGGTCTTTTTCTTTACGTCGTCGGATTCGCTTTCTTCTGTTTCTTCGGAAGAATTTCCGCTGGCGGTTTCTTTGTCGTAAAGTCCGTCGAATTTTATTCCATGAGAAGGCGTATTGTCATTTACAAGTGTGGATGCGTCTTCGTTTTCAGAATTTTCAAAAGAATCTTCTGCTGTAAGTGAATTAAAGAAATCATCATCGTCAATAACAGATTTTTCTGAATCTTCAATATTTGAATCGGAATCTGTGTCGAAATCTGGAAGATCAAAGCCGCTTAATCCGGAATCGTCGTCTGCGGTAATTGTTTCATCTGATGCGATTTCGTCAGGTTCGTTAGTTTCTGAGTTTTCTTCAATATTATTGTTTTTCTGCTCGCTGGATTTTGAACTTGCGGCAAGTGCTGCTGCGGCTGCCGCTGCTAGACCAGTGCCTGCAACAAACGCACCTGCATTAGAAGATTCAGTTTTTGTTTCTTCATCGGCGGAAATTGTGCTGTCTTCTGCGGTTGGTTTGCTATTTTCCGCCGCATCTGCGCTGTCGCTATCGTCGAAATCCGGCAAGTCGAAGTCTTCCGCAGAATCAGTTGTGTCATCGGCGGAAACTGTGCTGTCTGCCACGGTTGGGTCGCTATTTTCCGCAACATCCGCACCGTTGCTATCGTCGAAATCCGGCAAGTCGAAGTCTTCCACAGAATCAGTTGTGTCATCAGCGGAAATTGTGCTGTCTTCTGCGGTTGGTTCGCTGTTTTCCGCTGCGTCTGCACCGTCGCTATCGTCAAAGTCCGGCAAATCAAAGTCTTCTACGGAATCAGTTGTGTCATCAGCGGAAACTGTGCTGTCTGCTGCGGTTGGTTCGCTGTTATTCGCCGCGTCTGCACCGTCGCTATCGTCAAAGTCCGGCAAATCAAAGTCTTCTACGGAATCAGTTGTGTCATCAGCGGAAATAGTGCTGTCTGTTGCGGATGGTTCGCTATTTTCCGCCGCGTCTGCACCGTCGCTATCGTCAAAGTCCGGCAAGTCAAAGTCTTCTACGGAATCAGTTGTGTCATCAGCGGAAATAGTGCTGTCTGTTGCGGATGGTTCGCTATTTTCCGCTGCGTCTGCACCGTCGCTTTCGTCGAAATCCGGCAAGTCAAAGTCTTCTACGGAAGCAGTTGTGTCATCAGCGGAAACTGTGCTGTCTGCCACGGTTGGGTCGCTATTTTCCGCTGCGTTCGTACCGTCGCTATCGTCGAAATCCGGCAAGTCGAAGTCTTCCGCAGAATCAGTTGTATCATCGGCGGAAATTGTGCTGTCTTCTGCGGATGGTTCGCTATTTTCCGCCGCATCCGCGCTGTCGCTATCGTCGAAATCCGGCAAGTCGAAGTCTTCCACGGAATCAGTTGTATCATCGGCGGAAATTGTGCTGTCTTCGGAAATGATTTCGCTGTCTGCTACAGGAATTGAAATTTCTTCATCGGAAGAATTGTTTTCGTCAAAATCCGGCAAATCAAATTCATCATTTGCCAAGTCGTCTATGGAATTATTTTCCTCTTCTTCAATTGGTTCTTCCAAAGGATTTTCTTCGCTGAAATCTGGAAGATTAAAGTCTTCTTCAGAATTATTTGTTTCTTCAGAAATTGAAGCCGGTTCTTCTTTATTTTCTGATTCCGGATTTTCTTTTGCTAAACTCATAGCTGCTGCTGCGGCAAGTCCGCCAAGTGCGGCTCCCGCGGCAATTTTTCCGGCCGTAGAGCCTTCTGCATTATTTTCTTCTGCGTTTTCCGCCGTTTCTTCTGGGGCCGCTTCCAGTTCGGAAAATTCATTTGAAAAATCGTCTTCGTCTGCCGGCGCAATTTCATCAAAATCAGGAATGCTGAAATCGTCGCTATCTTCTACAGGTTCCGCTCCGTTTTCGCCAAGTTTTACATCGTAATTTGTTGGTTCAAGCCGTTCTTCCAAAGTTCGCGAAACTAAAGTTACATTCGCATTTGAAGTTCCGCCTGTTTCCGGGTCAATCATTTCTGCATGAAGTTTATTGTTTTCATCAAGCCCGATATTTAAATTTATGTCGGCAGTTCCGTTCGGATGCGCCACAAGATTGTCAATCTGCAAAGTATCAATATATTCTGCATCTTCCATTGTTCCAGTTTTTGAACGATACACATCAACAAGTACGCGAGTTTGATTGTCGTTTACAGTTGTAAGTCCTAATGTTTTTTTTACTGGTTTTCCTTCTTCCATAATCGGATAAAAAGATCCGTCAGCCAGTTTAATTCCAATCTGTTTCATATTGTACCTCGCTCTTCGACTTTTTTATTAATTATTATCGGCGTTAATAGCAAAAATTATTATATTTAATTATACTTGTAAAAGGTAAAATTGGCAAAAAATGAATAAAAATTCTAAAAAATCCAGAGCATTGTATCGGCGTTTTAAAACTTTAAAAACTTTTGTTTTTAGTAGACTGTTGGTTGTTGTTCTTCTTTTGATTATTCAAATTGTGTTGTTTACAGCGCCGGCATTTTTGTATATTCCGTACTCGCAGCATCTTTTTAAGATTAGCGTTGCCGTAAGTCTTTTGTTTTGTTTTTATCTTGTAAACAGTCCCGGAAGAAATGAATTTAAAATCGCTTGGCTTATTCCGGTTCTTGTTATGCCTTTTTTTGGAATTGCGCTGTTTGTTTTGTTCAAGAAAAATTTGCCCGGAACTCATTTTTCAAAAAGACTTAAGCATATAAAAAATTGTTCCCGCGCATTTTTAGCGGATATTCAAACAGAACACAAAGCGCTTGCTCTTTATCCAAAAATCAAGGACTTTGCAACATATTTAAAGAATGCGGAAGGATTTTCTGCATTTACGGATACGAGTACAAAATATTTTTCCTGCGGAGAAGATTTTTTTGATGCCGCTTTGGAAGATTTGAAAAAGGCAAAGAAATTTATTTTTGTTGAATATTTTATAATTGAAGAAAGTTATATGTGGGACAGAATTCTGGAAATTCTTGTTCAGAAAGCGGCTAGTGGAGTGGAAGTTTTTGTACTTTACGACAGTTTAGGTTCCGTTGCGTATTCCACAAAAAGATATGAAAATTATTTGAAAAGCCTTGGATTAAAAGCAAAAATATTTTCTCCGTTCATTCCTGTTTATGATTCTGCGCTCAATAACCGCGATCACCGTAAACTTTTGGAAATAGACGGACTTGTTGCTTATACTGGCGGACTTAATATTTCTGATGAATATATAAATTTGAATCACAAGCGTTTTCCATGTTGGAAAGATTCTGCAATCAGGATAGAAGGACCGGCGGTAAGAACGTTTACTGTTACTTTTTTACAGCTTTGGTATTTGCAGACAAAGAAAACGGAACTTTCTTTTGAAGATTTTGACCGTTTTGTAAATATCCGGAGAAATCCGCAGAATAAAGGCGGAATTGTAATTCCTTATGGGCATGATGCTTATTCAACTTCTGATACGGCGGAAGATGTTTATAATTATATTATTTCCCGCGCGCATGATTACGTTCACATAATGACGCCTTATCTTATAATTGACAACACGTTGATGAATTCGATGATTTTTGCGGCCAAGCGCGGAGTTGAAGTAAGCCTTATTGTTCCTGAAAAATACGACCATTTCCTTACATATTGCGTAGGGCGCAGATTTATAAAACAGCTTATTATGAGTGGCGTTCACGTGTATTCTTACAAAAAAGGCTTTTTGCATTCAAAAAATTTTGTTTCCGACGACAAAAGAGGAACGGTTGGCTCTATAAATCTTGATTACAGAAGCCTGTATCATCATTTTGAATGCGGAGTTTTTTTGTATCAGACGGAAACTGTTGCCCAAATAGAAATTGATTTTCAGGATGCTTTGAAAGATTGCAAGGAAATAACGATGAGCGAATATAAAAAAATCCCGCTGTTCATAAGAATAACGGGATGGATTTTAAAAGTATTTGCGCCTTTGCTGTAATTTTTATTTTGCGTCTATAACAGAAAGACTTTCTTCAATATCTGCGGCTGCTGCGGAATTATAATCGTAAGAAAATTCTGACATAGCAGTCATTTCGTTTACGGTTGTTCCGAATTTCTTTGCAATGTTATAAGTTGTAATTCGCAGAATGTTTCCGTTGCTGTCGTATTTTACAAGCTGGCGGGTTGAAACCTGATTGTCTGCGCCGTAAGTTGTAACTTCAGATAAAGTTCCGTTGGCTGCGTAGCGGAAAATACATTTTGAAGTGAGCGCGCCGGTTTTGTCATAATATGAAACGGAATCCTTTTTTCCATTGTCTGTATAAACAGTTTGAATTTCCTGCGCAAGGCTTCCGTCGTTAAAGTAAATGTCCTGAACGGAAATGCGGCCTTTTTCGTCGTATTTGAATGTTATTTTTTCTACAAGCGCGCCTTCTGAATCGTAAATAGTTTCAGAAGAAATGTTTGAATTGTCGTAGGAATAAATAATTTTGCTTTTGAGAGAACCATCTTTGCCGTATTCAGCGATGTCCGCTTTTTTTCCGTTCTTGTAAGTGGTTTCAGACTGCCAAAGCTGAATTCCTTCTGAATCTACGCAAGTTTGCTTTGTTAAGTTTCCGTTTGAATCGTAAGTATTGCTGATTTTGTTTACAACAACATCTCTTGCGGTAAGTTCTGAAGATTCAATTGTTTTTCCTGCAGAATCTAAAATGTATGTGTATTTTGTGCTTGGAGTGCGGAAATATTCACCGAATTTTGAAACTATTGAAAAATCCGTCTTTGTAACACTTTTTGGTCCGCCTTTTAACTGTGCTTCTGATGCAATGTCGTAAGCAAAAATAGAAGTGCCGATTAGTGCAACGCACAATGCGGAAATAAACTTTTTCATAATGCCTCCCATGAATAATATTAATATTATAAACTGCTGAATGAATGTTTGTCAAAAATATTGTAAGCGTGATAGAATAAAAGAAAGATGAATTTTTATGAATTGAAAGCGTTTGTTGTGTTGAGCAAACAGTTGCATTTTGCGAAAACGGCGGAAGAAATCAATATAAGTCCTTCTGCGCTCAGCCGGATTATTTCGCGTTTGGAAGAAGAAACTGGAACAGATTTGATTGACCGTTCGAACCGCAAGGTTGAGCTTACGCCGAACGGAAAACTTTTTGCGGATTTTGCGCGCAACACATTGGAAAAAGAAAGCGATTTGATTGCAGGATTTAAGGGCGAAAAAAATAAAATAACAGGAACGCTGCACGTTTACGCTTCTGTTACAGCGTGTTACGTTATTCTTCCGCTTTTTATAAAAAAGTTTGCGGAAAATTATCCTGGAATTCAAGTTGTTCTGGAAACAGGTGATCCTGCCGGTGCGATTGCGGCAATCCGCGAAGGAAGAGCAAATCTTGCGGTTGCGGCAATTCCGGAAGACGGACTTTCTTATATGGAAACTATAAGCGTGCGGCACACTCCGCTGATTTTTGCGGCAAGTAACAAAAGCGACTTTAAGGTTGAAAACAGTTCTCCGCAGGATTTTATTTCGTCCGTTCCGCTTATTTTGCCGAAAACCGGACTTGCGCGCCGCCGTTTTGACGAATGGGTGCGAAGCAGAAATGTAAATCCTGTTATTGCCGCAGAAACGGAAGGAAACGAAGCGATTTTAGCTCTTGCCCAGCTTGGAATAGGAATGGGACTTGTTCCGCAGATTGTTTTGGAAAGCGGCCGCTATGCAGATAATTTTATAACGTATTCGGCTGGAAATATTTTAGGTTATTACGATATTGGTTTTATAAGGCGAAGTGAACTTTACGGAACGCAAAGCAGCCGGCGCATTCAGCAGGCGGTGAGCGATATTTTGCATTCGACGGATTGGCAAAAAGAATAAATGTTTGCGAAAGCGGGCGTTACGGGCGGCGTTTGAGCCCGTACGGTGGGTAGGCGAAAACGCTGAGGAACGAAGCGGTTGAGACGTAGGGCGGTTGTCCGCCCTTTTTTTAAATGGAATGGAGTCAAAAATTGACTTTAGGCAATTTTTGAGTAGTGAGCGGCGGTAGACGCGAACGGTGTTGTCCGCCTGAAAAAAAGGAAAAAATGAAAAACGAACAATTTTTGGCATTGGATAATTTTAGGAAAGAATTTAAAGAAAAAATTGAAGAATGGAATCAAAGAATTCCGAATTTGATGGAATTGCAGAAAAATGCTGCGGAACAGGCTGGAACGCCGGAATATCCGTTTGAAACTCCGATTGTTTACAACCGCGCGCTTGATGAAATTTTGCCGGCGGATGAAATAAAACTTTTTGTGATTGGCGATAATCCGGGAAAAGACGAGCAACTTTTGAAAAATAATAAATATCTTGTTGGTCAGGCCGGAAAACTTGGGGAAGGATTTTTTAGAAAGAATCCTGAACTTGGAATTGATTTTAGAAAAAATGTGATTATTTTAAATAAAACGCCGGTTCATTCTGCAAAAACTGCTCAGCTGAAAAATATTGCAAAATGTGGCGGAAAATCTGTTGTTGATTTGATTGAGGAAAGTCAAATTTGGATGGCGCGGAAAACGGCTGAATTGGCAAGGGTGTTGAATGCTAAGATTTGGCTTGTCGGTTACAGCGAGCTTAAGGATAAAGGGATTTTTGTAAAATATCGCGATGAACTTAGAAAGTTTGCGGATTGGGAATGCGTTTTTGTTTTTCAGCATTTTTCTATGAACAGGTTTTCTATTGATTTGAAGAATTTTATGGAAAATGCGGAAAATAATAATCTTCCGCTGGGTGCTGCGCTGGAAAAGCTGGGGATTTTGCATAAAAACGAAATTTTTAAGCAGGGGTGAAATCTGCGGGATTTGCGGGAAATAAAATAATTTGCAAAGAAAAAATCTGAAAAATCGGGTCCCAGCGACGGCAAAAAGCGAACCTTCCCAGTCCGCAGACATCTACGATGTTATGCTCCCTTGGGCCCTTTCACTTTTTGCCTGCGTCCCGCTTTTTAAGATTTTTTATTGTTTTGAAAAATCTGCGGAAATCTGCGGGATTTGCGGGAAATAAAATAATTTGCAAAGAAAAAATCTGAAAAATCGGGTCCCAGCGACGGCAAAAAGCGAACCTTCCCAGTCCGCAGACATCTACGATGTTATGCTCCCTTGGGCCCTTTCACTTTTTGCCTGCGTCCCGCTTTTTAAGATTTTTTATTGTTTTGAAAAATCTGCGGAAATCTGCGGGATTTGCGGGAAATTTTCTAATTGTTATTAATTGCTATTCCAGGATTGTAATTTCTACGCGGCGGTTCTGCGCTTTTCCTTGTGGTGTTGAATTGTCTGCGATTGGCTTGTGCGAGCCGCTCCCTTTTGTTATAAATCGCGCCGGTTGGATTCCGCGCTCCGAAAGCGCTTTTGCTATTGCGTTCGCTCGTTCTGCGGAAAGTTGCATTTCGCCTTTTTCGTAACCTGTGCTGGCTGTATGACCTTCAACTAAAAACTGGCTGTTTTGCGCTTGCTTTAAAACTTGTGCAATTTGATCCAGCCGTTTTTCTTCTCCCGGTAAAAGTTCTGCGCTGTCCGCCTTGAATTGCAGATTTTGGATTGTAAGTCTGATTCCGGCTGTTGTATTTTCAACCTTTATGTTGGATTTTTGCGCGGCGGAAACAAGTGAATCCTTTTTTGTGTTTGTTGCGCCTGCTCCTGGCTTTGCTTGCGCTTTTCCGCCGGAATTGCGGTTTTGCGCGGATGCGATTAAATTTTTTGTTTCGTTTACAGGTTTTTCAAGCGTTTTTGCTTCGTCTTCGGAAATAAGAGCGACTCTCTGCAAAGATTCGATTATTTTTGAACGGTCAACTGCCGGCGGATATTCTGTAAAGAGCGAAATAGTTCCCTTGAAAGTTACGGAAGAACCGTCCTTGTAAATAAAGTTTTCGTTTACAGAGTCGCGTACGACAATCGCGTAACCGGTTGTTTTGCTCACATACATTGTTGCGCTGTGGCTTCCGTTTGCGCTTTTTAAGTTTTGGTCGCCGCCAAAATCAAAGTAGGAAATTCCATAGCGGGTTGCCCATTTTGCGCTGAAAACGAAAACTTCTTCGCCGCGCACAGTTTCGTCGCCGATGTAAGTGTAAAGAACATCCATTGGAATTTTTGTAAAAATGCCTTTGTTCAAAGGATCGACTGTGCGGATTGCTTTTCCGGTCCAACTGTCGCCTTTTTTTATTTTTGATTTTGGAAAAGCTGGAAAACTTCTGAAAGTCGGATAGCCGTTGTCTTCTATCATTATCAGATTTCCGTCCGATGTTATTCTAAATGTGGAAGCGATTGAATTATGAATGCCTTGCGCAACGGAAATATTTTGATGTTTTGTGCCTTCGTCAACATAAAAACTTCCGTCGTACAAATCGCCGTCATTAATTATAAAAGAGCGGACTTCGCGGCTTACAAGTCCGATGTATTTGTTATTTTCGTAACGGCGCAAATCAGTCCGCTCCACCAGACTGTAATTTCTGCCTCCGTTGTATGTAATTTGAACCGCTTCGTTTTGTGCGTTCTGAAAATCTTGCGAATTTTGAGCAACTAAAAAAAATGCTAAAAGAAAATTTATTACCGTTAAAAAAAATCTTTTCAATTTTCTGCCCCGTATATTTTTGAATCTGAAAGTGCGAATTTCAACTTGAAGTTTTTAGTTATTCATTTTATTATACAACAATTTTTCTAAAATCGTATGATAATATTCCGATAAACTAAGTATGAGAATTTCTAATAAACCGAATATTGTGGCCGGATCAATTTTGCTTTTGATTGCCGCTTTTTTTTCTATATCTTTAGCACTTATTCCTCTTGATTTTGGAGCGTTTGGTCCGTCTAAAAATAGCTTTCTATATATAACTGCATTAACTTTGGGAGATATGCTTTTTTCTGTTTACGGATTTTCAAGCATATTAATTCCGGTTTTTCTTTTTGTTGCGGGCCTTTCCTGCTTTGCTTCCAAATGGACTTCCAAAAAATCAATGCGACTTTTGACTGCGGTAGTTCCGTTTTTTACAGCGGTTTTTGTGGAAAAAATCTGCCGCTATTTTGCAGAAGATTATACGGATGATTTTTCTTCGGTAAAAATTGTAATTGCTCTGGTCGCAGGTCTTATGCTCGTGGTTATGGAAATTATCGGAGCGGGTCTGATTGCTGACCGCGTGAACGATATGATTTTTCATAAAGAAAAGTTTAAAGCGGAAGATGAAAAAAAAGATTCATTTTATGAACCTCTTTCTACGGAAGAAATAAATCGCGCAACAGAACCGACCGTTGATCAGTCTGCAAAAACGGAGTTGCCTGATTTTGTTGAAGAAAAAACTGAAAATTCGGAAATTGGCGGAACTGCTGGTTTTGCGGAAAATAGCGGAATGATTAAAAATGCGGAAACTTCTTCTGAACCAACTGTAGAAGCGGATCCGACCGTTCAAAAAGAAGATCCGTTTGTAAATCTTTTTGAAGAAGATGACCAGCAGAATTCAATTTCTATGATTACGCAGGAAGAATATGCTGCGCTGAACAATTTTTCTGAAGAAAATTCTGATGATGAAAATACTGAAGAGCAGCCGGAAGATGAACTTGAATGGCCGGATGCGGACGAAATAAAAATTCAGGCAGGTGCACCAAAAGAGGAAGATTCTTTCGTAATGGAGTCAGAAGAAAATGAACCGGATGAAGTTGGCGCTCAGTTAAAAAATCCTGCGGAAAATCCAGAAGAAGAGCAGGAACCGCAAAATCTTCAGGAAGATGAATTCCCTGAATCTGAAAATATTGATGATGATTTTGAGTCTGCGTTGAACGACTTTGAAAAATATAATAATGAAATAGAAGAAGATAAAGAATTTCAGGATGACTTTAATCTGGGATTTGAAAATACAGATGAAGATTCTGAAACTGAAAATAATATAATAGAAGAAAAACCTACACTTGATCCTGATTTTTTTGATATTGATATAAATTCTGAAGAGCAGGCGGATTTTGAAAGTTCTGAAGAAAATGAATTTGAGAGCGAAAATTCGCAAGAAAATTTTTCAGAGCCTGATGAATTTGAAAAAAAATATTCAGATGCGGAAGACGTAGCGGATAATTCAGAAGATAGCGAACTGGAAAATGAACTGGATGAGCCGGAAAGTGAAAATTCTGCTGAAAATAATGAGGAAGAGGCAAATCCTACAATTTCTTTAGGTTCGGATGTTTTTGCGGATATGGAAAACGATGCGCGAAAGCAATTGGAATCTTCTGATGACGAAGATATTTTTGAAGACCCGGAAGAATTCGCAGAAGCGGAAAACGAGCCGGGCGAAAATGAAATTGCTGCGGATTCTGAAAATTTAATTCGCGATGATAATATGGAAATTTCGTCAGATGAAACTGATGAAAATAATGATGAGCATGAACAAATTTCTGATGAACCGACATTGGAAGGCAAAGTTGTGGAAACTGTGCCAATGCCGGAGCGAAAGACAATTGCGACGGAACAAAAACCTGTAAGTCATGTTGCACGACCTAAAAAACCGTATATTGTTCCTACTGATTTGCTTGAACAGTATCAAGATGATCAGTATTGGCTTATTGATAACGAAACAAAGGAAAGCGCGCTGAAATTAAAGAAAACCCTTTCTGATTTTGGAATCAGTGCGGAAGTTATAGGAATAAAAAAAGGGCCGGTTGTTACAATGTTTGAAATTGCTCCTGCTCCGGGCGTAAAACTTAGCAAAATTGTTGCGCTCCAGGATAACATTGCTCTTAGCCTTGCGGCTTCCAGCGTGCGAATTGTTGCGCCTATTCCGGGCAAAGCAGCGGTTGGAATTGAAGTTCCGAACAAAAAACGTTCTATTGTAAGTTTCCGCGAAATGATTGAACAGGATTTGCCGGAATTTCAGAAGATGGCGATTCCGGTAATTTTAGGAAAAGACATTCTTGGAAAATCGCAAATAATTGATATTGCGAAAACTCCTCATCTTTTGATTGCGGGTGCAACTGGAGCCGGAAAATCTGTTTGCGTAAATTCAATTATTCTTTCGATTTTGTACAAGCGTTCTCCGCAGCAAGTAAAAATGATTTTAGTTGATCCTAAAGTTGTTGAACTTAAACTTTACAATGATATTCCGCATCTTTTAACTCCTGTTGTTACGGAGCCAAAGAAAGCGCTTCAGGTTTTGCAGTGGTGTTTGTGCGAAATGGAACGCCGCTATGCATTGCTTGATCAAATGGGTGTGCGCGATATTTCCAGTTACAACAAAAGAATAGAAGAACGTCATATTGCTACGGAAAAACTTCCGTACATTGTGATTATAATTGATGAATTTGCGGATTTGATGGCAACCAGCGGAAAGGAACTTGAATCTAATGTTGCGCGCCTTGCGGCTATGAGCCGAGCGGTTGGAATTCATCTTGTTCTGGCAACACAGCGGCCTTCTGTAAATGTAATTACAGGTCTTATTAAAGCAAATATTCCAAGTCGTATTGCGTTTATGGTTGCAAGCCGTACGGATTCAAATATTATTATTGATGCAGTTGGCGCGGAAAAACTTTTAGGAAAAGGCGATATGCTTTATGCTTCTGCGGTTGCGCCTTATCCGGTTCGAATTCAGGGAACTTTTGAAAGTGATTCTGATGTTGAAAAAGTTGTTGAATACGTAAAAACTTTGGGCGAACCTGATTACATTGATGATGAAATTTTTGTTGATGATGAAGACGAAGATGACGGACAGGGAAATTTCTACGGAGATGATTCAGATCCGCTTTATGAACAGGCGCTGGATATTGTACTTCAGTCCGGAAAAGCCAGCGCAAGTTATATTCAAAGAAGACTTAAGGTCGGTTACAACCGGGCAGCCCGCCTTGTAGAGGAAATGGAAGCGCGCGGAATCGTTGGTCCTGCAAATGGTTCAAAACCGCGCGAAATAATCCACGTTCCAAGCTAGATTTTCGATAGTTAGCGTTCGTAAGTTTTTAGAATTGCTTCTGCGGTGGCAAGGCGGCTTTGGCGCAAATTCATTGCCTGTTTTTCAATGTATTTGTGCGCCTGCGGTTCTGTCATCTGCAAATATTGAATTAAAATGCATTTTGCGCGGTCAATCAGTCGGATTTCATCAATTTTTTTCTGCAATTTTTCATTTTCGTTTTCAAGAACGTGAACGCGCTTTCTGCTTGCTATTAAAAGTTTTACAGCTTGGTAAAAAAAGTCAGGGCTGACAGGTTTTGGCAGAACAAAAACGCCGGCATCTTCAATGTCGGGACTTATATCGTAAACTTTATCGTTTTCAACAATCAAAATAATGCCGGAATCTGTTTGTTCCGCCGCGTAAAGCGAAAAATCGTCGCCGAATTCGTCCGGAAGCGGGGAGTCAATAATTATAAGGTCAAAATGATCTGAAATTAAATCGCGCCGTGCTTCTGCGCAGTTTTGTGTAGTTACAATCCTGCTGAAACTTTGCGAATTCAGCAAATCGGAAATAATTCCAAGAGTCGTATTTGTATTAGAAACAATTAAAACAGAATCCATCTATTTTCTTTTCTTCCAATAAAATTATTGTTCTTCCGCTTCGATAAATGCCTTAAGTGTAACTTCCGGTAAAATCTGCTTTACAAAATCACTGTTGAGCGCAAGGCTTACCGCTTCTTTTAAGGATTGCGGCAACATCTGTACGTTTTCCAAATCTTTTGGCTTTGCAGTGTATGCGTCAATATGCAGTTCTTTCGGAATGGAAGTTTTATTTTCTATTCCTTCAAAACCTGCTGCAAGAATAAGCGCAAGAGCGGCGTATTGGTTGCAACTTGGATCCGGAGAGCGTATTTCCATTCTGCTGCGAGATTTGTCTGAAGTTGCAGGAATGCGGATAAGCTGACTTCTGTTTGCTTTGCTCCATCCGATGTAGAGCGGGGCTTCAAAATGTCCGAATCTGCTGTACGAATTTTCATTAGGATTTAAAATTGCTGTAATTTCGCGGATTCTGTTTAGAATTCCGCCGATAAAATATTTTGCTTCGTCTTCAAAATCAATAAAAAGATTTTTTCCGTTTTTTTCAATAGAAATATTTATGTGCAAACCGTTTCCTGGTTTGTCGGCAATCGGTTTTCCCTGAAAGTTTGCGTCCAGTCCGTTGCGAGCCGCTACAGTTCGCACGACAGTTTTGAATGTTGAAAGATTGTCTGCGGCTTTTAGCGGAGAATCATAAACAAAATCGATTTCGTGCTGTCCGGGACCTGCTTCGTGGTGGCTTACTTCCGGTTTTATTCCCATCTGTTCAAGAGTGATGCAAATGTCGCGGCGGATGTTTTCGCCTTTGTCCAACGGCGCAAGGTCGCAATAGCCTGCGTTGTCATGCGGAAGGTTTGTTGCGTTTCCTTTTTCGTCAAGCTGAAAAAGATAAAATTCACATTCAGTTCCAACTTTGATTTTATAGCCTTTCTTTTCTGATTTTTCTACAACATCTGCAAGAAGCTTTCTGATGTCGCCTTCAAAAGGTGTTCCGTCCGGATATTTTATATTGCAGTAAAAGCGGACAACTCTTCCGTGTTGCGGTCTCCATGGCAAAACTGAAAGGGTGGAAGCGTCCGGAATAAGATATAAATCACTTTGGTCAACTCCTAAAAATCCCTTTACAGCGCTAGCGTCAAAAGAAATACCGGAATTGAAAGCGCGCTCAAGTTCACTTGGCTGAATAGAAATGCTTTTTATAGAACCGAAAATATCTGTAAAAAAAAGTTTTATAAATTTAACATCGTTTTCTGCAATATAAGTTAAAACTTCATTTTTTGTATAATCCATAAAAAAAGCCTCCGCTGAAGATTGCGACCCAAAACTTTAATTTATTATACTTTATCTTTAAAAAAAAATCAGTATCGTCTAAAATAATATATATGAAGATAATAATGACTTTGAAAAAAATTGTTGTTGCCGCTGCCATTTTTATTATTTTTCTTATTGCACTGCTGATTGGAATTCTTGCGGCTGTTTCACATAAACCTACTGCCGCTTTTTATGGAATAAGCGAAAGAAACAGAAATTCGATTATAGAAGTTTTGCAGACAACTTATACAAGAAAGAATAAAAAATCTTTGCCGTTCAATATTGTTGTTTTTGATGATTCAAATTCCCTGGAAAAAGAATTAAAAAAGAATCGGGCGGATATTGTTTTTATCAATTGCGGGGCGAACGCAGAATTTGCAGAATGGCGCGCATTGAAAAAACGTACTTATTTTGAATCTTCTGTTTTGAACGGAATGACAAATTCTATAAAGCAGGTTGCGCCGGTTCAGAATGGCAAGGTTCTTGCCGTTCCTCTTTTGATTGATAACTATGAACTTGATGTGAATCTTGAAAAATTTAATGCGACCAATATAAAAAATCTGAAAAATCTTGATGATTTGGAACAATATTCCAGATTTACAAAATCTTCCGCTCCGTATTCGCTTGTTTTTCCTGCTGGAGATGATGAATATTTGATTAATGTTTTTGGCGCATTTGTAGAAGCGACTTCCGGAAAAAATGCCTGGTTGAGCGCTGAAATCAAAATAAGAAATGCTATTGCTTCTTCAAAAGGAAATTATAATTCTTATGTTCAGATGATAAGTGAACTTTCCTCGGAAGGTGCTGAATTTTATAATGCGGTTGATTTAATAAAAGAGTGGCATAAAGCGGAAATTCTTCCAAAAAATTTCCTTCAACTGAATATTCGCGACGTAAAGTCTTTTGTTGCAAGCAATCTGTGTTCTTCTGCAATAATTACTCTTTCTGACCACAGAACTTTTGACCGCTCGGAAATTGCTTCTTATGCTTCTGTTTATATTCCAAGTGTGAATGAAAATTCGGAACGTTCTTTTACTTCGCCTGTGCTTTTAGGAATTTCGCTTTCAAAAAATAAAGTTGCGCGGAATGCAATTTTGAAAATGGCAGATTCTTTGCAAAGTCAGTTGAGTTTAAAAACAGGACTTGCGCCGGTTCAATCGAATTGCTCTGTTCCTGATGTTCAGGCGGATGATGTTCGTTATTGGGTTGCGGCTTCAAATCCGCCTTTACCGGCTTTTGCGGATGCGCTTTTTACAACAAAGCAGCAAAAGTCGCTCTTTGCGGATGCTTTGCGAAGTTGCCTGCGGCAATAATCATAGTTCTTTGCGGTTTGTTGTTATAACTCTAAAAAGCATAATAATTCCGCGGAAACATAATTCTGCCGCCATTGCAATCCAAATTCCTGTTAAGCCCAGCGGTTTTACCAGCCATAAAGATAGTCCAAGCCGGACAATCCATAAACTGAAAAGATTCAGTAGGCTGGGAACAAGAGTGTCGCCTTTTCCGCGCAAAACTCCGGCTGCAACAATTGAAGCGCCGAACAGCGGTTCTGCGAAAAGTTCGATGCGTAAAACTTTTACGGAAAGTTCTTGAATAGCTTTATCGGGCGTTAAAAAATAGAAAACAAACGGACATAAAAAATACATTGCTACGCCGATTGCGCCCATAATCAGCATTCCGGCAAGAATTGTAATTTTAGAAAATGAATTTGTAAGATCCGGCCGCTTTGCACCAAAACTTTGTCCTACTAAAGTTGTTGCCGCTTGTTGAACGCCATATCCCGGCATATAGCACAAAGATTCTGCGGTTGTTGCAAAGGAATTTGCGGCAATGGCAACGGCGCCGAGCGGAGCGATTATTTTTGCTACAATCACTAATGCGCCGGAAAAAGCGGAACTTTCCAGCCCGACCGGAACTGCTAGTTTTATTGCAGTTTTTACGCATTTAGAATCCATGGAAAAATTTTTAAATCCGCGCAAATTCAAATATTCAGATTTTAATAAAGTGTAAAAAATCATAATCAGCGCTGTTACAAAAGCGGCTGCGGCTGAACCAAATGCGGCGCCTTTTACACCCAAGTTCAATTCAAAAATAAAAAGCCAGTTGAAAGCAATATCCAGCAGACACATTACTGCGTTCATTGCGGCAGGAAATTTCATATTTCCGGTTGACTGCAACATTCCGCTCATAAGATAGACAATTTCAAAAAATGGCGTGGAAAGTCCGAATATTAAAAAATACATTGTTGCGTCATGAAGCAAAGCTTTTTCCGCTCCAAGCCATATTGGAAGAACCTTGCAGATGGAAGCGGAAATTCCTGCCAAGAGCAAGGAAAAAAGCAAACACACAATTATTGACTGAAAAAATATGTGTTTTGCTTTTTCCTGTTCTCCTGCGCCAACAACGTGGGCAACCTGAACGTAAAAACCGACGCACATTGCGTGGGAAATGTTTCCGATTACCCAAGTTGAAGAGGCTACAAGTCCGATTGCTGCGGAGGCATTTGCGCCCATAGAACCGACCATAGCCGCATCAATATATTGCATCAAAATGGAGGAAATTTGCGCAAGCATTCCCGGAACGCTCAACTGCCAGACAAATTTTAATTGCTGGCTGAACGAAAGAGATGATGATTTTTTTAATAATTTTGAAAGGTCAAACGTTGCCATTACAACTGTTTGATTACATTTACCATTTCAATTGCGCCCAACGCACAGTCGTAACCTTTGTTTCCGGCTTTTGAACCAGCGCGTTCAATTGCCTGTTCAATGTTTTCTGTTGTAATTACACCGAACATAACCGGAACACCGGTTTTTAAACTGGCCTGAGCAACTCCTTTGGAAACTTCTGCGCAAACATAGTCGTAATGACTTGTTGAACCGCGGATAACGGCTCCTACAGCAATTATTGCATCGTATTTTTTGCTTTCCGCCATTTTTTCCGCAATAACAGGAATTTCAAATGCGCCCGGAACCCAAACGGCTGTAATATTTTTATCTTCTACACCGTGACGCACAAGACCGTCTACTGCGCCGCCCAGCAGTTTGTTTACAATAATTTCGTTGAATCTTGAAGCAACGATACCAACTTTCATTCCTTCCGGAGCAACAAGTTTGCCTTCCACCAATTTAATTTCTTTCATAAGAACCTCTTTTATTTAATTTGTAATTTATAATTCAGAATTTATATCAGATTCCGATTTTTGCAGAATACAAGTGATTACAATTTTTCCTTGAATATGTGCCCCATTCTGTCTCTTTTTGTTTTCAAATAAAATCTGTCGTATTCTTGCGGGGGAATTTCTATAGGCTCGCGCTCTGCAACTTTTATTCCGAATCCGTCCAAACCGTAAATTTTATCCGGATTGTTAGTAAGAAGTCTAAGAGATTTGCAGCCTAAATCGCGCAAAATCTGCGCTCCAATCCAATATTCGCGCAAATCCGGCTTGAATCCAAGTTTTTCGTTTGCTTCTACAGTGTCAAATCCTTCTTCCTGAAGTTTATATGCTTTTAATTTGTTGATTAAACCGATTCCGCGACCTTCCTGGCGCATATAAAGAATAATTCCGCGGCCTTCTTCTGCGATTTTGCTCATTGCCGCGTGAAGTTGCGGACCGCAGTCGCATCTTTGCGAGCCAAAAACATCGCCGGTTAAACATTCTGAATGAACGCGGCACAATACATTTTCACCGTCTCCGATTTCGCCGCGGACAAGCGCAACGTGATGTTCGCCGGTAATATCGTTTATGTAGCCGTAAATATCAAAATCGCCATATTCAGTCGGAAGTTTTGCTTTTGCTTCCTGGACAACATGCTTTTCATGAACACGGCAATAGTCCTGCAATTCTTTGATTGTAATAAACTTCAATCCGAAGTTTTTTGCGAATTCCCAAAGTTTTGGCGTTCGCATCATTGTTCCGTCTTCATCCATAATTTCGCAGCACAATCCGCATTCCGGAAGTCCTGCCAAACGGCACAAATCTACAGTTGCTTCTGTATGACCGTTGCGGACAAGAACTCCGCCTTTTTTCGCAATCAGCGGAAACATATGTCCCGGCCGCCTGAAATCTTCCGGTTTGCTTTCCGGATTTACGCAGGCAAGCGCAGTAACTGAACGTTCCGCAGCGGAAATTCCTGTTGAAGTTGATTTGTGGTCAACGGAAACTGTAAATGCTGTTTCGTGATTATCTGTATTTTCTGAAACCATAGGGAAAAAATTCAGGCGCTTGGCAATTTTTGCGCTCATCGGAGTGCAGATTAGTCCTTTTGCGTATGTTGCCATCATATTTACATTCGCCTGAGTAGCGTGAATGCCGGCACAAATCATATCACCTTCGTTTTCGCGGTCAGGATCATCTGTAACCAGAATGATTTTTCCGTTCCTAAGCTCTTCAAGCGCTTCTTCGATGGTGTTATATTGATATTCCATTTTATTCCTCCAGCCAAGTTAAAAGTTTTTTATTTTTTTCTTCTTCTGAATCTTGATTTTTCAGCAATTTTTGAACGTATTTTCCAATAATATCGTTTTCCAAATTTACGATGTCGCCGATTTTTTTTGAAGTTAAAGTTGTTTCTTCGCTTGTGTGCGGAATAACGCTGACTGCAAAATCTTCGCCGCTTACTTTTGCGACTGTAAGACTTATTCCGTCTATTGCAACGGAGCCTTTTTCAATTATTAAGTTAAGAATTTCTTTTGGCGCGGAAATGTAAATCCAAATTGCGTTTCCGTCATTTTGAATTTTTGTGATTTTTCCAGTTCCGTCAATATGACCGGAAACAAAATGGCCTCCGAACCTTCCGTTTGCTGCCATTGCCCGCTCTAAATTTACAGTTCCGCCTTTTTTTAATGAACCCAAATTTGAGCGGCTTAAAGTTTCGTTCATTACGTCTGCATAAAAGTCATTGGAATTCATTTTTGTGATTGTAAGGCAGACTCCGTTTACAGAAATGCTGTCGCCAATTTTAGAATTTTCCAGCACTTTTTTTGCGGAAAGTTGAATTTTCCCGTTTCCGAAGGACAGAACAGTTCCTGTTTCTTCTATAATTCCAGTAAACATAAAAAAAACCCTGATTTTCAGGGCGTTAAAGAATAAATGACACAATCTTGTGTTTGATTTACTTCTTTCATCCAGACTTTACTGTCGGTAACGGATTTGCACCGTATCATGCAGAACAAAGGTTGAAACTTTATTCTGCTCGCTGACTTACGCAAAAAACGCACACAGCCGGTGAGGAATTTCACCTCGCCCTGAAGTTATAATTATATGTTATATGAATGCTTTTGTTTGTGCAATAGTTCTTGTTGTATTTTTGCATTGCTGTTTGTAAAATTAGAAAAGAAGTAAGAACGGATTTTTATTCAGCAAAATTGTGTTTGCTCTGAAAAATCTGTTTTGCTATGCGGATTTTTTTTTTAATAAAACTTGAATTCTAAGATAACGGAGCGTCATAATTGAAAGCGATTTATAAAAATTCTGGAATTGCGGAAAA
Source organism: uncultured Treponema sp. (assembly GCA_964429905.1). Lineage (GTDB taxonomy): Bacteria > Spirochaetota > Spirochaetia > Treponematales > Treponemataceae > Treponema_D. Next base: position 14,273 of record CAYSDV010000013.1, on the reverse strand, counting down.
CGAAACAAAAAAGCGTTTTTGTTTTCCTGAAAATGTGATGATGGAAAATGCGGCGGCGGCTTTGGAACAACAAGTTTTAGCGCAAAATCCGGAATTTCTGCTGATTTTATGCGGAACTGGCAATAACGGCGGCGACGGATATGCTCTTTCGCGCAGAATTTTTGGCAAAGTAAAAAGCGTTCTTGTTGTAGCTTTTGGCGAACCGAAAACTGATGAAGCAATATTGCAAAGAAAAATGAGCCGCGCTGTCGGCATAAAAATAATTGAAATAAAAAATGATGAAAAATGGAATCCGGAAAGCATTTTAAAAAATTTTGAATCCGAAAAAAAATCTTTAATAGTTGATTGTATTTATGGAACCGGATTTCATGGTGAACTTCCGGAAAATATTGCGCAGACACTGATTTGGTGCAATGCGCAGAATTCTTATAGAATTGCGTGTGATATTCCCAGCGGAATTGATAAGAACGGAAATATAAAAACTTTTTGCAAAGAAAGTAAGATTGCGTTTTGCGCAGATGAAACCGTAACGATGGGCGCTTTGAAAATTGCTCTTTTCACTGATGAGGCAAAAGATTTTGTCGGAACGCTGAAAACTGCCGGTTTGGGAATTTCTTCGCAAATATTTGAAAAGAGCGCTGTTCCAGATGCATTTTTAATAGAAGAAACTGATGTAAAACTTCCTTTAAGAGCAAAAAAATCTGTTCATAAGGGAAATTTTGGACATGCTGCAGTTGTTCTGGGCGAAAAAGGCGGAGCGGGAATTATTTCCGGTACTGCGGCTTTGCGTTTTGGTTGCGGACTTGTTACGCTTTTAAAAACACATTTATGCAAAGAAAATTTTTTAATGTCGCCGGAACTTATGATTTCTGAAGAGATTGCGGAAAAAACAACTGCCGTTTTGGTTGGTAGCGGTCTGGGACGCTCTGAAGAAGCGCAAAAGATTGTCCAGAATGTTTTGGATTTTGTAAGCGATATGCAAAATCCGTGTGCAGTTTTTGATGCTGATTTTTTTTATTGCAGAAATTTAAATGCAATTATTGAAAAGCTTAACGGTTTAAAGAATGCGAAAATAATTTTAACTCCTCATCCGAAGGAACTTTGCGAACTTATAAATTCCTGCAAAATAGCGGAAAACGTTTCGCTTTTGGACGTTACGGAAAATCGCTTTGAATACGCAAAACGCTTTTCTGAAAAATTTGAAAATATAACGTTGATTGCTAAAGGTGCAAATACTTACATTTTTAGCGGAAATGAATGTTTTGTTTGCGATTGCGGAACTGCGGCTCTTGCAAAAGCGGGGAGCGGAGACGTTCTTGCGGGGCTTTGCGTTGCTTTGCTTGCACAAGGGTATTCAGCGGAAGACGCGGCTATAACATCAGTTTTTGAACATGCTTGCGCCGGCAAAAAATTTGATTTTAATTTTGAGTGTACGCCATTTGGTCTGATTGATTTGTTGTGAGTTTTGCGGACTGCGTGAAGGATTGTAAGGGCGCGCTTGCCTGGCGTCAGACAGGCGGAGCGCGTTGCGAGCGGCTTGGGCTGAGCGTGCGAAGCCAGCGAGTAATGAAGCCGGAAGGCGGAACCCTGAAAAGCCTGACGGCGCTGGTTGAGCCTTGCGAAACCACAGCCGGCACGCCCAAATTATTAATTCTTTATTATGAATTGTTGTCTTGTTTCTTTTTTTTTATAAATTGTGTAAGATATTGATATGAATGTTATTGTTGTTGGAAACGGCGGTCGTGAACATACGATTGCCTGGAAAATTGCTCAGAGTTCAAGTGTTGAAAAAGTTGTTTGCGTTCCTGGAAACGGCGGAACTGCAAAAGAATCTAAATGCGAAAATGTTGAAATAAAAAATTGCGATTACATTAATGCTGAAAATGGTGAAAATCCGTTTGTTCAAGTTGCAAAGCATGAAAATTGTTCACTTGCTGTAATCGGTCCGGAAGATCCGCTTGCTGAAGGTTTGGCGGATGTTTTTTGGGCGGCTGGAATTCCTTGCGTGGGACCTAAAAAAGCGGCGGCTCAGCTTGAGGCAAGTAAAGATTTGGCAAAGCTTTTTATGAATAAGTATGATGTTGCCTGCGCAAAGAGCGAAACTTTTACGGATGAAGAAAAAGCGGCGGAATATGTTAAAAATCATGGGGCGCCGATTGTTATAAAAGCGGACGGACTTGCGGCAGGAAAAGGCGTTACGGTTGCGGCAACTGTTGAAGATGCGCTTGCAGCGATTACAGACATTATGGATTCCGGACGCGTTGGAAATGCCGGAAAGAAAATTGTTGTGGAAGATTATTTGCAGGGCGTTGAAATTTCTGTTCTGGCTGCGGTAAGCGTTACGCCTGAACATCCTGAAAAAGCGTGCATTGTTCCGTTCTTGCCGGCGCGCGACCACAAGCGTCTTTGCGACGGAGCGAAAGGTCCGAATACGGGCGGAATGGGTTCTGTTTGTCCGCTTGATGATGTTGATTCTGAAACAATGGCGGCTTTTAATAAAACTTGCCTTGAACCTACTTTAAAAGGTCTTGTTGCGGAAAAATTTGATTACCGCGGATTTTTGTTTTTTGGCGTTATGCTTACAAGCGAAGGTCCAAAACTTTTGGAATACAACGTTCGGCTTGGCGATCCGGAAACGCAGTCGGTTTTGCCTTTGATGGATTTTGATTTTGTTGAAATGTGCAAGGCGATTACGGACGAAACTTTGAAGGATTTTAATTTTTCTTGGAAAAAAGGTTATCAGGTAAGTCCGGTTGTTGTTTCTGGCGGATATCCTGGAAGTTATGAAAAGGGAAAAGAAATTACGATTGATGAAAAAGTTGTTTCTGATAGCGGAGCGAAAGTGTTTATTGCGGGTGCAATAGAAAATCGTCGCGGAAATAAAAATTGCGCAGGTGCAACTGCGACTTCAAAATCAAACGGAAATCTTGTTACGAGCGGTGGCCGAGTGCTTGCTTGTTCTGCTTTTGGCAAAACTTTTGATGAAGCTTGGAAAAACGCGTACAAAGCGATAAGCGGCGTTCATTTTGATGGCGAATTTTACAGAAAAGATATCGGACTTCCGGGAGCGGCGGTTTCCGGGGAACTGTAGTTTAGCGGTTTTGCTTTAGGTTGATATAAAAAAAACGGTTCGCCAAGTCGGGGTTACAAAGACAAGGCGAACCGTAAAATATTTAAGAGCGGAAGCGGAGTTCTTCCGCTTTTTTTTATTTTAATTATTTTGCCGATTTTACGGCAAAAAAGCCGGAAAATTATTTGTTTTATTATTCTTCGTTCTGAAGAGCGTCGTAACCTTCTTCTCCAGTTCTGATTTTTACAACTGTATCTACCGGATAAACAAAAATCTTTCCGTCGCCGATGTGGCCTGTGTAAAGTGCTTTCTTTGCGGCTTCAATTACAGTTCTTACCGGAACTTTAGAAACTACAATTTCAACCTTGATTTTTGGAAGAAGTGTCATTTCTACAGGAGTTCCGCGGTAGAATTCGCTAGCGCCTTTCTGCATTCCGCAGCCCATAACGTTTACAACGGTCATTCCAGTTACACCGATTGAATTCATTGCCGCTTTTAACGCATCGAATTTTGTCTGTCGGGTTACAATTACAACTTTGTTGAACTTTGCGTCTGCGTGTTCTCCGGTTGTTACTTTTGCAACCGGAATTGCTTTTTCAACAGGAACATTTTCGCCAGGAATGGAAATACCGGCTTCTTTTGCTTCTGCATATTCTTCGTTTGTGTAATTTATGGCAAATCCCGCATATCCGGAATCAAGACCGTGTTCAAGTTTATCAAGACCGATGATTTCTTCTTCCGCACTGACTCGGAGTCCAAAAATTTTCTTGATGATTAAGAATACGATTGTAATTGTTATTACCGTAAATGCCGCTGTTGAAAGACAACCTAAAAGTTGCAATCCCAACTGTTTAAATCCGCCGCCATAAAAAAGACCTGCGCCGGCAATCTGGTTTGCGCCAAAAGTTGTTCCATCGCCAAATCCGCGTGCAAATGCCGGTGCGTTTGGAGTTGCAAAAAGACCAACCGCAATTGTTCCCCAAATACCGTTCATCATATGGACTGCAACTGCACCTACCGGGTCGTCTATGTGAAGTTTGTGATCCAAAAGCCATACTCCAAAGCAAACAAGCAAACCTGCAACAACACCAATAATAGCTGCGCCAAGGGCATCTGTTACATCGCATGGAGCGGTAATGGCAACCAAACCCGCCAAAGACGCGTTCAAACACATTGAAACATCAGGTTTTCCATATTTAATCCAAGTAAAAATCATTGTTGTAACGGTAGCAACGGCCGGAGCGACTGTAGTTGTAAGGAATATGGAACCCATTTCGCGAACGGATACAGCCGCCGCTCCGTTAAATCCGTACCAACCCAACCAAAGAATGAAAACGCCCAACGCTCCAAGCGGAATACTGTGTCCCGGAAAAGCGTGAACTTTTGTTACTTTGCCGTTCTTGTCGCGCTCGAACTTTCCGATTCGCGGACCAACCATTGCAGCCCCGATAAGAGCACAAATTCCGCCTACCATATGAATACAGTTGGAACCGGCAAAATCGTGGAATCCAATCTGGCTAAGCCAACCGCCGCCCCAAGTCCAGTGCGCTTCAATCGGATAAATAAGTGCGGAAATAACTGCTGAATATACGCAATAAGAAAGGAATTTTGTTCGTTCCGCCATTGCTCCGGAAACAATTGTTGCAGTTGTTGCACAGAACACAAGGTTGAATACGAATGCAGAAAAGTCAAAATTTGCGTATTGCGTAAAAATATCAAAACCAGGTTTTCCGATAATTCCGCATAAATCTTCACCTAAAAGAAGACCGGAACCAATTAAAAACCACATTACGGTACCAATACAAAAATCCATCAAGTTTTTCATGATGATGTTTCCGGTATTTTTTGCACGTGTAAAACCTGTTTCTACCATTGCAAAACCGGCCTGCATCCAAAAAACGAATGCGGTACCAATCAAAAACCATACACCCCAAACATCACTGCTGGCGGCTGCGACTGAATCACTTAGAACTGCAACCTGACTTTGAAGCTGGCTTACTAAAGATGTATCCATAATCAACCTCCTTTGTTGATTTAAAAACGAGTTAAAAAAAAGCGTACACATCAACTAAAGAAATTCTTTTTCAGAAGTTTCCTTAATCAATGTGTACGCCTTTGTACAAAAATATATTTTTGGGGCTTACCGTTTTGGCAGTTTCGATACTTCGCTTACGCTCCGTAATCTCAACTGCCAAAACGGGCGGGCTATTCGGTGTTCCGTATACACTCCATTCCTTCGCAGCGGATTTGCTTTACTGTTGCACGTGTGCAATCAAGTAGTTGTTGAGCAAAGTCAAAATGCTCAATCACCTTTGCTTCGGAACGTGCCTGCGGCACGCACCTACTATCCCTAAGCCGTTCGTAAAAGCACAAGAAAAACTTATACTCTATAAAGCAAATCCTCGTAACTTGGGAATGGTTTGTAAGATTCTCCAAGTAATGGTTCAATTTCATCTGCTACTGCGCGTGCTTCTGCCATTGCCGGAATAACTTTGTCCGCATAGGCTTTTGCAACAGCCATTCCGTCGCCGGCAGCCTTTGCAGAAAGATGAACTTTTGAAAGCGATTCTGTTTTTGCAGCCAAATCGCCGGTAAGTGCGTCCAATTTGGAAAGCAATGCGCTTTCTGCAGCTGCTTTTGCGCTTGGAACAACCGATTTAAGATTTGCAACAGTCTGCGAAACATCGGAAATATATTTGTATGCAGCCGGAAGAATATCTTTGTTAATCATTTCCAGCATTGTTTCAACTTCTATATTCAAAAGCTGAGCATATTTTTCCAACTTGATTTCGTAGTGGCTTTCCATTTCTTCTTTTGTGTAAACGCCAGTGTCTGTAAAAAGCTTAACGTTCTTTTCGTCAAGATAATGGGCAACCGCTTCCGGAGTTGTTCTTAATTCCAAAAGTCCGCGCTTTGCAGCTTCTTTTTTCCATGATTCATCATAGCCGTTTCCGTTGAATACGATTCGCCAGTGCGCTTTTACTTCGCGTTCAATCAATGTGTTCAACGCTTTTTCAAAATCTTTTGCGCCTTCAAGTTCATCTGCGAAGTGTCTTAAAGTTTCTGCAACAATCGCATTCAAAGTTGTGTTTGGACCGGCCAAAGATGCGTTTGAACCAACTGAACGGAATTCGAACTTGTTTCCTGTGAATGCGAATGGCGAAGTTCTGTTGCGGTCTGTAGAATCCTTTGGAATAGACGGAAGAACATCAACGCCGATTGTCATTTTTGCTTTTGAGCCTGAAGAATACGGTTTTCCTTCTACAATAGAAGAAAGTACTGCGTAAAGTTCATCACCAAGATAAACGGAAATGATTGCCGGCGGCGCTTCGTTCGCACCAAGTCGGTGGTCGTTTCCTGCTGATGCAACGGAAATGCGCAGCAAGTCCTGATTTTCATCAACCGCTTTAAGAATTGCTGTCAAGAACAACAGGAACTGAGCGTTTGATTCCGGTGTTTTTCCTGGTTCAAGAAGGTTTTCGCCTTCGTTTGTTCCCATTGACCAGTTGTTGTGCTTTCCGCTTCCGTTCAAACCTGCAAAAGGTTTTTCGTGCAAAAGACATTCAAGTCCGTGTCGTTTTGCAACTTTTCGCATAACTTCCATGGTAAGCTGGTTCTGGTCAACTGCAAGATTTGTTGTGCTGAAAATCGGCGCCATTTCGTGCTGTGCAGGAGCAACTTCATTATGTTCTGTTTTAGAAAGGATTCCATATTTCCACAAAGTTTCGTTCAAATCTTCCATATATTTAACGATGCGCGGATTCAACGCTGCAAAATACTGGTCATCCATTTCCTGACCCTTAGAAGGTTTTGCTCCGAACAAAGTTCTTCCTGTCATTCTAAGGTCTTTGCGCTGTGCCCACAAATCATGATCAACAAGGAAGTATTCCTGCTCTCCGCCGACAGTTGTTGCGACGTGGCTTACTGTCTTTCCAAAAAGTTTAAGAATGCGTTTTGCCTGTTTGTCCAATGCTTCCATAGAACGAAGAAGCGGAGTTTTTTTGTCCAAAGCTTCGCCGGTGTATGAACAGAAAGCGGTTGGAATACAAAGCGTGTGTTCCTTTATGAATGGATAAGAAGTCGGATCCCAAACGGTGTATCCGCGTGCTTCAAAAGTTGCGCGATGACCGCCAGAAGGAAAAGAAGATGCGTCCGGTTCACCCTTTACAAGTTCTTTTCCGCTGAAAGACATAATTACGCTTCCGTCGTCCTGAGGATTAATAAACGAATCATGCTTTTCTGCGGTAATACCAGTTAATGGCTGGAACCAATGCGCATAGTGTGTTGCTCCGTTTTCTATTGCCCAATCTTTCATTGCGTGTGCAACAACGTTTGCAACATCAAGTTCAAGCGGCGTTCCGTCATCAAGTGTTTTTTTCAAAGCTTTAAAAGTTTCTTTTGGAAGGCGATCTTTCATAACTTTCTGATTAAAAACCATGCTTCCAAATAATTTAGGTACGTCTGTCATTGTAACCCCCAGTTTATGTTTTGAAATAAAAAAGGCGATGTGAATTTCAACTAAAAAATTAGATAAAATTCACATCGCCTTTGATGTTGATATTTTTATATAACTTTGCAGAAAAAAAAGCAAGTAATTTTTGCAGAATTCTTAAAAAAAGTTGCACTTCAAATTCATGGTGATTTTGATAAACGCAATCACCTGTTTATTTGATTATTCTCCAAGTGTTGTAATATCCGCTTTAAGTTGCTCTTCTTTAGCGTATACGTTAAGCGCGTCCAACATTCCGTCCATATCGCCCATCATAAACGCCGGCAGATTATGCTGCGAATAATTAATTCTGTGGTCTGTAACGCGATCCTGCGGATAGTTGTATGTGCGGATTTTTTCGCTGCGTGCGCCGGAACCTACCATGCTGCTTCGGGCCGCCGCTCTTTCCGCCTGTTTTTTGCTTTCTTCCAAATCGAAAAGTCTTGCGCGCAAAACTCGGAATGCTTTTTCCTTGTTTTTAATCTGCGATTTTTCGTCCTGCTGAATTACAACAATTCCGGTCGGAATATGAGTCAACCGAACAGCAGAGTCCGTTGTGTTTACGCACTGACCGCCAGGACCACCTGCGCGCATAACATCGATTCTTACATCGCCAGGCTTGATTTCGATTTCCGTTTCTTCCGCTTCCGGCAAAACTGCAACAGTTGCCGTTGAAGTCTGGAGTCTTCCCTGCGATTCTGTGGCTGGAACACGCTGTACGCGATGAACTCCGCTTTCCCAGCGCAAAGTTCCGTAAACAAATTTTCCGCTGATGGAAGTTACGATTTTATTGAATCCGCCAACTTCTGTTTCCTGCTGTTCCATAACTTCGTACTTCCAGCCTTTTCGTTCTGCCAGATGGCAATACATTTCCCATAAGTCGCGTACAAATAAAGTCGCTTCGTCGCCGCCCGCAGCCGAACGGATTTCCAGAATAATATTTTTTTCGTCAAGCGGATCCGGCGGAACAAGTTTAAGTTTTATTTCTTCTTCAAGTTTAGGCTGCTTTTCTTCAAGATTTTTAAGTTCTTCGCGCGCCATTTCTTTTATATCCGCGTCGTCTTCGGCAGTAATCATTTCTTTGGCTTCCTGAATTCCGGAAAGAACTTTTTTATATTCTGCATAAAGTTCTGAAAGTTCAGAAAGATAGCCGTTTTCGCGCATTGTGTCTTTGTACTTTTTTTGATCCTTTACAAGATTAGGGTCTAAAATTAACGCTTGAACTTCTTTGTAGCGTTTTTCACATTCTTCAAGTTTTTTCAATAAATCCATAAAAAAAATATAATGAATTCAACAGGGATTTTCAATTGGATATTAAAATAGGAAAGAATTCCTTTCCCCACAACAAAGTTTTTTACCGCTAACTTTTACTTGTTTATTCCGCTCTTTTTTAATATTTTTACTCTTATGTGCATAGCGAGCAAGGCGGAAGAACGGAAGAGATGCGGGATGATTTCCGGAACTGTGGGAATTTTTTTGAATTTTTTATTGTTTGTAATAAAATTTTGTTCCGGGATTTTTACGAATTCTGTTTCTGTTATGGCAGACGCTTTTAATAACTGTTCGGATGTCGCTTCTTCAGTTGTTACTTTTTTTGGTTTTAAGGTTTCCGCTGAAAAAGCAGATGATGAGCATCCGTTCGGACACGGCAGAATGGAATATATTGCCGGACTTATTGTTTCTGTTCTGATAATTTTTGTTGGCGCGGAACTTTTAAAATCTTCCATAGAAATATTGATAAAACCGGAACCTATAGAAAAATCTGTTCTTGTAACAGTTATTCTTTTTGCTTCAATTTTAGTAAAACTTTTTATGTTCGCTCTTAACTTAAAGTTTTCCAAAAAAATAAATTCCGCCGCGCTGAAAGCTGCCGCAAAAGATTCGCTAAGCGATGTTTTTTCAACTTTAATTGTTGTGGCGGCAATTTTAATAGAAAGTTTTTTTCCGGAACTTAATTGCTCTGTTGACGGAATCGCCGGAATTATTGTTTCTTTTTTTATAATTGCAAACGGATTTGATTCTGCGAAGGAAACAATAAATCCTCTGCTTGGAATTCCTGCTGACAAAAACCTGGCGCAAAAAATAGAAACTTGCGTTCTGGAATTTAAACCGATTCTCGGCGTTCACGATTTGTTGATTCACGAGTACGGACCGGGACACGAAATAATTTCGCTTCACGCAGAAGTTCCCGGAAACCTGAATCTTTTTGAAATTCATCAGATTATTGACGATGCGGAAAAAGCGGTTTCTGAGCGGTTTCATTGCTCTGTAACAATTCATATTGATCCGGTTGATTTGTCGGATAAAGAAACTTTGCGCTTTAAAGAATTTCTGAAAAATGCGGCATGCGAAATTGACAAAAATCTTAGCGTGCATGACGTACGTTTGATTCAATGCGAAAATCAAAAAAAGGTTTGCTTTGAAATTCTGCGTCCCAGCGGATTAAAACTTTCCAATGAAGAGCTTTTGCAAAAATTTACGGAAAAAGCAAAGCAGTTCAATCCTGAATATGAATGCGAAATTCAAATTGACAATTCTTTTGTTTCCAACTGACAACCAACCGATTTTTCCTAAGATTTTGCCGGTTTGTAAATATTTGTTATTTTTGAGCGTCCTTGTTCTTTTTATTTGTGAATTTCAAATTTGTAATTTACCATTGATTTATGAATATAAAGAAAATTCTTTTTGCTTTTTTAAGTTCTTTTTTAATTTTTGCGTTTGTTTCTTGTAGTACGGATTCCGGCGATTCAGATTCTTCCGGAATTCAATATGAAGGCAATGATGAAGGGATTGTTTATCCTTTGATAAGCAAATTGCGCAAGAAAAGTCTTGATTTTATTTTTTCAACACAAGAAATTGCTGATATAAATATTACAATTACGCAGGAACAGTGGAATGAACTTCTTTCGAATTATGACCAAAATCCAAAAAATGAAGAATATGTAAAAGCTGATTTTAAAATGGAAAAAGGCGAGTTTGAATGGCAAATCGAAAATATTGGATTCAGACTGCGCGGAAATACAAGCCGTTGCCGCCCGCAACTTGAGTCAGGCGAATTTCAGCAGGCGCATTTTAAACTGGATTTTGAAGAATTTTCTGAAACTGATAAAAAACTTTCCGGCTGTATAAAAGGCTTGAATTTAAAGCGATTTAAAGATGACCCGACCTATTCGCGCGAAATTTATTGTTACAATTATTTCCGCGACTGCGGAATTTGGACTGCACCGCGCGCTTCTTACGCACATCTTTTTATAACAATCACAGATTATAATTCATCTTCCGAAAGCGAAAATCCGCTTAGTTCAACAGGAACAGTTTCTGCGCCAAAAACGCTTGATTACGGAATTTACGCTATGATTGAAGACATAAATAAGCAGTTCCTAAAAGCAAGAACAACCGAAGAAATTGCAGGCGATTTTAAAAATAACAAAGGAAGCCTTTGGAAATGTACCTATACAGCCCCTGGAAAAGCGGATTTTGCGGGTGTAGAAGATTCAAAATTCGGAGTTGAAAAAATCTACTTGGATGAAAGCAAAAGCGAACGCTATACTTATGATTTAAAAGCCGACAAGAAGAAGTTTGACGAAGCAAAAACTCAGCTTGCGGAGTTTATAACCGAACTTAATGCGCTTTCTGATTCTGATACAAATGCTATAAAACAATTCTATGAAGAAAAAATGGATGTGGATTTATTCATTAAAACTTATGCCATAAACGTAATTCTTGGAATGGATGACGATTACTGGAGAAACGGCAACAACTTCTACTTTTATTTTGATAAAAGCGGAAAAGCTTATTTTATACCTTACGACTATGACAATACGCTTGGAACAGGTTGTTTTGACGATACTGCAACAAAAAATCCTCTTAAATGGGGAGAGGGGGGGGGAAATGCTCCTCTTATGGAAAAATTGCTTAAAGTTCCAGAATATCTTTCTCTGTATAAAAAATATCTTGTGGAATATTCCGATTCGGAAAGCGGTTTTGAAGCGTTAAAAAGTCAGAAAAGAATTAAAGAATGGCAGCAAATGATAGAACCGTATATAAAATCTCCTGATTTGACTTACGGAAAAAGCGCAACAACAGATCATTTTGAAGATTCCGTTGCTATGTGGTGCCCTAACTATAATAATAATTATTATAAGCTTCTTTCCGGCAATGAAACAAACAATTATTTTATGGCGAAAACAAAAGCAATAAAATATTTTGTTGGTGAATAATTGAAAAAAGAAGAACAACATTTGCAACTCAGTTTTGTAGTTAGTAAAATTTTCTTGTAACTTATGCAAAATTTATGTATTTTCATAGTATGAAAAAGATTTTAGCTTTGTTATTTTGTTTTTCTGTTTTAATTTTTGGGTTTGCCGGATGTTCAAAAAAATCTGCGCAAACAGAATTTGCGTATGAAGAATCAGTTTCCGCTTATGCAGATTCGGCTCCGCTTTCAATTAATTCTTCTGCGCGGATGTCAAAATTGGCCGCTCCGATGGCAATGAATGACGTTGTGTATGCTTCTGGTTCTGCGGAAAGTGCGGGCTTTTCAAAAAGCGAACTGGCTGCGACAGGTTCGGATTCATCTGGAAGTGCGGAAGAATTTGAACGCAAACTTATTAAAAACGGTAACATTTCGCTTGAAGTTACAGATTTAATAAAAGCGCAGACTGCGGTTGAAAATTGGGTAAAACAGTTCGGCGGCTATATTTCGAATTCAAATAACGGCGAAAAAAATTCAAATTACACAGTAAGAATTCCTGCCGCAAAATTTGACGAAGCAATGGATGCGGCTGGAACTTTGGGGACTGTAAAAAATAAAAATATTTCTACGGATGATGTTTCTGACCAGTTTTACGATTTGCAGACGCGCCTTGAAACAAAAAAGGTTTTGCGCAAAAAACTGAACGGCTATTTGTCGCAGGCAACTTCAATGCAGGACATTCTTAAAGTTGAAAGTCAGCTGAATTCTGTTCAGTCGGAAATTGAATCAATGGAAGGCAGATTAAAACGGCTTTCATCGCAAATAGATTTTTCCACAATAAGCATTTATGTATCTTTGCCTTACAACGCAACTCAAGGCGGCGGTTTTGCGCTTCCTGATTTTGGCGACGGCTTCAGACATTTTGTTTCAAACATAATTTCTTATTTCGGCGGATTTATTTCTGTTTTCTTCTATATATTTATCTGCGGAATTCCGTTGATTGCACTTATAGCCTTCCTTTTCTGGCTTTTGTTCGGAAAAGTTGGACTTTTGATAAAACTTTACAATAAATTAAAAAAATAAATTTGGCGTTCCCCTTCGTTTCGCGTTGCTCAACTCCGGGTCGCTATGTCCGCCCTTCGCCTTTCGGCTCATTGCTTCGCAACTTCGGGGCTCCCAGCGCTAACGCATTTCGCTGAATTGAATAATATATTTGCACTTTGGAGGATTTTTTATGAAAGCACATCTTACATTGGCTCTTGCATTTGTGATTGCGGCAGGAATTCTTGCTTCAGGTATGACAAGAATTGTAAAACAAGATCGTTCTGTTACTGTTCGAGGGCTTGCAGAGCGCGAAGTTGATGCGGATTTGGCAATTTGGCCAATCAAATTTACTGTGGGAAGCAACGATTTGCTAAAAATTCAATCTGATATAGAAAAAAAGACAGCGGTTATAACCAAATTTTTAAATGACCACGGTTTGGAATCTGCTGATTATACAGTTCAAGCACCGGAAATTACGGATAATACCGTAAATCCTTATATTGACAAGCAAAATCTTGTTTACAATTATATTGCAAAAGAAACAATTTTAGTGCGAACTTCTAAAGTTGCTGTTGTTAAGCAAACACAAGCGGATTCTTTAAAGCTTGCCGGCGAAGGAATTGCGCTTCAGCAGGATTACGATTCTAAAATTTCTTACGAATTTACCGGTTTGAACAACATAAAGCCGGAAATGATTGCGCAGGCAACGGAAAACGCAAGGGAAGCGGCCGAACAGTTTGCTCATGATTCAAAAAGCAAAGTCGGCAAAATTAAAAAAGCAACTCAAGGACTTTTTTCCATTGACGATGTTGCAGTCGGTCTTGAAGAAAAAAAGAACGTTCGCGTAGTAACAACAGTGGAATATTCGCTGAAGTAATATTTTTTCTGAAATAGGATTCATAGGTTGTGTATAGTTCAATTCAATCGGCAAAGTCAGGAAAAATTGTTCTTGGTATAAAATTGAAAATATGAAATTAAAAAGTTTGTTCTTCCTTATTTTTTTCTGTGAAAATATTTTTTCTTTTGCACAGCTTTCTCAGAATGAAATAAAAGAAGAACATGATAAAAAGTTAGAAGACTATGAAGGAAATTTAGTTGAATATTCACTTTCAAAGTGTTTCATGCGGAATCTTCAAATAAAAAATAGTAATTATCCGTATGAATATACTGACGGTATTTTTTATTTTGATACAAATTCTGAATATTATGATTTGTGTAAAAATACAAATCTTATATTAAGTACTTCGTTTTTATGGAATAGCGATACTAGATATTTAGGGAATGAGTCAAAAATAAATTTTCAATTTTTTTATATTTTTGGATTAAAAGCAGAAAATATTATTTTTCCAACGGATGATAGTTATGAAGGCAAGTTAAAATTAGGAATGTTTATTCCAATTTTGAAATTCGATTATTTATCTTAGCCCTAAATTCGAGTTTTGACTCTAGGATAAGATTTCAGCCTGCATTGCAAA
>CAYSDV010000012.1:0-52565 GCA_964429905.1 uncultured Treponema sp. | reverse complement strand
TATATCAAAAAGTAGTTACTGTAAAGATTTTCTTGCCCCAAATAACGACCGTTTTAAAGAACAGAAAAAACTTCGACTCGCCACCGTTTTCAGCGGAATCGGGGCGATAGAGCACGCGTTAGACAGAATGAATCTTCCGCACGAAATAATTTTTGCCTGCGATAATGGAGATGTGGATATCCTTTCAAAAAAAATTCCTGAAGATATAAATGAGATCGAAAAAGAACTTTATGAGCTAACAAAAGAAATCAGAAATATTGAAATTCAAAGTGAAGAAGACAAACTTTATAAATCAGAGCTGGATTTGATTCTTTCAAAAACAAATGATGAAGTAAAAAACTATAAACAGATGAATCTTACAAATTCCTCAGAAAACAAAATTGCACGGAAAATTAAAGACATCTGCCAAAGAACAGCAATGCTGCATGAAAAAATTAATTCGTTCAAAATCTTAAAGGAACTTTCTAAAATTTCTGACTATAAAGAAAAGAAAAAGTTTATTGATGATTTTTACAAAGGCAAAGAAAGCGCAAACAAAGTAAAAAAGACTTATCAAGCTAATTATAAAGTTTCTGATGAAAATTTCCATTGGAACGTTTCATTCCTTGATGGAAAACAATATGAAAATCAAGTTGACTTGTTCGTTGGCGGAAGTCCTTGCCAGTCTTTTAGCCTAGTTGGAAAACAGCGTGGGCTTGCTGACACTCGAGGAACACTTTTTTACGAATATGCTCGACTTGTAAAAGAAATCAGACCTAAAGTCTTTATATACGAAAATGTAAAGGCTCTTTTGAGTAATGATGAAGGCAGAACTTGGAAAACAGTTCAGAAAGTGTTTACTGATTTAAATTATTCCTGGAGTTACAAAGTTCTGAATGCAAAAGACTACGGAATTCCGCAGAACCGTGAGCGTGTTTTCGTTGTGGGATTCAGAAATGATTTAAAACTTAAAAAGCCGTTTGAATTTCCAAAGCCAATAAAGCTTAAAAGAAAAATGCAGGATTTTTTGCTTGACAATGCTCCTGGTGGATATTTTCTTCCCAAAAAAGGCGTTGATTTTGTAACTGCCGAAAAAAATCTTTCAAAACGATACACGCAGATTGACGGAGAAATCCAGCTTTGCCAAAAGAAAAACCAGCAGTTCAACTGGCACGGCGATTTTGTTTTTCAAAGTGAAGATGATGCAAAAAAGAAAATAAAAACGGATTTAGAAAAATATTTTCTTTCTGACAAAGTGCGAAAATATGTTTTAGCAACTGGAACAAAAGGTTTTTATTCGCGTCCGGAAACTGATTTGGAAGTTGCGCGGCCGCTTTTAACAACGATGCACAAAATGCATAGAGCTGGTGTTGACAACTATGTAACAACCGACGGACGACTCCGCAAACTTACGCCACGAGAATGTTTTCGACTTATGGGATTCTCTGATGATTTTATTATTCCTGTTTCTGACACTTCGGCTTATCAGCAGGCGGGAAATTCTATCGTGGTCGATGTCTTGATTCATATCATGAATTCAATTCTAGAAAGCTATCCAGATTTGGTGGAAGGAGAACAAAACTAATGGCTGACCCGATTTGCCGTTGGCGAAATGCAACGCCAGAAACTATTTGTGAAATAATTGAGCAGCTTCCCAAAAAAGAAATGTCAGAAGACGAATTCAGACAAGTTATGCTGAAATCAAAATGGGGAGAAAGTTTTAATCAAACAGTCTATCAACTTGTTTGTCAGACTGCGCTTTATTATATCGATGACAATCATATTTATCATCCGCGGTTTACTGAAAATATTACAAAAGAACAAGCGGAAAAATATCTTCATCATTGGTTCCATCTTTATTACATTCCAAATCCTTACACACGAAAAGGTTTTAATAAACTTGAAAAACCGCGGTACTTTGAAAAAACACTTTTTGAGAATTTACAAAATCAAAACTCTTCAGATGATTTTACAAAATTATTGAATGAGACTTTTAAAGATGAAATTGGTGAATTGGATATTTTGAAAAATCTAATAAACCGATATTCAGATTTACTCAAAGTTGAAGACAGCAAAATCAAAATTGAAATAAAGGAAAAACAAAATATGGAAATAAATGTTGATAGAAATGACAAGAAATCTTTTTTCGATAGTTTTAATGAAAGCAAAAACATCCTTTTTTCTCACAACCGCATCATCTTCGGTGCACCGGGAACTGGAAAAAGCCACAGGCTAAAAAGTCAATGTGAAGAATTCTTTAGTTCAACAATAAATCCGAATACTTTGTCTGATGATGAACGTGCAAGGCGTGAAATTCAAAATGCGAAAAACGATTATTCACTTTGTTTCGCTGTAGGCTTAAAATATGCCGATGTCTTAAAAAACGTAAAGCAAGCAAATGAACTTATCAGCAAGTATGGAAGTGTAAATAAATATGCGGCTTATAGAACTTTTCAGGGAATCCGTGCAAAACAGGTTTATAAAAATTTGCCAGATTTTGATGAAGCGGAAATCACAATAGATAAAATTAAAGAACAAGTTGAAAAAATTAACAAAGAAAAATATCTGCTCCAAGCTAGTTGCGGGGCGATTGGTTATAAATATTCGGATTTTTTAAGCGGCTTTTCACTTGCGGAATTAAAAGAGCAGTTTGGTTTTAAGAACACGACTTCTGAAAGTTATTGGATAAATTTAGGAATTCATGCAGCAGATTATTCTCTTGATGATAATTCTACACAAAAATCTACAAGACATTACGAGCGAGTTACATTCCATCCAAACTACAGTTATTCCCAATTTGTCGGCTGTTACAAACCTTCAATGAAAACTGTTTCAACCGACGACGGCGAAAAAGAAGAAATCACTTATTCATTTGTTCCGGGACCGTTTCTGCGCGTTTATGTTAATGCCGTGAACAATCCAACTGAGAACTTTCTTCTTTTAATTGAAGAAATAAACCGTGCAAATGTCGCTGCCGTATTTGGCGATGTGTTCCAGCTTCTTGACCGCAAACAAGGCAAGAGTGAATATCCAGTTACTGCGAGCGAAGACATAATAAAATATCTTAGGAGCGAAGGAATAAACAAAACGGAACTTTCCATTCCTGAAAATATGTATATCTGGGCAACAATGAACAGCGCGGACCAGGGCGTTTTTCCAATGGACACGGCTTTTAAGAGACGGTGGAATTTTGAGTATATCGGAATTGACGATAACGAAAACGGCGTTTCAACTTACGAAATCCCTATAAACAAAAGCAAAAAAGTAAACTGGAACGACTTGCGAAAGGCAATCAACAGCAAACTGATTTCGCTGAATGTTAACGAAGACAAACTACTGGGGCCGTATTTTATCAGTGAAAATGATTTGAAAAATGCAAACAACTCGCTCAAATCAAATGATGAAGAATCGAAAAAAGCAAAAGAAGATTTCATCAAACTTTTTAAAAGTAAAGTTCTTATGTATCTTTTTGAAGATGCTGCAAAAATGAAACGTGACTTTTTCAAATTAACTGACAACAGGAAATACATTTATTCAGATATTTGCAATGAACTTGATGAAAACGGAATTGCAGTTTTCAACTTTCTGGAAAATGAAAAAGTTGAAGAAACGAAGATTCCGGAAAAACTTCAGAATGACGGAACAAACTAAGGAAAACAAATTGACTTCCTCTTTTCATTCAGCCTATTTCCGTGAAGGACAGCATTATTCGTTCTCTGAAATCAAAAATAAATTTTCTCTTGATGATGAAACTGCGAAAAAACGCATAAATCTTCTCCGCCGCTGTAATATTCTGAAAATCGTCAGAAAAGAAAAACTCGGCTACTCAGACCTTTCTGACCAGGAAATGATTATAGATGAACCGCCGGAAGATTCGTCTGGCTTTGAGTATGCGTTCAATTTTGTAGGAATTATTTTGCTGGAAAATATTGTCTTAAAATGCTATCCGAAATACATCGACAATGCGGATGAAAAAAATGGCACGGAACTTTTTCAAAAACTCAAGACAATTATAAAAGTAATCAAAAAATACAACGAGCAGAGCCAGCAGTTTTCTCTTTACAACGGCGAAGAGAATCACAAAACGTTCAACAGGCTTGCAATCTCGCTTCATATTCTGCAGGATTATTTTGAAAACGGCTTGTACACGAATCAAAATGAAAATATAGAACTGAACGGAGAAGGTGAAATTCTGTGGAACAAGACAATTGACGAAACTTTTGCGTTTACAAAAAACAAAACGCCGTATTATCTTGATTTTTACACACACGAAAACGAGGACAACGAGCTAGACTTTATCCGAAGGCTCCACGCAGCGATAATCACTAAATGCTCAAACGAACTGAAAAACGCAGACATTCTTAATTTTTTTGACTTAAGCGAAGCAAATCTTTCGCAGGAAACGCTTGAAGATTTAGGCGATGTGGATTTTATAAAATACCGACTTGAAAAAGAGCTGAAAACTCAGTTTGTCACCAGAAAACAGAATCTTTTAAAGACGCTTTATACTTACGTTTCAGAAACGGAATCAAAGGAAACACCGGAATCTTTCAGTTTTTACGGGACAAACGCTTTTAATCTTGTGTGGGAAAAAGCGTGTGCGGAGATTTTCGACAGCGTTAGGGATAAGACTTTCCGCGAGTTAAAAAAGAAGAATATAATAGAAGAAAAGCGTATTAAAAATCCGAATTATGATTTAGCCAATTCTGCAGAAGCATATTTAAAAGATTCCGAGCCGTTTAAAAATCTGATTGAAAAAATAAAGTGGACTTTCAATGACTTTGCAGTTCATGCCGCAGAAACTCTTGAACCGGATATTATTTCAATCCAGGGCAATAATTTTTTTATTCTTGACGCGAAATATTATCTCATCAGCATTGATGCAAAAGGAATTAGCCACCAGCCGGGAATTCAGGATGTTGTAAAGCAGTTTGCGTATCACAAGGCGTTCTTGAATTTTGTAAATGATTTTGGCTTTGAAAATGTTGTGAACGCCTTTCTTGTTCCAAAAAAAACGTCTAGTAAATTACAGAAAAATTTCAGAATCGCAGGGAAAGCAGAACTCACTCTAATGCAAGACTACGCGATAAAGCCACTCTCGCCTATTCAGATTGTTGAACTAGAGCCAGAATTTGTTTATGAAAATTATCTTTCTGGGGCAAAAATCACAAAAGAAGCGACTAAACTTTTAGAAAAGAAAAATGATGCGGTTCCTTTAGATAAAAAAGAAGGATTTTTAAAAGTTGCTAAAGCTCCACTGAATTCGGCAATCCGAATATCAAACATTGCGGATTCAAATGCAACTTACAACACAACGCATAATCATTGAAAAATTGATATTAGTTTGGAATCTTTAGGAACTGCAAATAATTTCTACTTTCCCATCAGCCAGTCGAGTGCGTTAAGTCTTTTTATTCCGTCATAATCGGTCGCTGGATCCTCGTCAAGCGTGAGTAGATATTTTGGATAGTTGTCTTTTATTGCCCTGAGGGATTTCAGTTCGCGTTCAAGAGTTGCGGCATCGCGGACTGTTGCGGCAACCTGAAAATAAGAATTGCCGTCTCCGTTGATTGCAACAAAGTCAACTTCCGAATCGTCTATTTTTCCAACATAAACTTTATATCTTCGCCGCAGAAGCTCAAGGTAGACAATGTTTTCAAGAATATGTCCGGCATCCATCGCCTTTTTTCCAAGCAGGGCGGAACGCAGCGCAATATCAGCAATGTAATATTTTTCAAGCGACTTCAAGTATTCCTTTCCTTTTATGTTGTAGCGCTTCACTTTGTGCATTATGAATGTCTCGCACAGAGCCGACACGTACTGTTCGATTTTTCTTGAGTCAATTTTCCTTCCGGTACTTGTCATTGTGTCGGCAATTTTTTTGCTGGAAACTTCAAGTCCGATATTATCGAACAAAAATTCAACGACACTTTGCAGCATGGAGACATCAGTTATTTTGTTTCTTGAGACAATATCTTTCAGAAGAATCGTATTATAAAGGCTTTCAAGATAATCGCCCACATTCACACTGTCCAAAGAAAGAGCGTAAGGAAATGAACTTATTTCCTGATATTTTCTGTACGCAAGCTGAAGATTTTGTCCAAGTCCCAGTGCTTCAACAAATTCTTTGAATGAAAGCGGTTGCATCTGAATTTCCACGTAACGGCCGGAAAGGTAAGTTGCTAGCTCTCCGGAAAGTATTTTAGAATTCGAGCCGGTTATATAAATATCAAGCAGCGGGTTCATAAAAAAACTGTTAACAACTTCCTCAAAATGCTCAACGCGCTGTATTTCATCAAAGAAAAGATACATTCTTTTTTTCGGAAGGATTTTCGCCGTTACGAACTTGTAAAACTCGTCATTATTGCGGAGACTTTTAAATTCATAATCCTCAAAATTGATAAAAACTATCTGTTTTTCCTCAACTCCGTCTTCAAGAAGAATTTTTTGCCATTGCCTTAGCAAAGTTGATTTTCCGCATCGCCTTATGCCAGTGATAACTTTTATAAGCTGCTTGTCCTTAAATGACGAAAGCCTTTCAAGAAATTCTTTTCGCTGGATTTCAATATTGTCTTCCATAGTTATTGTATTTTATTGTAAAAAATATTAGATTTCAATAAGTTTTTGCAGATTGTTGCAAAAAGTGTATAAAAATAAAAAGTTTTTGCAAAATTGAGTCATAAGCGATAAACTTGCACTTTGCGGAAGATTCAGTTTTCAACGCATTTATCATGCCGGCAGATTTATCAAGTGAATGTTGCGTTATGAAAAATATCGGTTTTGCAAGTGCAGACTTTGTTTTTCATTTTTGATTTACTCTTTTTCCGCAATCATCCTATCAATATCTTTGAATGCGTTTTCTATTGCTTCGCTGTGATACATTTCGTACATTTTGATTACGCGTTCGGTCAGTCCAAGGTCATCGAGTTTTTTTAAGATTTTGTCAGCGGTTGTGTGCTTATAAAAAGCGTACTGTTCCATAAGGAACGAAAAGAATTCCATTTCTTTTGTCATTTTTCGCTCCTAGTCACGCCTGATGTAAAGTGAGTTCCGTGGGTCGCCTGTAATCTGCTCACTTTCCCACATATCAAAAATTCCGGCTGGGCTAAAGTCCCACATTTCAAGCTCTGGATTTGAAAGCATACGGTAAGTTTTCGAATACAAAAATTTTCTGTATGAATCCAAAATGCTGTAGCCATATTTCTGGCTTATCTTTTCGGAAACTTCTTTGTCATAAAAATCAAGAATATATGGAAGTTCAGTTTTCATTTTGCTTCCGTGGTAAAGTTTCATACTTTGATTATAGCACAGATTTGGCGGAAGTTATATCAATTGAGGTAAAGCAGAATATCAAAAATCCGAATTATGATTTAGATAATTCTGCAGAAGCATATTTAAAAGATTCCGAGCCGTTTAAAAATCTGATTGAAAAAATAAAGTGGACTTTCAATGACTTTGCATGTAAATACAAAGTTTCTTTATAAAAATATTTTTTTCTGGCATATTTTCAGATAATTCGCTACAATTGCTTTATCTTTTCTAACTGCTGGCTGTTATAACCAGAAATAAATGCAAACAGAAGCTGAAAAAACTTTTTTTGAAAATCTTTCTGAAGATTTTCTACACGGTGAATTTGTTGTAACATCTTCCAAAAATCCATTAATTGAAAAAGGTGATGTTTTAGATTTTTTTGTCGGCGAAGGATATTACGAAGGTCCTGGTCAGATTATTTTTGCAAGAATCGAAAAGTTCTGGGAAGTTTTGTATTGGAAATTTGCTTCTATCTATGAACTTTATTATAAAGATGAGTTTGACTATATGGACTGGCGTTCTGAACTTGACGACAAACCAAATCTTTCTCCATGGAATTTTTTTTATCTGGAAAAATTCAAAGAGTTTCTAGGACAAATAACATTCGAACGGAAGCCTAGTGTAAAACAAAATAACAAATAGGAAACAAACTTATGAAATTACTCAAAAAAATAAAATCAGCGATTTTTCGGCATTTTGAACTTCGCTATTGGTATCGTATAAGGAAAATAACAGAACTTTGGTTTGATGATGAAGACGCCAAATGGAAGAATTCTTTTCATAAAACTAAGGCAAAAAATATTTTAGAATCAACTTGGAACGGCGAAGGTGATTTGTGGCGGACAATGCTGTTAAAAATCGACCACGAATTTTGGAATCTTCATAAGTATGGAGTTGAATTAAATTACTATTTTTCTGAACACGACATTGAAAAATATGCAAGCGATGATGACAAAGAATTTATCGTGCAAAAAATTTTGAATTCAACTTTAGGAAATAATAAAAAACTTTGGCTTTTTAACGGTACAACGGACAAAAAGACGAGTGAAAGCGGACTTGTTCATTTTAGCCTAAAATACAACGGGAAAAGTTTAAGTCTTGTTGCTGAATATGACAAGGAAATTCCCAAAAGCACAATTTCTAAAAGAAAAAAACTTTATGAGCTAAACACTTACAAAGATAAAAATGGAAAAATCAAATTCGATCTGACAAAAGAAGTTCCGCAATTTAAGGTTTCATCGGAAATTGTGGCCGCACAAGTCAAAAATGTTGAAAAAGAAAATCTTGTGGAAAAAATTCTGAATGAGGATTCCGATTTTCTAAAAAACGATTTTGAAAGATTTTTATCCGAACATAGCGAAATCAACGTTGAACAAGATAATATTTTTCCGCTGCAAAATATTATCTTAGAACAAATCGATAAGTGCAACGGATTTAAAATAGAAGAACTTCCAAATCTTTCAATTGGTCTTAAAAAATACGCCCATGGCAATTTTATAAAATGCAGGGATTTGCTCCATTTGCGACATCTAATAAAAAATCTTCTTTCTCTTTCCGAAACAGATGATAAATATTTTTCGTTGTGGAGCGATATTGAAGACGAATCAGAAAGACAGAAAAATCACGAAGCAGCATGTAATCTTTACAAAACGGACAGAAAATCAGCATATCAAAAAATCTGCGATTTTATGTGCGAAAAAGGTGAATTCTGGTGGGATTAAAAAATATTGATAAAAAAGCTTTTGTGACAGAAATCCGTTCCTATTTGAACTCTCTTTCTCACAACGAACTGCTTGAACTTTGTTTTTCAATAATTGAAAACAACGAATCGGCAAAAGATATTGTTTTTCAAAAAATCAATGAAGAACAGAACCGCAAAAAAAAGCCGGAAATATTCAACCCTAAAGAAAATGAAATCTATGTAAACCGTTCAAGTTCTTCTCAGGAAAAAATTGCTCTTTTTAAATCTCTTTTTGCGGGGCGAACTGATGTTTTTTCGCTCCGCTGGCATAATCAGAAAACAAACAAAAGCGGCTATTCTCCGCTCTGCTCGAACAAGTGGCAGAGCGGAAAATGTGATTTGAAGAAACGAACTTGCGCTACTTGTCCGTACAAGTCGCCGGTTCCTTTGAACGATTCTTATATTTTTGCCCACCTTTGCGGAAAAGACGAATTTGCGCGCGACGTAATTGGGCTTTATCCGCTTTTTCAGGACAATACTTGCAGATTCTTAGCGTTTGATTTTGACTCTCATAAAAACATCGAAACAGATTCAGAAAATCAGAAATGGAAAAGCGATGTAGTTGCAGTTTATAAAGTGTGCAAAGATTTTATGATTCCTTGCTCAATTGAAATTTCGCGTTCTGGAAGTGGCGCTCATCTTTGGATTTTTTTCAGCGAAAATATTAAGGCTAAAACTGCTCGGAATTTTGGAAATTTGATTTTGATGGCGACCATGAAAGAACATCATTCGCTTTCATTTGAAAGTTTTGACAGAATGTTTCCAAATCAAGATGAAATTCCAAGCGGCGGATACGGAAATTTGATTGCGCTTCCGCTTCAAGGAAAGGCTGTAAAGGAAAATCATTCCGTTTTTGTTGATGAAAATTTTATTTCTTATCAGGATCAATGGAAATATTTAAGTTCTGTGCAAAAACTGAATTCGTCTGAAATAAAAAAGATTTCATCGAAAATATCAGAAACTATTTCAAACTTTTTTGCATTCAATAAAAATGAAGAGGAATATGATGATAAAAAAATCAGCTTGAATCAAAAATTTGCCGTTTCAAAAGATTTAAATTTTACGACTTTTTCAGATGACGATTTTAAATCTGCCGTTCAAATTACACTTTCTAATTTTGTTGAAATTAAAAAAGATGGAATTTCAGAGCGCGCGCTAGGAGAATTAAAACGTACTGCGGTTTTCTTAAATCCTGAATATTTTAAGAATCTGCGAATGCGCCTTCCTTTGTACAATATTCTCCGTTACATTGACTGCTCTCAAGAGAACAAAGATTCTCTTCTTTTACCGCGTGGAAATTTGAAACAGATTTTGCAGATGTTTGAAGAACAAAAAATTGATTATTATATAGAAGATAAACGTGAATCTGGGCAGAAAATTGATGTTGAATTTGCATCGGAACTTTTTGATGAGCAAAGAATCGCACTGGACGCAATGCAAAAATCTGACATTGGCATTTTGTGCGCCGGGACTGGATTTGGGAAAACGGTGACAGCGGCGGCTTTAATCGCAAAAAGAAAAACAAATACGCTGATTCTTGTTCAAACTCACTCGCTTTTGGAACAGTGGAAACGCGCAATAAAACAGTTCTTAAATTTTACGGCAGGAACAATTTCCGCCGGAAAAGACAAGTCCACCGGAATAATTGACATTGCATTAGCGCGTTCGCTGATTGAGCCAAAAACTGACGTTGTAAAAAAATGGGCTCATAAATATGGAATGATTATTGTTGATGAATGTCATCACGTTTCTGCATTTAGTTTTGAAAATCTTTTAAAAAGTTTTTATGCAAAATATGTTTACGGTTTAACTGCAACTCCAGTTCGCCGCGATGGTCATCAGAAAATAATTTTTTATCAGTGCGGGCCGATTCTTTATTCTACATCGCAAAAGCAAATGAATGGCCTGCAAAATTTTTCTCGCTTTTTCATTCCGCGTTTTACAAATTTTCATATTATTCAAAGCAAAGAAAAAAATTATTCAATAAATCAATTTTATGAAGAGCTTGTGCAAGACGAGGCAAGAAATAATTTGATTGTTTCCGATGTGAAAAAATGTGTTGAAGAAGGCAAAACTCCGCTTGTTCTTTCAGACAGAATTGAGCATCTTGAAAATTTTGCAGAAAAATTGAAAGACGCTGCAAAAAATGTGATTTTAATCACAGGAAAAGGAACTCATAAACAAAAATCAGCCCAGCTTGAAAAGTTGAAGTCAGTTTCCGATGATGAATCTCTTATTGTTCTTGCAACCGGAAAATATGTAGGCGAAGGATTTGATTTTCCGCGATTTGATACGCTTGTTCTTTCCATGCCGTTCAGCTGGAAAGGAATTCTTTCTCAGTATTGCGGACGTTTGCACAGAAATTTTCAAGGCAAAAGTGAAGTTCAAATTTACGATTATGTTGATTTTCGTCTTCCGATTTTTGACCGGATGTATCAAAAAAGATTGAAAGGTTACAAGCTCTTAGGCTACAAAATAAAAAATTTTTCAGATAAAGCGCAGATATTAAATGATTCAGAAAACGCAAAAATATTTTCCAAAGATGATTACAAATCAAATTTTGAAAGCGATTTGTTTTGTGCGAAAAATATAATTATGATTTCTTCTCCGTATCTTTCAAAAAAAGAAACAAACCAATTTATTCTGACATCGGCAAAAGTTATTTCAAACGGAATAAAGATTTTTATAATCACAAAATTGCTTTCTGATGAATCAAAGGCAAAAGCGCAAGACGAGCTCATAAAATCTTTGGAAAACGCAGGCATTCAAGTTGTTATAAAAGAAAATCTCAGCCAGAAAATCGCAGTCATCGACAAAAAAGTTTTATGGTACGGAAGCGTGAATTTTCTTGGATTTTCAGAACAAGACGACTGTTGCATGAGAATTTCTTCAGCTCAAATTGCATCGGAAGTTGAGGCGGAAATTATTAAAAAAAATTGAGAAAGTATATTTGAATGTTTTGATGCGGCTCAGCAACTTCGGCTTCGATTCTATGTGCGAAAATACTGAACCTTGGTTAGATTAAAAAATTTCTTTTTTTAAATTTATAAATTAATTTTTTTTGTTTATAACTTTATAATACAAACCAAAACCATAAGATATTACAAAAGTTATGAATAACAAAATTAATCCTGCAAGAATTGCATAAATGTTTGTGGTTGCAAATAATATGCCGCAAGCAATACCTGTAATGTAATAGATAAAAGAACAAATAAATCTTAAGAGCAATGAATCTTCTGAAGGTAAATACTTTTTAAATATTTTTTTCCAAAGAATATACAATACTATTCCAATGGCGAGGACAATTAAACTTGTGATTAAATATTTCATTTTAAACTCCATTTGGGGCTGTCTAATAACTTTAAATCATAGCGGTCATTGAGGCTCTCGAAATGACCTTAACACTATATTTGGTGATTTCGACGTTACTCAATCTAAAGGTTTCGATAAACTCAACCACCGCATTTTATTCTTTTTAGACAGTCCCAGCAATAAAAGCAGTATTCTAATTTTCTTTTGAGAAACAGATTACAGCCTTGTAACGAGGGAAAAATAAGCAACATCGACCAGTAATTGTTTCATACTGCTCAAATTTCCAACCCTGTGAAGCCATCTGATTGATTTTTGCTTCAATTGCATTTCCGCGAAGTGTACCTGTACAAAAGAGCAGCAGAAAAAGCTTGCTGACTTTTTGGATTCTATTATTTAATAATGATTTGTATTTAGTCCGAATTTTTCAATTCTTATTTTAAATTTATTTTTAGGTCTTAAAAATATTTTTTTAAATAAGGATTTTTTTTGTGAAAGCTAAACAAGATTTCAAATATATCACTCCTGTTTGTTTTTATATTTTTTTTATTTGTAAAACTTCAAGGATTTTCTAGGACAAATAACATTTGAATGGAAGTTTGACCTAAAACGTGATAGCCTAAAATGACTTAAGAGCGTTGTTGGTTTTATGTTGTTACGCAGCGTTTTACACTTGTTCGTGAAATTCCTACAAACTTTGCGATGTGGTTTACGCTCATTCCCCATGCGCGCATTGTGCGGATTTGAAATTCCAGTCCGTCGGTTAGGTGCTTTTTGTTTGGCGAGCCTTTGGGACGACCTAGTTTTATGTTTTGGGCGCGTTTTAGTGCAAGTGCTTCTCGTGTTCGCTGGCTGATTAAGTTTCTTTCGATTTCTGCGCTTAATCCGAACGCGAATGCAAGTACTTTTGACTGAATGTCGTCTCCGAGCCTGTAGCCGTCCTTTACTGTCCAAACCCGTGCGCCTTTTTCCATGATTTGATTCAAAATTGACATAATCATAAAAAGTGAGCGCCCAAGTCGTGATAGTTCAGAGCAGATAATCAAGTCGCCTTCCTTTGTTTTTGAAAGGAGTGCTCCCAATTCGCGTTTTTCCGGTGTAAGCGTCCCGCTGATGGTTTCTTCAATCCAAAAGTTTATTTTTAGATTGTTTCGTTCGCAGAATTTTTCAATTTCAAATCGTTGGTTTTCCACTGTTTGTTTGTCAGTGGAAACTCTGATATAGCCGTAAATCATAATTTTATGGAAGTTTTACTATTCCGCTCAAATTTGCAGTTACTATTTGTCATGGTATTTGTAAAATCCTTCTCCGCTTTCCACTCCAAGTTTTCCTTCGTCAATGTATTTTTTCAGGACTTCTGCTATTTTCTTGAAGTTGTAAGGCGCAATGAACGAAGGGACGTTTACATACATTTGAACTATGTTATATGCGGTTTTTAAGCCTACGATATCAAGAATTTGGAATGGTCCTTTTGGTGCTCCGGTTCCAAGTGTCCACGCTTTATCAATACTTTCTGCATCGGAAATTCCATTTGCAAGCAAATCTTGTGCCGCAAATAAAAAAGGAACAAGCATTGAATTCAACAGGTAACCCCCTTTTTCCTTGCGGACAGGGAGCGGAATCATTTTTATTTGTTTTGCGAAGTTTATGACGGTATCAAAATATTCAGGCTTTGTTTTGCTTTGCGCCATAATTTCTGCAGTATTGTTAAAATAAATTTCATTTGCAAAGTGAAGCGCTAAAAATCTTTGTTCACATCCAGTGAATTTTGCAAGTTTTGAAGGAAGCAGTGTAGAAGAATTTGTAACTAGAATTGTATTTGGTTCGATAAGTGGTGCTAATTTTTTGTAAAATGCTTTTTTTTGATTAAAATCTTCACTCATTGATTCAATAATTAAATCTGCATCTTTTACAGCTTCTGCCAGGTTAAGTTCAATTTTCAAATTTTTTGCTGCATCTTCTGTTTTTTTTAAATATTCATCTTTGTTGAAAGACTGTGCTTCTTTTATGTCTGCGATGCCACGAGCCCAAATTGCAAGAGATTTGCCTTCCTCTGTGGACATTTTGTTAATCCGATCAATATATGCGTTTTTTAAGGAGTCGAGTTTTGGTTTTGTGCGGGTAATACTTTCTTTGCTTCTTAGCCAAATTGTAACATCGAATCCACAAAATGCTGTCTGAAAAGCAATCTGGCTTCCTAAAACTCCGCCGCCTGCAACAACAATTTTTTTCATATAAAAACTCCTGTAAAATAATTCTGTCACAGTTTTTTCTGTGCAAAATTGTTTTCGTGCAATTTTATTTAATTTTCGCAAAGCTATTTTTGCAGCAACTTAGCAATTTGAGCTTTAAGTTCTGCGATTTCGGCTTCTTTTTTAGAACGTAACTCGCGTTCTTCAAAAAGAAGTTTTTCATCTTCGGCTTTTTGCTGGGCTAAGCCACAAGCAATTCCTTGCGAAAAACCGTCTGAAAAGCTTTCCTGGCGTTTTACTCTTATGTCTGTTTCGTAATCGTAGTCTGCGATTAGCATATTCCGAACCTCCGTTGAGTTCTGTTTAAGGTAGTCTGATAGAATGCCTTCTTTGATGCATCGTGCAATTGCGAAGTCCAGGTGGTTTTCGGTGCCGGCGTTTTTTGCTTCTTTTGCGTACTGGACTAATTTTTTGTAACCGTAAAGAGAGGCGCAGTGCTGCCGTAAAAAAGTGTCGTCCTGCTTATTAATATTATACACTTTTACGGTTAATTCAAGCGGAAAAAACTCGGATTTTTTTGTACAGGATGAACCGAACGCGTCTGAAATGCGCAGAGTTTTTTCCGCCGGATAATCGGTTGCGCCGTTGTAAAAAACGTAGAATTTCGGAGCGGGAATAGGAATCAGTTTTTGCTTGTAGCGGTCGTCCTGAGGAATGATTTTTTCGTAAAGACGGCTTACATATTCCAAAAATCTTAGCGGCATATTCTCATTGATGGTGGATTGCTGTTCAACTAAGACGATGATTCTGCCGTTCAGCAGCATGGAAACATCGTTGTAGCGGCCGACGTAAACAGTCCGCTCGAGCATGACGGGCTTGATTTCTGTTTCGGAAAGGCGCAGGTGCGTGTTGTGGATTGCGTTGTAAAGCGAAAGAAAGTTTTCCTTAGCCTGGGCACATTTTCCGAACAGGTCGACAAAAACAGTGTCCTTGTAATTTCTGTTTTCTTTTTGCATTGTTTTTCCTCTATATTACTTAATACAAAAAACTGAAGAAAACTGAAATTTTTGCAACAAAATAATGCGGATTTTTTTCTTTATTTTTATATAAACTATGTTATCATATATGAATAAAAAAAGTGTGAGAGGATTGTCAAAAAATTCTATGACCAACTTTTTCTAGGAGGAAAAATGAAAAAGAATGGATTAAAATTGCTGTTGGCATTAATGCTTGCCGCAATAGTTGGAATTACAGGATGTTCTGATGATTCTGATGGTGGGGGGGGAGCAGTGTAAATTATGATGTTTCAGGTTCTGGTTCATTGCCATCTGTTACCTCTGATACAATTATTAAAAATAAAGTTGTAAATATTAAAGATTCTGAAGATGTTTATTACGAATATTTAAAATTTACAAGTGAAACAGCCGGTGAATATTCTGTTTATAAAAAAGGAACCACAGAAAACACTAAAATAACAGTTTCTCCTATTGATGGGAAAACTGCACTTCCTACAACATTCACTTACGATTCTGCAACAGGAAAAGTTACTGCAACAACTACTTCTGCTTATATGTTCAATGCTGTAAAAAATGGAACAGAAGTTGCTTGTATTGCAAAAGATATTCTTACTACAAATGGTGAAAATAAAAATTCTCTTATTAATACATGGTCTTCTGATATTGTAAATGAATGTGTATTCAATTCTGATGGAACCGTTTATTTAGATATTGCTAGTTCTAGCGAATTTGCCTATTCCGGTGCATTTAAAAACGACAATGGGTGGATTTCTGTTTCTAATACAGGTGCAATTCCTTTCTTCTTTGGAAAAGTTGGAGCAAACGAAACAAATTCTCTTTATTACCTTGCTTATCAAACAGAACGCAGTACTGTAGAAGAAGTTGGAAAAGCGGCTATTGTTAATAGCAACGTTTTAGAATTTGCATCCAGCGGATTTTTGCTGATTGAGTAGAGCGGAGGATTGAACGATGAAAAATATTAAAAATAAATTCGGAAAAACATTAACCACTTTGCTTTTTGGAGCGGCACTTTTGTTTGGTGCAACTGGATGCGCAAATGAACTTAGTGATGATAACAGCGCTAGTAGAAGCGCATCTAGAGCGGCTCTTACTTCTAGTGAGTTGATAGCCTCTGCAAATACTACAATAACAATTAATCTTTTGGGAGTTCCTTCAATTAATACAAAACTTAAAGTTTGGGCTTGGGCTAAAGCAACACCTGAAGTAAACTATACGACTGTTGACTGGCCTGGGGATTTGGAAATGGAGGCGGCGAAAATAGGCGAATATGATGGATATACATATAAGTTGAAAGTGAATAATTCTTATGATTTAGGAATATTGTTTAATAGTAGTGGTGGTCAGACTTCAGATATTATAATTTCGAAAAAAGTTTTTGCTTCTGATGTAACGCTTTATTTTAACTGGAACAGTATGGCTTATTACACAGATATTGAAGATTGTATTGGAATTATGAGTGCTTCTATTACAGCGCTTTCTGATTCAAGTGCGACGCTTTCTATTTCAACTAGTTTAATTGATTCAATTGATAAGGCTGCTTTTTCAGTAAAAGACGGAGATGGAAAGGCTCTGGTTGTAAGTGATGCTTCAATAAAAGTTTCAAGCAACAAAGCAACTGTAAAATTGGCAAGTGGAGACGGAAATCTTTCTCGCGTTCCTTATACAATTTCCTATAAAGGAAAAAATATTATTGCAACTGTAGCTCTTTCTCTTATAGAAGAAAAATTTGGAACACCAGCATCAAAAACAACGGATAAACTCGGTCTTGAATTGAACGGTTCAACTGCAACATTCAGAACTTGGGCGCCAATAGCAACAAAAGCGGAAGTTCTTCTTTATGCAGATTCTAAGGCAGCTTATGATTCTTCTAAAACTGTAGGTTATGACGCTCCTGGTGCTACAAAACAAGAATGGGGAACAGCTCCAACTGGTGATGCAGTAAAAGAAATGACTGTTGATTCTTCAACAGGTATTTGGAAAGTAGAAAACGTAAATGTTTCTGGCTACAAATACTATAAATATCGTCTTACAATTTCTGGTGTTCCTTATTATGTTTCTGATATTTGGCACACAATTGCAGGTCCTGATTCAGTTGCTTCGCAGATTGCGACTATTGATGATGCGGAAACAAAACCTGCAAATTGGGAAGCTTCTTATGTAAATCCGTTCGGTTCAACTGGAGCAGAAACTAAAAAGTATAATGACGCTGTAATTTACGAAATGCACATCCGTGACTGGAGTCGGGCGTTCGTGAAAGATTCAACAGGAAAATTTGTTGATATTGCGAACAATCTTGGTTCAGACGGTAAATTTGCAAAACATCTTAAAGATTTGGGCGTAACGCACGTTCAGATTCTTCCGATGTTTGACTATGCGCAGATTAACAGCAACAAAAACTACAACTGGGGTTATAATCCGTATCATTACAATGTTCCGGAAGGTCGCTATGTAACAGACGATTACACGGACGGAACTCAGGCTGTAAAAGAAATGCGCCGGATGATTCAGGCGTTCCACGAAGCTGGAATTGCTGTAATTATGGATGTTGTTTACAATCATACAAGCGGAACTGCAGAAGGTTCTCTTTACGATTCAACTGTTCCAGGATATTTCTACAGACAGGATGCTAGCGGAAAATATTCAAATGGTTCTGGATGTGGAAACGAAACTGCAAGTGATAGGGCGATGGTTGGAAAATATTTCCTCGAGTCTCTTGTTCATTGGGTAGAGGATTATCATATCAACGGCTTCCGTTTTGACTTGATGGGTATTCATGACAAAGACTTTATGAAAAAAGTTTATGATACGCTTTATGGAATAGATAAAAACATCTTGGTTTACGGAGAGCCATGGGGTGGTGGAACAATAGGGCTTGCTAGTGCTAAACAGTCGGTGTCTGCTGGACGAGGAACATCTGGTTCTGGTTACGGTGCATTTGAAGATGATTTTAGAGATGCATTGAAAGGAACTGATGGATTTGGAGGATTTAACCGAGGTCAGATACAGGGGACTTTTGCAGATTCGACTGTTGTAAGCGGATTAAAAGGCGATGTTATTGCTAAAAATAAACGAAATGAAACTGGAATAACAGGTCTTGCGCTTCATTACGCAGAATGTCACGATAACTACACATTGTTTGATAAACTTGTTTATTCAACAGATTCTTCTATATCTGGGGATGGAGATTGGGCTCCGAAATTTGCTGCGTTGTATAGCTCTGTTATGAATAGTTCGGAAAAACTTGCTCTAATCAAGAAGGAAAATAAACTTGCTGCGGCATATGTGATTTTGTCTCAAGGAACACCGTTCATAAATGGTGGTCAGGAATTTATGCGCACAAAGAAAGGTTCTCCAGATAGTTATTCGGCGGATAAAAAGGGCGGAATAGAATGGACAAACACACCTGGCGAATACAACATTGATGATGTAAACACAATCGATCTTTCGTTAAAAACTAAATTCAGCGACGTTTACAATGTTTACAAAGGATTGATTGCTTTGCGAAATGAATATTCCGCATTCCGCGGTTATGGTTCTGCTGATGCAGAAACGCTTGGAGAAGGTGTTACAAAATACACAGTTTCTGCATCCGACGGAAAATTTACGGTTTTGTTCAATGCGACAGATAAAGATGCATCTGTAAAAGCCGTAGAAGGAAAACTTGTTGATGTTGAAACTAGACCAAAAGTTACAGGCAATTATTTTGGCCTTGGCTTTGTCGATGTCGATGTCGATGTCGATGCTTACACAATTAGTAAAACCGTGTCAAGTACAACAAGCATTCCTGCAAAATCTTTTGTAATTATTAAGACAAACTAGATTTGTGGTGTTATTGCAAACATATTCTAACCAATACTGATTAGAATATGTTTTTTACAGCGGATTGATAATCAGTCCGCTGTTTTTTTTGTTATTTTCAAAAATGTATGTGTTTGTGAAGATTTATTTAATTTTCGCAAATCTATTTTTGCAGCAACTTAGCAATTTGTGCTTTAAGTTCTGCGATTTCAGCTTCTTTTTGTGAAAAACGCTTTTCATCTTCGGCTTTTTGCTGGGCGATACCTTGTGATAAGCCACAAGCAATTCCTTGCGAAAAACCGTCTGAAAAGCTTTCCTGGCGTTTTACTCTTATGTCTGTTTCGTAATCGTAGTCTGCGATTAGCATATTCCGAACCTCCGTTGAGTTCTGTTTAAGGTAGTCTGATAGAATGCCTTCTTTGATGCATCGTGCAATTGCGAAGTCCAGGTGGTTTTCGGTGCCGGCGTTTTTTGCTTCTTTTGCGTACTGGACTAATTTTTTGTAACCGTAAAGAGAGGCGCAGTGCTGCCGTAAAAAAGTGTCGTCCTGCTTATTAATATTATACACTTTTACGGTTAATTCAAGCGGAAAAAACTCGGATTTTTTTGTACAGGATGAACCGAACGCGTCTGAAATGCGCAGAGTTTTTTCCGCCGGATAATCGGTTGCGCCGTTGTAAAAAACGTAGAATTTCGGAGCGGGAATAGGAATCAGTTTTTGCTTGTAGCGGTCGTCCTGAGGAATGATTTTTTCGTAAAGACGGCTTACATATTCCAAAAATCTTAGCGGCATATTCTCATTGATGGTGGATTGCTGTTCAACTAAGACGATGATTCTGCCGTTCAGCAGCATGGAAACATCGTTGTAGCGGCCGACGTAAACAGTCCGCTCGAGCATGACGGGCTTGATTTCTGTTTCGGAAAGGCGCAGGTGCGTGTTGTGGATTGCGTTGTAAAGCGAAAGAAAGTTTTCCTTAGCCTGGGCACATTTTCCGAACAGGTCGACAAAAACAGTGTCCTTGTAATTTCTGTTTTCTTTTTGCATTGTTTTTCCTCTATATTATTTAATACAAAAAACTGAAGAAAACTGAAATTTTTGCACTGAATTTTTGTAAAAAATGCTTTTTTAAGGTTTTATTGCGCCAAGGACTTTTCCTATGCTTTCGTGGATTACAAGATTTGCTTTGTAGTCGCTGGCTGTCTGAGATTTGTTTATTAAAACAATGTTTTTTCCGCTGAAATAATCAATAAGGCTTGCGGCTGGATAAACGACAAGAGATGTTCCACCTATAATTAAAGTGTCTGCGTTTTGTATTGCGTTTATTGCGCCGTTTATTATGTTTTGGTCAAGACCTTCTTCGTAAAGGACTACATCTGGTTTTACAAGGCCGCCGCATTTTTTGCAATGTGGAAGTTTGTCGGGAAAGTTTTCGCTTTGTTCTATAAATTCCGCACTATAAGAAGCGCCGCAATCCATGCAAAAATTGCGAAGAGTGCTTCCGTGCAATTCAAATACATTTTTGCTTCCGGCTTTTTGATGCAGGCCGTCTATGTTTTGAGTTACTATTGCTTTTAGTTTGCCGGTTTGCTCCATTTTTGCAAGCTGGATATGTGCAATGTTTGGCTGAACGTTTTTTACGATGAGTTTTTTTCGGTAAAAACGATAAAATTCGGTTGGATTTGCGTTGAAAAAACTTCTGCTGATAATTGTTTCCGGAGGATATTTCCATTCTTGGCTGTAAAGTCCGTCCTGGCTGCGAAAATCTGGTATTCCGCTTTCTGTAGAAACGCCGGCCCCTCCGAAAAATACAATGTTTTGTGAATTATCATAAATTGTTTGCAGTTCTGCTATTTTTTCGTGCAATGTTTTCATATTTGTTTTATTTTAGCACAAAAATATAGAATGATATAATATTTTTGCTCCCATTGGAGCTTGCTTGCGCGTCCTGTGGGGGGGGGAGGGGTTAAAAAAAAGTCAATCATGATATTTTGCTTCTTTTGGTGATTTCGAGTGCCTCAATCACCAGAAAAAAAAGACCATCATAATATATTTGCAATATTATAGTTTTATAAAATATCTTGCGCGGGACTACTTGTAGCCCCGCGCGGGCACAACAGCCCTAAAAAAAAGACCATCATAATATTTTTGCAATATTATAATTTTTATGAATTACTATGCGCGGGATTGAAAGGGCGCGTCGCAGGCGCGTTGCGAACGTAGTGAAGCAATGGAGCCGAAAGGCGGAACCCTGCAAAGCCCGTTACGTTCGGCCTTTGCGCCCTGGAATCTTAATTCAAGAATTTAGGTTTCTTCTCCGATAAACTAATAGTAGAATTTGTCAATTGGGCATTTGTGTTCTAAAATAGAATATAATTATAAAATGTTTGTCCGGGGAATTTGGGGTATGAAAAAAAGATTTTTTATTTCGCTTTTTACTTTAGTTTTTATGTCTGTCTTGCCTGTTTTGGCTCGTGATGTTGAAACTCATAATTCAGAAAATCTTGAAAGCTGGCAGGATTCGTTTGATTTGTCTAAGCGAAAGGCTGGCAAATATAATATTATGGTAAAAGCAACGGACTTTGGTGGAAATGTAACTTTGGAAGGTCCGTTCAATCTTTATGTGGATCCGAATTCTGACTTGCCTGTTTGTGGTATTACAAATCCGAATGTTGATATGCGAGTTGTTGGCAACTTGAACATTGTTGGAACTTGTGTTGATGATGACGGCGTTGAATATGTTGAACTTATTTTTGACGGTGACGAAGAGCATCCTGTTCGCGCTAAAGGTAAGGAATTTTGGTCTTACTATCTTGATACAACGGAACTTGAGGAAGGTTTGCACACAATAAAGGTTGTTGGTTGCGATATTAATGGTCTTGTTGGAAACCCTACAACTCTTACTTGGAACTTGGACAGACGTCAGCCGGTAACGCAGGTTGATAATAAAACGATGGGAACGCTTGTTTCTAAAAAGGTGAAATTTCATGGAACTGTAGCGGATGGAAACGGAATAAAATCTCTTTCTTATTCAACTGATCATGGTGAATCTTTTAAGGAAGTAAAGCTTTCCAGAAAGAAAACGGGAATTACTTTTGAACTTTCAATTGATACTAAAAAATTTGAAGACGGGCCGGCTGTAATTTGGTTTAAGGCTGTTGATAATGCCGGTTCGGAAGGTGTTTATTCTTTCTTGTATTTTATTGACAATACAAGTCCGGAAGTGAAAATTGTTTCTCCGGCGGAAAAAGAGCAGGTTTTTGGAAAAGCGGTTATTGCCGGTTATGCAAAAGATAAAATGGGAATTACAAATCTTCACTGGACTTTTGGAAAAGAATCCGGTGATTTTGAGGTTATTCCTGGAAATCCGTTCTGGGCAAAAGAATTTGATTTGGCTGGAACTGGTGATAAATCAAGAAAATTTACGATTACTGCAACGGATGTTGCCGGAAACGTTATTAGTGT
The DNA here is from genome assembly GCA_964429905.1 of uncultured Treponema sp. GTDB lineage: Bacteria > Spirochaetota > Spirochaetia > Treponematales > Treponemataceae > Treponema_D. Next base: position 29,735 of record CAYSDV010000012.1, on the reverse strand, counting down.
TTCTGAGAATATTTTGATTAACGAAGTTCTTGATAAGCCAGAAGTAAAAATTGCTTTTCCTACGGCGGAAACTTTGATAGAGAGCGGCGATTCTGTTTATGTGCGCGGAATTGCAAATGATGCGGATGGAATTGCTTCTATAAAGTATAAACTTGATAATGGCGAATGGATTGAAGAAGAAACAAAGGGTGTTTTCTATGGCGTTCTTGCGGAAGATTCTTCGCTTGTTTCTGGCGGAAGGCATACGATTTATGTAATTGCGACTGACCGTCACGGTGTTCAAAGTGATGTGGCTACTGCAAATTTTAGCGTGCGTGCGGCGGCGCCGTCATTTTCTGAAGCAAAAATCGGTGGTCAAACAGTTGTAAATGGAATGCAGGTTCATCCGGAAGCGGGTTTGGTATTCCGGACAACTGTTTCCAGCGGAATTGGTCTTTCTAGTGTTCATGCAGAAACTCGTTGGGGAAGAAACGGAATAAAACAGAATGACTATACTTTTGAAACTGAAAAAAATAATGGTTCGCAGGAAATTTTAATTCCAATAAATGATGAGCTTCCTAAAGGAATTGCAAAAATTTATATTTCTGCAACAGATACTGCTGGAAGAACGAGCAGTTACAAGGCGCTTTTGGATATAACGAACACTTCTGTGATTAGCGGGGCAGAGCCGAAAGTTGTTTTTGATGACAGTTCTGTTGATTCGGAAGGAATTATTTACAATAACAAGGAATTTCCTGCATCTGGATATTTTATTGGCGGAAACGCAAGAAGTGTGGAAATCGTTCCAAAAACTTCTTTTGCTACAGCGCGCCTTTCCGGAAATCAGATTATTTTGACACCTGGCGATGTGAACGGAACTTCTGAACCGGTTGTTGTTCGCGTAACAACGGATCAGGGATTTACTTATGATTCGCAAAAAATTACGTTTAAGGCAGATTCGGAATTTCCGCGCGTGCGTATTTCTGAAACTTCTGACGTTAAGCTGATAGATGCGGCTTCTGGAAATGTTACAATTAGCGGAACTGCAACTTGTGCTTCTGGTTTAGGCGCTTTGTCTTATAGAATTTTCTCTTCAAAAGCGGTTTTGTCAAATGGAGTTGTAACTTCTATGGAAGCAATGAAGGCGGGCGAAGTGCAAAGTATTGCAGTTGCGCGTTCTTTTTCAATTCCTGTGAATACAAGTGATTACGGCGTTTATATTGTGGAAATTACGGCAGAAAGCGCAGGCGGAAATAAAACCAGCGAAGCAATAGCTTTTCAAAATATTCCGGCTTTCCCTGCCGAAGCAAAAGGCGGACCGAAATCTCCGGTGGTTCTTTGGGCGGACGGCGAAGATGTTTACTATGCGGCTGTTTTTCAAGGTGAACTTGCAAAATCTTTTGGAATTTTTAAACGTAGCGAATTTAAACCTGGTGCGAATTTATTAAATGCGGAAGTTTTTTATGACGATGTGAAATCTGTAAATGCAAAATATACTGCAAATAAAACTGCCGAAATAAAAGCGGCTTTTGCGCGTGCTGGTGATAAGGTTTATGCAAGCGGAATTCCTGTTGTTGTTGCAAAGGGCGAAAGTTCAACATTAACGGCTTATGCTGATTTTCCTGGCGAGATTACTGCAACTTACGAAATTTCCGGAAGTGCGGTTCCGGGCGGAAGTGAAAAAACTTCTGGAAGTGCGGTTGTTACAAAGTCTGATGATAAAGAAGACCGCTGGATTATAGAAGTTCCGCTGCAAAATCTTCCGGCAAGATTGAATAAGGTTTTGCTTTCAATAAAATCGGGTTCTTTTTCGAAAAATCTTGTTGGAACGGTTGGTATTGTCCGCCCTGTTGAATCTTCTATGATTGATGATATCCGCGCAGTTTATTCAATTGAAAATTCTGCTTCGCGCTATGACCGGGATTCCGGCAGTTATATTCTAAAGCCGGGCGATTCTTTTAGTTTTTATGCAAATGTTCCGGAATTGGTAAGTGCGGAACTTGTAACTGCTTTGGATGGAATTGTTGCAGAACGGAACGGAAATTTAATTCAGGTTACACCTTCAAAAGACGGAACTTTTAATGGAGTTGCTGTTCGCGTAAAGGATGTGAACGGAGCGTCTTACGTTTCCAGTTATGTTAATTTTATTGTGGACAGCGGAAGTCCAGAAGTTCATATTACAACGCCGGAATTGCATGCTTGGGTTAAGAATTCTGTTAGAATTACGGGAACGGCGGCGGATTCAAGCGGAATTAAGAGTGCTGAATATTCTTTGAATAAAGGTGAAACTTGGAATCCATTGAATTTAAGTGCGGCCGGAAAATCTGCTGTTGGTGCAACTTTTAGCGGAACGGCTGATATAAGCGCCATGGAAGAAGGTCTTATAGAAATTGATGTCCGCGTTTCTGATATTGCCGGAAATACGGCTTACGCAAGAACTGCTGCGCAAAAAGATGTGACAGCGCCTAAAGTTGAAGTTATTGTTCCGAATGACGATGCTGTTGTAAATGGCGATAATCTTATTGCTTTCAAAGTTTTTGACAACGGCAGTTTTGAAAAGGCATATTATATTGCGCCGCCGGTTGCAAAAGCTGCAACAAAACGGCTTGAAATAAAAGATATTTCCGGAACTTATGTTTCTACTCATGTGGGAACAGCGCAGCAACCGATTGATGATGGAATGTCTTTTGAATTTGTTGATGCGGCGGGAAATGTTTCTGCTTATGAAGCTTGGAAATTCCTTATTGATAATAAATCTGACTTGCCGGTTACAGAAATTCATCTTCCGACTTATGAAGATGTTGTAACGCGCGATTTTACAATTTCTGGTGTAATTTACGATGATGACGGTGCTTGTTCAATTTATTACAAAATAGATAATGATTCGTACAAAAAACTGGAAGAACCTGGAACTAGTTTTGCGATTGATGTTCCTTTCACCGCAATGACGGATAATGAACATACAATTAGTATGTATGCGGTTGATATTAATGGCGTGCGAGGTCCTGTAACAGAGCGAAAATTCAGGGTTTCTACGGAAGAGCCGAAAGGTGCGGTTGAAACTCCGACAATCGACAAATCAAATAAAGATGTTGTAACTATTACCGGAATTGCAAGCGATAAAAACGGAATTGAAAAAGTTCTTGTTTCGCTGGATAACGGAAATTCTTATAACAATGCGATTGGCACAACAAATTGGTCGTATACTTTTGATACACGCGCAATTCCTAATGGAACTAATGTTGTGTTTATTAAAATTTACGACAAATATGGAATTACCGGTTTGTATTCAAGTTTGATAAATATAGACAACGAAGCTCCGGAAATGATTCTTGATTATCCGTTGGATTATTCTTCTACGGCTGGAACTTTGTTCTTTAGCGGTTATGCTTTTGATAATGTAAATATTACAGATTTGTTCATTACAATACGCAATCTTGACGGAAAATCAGTTCCAAGAAGTTTTCAGCGAATTGATTTTAAGCTTGATCGTATTATTGCGCAGGGTGTGGATATTTCTGGTCTTGAAAACGGTTCTTACAATATAGAACTTACTGCTTTGGATAAAGCTCAGAATGCAACTCATATCAGCCGAAACATTTTCTTGAATAAAAATAAAGCGCTTGCAACTGTAAATCTTTTGTATCCGCTGAACGGCGAACATAAACAGGGTACTTTTAATATTTACGGAAGCACTGTTGCGGATAAAAAAGTTGAAAAAGTAAGTCTTTATATAGATGATAAACTTGTTGCAAATTCTGAACTTACCGGAAGCGACTATTTTAGATTCAATATTACACCGGAACTTATCGGTAGCGGTGAACATACTTATTATGTTCAGGCTTATGTAGAAGGTGGTGCGATAATTCGTTCAAGAACGCAAACTGTTGAATATTCTCCTGTTGGTCCGTGGGTTACAATTGATAACTTTACGTATGGTGACTTTGCAATAAATCGTCCGTATATTCAGGGGCATGCCGGTTATTCTTTAAGTGATGACGAAAAAGTTGTTGCTTCAACTAAAAAGGCTACGGCAGAGCAGAAAAATGCAATTAAACAGAAAAAAGTTTCTAAAATAGAAATCAGTTTTGACAACGGAAAAACATTTACGCAGGTTTCGAAAGGTGAAAAATGGATGTACCGCATTGAAAATCAGGATATTGCGGAAGGCTACCATTTTATGTTGGTGCGTGCTACAATGCGCAACGGAGAAACTGCAATAGAAAGAACTATTATTCAGATTGATAATACGGCTCCGAATATTCGTCTTATCAGTCCTAGTATTGGCGGGCGCTACAATCAGGAACTTGTGTTCAGCGGACTTTCCAGCGATGATGTTGGACTGAAAGAGGTTGCTTTAACTTTGCGAAAAGGCGACAAAGCATCTTATGAAGTTCCGTCGTTCATTCAAGGTTTGTATCTTGATTGGCACTTCTGGGGTGCAACGCTTTTTGATATTGGTGTTGGACTTACATTCTTTGATGACGTTGTAAAAGTTCAGTTCCAGTGGGGACAGTTTACGCAGGATCAGCGTAATATGTTCAGCAACACAAGTATGCGCTACGGCGGAGACAATGTTCTTGGTCTGAAAATTCTTGCGAATGTAGCAAATATTCCTTTCAGTTTCTTCTTTGGAAGAGATTTCGACTGGCTTAGCGCAAACATAGCGGTGGGAGCGCAGTTCAGCCGCTTTAATGAGTCTGGTTCTGGTGATGCACAAATTCTTTCTGCAATTCTTGCTCAACTGGAATTCCCTAAGGTGAAATTCCCTAAGATGAAGTGTTTTAGTTCACTTTCATTGTACACGGAATTTGCGTTGTGGTTTATTCCGACGGATGTTTCCAGTTCGGACGTAAGTATTGAAAATCTTGTGCCGCAAATTGCAGAAGGTATTCGTTTAAGTGTATTCTAAGGCGGTTTATATGACAAAGATTAAAAATTTGCTGATTACATTAAGTATTCTTCTTGTTTCTGGAACAGTTCAGCTGTTTGCTTTGGATGCTTATGTAACTGTAATTTACCGGGAAGTTGATATTGCTTTTATAGACCGCTCGGATAAAGAACTTGATGGAATTCTTTCAAAAAATAATGAGGATAAGAATTATTATCTTATTGAAAATTATACAATGAAGAAAATCCGCAGGCTTGTTGTTGATGAAGATTATGATTTTGCAAATGCGGCGACTTTGGTTGTAATTGACAACAATCTTGATAATATGGAAGCAGTTGAACTTTATTCAACAATTTCTACTGCGCTTGAAAAACAGAACGAACAGAAACTTGCGCTTGAACAGAAAAAACAGGCAGAACTTGCAAAATTCGAAGCGGAAAAGGCTAAGCAGCGCCAGATCATAGAAAAGGATTATGTTTCTGTGGAAACGGCAAGCGGCGAAAAAGTATATTTAAAAGAAAAGAACGAAAAATATACTTCTGTTTTTTGGGATTTTAAATTTGGAATGTTCGACGGAGTTTTTGTCTTAGATACAGAGAATGATTACAATAGTTTCCGTTATGGCGTAAGCGGTGATTTTACTTTTGAATATAATTTTGATCAGCTTATGATTGGCGCGGATGTTGGCGGCGACGCAATAATTATTCCTTTTTTCAATGATGACAGCACAATTCTGGGAAGTTTTAATATCGTTCCAAAATTGGGATTTAAAAAGTTGAAAAATCTTAATTTCAGAGCAGGTTTTGCAAGTGTGATTACAATTGATTCCGGCGATGAAAATAATTCAACCTTGCAGGAAACTGTTTTAAGTCCGGTTTTTGGTCTTGGATTGAGTCATATAAAGATTGGAGCGGCAGAACTTAGTATGAACGCTGATTATCTGCTTGGTCATCTTGCGTATGAAGGCTTGAATTTTGCAATGAATGGAGCATTAAATCTTGCAATTCCAATTATGACAATGGAAAAAGTTCAGTTGAATTTTAATATTGGACTAAAAGACACATTATATATAAAAGATTCTGGCGTAGAAAATAGAGCCGGACTTATATTGGCGATAGGAGCACAAAATGTTATCAAATAAAAAAGTACTTGCAGCGTTCTTTGTATTTTTTGTATCTCTTTATGGAATCTTTGCGCAGTCAGCAAATGATGCGATGGTTCAGCGATATTTGGAGCGCGCGACAACGGCGTACGATGACGGAAATATTACGGAAGCATATAAAAATATAAATGCATCTTTGAATTTTGCGACAATGAACGACGGGGTTGTTCCTGCAAATGTTCTTGTTATAGCGCGTTCAGTATATACGCAGAAATTGAAAGAATTGCAAAGAAAATATAACGAAGCGCAGTTTATAGATGTAAAAACAAATTTGACAGAAAAATTTGAAGTGGTTAATACACCGGAACTTACAAAACTTATGCGCCAAATAGAAGCGGATGTTATCGCTAATGAAAAAGCCGCGGATAAAAAACAGCAGCAAGATTTTTTGGACAGCATAAAGGAATCTACTTCAAGCACAAATTCTGCGATTACAGATTTGGGTGAAAAAATGCTTGATCAAAGCAAACAGAACAGCGAGCAGATGGCGGAAGTTTCGCGCTCGATGAATACGAATATGACCAAAATTTTTATTGTGGTTGTTATTTGCATTGTAATGATTCTTTTGGTTGTAGGACTTATTCTTTTAATTGTTCATTTTAGCGTAAAGCAAAATCACGTTCAGCAGATGCAATATGCAGAAGCGTTTAAATTGCTTGCGGCAAATCAGAGCCAAACAAATCAGCTTATGATTGGCGGGATTGCGGGGCTTTACAGTGATGAAGGATTAAAATTGGCGGGCTCTTCTACGTGGAGCCAAAGCGCTTTGCCGGAACCGGAAGATACAGAAGAAGAAAAAGAGGAACTTGCTAAGCTTGCGCAAAAATGCCGCGAAATTGGCGAAAAAATTGATTCAACTACAGGTCGAAAAAATAATTCTAAAAATGTTTCGGAAACTGTCTTTAAGCTTGCAACACAACTTGGTTGCCGTCAGCACGATGCGATGGTTTATTTTTGCGCGGCGATGGTTTACGATGTTGGCTTTTTAGGTGTGGATTCAGAACTTTTAAAATTGACTTCTCTTACAGAAGAACAAAGGGCAACTTTGAACAAACATATTGATTTTGCAGAAAAGCAGCTTGATTTTGTTCCAAAGCGCTACTGGCAAGTTTTTGCAGACGCGGCAAAATATCATCACGAAAATTTTGATGGTTCTGGCTATGCGGAAGGTTTGAAAGGTGAAGAAATTCCGCAGATTGCGCGAATTATACGCGTTGCAGACAGTTATAATGCGCTTTCCAGCAGAAGATCATTCCGCGGCGGTATGGACAAAGAGTCTGCTCTTGAAAAACTTGAGGCGGAAGCGAATATTTACGATCCGGATGTTTTAAAAGCTTTGGAAGCGATTATTTAGACTGAATAAAATTTCAAAATTTGCCGATAAGTTAGGTATGAAAAAAATCGTACTTTACTTAATGGCATTATTTTTTGTTTTATCAGCAACTTTTGCAAAACAGGTTAAACCTTTATATAAGCTGCCGCAGTCAAAATCTGGCAATGCGCAGGAAGTTTTAGAAAATGAAAACGGTGAAACCAAACTTTTTGTTGTTGGAACAAGCAAAGGACTTTTTAAAGTCAGCAGCGGAAATTCTGCTTTTCCGTTGTGGACAGAAGGTGCAGTTGAACAAATTGTACGTACAGAAATACTGGGCGAAAACGGTAAGATAATAGAAAACTGGTATTTCAGAACAAGCAAAGGAATTTTATTCAGCGCAGATTTGCAAAACTTTGAATATCGCAATTCTGGGCTTCCTTCTTCAACTATAAAAAATTATGACGGACAAAACACTGAATTTGAAATGAGAATTCAGACTTTGAAAGATTTGTGTGCAAATCCGCTGAATCCGCAGCAATTAGTAACGGCAACAAAAGATGCGGTTTATCTTTCGCGCGATGGCGGAAAAAACTGGAAGAATCTTGGTTCTATGAGCATGGCAACTCCGGGCGTAAAGGCGTGCGCAATCGGTTCAATGCCGGTTACGCTAAGCGACGGCTCTGTTGGAACGGAACTTGTTGTTTTTATGAGCCATCCGATTTTCGGACTTTCTTACATAAAACCGGATGCGGCGCGTCCTGCCTGGTTTGATGTGGCAAAAGGTTTTGAAATGATGCCAAGCCTTACAAGTCCGGATGAAATTGCAGATATTCTTCCGGTTCTTGTAAACGACGAATACGGAACTTCGTATGTGGACATTTATTTAAGTCAAACTTTTATTCCGCGTATTTATAAATTCAATTGGCCGAACAGACAGGGTGAACTTATTTACAAAGGCGAAGAACCTGCCGAAACAATTGATGGTTTGACTGTAATTGAGAACAAACTGGTCTATTCAAAAAATGAAAATTTAGGTGCGCTTAATCTTGATGATTACACAGATGGCGGAATTCCAAAAAATTTATCTGATTGGAAAAAAAGTTTTGCATGTGTTCCTGGAAGTATAAATTCTGCCTGGATTCCGTATAACCGGACAGGATTTAAAAAAGGAATTTTATTGAATGAACTTTGGCTTCTTTACCCTGGAACTGTTAATTCTGAATATGGTGAAAAAGCTTTGGGGCAAAAAAGCATTTACGTTTCTGCATATCAGTGCAGACTTCAGTCCGGAATTGATAAATTTAAAAAAATTATAAAAGACAATAATTTGAACAGTCTTGTAATTGATATGAAAGATGATTACGGACTTTTGCGCTACGATACAAAAGATCCGCTTGTAAAATCAAAAGGTAAAGTAACGCAGTATGCTGTAAATCTTGATCATTTTGTAGAAGAGTTCAAAAAAGAAAATGTTTATCTTATTGCGCGAATTGTAGTTTTTAAAGATAGAAATCTTGCTAAATTTGGAAATTCGAAATATGCAGTTTGGAACTACAATACAAAATCGCCTTGGGTTGGAATAAAAGAATACGAAGATATTATTGATGAGGAAACCGGCGAAGTTACAGGAAAAAATCCTGTTTATTATGATGAAAATTGGGTAGACCCGTACTGTCCTGAAGTTTGGGAATATAATGTTGCAATTGCGAAAGAGCTTATTGAGCGCGGTTTTGACGAAATTCAGTTTGATTATATTCGTTTTCCGACGGATGGATACAATTTGCGTCAGGCAAGTTACCGCTGGAAGAGCGAAGGAATGGACAAGGAAAGCGCGTTGGTTTCTTTCTTGAAATATGCGCGGGAAAATATAAAAGCTCCGATTGGAATTGATATTTACGGTGCGAACGGCTGGTACAGAAGCGGAACAAGAACTGGACAGGACGTGGAAATGATGGCGGAATATGTTGATGTTATCGGACCAATGTTCTATCCGAGTCATTTTGAGAATGCTTTTATGAATTTTGATCCGGTTGCAGACCGTACTTATAGAATTTATTTTTATGGAACCTATAGAAATTCAATTCTTGCAAGAAACAGAGTTGTTGTGCGACCTTGGGTTCAAGCTTTTTATTTGAATGTTAGTTATGACCGCCAATATTACAATAAAGATTATATTCTTAAAGAAATTTTTGGAGTAAGAGATTCTGTTAATCGCGGTTATATGTACTGGAATAATGCCGGAAATTACGAAATGCTTTCGCCGGATGTTGCGGATGATGCACCATTCATAGGAACTTGCCCGGAAGCTGATGTAAAGTTCAAAAAACCTGCTGTAGGAACCCAGGAAGCGCCGGAATTTAGAAATGATGGACTTTCCCGGATGAATAGCATTTACAATTACGGTAAAAAACGGCAAACTTTTAGTGAATCTGCTTTTATGCCTTTATTGCGGATTAATAATTTTAATAAAAAATAGAAGGTTTTTATGCCGAATCCAAAATATGCTCCGGAAGAGCCGATTTGCGCCATTGCAACTGCTTTGGCACCGGCTGCGCTTGGAATTATACGTTGTTCCGGAAAAGATAGTGTTAAGCTTCTTTCTAAAGTTTTTTCGCGGCCGAATGCTTTGAATAACGCTTTGGGGAATTCTCTTGTTTATGGATGGATTCAAAAAGATAGCGTAAAGATTGATGAAGTTATGGTAAGCGTTTACCGTGCTCCGAAAAGTTTTACGGGCGAAGAAATGGTGGAAGTTTGCTGTCATGGCGGACCAAGCGTTGTGATGGCAATTCAGAATATTTTGCTTAACAGCGGATTTAGGCAGGCGGAGCGCGGAGAATTTACTTTTCGCGCTTTTATAAATGGCAAGGCAGATTTAACAAAAGCAGAAGCTGTTCAAGAAATAATAGAAAGCCGCACGGGAGAAAGCCGAAGCCGAGCGGCAGGAAGACTTGCTGGAAATCTTTTTGAAGAAATTGAAAGCATAAAAAAACTGATTACAGATACGCTTGCTTCTATAGAAGTGGAAATTGAATATCCTGAAGATGAGGAAACTATTGCAGATTCGTTTGATTGTTCCGAGTTGCTTTTAGCGATTGAGCGGTTGAGCCAGTTGAATGATTCTTGGAAAGGGGAAAAACTGTATCAGGATGGAGCGCGGGTTGTGCTTTGCGGTCGGACAAATGCGGGAAAATCTTCGCTTTTTAATGCGATTTTAAAGGAAGACCGCGCAATTGTAAGCGATATTGAAGGAACAACTAGAGATTGGCTGGAAAGTTGGGTTGATTTTGGCGGGCTTCCTGTTCGTTTGTTTGATACAGCTGGACTTCGCGAAACTGAAGATATAATTGAAGCGCATGGCGTTGAACTTACAAAAAATTTAACGGAAGACGCGGATTTGATTCTTTATTTGTGCGACAGCAAAACAGGCCTTTCTGCTGAAGATGAAGAATTTTTGAAAAGAGCGAAAAAGCCGCTTATATTTTGCTGGAATAAAGCGGATTTAGCAGAAGAGCGGCAGGAATTGCAAAAAGCAGATTTTCCAAGTGTAAAGAAAGAAATTAAAATCAGTGCAAAAAAAGGAACTGGTTTTGCGGAACTTTATAATTCTGTAAAGGAAGTGTTGCTTTCTGGCGTTGCAAGTGAACGGCCGCAGGCGGGAATTGGTTCTGCAAGACAGAAAACCGCGGTTGAAGAAGCTTTGGAATGTGTAAAACATTCGCTGGTTGCAGTAGATAAAGATTTTGCTTTGGATGCTGTGGTTCAGGATTTGGAGGATGCGCTGAATTTTCTTGGCGAAATAACTGGCGAAGTTACAGCGGATGACGTTCTTGGAAGTATTTTTAGCCGATTTTGCGTTGGAAAATAGCGAAAAAAAGGTAATTTTTTAATAAGAAGAATTATGAAAGAATATATTTTTTTTGATTTGGACGGAACTTTGACGGATTCCAGGCCTGGAATTTTTGAATCGCTGCGTGCGATTTTTTCGTTTTTTGGAATTGAAAAATCTGAAGAAGAAATGATGCCTTTTTTGGGACCGGCGTTATGGGATAGTTTGCCAAAATATTGCGGTTTTACGCACGAACAATGCGAAGAGGCTGTAAAAATTTTCCGAAAAAGCTATGAAAAATCGGGAATTTTCAATAATAAAGTTTATGAAGGAATTATTCCGCTTTTAGAAAAATTGAAAAACGCAAAAAAACATATTGTTCTTGCGACCGGCAAGCCAGAACCACAGGCGAATATTGTGCTGGAACATTTTGATTTGAAAAAATATTTCGATTTTGTCGGTGGAAGTTCGTTGGATAAATCGCGCAGCAAAAAATCGCAGGTTATTGAGTATGCGCTAAAAAATTGCGGAATTCCGGATTCTGCAAAAGAAAATGTTATTATGGTCGGCGACCGCGAAAATGATATTGTGGGAGCGCACGAAAACGGGATAAAAGTTGCGGCTGTTCTTTACGGTTATGGTTCGGAAGAAGAATTTTTGAAGAACGGTGCGGATTTTATTTGCAAAAATGTAAAAGAATTGGAAGAATTTTTGCTTTCTGAATAATTTATATATAATAAAAATATGAATGACGAAAAAAAATATATGCGTCGGGCGATTGAACTTGCGCGCGAAGGCGAAGGTTTTACAAATCCGAATCCGCTTGTGGGTGCAGTAATTGTAAAAGACGGAAAAATAATAGGTGAAGGATTCCATCGCAAATATGGCGAAATGCATGCGGAGCGCGAGGCTTTGAAAAATTGCGAGGAACGCGGAAATGATGCGTCGGGTGCAACAATTTATGTTACTCTTGAACCGTGCTGTCATTTTGGAAAACAGCCGCCTTGCACTCAGGCGTTGGCAGAGCATGGAATTGCAAAAGTTGTTGTAGGAAGCCGGGATCCGAATCCGCTTGTGCACGGAAAAGGCAACGAATATTTGCGCCAGCACGGAATTGAAGTTGTGGAAGATTTTTTAAAAGATGAATGTGACGCGCTGAATCCGATTTTCTTTTATTTTATAACGACGGCGCTTCCTTTTGTTGCGTTAAAATATGCGATGACAATGGACGGAAAAATTGCGACGAAAACTGGCGAATCAAAATGGATTACTTGTGAAAAAAGTCGGGAATATGTTCATAAATTGCGAAATCGTTATGCGGGAATCCTTTGCGGCATTGGTACAGTTTTAAAGGATAATCCTATGCTTAATTGTAGAATTCCTGGCGGAAATAATCCGATTAGAATAATTTGCGATTCGCATTTGAAAATTCCGTTGGATTGCAAAATTGTGCAGAGTGCGGGCGAAATAAAAACAATTGTTGCGGCTGTGGATTGCGATTTTGCGGATTTTGTCGCAAAGAAATCTGCGTTGGAAAAAAATGGCGTTGAAGTGCTTTTGTTTAATGCCGATAAAAACGGAAATGTTGAGCTTTCTGAACTTTTTAAGGAATTAGGAAGGCGAAAAATTGACAGCGTTCTTGTGGAAGGCGGCGGCGAAATAAATTATTCGCTTTTAAATGAAAATCTTGTTCAGAAAATCTATGCTTTTGTTGCACCTAAAATATTTGGAGGAAATGCAAAAAGTCCGGTTTGTGGTGCTGGCGTTGAACTTCCTGGCCAAGCGTTTGAATTTAATTTGAAAGAAATAAAAACGTTCGGCGGCGATTTGCTTTTGGAATACGAAAAATGATTTTTTTTGCGATATTCACTAAACCGGTTTTTGCTTGATGTTTAACAGATTTTTAAAGACGGTTGCAAAGACTGGCGGATGAATCTTAAAAATCTGCGTAATATTCTTTGTATTTTGAAAAAATAAATTCCAGCAGATGTTCTGCAAAATTTCCATTTTCAAATAGCGATTTGGAGAATGATTTAAAACCTTTGCAAAGTGAATTGTATTTTTGCAAAAATGCGTCCAGTGCGTTTTCCAAGTCGGTGCCGTTTACTTCTGTTGTATTGTAAAGTTGCCAGCATTTTTGCAAAGTGCAAAAGTCTTCGGCAGAAAAGTGCGGTTTCATTTGCTCTAAAAGCGCGTTTACTTTTACAAGTTGATATTCTTCGGTTTGCGGATAGGCATGCCAGAGGAATGGAATACCGCTTAAACAGGCGCGGCTTAAGCTGTCTTCTCCACGGATGAACAGAATGTCGCTTTTGAATAGCATGTTGTCCCATTCGGTTTGCGGTAAAAATGGAAGTTCGGTCAGCGAAATGTTGTTGCTGCTGGAAACGGCATTTTGAGCATAAAAATCTGACTTGCAAGCATAAGCTTTTTTAAACGATTTGAAACCCGCTCCTTGCGCTAACAGAATATTTAGTTTTTTGCCATCTTTTTTTAAAGTTTTTGCAAATTTTTCAAGTGAACGTAAAATAGGGGAATAGTCGCGCGGGTAGCCGAACATTATTGCGTTGAAATTATTTGATGATTTTTTTTCTGAAAATTCGGATTCCTGGCTGTTAAAGATTAAACCGCCGGTTTTTGGTGTAAAGCCAGGCATAAAATTTACTTTTTGAACGCGGGCGCTTCTGGTCAGGCTTTTTAATTTATGGAATGTTTCTGCGTAATCTTCTGCTGTTAAATAGTCAATCATAATAATGTTTACGATGTTAGGAACTTTTTCTGTAAAAAGCAGGTTTTCAAGCCAATCGGGGCGGCCGCACTGAAAACATTCCAAAATTATTTGCGGCGGATTTTTTCTGAATTCGGAAAGGCAGGCGGCATCCGCATTCCAGTTGAAAATTTTACAACCGTTTACATTTTGAACATCAAGTGTTGGATTTATTTTTGGTTCAAGGAGCGAGAAAGATTTTAAATTATCGGAAACAATTCTGATGTTTGGCAAAACCGGGGGCGTTGCGGGGCTCTCCCCGCTGGAAGGGGTAGCGGAAACCGCTGTGGCGGTTGAAGCGAGGGGAAGTCTTTCCCCACATAAAGCAATGATTTCCCTTGCAAGCCGCAAAACAAATCCGATGTCTCCAAAATTGTCTACAACTTTGCATAAAATTGTGATGTCGAATTTCTGAATTTTAGTTGTCATAAAAAAAATTAAATTTTATAAAAATATGGGTATTATTTTGTGCAATAATCAGCAATGACTTTTTTCTCCGTTATAATTTACTAGTTTACTATTTTTTAAATTCTTTCAAAAGAAGTTATTAAAAATTTGATAAAATATTTTTTGGTTGAAAATTATTTTTTTTATATGATATGGTCTTGATTACAAGTGATATATATTAAATGCACGAAATCTGCAAGTACGGGAAATTTTAATGCAGATTTCGTTTATAATTTTGTTGTTAAGGTAGTGACATTTTACCAACTCCAAGTTTTTTCAGAAAGAATGTCATTTATTACGTATTCGATGTGTTGGATCTTATTCAGAAAATATAGTATAGAGCGAATCCTCTGTTATTTCTTCAGAAATATCATTATAAGAATCAACTAGTTCATAAATATTGTTGAAAATATCAGATTTTCCAGCGGAATCTTTTGCGACTTGTTCATAAAAAAATTCAAGTCCTCCAAGCATTGTTTCAACAAAATGAATTTCATCTTTCTCACAACTTCCATCGTTTTTGTATCGGAATGCTTTGTCAGCTCGTTTTTGTGAAGAAATGCAATACTTTGAGTCGGAAAGCATTACAAGACGATATAAAAATTCTATCTCATCTCCATACCGAATCATTTGCTCAGGATCAATTTTTGCTGGTTCGATTTTCATATCGTTGTTGATTTCTGCGTGTTGGTTCTGTGTGAGCCCTAAAATAATCGAAATGTAAAAAATATCGATATTTCGGCATTCATTTCCAAGCTTGTTTTTTAAATCGCGGACCATATCCGCATGTTTTCCTTTAATTAGAAAGAGTTGATTGAAGATTGCCATTCTATTCCTCTGTTTAATTTTCATCCTTATGAATTTCAGTCTGGTCGCCGTGATTTCCGACTTTCACAAGGTTGTAGCAGATTCCAATTTTATCTGCTAAATATTTCTTTGCTTCGATTCCGTCTGTGTCTTTTATGAGGATCACAATTTGCTCGGAAACTTCCGGTAATACTTTGCATATTGAAGAAATTCTTGTTTTGTCTAGCGCAGAAAAAGGAGCGTCTAGGACAAGCGGATAAGATTCAAGTTCAGGAATTTCTTGTACATCTGCTTCTTTTCCATTTTCTGAATTAGTTTCTTGCCTTGATTTGTCATTCTTTATAACAGACAAAAGTCCTGCGAGAAAAGCGTAAATTACGCTCATTCCTTCGCCGGTTGATTTTTCAAGGTTTGAGTTTGTGCTGATTTTGTAATTTTCATCAATGTTCACAGAGAATGAAGTTCCGTAGATTTTTACAAACGCTTCATTCACAGCAGAAATAAGTTTTTCACGCTTTTGCTTTTCTTCGTTTTCAAGCTGACGTTCAAAACCTTTGATAAGTTTTTCTGTCATGTTTCTCCAAACAATTATTTTTCTGCCTGTTTCTGAAGATTTCAAAAGTTTGTCACGTTCTTTTATGTTTTCATTTTTGTCAAATTCAAGATTACTGATTTGACTTTGCCATTTGCAACGCATTTCTTCTGCATCTTTTTTTCGATGCTCACTGTTCGTTAAGTCTATTTGAATTGCCGAAGTGTCTTCAGATTGCGCAATTTTCTCTGTAAGTTCATTTATTTTACTTTGAAAATCTTCAATTTCATCGTGTATTGAGTCAAGTTTTTCGTGAGTTCTTTTAAACTCCTCGCAAAGATTTTCTGAAGATTTAAAATTGCTCAAAGTAAGCTCTTTTTCTTTTTTCACAAGGCTTCCGATTGCTTCTGGTGGAACAATATTTCTCCAGTTTTCAAGAAACGCAAATTCTTTTGCGTCTTGGTGAATTTCAGTTCCGCAAATGCATTTATGATTTTTTTCAATCCAGTTTATCAAGTCAGCATGGAGTCGCTCTGGAATATCGTCAGTTTTCATTTGGGAAACTTCTTTTAATGTTTCCAGAGATTTTTTGAACGCAGTTTTTGCGAAAAAGAACGGAGCTTTTTTTATGAAATTTTGAATTGCCGAGTTCATTTCAATTTGCAAATCAGCTTCTTTTTTCTTTGTTTTTTCTTCAATTTTTTGTCGTTCAATTTCGAAATCTTTTGAAGATTCTTTTGAACGGAGCTGGGCTTTTAGGTCAATGATTTTATCATCGAAATATGTGATTGATTTTTGAACTTCGCTAAGTTTCTCGTTTAAAGTTTCAATATTCTTGTTATCATTCTCGATATTCCGATTACACTTTTCAATATCTGCTGTCATTCCAGAAAAATCTTCCGAGTCGTATTCTTTTTTGATTGACTTCAAGTGCTTTATGATTGTCCGGTAATAATTCAAATCAAGAAGACTGTTAACAGCGTTTGCAAAATCTTTTGATTTTCCTTGTTTGATGTCAAAAGACATTGAGTCGATTTTTTCTCCAGTTAGAAAAAAGTAGGTTGAAAGTTCTTCAGGCAAGATTTCATTGATGCATTTATCTTTTTCTCGTCCAAGCAGAGAAACTGTTTCTCCGTTTTTTACACAGGAAATTGAAAGGGTTGGATCGCTTGATTTTAATTTATCTCCATTCTTAAAAAAACTTTTAATTCTTGAAATTGTGTATGTAATGTGAGCATGCTTCATTTCAAGCGTTACTTTTACGTTTCGTCTCCAGCCTTCATATATTTCATTTTCAACAATACTTGAAAGAATTGATTCTTTTTTTAGGAAACCTGGAGTTTCCCCGTACAAGCACCACAGAAAAGCCTGGCTGATTGTTGTTTTTCCGCTTCCATTGTCGCCTATTAAAATAGTGACGTTTTTCTCTTTGTCAGTTGAAAAATCAATTTCATTTTTTCCAACATATTGACGGAAATTCTCAATTATCATTTTTTTTAATAGCATTTCTCCGCTCCTTAATCTATCTTAACCATTGTCTGTATGGCTTTCTTGATTTTGTCTTGCATTGTTTTGTCAGAGTCGTCTTTCGAATGTGCGTTGTCGTGCTCAAGTCGCATGATTTTGTTGAAAAGCATCAGATAAATTTTCCGCTCCTCTGAGAGTCCTCCGTTTGTTTCATCAGTCATTTTCATAATCCTCCGTGTCTATATTTTCATCTATTTTGAAAACTTCCTTGATTTTTTGAATCAAAGGCTCGCTTTCATATTCATTTTGTGAAAGATTTGAGAACTCTTTCATCCTTTTAATTTCTTTTGCTGCAAGAGACTTGAAATTTTCATTTTCTTCTTCTGTTTTGTTCTCCAAAGTTTCAAGTTTCTCTGGAAGGCAGATAAAATCATAAATTTCTGCAAAATCTTTCCCTGAGCTTAAACGCAGAACTCTTCCGCGTCGCTGGATATATTCCTTTGGATTTGTGGAGTTTGCCAGAATGAATGCAGTTTTTATCGACGGAATGTTCACGCCTTCATCAAGACATTTGATTGCAGCAATCGCCTGGATATTTTTGTCCTTGAAATTTTGGATAATTAAATCCCGCTCTTCCGGACTTTTTTCTGCGATGAATTTTGAAATTTTCATTCTATATTTTTCATAAAGCGATTTTACAATCTCATCTATTTGCCTGATAGTATTTTCATCTTGCTCAGAATCAAATTCATCTTCGTTATATTTTGTTGCGCCGCAATAAATCAAAATGTTAAATTTATTTTTATAAGGTTCAATTGTTTTTAGAAGCGCATCAAGCTTTGATTTTGCACCTGCGATAATTCTTGACCGCATTATGCAGAGCATTTTTCCTTTTTCTGACAGAACCTTATTTCCTTCTTCGTCAATACGGATTTCGTTTGCAATCGACTTTGACAAGTCAAGATATTTTTCTTTTTCTTCAAAATCCAATGTTGTGATAATTGGATAATACTTGTAAGGCGTGAGATAACCTTCCTCTATAGCCTGCTTTAGTTTGTATTCGATGCATTTATTGCCAAAAAAGTCGTAAAGAGTTTGTGTTCCTTCATCATCAAAATGGCGTTCTAGCGTCGCGGAAAGAGCAAGCTTGAATTGATATTTATTTGTATAGAGATATTTTAAAGTGTTTTTAGCTCCCAGATTATGTGCTTCATCAGCAATCAGCAAGATTTTCTTTTTGAGTTTTGAAATTTGTGTCTGGATAAAATCCCGCTTGAAAGTTGCAATCGAAGAAACAAGGCAAAAAAATCCTTTTTCATCATTGCGAAAATTTCGTTTTTGAACGGCACGGATAAGTTTTTCTTTCCAGTCTTTTTGTGGCGAAGAGCCGAATGCAACAATCGGCTTAATTCCAAATTCTTGAATATCTGAAATCCATTGCGTAACAAGATGAATGTATGGGCACAAAATTATGACACAGAAATTTCCTTCTTTTTCGTGATAAAGGCGAGTAAGAGATGCGAGCGCAGTTAATGTTTTTCCAGTTCCAGTCGCCATGTCATAAATGCCAACAAAGTTTTGATTTTTCCAGTTTATAATTGCCTGTTCTTGATATTTGTGGAGCTTTAGCCAAACTGGAAGATTTACAAGAAATTGTTTTTTCTGCGTTTCCGCCACTTTCAGTTCTTCACTCAGCGAGTGGTTGATTTTGTACTCATCCGTGGTCATTGAGCTTGTCGAAATGATCTCTATTTCAGCAGGATTGTGGTTTCGATTTTGCGCAACCACTGTGTCATTTTTCTCAAATTCTCTTTTATCTAAGTCAAAGTCTGGTTTTCCGCGTTTGTATTTTTCAAGAATTGCTTTATCAACTAATGGGAATTGCTTGACTTTTAGCCCAGGCTCATAGTTTCCCCAAATTCTTGAAAATGCTTCGAGTTTTTGCACAACGCGCGAATTTTCATCTTTATTTTTCCAGGAGCAGAAAACATCGACCGTTTCGTAATTTTTTGTGAGCGCTGTTCCGCTTTCGTTCATTGAACCTGAAAATGCGATTCTGTTTCCGTCTTCGTCCTCGATGATTCCAAGTTTTTCGTGATACATTCCTACAGTTGAAGAAGATTCATTTTCTGTGAAGGCGATTTTTATATTTAGAATTCCGCTTTCAATTAAGTTCGCAAGAAGGTTCAGCCGGTCTTTTTCAAAAGGGTTTTTAATTTCTTCTGCGTTTTGAAGATTCCGTAAAAGTGCGTTTTCAATAATTTTTTCCCGGTTTTCATATCCTTTCCGAATTGCTTCCTCGTCTTCTGCCGAAAGATAAGGAGATGCTACAAGCTCAATCTGTCCGCCATTTTTTGCAAGTTCACAAAGACCTTTGGAAAACAATTCAAGCGCAGTCGAAGAGAAAAATCCCACGGAGCGTTTGTACGAAACTGCTGCGGAAAGTGTCGGAATGAAAAAATCTTTTACAACATCGTCCTTTAGAGAGCGGTATTCGGATTTGATGGAAAGGTCAGGAAAAGTCATAATTTAAACAACTCCATTTTTCAAATTAAAAGAAAGTCCGTCCAAGACATTTTTTAATTTCGAATATAAACCGTCAAAACGATGTGAAAGAAATTCAGTTAAAGTTTTTTCTCCAATATTACAATCAAGTGACGGAAGAACCTCTTTTACGGCTTCATTGTTGGAATATTTGTCATAATCCATATCAGAAATAAGGCTGTTGTCATTTCTTGTGATTAAAAGCATATTTAGTGGAGAGTTGAATGGATTTTCGTTTTTTGCACGAAGTTCTTTTGTTGTTTGTCCAATTTTCTTTTCTGGATCAGAACCAAGTGGCATAAGATGATGAGTCTCAAGTTTTTCATCATAAAAAACATTTATTTTATCTTTTGCAGTTTTGCTGTGTTTCGTGTCAACAAAAAAACTTTCATATCCATAACCTCGGCTTAAATAGAACTGGCAAATGTAGTTTGTTAATACTTTTGGTGGATATTTTCCGGTGATTTCAACTTGAGACATTGTCAAAGTTTCTTTGTCAGAATAAAATTTTTTACCTAGGACTTCTTCTCTTGCCGTATTCAAATAATTGAAACTGTCAATTGATTTGTTTGATTTTATAAAATCTTCGAATTTTTCAATTTCGTTCAAAATTTCAATTTTTTGATTTGAAGGATACATCCAGGCGAAAACAGAAATCCAATACCAATATTCGAAAAAATCATGGATTTTTTTGTTTTTAAAATATTCATCTTCTGAAAAAAAGTATGCAATTACCGTGATTTGTGCCTTGTAATTAATAGCATCAAAATCGCGGATTCCGCAGCGGGTTTGAAAGAAAAATAATGCTCTTGCGATTGATTTGCAAGCTTCTTTGTACGTTCCAAGAACGTCATCTGCAGAAAGCTTTAGGACTTCTTTTTCTTTTGTCACTAGAGCCGTAAAATAATCGTTCTCATTTTTATTTTTTGGAACTTTTGCGGAAAACTTTTTCTCTTTCTTTTTGCTTGAAAGCAAAGACAAAACATCAAGAAAAACGCTTGTAAACATTTTCTTCATTTCACCTTTTGATGTTAAAATATTTGCAACTTCAAATGGATTGTATGAAGTTTGATTGGCAATCAAACTCTGCATTTCGGAGGAAAGAACATTTTTGTCATAAAAGAAATTTTCATTGAGAACTTCAAGAAGTTGGTCATAAAAATTTTTGTCATTTTTAGTTCCAACTGTTGCAATAATTAAGTCCAAAATGCTTAGTTTCACACCGCCTTGATTAAGATTGTTGTAAATATCAATTGCTCGAGCCTTGTCAGAATTTTCGACTTTAATTTCTTCCAAGCAAATTCCATTCAAGCATTCTGAAAAATAACTGGAAATTGCGTTAGTCCAAACAGTTTTTGCAATATCTTTTTTTGTTCCCTTATGGAAGTTTGCAATCTGATCCATAATTGCAGCCCTTGTTTCTGCAATCAAAGCAGAATCTCCGTTTATCAACTGAAGAGGAATCCTATAAAAGTTCAATCCGGTTTCGTCTTTTTCAGCTTTTGTACAATAATTAAAAATTTCATCGAAGACTGATTTATTTTCTATATCAAAGGATTTTTTCTTTTTGCCAAATTTGTCAGAAATTTCAAAAAGAAATTTGGAATCAATGATAGAATCCATTTCCGAACTTGAAAAATATCGTTTCTTGAATGATAAATCTCTGATTCCAAAAAAATCTTCACTTTCAGTGTTATCTTTTGCTGGAAGTTTTATAAAATAAATCGCCAGCAAATCATTTGACGCAATTTCGTTTTCATCATTATTGAAATTTTCAAAATAATAAGTCGAAAATCCAGCAAGAAGAGAAGTTATACGTTGCTGTCCGTCAATAAGATAATCAACAGGCTTTGACGGTTTTGGAAGTATTCTGCTTCTTGGTTTTGCACCGATTTGTTTGCAGTTAAAATTGTTATCTGATGATTCCAATGTAAGAATGCTTCCAATCGGGATTTTGGCAAGAACACTTGCATACAGTTTTTTCATCTGTTCAGAATCCCAGACAAATCCTCTTTGAAAGTCAGGAAGAATTAAATCATTGCTGATAATGCTTTTTAAAATTGAGTTCAAATCCATTTTCTATTTTTCTCCTCGCTAAAATTATTCCTAAATATTCCTCTTGATATATTCCAACGCCTCTGTCAGCGCATCAAAATCCTCTTCGTTCGTAAAATATCCTACAGAAAAGCGTACTGTTCCGGCTGGAAAAGTCCCTATCGTTTTGTGAGCGAGCGGCGCACACTGCAAGCCTGTACGGACGGCGATGTTCTTTTCGTCGAGAACGTTTCCGATTTCGTCTGCGCTGTAGCCGTTAAAAATGCATGGAACAACTCCTACGCAGTTCTCGCTCCGGCTTTCTGCGGCAGGACCCGCGATTTTTATAAAGTCGTATTTTTGTAAGATTTCCAAAAGACGCAGGTGATTTTCCTTTTCTTTTTGGCGGATATTTTCCGCGCCGTCTTTCCACCACAAAAGAGCTGCATGCAAACCTGAAATTGCATGGATGTTTATACTTCCCATTTCAAAGCGGGCGGGCAAGTCGTGCGGCATATCCTGATTCTGGGAGTCAACTCCTGTTCCACCGAACAAAACCGGTTCAATATTTTTTTGTAAAACTTCTTCGCTTGCTGTAAAGCCCGAAACTCCGAGCGGGCCAAGCAGCGTTTTATGTCCAGCGAAAACTGCGAAGTCGTACAAGTCGCTTGAAAGTTCCATCGGAACAAGCATGGCGGACTGCGCCATATCAAGGAGAGTGAGCGCGCTATGTTTTTTTGCGAGTGCGCATAATTTTTCTACAGGGCAAACAAGTCCGCACACATTGCTTGCGTGGCTCAAAATTAAGAGCTCAGGTCTTTCGTTTTCAAACTCGCGTTCAATTTTTTGAAAGTCATAGGAAAAATTTTTTTCTTTTTCAACGGGCAGAACTTTAACTTTTACCAATTTTTCTTTTTCCAGCGCGTGCAGAACTCTTGTTACCGCGTTGTGCTCGAACGGAGAAATGTAGACGGTAAGCTGTTTGTGGTGGTCATTGAGCCTGTCGAAATGACAGTTGAAATGACCATTGCTAGAGGTTTCGATGTTGTTCAACCACCACGATTTCCGCACAATTCCCTGAATCAATATGTTCAGAGCGATTGTTGCGGTCGGCGTAAAAAACACTTTTTTGTTTTTGCAGTTTAAAAGTTCTTTTAAAAGTTCCCGCGTTTCAAAAATAATTTTTGAACTTTCTGCGGATATTTTGTATTGTCCTCGTCCTACGTTCGCTCCAGCTGTTCTGTAAAATGAGTCCATAAACTCGTATACGCAATTTGGCTTTGGAAAAGTTGTTGAAGCGTTATCAAAATATGCTGTTTTCATTTGCAAAACTCCTTTAGAACATCCATCAGAACTTGACGTTTTTCACCAACAGAAATAGATTGCCCGTATTCTGAAAAAATATTCCGCAATTCCGCTTCCAGACTTTTTGCTTTTTGCGAACATTCAACTTTGTCAAAATGCAGAGTATTTTCTTCATCTGCAAAAAGAATTTTGTATTCACTTGTTTCATTTGGGCGTTTCCTTTCGGTTTCGCTTCGCTCAACCTTCAGGTCGGGCTTTGCGTGGTTCCGGCTTTCGCCTCCATTGTTTTTGGCGGGTTTCGACACGCTTTGCTGCTCAACCGCGCCAAAAACAACGCTTCGCGCCACTACAATCCCTAACGCATTTTTGTTTTCTGCATAGTCATTCAGAGTTTTTATAAATTCATTCAGCCGTTTTTCATAGATTTCATTTGTGCTGTCGTTCCAGTCTTCTGTGTTGATTCCTGTCAAAAAAATTGCGAGGCTTTTTACGAGTTTTATTTCATCGTTTCCGCAGTTTGCAAAAATCACAAAAAGATTTTCTGCGCTGTTTTCGAACTTGTGGTTTATGATTTCAGGATTTTTGTTTTCCAGTTTTTCGTAAAACTTTTTGTAGAGAGCGCAAAGACTGTCATTTTCGTTGAAATTGCTTATAAACTGACCGAGAATATTTTTTGTCTTTTGCGCTAAGTCGTTTTCAAGTTCAAAACGATAATTTTCGTAGTCTTTTTTTAGAGTTTCGATTTTTTGGATTAAGCTGTCTGCAAAATCCGAACTCTCAAAGATATTAGGAATCTTTACAAAAAGAAATTTCTGGCTTTGTGAAACTGCATTTTTAAGCTCGTTCATAAAAGTTATGTATGGCCGCGGCGTGTTTTTTCTTTTTTCCCGCGAATATTTTGGAAGCGCGCGATACCAGTCGAGCATCAAATTTACAATTTTTGAGTAAGTGATTTTTTCAAAGTCCTGCTCTTTTAGCGGAAACTCATCAAACATTTTGCAAAGCGACTTGATGTAAATTTCTTTCGGCTTGTCAAAATCAACAACGCTTAATGTAAAGTCTTTTGGATTTTCCGTAAGCGCGCACAAAGTGTTTGAATCAAGTGGAACTTCAATCGTATTGTTTTTTATAACAACGTTACGTTTGATTTTAGAGAGCGCAACTGCCAGATAAATTGGGATTACGCCTTTTCTTAGACCGATTCCGTATTCTTTGCTAGAAAGTTTTTGAACTAGATTTTCAAATGGGATTGCTTCGTTTTTGTCTTGTGATGATGCGTTATTATAAATTTTAGCTTTATCAATAAATTCGTTTATTATGCAAAAAAGATTTCTGAAGTTCTTATCAATTTTTTCGCTTGTAGTATCGAAGTGTTTTTGATTTGCTGGCATTTCGAACTTGTTGCGGAGCCTGTTTTCCATAGATGCTGAATTAACCATCTTGTTCTGCCAGACGGTAGGCTGGTCAGTAGACAGGAGTTCAGCATGATTTTTCTTTAAAATTCCCGGAACGCACAACGCACTTCTCATAAAAGAAAGTTCCTGTCCGCCGCTTATTCCTAGGTTTTCTTCTTCAGAACTTAAGATTGCATCGATTAAAATTCGTCGGCTTTTGTCTGCTGCTCCTGTAAGAATATTTTTGTTAAGCGATTCATTGTTTATAAGCGGCGTGTTTGTAAAACATTCTGAACAGATTTTCGATAGAAGTTCATCGAAGTTTGCACGACGAAAAATTTTCTGTTCTTTTCCTAGGGCAAAATAATAACTTTTGTCATTTTCTGGATGGGTAAATCCTTGAATAAATTTCTGTACGGAATTCAGCAAATCATTTTGAATCAAATTAAGTTCGTCGCAAAGAATTTTGTCTTTTTGATTTTCTGTTTTTAAGAAGTCAACTGCATCTAAAGTTCTTAAATCTTTTACAATAGAAGAAAAATTATTTTTTTTAAGAACAATCATACAGGAATTCAATATTTTTTTAGAAAAATCTGCGGTAATTTTTTTTATATTCTTATCAGTTTCTTCTTTATCATAAATAATACCGATTACAATTCCATCCGCATTTTTAACAAGTTCTTTTGTATTCAAATATGATAGCAATTCATTTTGCATACAGAAAATGAATGTAAAATATCGAGTCATATCATTTTTTACATTGTATTCAATCGGATAAAGGATTTTTTCAGAATTTACAGAATTCAAGATTTCAATTTCTGAGATTTTATGCTTGCGCTTTTCAATTGTATTTAAAATCAGTTCGTTTAAATCTACATTTAAATTTTCTTTTAGAATCAAAAAGTCATTTGAGCGACTTTTATATAGAAG
This sequence comes from uncultured Treponema sp., assembly GCA_964429905.1. GTDB lineage: Bacteria > Spirochaetota > Spirochaetia > Treponematales > Treponemataceae > Treponema_D. The sequence continues at coordinate 4,332 of CAYSDV010000012.1, read as the reverse complement.
ATTTCTGTTAGTTAAATTTTCAATCGCCTCGTTTATATTTTTCCAGGAAGTTTCGCTGGTTATAAAAATGTCTGCTAATGTTTCAATTGTAGGGCTAAGGCGTTCGAATTGTTCAAGACAGTAAATTAGGCAGAGTGTTTTAATGATTTTTGCTTCAAGGCTTTTATTTTGAATAGACTCAAGGCACTTTTTCGCGGTGGAATAGATTTTTTTAATCGGACTTGTATAGTTTTCGCTTCTCAGCTGATTTTCGAAGTAATCAAAAAGGATATCTGGGCTAAAGATATGGGGCAAGATTGCTTCGTTGCCACTGCAAGCGGCTTGCTCGCAATAGCGATTAATTAGAGATGGCAGACTTGTTTTTTCGCTTCCTGCAAGAAAGGTGAACATTGTGCGTTCGTTCTGCGCGATTTTTTCAGAAAGGCGCGGAAGAATGTAAGATGTTGCGGGACTTAAAGGGTAGCAGTTCTTGCAGACAAAATCGCAAAGTTCGGAATTGAAGCCAAACATTTTTTGATTTGTTTTACGCTCGCTTTCATCTTCAAAAAAAGATTTTTGTTCAAGAAGAAATTTTTTCCAAAGCTGCGAGTCCTTTTGTAAGACTTCGCCAATCACTTCGTAAATCTGCGAATAATCTGAATTTAGGACAATATGTTTGAATCTTTCACTTACGCCTTTCCATCCGTCAACTTTTTCTTTTGGAAGGCTGTCAATATAGTTTGAAAATTCTTTGTGTGAAATCAAAAGGAGATGCAGCTGATTTTTGTTTCCGGCAGAGGAAGCTCGCCCGCATTTTTCCGCAAAATCTTGCAAGAGTTTTATGTCGTTTATGCTTGCTTTCGAAATAGAACTTTCAAGGTATTTTGAAAACTCGTCGTAAATTACAAAAAGACCGCACCATCCCTCATTTGAGGCGGAAAGTTTTTTGCTTACATTTTCATAAAGTTCAACAATATCGTAGTTAGCAAAAGGGTTAAAAACGCTTCCGCTTGTGATTTCAGGATAGATTCTTTCAAATTCTTCATAAGCTTCAAAATCAAAAGATTCAAGACGGTTTATAAAATCATTTATGCTTATGGGCAGTTTTTCTTTTAGGTTTGAATAAGTCAAAGGAAATTTTTCTTTCCAGTTTTGAATTGTATTTATTGCTGATTTGAAATTTGTATCCGGCATAAATCTTTCAAGATTATTCTGCTTTAATGTTGAATAAAGTGAAAACAAAAACGCCTGACTTAAACTCGTGGAAGAGCCGTTTATTATTACTGGAAGAATTTTCCGTTCGCTTTCTAGATAATTGTTTATATCTTCAAAAAGTCCTGGATTTTGCTCTTTGATTTTTGTAAAAACTCTTGTGAATAATTTTTTGTCTTTTTCGAAAAGAAGATTTAAAGTTTCCAGAATAATGTGGCTTTTTCCTTTGCCGTAAGAGCCAATTAAGATATGTGCGCGGTTTACGGAATTTGAATTTACGCTTTCAAACAGTTCTTCTATTAAAAATATACTTTCTGTTGTTGGAATAAAATTTTTGATTTTTTCCTTGTCGTGTAAATCATAAGCGATGTTTACAGATGTCTGAAAATTTTTTGAAATTTGTATCATTTTAAACTCTTTATTCATTTTTTAATTCCTTATAATATTGGTTCACACATTCTTCGAAAGTTATATTATTTTTTATGCGGACAACATCGAGCCCCGCTGTTCTTACAACTTCAAGGAAATTTTTGTTTTCAAGCTCACTTAAAAGGTTCATAAGTAGAATTGAATCCATGTTAAAAATTTTTCCAGGACTGCATTTGTCATTCAGAAGAGAAGAAAGTTTGAGCTCGAACGAACTGTTATTATGAACTTCTACCTGTTCTGCCAGACGGCAGGCTGGTCGGCAAACTGATTGTTTTAAAATCTCATTTCCGTGCATTTTTAGAATCAAACTGAATAAAATGATTGCAGGAATATTGCTTTTTAAAGGTGTCATTTTTTTCAACTCGTTTTTTTCTGTTATGTTTAATAATCCTAGTTCTGCAAAAGGTGAGTCCATATTGCTTTCCGGATCCTCATAATTTTCTGAACGTGAAATATATGTGCGGCGTATACAATCAAAATCTTTTTGGAAACTTGAAATGGCAGCTTTTTTTGTATTGTTCATTTCATCCCATTTTTGGAGAGAGCGGCAAAAATCTTCTTCAGAAAATTCCGTCATATTAAATTCGTTGAATAAGTAATACCAACTTGTCGCGTTTTCCTTGTTTGAAGCAAGATTATATTGAAGCAGGCAGAGTGTTCCTGTCTCCTGAATATAAGGGTCGTTTTCCATAATAATTTTTCCGAGAGGTGAGAGTTGCAGGTGCTTCTTCTTTGGCTCATCTTCGGAAAGACCTGTCGCTTTAAGCCAGTAACGCAAAGATTTGACCATATTTCTTCCAAGTCCCAACTCATCCATTGTTTCAAAATCATTTTTCGTAAAAGCATCTATTTTTCTGATTCCTTTTTGAAGCCAATTTTTTCTTATGCTGAAAGATTCGTGTCCTGAGTATTTCATTTTTAATTTCCTTTAGTTCTTAAATATTTATCCATCATGCAACCACCTGAAAGATATTTTTCCGTGACGCACATTTTGCAATGAATGCATTTTTCTGAATTTATGAAGTATTCTCCGCCAGCAATAGATATTGCTCCTGCCTTACAAATGCTTTCGCACTTCAAGCATTTTCTGCATGCGTTGAATTTTCGTACTTGGTAGCCGATTTTTCTTTGCAAGTCATCATGATTTGAAACATTCATTGTTTTGATTTTTACTGCGTATTCAAATCCGTTCTGATTGAACGGTTGGACAGAAATAATCGGAACTTTTGATTTTGGCTCAAGAATAATCGTTTCATGTAAAAGCGCGCGCCCAAGCTCTTTAGAAACAATTCCGAACGGAACGAGCATGTTCAGAAATGTGTCATCAAACTTGTGTGTGAGCGAATAGATTTTCGCGTGTTCTTCGCTTGTACATGCAGTGAATTTCAGCTTTACATCGCTAGCTGCTTTTACACCGTTTCCACCTTGACGCGCTTTCCACTTGCCAGAATCTATATATTCTTCTGCATCTGGTTTTCCTATTGACCGAGCAAAGTTTACAAGGAATGTTCTCCATTTTTCGCTCTGCTCTTTCATGTAAAGTCTGCTTAAAAACTGAGCACGAGTGTTATTGTTTGGACAGCACCAGCAGCCGACTCTGTCATAGCCGAGTCTGTAAGCGTCGTTAAAGTCAACTTTTTCTCCAAGCAGATAAAGCCACACGTCAATGTCTTTCCAAAAGAAAATCGGACTTGCTACGGTCTGTTTCTGGATTTTTACGTTCTCATTATTTTCAGAAATTTGACTGTATTTTGAGCGGGCAACACTTTCTGCGCTTCTGATTCCGTAAAAAGTGAGAATTTGCTGGTTTCCGTACTTTCTGTTTAAAACACGCGTAATTGGACCTGTTTTGAACATTGAGCAACACCATCTCATCATTCTGGCTGGCGGGCCTATGTCCTCACAAACTGAATAAAAATTCTGTTCATAGTTTTTTGCAATCCTGAATTCTGCAAGCGGATGATTTTTTCGGTATCGCTCAACATATTCGTAAGTTTTTGGAAATTCCAGTGTTGTATCGCCGAACAAATGCGTAAGGCTTGGATTTGCAAGTGCTTTTATGACAACATCTGCGCTTGCACTTGAATCTTTTCCTCCACTGAATGAAAGCACAATTTGTTCTGTGGCGACAGTTGGTTTAGGCTCTGCGGTTATTGAGTTAATCTCTGCGGTGGTTGAGCCTGTCGAAACCACCTTGTTCTTCTTGCCGAAATCTCGGACTGTTTTTTGTACAAAATAAAAAGCATCTTCTTTTATAAAACTAAGCCGCTTTTTATTTGCTTGAACAAAAAGAGCAATGTTTTCTTCAAATGTTTTATAGGCAGCGTTATTTTCTGAAAGCAAAGGTTTGTTTTCTTCAAGTTTTTTACAGATTGAAGAAACGTCTGCTTCTCTAAGCATTTTTGTTGAAAGTGAATATTTTTTGCCGTTGATAAAGTAAACAGAATTTGCAGCCCAAATAGAACTTTGCAAGGTGTCCTCTTTATTTAGTCCGAATAAAAAAGAAATAAGAAGCTTTTCCTCTGGGAATACGGGCCGTAAGTCTGTTGAAAGATATGAAAGGTTATCGCCACATAGAGTACAAGATTTATCAGCATCATCAGATAAAATCAAAGGAATATTACAATGAGAACAGTAAAAAATGTGCGCTGAAAAATGGACGATTGTTAAAGCAAAAAATTAACTAAATACGTAAAATGTGATAAAATAAAA
>CAYSDV010000011.1:0-73232 GCA_964429905.1 uncultured Treponema sp. | reverse complement strand
TAAAGGATTACGCCTTTTTTGTAAATTTTTATAAAACTCGAAATTTGGGCTAAATTAAGTAAAATTATAGATAATTACAATAAAAATCTACCAAATTATATTACAGATGCAGAGATGAGGCAGTATTTTACTGCGTTGTTTGGAGATTATGAAAAGAATGTTGATCCACTCAATTGGGTGGTTCATCGCCCAGCAGAGTTTCAACTTGATACAAAAACATTAGTTGAGCTTCCGAAAAGAGGTCTATTAACATTAATAAATTACTTGATTGCTGAATAGGGAGGCGTAGAGAATGATTATCAAAGAAATAGAGATTGAGCAGTTTAGGGCATTTGAAAATGTTTCATTTGGGCTTGGAAGATATATAACTGCTATTTCAGGACGTAACGCAACTCAAAAAACAACTGTGTTGGGAATGTTAGGTCAGCCATTTACAATTTCTAAGGGACATGCAATGTATGGATGTAAAACGATTGATGGCTATAATTTTCGCTCGCAGTTTAAAGAGAAATTTAAAATTTCTCCGGAACATGATATTATAGGTCAGCATAAGTGGAAATTAAACTTGCATCAGGGTGTACATAGTAAAGAGTATTATTCGGTTGAAAGTATAGCTAGAAGACAGGGCGATAGAGAACCGACCTTGAGATTTTGGAATTCTGAAAGTAGAGCAAGTGGAGCTGGTTATATACAACTTCCTGTCTATTTTTTGAGTTTAAGTAGATTATTTCCTATAGGAGAATCAGGAAAAACTAATGAAGTCCCAATTGATTTAACTGAAGAAGAATTGAAATATTGTGTCAAATATTATCCATTCAAAGTATGGGTGAAGAGGCTTCGGTCGGATTAGAAAAAGGAACTGCATCCAGAACCTTTGCTGGAATTAGTGACGATGTTCATGATATTTTTTCTAACTCTGCAGGTGAAGGTAATATTACCCGTATTTTATTGGCAGTATTATCATTTAAGCGATTGAAGGAACAGTATGGAGGAGCATACAAGGGTGGTTTGTTGCTGATTGATGAGTTGGATGCAACATTGTATGGTTTTTCTCAAATGAAATTAGTAGAGTATTTGTTGGAAGCGGCAAAGGAGTTCAGAATACAAATTGTCTTTACTACGCATTCTCCAATTATATTAAAATGTGTGAACAAACTACAACGAAAGGAATTTCAGGAAAAGGGTATTGAATTACCCATTTATGCGTATAATAGTTCTGTAGTATATTTAGAACCTCAGTATGACAGGTCGGGTACAAGAACTATTATGCCGAAAAACATAATGTCTAGTAGTGAACTTAATAGGATCTTAAATGATATTAACTTGGTAGCTCCAGGTGGAGGGAATAAAGTTAATATTTATTGTGAAGATAAGAAAGCGATTGATTTTCTGCGATATATTTTGTCAAATTCTCAACATGTTAATTTGGATTTGTATATGGATTTTATTGATATTAATTTGGGATGGACAAATTATATTCAATTGTATGAAAAGAAAGTTCCAGAATTTAGAAATAATGTTATAGTTTTGGATGGAGATGTGCCGCAGAAAAGAGAATATAGAAATAAGTCGCGTTTAGTTGAAGAATCCGGTAATATACTGATTTTACCGTTAGTAATAGAAAAGGACTTATTTGTATTGTTAAAAGACTATGAATGTTTTGGAGAGTTTAGTCAAGATTATTCTCATGTATCTGCATTGACATATGATATTTGTTTTAGTGAGTGGCCATTAGATGCGTCTCAATATAATACAAATGATTTTAAAAATTGGTTCAAGCATATAGAAGGTGTGTTGGGAAATCAAAATATTTTATTCCAATACTGGTGTGATAAGAATGCGGATAAGGTTGCAACATTTATAGATAATTTCATTCCGAAGTTTAATGCGCTAGCTGAACAAAAGGATGCAGATGGATTACCACCAGTAATTGTTGCAGAGAGTGGATTATGCGAGCAACCCGAATCCCAACAGACGAACAATACCGACTGATTATGGAGTGTCGTACCAGCGGGCTCACTGATCACGAATGGTGTCTACAGCATGATATTAAAATAGGAACCTTTTACAACTGGGTAAAACGGCTCCGCAAACCTGGATGTTCTGAACTTCCAGATTCAGCAGGTCATCACAACTCACCACGCCGGCAGTTTCTGATGGCTGACGAAACCAGAATCCAGGTTTTGCATGAAAAAGAACGAAAAGCAGAAACAGATTCATTCATGTGGCTTTTCCGTTCCGGAGAAGACGGACTGCTATCAGGGATATAACAATCTCCCTGGTATCAGGCAGTGTTACTGCTTCGTACATCTTCGAAGGTATTTTATAGAAGTTGTGCCGAAGGGCAAGGAACTGGATTGCAGTAATCCGGCGGCACAGGGAGTTCAATATATCAACCGGCTGTTTGAACATGAAAGATATTCGGCAGCCAAAAAACATACTCCCGGGCAGCGATACACATACCGGCTTGAAAAAGAGAAACTGGTACTGGATGCATTCTGAAAGTGGAGCTCACAGCAGTGTCCCAAGAAAGGAACCCGCTTTTAGAAAGCGGTGAACTATGCCCAAAATCACAAAGATGAGTTTATGACCTATCTAGAAGATGGGCGATGTAGCTTTTCAAACAATCTCAGTGTGAATTCCATCAGACCATCGGCGGAATTTCAGTCCAATCTGGAAAACAAGTTTCTGTGAACAAAGGCGACTGGGACAAATCGCGCGGATTCGATGAAGACAACAGTTTCAACCGCAAGTGGATTTCCGCCTATTGATAAAAATAAAATATTACGAAAAAACATATTGCGAGTTTTGCTTGCAAAACTCGGGAGTGAGCCGACTTGCAGAAGGCAAGTCAAGCGAACGTAGAACTTATCACAATATTTTCTCTGCGGCCCAAATGCTAAACGAACTGAACTTCAGAATCTTAAACTGCATTACCTGGGCAAAGACAAATCCGCCACCAAATCTTTCGTGCAGATTTTTCACGCACTTCACAGAGTTCATTCTGTGGGCAAGAAAAGACAAAAAAGTTCCTCATTACTTTAATTATGAGCTTATGAAAGAAATAAACGGCGGAACACAGATGCGCGACTTGTGGAGTCTTCCGGCGATTGCAAAATGGGAAAAATCTTGTGGCAAACATCCCACTCAAAAACCTCTTCCTCTTCTTGCACGCATAATTCTTGCCTCAACAAAAGAAAATGCCTGGATTTTAGATCCGTTTGCTGGTTCTTCTACAACCGGAATCGCAGCGAATCTTTTTAACCGCCGTTTTCTTGGCATTGAAAAAGAAACTGAATTCCTTGAACTTTCAAAACATCGCCGTGAAGAAATTGAAAATCTACTTGTAAAATATGAATACAAAAAGCGGATTTCAAAGTATTCCGATAAGCCGCTGAGGAATTATGAATACTATGCTCCGGCTGCACGCCGACTACAGCCGGATGTTTCAAAATCTGTAAATGAGAGATCCCGAAACGAGTTCGGGATGACGCTTTCTGTTCATGAAAATGTGCCATATTTTGGCGTGGACTTGCCGTTTTAATTTAAGAACTTTTGCTGATTTATGATTTATTCAAAATTTTCTGTTTTGCCTACAAAGCATGGCTGTTTCTTAAAAAAAGTATGGCTGGATTTTGCGCAAGGGATTGTAGTTGCACGCCGCAGGCGTGTTCCGTAGCGAAGAGGAGGAATGGAGGCGCTTTGACGCCACAACAACGGAAAGCCCGGTTTGCCTTTAGGCAAATGCGCCCAGAAAAATAAAATTTAAAACTTAATTATTCGCTTTTGAATAGAATTTTTTAAGAAATCGCCATAAAATAAAATAATCACCATTACGGTTTGATTATAAATATTGTAACAGGAGATTTTTTTGAAAAAATCAATCAAAACACTGGATATTGTGCGCTGACGGGAGGTTGGCGAATAATTTTCAGTCAAGCCTCCCGTATTGAAGTCATCAATTTTCAGGAGGAAAAACAATGAATAAAAATGACTGCACAATCCGTTTGGAAAGAAAAGAGGAACGCAGAGAAGTTGAAAATTTAGTTCGGGAAGCATTTTGGAATGTCTACCGTCCCGGTTGTCTGGAACATTACGTTTTGAATCAGCTGAGAAATCAGCCTGCCTTTATTCCAGAACTTAATTATGTGATGGAAAAAGACGGAAAGATTATCGGACAGAATGTTTTTGTTCACGCAGAAATCCATTCGGACGACGGAAGAAAAATCCCAATCGCTACAATGGGACCGATTTGCATAGCACCGGAATTCAAGCGTCAAGGCTACGGAAAAATCCTTTTGGACTTTACGCTTGAAAAAGCAAAAGATTTTGGAATCAAAGCGCTTTGTTTTGAAGGAAATATTGATTTCTACGGCAAAAGCGGCTTTGACTTTGCAAGTAAATTCGGTGTGCGCTATCAAGGACTTCCCGAAGGCGAAGATGCGTCGTTTTTTCTGTGCAAGGAACTTGAAAAAGGCTATCTTGACGGCATTACAGGCGAATACGCTCCGCCAGAATGTTATCTTGTAGACGAATCAAAGGCAGAAGAATTCGACAAATCTTTTCCCGCTAAAGAAAAACTAAAACTAAAAACTCAGCTTTTCTGATAAACGGCTAAACAACCCCAGCCGGTAATGCAAATGGCACTTTTATGTGTTTTCTGCGTTGCCGGTTGTTTTTTTTGAGCATTAAAAAGAAATGGGCTGTCCAATAAGAATAAAAACTGGTGGTTGAGGCACTCGAAACCACCATATATAGCGGTCAAGTCATTTCGACAGGCTCAATGACCGCTACGTTATAGCACCAATCTCCATCCCCCCAAAAATATTACTAAATTTTATAAAACAAAATTAAAAAAATGCAATAGAATACACTCAAGGGAAAAACGATGAAGGAAATAATTTTAGGTTCTACTGGGAAAAATAAACCTGCTGTTGTTGTCGGTTGTATGCGTTTTGCGGATAAAAATTGTTCTGAAATGCAGAATTTCATTCACAATGCTTTAGGGCAGGGCGCTTACTATTTTGATCATGCTGATATTTACGGCGGCGGACAGTGCGAAACGATTTTTGGAGAAGCGCTTTCTAAAGATAAATCCATAAAAAGGGAAGATTTGTTCTTGCAGTCAAAATGCGGAATCCGTCAGGGATTTTTTGATTTTTCAAAAGAATATATCATTTCTTCGGTTGATGGAATTTTAAAAAGATTGCAAACGGATTATCTTGATGTTCTTTTGCTTCACCGCCCGGATGCTTTGGTTGAACCGGAAGAAGTTGCCGCCGCTTTTGATGAACTTTACCAAAAAGGAAAGGTTTTGAATTTTGGCGTTTCAAATCATAAACCTATGCAAATTGAACTTCTAAAAAAATATGTAAAACAGCCATTGATTATAAATCAGTTGCAATTCAGTATTCCGGTTTCAAATATGATTGCAAATGGTTTGGAAGTTAATATGACTTCTGATTGTGCCGCAGACCGTGACGGAAGCGTTTTGGATTATTCCAGATTGAATGATATGACAGTTCAAGCCTGGTCGCCATTTCAAATGCCAAATTGGCAGGGCTGTTTTATTGAAAGCGAAAAATATCCGGAACTTAACAAAGTTTTAGGGGATTTGTCTCAAAAATATCAAGTCAGCAAAACAACTGTAGCAGCCGCTTGGATTTTGCGTCATCCTGCAAAAATGCAAATTGTAACAGGAACCGCAAGCGAAAACCGCCTTTCAGAAATCATCGCAGCAGAAAAAGTAGAACTTTCCCGCGAAGAATGGTATAAACTCTATCTTTCCGCAGGACATTTTCTTCCATAATATGTGCGCTGCATGAGGCAACACAGACCTTTAGGTGGTTGAGGCACTCGAAACCACCTAAAGGTCTGTGAGTGTTTCGATATTGCTCAACCATCGGATGCGAATTACAACCACCAATTGAACGAACACAAAAAAAGAGGTTAATATGCAAAATGCACAAATTGAAAAAGCAATTCCGTGGAATCCATGGCATGGCTGCAAAAAAGTAAGTCCCGGCTGTAAAAATTGCTTTGTTTTCAAAATGGACAAAAGATACGGAAGAGATACAAATATCATTGCAAAAGGAAAAACAACTTACGAGTTAAAAGAAAAAGATTGCCCTCCAAATTCCTTAGTCAAACTTTGCTTTTCTTCAGATTTTTTTATTGAAGAAGCGGACGAATGGCGCGAAGGCTGTTGGGATTTTATCCGCCGAAGAAAAGACTGCATTTTTGTTACAACCACAAAACGTCCGGAAAGAATAAAACAATGTGTTCCTTCTGATTGGGGCGAAGGCTGGGAACATTTTCATTTAAGCATTTCCATAGAAAATCAGGAAATGGCGGACAGACGTTTGCCTTATTTTTTGGACGCACCGCTAAAACATCGCGAAGTTTTTTGCTCTCCTTTAATGGCCCCGATGAAACTTGGAAAATATCTTGATACCGGCCTTATAAAATGCGTGAATGTCGGCGGCGAAATGGCTCCAAAAGCGGACGTGCGTCCAATCCAATACGAATGGGTTGAATCTTTGTATCTGGAAGCAAAAGAGCGGGGAATTGAATTTTATTTTCACCAGTGCGGTTCAATGTTTTTGAAAAACGGCGAAAATATCGGAAAATGGAATTTGAACGACCAAATCAAACGCGCAGAAGAAATCCAGCACGAAATTGAAGCAAAAAACGCTTTGTAAATTCCGTTGCGTTTCAGAACTTTTAAAATATTACTAATGTTTATTATATTTTGACTGCAAAATAAAAAAAGACTTCGTTACAAACGAAGCCTTTTTTATTTCCTAGCGATCGCCTTTAGAAGCAGCGCGCTGCGCTTTCTTCTTGTTCAGGAAATTTTTGTGTTCCAGAGTTGTTTTCTTCTGGTGAAGTACAGCCGAAGGTTTAACGAAATATCTTCTGTTTTTATATTCACGAACGATACCTTCGTTTTCTACCATCTTCTTGAATCTGCGGATAGCTTTTTCCAAAGATTCATCGTCTCTGATGTTAATTGTAGCCATTTATAACTACTCCTACTTATAAGTATGTTCTATTATTATCGTAAATTCGCAAAATCGTTTCAAGTGCAAAAATGTCAATTATAGAAAAAATTTGGATTTTTTTATGTATTTTCATAGTTAAAACTTCAGAGTAATTAGTTCTGTTAATTTATTATATTTTTAAATCATTTAAGCAAAATTCATTTGAATTTACAAGCGAATAGAGCGATAATAATAGATGTATTTCCGGAGGAAAAAATGAAAGCAGATTTAGGTACTAAAAAAAATAACGGAAAATTATTTTTCAAAATTGTAGCGATTATTGCTACAACAGTCGCAGTTCTTACCGGCATAGAAATTTTGATTATTTCAAACCGGGCTATAAAGCAGACAAAAAAAGAAAACACGCAGCTTTATGTTAATATGACAGATTTAAGTTCTACGCAGATTTCTAAAGCGCTTGGAGAATATTTTGCGGAATTAACGTATTACTCAAATTCAGACATTGCAAAGACCGGCACAACAAAAGAAATTGTTTCTTGGCTTCGCGATCACGAAAGTTCTCGTTTTGCAGGATTTGACTATGTTGCGTATGTTGCTGCTGACGGAAGTTTCTATTCTGACATCGGAACCCAAACAAATGTTATTGACAGAGATTATTATAAGGCGATTATGCAGAAAGGAAAAAAGCAGTTTATAGATAATCCTGTAAAAAGCAAAGTTACCGGAAAATCAGTCGTTCATATTTCAGAAGCAGTTACAATAAACAAAAGAAATATCGGATTTTTCTGTGCAGTTGTCAATGCGGAAAAATTATCCAATCTTCTTAACGGTATAAATATTGGCGATAAGGGACTTTTAGGACTTTATTCAGCGGATGGACAAATTATTGTTTCCAAAGGTGATAATTCTGTTATAGGCGACCAGAAAGATCCTAAAGTTCAAGCTATTCTTGGACAAATCAAGTCTCTTGGTTATGAATGTGCAAAAAACGGACAGGTTACTACAAAATGGATTAAAATGCCAAAACTCGGCGAAGAACTTTTGATTCTTGAAAATGTAGAATTTACGGAATGGACTTTAGGAATTATCTTAAAAGCGAATTCTGTATACGGGGTAGGAAAAAATATTGCCTGGTGGATGATATTTTTTGGCATAGGACTTTTGGCTTTTATAATTCTGCTTGTTGCCTTGGCAATTTTCAGGGAACTTGCTCCGTTAAAAATTGTTGCAGAATCAATTATGGGAATTGCAACCGGTAATGCGGATTTAACAAAGCGTATCAATCTTGAAAAAAATAATGAAATCGGTCGCGTTGTAGACGGTTTCAATAAATTTTCTGAAAAACTTCAGGAAATTGTAAAAGCTATGAAAGAGTCAAAGCAGGAGCTTGTCCGCTCCGGAGAAACTTTGCATGCAAGTTCGGAAGACACAGTATCTGCGATTACACAGATTACTGCTACAATTGAAAGTATGAGCGGAAATATTTCCAAGCAGTCGAACAGCGTTCAGGAAACTGCCGGCGCTGTAAATCAGATTGCTTCTAACATTGAGTCTTTGAACAGAATGATAGAAAGTCAGGCTTCTGCAATTGAAGAAGCATCTGCTTCTGTAGAAGAGATGATAGGAAACATTAATTCTGTAAATAATTCTGTTCAAAAAATGGCGGAAGAATTTACAGAACTTGAACAGCGTGCTTTGCTTGGTGTTCAAAAACAAGATGATGTAAGCACACGAATTCTTGCTATTGAAAATGAATCAGAAGCGCTTAAGGAAGCGAACTCCGTAATTTCCAATATCGCAGAGCAGACAAATCTTTTGGCTATGAATGCGGCTATTGAAGCGGCGCACGCCGGCGAAGCGGGAAAGGGATTTTCTGTTGTTGCGGATGAAATCCGTAAACTTTCAGAAACATCTTCCGAACAGTCAAAAACAATCGGCGTTCAGTTGAATAGAATTACAGAAAGCATTGATGAAATGGTAAAAGCCGCCGAAGATGCTAAAAATGCGTTTGCAAGCGTAAGCAGCGGAATAAAAGGAACAAACAATCTTGTTCAGGAAATCAGAAATTCAATGATTGAACAAGGTGAAGGTTCAAAGCAAATTTCACTTGCGCTTAACAACATGAACGATTCTACGCAGGAAGTTAAGACTTCTTCTTTTGAAATGTCTGAAGGAAACAAACAGATTCTTCAGGAAGTTAATAATCTTCAGAATGAAACAATGGGCATGAAAAACGGAATGGACGAAATGAACGTTGTTGCAAAGAAAATTAACGAAACCGGCATCGCTTTGAAATCTCTTGTCGTTGAAATGGACACTTCAATTGAAAAAATCGGCGAGCAGATAGACCAGTTCAAAGTATAAGTCTGACTCCTTTCAGTTGGAATTGCTGTCTTTCAGTTTTATTATAAACAGGAAAGACAGCAATTCTGAAAAAGTTTTATCCTCTTGATTTTGAACGCTGACAGATTATGTCAATAACAGCGGAAATAATCAGCAGAACGGAAAGTACAATTACGGCAGGTCTGGTAATTGAATGACATCGCATTGTTTGCGCCATGCAAAGTCTTATGTAGCCGCCGGGAATTATCGCAGAAAATAATGCAACCGGAATAACCGCTACAGAAATTCCCTGCTTGATTTTTGGTTCTGAAATACAAAAATGTATAAGCGAAATTATAAACAGAGCTAAGGCAAATGCCTTTAATGCTTGTCCTGCCCAATGGCAAGTCATCCAAGAACCGTCGGCTTTAGGGCCGCATGTTTTAAAAAAAGAATTTATGCCTATGCATAAAAATGCGCTTACAAAAAGCATTGCAAAATCACAAGGCCCAACGTTAAATCTTTTTTTGTTCATTTTTTCTCCTGCAGTTCCCTTCGTATAATATTATACTGAAATTCAAATACAGATTGAATAAAAACGTAAAAAAAAATTTAGTATATCGTATTTTTCTATTTAAATATCTTGTATTTCTGTGTATAATTAAAGATATAAATGTAATAAGGAGTTTCGGGATGAACAAATCAGAACTTATTGATGCTATTGCAGCAGACACAAAACTTACAAAAAAAGATACAGAAGCTTTTTTGAAAGCATTTGTAGAAAATGTTTCTAAAGCATTGGAAAAGGGTGATGATGTAGCTCTTATTGGTTTTGGAACTTTTGGCGTTGGACAGCGCGCTGCTCGAACTGGACGCAATCCAAGAACTGGAGAAACACTTAATATTGCTGCAAGCAAAACTCCGAAATTCAAGGCTGGAAAGGCTTTGAAAGATCGCGTAAACAAATAGGTTTGTTTTTTTTATAGGCTACTGTAAAAGGTAGCCTTTTTTTTGCAAACGTAAAAAAAGAAGCAAAAATTGCGCTTTATTAGCTTTATTAATTTAAAATCCGCGGTTTAGTAAATTTGTAATATTCCGGCGCTTTGTAATCAATGTGCCAGCCACCGTTATAAAAACCGTTTTCATTAGCGGTCGGACTTACAAAAATTACTTTTGCGGGATTTTCCGTATCATATTCAAAAATATTAGATTTCCATTCGCTCTTATTTTCAACTTTTGAAAGATATTGCTGATTTTCAGGCGTGTAGACGCTTATTTTGTATTTTCCCGGCTTCAAAAGAAGATACATTACAAGTCCGCCTTCCAAGTAATAAGTCTTTTGATAATTAAAAACTTGTCTTGGTGCAGAATGGTGAAAAATGCTTCCGAACTGCATAGTTTCCGCTTTTTTGTCTTTTACGACATTATTTGCATAATAATAAGTCGCTTTGCACTTTGTATAAGTTACATCATTGCCATTTTCATCTTCCAGTTTTAACCAGCAGCGGATATTGTTCATAGTTCCGCTATTTTCAGGACGATAAATAAGAAGTTCCCAGGGATTAAAATGTATTTTGGAATCGCTGTTTGCAGAATCTTTTTTCTGTGCATTAAAAAAAATGGGCAAAATCAAAGATACAAAAAGCGATAATAAAAATCTTTTCATCTGCATAAAATAAAATGATTGGATAAGCGTAAGGCTATAAAAAATGGCTGCCTGAACAATCAAGCAGCCATTCGTTATTAAAGCGAAATTACTTTAATTTTGCATATCCGTAAACAGCGTTGTCGCCAAGTTCTTCTTCAATGCGGATAAGCTGGTTGTATTTTGCAATACGGTCAGTGCGGCTCATAGAACCAGTTTTAATCTGTCCAGAGTTTGTAGCAACTGCAATGTCCGAAATTGTTGTATCTTCTGTTTCGCCAGAGCGGTGAGAAGTTACTGTGTTGTAACCATGTCGGTGAGCCATTTCAATAGCTTCTAAAGTTTCTGTCAAAGAACCAATCTGGTTTACTTTGATAAGAATTGCGTTTGCAACTCCCATTTTGATTCCTTTTTCAAGGAATTTTGTGTTAGTTACGAACAAGTCGTCGCCAACAAGCTGAACTTTGTCGCCAAGAACTTTTGTAAGTTTCTGCCAACCTTCCCAGTCGTTTTCATCAAGACCGTCTTCAATAGAAGCGATTGGATATTTGTTGCAGAGTTCTTCGAGATATTTAATCTGTCCGTCTGCATCGTATTCTTTTCCGTTAGGATCTTTTGGCATTCCGTTCTTAAGCTGTTTGTAGTTGTAGAACCATTTTCCGTCTTTCTGGTAAGCGAATTCAGAAGAAGCACAGTCCATAGCGATTGTAACATCTTTTCCTGGTTCGTAACCTGCATCTTTGATTGCCTGGCAGATTGATTCAAGAGCGTCATCAATTCCGTCCAAGTTAGGAGCGTAACCACCTTCATCACCTACAGCAGTAGAAAGACCGCGCTTTTTAAGAAGTGAACCAAGAGCATGGAAAACTTCTGCACCACAGCGGATTGCTTCTTTTTCTGTTTTGAAGCCACGTGGCTGAATCATAAATTCCTGGAAAGCGATTGGAGCAGAAGAGTGAGCTCCACCGTTGATGATGTTCATCATTGGAATTGGAAGAACATAAGTGTTTGCGCCACCGATGTAGCGATACAACGGAATGTTCAAAGCGTTTGCAGCTGCATGTGCTACAGCAAGAGAAACACCAAGAATAGCGTTTGCGCCAAGTTTGCTCTTTGTAGGAGTTCCGTCAAGTGCAAGCATTTTATAGTCGATTTTGCGCTGGTTCAAAACGTTTTCGCCCTTCAAAGCCGGAGCAATAATCTTATTTACATTGTCAACTGCTTTCAAAACACCTTTTCCGCAGAAGCGCTTTTTGTCGCCATCGCGAAGTTCCAAAGCTTCGTTTTCGCCAGTTGATGCTCCAGAAGGAACACTTGCGCGACCAATTACGCCATTGTCAAGTGTAACTTCAACTTCTACAGTTGGATTTCCGCGGCTGTCGATAATTTCGCGACCGTGTACGTTAACAATTTCAAATTTGTTCATACTATTAAACCTCTTTTAGTTTTGATAAGAAACTATTGTTTTAAAGATACAATTTTTTTTAAATAATAACAATAAGAAAATTCAACTTGAAATTTGTAAGTTTGCAAAAATAACCGCCCGGAAGCCTTCTAGAAAAAATATTTTGTTATAAATAGGATGGTGGAGTACCGTTTATTTTTAAACTTTGACAACTGGAATATTGGAATATATAATAGTAACAAGATTTACTAAGGAGTTACATTTTGGACATTAAGAAAAAATCTGGTAAAATTGCGGTAAAAGTTGTACTTCCAATTCTTGGAATTTTAATATTATCAACACTTATACTTGTTCTGATATTAGGTAAGACTGTAGAAAAACATTGGCTTGCAAATTCAAGACAGGCTTTGGGCAATTCTAAAAAAACTGTAGAAGATATGATTAACGTAGAAATCGATTATACAGCAAGCCTTGCAGATGAAATCGGCAGTTTATATGAAATGTTCTATGAAAAGGTAGATACCCGCGATTATTCAGATGAAATTTGCAGAATTATTGCGGACAGTATGGATGTTCAACATTTTGCGGTTCATGACAGAGATTACAATCTTGTTTCTCCGGAAAAATTTTCACACTATTCTGCGCCTATAGAATTAGTTAAAAACGCTTTTAATAATATAGAATCAAATTCTGTAACATTTTCGGGCGGAAAATTCCTTGCTTGTTCTGTAAAACCTATAAAATCAAAAGGAACTATTGTTGCTGTAGTAGAAGTTTGTACAGATCTTTCAGGAGACACTTTAATTGATAGAATTCCGGACGCAGTCGGATGTGAATTTACAGTTGTAAAGGAAGATAAACGAGTTTTATCAACAGTTGACGGCGTTGTAAATAAGAAAATTCTTCCGGAAATTTATGAAAATTTAAAAAAGGGAAAAAACTGGATAGGCCAAGTAAAAATTAATGAAGACGATTATTTGGGTTTTTACTGGACTTTAGGAAAAGAAGATCTTTCTTTGTTCATTGGCGAACCTATTGAAAATATGAACAAAGCTGTAAGAGGTGTCAATCTTTTAATTTTGATGGCTCAATCACTTGCTAATATTGCTGTTTTAGGATTTTCAATAGTTTTTATATACATATTTATTACAAAACCTTTGAAACGCGCAAACACTGCTATAGAAGGTCTTTCTTCCGGAGATGCGGACTTAACTTATCGTTTACCGGAAAATGGAAATGATGAAATTACAGATTTGTCCCGCGGTGTTAATAAATTTGTGGGAATGCTCCAGAATCTTATGAAGGAAATTCATCTGGAAGCGCAGGAAGTTAACGGAGTTGTTTCTGAACTTGGAGCAAGTTCGCAGGAAACAGCAAGCGCAACCGCCGAAATCATGGCAAATATTGAATCTGTAAAAAATCAGTCTAATACGCAGGCAACCGCTGTTTCTGATACAAACAAAATAATTTTGCAGTCAAACAGCAATGTTTCTGAATTGAATGATAATATTGTTGCGCAGACTTCCGACATAACGGAATCTTCCGCAGCAATTGAACAGATGGTAGGAAACATAAATTCCGTAACAAAATCAACTTCTCAGATGTCTGATTTGTTTACAGAACTTAAAGAACTTATATCTAAGGGTTCTAAAGATATTCAGACAACAACAGAAGTTATAAAAAGAGTTGAAGAAAAATCAAAGCTTTTGGCTGATGCAAATAATACGATTAAATCGATTTCTGCGCAGACAAATCTTCTTGCGATGAACGCAATGATTGAATCTTCACATGCCGGCGATGCAGGAAAGGGATTTGCTGTTGTTGCGGATGAAATCAGAAAACTTGCGGAAGATTCTGGAAATCAGGCAAAAAGTATTGAAGAAAATATCAATGATATTACAAATTTGATAGTAGAAGGCGGAAAACTTTCTGAACTTTCAATGACAAGTTTTAAATCTATTGATAATCAGGTAAATATTGTTGATCCGATTGTTATTCAGATTTCAAATGCAATGCAGGAACAGACAACCGGTTCTTCGCAGATTTTGGAAGCGCTTACAAACATGAAAAATGAATCTGTAAAAGTTGATGAAAGCGCAAAAAGTTTGGGTGCAGGCGTTAATAAGATTTCCGAAGATATGAATTCTGTAAATGAAATATCTTCAACAATTTTGGGAAGTATGGACGAAATGGCTGCCGGCTCACAGCAGATCAGCAAAGCAACCCAGAATGTTTCTGATTTGGCGTTAAAAACAAAAGAAGCAATAAACGGAATTACTGATCTTATAGGAAAATTCAAAATAGATTAGTTTTTGCAAATACCGTGTCTAATATCGGGGTGTCTGATAAGAATCGTTATATCGAACTTGCCGGACACCCTGATTTTTTTAACAGTTATCTTTTGAACTCATCATTTTTATTCAAATCTGGTTATATAAAAAAATTAGGAAAATCGTTAAATTGATAATATCAAATAAATTCTGAATCAAGTTTGGAATATTATTCTGAACGGAGGAATTATGAAATCAATTTTTAAATTTATGTTGATTCTGCTTTTTTTGCCCTGCATTTTAGGATGTTCAAAAAATAAAAAATCACTTCAGATTTATTCTATTATTCATGAAGAGGAAACTGTTGCTCTTACAAATCTTTTTACAGAGAAAACCGGTATTCCCGTTCTGTTTTTGCGCGCTTCTACCGGGGAACTTGTAAACCGCGTTATTGCGGAAAAGGAAAATCCTAAGGCGGACGTTCTTTTGGGCGGAGCAACAAATTATCATATTCAGGCGGACGAGGCGGGCGCATTGGAAAGTTATCTTTCGCCGAATGCAAAAGGACTGCCTTCTTATGCTTTGTCAAAAGATAATACGTGGACCGGATTTTGCGTTCTTTCTCTGGGAATTGGAATAAACAAAACCAGATTTGCAGAAAAGTTTCCGGGCGTTGAATATCCAAAAACTTGGGATGATTTGATTAATCCGCTTTTTAAGGACGAAATTGTTCTTACAAATCCGGTCGCTTCTTCTACGGCTTATTTATTTGTGCAAAATCAGCTTCAGCGGCTTGGTTGGGAAAACGGCTGGAAATATCTGCTTTCTCTTGCGCCGCTTGTAGGGCAATTTCCGGACAGCGGAAGCGCTCCCGCAAAACTTTTGGGAACCGGCGAATATTCAATCGGTGTTTCCTATTTGCACGCAATTTCTAAATATCAGGCGGACGGCTTTGATTTGATTCCTGTTGCGCCGCCAAAAACTGTTGGCGATGTAGATTGCGTTTCAATTATGAAAAACACAAAAAATCTTGAAAGCGCAAAGAAATTTGTTGATTTTATGCTTTCCAAAGAGGCGCAGGAACTTATGAGTTCTATTGATTTTACGGTTCCTGTAAATCCGGACGCGAAGGGCGCAAAAGGTTCAGTTTCTGTGGATGAACTTGATCTGATTGATTACGACAGCAAAAAAGCCGCCGAGCAAAAAGACGAAGTTCTTGCGATTTGGTCTAAGAACGTAAAATAATGAAGTTTGATTCAAGCCGCAAAAGCAAATCTTTGATTTTTACATGGATTTTGATTGTTGCGTTCTTTCTGTTTTTTGTATTTTTTCCTCTTTTTTGCGCATTGATTTCGGTGCGGCCGGCGGATTTTAAAACGGTTTTTTCGCAGCATATTTGGCGGCAGGCAATGTTCAACACTTTGCTTGAATGCATTTGTTCAACAAGTTTGTCTGTGCTTGTCGGCTATATTTTTGCCTATGCCGTTGTAAAAGCGGATATTCCTTTTAAGCGATTTTTCAGCATTCTTCCTGTTTTGCATATGATGACACCGCCGTTTGTGGGCGGACTTGCGTTTATTCTTCTTTTTGGCCGGCAAGGATTTGTAACAAAGCATATTTTTCATTTGAATATTTCGCTTTACGGATTCTGGGGACTTTTGATTGCGCAGGTTTTATGTTTTTTTCCGATGGCTTATTTAATTTGCGTTCAAACTTTAAAAGGAATCAACTTGAATTATGAAAAAGCGGCACGTGGAATGGGCGCGGGAAACGCAAGAATATTTTTTACAATTACGTTTCCTTTAAGTTTGCCGGGAATTATTTCTTCGTTTTTGTTTATTGCAGTCAGCGTTTTAAGCGACTTTGGAAATCCGCTGATTGTAGCCGGCAGGTTCCGCGTTCTTGCAGTTGAAATCTATACGCAACTGACCGGATGGCTGAAAGTTGGAACAAGCGTTGTTTTGGGGATTCTGCTTGTAATTCCTAGCGTAATTCTTTTTTTTCTGCAGAATAAAATCAATTCCGGAATGAAAAATAAGGTAGCCGCTTTTGACGGAAAAAATTTGTTTGCGCCTGAAAATTGCGATGATTTGGAATTTGCTAGTAAGAAAAATATCACTTCGCCTTCTAAAATTGTGCTGACTGCATTTGTTGCTTTTATTTCTCTTCTGATTTTTGCGCAGATTGCGGCGATTATCGCAGGAAGTTTTCAACAGTTATGGGGAATAAAAACTGATTTTACGCTTAGCCATATAAAAGCGGCTTTAGCGTATAAAACTGAATTGAAAAATTCGCTTTGTTTTGCATTTATTTCCGCAATTTTAAGCACAGTGATTGCGTCTGTATCTTCTTTTTTAGTTCACCGAACAAATGCGCCGCTTAGAAAAACAATTGATATTTTTGCGCAGCTTCCGTCTGCAATTCCTGGCACATTGCTGGGACTTTCCATTTCTGTTGCCGCAAATACGTTTAATTTTAGTTTTTCTCCTTTTCTGATTATAATTGCAATGGCAGTTGCTTTTTTGCCGTTTTCGTACCGCGCGGTGTCAAATTCTTTTGTGCAAATCAGCCAGACTTTGGATAACGGCGCCCGCTCGCTTGGTGCAAACCAAATGACGGTTTTTGCAACAATTCTTGCGCCGATTGCAAAAGGCGGAATTTTCAGCGGTTTTATCTACGATTTTATTCGTGGAGTAGGAACGCTAAGCGCGGTAATTTTTTTAGTTTCGTTTACAACGCCGCTTACTTCTATAAAGATAATTAATTTAGCGGAGCAGGGCGACTGGGGAAAATCCGCCGCATTGGCGCTTTTGCTGACAATAATAACGTTTGCCATTTTGGGCGCGGCAAAATTGATTTTTTATATAATCGGCAAAAAATCTGACAGCAAACCTTTGGAAATGGCGGAAAAAATTTAAAATAAATTGTTTTGAGAGGTAAAAATGGCATTTCTTTCTTTGGAAAATATTTGTTTTTCTTACGGAAAAACTGAAGTTATACAAAATTTTTCACTTGAAGTTGAAGAAGGTTCTTTTACAACTCTGCTTGGCGCAAGCGGTTCCGGAAAATCAACTTTACTTAGACTTATAAGCGGTTTTTTGGAGCCAAAAGCCGGAACAATAAAAATTAACGGAACTTTGATGAACGGCGTTTTGCCGAATAAAAGAAAAATAGGATTTGTTTTTCAGGATTATGCGCTTTTTCCGCATTTGACAGTAGAACAGAATTTGCTCTACGGATTAAAAATCAAAAAGCAGACAAATCTGGAAAAACAGAAAAACTTTGAATTGATTTTTCAAACTGCAAAAAATCTTGGAATTGAAAACCTTTTAAAACGTTTTCCTTCCGAATTAAGCGGCGGCCAGCAGCAGCGGGTTGCGCTTGGAAGAGTTCTTGTTCTAAAACCGAATCTTCTGCTTATGGACGAACCGCTTTCTTCTCTGGACACGAATTTGCGCATAAAAGTCCGCGAAGAGTTGAAAGAAATTCAGCAGAAACTGAAAATTACAACGGTTTATGTAACGCACGACCAGGAAGAAGCGTTAAGCCTTTCGGACAAAATTGCGGTTATGAACGAAGGCCGGCTTTTGCAATGCGGAAGCCCAAAAGAAATTTATTTTGAGCCGAAAGACCGTTTTACTGCGGAATTTATTGGAAGAGCAAATTTTATTGACGGCAAACTGATTCGTCCGGAATGGCTAAGAATTGAAAAGAAGAATGTTTCTGAAGATTTTGATTTGAAAAGAGAAGTTTGGAAAACAGGAATTGTTCAAAAAGTTGAATTTTTAGGCGCCCTTACAAGGTACAAAGTTATTCTGCAAAGCAACGGGCAAATTATTGAAGTAAGCGAACCGACTGTTTTTTCAGAAGAAATAAAAATTGGTGATGAAGTTGAACTTTTTGCGAAAATAAAGGGGTTTTAGGGGAAAACGGAGTTTGCCCCTAGGAGAATGGGTGGCGGAAGACCGCTTTGCGGGCTGAAGACAGGGAAAGGCTTTTCCCTTCTTAAAATTCGAAATCTTCTTTTTTAAGAGGTTTGTTTTCTTCGTAAGCGGTTCTGTTTTTTTCTATTTCTTCAAAAGTCCAAACCCGACCTTTGTTCATTCCAGGACATTCTGCGGCACATTCGTTCCAAGTTTTTTCATCTTTTATCATCCATGACCAGAACGGCCAGGTTGAACATTGAACGGGTCGCGCGCTGTAGGCGGTGCAGCCGTTTTTCCATAAAATGCAGTCGTAATTTTTTTGTTCAAGAAGAGCAAGAACTGTTTGTCCGTAATAGTAATTAACCCAGCGGCAATATTTTTTTACAAACTCTTGTTCGCTCATTTTAAAAAATTCACAAAGAGCGGTTAAGTCGCGCTTGGAAAGATACACAAATCCCGGCGAATGTCCGCAGCAAAAAGAGCATCGTTTGCAGTCAAAATGAAGTCCGTCCTTGTAAAATTTTTCTTCTTCCATACAATAAGTATAGGAAATTATTATTTAAAACGCAAACAGTTTTAACGGCTGACGCAGTTTTAACGGGTGACGCAGTTCTAACGGCTATCGCAGTTTTAACGGCTTAGCGGCATTTCGCAAAGCAAAATATTTTATTAAACAGCCGGCGTTTTGATGGGAGCGAACAGATGGAACAAAAAACTGATCAATCTGAAATTCTGGAAACTTTGCGTTCTGGTTACAAAATTATTCAGGGAAAAAATAACTTTAAATTTGGAATTGACGCTTTTTTGCTGGCTTGGTTTGCAAAGGACGGAATCCGTAACGGTCAGTCGGTTGCGGATTTATGCACAGGAACTGGAATTGTGCCGATTTTGCTGGCAGGAGCAAGCCGGGCGGTTCATTTGACTGGACTAGAAATTCAAGAAGAGCAGGCGCAGATGACAAAGCGCAGTGTGGAATTGAATTCTCTTTGCGAAAAAATTGAAATAGTGCAGGGCGATGTAAAATTTATTGAAAAATACCTTCCTCAACATTCTGTAAATGTTGTAACCTGCAATCCGCCGTATATGATTTATGGTCACGGAAAGCATAATCCGAAAGACGAAAAGGCAATTGCCCGTTTTGAAGTTCTTTGCTCTTTGGAAGATGTTGTGCGCGCCGCGGATTTTCTTTTAAAAGATTCCGGTGTTTTTTATATGATTCACCGACCTTTTAGACTTGCGGAAATTTTTAAAAGTTTAAGCGCGCACAAGCTGGAACCTAAACGCATTTTGTTCGTTCAACCATCGGCAAAAAAAGAGCCGAATCTGGTTTTGATAGAAGCGCGGAAAAACGCAAACCCAAGGCTTTCGGTTGAAAAACCTCTGATTGTTTACGAAAATCCGGGTGAATATTCTGAAGAAGTGCAGAATATTTACAAAAGTCTGTAGATGCGGAAAAAGATTATAAATTTTGCAGAAGGAAAGGAAGATAAAAATGAATGATTTGACTTTGATACAAAAAGAAATTGTAAAAGCGCTTGAACAATTAAAAGAAAAATCTTTGCTAACGGAAGCCGTTCTTGCCAAGAAAATTCGACAAAACTTGAAAATGCAGGGAAAAAGCAAAGCCGGGATTTGTCTTAAAGATTTGGAAACCTGCATTGAATATCTGGCAGAAAAAAATAATTTGAATTTTGCACTGCATTTGAACAGCGCAAATGATATTCTGATAAAAAAAGAAGAGCCGCACAAACTTTTAGAAAGCGATGCTAAAAAACGCCGTCAATCAAGCGAAAAATCAATCTCCATTTTAACAAATGCTGATGTGCGCAATAAAAACAGCGGCGGAAAACCTGCTAAAAAGCGCACTGACAGAAAAAAACTGGATATGAATTTTGTAAATGAGGAAATGTAAACTATTTTTTTGATTTTAAGCGCTCTATTTCTTCTTTTAGATATTGTATTTCTGCGTTTTTTTGTGCGTTCAAAGCAAGAATCAGTTTTTCGTCTTCGGCTTTTTGCTTTGCAGCGCCTTCTTCAAAACTTTCCTGGCGTTGAACTCTTATATCTGTGTCGTAGTCGTATTCGGCAATAAGCATATTCCGCACCTCCGTAGAATTTTTGATTAAATAGTCAGATACAATTCCTTCTTTTATGCAGCGTTGTATTGCAAAATCCAAATGGTCTTCTATTCCAGCTTTTTTTGCTTTTCTGTCGTACTCTACAATTTTTGAATAGCCGGAAAGCGATGAAGATTTTTCTATAAAGGAATTATCTTTTTTCTTATTCATATTATACACTTTTACTGACAATTCAAGTACATAATTTTCTGATTTTTGATGATTTTTGTCTTGTATGAAAAACGCATCTGAAAGTTTAAGAGTTTTTTCCGCCGGATAATCCGCAATTCCATTGTAAAAAACATAAAACTCCGGTTTTGGAAGAGAAATCATCCGCACTTTATAGCGTTCGTCTTTAGAAATAAGTTTTTCGTAAATACGGCTGATATATTCCAAAAAGCGCAGCGGCATATTTTCGTTTACGGTTGACTGCTGTTCGACCAGCACAATTATTTTTCCATCCAGCAGCATTGAAACATCGTTGTAAAGTCCGCGATAAACTGTCTGTTCAAGCATAATCGGTTCAATTTTTGATTCGGAAAGCGTTAAGTTTGTTCCGTGAATGGCATTGTAAAGCGACAAAAAGTTAGCTTTCGCTTCAGAACATTTTCCGAATAAATCCACAAAAACTGTATCTTTGAAATTTCTGTTCTGATTTGTGTTTTGCATAAATACCTCTAACTTTATATCGCAAAAAAAATGAAAAAACGGAAATTTAGAGCAAAAAAATTATTTTTTTCATACGTATGACAAATCTTGGCGTACCTGCGAATTTATAATCAAATCAGAAAATGCGGGGAAGATTGAAAATATCTTGCACATATGAATAGGTACAATATGGATATTTTTGCAAAACTAAACGACAAACAGACTCTGGCTGTAAAAAATACAGAAGGATTTGTTCGGGTAATTGCAGGAGCAGGTTCTGGAAAAACAAAGCTTCTTGTTAGCCGTTATGCGTATCTTGTAAAGGAATACGGAATTGATTCGGCAAACATTCTTTGCGTCACTTTCACTAATAAAGCCGCTGCCGAAATGAAAAAGCGAATTAGAAATCTTATAGGGCCTGAATACTCAACTTCACTCATTTGTACCTATCACGGTTTTTGTGCTCGTCTTATCCGCGAAAATCCGGAAAAACTTTTCCTTACAAAAGGATTTCAGATTATAGATACCTGGCAGCAGAAAACACTTCTTGAAGAAATTTTCCAGAAGTATGAATTAAAACTCGACTATGCAAACTTTCAGAGTATCCTTAAGAAAATTGCTCAGAAAAAGCAAGACCTTGCTTATGTTACAAAAATGTGTACAGCGGGTGAAGTTCAGATTTTAAGTGAAATAAAAGACCAGGACGACAAGATCATCGAAGATTATCTTCATCGCCAGAAGGCAATTTACAGCTTGGACTTCACCGACCTTATGAGCTACGCGCTTTATCTTCTGGAAAATGATGAAGAAGTGCGCAATAGGTGGCAGGAACGCCTTAATTACATAATGGTAGACGAATTTCAGGACAGTTCCATCACAGAAATGAAACTTATTGATATTTTGAGTGAGCGATATCAGAACCTGATGATTGTAGGCGATCCGGACCAAAACATTTACGAATGGCGAGGTTCAGATGTAAAGCTGCTCGTTGATTTTGATAAAACACATCCCGAAACCAAGACAATCATTCTAAATCAGAATTACCGTTCTACACCGCAGATTCTCAAGTGTGCAAATACACTTATCGAAAAGAACAACCTCCGTCTTAAAAAAGACCTTTTTACTCAGTCAGATGCCGGAGTTACAGTGAAGCACATTCATTCAAAGTCAGAAGAAGATGAAGTTACCCATATTGTGAAAGAAATAAAACAGATTCGCGAAAAGCAGAAAAAGTCATATTCCGATTTTGCAGTTCTTTATCGCTCAAGTTTTCTTTCCCGCGTTATTGAACGAAAACTTGTTGAAGAAAACATTCCTTACGAAATCTTTGGTGGCGTAAAATTTTATCAGCGCATGGAAATTCAGGATGTAGTTGCCTATCTTAGAGTGATTGCTTTTAATGATGACATTTCTTTCAAGCGAATTATAAATACTCCACGAAGGCAATTTGGTAGAGTTCGTATTGCAGCTTTAGAAACAATTCGCAATAACAACGAACAAACTCTTTTTGATACTGAAGACCTTACTCATAAAAGTCTTTACGAAGTTCTAAAAACTCATCTTGGAGATCCTGCTTTTAATGGAAGTGGAGGAGCAGCCTTTGTTTCTCTTATAGAAAACCTTAAGAATTATAAAGACCAGGTAAAAATCAGTGAACTGGTGAACCGCGTTTGTGTTGCTTCTGGTTATGAGCAGTATATTCGCGAACTTGGAGATGAAGAACGACTTGATAACCTTTCTGAATTCAAGCGAATTGCCAACGAGTTTGAAAGCAACTACGGTGAAGATATAAATCTGGAAGAGTTTCTGCAGCAGATTGCTTTGATGAGTGCGGAAGATACCGAAAAACCATGCGAAGCCGTAAAGCTTATGACAATTCATGCCTCAAAAGGTTTGGAGTTCCCAGTCGTATTTGTAATCGGCTTTTCAGAAGGAATATTTCCAAGTTCAAAGACGATTGAAGAACGTAAAAAACTTGGACTTGAAGAAGAGCGTCGTCTTTGCTATGTGGCAATTACCCGTGCTATGGAGACACTTTTTATTATGGACAGTGAAGGTCAGAGCCAGCAGGGAATAAAAAAACTTCCATCCCGATTCCTTTATGAAATCGGCGAAAAGAATTACGAACGAATTGGGAGAATCAGCGATGAACTTGAACGCGAAACTTGGGGTTATATCCACCGTCTGAATCAGCAGATGATAGAAGAACTTCCAGCTCCACAGAACAGTGGTTCACAGACAATCGAGCACCATATTTTCGGAAAAGGTCAGGTTCTTTCTTTTGATAATAAGCGCAAAGTTTACACCGTTCAGTTTGAAGGAATGAATCAGCCGCGTGCAATCAATGCTGACTATTTTAATCAGAAACACGAACTGCAAGCCCCTGTTTTGGAGCCGTCTGACACTCCGGTGTTTGAACCTGTCGTCCCGATTGTTCTGCCAAAAATCGACTTTCAAGAAAAGGAAACGGACGAAGAAGAATTTGAAATCACCGAAGAATCAGACGAAACAGTTTTTCCTACCGACGATGAAATTCCGCCGGATTTACAGAAAATTTCAGATGAACTCCGCGAAAAACTTGCAAACGCCAAAAACCATTGGAACGCCCCCGACTTTCCAAAAACAAGCTGGTCTTGTACCGGAGTCACAGACCTTGGAGCACCAGAAGGCATCTGCGAAATGTGCGGTTATCAGATAATCCGTTATGTTCATCACATGTATCATACGGAAAGTGGCCGTTCTTTAGATTGTGGCTGTATCTGTGCTGGAAAACTCGAAGGCGACATAAACAAAGCCCGCAAACGCGAAGCGGCCTTTAAGAACAAACAGCAACGTAAAATCAATTTCAAAAAAAAGAAGTGGAAGAAGTCTGCTCGGGGACATGAATATAGCAAGTTCAAGAATCACCTGATAGTGCTTTTTCATCTTATGAATTCAAACAAATGGAAGTTTTCAATTGATAATAAGTTCAGCAGTGGCAGTTATCCATCACGCAATGCCTGCCTAGAAGCCGTGTTCAACGACCTGGAAAAATTATTGTATGAAAAATAAATTATTTTCAAAGACATTTAAAAAATGATAAAAAAAATTAATTTTTTTATACGTATGACAAATCTTGGCATACCTGTGAATTTATAATCAAATCAGAAAATGCGGGGAAAATTGAAAATATATGTTGATTGAGTTTATCAAACTTTTAGGAGGAAATATGAAAAAATTTATTTTTGGTGTTATGTCCGGAGTTGCGGTTTTAGCAGGCGGAATGGTCTTTTCTAAACTTGCGGAAAAAAATCCTAAACTTAAAACGGTAAGGGATAAAATTGTAAAGACTGGAAAAGATTTTTCTGAGGACGTAAAGGAAGTTGCAAATTCAATTGCGGATTCGTTCAAGAAAATCCCGGAAGATTGTGTTCAGGCGGAAGCTGCAACTGTCTGATTTTGTAAGAAAATGCGCAAGGGATTGAAGCCGCGTAAGCGGTTCGAACGAGCAAAGCGAGTTTGAACGGAAAAATTGGCGGAGCCAATTTTATAACGCGAAAGCCCGTTTTGCCCGAAAGGGCAAATGCGCCCAAATGAAAAATATTCGTTTTCACAGGAGTAAAATATGGGATTTGGAAAAGGATTTTTATTTGGCGGAATGGCAGGAATCGGGATTTTAAGCGGAATTGCGATTCTTGCGGACAAACTGGAAGAACGGAAAAACAGAAAAGAACTTGAGGCTGGAATTGAAGATCCTATTCGCGACAGGCGGAATTATCTTAAAAGACTGAAAAAATACGGATATTCAACTTGTCCGCTTTTTGTAATGGCGGCAAAAAGCATGAGCGAGGCGAACGACATTCTTATAAAAACTTACAGAATGCGCGCGTTTTTAATCGGCGAAACGCTTGAAAATGAGCAGGGTCTGTTTTTTTGCACGAATGAACTTCCGGAAGGATGTAAGCTTTTTACTTTTGCACTAAAAAATGCCAAAAACGAAGACATTTTTGACCTAAAAATTCCGAGTGCAGTTGCAAACTATTATTACTTTGAAACCGACTACGTAAATCATATAAAAGAAACAAAAAAGATGGAAGATTTTTTTGAGAATCAAAAGTGCGAGTTTGAAAAAGACACAAGGATGCCTGAGTATTTTAAATCATATATTCATTTGCATAATTCGTATATCTGGGGCACGGCGCCTTATATTCCGCCAAAAGAAAAGATAAGTAAAATCTTATATGAAAAAGCTTTTCCTTATTTTAATAAGAAAACCGGAATATTTGATGAAGAATTGTTTTTCGCCGATCACCCGGATGCTAAAGTAGATAAAGAGAAGAAAGAGTGGAAAAAGTTCGATGAAATTTGATGAAACATCATTTAGCAAGGTGGTTTAGTGTTTCGACAGGCTCAACAACCTCCTGCTGTTTCAAAAGGCACACGAAAACACTGAAATTACACGTTTTTTAGCCGTTCTTCAAAAAGGTTATTGACTTCTTTTTGAAGAACGCGGAGTTCTGTTTCACATTCTGCAGAAACGGAATTTTCTAAAGAAGAATCAAGCGGCAAAAGGAGTTTGTAAGGCGGAATCTTAAAAAATTCCGCAAGCCGTTCAAGCATTTTCATTGAAATATACTGGCGACCATTTTCTATATCATTAAGATACGATGGCGACATTTCTATTTGGTAAGCGAGCTTTAACTGACTTAAGCCCGACTTTTTCCGATAAAAGCGTATGTTTTCGCTTAAAGTTTCAAGTAATGATTGCATTTTTATATTAATGCGAAAAACTACGAAAATAAACAAACTTGTATTTACGTGCAAATTCGGTAATAGTGTGGTAAAATAAAGGGGATATGAAAAAGGGAGAAATGTAGTATGAGTAATGAGAATAATGAACAGCGAGAGAAAACTGAATATGTAAAAAATCATGCTATTGCTGGAGCTGAAACAGAAATAGTTCAACGATACGGAGCCGCCGCAAAAGAGCATTTTGTCGTTTATTCAGGTGTTGATAATGAAACTGGCGAAGAACTCAAAAAAGGTCTCGAAAAGATTTCAGAAGCAAAAGTTCATCCTGATTATGAAAAGCAAAATTTAAAACAACAGGCAGGATTTGCGGCTGAAAATAAATATGCCGCAAGACAAAACGCAGAAAACATAATAAACAGAAATGGAAATCATGTTCATAATACAGATGTTAAAGGTAGCGGAAAATACAATCAGCTGTTTGATCATATAATAACAGATAAAGATGGTAACATAATTGCACAAGAACAGATGAAATTTGTCGGAAATTCTCCTGAAGCTGCACTTAACAAATTGGCAAGCAAAAAATTTCAAAAATATTTCGATGCTGAGGCCACAATCACAGTTCCAAAAGATTATTATGAAGGGATAAAAGAAGCTGCAAATAAAAAAATTGAAAAATTAAAAGAAAAGCTTGCAAGTGGAAAAGTGCCTTCCGATAAGGAAACTTATATAAAAAAGCAAATTGAAAAATATGAAAAAATAAAATCCAGTATAAAAGACAGCGGAATTACAAATGATGAAGCCATGTTCGCCCGTTTGCATCCAAAACTTTCAACTGCGCAAGACATTGCGAAAATTAGCCACAGCGCTGGAGTTCAAGGCGCTTCGATAGGAGCAGGAATAGCGGGAATTTCTTCAATGATTCAAAACCTTGTCGCTTATGCAAAAGGCGAAAAAACGGCCGAAGAAGCCGCAAAATCTGTAGCGTTGGCAACTGGAAATGGAGCTGCAATGGGTTACGCATCTGCCTTCGCAGGAGCAGCAATAAAAGGCGCAATGCAAAATTCTAAGCGAGAAATAACAAGAGCTATTTCAAAAACATCTTTTCCGGCTCAAATTGTTTCAATCACTATGGAAGTCAGCAATACAATGCAGCTTTATCTAAGCGGCGAAATTGACGGAGTTGAATGTCTTTCAATGCTCGGAGAGCAAGGCTGCGGAATGTTGTCTTCCTCTCTTTTTGCGACAGTCGGCGGTGTAGCAGGTGGTGCGATTGCAGGTCCCGCTGGAATCGCAGTTGGCGGAATGATTGGTGGAATGATCGGATATGTTTTTAACAACGCATTTTATGGACTTTTAAAAGATTCTTTGACGGAAGCGAAATTTGCGCACGAGCAACGATTGCAAATTGAGGCGGAATGTGAAGAAGCGATAAATCTTGCAAAAGAATATCAAGAAGAAATTCAAAAAATAACGCAAAAATATTTTTCAGAATATCTTAGTGTTTTTAATTCTTCGTTTGATTTGATGAAGCAGGCGATTGAAAGCGATGACATCGACCTGTTCATAAAGGGAAATCAAGATATTCAGAATCAGCTTGGATATAAAAGTCAGTTTTCAAATTTCAATGAATTTGATGAGCTTATGAAAAGTTCAGATTCATTAAAATTATAAAATAGGAGGCTCAGAGTTATGGAACTGAGTGAAGAAATGATTTCCATTGTATATTTATTCATGAATTGCGATGGAAAAATAACTGAAGAAGAAAAGGAAAAATTTGGATTTTTTGTTGATGAACTTAACAAAAATTTATATTCAAAAGTTGATATGAATGAAATCATTCATGAATGTGAAAATATTTTTAATACCGCATTTGACAAAAATGACTTGCCTAATGTCATTGAGCAGAAGATAAAAGAAATTATCAGGTATGCTTATTTTTCATACGAAGAAAAAATTTCTCTTCTTTGGCTTTTGGTTGACATTTCGTATGCAGATGGAAATTGCGCTGAATCAGAAAAAAAACTTCTGCGTTCAATTTTTCATATGCTTGAGCTGACAGACAAATCAATTCTTTATGATTTGGAAGACACAGCGAAAGCCGCGCTTGCAATTGAATCAAGACGTGAAGAAGCAAAAAGACTTGATTATGAAACTGGAAAAAAACTGATGGAGGAACTTGATGAAGAGCAGAAAATTCTTGTTTCAAGTGTGAATGAACTTATTGAAGAAGGAGAAGACTAATGCCATTGCCATTGTTGTTTATCGGACTTGGAGCCGCAGGAGCTGCTCTTGGAATCGGAAAAGGAATAAAAGCCGGTGTTGATGCAAAAGATGCAAACGACACAAATCAGCTTGCAAACAATATTGTCAACAATTCGATTGACCGGTTAAAAACTGCACAGAAAAGAAGTTCGTCTGCAATCGAAAATCTTGGAAAAATGAAAGTGAATATTTTGAATACTGATATGCAAAGTTTTATCACTGCATTTGAAAAATTGAAGAATGTTTATTTATCAGATTCTGTTGGTCTGGAAGAATTGCAAAAATTTAAGCTTGACAAGCAATCTATTTCGGAATTGAAGCAAATGACCCATATTGCCGCAGACTTGACACAAGGAATGGCAGGCGGAGCCGCAGCAGGTGCTCTTACAGCATTTGGAGCATGGGGAGCGGCTTCCACATTTGCGGCAGCTTCTACAGGGACCGCGATTGCTTCTTTAAGTGGAGCAGCCGCCACAAATGCAACTTTAGCTTTCTTTGGCGGTGGAGCTTTGGCAGCTGGCGGGCTTGGAATGGCTGGCGGAGCGGCTGTGCTTGGAGGCTTGATTGCAGGCCCGGCATTGGCCGTTGCAGGCATCGTGCTTGGAGCAAAGGCTTCAAAAAACAAAGACAATGCTTATGCCAATCTTGCAGAAGCAAGAAAATATGAAGCAGAATATAAAACAACAAGACTTGCTTGCAATGCAATCCGCAGGAGAGCCTATATGTTTTATCGTTTGCTGATAAGGATTGATGCGCTTTTCGCTCCGTTAATTGGTACATTAAATGAAATAATTGCATCTTCTGGAACGGATTATTCTAAATATTCTGAGCAGCAAAAATATTCTGTTGTGGCAGCTGCAACTGTCGCAGGAACTGTAAAATCAATTCTTGATACAGCGATTCTTACCGAAGACGGAAAACTGACAGAAGAATCAGAAAAAATCGGAAAAGAAGTTTCTCAAAGATTGGATAAATAGAATGTGTTTTCATTGTTCAAAATGTGGACTTTGCTGCAAAAATATATCAAAAATTCCTCAGCTATCCTTATTTGACAATGGAAATGGAATTTGCATATATTTGAACAAAGATAATCTTTGTTCAATATATGCAAACCGCCCAGAGATTTGCCAAGTTGACTTAATGTATGAAAAGCATTTCAAACCAACTATGACTATTGAAGAATGGTATAAATTAAATGAAAAAGGATGTCTAGAATTAAAAAAAGTGCTGAAAACTGAATTGTAAATTTCAGCAAGATATGACACTTCTTGTCATTATGATTTATTTATAATTTTTAAGACAAATTCAATATTTTCATACAACTTCTAAAATAGTGTGGTAAAATAAAACTGTTGTTTGGAAAAATTATGAGTTATAAAATCAGTTCGTTTAATTGCAAGAATTTGGAAAATGATTCTACAAGATTAAAAAAAATAGTAGAAATCATTAATGCAAATTTTTTAAGTATGATTCTTCTTCAGGAATTTGCATGGAACGGCGGAGAACAAGACAAAATAGACAAATATTCAAGAATAATGAAGTTCCCTTATAAAAATTGGAAAATAAAGACTTTCAGAATGTCTTGGAAAGGAAAAGCCGGTGAAAATTGGTTTAAAAAAAGAAAAACCCCAGAAAATATAATAGATGATACTGATGGCGAATATCTTAGAAATCCAAGAAATGACACTGGTTATGCAATTGCTTACGATTCAAGTGTGTTTGAAACAAAAGACATGGGTTACTCTGTTAGATGGAAACAAATTCTTGAAGAACGAAATGGAAAACACAATCTTGCCCGACCGCCACAGATAGAAATGTTCCGCCTGGCTGAAAATAAAGGCAGTGAGTTTGCGGTTTTAAATCTTCATCTTACATATTCTGGAGAATTTGATGTTGTAAAGAGACCGTTTGTTAATAACTTCCTACCTTATGATGGACTCAACAAAAACTTAAAAGCAAGAGTTGATGAAATAGCAGATATTTTCGACTTGTATAAAAAAGTTAATAATTTTTCAACAAGGGGAGTTCATAGGCCTACTTTAATCGGAGGCGATTTTAATTTAAGTCCGGGTTATTTACAGTACATCGAAAAATCGATAGCAATGATGAAAAGTTCAGATAAGATTAATTCAATTGCCGAATATAATGACAATTATATTAATAAGAGAGATGTAACAGTAGATTTCAACAAACTTTCACTTTTCAATGAACAGAAAACAACTTTGCATAAAACAGTAAAATCGGAACGACCCAACTATTTTTTTAATTCTTACGACCATTTTATTTTAAATGTTGGTGGCGGAAATTCTGCACCAATTGATACGGTAAAAACTCTATATGAGGGGAATAATGAAAAACACTACAAAGAACTTTCTGACCACGTTCCTATTTATATAGAATTGAATTTTAAATATTAAATAATACCAAGGAGAACCCTCAAATGTTTAGAACCAACAAAAAAGATGAACAAATCAAGCAAGCCGCATACGCACTTAATCTTTGCACTGTTTCTGTTTCGCAGATTATTGATTATTCTGACTTGAACATTCTTGAGCAGGAATATGAAGCGATTTTGAACAACTTGAATCTGGAAAATTTTCCGAAAGATGATGCTCTTCTTGATGTATTGAAGCAGATTTTGGATACTATCACTTTTTTCAGAATTCAGGAAGGCGACAAAAAATTTATTGAGAAAGAATATCAGCAGAAAATGAAAGACGCAATCTGGTCAGCGGTTCCAAATTTCGGTGTGATTGTTGCAGGCGGCTTAAATCCTGTTTCTATTGGAATTACTCTTGCTTCACAAGTTGGAATTGGCTATATGAATTACCGGAAGCAAAAAAGCCAGAACAGTTTGGAATACGAAAAACAGAAATGGCAGCTTGAACGTTCAGCGATTGAACAGTTCAACGCTTTGCGCCGCGAGCTTTTTACAACTGCCTGGAAACTCGCTGATAATTATAATTTTCCAGACGAATATCGCCTTACAGAAAATCAGATAAAGCAATATGACGAAATATTGATGGATTCAAATCTTTTTAGAAAATATGAGAGGCTTGAATCAATCAAGGAAAAATTTGAGGCTTATCCGCCGTTCTGGTATTTTTTGGGAAACGCGGCAAATTCAATCGCCCAAGAATTTTTAAAAGAAGATTCTTTATTCAAAGATGATGAAGAGCTTTTTCGCCGCAAAGACGAGCTTGTAAAAGATTACAAAGAAAAAGCAACTCTTGCGTTTGAAAAATTTGAAAGCGTGAACAATATGCCTCTTTTACGGACTGATGAATTTGCCGCTTCTTGTGCGCTTGAACATATTGATTTGCTTGATTTTAATAGTGACGCAGAAAAAATCAGAAATCTTTTGCAAATCGCTCTAAAAAATTCAGAAAACAAAAACGATATAAAGCAGCTTTGTGCAATGAATTATCTTAGACTTGGCGAATATGAAAACGCACAGAAACTTCTTTTGAATCTTGTTTCGGAAGATTACAATGCGAACACAAATGCTCAAATTCTAAGCAATATTTACGTTCAGGATGAAATTGAAAACCGTTCTGGAAAATACTTGGCTAATTATTCTCTTATAACGCAGTTTGTGAATCCTGAAAACATTTTTTCCTGGCCAAAAGAAAATCAAGATGTCGATGTCATTGCGGAAAAATTTATGAAAATACAAAGAGAAAAACTTATAAAAGAATATTTTTTTGTAATCAAATCAGTTTTGGACAAATACACAATTCAGTTCAACCGTAAATTTCAAACACCTGATTACAGCCGCGAATATGACGATTCATATTTTCTTGATTCAGATGAATTCAGGGTAGAGCGAAAAAACGAATTCAGATACAAGAACAGTTCTTACGATTTTTCGTCAATCGGAGTTGAATATATTGATACTTTGAACACAATCGTTGAGGCTTTGCAGAAAACAAATCTTTCTTCCGCTAAGGAAATTTCATCTATAAACAATAATTTGTCTGAAGACTCTGAACTAAAAAATGCAATTTCTTCATTTATAGATTCTGCTGAAAAAAATTCTACACAAACAGATTTAACAGAAAATCTTTTTAAGATAAAAATTTCTTCTGCATTGAAAACTTATCTTTTTGAAATTGCTAAGGAAATAGGAAATAAAGTTCAGCAAATGCAATGTTTTAATGAGTTGATAAGCGCGGAAAGTTTGCTTGTAAATCTGTGCGCGTCGGAAAATATTCCGTTTCCTGAAATTCTTATTCAAAAAGAAAATGCAGGTGAAAAGAAATTCACCGATTCCCGCTTAATAAAATATGATTCACTCGGGGAAAATATTGAACAGCAAAAGAAAATATTTGACCAACGGGAAAAACAGCTGCAAACCTTAAAAGACTTTGAAAAATCTTTCAATGAAAGCGGAGAGAACAAAAAAATCGCTTTCTGCATAAAAGGTTCAAATGATTTTGATAAGTATTTTGAAAGAAAAAAACTATGCAACACATTTGAAAGTCTTTTCAGACGCGGGGAAATTCTTGCGGTCTTGGACGACAAAAGTACTTCTAATAAAGATTTGTATTTTACAGCAAATGTTTTGTACAAAGCGAAAAAGAATTTTTACGGAATTTACTGCTTAGAAGACGAAGTTTTTTATTCTAATTTGAAAATAAATTATGATGAAAAGCACTGTCGCGTTTTGGAAAAAGTCATCAATTCAAATGTCCAGACTGAAGACAATTCGATTCCGAATTTCTATGAAACAAACAACAATATTGACTGGAACTGGCTTGAAAAACTTTTAAGGGAACTTTCCAAAGACGAAAACAAGGAATTTGTTCAAAAATTAAAGAAAAATGATTCTGAATCCAATGAAAAACTTTACGCAAAAAATGTTCTTGCATATTTTGTGGGAAACGCAGTTTTTGGTCCTGTCGGTGGAATCATTGCTGTTTCGCAAAACAAAAAACAGTTGGAAATGGAAAAGCGATAAAAAAATCAAAAACAAAATATTTTCTGTTGTAATGAAAAACGATTTTGTTGTAACAGAAAATATTTGTCAAAAATTTAAAAGGAAAAATCAAATTGCAAAATTCATCTTTCAAAAATAATAAAACTCAGCGCGAATACAAAAACTTAAGCCGCCGCATTGTGCAGATTGATTCCTACATTGCGTCCGGCGTTTTTCCTACGGCGGCGTTTCTTGCGGAAAAAATCGAATGTTCTGTGCGGACGATTTTGCGCGACATTGAGGAAATGCGGAATTTTTACGATGCGCCGATTGCTGTCCGCGAAGGAACGGGCGGCTATTATTATTCTGAGCCGAACTATTTTTTGAAAAGTGTTATGCTTACGGAAGGAGAACTTTTTTCCGTAGCACTTTTTGACCAGCTTTTAGAGCAGTACAGAAACACTCCGATTGAAGAAAATCTTAGAAATACTTTTGAAAAAATCACAAAAAGTCTTCCGAATGAAGTTTCTGTTGATTCATCTTTCTTGAAATCCGATTTGACTTTTATTCCGGAAAAATATGGATTCATAGAAAAAGATGTTTTCGAAAAAGTTTTCGATGCGCTAAAAAGACACGTTGCATTGGAATTTGATTATCAGCCGCTTCAAAAAACAACGTATATGACCAGGCGGCTTGAACCTTATCATGCTGTCTGCCAAAAAGGAAACTGGTACATAATCGGATTTGTTCAGGATAAAAACGAAGTCCGCATTTTCAGTTTTTCGCGTATGAAAAATGTCCGCAAAACAAACGAACATTTTAAAATTCCGAATGAGTTTAAGCCTGAAAATTATTTTGACAAAGAAGTAGGAATCTGGCTTTCAAGCAAAAATGAATATGAGGTTGAACTTTTAATCAGCCCTGAAATCAGAACTTTTGCATTGAACAAAATATGGCATTCAAATCAGAAAGTAAAGGAAAATGAAGACGGAAGTGTTCTTGTAAAATTCAAGACGACTCAACTTCCAGAAATAAAACGATGGATTTTAGGGCAGGGGAAAACGGTAAAAGTTCTAAATCCGACTGAATTAATAGAAGAAATTAAAACAGAAATTATCGCAATGCAGAAAATGTATGAATAAATTTAAATCAATTAATTGGAGAAAAATATGCTTGGTGCAATTACAGGTGATTTTATCGGTTCATTTTATGAATGGAACAATGTCAAAAGAAAGGATTTTCCGCTGGTCGTGTTTTCACCTGAAGGGGGAAATGTTCAACAGATTTACAGACGACAGCGTTATGACTTTTGCGGTTGCAGAAATTCTAAAAGAATATCTTGAAAACGAAAAGAAAATCGATTCTTCGGAAATTGTACGCGTGATGCAAAAATGGGGAAGAAAATATCCGAACGCAGGCTACGGCGGAACTTTTGTCCGCTGGCTTGCAGTTGAAAATCCACAGCCTTACGGTTCTTGGGGAAACGGCGCTCTTATGCGGATTAGTCCTGTTGGTCTTTGCGAAAAACTTACGCTGGAAGAAAAATTTTCGCTTTCAGAAAAAATAACTTGCGTTTCGCATAATGCAAAAGAAGCGGTTGAAAGTGTTAATTGCTATATCGAGATTTTGGATTTGCTCCGTAGTTTGATTTGCAAAGCCGGTGGTTTCGAGAGCCTCAACCACCGGTCTGTAAAGCAAAACTGTCATTCTGTAACGCAAGACTGTCATTCCGAATTTATTTCGGAATCTGTAAAGCAAAAAGTTCTTTCAATCTGCGAAAAATACAACGTTATGGTTCCTGAACTTGACAAAATCCGCCCGTCCTACGAGTTTGACGTTTCGTGCCAGGGAACGCTTCCAGTTGCGATTGCAGCGTTTTTGGAAAGCGAAACTTTTGAAGATTCAATAAGAAACGCGATTTCTGTTGGAGGAGATTCCGACACAATTGCGGCAATTACAGGCGGAATTGCAGAAGCCTTTTACGGAAAAGAAAAAGTTCTGGAATTCTTGAAAAAGCCCCTTTCCTTTGAAAAAGATTTTGGGGTTTTAGGGGCAAAGCCCCTAGGCGAAGGGGAAGCGGAAAACCGAAGGTTTGCAGCGAGGGGAAGTCTTTCCCCTTTGGACTTTATGAAAGAATCAGACTGCGATTTTGTAAAGCGAGCGGCTGAACTTAACGAAAAAATCTAAGGAACTTAAAACAAC
This sequence comes from uncultured Treponema sp., assembly GCA_964429905.1. Taxonomy (GTDB): domain Bacteria; phylum Spirochaetota; class Spirochaetia; order Treponematales; family Treponemataceae; genus Treponema_D. The sequence continues at coordinate 37,779 of CAYSDV010000011.1, read as the reverse complement.
TGCTTCTACCCATTTGAAAAAGTGGTTTCGAGAGCCTCAACCACCAGTCTGCGCAGTATCAACACTCTTGACCTAATTCCTATTTTTTCTATAATTATAAGCAGATTTGACAAAGATGTTTGCCAACTTTGCAGGCTCTTTGTCTTTTTTTTTGGAGGACTTTTTTATTATGAAAAAATTGCTTTCTGTATTTGCGGCGGCTCTTATGATTATTGCTGTTGCCGGATGTTCAAAGAAAACAGAAAAAGGCGAATTTACAGTTCAAAAGGGTAAGTTTATGGTTGGAGTTGAAATCGGTTATCCTCCAATGGAATATTATGCAGAAGACGGAACAACACCAACTGGATTCGATATTGAATTTTCAAAAGAACTTGCAAAGCGCATGGGCTTGGAAGCAGAATTTGTTGATACTGCTTGGGACGGAATTTTTGCAGGTCTTAACACAGACCGCTACGATGCAGTAGTTTCTGCCGCAACAATCACAGAAGACAGAGCTAAATCCTTTGATTTTTCAGTTCCTTACGTTGGAAACGGTCAGGCTATTATTTTGCGAAAAGATTCTCCTCTTAACATTACAAAATTTTCTGATCTTGCAGGATTAAAAGTTGGCTACCAGGCAGAAACTACTTCTGACTTTTATACAAAAAAACATTCTAAAGCTCTTGGATTTACTTACGAAGAAAACGGCTATGATAAAGTAATGAACGCTTATGATGATCTTCGCTTAAAAAGAATTGATGCTGTTGTGAGCGACAATCTTGTTGCGGTTAATTATCTTGCTCCGGCAGATTCTGTTTTCAAATCTGTATGGCTTGGCGAACCTGATGAATATTTTGGTGTTTGTCTGAAAAAAGGAAATACTGTTCTTCAGGAAAAAATCAATTCGGCAATTGAAGAGATGAAAAAAGACGGAACCATGAAAAAACTTTACGAACAGATTTTTGGAATGGATTTGTCTGACAGCATAAAAGATTAAAAAAGACTGTTAAAATAATATTTTACGGAAACCCGGCTGCTTTTGCTTTGTGCAAAATTTGCGGTGCGGGTTGCCATAATTGCCGTTTTAGTCCGGCAATAATATAGTTTTTAAAAGAGGTTCTGCAAGAATGAATACGTTTCAAAAAATATTAAGCTGGATTCCGCAGCTTTTAGCGGGCGCAAAAATAACAATTTCGCTCACTTTAGTTTCTGTGCTTGCAGGACTTTTTTTAGGAATTATACTTGCGCTTGGCACAATGTCCAAGCACAAAATTCTGCGCGCCCTTAGCAAAGCGTATGTTTTCTTTTTTCGGGGAACTCCGCTTTTGATGCAGCTTTATTTTGTTTACTACGGACTTCCGGAAATTAATGTTGCTCTGACAATAAACAACAAATTTCTTGCCGCATTCATTGCTTTTGCGCTTAACAGCGGCGCGTATTGCAGCGAGATTTTCCGTTCTGCAATCCAGTCGATAGACAAGGGGCAGATGGAAGCCGGAAAAGTGCTTGGTTTAAGTTATTTGCAGACAATGCGTCTTATAATTCTTCCGCAATCAATACGGCGCTTGATTCCGCCTGTTGGAAATGAATTTATAATGATGTTAAAAGACGCTTCTCTTGTTTCGATTATTGCGCTTGCGGATATAACAAAAGTAACGCGAAGCATTCAGTCTTCTACTGCGTCTTCGATGGTTTATATTCCTGCAATGATTCTTTATCTTATTATTACGGCTGTTTTCACGCTATTGTTCCATTGGCTTGAAAAGAAAAACACGTACGAGTAAGCGGAGGAACATAATATGGATATGATTAGAGCGGAAAACATTTGCGTTTCTTTCGGTAAGCTTAATGTTTTAAAAGGTGTAAGCCTTGCGGTAAAACCAAAAGAAGTTGTTTGTATCATAGGACCCAGCGGAGCAGGAAAGTCGACTTTTTTGCGCGCGTTGAATCATCTTGAGCATATAAACAACGGTTCAATTTATATAGAAGACAGACTTTTAACACAATACGACGACGGCGTCAGAAAGTTGAAAATTTCTTCAAAAGAAAGACGGAATATTCTTCTTGAAGTTGGAATGGTTTTTCAGCGTTTTAACCTTTTTCCGCATAAAACTGCGCTGGAAAATACAATGATTGCCCCTATGCATGTTCTTGGAAAATCAAAGGAAGAAGCGGAACGAAAGGGAATTGAACTTTTGAACCGGGTTGGACTTGGAGATAAACTTAATTGCTATCCTGGAAACCTTTCCGGCGGACAGCAGCAGCGTGTTGCTATTGCGCGCGCCTTGGCAATGGAACCAAAAACAATTCTTTTTGATGAACCTACCAGCGCTCTAGACCCGGAACTTGTTGGCGAAGTTCTATCTGTAATGAAGCAGCTTGCAAACGACGGAATGACAATGGTTGTTGTTACTCATGAAATGGGTTTTGCGCGCGAAGTTGCAGACCGTGTAATTTTTATGGAAGACGGTAAGATTGGCGCGGAAGGCACTCCGGAAGAAATATTTGTAAATCCAAAAAATGAGCGTTTGAAGCAGTTCTTAAAAGCTGTTTTATAACAACAAAATTAATTACCCGTTTACAAATTTTTCCAGTCTGTTCATTGCGTCTTCGAGGGTTTTGCGCGGACAGGCAAGATTGATTCTTATAAAATTTTCTGCGGATTTTCCGTATTCTGAACCGCCGTTAATATACAGGCCAGTCTGCGCTCTAAGATTTTCTGCAAATTTATCGCCGTTTTGCTTTACGTCTACCCATAAAAGGTAAGTTGCTTTGCCGTCTACAACATTAAAATTTTTGCCAAGCGCATTTATTCGCTCCGCCGCGTATTTTCTGTTTGCAAAAAGATATTCATTTAGCTGGTCAAGCCATTCTTCGCCATCTGTAAATGCGGCGATGGTCGCATCAACGGCAAAAGCGTTCGGCTCTGCAACTTCGTCTGTGTTCAGAGCGCGCCAGACTTTGTGCCGCAAGCTTGGATTGAATACAACTGTTGCGGCGGAATTTATTCCGGCAATATTAAAACATTTTGTTGGCGCAATGCAGGTTACAGAAATATCTTTGCAGGTTTCGGAAGCGGCCGCAAATGGAGTGTAGGCAAGTCCGGGCGCTGTAATGTCGCAGTGTATTTCGTCGCTGATTACGGTTACAGCGTATTTTTTGCATAGTTCGCCGATTTTGGCAAGTTCATTTTTTGACCAAATGTTTCCGGTAGGATTTTGCGGATTACATAAAATCATAAGAGAAACCTGCGGATCTGACAAATCTTTTTCCAGCTGTTCAAAGTTGATTGAATATTGCGTTCCGTCGTAAAAAAGCGGACTTTCCACCGGAAATCTTCCGTTATTAACAATTGAATTAAAGAAAATATTGTAGCAAGGCGTTTGAACAAGCACTTTTTCTGCCGGAGTTGTAAGTTTGCGCACCAAAGATGATATTGCCGGCACCACACCTGTGCAAAAAATCATACATTCTGATGATATTTCTAAGTTATGGCGATTTTTCCACCATCGACTGTAGCCTTGCGCCCATTCGTCCGGAACAATTGAATATCCGAAAATCCCGGTGGCGGCGCGTTTTTCTATGGCTTCTTTTACGCATGGAGCGGTTTCAAAATCCATATCTGCGACCCAAAGCGGAAGTTCGCCGGGTTTTACATCCCATTTTAGCGAATTTGTATTTTTTCTGTCTTTGACTTTATTAAAATCGTAGTCCATTTTAATTTCCTTTTAAGTTTGTTTGCCGTAAAAGCGGGGTTTTAGGGGCAAGGCCCCTAGGAGAATGGGTGGCGGAAGACCGCTTTGCGGGCTGAAGACAGGGAAAGGCTTTTCCCTTCTTATTTTTATTGTTTAATACATCCGCTCATTCGGATTTGGATCTTCTTCAAATTTTTCGTCGATGGCGCCGCAGATAATTTGTGTTTTTGCCGCATCTGTCCGGCGCGGGTTCATAATTAAAGTTCCGATTGCCGCCGCTTTTATTATGCCTGAACCGGGATTTTTTACGCTGTCGATTTTATTTACAACTTCCGCATTGATATTTGTTGAATATTCAAATGCTAAGTCCGTGTTGATAAGAGTGCAGTTTTCCAGAGTGAGTCCGTCTACATAACACAAGCCTTGATTGCTTTCTATTGTGCAGTTTACAAATTTTACGTTTTTTGAATTCCAGGCAAGATATTCGCCTACGATGTAAGAATCGTAAATTGTTACGTTTTCGCAATTCCAGAAAGAATCTTTTGAATTCAACTTTGAATTGCGGATTTCTATATTTTTGCCGCCATCCAAAAAGTAATTTCCGTCAAGAGTGAATCCGTCCGCCTTAAAGTTTTCCGCATTCATTGCAAGGTAATCGCCTTTTGCATAAACTTTTTCCATTTGAACGTTTTTACAGTTCCACAAAGTTTCTGCGGCGTTGCAAAATGTTACGTTTTTCAGAAAAACTCCGTCGCAGCGGCGGAATTCTTTTGGCGCTTCAATAATTGTGTCTTCTATTCTTGTGTTTTTTGTGTACCACAAGCCGGAGCGGGACATTTCGTGAAAAAAAGAATTTTTAACAGTTGCGTTTTCTGTGTTCCACAAAGGATATTTGTATTCAAAAGACGCTTGTTCAAGCAGCAGATTTTTTCCATGTTTTAAAGGCGATTCTCCGTCTAAAAAAGTTGAATTGATATAATGAACGTCATTGGCAAAATATTCTGAGCGTTCGCCGGAAAACTTTTGTTGGATTTTTTCTTTCATTTTGTTTCACCTTTAAGTTTCAAAACGTTACTTATAAGATAGCAAATATTTAGAAAAGCGAAAAGAAAAATCATAAAAATCATAAGAAATTGTTTACAAATCGTTTGAAAAATGTTGAAAAGCGAAAAAAAATAAGTTAGGCTTAAGTTGCCGAATATAAAAAATTGTTATTTTAGTGCGGTAATGCGCAATGCTGAAATATGGAATGATGCGCAGTTTTCTATATCTTGATTTTTTGTATAAAGGGTAGCGGTTATGATTGAATCGTACATTATTGAACAGCTTGCGGCTTTTGCAAAATACGGAACTCTTTCCAAGGTGAGCGAGGAACTTTACGTTTCCCAGCCGGCTATAAGCCGTTCAATGCAAAAACTGGAAGATGAACTTGAAGTAAAAATCTTTAACCGCTCAAAGAATAAAATTCAGCTTAACGCAAACGGAAAGATTGCCGCGGATTATGCGCAAAGAATTGTTGATTTGAACGCGCAGATGATTAAGGCGGTGCGCAATTATGATTTGCAGCACAGATCGTTTTCTTTTGGTTCTATTGCGCCGGCTCCGATTTTTGAACTTACGCCTGTGCTAAGCCAGCTTTATGTGGGAGCGTCGATTAATTCGGATTTGCTTGATGATGAGAAAAAACTTAGGCTTGGACTTGATGAAGGAGCGTATAAAATAATTTTTCTTACAAAACCGCTGGATGATGAGCGGTATTACAATCAGAAGATATTTGAAGAACATCTTTTTTCGCTTATGCCAAAGTCGCACAGGCTTGCAAAGAACAAATCCATTGTGCTGAAAGATTTGGCCGGTGAAAGCATTTTAATTCTTTCAAAACTGGGATTTTGGTATGACATCTGCAAAAACAATATTCCGGATGTAAATCTTTTGGAGCAGAAGGAACTTTCTTCGCTTTCTGAAATTTCAAAAAATTCATCGCTGTTGTCTTTTGTTACAAATCTTTCCAGCGATGCGGGACATTTTGTTTCCGAAGATAAAGTTGCTGTTCCAATTACGGACAAAGAGGTTAATGTAAGTTTTTACGGGATTTGCCTTAAGAGCCGCAAAGATGAGCTTAAGCCGCTTTTTTCTGAACTGGAAAGTTTTAAATTGCAAAAAAAGAAAGTTTTTTAGAAGCCCTTGTAGAATAGATAAAATGCTCTGATTTTTATTTTACAGTCTGAAAAAAATTATAATCACCTTTTTTTATTATTTTTGCTATAAAAATCAATTTAACAAAAAGTTACAAATTTTCTTAAAATTTTTCATTTTTTGCTCATTTTTTTGTTGACATCTGGAAAAACTGATATATCCTAATATATAGATTTTCAAAATGATAGTTTATCTATCATTTTGAAACAACACCTATAGTTTTTTTCAGTCAGGAGGAAATTTATGAAAAAAATTGTAAGCGCTTTGACAGCGATTACATTGTTAGGCGGATTTGCTTTTGCACAAGAATACAAAACCGCAACATTGGAATCGCCGGTGGGAAAAATCAGTTTTGGCGCATGGGGCCGTTCGACATTTGAAATTGGACAGGAAAAATCAAACACAAAAATTGATGTTGATGGCGGGGCAATGGATGAAACGTATAGAAATCTTCTTACTGCCTATAATGCTGCAGATGATGCCGGCAAGGGCGTTATATTATCAACATATGGATTAACAGAAGAAACAATAACAGCTTTGAATGGATTTTATGGACTGGAAACTGATACAGACAGCACACAAAACTTTATTCGCATGAATCCTGACTGGTCTTACGGTTGCCGCGTAGGTTTCTGGATTATTGGTCGCACAAATGATGAACATTTTGGATTTGACTTTAACCTTGATTCAGATGCTGGCGCATTATTTATTCACAAACTTTGGGATTCGGACGAAAACGAAAAGGATGTGAATTATCATGAAGACGGAAAATATGCAGTTGCTATTGGCGACCAGGCAAAAATGTGGGGATTGTTTGATGTAAAACCATTGGCAACTCAATTTAAGGTTGCTTTTGGTAAAATGCGCGAACAAGTACTTAGAGGTTCAATCGGTGACTTTGGTCAGCGGGAATCCAGCGATGTAAAATCTGAAGATGATATTTTCAGCGAATTCTGGCCAGTAACAGGTATGTTCGTTTCTGCTTCCGGATTAAAAGACACTTGGCTGGAAGGTTTTTATGCCGCAGGTTGTGTAGATATTTCCGGAACTCTTGGAATTAACAGTACGGATACAGACAACTACGATTATATGGATATGCACGATGTATTCCACAACGGTCAGTACGGTATTGGATATACAATCCCTGGCATTATGCAGATTAAGGCGCAGTATTGGGGCGATTCAATTACAGAAAGCAATTTCCGCTATGCTAAATCTAAATACGAAGCAGCTCGTGCGGCTGGTTTTGACCGCGATGACTACTACGGAAGAATGGAATTTGGCATTGACTTCTTAGGATTTATGGGCGGAGCAAATAATTTTACAGAAGTTGATCTTGAAAAAACACCGAACGCAAATCTTATTGAAATCGGATTCAAAGTTCCTATTATGGGCGATGAAGACCTGCGCGAATATGATCCGGAAACTTTCTACAACTGGTATTCTTGTATAGGAACAATGGGTGTTATCCAAAAAGGTTTTATTCTTTACAAGGCGCACCTTTGGGGAGGACAGGGAGTTTCAAATCTTGGAAAGTATTCTTCAGGCTTAGTAACTCTAGACGCTGGCGATCCGGCAGATATTTTCATGGCTGGTTTTGATGCGCTTGCAGAAGTTTGTCTTAATCCGTTTGGAAATCAAAACTTGTTTGTAGGACTTTCTGGAAATTACAATATTACTGCTGCGGATGGAGATGATTCTTATTGGGGCGACTTGAAACTTCGTCAGCACAAAGCAGGTGCGGAAATTTACATAAAGAAAACATTCGGTGCAAACAACTTTATTTTTGCAGGTCTTTCTTACCGCTATTCTAAATCAACAATGGATGGAACTGTAAAAGCATTGCCGGGTGACGTTTCATTTGAAAATGCGCAGCACACATTCTATGCACCGATTGGAATAGAAATGTTCTTCTAATCTTAAAATAATCTAAAAAAAAATTGCTTCTTTTCTGAAAGGGGCTGTCTAAAAAGGATAAAACCGGTGGTTGTTAAAACCCAGAACTTTTAGACAGCCCCTTTTTTGTTTTATACACGTTGCTGTTTTCCCTTAATTAATTTGCTATAACAAATGCGCATACTCGCTAAAAAAAAGTTCTATTTTAAATATTTTCCGCTTGTTGTTAATATTTTTAATGTAAAAAGCGGGATTTTATAATTTAGCGCAATGCAGAAGGGATTGTAGGTGCGCGCCGTCAGGCGCGTTCCGGAGCGGAGGCGGTTGAGCAGCGCGAAGCGTTGTCGAAACTGCCGAAGCGCAGGAATGAGGCGAAAGCCGGAACACCGAAAAGCCCGACCCGCCGAAGGCGGGGACTGCCCAAAAAAGAAAAAGTATGAAAATTCCGCTCAGGAGAATATTATGGCGAACAACGTTGAATACGTAACTTTAAACAATGGCGTAAAAATGCCGCAGGAAGGATTTGGAGTTTTTCAGGTTCCGGACGGGTCTGTTACGGAGCAGGCGGTTTACGATGCGATTTCGGTTGGCTACAGATTAATTGATACAGCGGCGGCTTACCAAAATGAAGAAGCTGTAGGACGCGCAATCAAACGTGCTGTTGCAGACGGACTTGCAAAGCGCGAAGATTTGTTCATCACCACAAAGGTTTGGGTTCAGGATTATGGTTATGAAAATACAAAAAAGGCTTTTGAAAAGTCGCTTAAATTGCTTGGTCTTGAATATCTTGACTTGTATTTGTTCCATCAGCCGATGGACGACTATTATTCCACTTACCGGGCGATGATTGATTTGTACAAAGAAGGTAAAACGCGCGCAATTGGAGGATGCAATATGTATCCGCACGTTCTTGCAGATTTGTGCGAAAATTTTGATGTAAAACCGGTTGTAAACCAGGTTGAACTGCATCCGTTCTTTCAACAGCCGCTTGCGCTTAAGACTGCGGAAGATTACGGAGTTGTTCCGGAAGCGTGGGGACCTTTTGCGGAAGGCAAATTCGGGATTTTTACAAATCCGCTCTTAACTGAAATTGCCGCAAAGCACAAAAAAACTGTGGGTCAAGTTGTTTTGCGATGGAACGTTCAGCGCGGCGTTGTTGTAATTCCAAAATCCGTTCATAAAGAGCGTATGGAAGAAAATCTGAATATTTGGGATTTTTCGCTTGATAATGATGATATGAAAAAAATCGCAACTTTGGACATTGGGCACAGCGAAATTGTTAATCATTTTGATCCGAACTTTGTTAAAATGATTAACAACTGGAAAATTCACGAATAGTTAATTTGACTTATTTTATTTGTGTAAATAGATTTGAAGTAGATTTACAAATAAATTTAAAATAAATTCAACATATTGAATTCTGGAGGATTTTATGAAAAAAGATTTAGGTGTTATGCCGGCAGTTTTTCCTATGCCTGTTCTTATGGTCGCAAGTTATGACCAGAACGGAACGGTTCAAGTTATGAATGCGGCTTGGGGAATGACTTGCGAAATGGATAAAATCGCGCTTTTTCTTGATGAAAGCCACGCTACGACAAAAGCAATCAAGCAGTCAAAAGCGTTTACTGTAAGCATTGCAGACAAAGAGCATATGGATGTTGCGGATTATTTTGGAATTGCAACCGGAAACAAAATGCCGGACAAATTTGCAAAATCCGGCTATCATGCGGAAAAAAGCAAGAATGTGAACGCTCCTGTTATTCAGGAATTTCCTGTAACTTTGGAATGTGAACTTGCGGAAATTACAGATACGGAAAATGTAAAAGCGGTTGTAGGAAAGATTGTGAACGTTCTTGCGGATGAAAAAGTTCTTTCTGAAAACGGAAAAGTTGACCCGTTGAAATTAAATGCGCTGATTTTTGACCAGTTCCAAAGAGACTATTATGTTGCCACGGAAAAAGTAGGTCAGGCTTGGAATGCAGGAAAAGAAATAATGAAAGCCGCACAGGAATAATTTTTTGCAAATAATTTCACAAAACAAAATTCTATAAAAAATGGCAAAAGCCGCGTTAAAACCGGATGTTTAAAAGAACTTTGGTTTTGGCGCGGTTTTTTATTGTTAATTTGCTGTTAAAATCTGTTTTTTATTGATTTATAAAATTACAAAAACATAACAAAAAATTCCTTAAATTTTAACACTCTGGTTTTAAGTTTATTGCAGAAATGAATAAAAAAAATGCAGTCAATAAATTCTTACAAAACCTATTGACAAAGTAGAGTTTTAAAATATAGATTATGTCATCTTATATAAAACCTACTTAACAAATAGGTTTTTAGAAAAATTAAAAGGTTGCAACTTTTTTGATTTTTAGACTTGGAGGTCTTTTATGAAAAAAACTTTGATTTTAGGAGCGGCTTTTGCTTTTGCAGCGTCAATTGCAACCGCACAGAATTTTTCGCTGACGAATATATTCCATGGCGACAGCAATAATGAAGGTAACGATTTTATTGGCTGGACAAGAAAAACTGATAATCCGGCAACAACTGACCGCGATGAAAGCAAAGAATTTTCTTCAGATAAAGTTTCTGTAAACAACAGATTGCAGTTTGATTTTAGCTCTGAAAAATTTGACGGAAGAATTCGTCTTGCTTTTACAGGTATTAGTCCTGACGGAAAAAATTCTTCGGCTCGTCTTCGCGGATTTGGACGTTTTACACCAATCGAACAGATTCAGTTTGCGGCAGGAAACGACTATTTTACAAAATATGGAGTTACCGGCTCTTATCTTGCAGCGGCAGATGATTATGCAGGTTACGGCAAAGCGGCTTCCAGCGGATTAGTTTTCAATACAAATTTTTCCGGAATCAGAATCATTGCAAACTGGGATGGAAAAGCCGAAGTTGACGATGCCGACGCTCTTGGTTTGAACTTTGGTTTGGACTTGCCGATTGCTGATGTTGTTGGACTTGGATTCACGGCTAAAAATGTAACAAGCGAAGACAGAACATTCGGTGCATTCGCAAACCTTCTTTCTGTGGAAAATCTTACTTTGGGAGCAGGTTTTATTTACAATGCCAATGACGGAAGTTATATTTCTTCTACAAAATATGCAGTTCAAGCTTCTGCGGGTTACAAATTTGAAGATATCGGTTTATCACTTGCCGCAGATGTTATTTCCGGTCTTTCTGATGAATATGTAAAAGACGGAGAATCTGAAGAATACAAAGATGACAATAACGATGAAGGAATTCCTTTCCATGCACAAGTTGTTGCAGGACTTGGCGTAACAGACAACGTATCTGTGGCTCTTGACGTAAAGTTTGATACATTCTTGGGTCAGGATGATTCAACGGCTGCTGTGGTTTATCCTTATACGGAATACAAACTGCCGCAGAATTTCGGTTCTGTAAAAGCAGGTGTCCGATTTGCATTCAGCAATGCAGCGGAAAAGAGCGGTCTTCAGAAAGTTAGCATTCCGCTTTCTTGGACTTGGAAACCGGTTAATGTAAAGCGCTAAACCGGAAAATGTTATGATTGTTATGGCAACCTAAAACCCAATGCTTTAGGTTGCCGTTTTTTTTGCGCATATAAAAACGGCGCAGCGAAGTGGTGCGCTGTGTACCGAGGGGTAGGCGAAAACACAAGGCGCGAAGCGGCGCAGTGGTTGAGCCGTAGGGCAGGCGCCCTTCTTTATGCTTACACCTGCGTGCGTATCAGAAAAGTATTTGCAGATTTTTGCGCAATTTTTTTTTCTTATGTTATAATTGGTTTGGAGATTTTTATGAAATCGCAAAAAGAACTGTTTGTTGACCAAAAATTAATTGAACTTACAAAAGAAGCTATAGAAATTTCTTTGGAAAAGGATGATTTGCCGCTGAAAGTTATTCAGCTTTTGATAAATGACGAAGAAATTCAGGCTGTTCAGGATTATGCGAATGCAGTTTCTATTGTCCGGCTGGGTTTTAACGATCACGGCCCGGTTCATATGCGAACTGTATGTAAAAACAGTCTTAAGATGTTAAAAATTTTGCACACCAGGCAAATAAAAACCAGTTTGGAAGCGGAAGGAAACGGAATTTTTGCGGACAGCATTTGTGCGGTTGTTCTTGCAAGTTTTTTACACGATTACGGAATGTCTGTTGCGCGGCAAGATCACGAACTTTATTCAGGAATTTTGGCGCTTCCTAAAATAAACGAAATTTTGGAAACAACGCTTCCGGGAAAGGAAAATCTGAAGCGCAAAGTTACAATCCGCTCTTTGGCTATGGAAGGAATTCTTGGTCATATGGGAACGCGGCGGATTCATTCAATAGAAGCGGGACTTATTCTTATTGCGGACGGATGCGATATGACAAAAGGGCGCGCACGAATTCCGATGGAAATGAATTCAAAACCGAGCGTGGGTGATATTCACAAATATTCGGCGAATTCTATTGAATCTGTGAAAATTTTCAACGGTGAAGAAAAACCTATAAGAATAGAAGTTAAAATGAGCGCGGATGTGGGATTTTTTCAGATAGAAGAAGTTCTTTTGCAAAAAATCAATTGTAGTCCGGCAAAACCGCTTGTAGAACTTTATGCAGGAGTTGAAGGCGAGGCAATGAAAAAATATTTATAATTTTGTATAATTTTTTCATTATGAAATTTTTTAAGAAGTCGTTTTTCTTTGTTTTTTGCATATTTGTTACTTTTTATGCGTTTTCTGAAAATTCGGATTCGGCGGAATTACGTTTGAATACGAAAAGTAGCGCACTGACTGTTGAAAATATAAATTTGCCGGAAGCGCAAAATATTGAATCTAAAAATAATGATGCGCAAAATACCGAATCGCAAAGCGGTAATGAGCAGTTGAATTTTTATGAAAGCGAAACCATGTCAAAATCCCCGACATTTGCAAACGGTCTGATTGCGACTGCGGAAACTTTGGCAAGCAATGTTATTCTTGCAAGTTTTAACCGTTTTGTTTTGCAAAAGGATTTTGCAAAAATTACCTGGGATTCAGTTTATGACAATCTTTCACATCAATGGGTTTGGGACCAGGACACTTTTGTTGTAAATCAGTTGGGGCATCCGTATCAGGGGTCGTTTTATTTTGCGGCAGGAAGAGCGAATAATTTTAATTTTTACGAATCAATTCCGTTCAATCTTATTGGAAGCGTAACTTGGGAATATTTGGCCGAGCTTGACCGTCAGGCGTTCAACGATTTAATCTGCACGACTTTTGGCGGCGCGGCTTTGGGCGAAGTTTTTCACAGACTGTATATAGAAGCTTCTTCGCAAAAATCGATTGTGGCGTTTTTGCTAAGTCCGATGGATGCGCTGCATTCTTTGATTACAGGGGATGTTTGTTTTCGCGATACAAAGCAGGGTGTTACAAGTCTTGAAAATTTTGTAAGTTTTGGCGGAGTTTTTGAGCGTACGACTTCCACTCATAAAAATTATGATTTTAACGATGATATCATCGGAAATCTTACCGGCGGATTTAATTTGGTTTACGGAAATCCGTTTAATTCCGAAAAGACAATTCCTTTTTCTTATTTTATTTTTGATTTGAATGCAGGCGGAACTTTGAATTACTATCAGGTTCGCGCAAACATAGAAGGAAATTTGGTGCGGTTCGGAACAAAATATTTTGGAAATTCCGATTCGTCACAAAGTTCGTTTTCTGCCGCTTTGGGAATGACTTTTAAAGTGGACTGGACAAAAATAACAAGCTATTCTGTAAACGGACTTGGAATTATTTTAAGCGCAAAAAATGACTTGCCAGGCGGTTTTTCTTTAAGCCAACGGCTTAATTTGAGCGGAACTTTCTTTGCAACCGGCGACTGTTATGCGCTTTACCGCGATTATGTAAAATTGCCGAACGACGGCGAAGAGCGCCGCCTTTATGATTACGGAACCGGCTATTATGCGCGGTACAATTTCTGTGCGAGTCAAAAATATTTTGGAAAGTTCGTTTTTGACGTTTTAACATTGGGGCTGTTCGATATAGAAACCGCAGTTCCGTCTTACGGACAAAAAGGCGCGACATTCATAACAGAAGCCGCTGTTTCTTACGAGCACCTTGTCCGAAAAAATATTTCGCTTGGCTTAAAAGGCGAGTGCTATTTTAAATACGAAAACAATTACGGCGCCGAAAACATAAACGAACGGATTTACGCTTTGAATATTTATTCTTCAAGAAAAATACGATAAAAGAGCGGGTCAGACGCAATGAACATGTAGTTGGCTATGTCAAAACTCCTGGACTGAGGCTTTTCTTTCTGCAAATTGGTTATTCTGCGCTTTTCTGATATAATTTCTTTGACGATGAAAAGAATTGCAAAACTTTTGGCTGTTTTTTTATTTTCTTTTAATTGCGTTGGCATTTCCGCTCAAATTTTTAATAAAGCAGAAAGTCCTTTTCATATTTCTGCGGAACCGTTGTTGGGATATAAAAATGGCGTTTTAGAAGAATCAATTTATCGTTCTTTGTATAAAAATTCAAAAATCAGTCTTTTGGAATGGGAAGAAAATTATTTTTTTTACGGTATAAACTTAAAAACTCAATATAAAAATCTTCATTTTGATTTGGGAGTTACTTCTTCTTTTCCGGAGCAAAAATCCGGCGACATGAAAGATTCCGACTGGCAAAATACGAAAGATTTTTCAATGAAGACAACTTATTCCGTAGGAACAAATTTTGCAGAACAAAACTATTGTGCAAAAATTTCGCTTTACTATGATTTTTTTCTGACTAAAAGATTCTTTATTTCTCCTAAAATTCAAGCGCAGTATAATTATGATTCTTTTTACAGAAAAAAAGGCGCAAAAGGCTGGTATGGTCATGCCGGTGAAAAATTCGGTTCCACAGATGGAAAAAATCACTGGTGGTACGAAGAAGAAGCAAGAAAATATCCTTATTATGATTCTTCAACCGGAAAAACTTGGAATCTTGCCGGAATTGATTATATGCGGCATTCAGTTTACATTTGGACAGGTATTTCTGCCGGATTTCGCATAGAAAATTTCTGTTTTGATTTAGGTTTTATGATTTCTCCGTTCACTTATTTTTCTGCGGAAGACAGACATCATACCGGAACCGATGAAGATAACGTTTATCATGAAATTCAGCAGGATTATTTTACCAGCATAAAATTTTCAGGAAACTGTTTGTGCGACATTTCCAAAAGTTTTGCAGTCGGCGGTAATGTTGAATGTCTTTATGCCGCCAATATAAAAGGTGATTTTTACTTGGGTTGGGCAAAATCCGAACAACCGTCCGGAGCTTCCGCTAAAGATATAACTTTTTCCCTGTTCGCTCAAATCAAGTTTTGGTAAAATTTGAACTGCATTATTTTATCACAAGTTGTTTGCAATCTGTTATAAATATCTTTCTGTTTTTTTGCTAATATAATATAATTGTCGCTATGAAGCGAAAGAAGCTGTTTTTCTTCTGTACAATAACATTTTGCTGTTTTTCTGTTTTTTCAAATCCGCAAAAGCAAGAGTTGCCCGATTATGAGCAAAAACAAGCCGGACAAAACAAAGTATTGCAATCTGAGCGGACAAAAACAGAACGTCCAGAACGTCCCGTTATAAAATCAGAACCGCAAAACAACGATTCTGAAACTTCTGCGCAAAAAGAAAATTTTTTTATCCGCACATATAAAACATTTTCCTCCTTGCCGCTTTATTTTGATTTGGGTTGCGAACCTCAACTTAACGGAAATAAAATTTACGGTTCTCTTGAATACGACTGGTCAAGAAAATATATTTCTTTTTTGGGCGCATCTTACGCAACAAAACTTGATTCTAAAACACAGGATTTTGGCAATACGGAATCAAAGCAAACCAATTTGGAAATAAACTTCAAACCGTATTTGATTCGTTTTGCAAACAGAAAAAATCCGCAAAAGCAAATTACTTTTGAGCCGGGTTTTCTTATGCTTTACGAAATAGACGATCTTATAACAAATACAATCAGCGATTACATAAAAGAAAATCAAAGCAAATCCAATGGGCTTTTGCAAACAGAATATTTTGTAAAATCATTCAATTATATTCCATATATCTCAACAAAAATGAAATTTCCGCTAGGAAAATATATTTCGCTGAACAATGATTTTCTTTTTTCTCCTATTTATTACAATGTTACAAAAAATACAACAAATGTGAAATTTACAGATGTAGCGCAAGTGCCACTTGCAAAGCCTACGGTTTCAGAAAGTTCAGTTGAGTACAGGGGAATTTCTACCCCTTATACAACAGCGAATGTTTATGTGAATTTTTTCAATCTTTTTGCGCTGGTTTCCGGTGTTACGTACAAAAGAACAACTTACCGTTCTGAAGAAACTGATTACATAAGTACAATCAATCTTATAAAGTGGAGAACAGGTCTTTCTCTTCTTAATCTTGGAAAAACAGAACTTCGTTTTAAAACCGGAATTTTCTATGAATACACTTGGAATATTTATGAAGACACGGATGAATTGAATACAAAGGCAGGTTCTTTGATTATCGGTGTAAACGCTTATATTTCCAACTGATTGCGATTATGCAATTTTATTCTTTACAGAAATGAACTTTTCACGTAAATTCATAAACGGGAGCGTGTTATGCAAGGTTTTGTAAAATTATCGGAAAATTCTGTAAAAGTTCGCTATGGCGGCTACGAAAAAGCGGCTGTTTTGCTCTGCGAACTTGGCGGCTCTGCATCCGTTGTCATAAATTGTCTTAAACTTACAGATTTCGAAAAACACAAACTTTTAAAAGCCTTGCAAAGGCTTGGCTCTTATGATGCGAACAATATTGCGCATGTAACAAGAGAGCAGGCTGTTTTAAAAGAAGCGCTTGAATATGGAAAGCAAAAAAATATCCTTTCTTCAAAACCGGTCGCCGCAGCGGCAGAGCGCGACAAAAACAAAGAAATGTGGAAAATCGTAAAAGAAAATCCGGATAGGGTAGCCGAACTTCTTGGCTCTTGGCTTGATAAAAAAGATTAGGAAGTTAAATTTTATTTTTTAGTTCTGCAAGTTCAATTTCATACGATGTTTTTTCCGCCGCAAGTTTTGTCGCTTCGGATTCGCTGTAACTTTGGTTTATTTTCATCTGAATATCAGGGATGATGTTTTCTTCAAGTTCTTTTATCCGTTTTTTCGCTGCAGAAATTTCTTTAGTCGGTCGGCCGCCTTTTTTGCCGTTTTCCCGGCTTGCGCTCACTTTTTTATAACTTTTAGACTTTCCGTTGTACTGATAAAGCATTTCTATCCAAGTGCGAAGACTTTTTGTATTCGTTTCAATTCCAAACTGAATATCATCCAATTTTTGCGAATAATTATTTTTTGTGTAAAGTTTTAACTGTTCGCTCAATGTTTCCAGATTTTTAAGAGCTTTTTTTATTTCCTGCGTTTTAAGAGACATACTAAAATTATAACCTAATGCTTTGGGTTAGTAAACTGATTTATATTTGATTTATATCTGTATGCTAAGCTATACTCTTTGTGATAGAATAGGTTTGTTTTTAATAAGAGGCCAAATAAATGGAAAACACAGAAAAAAAATCTTCCAAAATAGATATGATTAACGGTGCGCTTGCGCCAAAAATTTTCAAATACACAATTCCACTTGCGTTTACAGCAATTTTACAGCAACTTTTTAACGCCGCTGACGTTGCCGTTGTAGGACGTTTTGTTGGCAAAGAAGCAATGGCTGCTGTAGGTTCAAATGCGGCCGTCGTTGGACTTATGGTAAATTTGTTTCTTGGAATTTCGTTGGGCGCAAATGTTGTTATTGCGCACGCCAGCGGCCAGAAAAACGATGAACGCATTTCCAAAGCGGTTCACACATCAGTTTTAGTCGCTTTGCTCGGCGGCGTTATGATGATGGTTCTTGGCGAAATAATCGCAAAACCGCTTGTTGAACTGCTTGGCGTTCCGCAAGAAGTTATGGATATGTCGGTAAAATATCTTCGCATTTATCTTGTGGGAATGCCGGTTATTTTTCTATACAACTTTGAATCTGCAATTTTCAGAAGCCGCGGAAATTCAAAACTTCCGCTGACTGCGCTTATTATTTCCGGAATAATAAATGTAGTTTTAAATCTTATTTTTGTTATTGTGTTCGGAATGGATGTTGACGGAGTTGCATGGGCAACGGTTGTTTCCAATTTTATAAGTTCGGGAATTCTTTTTATATGTCTTTTAAGAACGGAAGATAAAGTACGCATTTGTTTAAAAAAATTTGCTATTGATTGGGAAGTTTTAGCAAAAATTCTAAAGATTGGCGTACCTTCCGGCGTTCAGGGAATGGTTTTTTCGCTTTCCAATATAGTTGTGCAGTCTGCAATCAACAGTCTTGGCGCAACCGTAATGGCAGCATCTTCCGCCGCTTTTTATTGTGAGGTTATCGCTTACAATGTTATGAATGCTTACGGACAAGCCTGCACAACATTTGTGGGACAAAATTATGGGGCGGGGCAGAATGAGCGTTGCAGAAACGTTCTTAAGACAACTCTTTCGCTAAGTTTCTTTTCAACAGCATTTGTATGCGTTTTGATTCTTTTGATGGGGCATCAAGTTCTTGGACTTTTTAACAAGGAGCCGGAAGTTATTTCCACCGGAATGATTCGACTTAAATTTATTTTCTTTGCATATATTTTTAGTTTCGCACAGGAATGTTTTACCGGTTATCTTAGAGGATTCGGTATTTCCGCGGTTCCTGCCGCCGCAACATTGCTAGGTGTTTGCGGAATGCGTGTTTTTTGGATTTTTACAGTATTCAGAAAATATCCGTCTTTTTCAACAATTATGATGGTTTATCCTATAAGTTTGGGATTGGTTGCAATTCTTATTCTTTTAATGGCGGCAATAATAAAACCTTCCAGAAAATTTGCCGGAAGAACAGAACTTTAAATTTATGAAAAAAATTTAAAAAAAAGTTGACATATTGAAAATCAAGGTTATTATTGATGTAGGTTTCAAAATGATAGTTTATCTATCATTTTGAAATAAAAAACTATTTTTCATACGGATAACTTTGATGAACAACTTAGTAAAAGAAAACACAAAAAACTTTATTGTGGAACAAGCAATAGAACTTTTTCTTGAAAAATCAATTGCCGGAGTGACAATAATCGACATTGCCCGGCACGTGGGTGTTGGCGAAGCAACTTTGTACCGTTATTTTCAGAAAAAACAGAATATTGTTATGCAGGCATCTGCAAAACTGGCAGATAAAGTTTTGAACGATTATTCTGCACTTGATGGCGATGTTCGTTCAGGATATGAGCAACTTTCATTGTTTTATAACACTTATCTTAATATTTTTAAAAATAAACCGCAGTATTTCCGCTTTATAGATGAACTTGACGCATATCTTTTAACAGAAAAAGACATTCAAAAATCGGAATATGAATCAGAAATAGAAATTTTTAAAAGCATTTTCGACAAATCATACGAAAAAGGTGTGGAAGACGGCTCTGTAAAAAAGCTTGAAGACAAAGATGCTTTTTATTATTCAACGGCACATTCTTTGCTTAATCTTTGTAAATCTCTTGCTTCGGCAGCAGTGTTAAAGCAGGATGAAAATATAAATAAAGAACAGGAAATACAAACATTGATTGACGTTATTTTATACTTTGTAAAGAAATAGGTTGTGTATAAGGAGGCAATCTTATGAATAATAAAAAACGACGACTTACAAAAAAAGAAATGTGGATTTTTGCAGTAGGGCAAATGGGCTGGTCGATTCTTGGCGGAATCATAAATGCCTGGCTGGTAACGTTCTACCTTCCTACAAAAGGGGATATTGCTTCCGGCGCAATGCAGTATATTCAGCCTGGATTCATTGTTTTGGGTCTTACAATTCTAGGACTTATCGCCGCTGTTTGCCGTATTTTTGATGCCGTAACTGATCCTATGATTGCATCCCTTTCTGACCGCTCAAAAAATCCTAAAGGGCGCCGAATTCCTTTTATGCAGGTTTCCGCGTTGCCTTTTGCGCTTACAACAATAATCGTTTTTTGCGCTCCTGTTCAAAAAATCAGCATGATAAATGCATATTGGGTTCTTTTCTTCCTGATTCTCTTTTATCTTTTTATGACAATGTATTGCACTCCGTACAATGCTCTTATTTCTGAATTTGGAAAAACGCAGGAAGACAGAATGTATATTTCAACTGCGATTTCCCTTACTTATTTTGCCGGAATGATTCTTTCCTACACTCCGTTTGTTTTTGCCGGCTGTTTAAGAAAATTTGTAGGGTACGGATGGTCGTACAGAATTTGTTTTATTGTTCTTGCCGTAATCGCTCTTATCTGTATGCTTATTCCGACATTTAAAATCGACGAAACTGAAATTGTTGAATCCAAGCCAAGCGATGCGAATATGTTCAGTTCGCTGGGCGCAACATTCAAAAACAAAGATTTCCGAATATTCGTCGGTTCAGATTTTGCTTACTGGATTGGACTTACGCTCTTCCAAACCGGCTTGCCGTTCTTTGTAAAGGTAAGCATGCATTTGAACGAATCTTTGACAATGGTTTTCCTGGGTTCAATGTCTGCGCTTTCCGCATGTTTTTATCCGATTGTTTCAAAATTCGTTGCCAAATTCGGTAAGAAGAAACTGGTAATAACAGGATTTTTAGGACTTGCTCTTGCTTACCTTATAACCGCTCTTATCGGGGTTATTCCGTTGCCGGGAATGGTTTTTGGTGTTGCAATTGTTGTAGTTGCAGCGTTCCCGATGGCTTTGCTGGGAATTATTCCACAGGCAATTGTTGCGGATATTGCGGAAGAAGAATCCGTTGTAACTGGCGAAAACCGGCAGGGAATGTTCTTTGCGGCGCGCACATTTGCAATGAAATTCGGACAGTCAGCCGCAATGCTTATTTTTACATCACTTGCAATTCTTGGAACTACAGCGCAAAACAATCCTGATGAAATTGTCGCATCTGAATTTGGCCTTAGAATTGTCGCTGTTGTTGCGGTTGCCGCTTGTTCGCTCGGAGCGTTTCTTCTTAGTTTTTATGATGAAAAACGTGTTATGAGCAAAATCAGTAAATAATCTGAAAGGAAAAAATATGATTCTTGAATATAAATTAAATAATGTTCGCAAAGCAACTGAATCTTCTAATCCGGATGTTGAAATATCTGCTGAAAAAATTGAAAACCGCTCTGTTGTAGAAATTACTGCGCTAAAAGAACTTTCTCTTGTTGCGGCCGAACAGACGTTTGAACATAAATACAATAAAAACAACCGCTTTTTTGTAAACGGTTATCAGTCTTGGACAGACAGTTTTGAATATTCATTCAATGACAAACTGGAAGATGTTAATCGCCTGCCGCAAAAGCTTTTGCAATCTTTTGCTTTTGACAAATATGGCGACGGTTTCTTCTATAAATATCAGAAGAATGTTTTTCACGGATTTGATATAAGTTATGTTCGCGGTGAAAATCCGGTTTTTATTGCGAACAATAATTACAAAACCGCTTATCTTATTATTGAACATCATAAAAAAGCGGACAAACTTGTCTTAAAATCAGATGTCGATAATATTTTGCTGAAAGCCGGTCAAAAACTGGTAATTTTCGATTATATAATGACGGAAGATATAGAGAAGGGCGAAGAAATTTATTTTTCCAGATTTACGCCGCCGAAAGCGCAAAAACTTTTCGGCTATACTTCATGGTACAATCATTATCAGAATATTAACGAAGATATTATTCTTGGGGCTCTTAACAATACGACTGAACATTTTGATCTGTTCCAGATTGATGACGGCTTTGAAGAATTTGTCGGCGATTGGCTTAAAATTGATTCAAACAAATTTCCGCACGGACTTGAACCGATTGTAAAAAAAGCGCACGAAAAAGGAATGAAAGCAGGAATTTGGCTTGCTCCGTTTGCGGCTGAAGAAAAATCCGCGCTTTTCAAGGAGCATCCAGACTGGTTTTGCAAAGACAATAACGGAAACCCGATAAAATGCGGTTGTAACTGGAGCGGATTTTACGCTCTGAACATAGCGAATGAAGAAGCCGTTTCCTACATAAAGCAGGTTTTGCACTTTTATAAATCGCTCGGTTTTGATTTTTTCAAGCTGGACTTTTTGTATGCCGCAAGCGTTATGAGCCAACCGGGCTTTTCGCGCGCCCAGATTGCGCAAAAAGCATACGATTTGCTCAGAACCGAACTTAAAGACAAATTAATTCTTGGTTGCGGCGCAGTTGTTTCCAATTCGTTCGGTGTTTTTGACTATCTTCGCATAGGACCGGATGTTTCTTTGATTTTTGATGACGTTTGGTATATGCATCATTTGCACCGCGAGCGGATTTCTACAAAAATAACAATAAGAAATACGATTTACCGCCACATTTTTGACCACAAAGTTTTTCTGAACGATCCGGATGTTTTTTTATTGCGTTCGCACAATATAAAACTTTCGCAAAAACAAAGGGAAGCGCTTACAACTATAAATTCTCTTTTCGGAAGTCTTCTGATGACATCTGATAATCCAAAGCATTATCTGCCTAAGGAAGCGGAATTCTTAAAATTTGCGATGAAACTTTTCAAAAACGCTACGGTTACTAATGTCGAAACTGCTAGAAAATGTATTAAAGTGTCTTATAAAGTAGACAATTTGGAAAAACATTTTGTTTACGACATAAACAAAGGCATACTTTGTTGAAAATTTATAAAAATTTCCGGTTTTAAAACAAACTGAAAAATCAATTTATGATGGAGGAATAAATCAAATGGACAAATCTGGCGTAATTTTTGGGAACAAAATTGACAAAAAGACTTTAAAATCTGCTGAAAAATCAAAATTGAAATATATTAAAAAATACGGCGACGATTCAAATGCTGACTACAAAATAGGATACGTAGCAATTCCGACTTTGGATTTTCTTGGCGCAAAAAATATGGTTTTCAAGCAAAATTCCGAACCGTTGGATCCTAAAAAAAGCGTGATTGTGGGGAATATCCGAATGGGATTTGGTCATTACAGAATAAGTATGGCTATAGCCAGCTGCGCAAAAGCTCTTGGTTACACTCCGTATTGGCTTGACTTGGCTAGTTTTGACGCTACCGGTTCTAAAATGATTCGCGAGCAGAACGCTATGTATTCGATGGCTTCGCGGATAAGCCAGAAAAGCCGCCTTTTCAATCATTTT
This sequence comes from uncultured Treponema sp., assembly GCA_964429905.1. Taxonomy (GTDB): domain Bacteria; phylum Spirochaetota; class Spirochaetia; order Treponematales; family Treponemataceae; genus Treponema_D. Next base: position 14,861 of record CAYSDV010000011.1, on the reverse strand, counting down.
GTATGGGAACCTTTGAATTGCGAAGGCTTTAAGGCGTTGACTTACAATGCGAAAGATCAGAAAAACAGCGAACTTCTTGTTCCGATTTTCAGTTCAATTCCTAAAGAAACGCCTTATATTGCAACTCATGTATGGCCGGCGCAGGCGGCGGTTCATGCCGGAATGACGAATGTTGTGAATGCGATTCCGGACAACTGGCCTATGGCTTTGCATTTAGCGGAAGGTTCCATTCATGCGGTTCAAACACCATTTGCATTTCTTGGTTACAAAATGTTAAACGGCTTTGCAAAAAATCCGCTCAAGGGAATACCTGAAAACCAGATAAAAATGGTCGGGCATTATGTTGATCATGAACTTTTAATAAATCTTGAAGAGGACAATAAATTAAGAATTCAGCGTGCCAAGAACGGAAAACCAGCCCGCTTTCTTTTGACGGTTGGCGGTGCCGGCGCGGGATTCGATATGTTCCTTGCAATGGTTGAACACCTTTTGCCGTATGTGCAAAAAGAGCAGGCGAGTCTTTTTATTAACTTCGGCGACCATAAAGATGTTTACGAAAAACTTTGCGCTAAAATAAAACTCGGCAATGTTACAACTTTCTTCAATGAGTATGAAAAACTTAAGGATTTTGCAAAGCAGCTCAGAACTTCTGATCCGACTGGAATTTTTGCAATTTGCAACGATGATATTTTTCAGGCGGTTTATTCTACAAATCTTTTGATTCCGGAATGCGACTGGCTTGTTACAAAACCGTCGGAACTTGCTTATTATCCAATTCCGAAAATTTTTATGCGTCATATTGGCGGACATGAAGTTTACGGCGCGGTTCATTCGCAGGAATTCGGAGACGGAACTTTTGAATGCCCGAGCGCAAAAGCAGTTAATGAAATGTTGGACAGAGTTCTTTCGGACAAAGATATTCTGATTCATTTTGCAGAGCAGATAAATATTCTGAAATCGCAAGGATTTTACAACGGCGGTTATGAATGTGTAAAGCTTGCGGCCGGAGAATCAAAATGAATTGCGAAAATTTAATAAAGCAAATCTCAGAAGGCAAAGCGGATGCGGTTCTTGCGAATCTTTATGCGGAAAAACCCGCTTTGCCAGTTCAGAAAGAACGCTATGTTTGCGCACTTCGGGCTTTTTGCAAAAATTTTGGAGATTTTGCGGCTTCCGCGGAAAGCTCAAACGTTTTGAACGGTGTGCAAATTTTCAGCGCGCCCGGAAGAACTGAAATTTGCGGAAACCATACGGATCATCAGCATGGAAAATGTGTTGCGGCTTCTATAAACCTTGATGTCCTTGCAGTTGCCCGCGCTTCAAAAAGTTCGGTTGTAAATGTTCTTTCGGAAGGGTATCCGCTTGTGTCTTTTGACAGTTCGGATTTAACTCTTCAGGAAAACGAAAAAGGAACTTTAGCGGCATTGGTAAAAGGCGTTCTGCAAGGTGCAAAAAACAGAGGTTTTTTGCTCGGCGGTTTTGACTGTTATGTTACAAGCAATGTGATTGTGGGCGCGGGGCTTTCCTCTTCGGCGGCGATTGAAAATGCGGTTGGCTGTATTGTAAATCATCTTTTTAATGGCGGAAAAATCAATCCGGTTCAGATTGCTAAGTTCTCGAAATTTTCTGAAAATGTATACTTTTTTAAACCATGCGGACTTCTTGACCAAATGACAAGCAGTGTCGGCGGTTTGCTTTGCCTTGATTTTCTTGATTTTGAAAATCCGCAGTATAAAAAAATCGATTTGGATTTTTCTGCATTCGGATACAGCCTTTGTATTGTGGATGTAAAGGCGAGCCATGCGGATTTGACAGCGGATTATGCCGCAATTCCGGAAGAAATGCATTCTGTTGCAGCGTATTTCGGAAAAGATTTTTTGCGTCAAGTTGCTCCGGCAGATTTTTATGCAAACATAGCAAAACTTCGCAAAGTTTGCTCAGACAGAGCGGTTCTTCGTGCTTTTCATTTTTTTGAAGAAGAAACTCGTGTTGAAAATCTTGAAAAAGCTTTGCAAAACAACGATTTTTCGGGATTTTTGCAAAACGTTGAAGAGAGCGGGGAGTCCAGCTTCAAATTTCTTCAGAACATATATTCCCCGTCAAATCCGGCCAAACAGAATGTTGCGGTTGCGCTTGCTTTTACGCAAAAATTTCTAAAAGAACTGGGAAATACGGCTGGAGTTTGCAGAATTCACGGAGGCGGTTTTGCAGGAACAATTCAAGTTTTTATAAAAAATGAATTTGTTGAACATTACAAACAGACAATAGAACAGATTTTCGGCAATAATTCTTGCCACATAATGAAAATCCGTTCATCCGGAACTGTAAAAGTTGAATTTTAAACTGAATTTCAACTTTATTTGCAAGAAAAACGTTTTTTTTGACTTTTTATGGGAGAATTAAATGCAGACAACAACAGAATTGATAAACAGACTTGTTTCTTATGCCGTAAACGAAGGTTTGATTCAGCCGGAAGACAGAATTTATTCGCAAAATCAACTTTTTTCGCTTTTTAAGATGGATTCTCCGGAATCAGATGAACCGTTTGATTTTACAGATGACACAAAAGACACATTTGAAGAAATTATTGAATCTTTATTGGACAAAGCGGCGGAAAAGGAGATTTTAACAGAAAATACAGTAACTTACCGCGATTTGTTTGATTCAAAAATGATGAATATTTTTATTGACAGGCCAAGCAATATAAATAAAAAATTTCAGGATGAATATAAAAAATCACCGGAAGCGGCAACAAATTTTTATTATAAATTAAGTTGCGATTCAAATTATATAAAACGCTATAGAATTCAAAAAGATTTAAAATGGAAAACACAAACTGAATACGGAACGCTTGATATAACAATCAATCTTTCAAAACCGGAAAAAGACCCTAAAGCTATTGCCGCTGCAAAACTGAAAAAACAGAGCGGTTATCCAAAATGTCTGCTTTGCCCGGAAAACGAAGGCTATGCCGGCCGCGTAAATCATCCCGGCAGAAGCAATCACCGCATAATTCCGATTGTACTGGACAATGAAGAATGGTGTATGCAGTATTCTCCGTATGTTTACTATAACGAGCACTGTATTGTTTTTAATACAAAACATACACCGATGACAATAAATTCTTCCACATTCCGCAAACTTTTTGATTTTGTTTCAATTTTTCCGCATTATATTATCGGTTCAAATGCGGATTTGCCGATAGTCGGCGGTTCAATTCTTACACACGAACACTTTCAGGGAGGACGTTACGTTTTTCCGCTTAACAGAGCGCCGATTTTAAAAAATTTTATTATAAAAGGATTTTCTGATGTTAAAGTTGGAATTGTAAAATGGCCTATGAGCGTTCTGCGGCTTTGCGGCAACAATGAAAAATCCATTCTAAAGTTAGCAAATCATATCCTTGAAAAATGGCGTGAATATTCTGATGAAGCCGCTTTTATTTTTGCGCAGACAAACGGTGTTCAGCACAATACGATTACACCGATAGCGAGCCGGAGCGGAAAAGATTTTGTCCTGGATTTAGTTCTTCGCAATAATATTACAACAGAAGAACATCCGCTTGGAGTTTTTCATCCGCATGCAAATCTTCATCATATTAAAAAAGAAAATATCGGACTTATAGAAGTTATGGGACTTGCCGTTTTGCCAAGTCGCTTAAAATCGGAAATGGAAACTCTTAAAACTTGTATTTTAAATGGTGAAAATATTGCAGAGAACGAAAAAATTTCCAGCCACGCAGAATGGGTAAAAGAATTTCTTCCGAAATATAAAATTGATGAAAAAAATATAGATTCAATACTGCAAAAAGAAATCGGACTTGTATTTCTGCAAGTTTTAAAAGATTCCGGCGTTTACAAACAGACTTCAGCCGGAATATCAGCATTTGAAAGATTTGTAAAAACTCTGTAAAAGATAGTAAGTAACGTAACTTATTATATTTCCATAAGTTACGTTACTTACTATAATGTACGTTCTGTCTACCGATATATAAATATAAGAATCTTTCCTCACTTTTTATCCAAAACACAACTAATCACTATCCTTTTACAGTAAATGATCTCTCAGCATCCCAGTATACTACTTTTATCCTGCAGATGTTCGGAAAATCTTTCTTCATTACGTCAAATTCTTTAAAGATTTTCTTTTTATCAGAATCCTTCGTATACGTTTGCGTTGAGATAAACCATGCAACTTCTTTATAGGTTTGTTTTTTCTGATTTTTTTGAAGTTTCCTTGACTGAAAAGCTTTTAAAATACAATATCTGTTTTCCAAAATACCTTTTAATCTGTCAAGAAATACTTCGTAACCGTAATTCGTTGAATCAAAATGCTGGTGCCAGTCTTCCCAAAAGAGAGTTATCTGCCGGTCAGATAATGTAATTGTTAATGGTTCATAATATGAGTTCTTATTTGGAACCTCGATAAAAAACTCATTTTCATCAAGCCATTCTCCATAGTCCGGTTCATCACAGGTATGTACAACAGGATTATAAGGCTCAAAAATCTTAAGGATTTCAGTTTTCTTATCAAGAAAATCAATTGATAAAAAGCGGTTATCATTTTTTAAGAATGTTGAAAAATTGGTATCCGAAGTTTTCTTCGATTCTTCAAGAGTTTTATCAATCTCTGCAATAAGGTTCTTTCCAGTTTTAGTATCCAGAACGATACCTGAATGTCCGCCATGCCAGTCTATTTCGGAAAACAATGATTCAAGTGACTTAGCTGAAAGGCAGGTTTCTATATCCCTGTCAAAAGCTGTAAAAATATGAATATTTGCATAATGTACTCTGGTACCATCTTTTCGCCAGCTGTTTCTTTCATATGGTTTACTGATGAATTTTCCAAGAATAGCAATACCATCATTTTCTGTTCCTACCTGACACAAAACAACCGCATCGCCAGGTTTTACCTTTTTCCAGTCGTAAACACTCCAGTCCAAAAAGCAATCTTCTTTCTTAAGCATCTTGAGAATATAATTATAGTTTTTCTTCTTAAAATATGAAATTTCAGGGTTCCATCGCAAAATATATACTTTCATATCACCACTCCCCATCACCAAATTCGCTACGCATTTCTTCCATGGCGCTCTCATCACCCATCATCGCATCATCTGCAACCTGTGCATAATAAGAATTATAATCCTGGGAAGAATCATCTGTAAAATAATTCCTCTCGCCCATTGCAGCTCTTGTTTCACAGTCTTCGTATTCGTCTTCATCATAATCACGAATGTAACTGCCTTGACAACAACCTGTACTACCTTTTGCGCTGCTAGAAGCACTTATAATCGCAACTATTCCAATAACAAAGATTAATAGAACAAAAAATCCCATAACTGCCCCCCTTAGGCTACCTGCATTTCCTGTGTTTCCATTACTTCAGTTGCAAGTTTTAACCAGCACTGGACTTCAATCTTATATTTTGAACAGAGCCCGGCAATTTCTTCGTTATCAATCATTCCATAAAGAGGAGAATCTGGAAGCGAATCCATATTTTCAGCGGAATCTGCTTCATAATTATCTTCTTCTTTCTCATCATCTATAGAATCTGTATATCCAAATTGAGCCAGAAGTTCTGGAGAAAGAAAACTTGCAAAAGAGCAGTTATATTCAGCTGCTTCTCGTTTTTTCTCGACAGAAGTTTCTTTTGTAGGATTCATGTATTCAAAATCAAGGACAAGGCTTTCTGTGCAGAAAAGTTTGTGAAGAATGCGAGCTGTATTGTATGAATCGCTCAAAGCTGTGTGAACCTGACCTTTGTACTCCATCTGAAGGAGTTTCATTGCAGACTCAAGACCAACTGCCTTTTTAGTTGAAACAAGTTTTCCAAAAATCTGCTGCAAATCCACAAAGTTGTGAAGTGTTGAAAAAAGGTCGTTGCGGTGTTTACCTTTGGCTTCAAGTTCCGCCCAAAGCTGATTAAAATCGACCTTGCTCCAGCAGAATGTTGTTATATCACCTTCTCCACGCCAGTAGCAGAACTTATCAAAAACGGTAAGGAAATCATCTGAATTTTCGAGGGTCTTATTCGAAATTCCTGTCAGTTGATTGATGAATGGGCTCACTGAACTGTAGACAGGTTTTACATAAGAACTGAACTCGCTGAGCATGTTGTAGTTTTCGTCCAACATTACGGCACCAAACTGAATTACTTCACCGTTAGCACCAGGAACAAAGCTTCGTTGCGTTGCAGAAAACTCCGTCATTTCAAGGTCAATACAAACAAATCGCTTTGCCGGAGCCTTGCGTTTCTTAGGCTCATTAGAAAAATCCAGTTTAAGCTTATTCAAATCAATTCCATAGGAATATACATTTGAAATGTCCATAACATCATCTTTTCTCATACATCAGCCTCCTTTTCGCATCTTCTTGATTTCAAGGATAACATGCAAGAGTGCCAATAAACGGCATTATGATTTTTTATTTGCGAATTTTGCTGAATTTTATGCTTTTTCTGCCCTTTTTTCATCAAAACGTTTCATAACTTCATGCATATCGTCCGTTGTAAGCTCTAATGCCCAGGCCTTGAACTGTTCCGGGAGACCATAAAACGCCTCTGCCATGGCTGTGGCAATATCGGTCAGTGTGTCGCAGTCTCCGCCAAGACTAACTGCTGTTCTGATTACATCTTCAAAATCGTTGCCTTCCAGAAAGGCTGTAATTGCTTCTGGGCAGGTTTCCTGGCAGCTTTCTACGTGGTAGTAGTTCGGACGGATTTCATCGCAGGTGCGGCTCAAATCATAACCGAACTCTTTTACCACATAGTCTTTGATTTCTTCCTTTGAATTTCCATTTCGTGCAAACCAGATTACAGATGCAATAGATTCCGCACCTTTAATTCCTTCCGGGTGATTGTGAGTTACTTCCGCAGTCCATCTTGCTACCTCTCGTGTCCGTTCCAAAGTGTCAAAAAGCCAGCCAACAGAACTCACGCGCATTGCAGAACCGTTTCCCCAGCTGTTGTAAGGCTTTGTGTTTTCCATTGCAAGCCAGGTATAAAACTTTCTGCCGTATCCCGCATTAGGATATTTATGTCCCCAAAGCTGCATGTTAGTTATGATTCCAGTCTTCATTGTGTTTTCATCAGCATTAAGACCAGCCTTTAAAATTCCATCGCAAACCGCAATTGTCATTACGCTGTCATCAGTAAAACGCGGCTTTTTGCAAAACAATGGAAACTGCTTTGTCTTTGGGCTTCTGTCAAACTCGTATGGCTGCCCGATTATATCTCCTAGAATTGCTCCGTACATACTCCACCTTCCTTATTTATTCTTTGCTTTGTAATGTTTTTCTATATCAACTTTCCAACTTGCTGCCATTGCCTTGCCCATACGGACATCCGCAACTGCCAGACTCATGCTTTCGAAATTGATTGCTGTTCCTAAGCCGTCACACTCGTAGCGTACTGCTCTGTCAGCTCTTATTCCAATCTTGCTTGCTTCCCCAATGGCATCAATATTTGCTCCAAGAAACACAAACTCCCAGCCGTATTTTTCCGTCTGGTATTCTATCATCTTTTTGATTTTTGAATAGGTATACTTATTGCTGGAATTTTCTTCGCCATCTGTAGTGATTACAATGATTGTCTTTTCCGGCCGGTCTTCGTCGCGGGCATATTTATGAACATTCCCGATATGATGAATTGCTCCGCCAATCGCATCCAGAAGAGCCGTACTGCCGTCTGTCTGATACTGAGCTTCTGTCATCGGAGCAATCTTTTCAATCGGCACCCTATCATGAATCACCTGGCTGTAATGACTGAAAAGCACTGTAGAAACAAATGCCTCCCCTTCAACCTCTTTCTGCCTTTTCAAAAATGAGTTGTATCCGCCGATTGTGTCTTTCTCTAGTCCCGACATAGACCCGCTTTTGTCCAGAACAAATACGATTTCTGTAAGTCCCTTTTTCATAAAAGCCTCCTTGTGTCATCCTCGGGCTCGACCCGGGAATCTTTTATGACTTTATGATAAGGAAAAACGTCGTTTAGAAGGTCGCCTTTTTGGCGAATTCTTTAATTTGGTGAAAAACATTGTTCTCCGTGGTCATCAAGAATCACGTCTACATTAATAAGATTAAAAATATGATTAATTACGCAGTACTTTACTATCTGATCAAACTTGCTCGAAGGCATTAAGGCGTAACCCGCACTTGCAAGAAAAGCTTCGTATTCTACTAGCGGCAGTTCCAGCGCGAGTCCAAGTGCCATTACCGTGTGTTTTTTAGGAACATAATCTTTATTGCTGATGATTTTAGAAAAGAACTTCTTATCGATGCAGGCCTTTTTATAAATTGTTGCGTTATCCAGTTTGCGGTCTGCAATCAACTTCATCAGAGTATTTTGAAAATTAAGTGTTCCCTTATAAATATTGATAAAGGCATCTACATCTATCGGAGCAATCTCTTTTTGTTCAATAAAATCTGGTTCAAAACTGACAGTACGGGCAGCTTTATATGCACTTCTAAGTTCATTTGCCTCAAATAATCTTTCTGGCGGGGCTCCTGTAATAACTGTAGAACCAAATAATCCAAAGTCCCTATCTTCCTCGCCTTCATATCCGTCCAGATTATCAAAAAGGAAGTCTTCTACAGCATCAAAAAGTTTTTCAGAGATTTTGTAAGATTCTTTATCATAAACAACAAGCATAACATCAACTTCATGCTCCAGTACAAACTTGCTGATTTCATCTACCGCAATCTGCAAAGCAAGGTCTTTTGGAAATTTGTAGGTTCCTGTAGCTAAAAGCGGAATTGCAACTGATTTACAGTTCAAGTTTGCCGCTGTTTTAAGAGCAGTCTGATAGCAACTGCGGAGTATCTCTTTTTCTCCGTGATTTCCATCGCGGTAGAATACTCCAACTGTATGAATAATATATTTTACACCGTGCTTTTTAAGATTAAACGCTGGTGTCCAGGCAGACTGTCCGCATTCAATAACACCAATCTTTTTCCGCTCTTCTAAAAGCCGATTCCGCCCAGCTGCTTCATATACAGTAGAATCCGTTCCACTTCCAACTGTCGGAAAAGGATTAGCCGTATTCACAATTGCATCAGCGAGAACCTTTGTAATGTCATTTCGTAAAATCTTAAATGCCATATTTTATTTATACCACTTTACGCAGCTTTGTACATCTTTTCGTGAAACACTTCCAGTAAATCGGCTGTGTTTTTTCTTATCAACAATTCTTTATTTTCATAAAAAACATTTTCATTTTTTAGAATCCGTATTCTTGCAGACATAATAATACTATAAAGTGCCAATAAACGGCATTGTGATTTTTTATTTCCGTGGTAAAATATCTTTATGAGTGAAGAAAAGAAGACACGAGAAAGCCATGTAAAATCACTGCGCCTTTTGCAGCTTGAAAAAGCAATTCAGACTATTCCCTACCCCAGCGTAGAACGTCTTATGAAAGAACTTGAAGTTTCACGCCGTACAATCTTGCGCGACATTGATGAACTCAAGATTTATTACAATGCCCCAATAGAATACGACCGAGGACGCAAGGGCTACTATTACACAGACGAAACCTTCTTTGTAAAAAATGTGCTTATAAGCGAAGGCGAGCTTGTTGCAATGGCTGGAATCCTTCCGCTTTTAGAACGTTATGATAATACTCCGTTCAAGGAAACTCTCAGCAAGGTTTACGACACTATCATCCAGATGCTTCCTGACCAGATTCAGGTTCAGACTTCACTTATGAACAATGTTCAGTTTATTTCTGACCCGATTCCTGTTATTGAAAATGACGTTTTCACAAAGATTTTTGAAGCAATCAAATCTCATAAAACAATCAGTTTCGGATACCGTTCAATCAAAGCAACCGAGCACACTCCTCACAGTCTGGATCCATATAAAATCTACTGTCAGAAAGGTGATTGGTATGCCGTAGGCTTCTGCCATAAGCACAATAAATACAGCACCTACAATCTTTCACGCATGAAAGACATCACTTTTTTATCTGATTTTGAACCAGATCCAGAATACGAAAGCAAAGTCTATATCGATCCTAACTTTGGAATCTGGAATAACGAATTTCCGATAAAGAAAATCGAACTCATTTTTGATAAATCCATCAACACATACATTTTGGAAAGAACCTGGCATAAAAATCAAAACTGCCGCCAGGATGCAGACGGTTCCGTTTATCTGAGTTTTGAATCAAACCAGCTTCAGGAAACTCTTTTCTGGGTGCTGCATTTTGGTTCCGCCGTAAAAATCCTGAACCCGCCTGAACTAAAGCAGATGTACAAAGAAGAAATAGAAAAAATGTCAAAAAACATATAATCATCAGGTGAAAATTAAAGTCCCCTCCCCCCCCCCACCCTTATGGACAGACATTCAATATTAGAAATCTTATAAATTTTCTATCTATCGTATAAAATTTGTTGAAGGACGCGGCATTGCTTCCGGTTCGTTTATTCCTGCCGCTTTTCCTGCCTGAATGCTTTTTAAAATCCAAGCCATATTTTTTCCAAGCGTTTTCATTACAGAAACGCCCTCTTCGTCTTTCATAACATCTTGCGGTGTATGACCGTGAACCATCGGCCAATAATTTGAAGTTACAAGCGGCATTTCGCAAAAACTTGGATATTTTGCAAGCACGTCCAAGGTTGCGGTTGTTCCGGCACGGCGCGCAGAAGCAACAACTGCGGCAGGTTTATGTCTAAGCTCTTTTCCGGCAGCGGAAAAAAGTCTGTCAAGAACAACTTGAATTTCGCCGGAAGGAGCTGCGTAATAAACCGGTGAACCAAATACAAATCCGTCTGCCTGAACGCATTTTTCCTTAAGTTCTCTTACAAGCTGATCCAAATTGCCGTTTACAGCATCTTTTCCGACAAAAACAATTTCAGAATCAATTCCCTGCTCTTTTAAAGTTTCTGCAATAATATTCAACGCCGTATATGTACAGCCGTTTTCCCGGCGGCTTCCGTTTATCATAAGAACTTTCACATTTTTCTCCAAAATAAAACAAGATATTTCTAAAATAATAAACCTGCCGGAATTTTTCAAGAAAGAAAAACGCATCACCAAGTTTTTACAATTGATTCAAGTTCATCAAGGGAATTTGTTATTGCATTGCGAATTTCTTGCGAACCGTCATATTTTTCCGCCTGTTTTCCAAGTTCAACAAAAAAATTCTGCATTGGAACAAGTTTTTCCATCGGAACTTTTTTAGGATCATATTCCAAAAGAATGCTTCCTGTCATAAGATTGTGCTGCAAATTTTTAACTGCATCAGAGTCGGAAAGAATTTCCATTGCTTTTTGACAAAGCTTTTCATCCTTGAAAACAGGAGCGCGTAATCTTATTCGTCCGGGGAAAAAACTTGTTACAATCATTTTGCCTCCAAATCAATTTTGAAAGTATGGATTGCTTTTATCTAAAATCGTCCGCATAGAATTTACTGCCATTGCGACCGTTGTAGAATTATGCAGAATTGCCGCCAACTGAGGAGAAATCAATCCCATAATTCCCATAATCAAAAGCAAAGAATTGATTTCAATAATCTGAACATTGTTTTTATTTATTTTAGACAAAAGCCGCTGACCTAAAACTCTTGTAAGCGCAAGACTTTTTAATCCGCTTTCTGTAAGAACAATATCTGCTGTGTCGCCCGCAATGGAAGAACAGCCTTCTATTGCAATGCCAACATCAGCAGTTGCTAAAGCCGGCGCGTCATTTATTCCATCGCCAAGCATAATAACTTTATGTCCCGCATTTTTTTCTTCTTTAATTAAAGAAACCTTATCTTCCGGCAAGGCTTGCGCTTTCCAGAAATCCAAACCCGCGCTTTCTGCAATTTTTTTGGCAGCGCCTTCCGTATCTCCGGTAATCATTATGCAGCGTTTTATTCCTGTTCTTTTTAAATAGGAAACAACATCTTTTGCTTCCGGACGGATGGGATCACCGATTAAAAGAACTCCGGCAAGTTTTCCGTCATAGGAAAGATAAAGAAGCGATTTTCCGCTTTCCATAGATTCTTTTTGAATTTCTATAACTTTTTCCGGGCACAGAATTTTTTCATCATCAAAAATAAAGTGTGCGCTTCCTATGCAGACTTTTTTTGAATCAATACTGGAAGCAATTCCATGCGCAACCTGATATTCAACCTTTGTGTGATTTTCTGGATGGTGCAAACCTGCATCTTCCGCCGCTTTTACAACCGCACGGCCAAGAGGATGCGGAAAATGTTCTTCCAGACAAGCCGCTGTCTGCAACACAAATTTTTCTGAAAAATCTTGCATTGCATAAACTTTTTCAAGCACAGGATTTGCATAAGTTAAAGTTCCGGTTTTATCAAAAATAACAGTGTCCGCTTCGGCAACTGTTTCCAGATATTTTCCGCCTTTTACAGAAATTCCAAGTTCGGCAGCTTCTTTCATAGCGGCAAGAACGGCAATAGGAGCGGAAAGTTTCATTGCACAAGAATAATCAACCATAAGTGTGGAAACAGTTTTTGCAATATTTCTTGTAAGAAACCAAGTTGTTCCGGCAAGCAAAAAGTTAAAAGGAACAATTTTTTCCGCAATAAGTTCCGAGCGGCGTTGAACATTCGCTTTTAATCCTTGCGAATTATCTATCATACTTATTATGTTCTGAACTTTTGTATCGTTTCCGGTTGTGCGCACTTTTATTATAATTTCGCCTTCCGTTAAAACTGTTCCGGCAAAAACTTCGGAACCAGCCTTTTTTTCAACAGGCAAAGATTCACCTGTAATACTGGCTTGATTTGCCATCCCCTCGCCTGTTTCCACATCTCCGTCGGCCGGAATCATACTGCCTTCGCGAACAATTACTAAATCGCCCTTTTTTAAAGTTTCCGGAGGAACGGCTTTTTCTTCTCCATTTAAAAGAAGGTGCGCCGGTTCGTTATTTATTAAAAGTTTGTGCGCAAGATTTCCATAAGAAATTCTCTTTGTCGTATCTTCAATTTGCTCTCCAAGATTCAGGAGCAAATTTATTGAACTTGCCGTGTTTGTATTTCCTGTAAGACACGAAACAATAAGCGCAGTTGAATCTAAAGTTTGAGTGCTGAAAATTTTTCCGGTTGAAAACATAACTTTCAATGCTTCTAAAATGCGCGGAAAAATATCTATATATAGAAGAAATGTTCTTATTGGAAGCGGTAAAATCCATTTACGCGCATAATAATCAACAAAAGTTGAAATAAAAATAGCATAAATACTTTGGGTTTCCGGAATTTGAGAAACATTTTCCAAAAGTTTTTTGTCGTTCAAATACTTTCCAGTAAGAGCCTTAAAAAGATTTTCAATTTGTTTCTGCGTAATTTCTTTTTGGTCAAAATAAATAAGATAAGAGCCGACAACCGTATTTACTTCAATATCTTTTATTCCATCTTGAACCGCAATAAGACTTTGCGCAAGAATTGCCTGCCTGGAAGAAACTTCGCGTTTGTTGTAATGGATGCGAAGTCTGCCAGGCATAGCATGATGAACAATGATATTCATATTCAGGCGTTCTTTTCAGTTTTTTTAGCCTGCTGATTGTTGTATTTTGCTTCTGCAACAATATCCTGAGCGTCTTCTTTTATAGATTCTGCAAAAGCAGCCGCATCATCCTTAAGCTGAAGGCCTTTACCCACAACGGAAGCACACGCTTTTTTAAAAGCCGGATTCTTTGAAAGAGAAACCAAAGCAACGCCTGCAGCAACACCAACGCCAAATGCAACCCATTTGTTCATAGGCATATTAAATCCTCCAAAATTTAATAAGATAGTGCAATTTTAGCGCAATTATTTTTAAAAACAATAGTTTATATGTTGAAGCAAAATCTCTTTTTAATCTGTAATTTCTTATATTTCAAAGAAATAAACAAGTAAAGAAATTTTATTATTGAGAATTTTTCTTAATAAAGCAAAAAAAAGAAAAAAACTATTGTCAAAAAAATATGATAAGTTATAAAGTAATTATAGTTAGTTATTGCTAACTCATTCCTTAAAATATGATTTTTTCGTATTTATATGGCGGGAAGAACAACTTTAAACAATCCCTCATAAAAGACAGTTTCCTTCAAAATCGCTTCCCGCCATTTTTTTTACTTTTTCACTTCATTTACAAGAGTTTTTCCTTCTGTAAAATCTTTGTAGTTGTTCAGCGTTACGCTTGCAATGTTAGAAAGCGCGGTTTTCGTCAAAAACGCCTGATGTCCTGTGATAATTACGTTCGGGAACGTTAAAAGGCGCGCAAGAACATCATCGGTTATAACTTCGCTTGACCAGTCTTTAAAGAAAAACTGGCTTTCTTCTTCGTAAACATCAAGCGCAGCGCCTCCGATGTATTTGTGCTTCAGTGCGTGAACCAGCGCTTTTGTATCTATCAGCGCACCGCGGCCTGTGTTTATGATAACCGCATCCGGCTTCATCATTTTTGTTGTGTCATGATTTACGATGTGGCGGGTTTCGTTTGTAAGCGGACAATGGAACGTAAGAACATCGCTCTGTCTGAAAATCGTTTCCACATCAACGTAGGTAAATCCGTTCTGTTCCGCCCATTCTTTGTTCGGAAACGGATCGTAGCAGATTATTTTCATTCCAAGACCTTTTAAGAGTTCCGCCATAACGCGACCGATTTTTCCTGTTCCAAAAACGCCGGCAGTAAGTCCGTACAAATCGCGGCCGGTAAGCCCTTCTATATTAAAGTTTGCGGTTTTTGTGCGGATGTACGCCTGCGGAATATGACGAGTAAGCGACATCAAAAGAGAAAGCGCGTGTTCCGCAACTGCATGCGGAGAATACGCCGGAACGCGGACAACTTTAATTCCGTATTTTTCCGCCGCATCCAAATCGACATTATTGAAGCCGGCGCATCGCAAAAGAATTATTTTTACGCCACATTCTT
>CAYSDV010000010.1:0-84136 GCA_964429905.1 uncultured Treponema sp. | reverse complement strand
TTTAAAGGATTACGCCTTTTTTGTAAATTTTTATAAAACTCGAAATTTGGGCTATCTTATAACATTTCCACAACATGGTCATTTTTGTATGACGAAGATTATGTAAACGGAGTTTTTGTTGGGTTTGAATTTAAGAGCTTTCCAATAAAACCTATTGTTCTTGAATTTGATGTTGGCGAGCATTTTTTTTCTGATGATACTATTTGCCTGGAATTAAACGCAGAAATAGGATTTTTTCTGAAATCAGTAGAGTTTTTCTTTCAATATAAATACGCAAAAGAACATATTTTTGGATTAGGCGCAATTTGTTACTTCTAAATAGTTGTTCTTCCTCTGAAACTGCGGGCAAGCGTAAGTTTGTCTGCATATTCAAGATCGCCGCCGACGGGAATTCCTGTTGCCAAGCGGGTAACTTTTACATCTGAATGTTCGCTTAAAAGGCGTTGCAAATACATTGCGGTTGCGTCGCCTTCAAAAGTCGGATTTGTTGCGATTATGATTTCTTTAACCTGATCGCTTTGAACCCGCTTTACAAGGTTCGCGATGTTCAGCTGGTCCGGGCCGATTCCGTCCAAAGGCGCGATTACACCGCCAAGAACGTGATAAAGTCCGGAAAAATCGCCGGCGCTTTCTATCGTCTGAACATCCTGCGGCTGTTCAACTACGCAAATTATGCTTTTATCGCGTAACGGATTTGAACAAATCGGACATGGATCTGTTTCTGTCCAAAAGCCGCAGATAGAGCAAGGTTTTATTTTTTGCTGAAGTTCGCCAAGCTGTTTTGAAAAATTTTGAACGTAAACTGAATCAGCTTTTAAAAGATGATTTACTATTCGGCTTGCGCTTTTTTTTCCTATTCCAGGAAGTCGTGAAAAACTTTCTGTAAGTTCATCTATAATGTTCATTGCTCTTACTCTTTTATTAATTTTTTTCAATGATGATTTGAACATACGCCATGACGTTTTTTTAATTGCAATCAGGCGAAGTTCAATCACCAGGTCTGTAATCCGGCTATTCTAAAATCCCATTCCCGGAATGTTTAATCCGCCAAGAATAGAATTTGATTTTTCTTTGATTTGCTCCTGTACTTTGGAAATTGCGTCGCGGTGAGCGGCAACAATCAAATCTTCCAGCATTTTTATGTCGCGGTTGTCCACGCAAAGCGGGTCAAGGTGAATTTCCTGCATTTCAAATTGTCCGTTCAGTTTTACGGTTACCATTCTTCCGCCGGCAGAACCTTCCGCCGTAATAGCAGCCATTTCTTCCTTCAGTTTTTCTGCCTGTTCTTTCAGCGCAGATGTATTTTTTAAAAGTTCAAAGGGATTCATTATTTCCTCCAGTTTTTGTTATTTTTTGCCGCCCACAACGCTTCCTTTAAATGCTTTTACAAGGATGCTTACTTGCGGCGGAAGTTCCGTTTCTTTTTGTTCGGGTTCCGGTTCTTTTAGAATTATTTCAAAATCGAGCGGAGCGTGCGAGCAGCTTTTTAAAACTTCTCTTATATGCGAAAGTCCGTTCTGAATTGTGTTTTTTTGAAATTCGGAAGCAATTGTCGTTGAAATCTTGTTGCCGCTTAAAATCCATTTGCCAGTTTGCATAAGCGCTGAACTTAGCATTGGATAATCCGGCGCAAGATCGGCAACAACTGTGCCGAAAATTTTTCCCAAGGTGATTGAAAAACCGTCCGGAGCGGAAAAAATTTCATTGCTGTTATGCAGTTCTTCCGCAGTTTCTATAGGATTTGCTTTGTTTTCGCTGTTTTCCTGTTGTTCGTAAGCGGCGGCAATTTCTTCCTCTGATTTTTCTGTTTTTTCAGCAAGTTGCTCTTCGTTATAAGAATTCCAAGCTTTTTCGATATCTTCGTCTTCCGGTGTTCCGTTATCATCGTAAATATCGTTGTCGTAGAATTCCGTGCTTTCCACCGTTGTTTTAGGCGGAACGGCACCGCCATTATAAAAAGGGTTCGCTTTTTCTTCTGATTGTTCAGGTTTTGGCGCCAGGCTTGAAAAAGTTTTCATCCCGAACGGAATTTGACTGCTTTGCGGCAATTCTTGCGCGGAACTTTGATATTTATTATTTTCCTGTTCTCTGTTCTGCGTTGTTTCTGTTCTTTGTGTCCATCCGGAATTTTCTGCGGTTGTTGTGTTAATTGTTGGTTCACCGCGGTTTGCATCCGGTGTTGCAAAATTTTCAGTTTTCGGGTTGTTTGTATTTGAAGCCGAAGTGTTTATGGAAAACATCGGTGTGTTTGGAGTTGCCAGTGTATTTTCAGAAAGTTTTGGCGCGCCTTGTAAAAGTGCATGCGCCTGGTCAATTGCGGTTTTAACTTCGCTTGGCGAAACGTATTGGGTAAGCCAGCAAAGTCGCGAAAATGCAAGTTCCAGTTCGTAGCGCGGTGAAAGCGAATATCGGATGTCGCGGTAAAGCTGCAAAAATATGGAAAGTGCGCGTTCTGTTTGAATTGAATTCCATGCGCTTAAAACCATTTTGCTGTAGCGTTCCGGAGATTGGCCGAGTAATGCTTCGCTTTTGATTCCGTTTTTTAAGAGCAGAAGACTTCTGATGTATTCGCAGCTGTTGGAAATTAATTGTTCGATGGAAATTCCTGACTGCAAAAAATCATCAAGTTGATTTAAAACATCTTCTGATTTTCCTTGAACGCAATTTTCAAAAATTGAATTTAAGCGGTCAACGCCTAAAAGTCCAAGTTTGTCGCGGATTTTGTCGTAAGTTATGTGGTCTTCGCTGAATGCGGCGACTTGGTCAAAAAGTGTGTAGCAGTCGCGAACGGAACCGCCGGATTCTTTTGCAATCCAGTAAAGCGCTTCGTCGTCCGCCTGGATATTCATTTCTTTGCAGGCATCGGAAAGAAGATTTTTTAGCCGCTCTGTAGAAACAAGTCTGAAGTTGTATTGCTGGCATCTTGATTTTATTGTTGCAGGCACTTTCTGCAGCTCTGTTGTCGCAAAGATAAAAACTACGTGCGCAGGCGGTTCTTCAATTGTTTTTAACAGCGCGTTGAATGCGCTTTCTGACAGCATATGGACTTCGTCAATTATGTAAATTTTGTAGCGGCTTGAAGTTGGCGGAAACATAACTTCGTCTTTTATTTGGCGGATGTCATTTACGGAGTTTGTTGAAGCGCCGTCTATTTCGATTACATCCATGCTTGAACTGTTTGTAATTGCCTTGCAGGATTCGCAGGTTCCGCAGGGAGTGCAAGTCGGTCGATCTGAATTTTGGCAGTTCAAGGATTTTGCAAGAATTCTTGCTGTGGAAGTTTTTCCGCAACCGCGTGGTCCTGTAAAAAGATAAGCGTGTGCAATCTGACCGGTTTTTATGGAATTCTTTAATGTTTCTGCAACAAATTCCTGTCCGGCTAAATCTTCAAATTTTTGCGGTCGGCGGCGTGTTGCTGTTACTTCGTAAGCCATTAATTATTGTTCTCCTTGTTATTAACTTTCTTCTTTTCGTATAAAAATGTTCCAACTCCATATAAAATTCCGCCTACAATCATAATAAAGCAAAGAATTTGACCTGTTGAAAAATTAAAAAGAGATGTGTTCATGTAAATCGGAGCGGAAGAGTCTGCGGCAATTCTGTAGCCTAAATCTGCATCCGGTTCGCGGAAATATTCTATAACAAATCTGAAAATTCCGTAACCGCAAAGGTAAACGGCTCCCATCATTCCGTTCCATTTTTTGTGTTTGCGCAAGAACCAAAGTATTAACCACAGAACGATTCCTTCCAAAAAGGCTTCGTAAAGTTGGCTTGGATGGCGAGGAAGATTTACTAAAACTGAATTTATAGGAAGATTTATTTTTGCCGCAAAGTCTTGAACCCATTGAAGAGAGCCGGAAAATCGTTCCGCATCCGGGAAAATCATTCCCCAAGGCATAGTTGTAATGCGACCATAAAGTTCCCCGTTTAAGAAGTTTCCTATGCGGCCAAATGTGTACCCCAAAGGAATAGCGGTAACCATTGCGTCGCTCCATTTTGTGAATGAGCGTTTTGTCTTTAAGCACCAGAAAATCATACCTAAAATTCCGCCTATTACACCGCCGTGGTAACTCATTCCGGCAAGGCCAGTAAATTGACCTCTTGAATTGAACGGCCAGAAAATAAGCCAAGGTTTTTGTCTGTAAAGTCCGCTTGTGTCGTAAACAAATGCGGAAAAAACGCGCGCGCCTATCAAAAGGAAAATAATTCCGGTAGCAATAAAACTGAAAATATCATCTTCTGTTGCTTTGTGGTTTTTGCTATCTAAAAGACCTTCTTTCATCTGCTTTTTTAAAACAAGATACGCAGTTCCAAAGGCAAAAATGTACATTAGACCGTACCAGCGTAAAAGTCCAAGCACTGGAATACCAGGAAAAATTTCAGGATGAATCCAAGAAGGATAGTTAATAAATAAAAACATATTTTTTCCTTTTGTCAGTTGAGCAAAGTAAAATGAAAGAAAGCGCGTTTCTTATCGTTCCTGTAAGCCCAATGAACGTATTTTTAAATTTTAAAGCCCTGCTGTGCGGCCTTTACTATTTTTGATTTTAGCAGAATATTTTCTTTTTTTAACTGAGTTATCTCATAATTCTGCGTTTTTATCATTTCAATTAGTTCACCTGTTGAAAGCTGACCGCTGCCAACAAGATCGTCAAGACCGGACATTTTCAAAGCGTAATCTTCGGCCGCTTCATCGTTGACTTTATCAAATGAACCGGCAGTATCTATGGAAGAGGAAAAATCTTTGTCAAAACTACGCGGTTCTGCGGCTATTATTTTTTCTGCAATTCTGTAAATTGCCTGCGAAAGAACGCAATGCGGCTTGTAAATTGTTACAGGAAGCCTTGATGAGAGCGCTTTGTCCTGCAACTGGTCGCGGTACATAAGACCAAGATAATCTATTTCCAAGCCTAAGTATTGTTTGCATGAATTTCTTATTCTGGTTGCGCTTGCCGCATCTTTTGGGTCATCAATCATATTTAAGACCAATCGCGGACAAAATTGCGACATTCTTGCTTTGAAAAGTTTTGTATTTTCCGGATCAACTTGTTCCAGCGACTGCGCAATTTGCGGAATGTAAAGACTTTTCATTTTTTGCGAATTCATCCGGACTTGCTCTAAAAGTTTGTTTCCCTCTGTTCCGCGTTTATAAGTTGTGTACATAAGTCTGAAAACACAGTTCTTTAAAAAAAGATATCCGTCTAAAGTTGCCGTTACGGTTGGAGCGGTAACAAGAATTCCTTGCGGGGACTGTAAAAACATATCAAGAATAATCTGATGAGTTCCCGCTCCCAAGTCTAAGATAAGAAAATCTGCGTCTATACTGCGAAAATTCCGCAAAAGTTTTGTTTTTTGTGCGGCTTTTAAACTAGTAAGTCCAGGAATCTGACTGTCCCCGGCAATAAAACTTACATTTTCATATTCAGTAGGTTCAATGATATCTTTAAATTCTGTTTTATCTGTAAGGTAAGTTCCGATGCTTTTGTTTTTTACGTTTTGTCCGATTGCAAGATGAAGGTTTGAAGCGCCCAAATCTAAATCGCACAGAACAACTTTTTTTCCTGCTTGCCCAAGAGCAATTGCAAGATTTGCAGACAAAAGGCTTTTTCCAACTCCGCCTTTTCCGCTTGCTATAGGAAGAATTTGCATAAATTAAATTATACCATAAATAAGAGCGAAATTAAAGATTTTTGTAAAATGAACCGATGGTTCTTGTCTGCTGGTACGATGGTATAGCAAAAATCTTGTTATTTTCCATAATACGCCAAGCGATGCAGATACCTCTATGCAAATCAAACCTTTTTCACAAAAAAAAAACGCCCATCGTTTGATGAGCGCTTTTTTTATCTTTTTACAAGATTAGTCTTTTCTTACGATTTCTGCTGCTTCTGCAAGGTTTTTCAAGCTGGCAACAGTTTCTTTTTCGCCGCGGGTTTTTAATCCGCAGTCCGGATTTATCCAAAGTTTTTCTTTTGGAACATAATTTTCCATTTTGCGTACTTTTTCTACAATTTCTTCAACAGTAGGAACGCGTGGTGAATGAATATCATAAACGCCAGGTCCAACTTCTGTTTTGAAATTGCTCTTCTTGAGCGCGTCAAGAATTGTTAAATCGCCGCGGCTTGCTTCGAATGTGATTACGTCAGCATCCATATCGTCAATATCTTTGATGATATCGTTGAATTCGCTGTAACACATATGAGTATGGATTTGTGTTTCCGGTTTTACGCCAGAATGAACTAAGCGGAACGCTGGAATTGCCCAATCCAAATATTCTGTGTGCCAATCAGAATGGCGGAGCGGAAGTTTTTCGCGCAACGCGGCTTCGTCAATCTGAATAATTTTAATTCCGTTCTTTTCCAAATCAAGAACTTCGTCGCGGATAGCAAATGCGATTTGTAAAGTCTGTTCTTTAAGCGAAATATCTTCGCGCGGGAACGACCAGTTCAAAATTGTAACCGGACCGGTAAGCATTCCTTTCATCGGTTTTTTTGTCTGGTTCTGCGCATAAACTGACCATTCAACTGTAATTGCAGATTTTCGGCTTACGTCGCCCCAAACTACAGGCGGTTTTACACAGCGAGTTCCGTAAGACTGAACCCAAGCCTTTTCAGTGAACAGGAATCCTTCCAAATGTTCGCCAAAGTATTCAACCATGTCGTTTCGTTCGTATTCACCGTGAACTAAAACATCCAAACCAAGTTCTTCCTGAAGTTTGATACATTCGGAAATCTTTTTCTTGTTGAATTCCTTGTACTGTTCAAGTGTAATTTCGCCTTTCTTGAATGCGCTTCGGTTTGCGCGGACATCTTTTGTCTGCGGGAAGGAACCGATTGTTGTTGTAGGATAAAGCGGAAGTTTAAGTTCTGCTTTCTGAATCTTTTCGCGCTCTTCAAATGCCGGAAGACGAGTAAAATCTTTTTCGTTAAGATTTTTGATTTTTTCAGAAAGTTCGGCATTTTCATTAACGCGTTCGCCCTTGAACAAATCCTGATTTTTGTTGAGGAAGTTGTTTTCCGGATCTTTTCCGTCCAAAATTTTTGCAATTTCTGTAAGTTCAAAAAGTTTTTCGCGGGCAAAAGAAAAATGCTTTAAAATATCGCTGGAAAGCTTGATTTCGTTTCTGATTGTGTACGGAACATGCAAAAGCGAGCAAGAAGAAGAAATAACAACTTCCGCTTCTGTTGCTTTTTTAATTTTGTTTACAAGTTCAATAGTTTTTGCATAGTTGTTCTTCCAGATGTTTTTTCCGTTTACAACGCCTGCAAATAAAATTTTATCTTTCGGGAAACCTTCTTTCTGAACAAGATTCAAAGTTTCTTTTCCTTCTAGGAAATCAAGCGCAACCGCATCGAACGGAAGGTTTGTAACAGTTTTGTAGCTGTCGCGGATATCGCCGAAATATGTTGCAAGAATTACTTTTGCGCCCGCATTGTTTTTATCGCTCAAAACAGTTTTGTAAAGATTTTCAAAGAGCGCGCAATCTTCTGCTGTTGTGTCAAAAACCAAAGCCGGTTCTTCAATCTGAATCCATTTTGCTCCGGCTTCTGAAATTTTGCAAAGAAGCTCTTTGTAAAGTTCCGCCGCTTTTTGTGCAAAGTCGCCAAGTTTTTTTGTTCCTTTGTAATGAGCAAGCTTCAAGAAAGTGTAAGGTCCGATTACATTGATTTTTGTTTCAACATCGCAATCTTTTGCTTCTTTATATTCATCTAAAATTTTTGTTGCGTTAAGGCTAAGTTCAACATCATCATCAAGTTCCGGTACAATGTAGTGATAGTTTGTGTTGAACCATTTTTTCATTGGAAGAGCGGTAACATCGTTGCCGTTTTCCTGATATCCGCGCGCCATTGCAAAAAATGTGTCGAGCGCAGAAAGATTAAGATTTTTGTAGCGGGACGGAATTGCGCCAAGCATAACGGCGGTGTCAAGCATTCCGTCGTAAAAAGAAAAGTCATTGGAAGAAATAAAATTAATTCCGTCGTTTTTCTGAGTAGTCCAGTTGGAAAGTTTTAATGTATGAGCAACATTTTTTAATTCCTGCTCAGAAATTTCTTTAGCAAAATATTTTTCAGAGGCGAATTTAAGTTCGCGCAAAGAACCAATTCTAGGATAGCCAATTACTGATGTTCTTGTAATATTATTCATATGAAATAATATACTATTTTTATAGGAAATTAGTAAATATAATTTTTTTGCGGTTTGTTATAGGTTTAAACTATAACAACTGTTTGCGCATAATTAATAATCATTACTTGCTTCCTGCTATTTTTCCTGCAACAGAAAAGATTACGAACACAAATAAATCTGCCGCTACGATTGTTGAACCAACAGGCGTTCCCGCTAAAATCGAAATTAAAAGTCCTGAAACCGAACAGAAAACGCTTACGATTGCAGAACAAATTATTACAGATTTAAAACTTTTGAAAACGCGCATTGCGGAAATCGCAGGAAAAATTACGAGCGCGCTTATTAACAGCGAACCTACCAAATTCATTGCAAGAACTATGATTACAGCGATTATAATTGCGATTGCAAGATTGTACACTTCCGCATGTGTTCCTACTGCCTTTGCAAAGTTTTCGTCGAATGTAACGGCAAAAATCTTGTTGTAAAAAACAAAAAAACTTGCAATTACGATTATGCTGAGCGCAATGCACAAATAAACTTCGCTTTTTGTTAATGTTAAAATTGAAGTTGAACCGAAAAGCGTTGAGCACACGTCGCCTGCAAGATTTGTTCCCGATTTGAAAATATTCATTATCAGATATCCGAGCGCAAGCGAAGCTACGGAAATCATCGCAATTGCCGCATCACCCTGAATTTTTGTGTTTTTTCCTGTCCGTAAAAGCAAAATTGCGGCAACTACTGTAACCGGCAAAACCAAATACATATTGTTGCTTAAATTTAAAACCGCAGCGATTGACATTGCGCCAAAAGCAACGTGGCTAAGTCCGTCGCCAATAAAACTGAAGCGCTTTAAAACAAGAGTTACGCCCAAAAGCGACGAACAGAGCGAAATAAGAACGCCTACAACAAAAGCGTAGCGGACAAACGGAAACTGAAAATATTGAATTAATGTGTTCATTGCATACTCCTTCCAAAAATTCGCTTGATTTGTCCGTTGCAGTCAGGGCAATGCGACTTGTGAACGAATTCGTCTTTTGTGCCAAAAAATATTTCTTCGCCGATGTGCAGGACGTTTGTTGCATAGCGGAGCGCCGCTTCAACATCGTGGCTTATCATAATTATTGTAATTCCTTCGCGGTTCAGCCGGGCAATCAGCGAATACATTTCTTCCTGAGCGGCAGGATCAAGCGCGCTTACAGGTTCATCCAGTAAAATCATTTTCTGGGTTGCGCAAAGGGCGCGGGCAAGCAAAACGCGCTGCTGCTGACCGCCGGAAAGTTCGCGGTAACATTTGTGCGAAAGATTTTCAATTCCCATTCTTTTGATGTTTTCCGCAGCAAGTTCTTTTTCCGCTTTGTTGTACCAAGGGCGCGCGCCGCATCTGCTTTGGCAGCCGGAAAGTACAATTTCCTGAACGCTCGCCGGAAAATCTTTTTGAACGAAAGTCTGCTGCGGTAAATAGCCGATTTCGTCCTGCAAAAGTCCGTCGCCGGTTTCAATTGCTCCGGAAATCGGACGCAAAAGATGCAGAATTGTTTTCATCAACGTGGTTTTTCCGGAACCGTTTTCGCCCAAAATACAAAGATATTCGCCTTTGCTCACTGAAAAATTAAGGTTCCGCAAAATAATTTTTGAATCGTATCCAATCGTTAAATTTTTGCAAATAAGTTGTGCCATTTTTTTATTTGGGCGTTCCCGCTTTGGTGTTTTCGATAAACTCAACCACCAAAGCGGTCGGCAGTTCCAGCCTTCGCTTGCGCTCATCCTCCTCGCTTCGCTGCAGTGGACTAAAGGGCTTCCATTGCCTAACGCATCCGCTCCTTGTTTATTGCTGTTCCAGTTTTTTATAGTTTTCCTTCATTATATCAATGTAGTTTGCGCCCTTTTCAGCGTCTTGCAAAGTTGTTGACTGCATTGAATCCAGCGTTACAATTTTGCATTTTCCGTAAAGTCCCGCGTTTTTGATTACGGTTTGCGCTATTTTTTTGTCGGAACTTTCCGTTACAAAAACTTTGTTCGTTCCGCTTGCGTAAAGTTCGCGGATTTTGTTTGATAAAAACGCGATTGTTTCAAAGCTGGCTTCGGTTTCCGCAGAACAGCCGACAAATGCCGCGTAATATTTTATTCCAAGTTCGTCCGTCATATATCGGAACGGAAAGCGGTCGCAAACGATTATTGTTGTTGCGGTTTTGTCATGTAGATTTTCTAAGCCGCCATTTTGAAGTTGTTTCAGCATCGCTAAATATTTATCTTTATTCGCTTCTATTAAATCCGCTTCGCCGGAATTTTTTTCGCTTAAAGCGTCCGCGATTTTTTGAACAGCGGTTTCCGCATTTTTTACAGAAAGCCACAGATGTTCATCGTATTCCGCTTCGTTATGTTCGTGTTTGTCATATTCGTGGTCTTCGCCGGTCATTCCTTCTACAAATTCTTCTTCCTTCACGGAATCGGAAAGGCTTTCCATAAGATTTATTACGCGCATATTTTTGTTTACAGCATTTTTAAGCGCGTCTTTAATCCAAAAATCGCTTTCTCCGCCTACAAAAATCAGAATGTCGCAAGTTGAAAGTTTTACAATATCGCTTGCGGAAGGCTGGAACGAATGTAAATCAACGCCGTTTTTTATTAAAAGTTCAACCTGAATGTTTTCGCTTTCCTTTGCAACGTTTTTTACCCAGTCGTAAAGCGGAAAAATCGTTGTAAGAACTTTTACTGTTTGCGTTGGTCGTTGAGTCTTATTAAACGATTCTGATTGTACGTTGTCATTTTGCTGAATTGCGGAAGTTTTTTTGCAGCCGAAAAATGTTGCGCAAAAAAGTGCAAAAAACAGCACAAAAATTTTTGTGAATAATTTATTTTTCATTTTGATTTTCCTTTTTTAAACATTCTTTGCAAACTCCTATAAGAGTGCTTTCTCCTTTGCTGAGCGAAAATCCTGTGTTTTTTTTCAGAGCAGAAACAAGGTTTTCCGTGGCGGAATCGTCCAGATGAAAGATTATTCCGCATTTTTGGCAGGAAAGATGAATGTGCGATTTACATTCGGAACAGCCGACAAACTGATAGAAAGATTCGCGCGAACCGGATTTTGAGCAGCGTTTGATTTTTCCTTCGCTTTCAAGTTCGGAAATATTTCTGTAGATTGCGCTTTTGCTTATTTCTTTTGCAGAAAGAGTTGAAAAAATCTGCTTTGCGGAAAACATTTTGTCAGGGTTTTCGCTTAAAAACGAAAGAAGTGCGTTCCGCTGTTCCGTTGAATAATTTAAGTTTCTCATTTTTGCTTTACAATTTGCGAATTAGTCGCAAATTGCTTAAAAAGATTAAAGCATAATATTATTTTTTGTGCAATATTGTTATGCAAAAATAAGAATTGCCCGGACTGGCTTACTTGCGCCGCTTAAAATCAACTAGCCAAAATTGCCTGCAATTTTGGAAGCTGTGGCACAATCAATTGTAGTTGGTGGAACAATAATTGCCACAGCTAGCGGTAGGGATTGCAGTGGAAATGAGCGCAGCGAATTGGAACGGAAAGCCCGACCTGCCGAACGGCAGGGACCGCCCGAAAATTTATTATTTGTCTTTTATCAATTTTTTCTTTAATGTATATTTATTAAAAATAAGAGGTTAAAAAATGAACTGTGATTTTATAAAAGAACTTGCAACTCCGGCGGAAATTAAGGAAATGTTTCCGGTTTCAAAGGAAATGGAAAAAACTGTTGAAGAAAGAAAAAAGCAGATAGAAGCGATTTTTTCTGGTAATGACAGCAGAAAAATTCTTATTATCGGACCTTGCTCGGCAGATAACGAGGACAGCGTTTTGGATTATATTTCCAGACTTGTTAAAGTTCAGGAAAAAGTTAAGGATAAGATTCTGATTATTCCGCGCATTTACACGAACAAGCCGCGCACGACCGGCGAAGGTTACAAGGGAATGTTGCATCAGCCGAATCCTACGGAAAAACCGGACTTGGTAAAAGGTATTATTGCTACTCGCCACATGCATATGCGCGCTTTGAAGGAAACTGGTTTTTCTTGCGCGGATGAAATGCTGTATCCGGACAATTACAATTATCTTGATGATATTTTGGCGTATGTTGCGATTGGTGCGCGTTCTGTTGAAAATCAGGAGCACAGACTTGTTTCCAGCGCGGTGAATGTTCCTGTTGGAATGAAAAATCCTACTTCCGGTGATTATTCTGTTATGATGAACGCAATTCATGCGGCGCAGGGACATCACACTTTTATTTACAGAGGTTGGGAAATTCATTCGCACGGAAATGAATTTACTCACGCTATTTTGCGCGGTTACACAAACAAAATGGGAAAAAGTCGCCCGAACTATCATTATGAAGATATTATCCGTCTTTGCGATTTTTATGATGCGGCAAAAGAATTGAAAAATCCGGCGGTTATTGTTGACTGTAATCATGCGAACTCCGGAAAAAATCCTTTTGAACAGCCGCGCATTGTAAACGATGTGCTGAATTCCGCTAAGCATAGCGAACGCATTGCTAAACTTGTAAAAGGTTTTATGATTGAAAGTTATATTGAAGACGGAAATCAGAAACCGGGCGATGGTTGCTATGGAAAATCTATTACGGATGCCTGCTTGGGTTGGGAAAAATCCGAAAAAATGATTTACGGCATTGCGGAAAATCTGTAGAAAAATATAAGGGCGAACCTGCGTGATGTTTGCTGATTTTTCGCAGGTTTGCAGATTTTTAAGTTTTAATCCGCCGGGTTGCGAGCGTTGCGGAGTTTGCTGACGTTGCGATGGTGCGCACTTTGCGGATTAAAAAATTGTTCGGATAAAGAGGAAAGAATGGAAAAAATTGTAATTTCAAATCCGTTTGTTATTGTTTTTGTTTGCGGAACTTTACTTAGTTTTTTGATAAATCATTTTTTGGAATTTATTGACTGGCGCGCACGTGTAAAAAGCGGCGGAAAGTTGCCGGAAGAACTTAAGGAAATTCCGGAAGCGGCGGTTTTTGATGAAGAAAAACTTGCCAAAATCAGCAGTTACGAAAATGCAAAATATTTTTTCTGGATTCCACGCTCTGTTGTTGCTCTTTTGGTAACGATTGCGCTTGTTTTTACAGGTTTTTATCCTTGGCTTTTTATGAAAATCTGCCGGATTACCGGTTTTCCGGGCGGCTATTGGTCAACATATTTTTGCGCTTTGATTTTTTTTGTTCTTTCAGGTTTGCCGGAATCAATTATTGATATTCCTTTTTCGCTCTACAAAGAATTTGTAATAGAAAAAAAATTCGGTTTTTCTAAAATGACGCCTGCGCTCTGGCTTGTGGATTTTGCAAAGGAGCTTGTTATGGGCTTTGTTTTGAGCGCGGTTCTGCTTGCCGCGATGATTGGTATTCTTGTTGCGTTTCCGCACGGCTGGTGGATTTTCCTTACTGTTGTAATTTTTGCTTTTACGCTTGTAATGCAAGTTTTGTATCCGCTTGTGATTGCGCCGATGTTCAATAAATTTACGCCGCTGGAAGACGGAGAACTTAAAACTAGGATTACGAATCTTATGGAAAATCTTGGATTTAAAGCGTCCGGAATTTTTGTGATGGATGCCTCAAAACGCAGCGGACATTCCAACGCTTATTTTGGCGGAATGGGAAAATCAAAAAGAATTGTTTTGTACGATACGCTTATAAATCAGCTTACTACGGATGAATTGGTTGCAGTTCTTGGACACGAGCTTGGTCATTACAAACTTCATCATATTATCCGCAGATTTTTAGTTATGGTTCCTGTTGAATTTATACTTATGTTTGTTCTTTACAAAATTTCTCAGGTTCAGTCGCTTTATACAGGATTTGGATTTCCTTTTGAATCAATTGCAAATATTTCATCTGTTCAGTTTGTCGGACTTTTTCTTGCGAATCTTATAGCTTCTTCTTTGAATGAATTGGTTTCGCCTGCAGTTAATTTTTCAAGCAGAAAAGACGAGTACGCTGCGGATAAATTTTCTGCAAATCTTACAAAACATCCGGAACATCTTATTTCCGGTCTTGTAAAGTTGAACAGTGAAAATTTGAGCGAACTTTTGCCGCCAAAATTTTATGTTTTCTGGAATTACAATCATCCGACTTTGATAGAACGAATTGAAGCGCTTAAAAAATTGAAGTAATAACGGAAAAGCGATGTTTAATTTTAGCAAAAAAAGACTTTTGGAACAGGAAAAATTTGCCGCTGAGCAAGCGAATATTGCAAAAAGCGATTTTCTTGCAAATATGTCGCACGAAATCCGTACGCCGATAAATTCAATTCTTGGCTTGAACGAAATGATTTTGCGCGAATGCGAAGATCCTGTTATCCGCGGTTATGCGCAGGATATTGCCAGCGCGGGCCACGGACTTTTGGCTTTAATAAACGATATTCTTGACTTTTCTAAAATTGAAGCCGGAAAAATGGAAATTGTTCCCGCGGTTTACGATGTTGCATCGCTTTTAAATGATATTTCAAATATGATTTCCAGCCGCGCAAAAGCAAAAAATCTTGAATTTATCATTGACGTTGATACAAAACTTCCTTCGCGGCTGAAAGGCGACAAAAACAGAATTCAGCAGGTGATATTAAATCTTCTTTCCAATGCGGTTAAATATACAAATGAAGGATTCGTGCGTTTTTCGCTTAAACAGACGGATTGGAACAAAGATTTTATGACGCTTTTCATAGAAGTTCAGGATTCCGGAATCGGCATAAAGGAAGAAAATCTTGGCAATCTTTTTAATAGTTTTACGCGTTTTGATTTGAACAGAAACCGTAATATTGAAGGAAGCGGACTTGGCCTTGCGATTACAAAAAAACTTGTGGGCGCAATGGATGGCAAAATAAATGTAAAGAGCAAATATGGGCACGGTTCAACTTTTACGGTTGAAATTCCGCAGCAGATTGTGGATTTTGCTCCAATCGGAAATTTTAAAGAAAAATTTGAAAAATTTAAGTTTGAGCAAAAAAAACATAGGGAAACTTTTACTGCGCCTAATGCAAAAATTCTGATTGTTGATGACAACGCAATGAATTTGCATGTTGCAAAATCGCTTATAAAACAGACTTTAATAGATGTGACGCTGTGTTCAAGCGGAAAAGAATGTATTGAACTTGTAAAAAAAGAAAAATACGACATTATTTTTCTTGATCATATGATGCCGGAAATGGACGGAATTGAAACTTTGAAGGCTCTTAAATCGCTGGAAAGAAATTGTTCTGCGGAAAGTCCGGTTGTTGCGCTTACGGCAAACGCAATTGTCGGCGTAAAAGAAATGTATTTGAGCGCAGGTTTTACGGATTATATTTCAAAGCCTATAGATGTTAAGAATTTTGAAAATATAATTAAAAAATATCTTCCGCAAAGCAAAATTATTCCGGTTGGTGAAGAAAAATTCGAAAAAAATAGTTTTGACGTGGAGAATGTTGCTTCTGATTTTATGGAATCTTCTATAATCCGCAATGCAGATTCTTTTATTGACCAAAAAAAAGGCATTTCTTTCTGTGCGGACGATTTGCAGACTTATAAAGAAATTGTGAAAATCTATATAGAAGAATCTGATGAAAACATTAAAAAACTTAACGGATATTTTGATTCTTCGGACTGGAAAAATTATGCGATTCTTGCGCATTCGGTAAAAAGTACTTCGCTTACAATCGGAGCTTCGGAATTTTCCGGAAAAGCAAAGGCTCTTGAACTTTCCGCAAAAGAAAGCAAATCTGATTTTATAAAAAATGCGCACAGTTCATTTGTTGAAACTTACAAAAAAGTTGTGGAAAACGCAAAAAAATTGCTTGGCTCGCTATGAAAAAAATCGTAATAATTGATGATGACCGCCTGAATCTTGTTCTTGCGCAAAAAATTCTTGAAAAAAAATACGAAGTTTCCGCTTTTTTGTCGCCGCTGGAAGCGATTGCTTTTTTAAAGCGGAATTCTGATTCTGCAAATCTTGTTTTGCTTGATGTTTTGATGCCGGAAATGAGCGGCTTTGAAGTTATGGAAACTTTGCAGCAAGATAAAGATTTGAAAAATATTCCGGTGATTTTTCTGACAGCTGATGATTCTGAAGAAACAAAAATAAAGTGCGAAAAAAGCGGGGCAAAAGGTTATGTTGCAAAACCGTTTGTTGCGGGGCGGCTTTTGCAGATTGTAAGCGAAATATGCGCATAAATTCAGATTTTGCTGTCTTTCAGTTGTTTTCTGATTTTTCCGGCTCTGTTGATTTTACACAAAAATATTCAAGTTCATCGCTTGTTTTTGAAATGACTTTTTTTATGCGTTCATAGCAAAGTTCAGAAATTGTGCTGAATTTTCCGGGATTTTTTATGGCTTCCGCTTTTTGAACAAGAATGCATTTTCTTTTTCCGCCGTCAAGCTGGTTTTGCTCTATGGTTGCTTCTAAAGTTGAGCCGCTTCCCGCAAAAAAATCCAAAACAGTTATGTCTTTTTGCATATTCGCTATCTGAATAAAATGTTGTATTAAATCTACCGGCTTTGGATTGTCAAATGCATTTTTTTCGCCTAAAAGTTCATCTACATATTTTTGTGCTTGGCGCGTGCTTTCCGCTCCGTCAATAATATTTTTAGGAATGATTTGTTCTGTTTCGCCGTTAAAAATCTTTTTCCGCGGCACATTTGAATATTCGGGCGATTTTCCCCAATAAATTTTATTTTCGCGTATAAGTTCATCCATTTCGCTTTTTGGAACAAGCCATTGCCTTTTCCAGCGGACGCCGCTTGGGGAAATTATTTCGTAATAATTTTGATTTTTCGGATTTGACCGCTTTTCGTTAAAACTTATGCTGCCGGAAAACCATGCGCCGCGTTCGTCTCCGTCTGTATTTGTGCGCGCCCATTCGGTTTCTTCAAAATCGCAGAATTCTTTTAGTTTTGCCTTGTTTTTTGCGTAGCACAAATTTGACTGCTGCATTGTGCGGCTCCAGGAATCTTTTTTGCCTTTCCCGTGAAGCCACATAAAATCATTTACAAAGTTTTTTTCACCAAAAATCTTGTCGCATAAAATTTTCAATAAATACGATTGTTCCTGGCCGATGGCAATAAAAATACATCCTGAATCTTTTAAAAGTTCTTTCGCGCAGACAAGTCTTCTTTGCATAAAACTCAGCCATTGGTCAATTTTTTTGCTGTCGTCGTAAGTGAATTTTTTTCCTGTGTTGTAAGGCGGATCTGTATAAATAAAATCAATTTTTCCGCTGTATTTCAATGAAAAAAGTTTTAGCGCAGGATAATTGTCGCCTTCCACAAAAGTGTGGCAAATTCCTGAATTTTCTTTTTTAAAAATTGACTTTTCTGCATCTTTTTGCAGAAAAAACTGGTGCGAAAAATTTTTATTGTCGGCTTTTTCTGGAAAATCAGTCCAGGAAATTGAAAAACTCATTTTTACAGTATATTATAATTTTATGAAAAAAAAGGCGATTCTTTTTACAACGAATTTTGAAAAACTTGCAACTCTTGCGCAATATTTAGTTCACGATAATTGGGAAATTCTTTCCGCGGGGCAAACTGCAAAGTTTTTGGAAAACAATAATATTCCATATACTTTTACAAAATCTTTGGAAAATAATGCGAATTCCGATGACAGTTTTATAACTTTGGTGCATGAAATTTTGGCGAGCGGAAGAAATCTTATGGCAAGTTCGTTTTCTTCGGAATCAGTTATAAATCTTGTTTGTATGGATGTTGAGCCGAAAATCCGCAAAATCAATGATTTTTACGAAATTGACAAACCCGACAACTGCATTGATTTTAAATCGACGGCTTTGCTTTCTGCGGCGGCAAAAAATTATATGAATGTTGTTACGCTATGTGAGCCAAGCGATTATGAAGAAGCGATTGTTCAATTAAAAACAGAAAGTCTGACAAATGAATTCAGACTTTATCTTGCCGGAAAAGCCTTGAATCAAATTTCCGCATATAATGCTTCTGATTCAATTTCGATTAGTATTGGAATAAAACCGAATTCAACTCCACCTTATTATATGGTTCCTTTTAAGTTTTCAAATAAATTGCATCACGGTTCAAATAATCATCAGGAAGCATTTTTGTATTCTTTGGATGATAAATTTTGCGCGCTTTCCGGAATGAAAAAAATTCAAGGAAAGGAAATGAATTTTAATCTTTATGAAAACTGTTTTGTTGCCTGGAAGGCCATAAGTATGTTCATACGGATTTTAAAAAGTCCGTTCACGGTTGAAAGTGTTGATTGCGGAAATAATCCTTTTACAACTCAATTCACTCCGGCTGCAAGTTCTGTTTTTACAATCGGAATTAAAAATTCAAATCCGGTCGGCGCTTCGCTTGGCGCAACTTTGATGGAATCTTTTAGAAAGACGTTTTATTGTGAGCCGGATTCTTTTAACGGTTCAACTTTCGGGTGCAGTTCAATAGTTGATGAAGAAACTGCGCGTGAACTTGTAAAAGTTGATGTAAGGGCTGTTATTGCGCCGGATTTTACAAAAGAAGCGAAAGATGTTTTTGCTGAAAAAAAAGATGTAAGGCTTGTGATTGCTTCCAGACTTATAAGTGATTTTTATGAAATAAGTTCGGTTGACGGCGGTTTTTTATTGCAGCAGCCGGATTCAAAAATGTTTACAAAACTGAATGTTGTTACTCAAAAACGTCCTACGCAGGCGCAGGTTGATTCTATGGCTTTTGGAATGCTTGTTGCAATGACTTGCAAGTCGGATGCTGCCGTTGTTGTAAATGATTTTTCCGCCGTCGGAATTTCTGCCGGAAATACAAGCCGGAAAAGAGCGGTTCGCTATGCTTTGCAGGAGTCTGCGGAATATTTTGAACAAAATAGCAATAATAATCTAATAAGCCATGAAAGAAATTCCGAAATTTTAATAAGCGATTCTGTGATTTACTTTGATGATTACGTAAAAACGCTTGCTGATGTTGGTGTAAAAGCAATCATTCAAACTGGCGGCACAGAAAAAGATGCTGAATTTATTCAGTATTGTAACGAACACGACATTTCCATGATTTTTACAGGAATTCAACATTTGTCGGTTTGAAATTAAAATTTAGCATATCAATATGATGAATTAGAGGATTTTATGCTTTACTATTTAGGTGATTTTCTGCAGCAATATTGGGGTCCGGCAAGACTTTTGCAATCTTATGCGGTTTTAATAATTCTTGCTTTATACAGCGGATTTTTTCTTATGTATAAATTCTTGCCATGTTTTTATAATATTCTTCCGCATGACAGAGGAAGGGAATTTACTTTGACTGCGGAAGCCGCTAAAGGAAAACCAACCGGCGCCGGAGTTGTTTTTATTTCCACATTTGTTATTTTATGTATTGTTTTTGTTCCGATGAGTTGGATGCAGGCTGGAATTGTACTTCTTACTTGGCTTACAATGCTTACTGGTTTTTTGGATGATAAAAGCATTTCCAGTTGGGGAGAATACTTAAAAGGCGCTTTGGATTTGATAATCAGTATTTCCGCTTCTGTTTTTCTTTATTATGTTGCAAAAAAACAGTCTGCTGATGGAAATGTTTATTTTTGGCTTCCGTTTGTTTCTCATTTGATAACGGTTCATCCGGTTGTATACGTGATAATCGGAACTGTTTTGCTTTGGGCTTCTATCAATACAACGAATTGTACGGACGGAGTTGACGGTTTGAGCGGAACTTTGGTTTTAATCGCCCTTATTACAATGGGAATTATTTTCTATTTTATTTTGGGACACGTTGATATTTCAAAATATTTGCTTGTTCCGCACTTGAAAGATGGTGCAAAATGGGCTGTTATGGCATTTGCGCTTGCCGGTGTTCTTACCGGCTATTTGTGGCACAATGCTTATCCAAGTCATGTTCTTATGGGTGATGCAGGAAGCCGCGCTTTGGGCTTTTTTATTGGCTGCGCAATTTTAATAAGCAGAAATCCGCTTTTGTGCTTTGCAACTTCAACTGTTATCTTTTTGAACGGCGGAATGGGGCTTGTAAAAGTCTTTTTGCTAAGATTTTTTAATATAAAAATATTTCCGAACGTGCGATTTCCGCTTCATGATCATGTAAGAAAAAATCTTGGCTGGTCAGCAACTCAAGTTCTTTTAAAGTTTATGATAATGCAGCTTTTGATTACGGTTGCGGTTGTTGGTCTTTTCTTTAAGGTCAGATAAATTTCAGAAAAACGTCTTTTTTTGCATACAAATTTTGCGGCAAAGAGAAAAATCACTTGCTCTTTGCCGCAAATATTTAAAATTCATCGTTTAAAACTTAAAATCAGTTTATTCTTGGCTGAAAAGTTCAGCTAAAGTCAGCGCGTCTTTTACAATATTTTCAATTATACAATATTCGTTCGGCATATGGGCAAGTTCATCCATTGTGCTCCAAACTACGCAAGGAAATCCTTCCCGGCGAAGTTCTGCGCCCACTGTTCCTCCTCCGATTCCTATTGTTTTTGCGTCCAATCCGTGAACTTTTTTTATTGCCGCCGCAAGTTTTTTTACAACCGGGGAATCTACAGGAGTTGCAGGACTTTCTGACTTTTGCGGCGTTTCGTAAGTTATTTTTACGTTGTATTTTTTTTCTACCTCTGCGATGCGTTTTTCAATTTCTTTTAAAACTTGAGCAATCGGATAGCAAGGTAAAATGCGGCAATCCATAAAAAATGTGTCTTCGCCAGGAATTATGTTTACTCCTTCTACGTTGGAAAGCCACATTGTCGGTTGAAAAGTTGAATAGTCTGGAGAAAATAGTGAATCTTTTTTATTGAAGACATTCTGCAAGTCATTTAGTTTAAGGCTAAGAGCGCACGCTGCAAGACAGGCGTTGTTTCCCTGGTCAGGGCGAGAACCGTGACATTGTTTTCCTTTTACATTGATTTTTAGCCAAAGAATATTTTTTTCTGCAACTTCAATAGTGATTCCCTGCTGGTCGCCGCCATCCGGAATAAGATAAATATCGTTTTTTCCGAAAATTTTTGTGTTGTGCAAAAGCCAAATCATTCCATAGGCAGAACCGACTTCTTCATCTGCCATAAAAAGAAGTTTTACTGTGTGCGAAGGTTTTATGTTGTTCTTTATAAACGCAAGGCCTGCAAAAACCGCAGAAACCAATCCCTGCTGATTATCTTCAACACCGCGTCCGTAAAGTTTTCCGTCTTTTTCTACGACTTTCCAGGGATCCGTGTTCCATAATTTTAAGTTTCCTACGGGAACAACGTCCAAGTGCGCCATAACCCAAATGTTGTAGTCGTTTTTTTCGCCCGGAATTGTAACAACGATGTTCGGGCGTTTCCCGCTTTCTACGCGGCTGTCCGGAGCGTCAAATTCTTCAATCTGGTTTTCTTTTATTCCTTGCGATTTTAACCATTCAACAAGCGCCGCCGCTTTTTCAGATTCGCCTTGTCCTCCGTTTTCTGGGGCAAGAGCCGGATAAGAAGTCAGCAAAGTTTCAAGCTGAACCATTTCTTTTTTGCTTTCGTTTATATATGAAAATAATTCTTTTTTATTTATTTCGTTCATATTTTAATTTTACATTATTTTTTGATTTTTGTTTATAGATTTGAAAAATCATAAAGTCTGTGTAATTTACAATTTTGTTAGCCTAGGCTAATTTAATTATTTGGAATATAAAAAAATAGACAGTTCTTTTTGGTTTTAGTATAATCATAAATTATGAGAAAACTGCATACTTTTAAGGGTGGAATTCATCCTAAGGAAATGAAGGAACTTAGCAATAAGTTTGCGATTACTCCGGCGTTTCCTGCGTCAAAGACGGTTGTAATTCCTGTTACAATGGGCGGTGCGCCAAATACTCCGGTTGTAAAAGTTGGCGATGTCGTAAAAAAAGGGCAAATTATTGCTACCGGCGAAAAATTTATGAATTGTCCGGTTCACGCATCTGTAAGCGGAACTGTTAAAAAAATAGCGAATAATCTTGTTACAGGAAACGGGATTGCGCCTTGCATTTTTATTCAGGCAAATGATTCTGAAGAAACTGATTATATGGAACCGCTTGATCCTTTTTCTTGCGGTCATGATGAAGTTTTGAAAAGAATTAAGGATGCTGGAATAGTCGGAATGGGCGGTGCATCATTTCCGGCGCACGTAAAATTGAATCCGCCAAGCGATAAAGAAATTGATTATGTTCTTGTAAATGCGGCGGAATGTGAACCTTATCTTACATGCGATGAACGAACTATGCAGGAAAATCCGGAAAAAGTAATTGACGGACTTGCAATCATTTTGAATCTTGTGGGCGCGGCTGGAATAATTGCGCTGGAAGACAATAAATCTTACATAAAACCGATTCTTGAAGCGGAAATTGAAAAAAAAGGCTACGGCGATGATATTTCGGTTTGTCTGGTAAAAACAAAATATCCGCAGGGTTCGGAAAAATTTATCGTTTCTGCTTGTTTGGGCATAGAAATTCCAAGCGCAAAACTTCCTGCTGATGCGGGTTGCATTATTTCGAATGTGGGTACAGTTTGCGCAATTAGCGATGCTTTCAGGCTGGGTGTTCCGCTCATAGAGCGAAGTCTTACAATTTCTGGAAATGCAGTTGAAAAGCCTTGTAATATCCGCGTTCCAGTTGGAACTTTAGTAAGCGATTTGATTCCGGATGTTTTTTCGCTGAAAGAAGGAAAAGCCGTAAAGTGTATTTCCGGCGGACCGATGATGGGGTTTGCTATGAGTTCGGCTTCGTTTCCTATTGCAAAAGGAACGAGCGGCGTTACATTCTTGACGGAAGAAGAAACTTTCCTTGGCGAA
Organism: uncultured Treponema sp.; assembly: GCA_964429905.1. Taxonomy (GTDB): domain Bacteria; phylum Spirochaetota; class Spirochaetia; order Treponematales; family Treponemataceae; genus Treponema_D. Next base: position 61,267 of record CAYSDV010000010.1, on the reverse strand, counting down.
GAAGATCAATGTATTGGTTGCGCGCGCTGTGCATATACTTGCGCAATGCATTTGAGTCCTGTAATGATGTTGCGTGCATTAAAAGAAAACGACGTTGAAAAAGCAAAACGTTTTGGACTTATGGATTGTATCGAATGTGGCTGTTGCGCTTTTGTTTGTCCAGCGCACATAAAAATAGTTCAGCGCGTTCGTTTGGGAAAAGCTGTTGTCCGCGCAAAAATTGCGGCAGAAAGAGCAAAGCAGGCAAAAAGCAGCGAAGCTAAAGAAGGAGCAAAATAATGGCAGACATAAAAGATATAAAATTTCATATTTCTTCAAGTCCGCATTTTACCGAAGGAAATTCTACGCAAAAAATAATGGCAGGCGTTCTGATTGCGCTTTTGCCGGAGGTTATTGCCGGAACAGTATTTTTTGGTCCCAGAGCATTGGCAGTTGTTCTTCTTAGCGTACTTGGCTGCGTCTTTTTTGAGGCTCTTTTTCAGAAGATTACAGGTCAAAAAATTGTAGTAAAAAATCTTTCTGCTGCGGTAAGCGGTGTGATGTTGGCGTTGGTTTTGCCTTCTACAATTCCTTTTTGGCAGGTTTTGCTTGGCGACTTTGTTGCAATGGTAATCGCAAAAGGACTTTTTGGCGGAATAGGAAGCAATGTTTTTAACCCGGCTTTAACCGGAAGAGCATTCTTGTTTATAAGTTTTCCGGCTGCGATTGGTGCAAACTGGTTTGACCCGGATTTAGTTCCGCGCATTTTCCGTGAACTTGCTGCAAAAGGTCTTTCCGCAGAGCAGATTGACGCAATGAGTCATGCTACAACTTGGGATGGAATTACTTCTGCAACGATTTTAAGTCAAATAAAGAACGGCAGTCTTGAACATTTTGATTTCCTGCAATTTTTTATTGGAAATCGTGCCGGTTGTATCGGTGAAACTTCTATTTTGCTGATTTTGATTTCTTTCCTGTTCCTGCTGGTTACAAAAATAATTGACTGGCGCGCACCTCTTGCAATGGTTGGAACTTTTTCTGTTTGTTTATTCTTTGCAGGAATTTCCGGCGGAGTTGTAAGTGCGCTTTCTGATGTTGCAATCGGACTTTTAACTGGCGGAATTATTTTTGGCGCCACATTTATGATAACGGATTATGCGACTGCTCCTGTTACAAAACTTGGCCGATTTGTATTTGGTGCCGGTGCAGGTCTTATAACATTTTTGATAAGAAAATTCGGTGGTTATCCTGAAGGCGTAATGTTCAGTATTTTGATAATGAATACACTCGTTCCGTTCTTGAATAATATTACTGAAAGAATGTACGGTTATGGAAAAAAAGGTCACAGAAGAGCGGAAACAAAGAAAATAAATATGGAATTTGATTTGACTTCTGCAGAAGAGCGAAAACTTGTTTCTGAAAATGTAGTTCGCCCGGAAGGAGATAAAAATGACTGAAGTAAAAAATAATGATTCTATTTTGGAAATGTTGAAATTAGGAATTGTTTTGGCGCTTTATGCAGTTATTTCCTGTACAGTTCTTGCAGTTGTAAATAATTTAACCGCTCCAAAAATTGCTCAAAATCAAATTGAAAAAGTGAACAATGCAATGGCGGCATTTTTTCCTGGCGAAGGATTTTCGTTTGAACAGAAAAATGATTTTGTTTCACTTGGTGGTTCTGCAAAAGTTGAAAGTTTGATTGTTGCAAAAAAAGACGGAAAAATTGTCGGAGGTGCGGCGCAAGTTTCCGGTCCGACTTATGATACTGCGACAATTCTTGTTGGAATGGCTTTTGACGGAACGATTACAGGCATTCAATTCTTAAAAAATACAGATTCGCCTGGATTTGGATTAAAAGCGAGCGATTCTACATTTAAGCTTGCCAACGGAAAAACTTTTTACGGTCAGTTCGAAGGTAAAAATGCAAAAGACGGATTTGAGCTTGGCAGAACTTTTGACGGAATTTCCGGGGCGACAATTACAAGCAACGGTGTTGCAAATCTTATAAAAACAGGAACAGAAACTTTGCTTTCTTATATAAATGCCGCAGAAAATGGCGCGCAGAATCCTGGAGGTCAAAATGAATAAAAGGCTTCAGATTTTTACAAACGGATTTATAAAAGAAAATCCTCTTATTGTTTTGAATATCGGCTTGTGTTCTTCGCTTGGCGTTACAACAAGTGTTTTTAACGGACTTGGAATGGGTATGGGAATGCTGTTCGTTCTTGTTATGAGCGAACTTGTAATAAGTATTTTCAGAAAGTTGATTCCGTCTGCAATACGACTTCCTGTTTTTATTATTATAATTGCGGCTTTTACAACTATTGTTCAGCTGGTTCTGAACGCTTATGTTGAATCTCTTTACGAAGCATTGGGGGTTTTCCTGCCGCTGATTGTTGTAAACTGTATTATTATGGGTCGTGTTGAAGCATTTGCTTCCAAAAATACTATTGGCGATTCTGTGTTGGATGCGATTGGAATGGGACTTGGCTACACAATCGTACTTGTTGTTATTTCTCTTTTCCGCGAACTTCTTGGCGGCGGAACTATTATGGCAGGAACTCCGCTAAAAATAGAAATTATTCCGGAAGCATACAGAATCGGCGTTTTGAACAGTGCGCCTGGCGGATTTATAGTTTTTGGCGTACTTGCCGCTCTTGTTCAGTTTGGAAAACAGCGTTCTTCTGTAAAAGCGGAAAAAGAACTTGAAGAGCCGAAAGTTGAAGACTGCGCAACATGCGATGCCGCTTGTGGTGCAAAACTTGTTCCCGGCGAAACTTCTTCTGAAAATGGAGGCAAATAATGCTTGATATAATAAAACTTTTACTTAAATCCGCAATTATTGATAATGTTGTATTCATTCAATATCTTGCAATTTGTCCGTTTATTGGAATGACTAGCGAAACTGGCAAAGCTGCCGGAATGGGAATTGCCACTTCTTTTGTAATTGTGCTTGCAACTGCTGCAACTTGGCCGATTTACAAACTTGTTATGGTTCCGCTTGGTCTGGAATTTCTTCAGACATTGATGTTTATTTTGGTAATTGCTTCGCTTGTTCAGCTGGTAGAATTCTTTCTTAAAAAATCAGTTCCGGCGCTTTACAAATCTATGGGCGTTTACCTTGCTTTGATTACAACAAACTGTGCGGTTCTTGGTGTAACGATTAATTGTATAAGCAAAAACTATAATTATGGTCAAAGTTTGGTTTATGCGCTTGGTTCTGCACTTGGATTTCTTTTGAGTATGGTGATTATGTCTGGTGTGCGCTCAAGAATAAAGACTGCAAATGTTCCGCAAAGTTTTAAGGGAACACCGGTTCTTTTTGTTGCGGCGGGACTTCTTTCGCTTGCATTTATGGGATTCAAGGGATTGATAAAATAGCTGTAATTCCGGATGTGTTTTTGTGTAATACTTAAGCATATTCGGAAAATTGCAGAAAGATTTAGCATACATATGCTATGTAGCGAATTTTAAGGAACGTTTATGAATCTTATTATATATACAATTTTAGTTGCTCTTGTAATCGGCTTTGTTTTAGGTTTGCTTTTGGGACTTTTTAAGAAAATTTTTGCGGTTCAAGTTGATCCTAAAGTTCAGGAAGTGCGCGATGCTTTAAGCGGTGCGAATTGTGGCGGTTGCGGTTATGCAGGTTGCGATGCTTTTGCGGAAGCGGTTGTTAGCGGCGAGGCTGCTGTTACAGGATGTGTTGCCGGTGGGGCGGCTGTTGCAGATAAGGTTGCAAACATTATGGGTGTTTCTGCGGAAAGTGCGGCGCCAAAAATTGCTTTTCTTGCTTGTGCTGGAACAAAAGATTGTGCAAAGCAAAAAGGTGAATACGAAGGCGTGAAAACTTGCGCGGCCGCTCAACTTACGATGAACGGAACAAAAAAGTGCGATTTTGGCTGTATCGGTTTTGGCGATTGTGTGGAAGCGTGTCCGTTTGGAGCGATTTCTATGCGACAGGACGGAATTCCTGTTGTTGATGCAAAAAAATGTGTCGGTTGCGGAAAATGCGTAAAAACTTGTCCTAAGCATTTGTTTGTATTAATAAATGAAAATACAGCCGGAGCGATTGCGCGCTGTTCAAATCATAGCGACAACAAGCCGCAGATTAAAAAAGATTGTTCTGTAGGATGTTTTAAGTGCGGAATGTGCGCAAGAAAATGTCCGGTTGGATGTATAGATTTATCTTCTGGAATTCCGCAGATTGATTATAATCAGTGTGTAAGTTGCGGCGAATGTGTTGCGGCTTGTCCAGATAAGGTTCTTACATTGATTGGAAAGCCAAAACTTGCATAATCTTGCGCCTTGCTGGAAAGGTTTTGCGGCTTGCCGCAAAAGGCGAACGAGCGGCACGCGAAGTGAGACCGAGCGTTAGCGGGCCTTGGAAGGAAGGTTCTGCAAAACGGTTCGGTGTGCAAAATTGTTTGCCGCGTAAAAAGTTCTTAGCGCCCAAAAAAAACTTTATAATCCGGATTTTCTTTGTAAACGTCTGAAAATAATCAGGCAGATAATTGAAGACAAAAGAGAACCGGTTGTTGCGGCTAAGCCCATCGGAAGCAAAGTTTGCGGAAATAAAACTGAGGCGAAATATGCTCCCGGCACGCGTACGAAAATTATGGAAATTACGTTGTGCAAAAATGCGTAAAGTGATTTTCCGCAGGCGCAGAAATATCCGCTGAAACTAAAATGGATTGCAGCGAAAACGCAGTCGAAAACGTAAGTTTTTATATATTGGCAGCCCAATTGTACGACTTCCGGCGAGGTTGTAAATCGTCCGATAACGTTTTGAGAAAAAAATTGGAACAAAACTGCGACGATTAAGCCGAATGTGACTCCGGTTGAAATTGCGTAGAATAATGTTTTTTGTGCGCGTTCGATTTTTTTTGCGCCGATATTCTGTGCGGCAATCGCTGAAACTGCGGAAAGCATGGAAGAAGGAAATAAAAACAGGAAGGAAATTATTTTTTCTACAATTCCTACGGCGGCGGCAACATTTACTCCGCGACGGTTTGCGATTATTGTTATAATTAAGAATGAAATTTGAATAAATCCGTCCTGGCAGGCAACTGGAACTCCGATTTTTAAGATTTCTTTTGCTTCTGATGCGGAAAATTTTTGTATTCTAGTTTGTGCATCGAAATTTGGGGCGGAATTTTTAACCGCTCTGTTTTGCTTGTTTTTTCTGTTTTTGCAAAAAATAAAAATCAGCGAAATTATTACGCTTAGTGCCTGCGCAAAAATTGTTGCGATTGCGGCGCCTTTTGCCTGCATTTTTAGCGGACCCATTAAAACATAATCCAAAATTATATTGATTGCGCAAGCGATTGCAACAAAAATCATCGGACTTTTTGAGTCGCCTAATCCGCGAAAAACAGAGGCGATTACATTGTAGGCAATTATGAACGGAATTCCGGCAAAGCAGATAAAAAGATACATTTTTGTTTGAGCTACAGATTCGGCCGGCGTGGAAACAAGTTTTACGATTTGCTTGCAAAGCAATGTTGTTGTTGCTGTGAAAATTATTGCGATTATTGCAAAAAGAATTATTGTTGTGAAAATTATTGTGCGGATTCGGATCGGATTTTTTTCGCCTACTGCATGTCCGATTAAAACTGCCGGCCCCATTGCAAATCCCACGATGATTACAGTAAGCATATGCATTATTTGCGAACCTACAGAAACTGCGGTGATTACTTCCGCACCGTTAAACTGTCCTGCAATAAAAAGGTCGGCTAATCCGTAAAGTGTTTGTAAAAAATACGAAATTAAAAATGGAATTGAAAAGCGGATAAGATTTTTAAAAATGTTTCCTTCTGTAAGCTGAAAATTCATATTATGTGTTTTAGCAAATTTACTTAAATTTTTCAATCTGATATATTCTTTTGTATGGCTTTGGAATCTTGTTGTAAGAAAACTTCGGAAGAAAATAATGATTTGCGAAAAAATAACGGACCGACTGTTGCGGCGCAAAAGTCTGCTTTAAGAAAAAAGGCGAAAGATGAGTTGAAAAAATATTTTTCCGATTCTGAATTGGCAAAGCAATGCGCAAAAACTGTTGCGGATTATTTTTTAGAAAGTGATGAATATAAAAAGGCGGAAATAATTTTTGCGTATATGGCAATGCCTGATGAAATTGATCTTTCGCTGATAATACAAAAAAGTTTGCAGGACGGAAAAAAAGTCGCAATTCCGCGGATGAGAGCGGATTCTTGCGATATGGATTTTTATTTGATTGATTCGCTGGAAGAGCGGTTTTCTACGGAAAATAAATATAAAATCCGCGAACCTTTTGTGGATTTGGAAAATGATTTTGCTGGGGGCGAGGAAAACGCTATGTTGGGGGAAAACGCTACTCGAGCGGAAACCGCTGGGGTTTCTGCGGAGGTCGCTACTCGAGCGGAAACTGCTGGGGTTTCTGCGGAAATTGCTATACAGGCGGAAACCGCTACTCTGGCGGAACTCTCTAAACCGGGTCTCTCTGATTTTAATGGTTTGCAACGTACGCCGCGCAAAAAAATCGAAGTCAGTGAAATTCCTGAAAACAGCGTTTTTTTGATTCCTGGGTTGGCATTCAATCTTGAAGGAGCGCGGCTTGGGCGCGGAAAAGGCTATTACGACAAATGTTTGGCTTCAGTTCCTGCCGGCAATATGATTTTTTGCGGAGTTTGCACTGTTAATGTTGTTACAAAGGCGATTCCCACAGAAAAGAACGATTTTAGAATGGGATATTTGCTTACCGAATACGGATTTGTAAAAACAAAAAAATTACATTAAAAATGCGCGCTTCCGCTTGGCTGCGTTCTCTTGGATGAAAATTTCTTCCGCTCAGCAGATAAGCGTTTTATTTTTTCGCATCGCTTGAATAGATTTGCAAAAGTGGTTCCGCCGGAAAATATTTGCTTAGAATTTGCAAAAAATCAGCGCTTTTTGCGTTTACAATCGTCTGATAATTTTCTATGTAGCTTTGTAAAAGGTTATGTTCATAGCAAAGAAGTTTCGCGGTTCCTTTGTTTGTTTCAGTTTCTGAAAGTTTATTTAAAATCCAGGCGTTTTTAATTCGCTCCGTTTCAAATGAATTTTTGTCCTGTAATTTTTCCGCAAATTCCTTAAGCGTTTTTTTGTAGGTTTGCTCTACAAAATCAGTGTGTTCCACGCTTAAAAAGCAAAGTCCCGCACAGTTGAATTCTTTTGTAGGAGCAAAAAGTTTTGCTTCAACACCGTTTTTATTTAAATTTTCGGCAAATCGGAAAAGTACTGCTTCAAAAAGAATGTATTCGCTGTTGTCCGCAGTTGTGGAAGTCAAATTTGTTTCCAGTTTTGGCGCTTTGAACCAATATTCAAGCGGATCTGCAAAGTTTTTTGTTGGAACAAGGATTGCCGGCATTGGTCCAGCATCTTCCGCTTTTACGTCCGTGTAAAAAAGATGTCGTATTTTTAAGTTTATTTTTCTGATTTTTGCAGGAAAATCTGGTTCGGGAACAAATTCCTTGCGCTTTTCATCGTTTCTTTTTGTTTGCGCTGCCAAAACTTCGAGCGATTCGTTCAGAACGTAGCGGACTGCTTCCGCGTCTGTATTTCCGCAAATTACAATGCTGTATAAACTTGCGTCTAAAAGTTTAGGATAATAAGCTAAAATGTCATTGTAAGAAGTTTTTTGCAAAATATCTTTTTCTGAATCAAAAATATTTCGGATATAAGTTGAATCATAAAAATATTTGAACGCTCTGAAATTCATTTGATTTACAGGACTTGCGTCGGAAAGGCGTTTTTGCGTTTGAACTGAATACACATAACTGTCTGCTTCCGCCGGATTTATTTCGCCAAAAATAAGCGCATCCGCAATGGAACGTATGCAAAGCGCAATGTCTTGTTTTGCGCATTCAACTATAATCGAACTTTCAGAATAACCTGTTTCTGTAGAAATTTTCGGAAATCCGAAAATCATTTGCTGCATTTTATATTTATTGATTTCTTTTTGAATATTCGCCGCAAATGCTTTTGCCATCACATTTTGGAATCCCGGCTTGTTTTTGTCCGCCAATTTTCCGCCGTCAATTGAAATAAGAATTGCAACATCAGAAGTTATGCGGTTCGTTTTTACAGTTACAGGAATTCCGTTTGAAAGTTCAAATTTTTGAATGGAATTCTTGTTCTGTTCCACAAAGATATTCTGATTATTTTTTAAATTCGCTTCTGCTGTTATAAAATCAGAGTGCTCTTCATTTTCATCAAATTTAATTTCCTTTGCCGCATTTTTAAATAATTCCTGCGCATACCATGAACTGTTTTTTGAGTTTATTTCTTCGTATCCAAGACGTTCATAATCTTTTTTGTATTTGTTGAAATTTTTTGTGTTCACAAGTACAAAAACAAAAGGAATTTCATTTTTAAAAGAAGTTTTTAAAGATTCAATATCCAAATTCGTGATTTCTTCCGGCCGGTTAAGAAGTTTTTGCGCAAGTAAGATTTCGTTTTCATCATTTTTGGGGAGCAGCGAATAAATTGACCAGAATTCAGAAAGAAAATTCATAAATGAAGAAGAATTTGCCGTTACAGAATTAAAAGTTTCGTTTACATATTGCTTTGCAGCCCTGAATTCCTGATTTTTTGTAATTTCCGCAGCATTTTTTATTGTTAAAATAAAATTTTCTGCCTGTTCCACTGCGGAACGCTTGTTTTGTTCCAGCAAAGTTTGAAAAATCAATCGTGAACATCCGTTTTGATTGGTTGAAGCCGCATTTATGTATTCCGGACCGCGGATATTCAGCAGATGATTCTGGCAGAGCGTGTTTTTTAAACTTGAATAATCAGAATTAAAAGTTACCGCCGCCAAATTCGACTGGTTCAGCGAAAGAGTAGTGTATTCAACAACAATTTGCGTCATTTCTTCGCTGAACTGAATATCGTGCATAACAAATTTTTTTGCTTTTCCGGTTGCGCGGACTGCTTCCGGCGTTCCATATGTTGCCGCCGCTTTGTATTGACCAAAATATTTTTCTGCCAGCGCATAAACTGTTTCTTTTGTTACGCTTCCGCTTACAAAAAGAGCGCTGTTTTGCGGTGTGTACCAAAATTTTCCGATGTTTGCAAGAATTGTGCGGATTTGACTTGGTTTTGCATTCGAAAAAATCTTCGGATAAATTCCGGAATCCTGTTTCCAAGGCGCTTCTTGAAAAATCCGCGAATCAATAGCTGTATTTATGAATGCCGCCGGAGTTGGCGCATATTGCATAACTTCAGTTTTTAATTTTGAATATTCGCGTTTTATGTCTTTTTCTGTAAAAACCGGCGCAAATGCGTTTTGGGAAAGCGCTTTGAAAATTTCGGAAAGCAGTTCTGGCGAAGATGAAATTGTATAGCGCGAAGAGTCCGCATTACATTCAGAATGTAAGTCTTCCAAAATAAAATTTTCAGAACTTTCGTTGGAAGCATATTTAAAAAGTCTTGTGTAAAGCGGAAAAAATCCCGTATTTGCCGCATTTTGCGCGCTGATTCCCGCGTGAACAGAATATTCAATCCGAACAGGCGCAGAAGAAAAATCTTCCATAACAAAAATTTGCATTCCGTTTTCCAAAGTGTATTCAGCATAATTTTTGTCATTTACATAATTAAAAAATCCTGATTCCGAAAAAACTGCGGTTTTCAATATAAAAATAAAAGCTGCAAAAAGAAACTTTCTCATATTTTTTAGTATAACATTTTATGGGTGCAAAGGCAAAACGCAACAGGCTTTCCATGGCTCTCACTCCGCACGCCAAGCACGCTTTGCGTGCAATCTCGCTTCGTTCGCCTTGCGGCCGGCCGTCGCAAGCGCCGGCGCGCTTCGCGCCCATTTCAATCCTGCACAAACTTATTCCTCACAGTTATCATTTTGCAAAATAATATGGCGCTCTTTTTTTTTGTGCAATTGTGATGGTGCAGGGCTACAAGTAGTCCTGCACAGGTTTATTCCTCACATTTATCATTTTGCAAAAAAATACGGCGTTCTTTTTTTTTCATAGAAAAGATGAAATTCAATATAATATATTTTCAAAATCGCAAAGTGCAATTATAATTTTATTTATGTCAAAAGTTACATTTATCGAAAGTCAAAAAGAAGATTTTTCCGTTCCGGCAGACCTTGCGGAATTTTTAAAAGAAAAACGAAATCTTACGATTCAGGAAATTGAAGTTTTAGAAAAAAATCATAATACGAGTGAATTTTCATCTTGGGAAAACGTTTTTGTTCCATTAGAAAAAAACGATTTTGACTGTTCTTTAATCAGCAATTCTCATTTTCAAGGTTGCGTAGTTCTTGGCAGAACAAAAAAAGCGGTTTTGAAACATCATAATCTTGAACTTCAAGTCGGCATTTATAATAGTCTTGTAAAAAATACAATTTTCGGAAATGACTGCGTTGTGCGCAATGTTTCGCTCGTGGAAAATTATCAGTTCGGCGACAGGGCGCTTCTTTTTAATGTTAACGAAATAACTTGCTCCAATCATGCAAAATTCGGAAACGGCTATCTTTTTGATGGCGAAGATGAATCTGAGCGCAAATGGATTGGCATTGCAAACGAAAACGACGGGCGCGCAATTTTGCCTTTTGAAAATATTATTCCTGCGGATGCTTACCTTTGGTCTTCCAACCGCGATGATTCAGAACTTTTAAAACGTTTTGTGGAACTTACTGACGGTGAAATTTATGCAAATGGATTGCAAAGCGCGCAACCGCAAAATATCCGTGGAATTGCCGGGCACGATGTTGTTATAAAGAATACGCTTTCAATTATAGATTCAAAAATCGGTGATTACGCATATATAAAAGGCGCATCTAAAATAAAAAATGTCACAATACTTTCCGGCGAAGATGAGGTCAGTCAAATTGGTGAAGGCGTTGAAATGGTGAACGGAATTATGAACGCCGGAAGTCACGTTTTCTATCAGGCTGTTGCAATCCGTTTTGTAATAGGAAGAAATTGCCAGTTAAAATATGGAGCGCGACTTTTAAATTCATTTCTTGGCGATAATTCAACAGTTTCCTGCTGCGAACTTTTGAATAATATGATTTTTCCGTTCCACGAGCAGCATCACAATTCTTCGTTCCTGATTGCTTCTACGGTTATGGGGCAAAGCAATATTGCGTCAGGCGCAACAATCGGAAGCAATCATAATTCCAGAAGTCCGGACGGAGAAATTATTGCTCATCGCGGTTTTTGGCCGGGACTTTGCTCTGATTTTAAACACAACAGCCGTTTTGCAAGTTTTGTATTGGCTTCAAAAGGCTCTTATCAGTATGAACTTGATATTCAGTATCCGTTCTGTCTTCTTGCTCCCGGCGATACGCCGACAAGTCCGGTTCACATTCTTCCTGCATGGTGGTTTATGTATGATATGTATGCTATTGTGCGCAACCGGTACAAATTTGCAAAGCGCGACAAGCGTTTTGTAAAAGTTCAGAATATTGAAACAAACCCTTTTGCTCCGGATGTAATGCAGGAAGTCTGTTTTGCAATAAAACGTATAATTGAACTTACAAGTTCAGGTCTTTCGCTGGAACGGCAGGACGCAAAAGATTTTCTTCATCATAATCCTGATTCAAAGATGACTTTAACCGATATGCAGTCGCAGAAAAAATTTGGAGCGACAATTTACAAACCTGTTCAAGGTTATAAGATGTACAGAAAAGTTTTAAAATATTTTTCTGTTTCTGCATTAAAGGAGTACTGCAACTTTTACGGCGAAAAACAGCTTTCCCGTGAGCTCATTGCAAAAATAAAAACTTGTCCGCTTTTTACAAAATGGCAAAATGTCGGCGGACAAGTTATCCCGGATGAAAAAATTCAAAATCTTTTTGCGCTTATAAAGTCAAAAGAAATAAATAGTTGGCAACAAGTTCACGACTTTTACAATAACTGCCAAAAAGAATATCTTGGCGAAAAAACTCGTTATGCGATTTATTTGCTGGAAGAATTGTATTCTGACAAAATCGAAAACTTCTCGCAGGAAATTTTCAAAGATATAGTACACGATGTTTCTGCTTTTTCAGAGGAAATGTACAATTCTTCTGTTTCCAGCCGTGAAAAAGATTTTACAGATTATTATCGTTGTATGGTTTATAAAAGCAAAGACGAAATGGCTTCCGTTCTTGGTTCTGTAAATGATAACGATTTTCTGAAAAACCTGGAATCAGATACAAAACTTTTCAACGGATTTGTAAAAACAGCCTTTTCCGCCTTGTGCTGATATTGCCGTTTTTTTTAACAGAAATTACTCTTGGCTTGTTATTTCCTTGAAGTATTCAGTTATGTCTTTTCTGTTTGCTTTTGTGTAAGCGATTGCTGTTCTTGGGTGCTGGTTGAACTGTCCTGTTAAAAGGTAAGGAAGATCGTAGCCCCAAACAACACCTTTTTCTTTCATAGGAATCATGTATTTTTCAATGAATTCCAAAATCGGATATTCATTGTATTTCGGATTTTTAAGGAAGCCCAATAAAAGTTCCATTGCGCAGTTTCCGGCACCTCGTCCCATAGCAAGATAAGTTGCATCCAGATAATCTACGCCATCTCCCACGCATTCAATTGTATTTGCAAATGCAAGTTTTTGATTATCGTGAGCATGAATTCCCAGCTTTTTATTGTATTTTGCAGCGTATTCACCGTATGTGTCGCAGATGCGCGCCATTGCTTCCGGATAAATAGAACCGTAACTGTCTACAATGTAAATTACATCTACAGGAGATTGTCCGACCATATCCAAAGCTGCGCGTATTTCGTTTTCCTGTACTGTAGAAAGCGCCATGATGTTACAGCTTGTTTCGTAGCCTTTTTTATGAGCATCTTCTATCATATCTATTGCTGTCGGCATTTGGTGAACATAAGTTGCAACTCGAACCAAATCTACAGGTGATTCTGAACGTTCGTGGATATCTTCCTTGTAGTTGCATCTGCCGGCGTCTGCCATAATCGCAACTTTTACTTTTCGCTCGCCTTCGCCTACAATGCTTCGGATATAATCGTCATCGCAGAATTTTGAAGGACCGAATTTATTTACGTCAAACAATGTTTTGTCTGCTTTGTAGCCAAATTCCATGTAATCAACGCCGGCTTTTTCATTTGCTTCGTAAAGGGCTTTTGCAAATCCTTCTGCGAAATAAAAATCGTTTACAAGTCCTCCGTCGCGAAGAGTAGCGTCCACAACTTTGATATCAGGACGGTAGTTAATCATAGCAGAAACTTTTTTCATTCCATTCCCCTTTCGGCCGTCATTTTTGGCAGTCGGTTTTTGTATTTCTGGTTGAATGCCGATATTTTTTAGCATTTCATCTTTATTTTTGTAATAATGATAAATATTTGCCGCTGAAATGCCGCATTTTTCTGCAACATCGCGCATTCCGATTTGTGGAGAATCTTTTTCTTTTAGCAGTTCTTCCACTGCTGATTTTATCTTTTCAGCAATTTCTAAATTCGGTTTACGCAAATCAGTGCTCCATAATTACAAAGATATTGTTAATTTAACAAAAATGAATAAATATTGTCAATAGTGAACAAGTGAAAAATGAGGGATTATTAAAAGTGAACGAATGGAATTTTGTTAAATAATAAAAAAACTCCTGCAAGCGATGCGCTCACAGGAGTTGTGAAAATGTCAAGGTGATTTCGGTAAACTCAATCACCTTTTATTTTGTTACGCTTTATTCAAGCGAGATTCCAAGTCGTCCAATGTATCCCAAAGTTCTTTTGGAAGATGTTTTCCGAATTTTGGATAGTGATTTTCGCGAACGTCTTTAACTTCCTTCTTCCAGCCTTCAACGTCAACCTTTGTGATTTCCGGCAAAGTCTTTTTGTAGTAGTCTGCAAGACCATCTGTGTTGATTGCGCCTTCTTTTGGCATGTATCCGATTGGTGTATCAACAAAGTTGTCTTTTCCGTCGCAGCGGTCAAAAATCCAAGCAAGAACGCGGCTGTTATCGCCGTATCCTGGCCACATGAATCCGCCTGGAAGATCAGCATTGTCATCATCTTTGCGGAACCAGTTTACGTAGAAAATCTTAGGAAGCTTATCTTTGTCTTTTGCAGCGTTTCCTACGTCAATCCAGTGCTGGAAGTAATCGCCCATGTTGTATCCGCAGAACGGAATGATTGCGAACGGGTCGCGGCGGATTTTTCCAACTTCGTCTGCATTGATTGTAGAAGCAGCTGTAATTTCAGAACCTACGATTGAACCCAAGAATACACCGTGTTCCCAAGAGCGGCTCTGGTGAACAAGTGGAATTGTAGAAGGTCGGCGTCCACCGAACAAGATTGCAGAAATCGGAACACCTTTTGGATCTTCCCAATCAGATGCGATGCATGGACACTGTTTTGCAGGTGCTGTAAAGCGAGCGTTCGGGTGAGCGATGCACTGACTCTTGTCTTTAGGGTTTTTATCGTTTGTAGGGCAAGGAACTTTGTTTCCGTGCCAGTTAGTGATTTCTTTTCCGTTAGGAGCGTATCCGATTCCTTCCCACCAAACATCGCTGTCTTCTGTAAGACCGCAGTTTGTGAAGATTGTATTTTCGCTTGCTGCGATAAGAGCGTTCTTGTTAGACTGTTCAGAAGTTCCAGGAGCAACTCCGAAGAATCCAGCTTCCGGATTGATTGCGTACAATTTTCCATCATCACCGAATTTCATCCAAGCGATATCATCGCCGACTGTTTCAACTTTCCAGCCAGGGATTGTAGGAATAAGCATTGCAAGGTTTGTTTTTCCGCAAGCAGAAGGGAAAGCGCCTGTAACGTATTTAACTTCGCCCTGTGGATTTGTAAGCTTCAAGATAAGCATGTGTTCTGCAAGCCAGCCTTCTTCGCGTGCAATTACAGAAGCGATTCGCAATGCGAAACATTTTTTTCCAAGAAGAGCGTTTCCGCCGTATCCAGAACCGTAAGACCAAACAAGGTGTTCTTCCGGGAACTGAGAAATATATTTCTGTTCAACTGGAGCGCAAGCCCAAACACCGTTGTCTTTTTCGCCATTGTTCAATGGTTTTCCAACAGAGTGAAGACATGGAACGAAGTTGTCATCAAGGTAAGCCCAGATTTTTTCACCTGCGCGAGTCATGATGTCCATGTTCAAAACTACATATTCAGAGTCTGTAAGTTCAATTCCGTATTTTGCGATTGGAGAACCGAGCGGTCCCATGCAGAACGGAATAACGTACATTGTTCGTCCGTGCATACAACCTGTGTAAAGACCTTTCATTGTAGCTTTGAGTTCTACCGGGTCAATCCAGTTATTTGTAGGACCTGCATCTTCCTGCTTTTTAGAAGCAATAAAAGTTCTTTTTTCTACGCGTGCAACATCAGAAGGATCTGAACGGAAAAGGAAACTGTTAGGTTTCTTTGCCAATGGAGTAGCAAGACCTTCATTAACGCATTTCTGCATCAATTCATCGTACTCTTTTGTAGAACCGTCAATAACGCGAACGTTGTCTGGTTCGCACATTTTTACACATTCTTCAATCCAAGATTTAATCTTGGCATTTTTAATGTCATTAACTGTCATTAAATGCTCCTATAAAAATCGGCTGAGCCGAATTTTTTAATTCAACTAAACTATATAATTTTTTTTGTTTTACTTCAATGATTGGGAGCGCAAAACGCAATATAAAATATCTTAAGAAGAAATGATATTTCCTCTTTATCTTTTTAATTTTTCTCTTGAATATTGTATTTTTGAGTTATATATTTTTTGTGGAAGTTTAATATGAAGATGATTTTGCTTGGCACTGGAACAAGTCACGGAATTCCTTGCATTGCTTGCCATTGCCACGTTTGTACTTCGCAGGATTTGCACGACAAGCGTTTCAGGTGCAGTGCGTATGTTTCAAATCAAAATAAAAACGGTTCTGTTTCGCATTTGCAGGTTGATGTAGGACCGGAATTCAGACTTCAGTGTTTGAAATATAATATAGAATCGATTGATGCAGTTCTTCTTACTCATTCGCACGCAGATCATTTGCACGGTTTGGATGATATCCGTGTTTTCAGTCATACAACTGGAAGCGATAAAATTGAACAGTATTTAAAGGATAATCCAGAAAATGCCGGTGTAAATCCGCAGCTTTTGGCGCGTGCGCTAAGCGGCAAACCTTTGAATGTCTATGCAAACAGGCAGACTGTTAAAGATGTTGAGGAGCGGTTCAGCTATATTTTTAAGAAGAACACTCAGATTGGCGGCGGAAAACCTAATTTGAATCTTGTTGACTGCGAAGATATATTAAAAAATCCGCCTGAGGAATTCGGTGATTTGATTGTAACTCCGATTCCTTTGATTCATGGCAGACTTGATGATACCGGATGGCTTTTCTCTTGTAAAAATGAAAATGACGGAAAAATGCATTCGATTGCGTATTTGACGGATACAAGTTTTGTTCCGCAAAGCAGCATTGAACTTTTACAGGAAAAGGGCGGAATTATTGAACATTGCGTTATTGACGGACTTAGGGTAAAACCTCATTCAACACATTTTGGTTTCAGACAGGCAATGGAAGTTGCGGAGCAAATAAAACCCAGACACACCTGGTTTGTTCATATTTGCCATTTGATGACGCACGTTGAAATTCAAAATTATACGGATGAACAGCTTAGCGATTTTCCTAATCTTTTGGAAATTGTGAATAATGGCGGTTCTGTCGGACCTGGTTATGATGGACTTGTTCTGGAAGCATAATTGATAGCGTTCCGGGCAAAAAAAAACCGCATCTCGTCAGATGCGGTGCATTGGAAAGTGTTTATTTTGCTTCTACAGCTGCTTTTGGTGTCTTTACCTTTTTGATAAGGAAGTCACTTCGGTAGCAACGTGTACAAACTTTGATAGTTCTTACCTGTCCGTTATCAAAAACAGCTCTTACAGAAATAAGATTCGGTTTCCAAGTTCTGCGAAGGTGATTGAAAGACTTAGAAACATGGTTTCCATGCATAACACCTTTTCCACAAATGTCACAAGATCTAGACATATCTATACCTACCTTATGTTTTCACGTGAGTTTTTACAGATTATAAAATTTTAGCAATACTGTCAAGATGGAAATTTGTCTATTTTCCATACTGCGCTTCTATTTCCTTTATCTGATCGCGGATTGCGGCTGCCTGTTCATATTCCAGCCGTTCTGCGCAATCGCTCATTTCTTGTTTCAGCGCATTTATAAGTTTTGTCCGCTGTTTTTTATCAAAAAGATTAGCGCTCTTTTTCAGCGTTTCCACCGTAACTTTAGCGTTTTCTTCTGCGTCTTCCTTCTGATGTTCCAGAATATCGGTGATTTCCTTTTTTATTGTTTGCGGTGTAATTCCGTGTTCCTTGTTGTATGCTTCCTGGATTTCGCGGCGATGCTTTGTTTCTTCGATTGCTTCTTTCATTGCGTCGCTCATTCTGTCCGCATACATTACAACTTTTCCTTCTGCATTTCTGGCGGCGCGGCCGATAATTTGAATCAGCGAAGTTGTGGAACGCAAAAAGCCGATTTTATCTGCATCTAAAAGCGCAATAAACGAAACTTCCGGCAAGTCTATTCCTTCACGCAGAAGGTTGATTCCGATCAGAACATCAATTTCGCCAAGCCGCAGTGATTTTAAAATTTCCACGCGCTCAAAAGTGTCAATTTCTGAATGAATATATTTTACTTTTAAATCCAAATCCGTAAGGTAATCGGTTAAGTCTTCCGCCATTTTTTTTGTCAAAGTAAGAACAAGACTGCGCTCGCGCTTTGCAATGCGCTCTTTTATTTCTTTGTAGATATCTTCCATCTGGCCTTCGCTCGGACGCACTTCTACGATTGGATCCAAAAGTCCAGTAGGGCGGATAAGTTGTTCCACTACTTGAGTTGACTGTTTTATTTCTTCCTTGCGCGGAGTTGCCGTTACGTAAATAACTTGGTTCAAAAGTTTTGAAAATTCATCTTGTTTTAACGGACGGTTGTCCAATGCGCTCGGTAGGCGGAATCCGAAGTCAACGAGGTTTTGTTTGCGGCTCCTGTCGCCTTCGTACATTGCGCCGATTTGCGGAACTGTTATGTGCGCTTCGTCAATCATACATAAAAAATCCGACGGAAAATAATGCAAAAGAGTTGCAGGCGGTTCTCCGGGAGCGCGGTTTGCTATGGGCGCGGAATAATTTTCAATTCCGGAACAGTAGCCCATTTCTTTCATCATTTCAATGTCGTAAGTTACACGCGTTTTTAGTCGTTCCGCTTCCAAAAGTTTGTGCTGCGAGTTTAATTCTGCCAACCTGCATTCAAGCTCTTTTTGAATTCTTCCGGTTGCTTCTTCCAGCTGGTCGTGCGGAACTACAAAGTTCTTTGCCGGATAAACTGTTGTTTCATCAAGTTCTTCTGTAATTTGCCCGGAAACTGCGTTGAATCTTCTTATTCTTGCAACCGTATCCCAGTCAAGTTCAATTCTGTAGGCTTCGTCAAATTCCATGTATGGCGGATAAATTTCTATAACGTCTCCGCGAATTCTGAAATTTCCGCGTTCCAAAACCATATCATTTCTGGAATATTGAATATTTGCAAGTTCCACTGCAAGTTTGTGAAGGTCGAGCGGTTTTCCTTTTTCTATGTGAATCCGCATGCTCTTGTAAAGTTCCGGCATTCCCAATCCGTAAATGCACGAAACTGTTGCAATTACAATAACATCGCGGCGTTCCATGAGCGAATAGGTTGCCGCCATTTTCATCTGGTCGATTTCTTTGTTGATAGAAGCGTCTTTTTCTATGTAAAGGTCTCTGGCCGGAACATAGGCTTCCGGCTGATAATAATCATAGTAAGAAACAAAATATTCAACTGCATTGTTCGGAAAAAAAGATTTGAATTCACGGTAAAGTTGCGCGGACAACGTTTTGTTATGGCTGATTATCAGCGTCGGCCGTTGAACTTTTTCAATTATTTTTGCCATCGTAAAAGTTTTTCCGGAACCGGTAACGCCTTTCAGAGTCTGATATTTGTCTCCGCGCAAAAAGCCTTCGCTGAGTTTTTCTATTGCTTGGCCCTGATCACCGCTCGGTTTGTAAGGTGATTCTACAACGAATTTCCGCATATTTTATATATTTGTAGCCTCTTCTGAAAGAATAACAGTCAGTTTTCTGTCTTTTCCGTTTCTGTGAACTGTAACAGTTACTGAATCTCCTGGTTTTTTGCTTTCCAAAGCGGAATAATAATCTGTGTAAGAAGAAATTGCGATTCCGTCTATATTTGTGATTACATCGCCGCCCAAATAAATTATATTCTGATTGTAACCATAGCGCACCGCCTGCGTTCCCTGAATAATTCCCGCTTTTTCTGCATTTCCGCCTTTTTGCGTTCTGGAAACTAAGAGTCCGGATGAAATGTCTAATCCTGCATAGTTTGCGATTGTATTATTAAGTTGAACTAAAGTTACGTCCATCTGACCTCGTCGCACTTTTCCGTATTTCAAAAGGTCGCTTACAACCCGCACTGCGGTTTCGGCTGGAACTGCAAAACCGATTCCGGCAGAAGAACCGGAAGACGAATAAATCATTGTGTTTACGCCAATCATTTTTCCGTTTGTGTCTAAAAGCGGTCCGCCGGAATTTCCCGGATTGATAGCCGTATCTGTCTGAATCATATTGCGGATAATCCGCTGTGTGTTCGGATTTTTTATAGGGCGGCCAAGTGCGGAAACAATTCCGGTTGTCATCGTTCTGTTAAAGCCGTAAGGATTTCCGATTGCAATAACTTTTTGCCCTACTTTTAAATTTTCGGAAGTTCCAAATCCTATTGTTTGCAAAACAATTCCTTCCGGCGGGTCAAATTTTATTACAGTTAAGTCGGAATCTCTGTCTTGTCCGATTATTTTTGCTTCATACTGTGTTCCGTCTGAAAGAGAAACGTAAATTTTTGACGCGCCTTTTACAACGTGTCCATTTGTAAGAACATAACCGCGCTTATCAATTATTGAACCACTTCCGCTTCCGCCGTCCTGAATTACAGGTTCCAAAAACCAGTTTACGCCTGAAATTTGCGTATTTATGTTCACAACTCCAGGTGCGCATTTTTGGTAAACACTTATATTCTGAATTTCATCCTGAGTGTAAGAAGTATCTTCGGAAGCAACCGTAATCGTTGAATCATCTTTTTGTTCCGACTGAAGCAAAGTAAAATCGCCGCCTGCACTTGTATTTTCCGTTTTAGTCTGTGCCGTTTTTATATTGTTTTTGCCGGATTTTGCAGTAATTGCCGAAGCGGTTGCTGCTGCTAAAATCATTCCTGCAACTGTAATTGTAATAACTTGAGATTTTGAATAAAGCTTCATATTTTTATAATAGTGATTTTATATGCTTTTGAAAATATCAGACTTTGAATATCCGCTTTTGAATTTGCGCGGAGTCTGATAAGCCGCTGTTATTCGTTAATCAAATCGTGTTCCAAAAAACTGAAATAACTTGTTCTTGAAAAAATAATATGATCAAGAAGCGAAATTCCCAAAAGGTCAGCGCAGTCGAGCAAAACTTTTGTTGTTTTCAAATCCTGCTCCGAAGGTTCGCAATTTCCGGAAGGATGATTGTGCGCAACTATTATTGCCGCAGCGTTTTCAATTAAAGCTTCGGAAAAAACTTCGCGCGGATGAACAATCGTTTGATTTATTGTTCCTACGCTGACAACGCGGATTTGCATAATTTCGTGTCCGCCGTTCAGCGTAATGCACAAAAAATGTTCCTGCGCCTGCATGGAATAATTCTGAATGAACGGAATTACGTCTTTGGGTTTGGTTAAAATCGCGTTTTTGTGGTTGTTGCGTCTGCGCCCAAGCTCAATTGCGGAAGCAACTGCAAGCGCTTTTCCTGTGCCCATACCTTTTATTTTGAGCAGTTTTTCCACAATGTTTTCGCGGTTTGTGCTCATCAATGTTTTTACAACTTGCTCCGAAAGTTTTTCAACAGGAATTCCCTTTGTTCCCGAGCCAAGAATCATCATAACAAGTTCGCTGTCCGACGGATATTCAATTCCGTGCTGTAAAGTAAGTTCCCGGATATCCGGATAATTTTTAATAATATTCACATATATATTAATAGAAAAAAAATGAAAATTCTGAAGTAAATCACATAAATTTTTTTAAATTTTTTCCGAAAATTTTCTTATGAAGAAATTATTTTCAATATTTGCAAGTGTTTTTATTTTTTTAGCAGCAATTTTTCTGTTTTCCTGCGTTTCTGTTCCGAAAAAAAAAGTTTCAATTTCCAGAAATTTAACCGGAAAACCAATGCTCAGCGCAGATGAACTTTACAAATATTTTGTTCACACAAAAAGAAATTGCAGCCGCGAAGAACTCGCACAAGTTCGCCGTCTTGCAGAATTTTATGTGCAGGAAGCTGCAATAGAAGGAATAAATTCCGACTGCGCTTTTGCGCAAATGTGTCTTGAAACAGGATATCTTTCGTTCGGAAATTTAGTTGTTCCGGAAATGCACAATTATTGCGGACTTGGCGCAATGGATTCGGAGCATCCGGGCGAGTGGTTTGAAACTGAACAGATTGGAGTCCGCGCGCACATTCAGCATCTTCAGGCTTATGCAACAACAGAAGACGTGCAGTTAAAGCAGGAACTGGTGGATCCGCGCTATAGCTGGGTTCATAAAGCAAAATTTGCGCAAACCGTATTTGACTTGGCAGGTTCCTGGGCAACCGACAAAATGTATGGCGAAAAACTGGATTCAATTTTAGATAAAATGGAATATTTTTAAGGGCGGACAACCGCCCTACGCCTCAAACTTTCGGGGTTTCGATAAACTCAACCACCTTCAGTTTTCGGCTACCCACCGTGCGGGCTCAAACGCCGCCCGCAACGCCTGCTTCAGCCTATCTTTGTTCCGATAAATTTCTGGTCATTCAAAATTGCACGGATATTTTCAATGTTTTTTCCGCTTGCGCAAATTACAGTCATTTTGCATTCATCCGCTTTTTTTGAAGCAATCGGATCGAACGGACAGTTTTTTCCCGGAATCCATTCATTTCCTACCATTTTTCTGAAATTGCTCCAAGAAATTTCATCGATTGGTTTTGCATCCGGATTTTTTCTAGGGTCATCTGTGTAAACTTTTTCAATATTGGAAAGATTTACAACAGTTTTTGCATCGTGTTTTTCCGCTAAAAGAACGGCATCGTTGTCTGTGGAAAATCCCGGGTGCCAACCGGCTGCAACAAGAACTTTTCCCTTAAAATCAATCGGTGCGGTAGGGTCGTAAACAACATCATTCTGGCAAAAATCGCCGAAACAAGCTTTTACAAGCTGAGCATTAAGTCTTGTAGCCATTATTCCAATCCAGTCGGCAGCATCGCTTGCAGAATTGGAACCTACAGTTTTTGAAACTTCTGAATAAGCGTTTTGATAAACGCGTGCAGGCGCACCGCCACCAACTACAAGAATCAGTTTTCGGCTTGCATCTTCAGAAAGCCAGTCCTTTACCATGGAAATAAAATTGCTTAAAAAATCTGTGTCCGGCTGGTCAGGTACAACAATAGAACCTCCAACTGATAATACTTTTGTCATTAATATACTCCTATAACTGTTGGATTAGACCAGTAGGAACTGTATTTGATAGTTTTTCCGCTGGCTTCTTCCCAAATTGACTGCAAAGAATAGCTTCTTGGTCTGGAAACTGTCTTATTGTTCGGCGCGCTTGGTTTGAATTCATTCCATCCGCGGTTAAAAAGAATATGCTGACCGTCCAGATTTCCGAAATAAAACTGATGCGGAACAATATCTCTTTGCCACGGCTGATATTCTAATCCAGCAGCAAGCGCAATGTCTACAGGAATCCACCCGAAATCCGGAATATAAAATTCTGTCCACCAATGCGCTCTGGTTTTCAAGTCTGTTTCAACAAGAATTCCGCTGTCCGGAAGGGCCGCAATTCCGTTCGCTCTTAGCAATGCTGTAAAAATTATTGCAAAATCGTAAGCGTCGCCGCGTTTTGTCCTGATTAAATCAAGCGGAGAAATATTTCCCTTTCTTATATCCTGAAGAATTACATATTCTCTGAGCATATAGTTGTATGTCAAAGCCGCTATTTTATAAGGATTCTTTTCGCCGTTTGCAATTTCTTTTGCAAGGCTTACAACGCTTTCGTCATCGGAAGGAACGCAACTGTCGGCTTTTGTTGCAATCGCTTTCAGGTTTTTGTTCATTTTGGAACTTGTGTTTATATAGTTCGGCGAAATTTCTGTTCTTGTATCATAGGTTGTGATTGCAAAATTCTGTTTAAAGCGGACTTTTCCAGTTCCGCGGGAGCCGCTTGTCTGATGTATGATTGTGTGCTGGAAATCGTAGATAATAGGTTCCGGCGTACATTCAGAAAGCGTAACAATCGGTTGCGCAGACGAAGTAAGAGGGCGGGGACATCGCAAAATAATCTGAGAATCTTTGTCTCCGGCGGTGTCGTCAATATCAACTGCAACTTGAATTACATAAGTCTTTGGGTTTATAAAACTTTTTGTACCCGTTTTTTTAGTAATTTCAACGGAACGCATTGACGATTGCCCTTTGCTTGTTGTTACGAACATATTTCCGGAAACTGCTCCGTCCGGAACGTAAAGCCTGATTTCATTATCTGACCAATATTCGTAATCAAAATCGTCTTCGCTTGCAGAAATGAATGAAAGTTTTTCTGCGGAATCCAATGTTTTTTCATCGCGGATTATTGCAGTTTCGCGGTCCGCCGAAAAATAGACTTTTGAATTGTCGCGGGAATTTCCGAAATTTACACCGAAAATTGTAACCAAAGTTCCGACTGTAATTTTTTCCGGCGAAATTCCTGTAATCATAGGAGCGGTTGTCTGCGGATTTTGAGTTATAGCGACAGGAGCGGCCGTTGCGTTTGCGAAAAATGCTGGTTTTGAACGGCTGTTTTTTGTTTCAACAACAACAAGACCGTCTTTTACATTTGCAGGAAGAACAACTTTTATTTCTGTGTCAGTCCAAGAAATATAGGAAGATGATGTAAGTTTTGAACCGCCAAATTCAACGTAATTTGTATCGCGGGAATTTCCAAAATCTTTTCCTTTTATAACAATAAGGTCTCCAGGTGAACCGACAGGAGGATTTACTGAATAGATTACCGGCTTTTGATTTGTGTGAAGTCCGAAAAATAGCGAAACAACTGCAAAAATAAGTGCCAGTGCAATCCAAAAAAGTGTTCTTACAACTGGAGATTTTCTAAAAAAGTAATTTACCGATGATGACGAATCCAATCTAATTGCCCTTCATTATTGTTTCTAGGTAAATTGATTTCGATAGTCTGCTGATTTTTATCATCAATTCCTGGAACAGTAATGTTTATATGAATTTTTTTATCATCAAAATCCGGTCTAAGAACATCCACATTTGTAAGCGCAGAATTCAAAACGCTTCTTGTTCCGACTGTTTGAGCAAAATTGTTGTATAAGTTTCCTTTTATAACAACACTCTGATTAATCGGTTCGCTTTGCGGACGTGTAACCGGAGTTATTGATGCTATATTTGTATTTTGTGCTGAATTTGCTTTTGTTGCATTGGAAACAGTAATAGGAAGCACTGCCGCTATTATCACGGCAGCCGCAGCTGTCATTCCCCAGCGCAGAGTTTTTTCGCTTACCGGAAATTCTCGGATTTTTACTGTATTTTTTGAATAGCGCAGTTTTGTCTGCAACCGTTCAAAACTTTGTTCCATAAATTGATTGTCAATTTGAATGTTTTTGCTGTCTTGCTTGAACACATTTTTTATTTTGCGCAGAGCTTCAAGTTTAGCCTTGCATTTAGGACAAGATTCAATATGAGTTTCGTATTCCTTTAAGAAATTCAAAGGAAGTTCATTATCAAGATAAATTGAATGAATATCATCAGTTGGGCAAGAATACATTGTCAGCTCCTAACATTTCTTCCAGTAATTTGCGGGCGCGGAAAATACGTACTTTTACGTTGCCTTCCGAAATTCCCACAATTTTACCGATTTCTTTGTAATTAAAATCACCGTACTCAGCGAGTACAACGACTTCCCGTAGTTTTGGCGGCAGTTTATTCAAAGCGTCTTGCGCAGTTTTTACAGTTTCTTTTTCTAAAAGTTCTGTTTCCCCGGAATGAAAAACACGATTTTCTTCGTAAAGCGCTTTTTCGTAAGCACGTTTTTCGCGCGCTTTTCGTTTTACGTAATTCAGCGAAGCGTTTTTTACAACGCGGATAAGCCAGAATTTCGCATCGTTTATCGTGGGGAAAGTCAGCTGTTTTTCATTGGCTTTAATCAACGAATCATGAGCAAGGTCTTCTGCTGCTTCCTCGTCGTTTACAATACGATAAGAAATTTTGAACAGCATTTGCATTGTTTCATTATAAATCGTTTTAAAGTCAGTTGTGTCTGCTGCATTCAGAGGCTTTAATTTGTCTGTCTGACCGTCCATAATCAAAAAACAATGCTCCTAAAAAAAAGTTACAAACTTGTTTTTATAAAATCTAGTTTCGCTTCCAGATTGCGCCGTTCGGTGAATCGATTATTGTAATTCCGCGCTTTGCAAGTTCATCGCGGATTTTGTCCGCTGTTGCAAAGTCTTTGTTTTTCTTTGCGGCAGTTCTTTCTTCAACAAGTTTATCGATTTCCGCCGCTTCCGCATCGCCTGAATGGTCGATTACATTTGCCGCGGCTGTTTTTTCCGCATCTTTTTGGGCAATTCCGGCTTTTTCAATCAGTTTAAGACCAAGAACGCTGTCCATACGGTCTACAAGATTCAACGCTTCTTTTGCGTCCAGCGAAGAATCTTTTACAACTTTGTTCAGAACGCCAAGCGCAACAGGAATGAGCAAATCGTTTTCCAAAGCAGTCTTGAAAGAATCAAGATATCCGCACGCTTTTTCAGAAAGTCCTGTGCGGGAATCCGCTTCGCCTTTTTTATAAGATTTTCCGCGAAGTTTGCAAGAATCTTCATAAAGCTTTTCGCCCGCTTTTCCTGCAAGCTTTGCAACTTTTTGAACAAGGCTGGCTCTTCCGTTTTTTGCGGAATCCATTGCGCTCCACGAAAAGAAAATCTGTTTTCTGTAATGGCCGCCAAGAAGGAAAAATCTGTAATCCAGCGGATCGTAGCCTTTGTCCTTTAATGTCTGAAGCCGCAGGAAATTTCCCTTTGACTTGGACATTTTGTTGCCACCTTCGATTACTAAAAATTCGTTGTGCAGCCAGTATTTTACCCAAGGACCTTCCGCGCGTTCTTCCGGTGTGAATGAACCTTCCGACTGTGCAATTTCGTTTGTGTGATGAACAGGAACGTGATCAATTCCGCCTGTATGAATGTCGATGTGCTTTCCAAGATATTTCATGCTCATTGCGGAACATTCAATGTGCCAGCCAGGATATCCGCGGCCCCAAGGAGAATCCCAAGTCATAGCCTGGTTTTCAAACTTTGATTTTGTAAACCAAAGCACAAAATCGCCAGGATTGCGTTTGTTTCCGTCAATGACAACTTCTTTTCGTCTGCCGGCACCTTCGCGGAGTTCTTCAAGGTTTAGATTTGCGAGTTTTCCGTAATCCGGAAAAGTTGAAATATCAAAATAAAGGTTTCCGCCTGCCATATAAGTGTGGCCGTTTGCTTCAATCTTTTTTATCAAATCAATCATTTCTGTGATGTGGTCAGTTGCTTTGCAGATTACATCTGGATGGCGGATGTTCAAATCGTCAATATCCTGCATAAAAGCGTCCGTGTAAAATTTTGCAACTTCAAGAACCGACTGATGGCGTTCTTCGGCTGTTTTTACCATTTTGTCGTCGCCTTCGTCATTGTCGCCGGTCAGATGTCCGACGTCGGTAATGTTCATAACGTGCTTTATATCGTAGCCCAAAAAAGTGAGCGTTTTGTCCAAAGTGTCCAAAAAAACGTAAGCGCGAAGGTTTCCTATGTGTGCATAATTGTAAACTGTCGGACCGCATCCGTAAAAGCCTGCAAATCCTTCGTGAACAGGTTTGAATTCCTGAAGTTCGTGTCCCATTGTATTGAATAATTTTAACGCCATAAAAACCTCGATTTTGGTGGATTTTCTGAAAGTCGGGCAACTTAGCATTATCGTCTTAAGTTTGTGCCGGAAATCCATGTGCTTAAAGCTTTAGGATTTCGGCTGCCCGCCGTGTGGGGCACATAGCGCAACGCCCCTTATAATCAGTTGCGCACCAGTAAAATCTGAAAACTTTGCTGGAAAACGCGCAAAATCTAAAATAACAACCTATAAATAATATTTTCATTTTAATGAAAACACCCGGTGTTTGCAATTGTTTGCTTGGACTTAAAGTGTTTAATGGTAAAGTAGGGGGGGGGATTATTTTGCAATTGTTTTTAGTTCATCTACTACATTTTTAATTTGTTCAGAAGAATTTAATGTGTATGAATAAATTTTACCATATTGTGTATCTTTTGCTGTAAATAAAGACTTTTCTGAGTTTGGAACTGACTGCAAAGTAATTAAAATGCCGTTGTCTTTTACGGAAAATTTTGCAATTTCTTTTTTATAGATAAATTTTGAATTTTTATCATTTCCGATAAAAATTGCGTGTTCAAATTCTTGTTTTATTGTTTCTTGAAGCGTTTTGTATAAATCTGAGTATTCATTTTTCATTATTTCAGAAACAATTTTTTTTGCAATGGATTTTGAAGCTGAAGAAATATCCGTCTCCGAAGTTTTGGAGGTTGATTTTAAAATTAAAACATTCTTTTTTAAATCTTTGAATTCTATGTCGTAAATATAAATTTGTTCATATTCCGGAAATGACATTGCAAAGTTTCCGACAAAAGGAATTATGGTAGAGCCGGAATATTTTGAACTTTCTGAAATCGGAGAAAAAATTAAAACGCTGTCAAAATTGTTTTTTTCTGTTGTGCTGTTTATTTCTGATTCTGAATATTCTTTGAGCGGAGGAAAAAGTTCTATGCTGCATTCTGAAAGTTTTCCGTATTTTTTGAATTCATTTTTAGTGTAAGTTTCAAGTTTTTTCCGCAAAGAAATATCTGCTGTATTACAATGAACTAAAACTTTTTTATAGTCGTAAAAATTTACTTCTTCGTTTTTTATACTTTCAAGATTTGTTGAAGCACAACCAACGAAAAAAAACAAACTGGCAAAAAATAAAATACTTAAAGATTTCAATTCTTTTCTCCAAATTAAAATCAGTATAATTCTATGAAATTAAAAATTCAATGTTGATTCATTCCTTTGCGGAAAAATTGCTGGATTTGATTTTTTTCTTTGGTTTAGCGGATTGCGGTAAGGATTGTAGTGGTGCGCCGAAGGCGCAGTGCCGCAGGCACCGAAGCCACGAAAAGCCTGACCCGAAGGGGACCGCCCGAATAAAAATAAAAAATGTTGTGCTATATATTCTAATTTTTTTTTTGTGTATAATGTTTTTATGCTGGATTTTAAAAGTTTTGCGCAAAAAATTGTGGATTCTGAAGATTTTAGAGGAAGCGTTCTTTTAGACGAGCCGATGGCAAATCATACGACGTTTAAAATTGGTGGAAAAGTTCCTGTT
The DNA here is from genome assembly GCA_964429905.1 of uncultured Treponema sp. Classification (GTDB taxonomy): domain Bacteria; phylum Spirochaetota; class Spirochaetia; order Treponematales; family Treponemataceae; genus Treponema_D. The sequence continues at coordinate 32,774 of CAYSDV010000010.1, read as the reverse complement.
TTTTTTGAACCGGCGGATTTTGATTCGCTTTTGGAGCTTCTTTCGCAACTGAAAAAAGAGGAAATACGTTTTTTTGTGTTGGGTGGCGGCTCTAATGTTGTTTTTTGCGACGGCGGTTTTGAAGGTGTTGTGGTTTCGCTTTTAAAATTGAAAAAAATTGAAGAAGTGAAAACGTCGCAAACTGATGAAAATGATGTGCTTGTTTCTGTGGAAGCTGGCGCTTCGATGAGTTTGTTTGTTGATTTTTGCGCTAAAAACGGATTTTGCGGTGCGGAACGTTTTGCGGGGCTTCCCGGAACTGTGGGCGGCGCTCTTTTTATGAATGCAAGATGTTTTGATTTGTCCGTAAGCGAACTTTTTGTAGAAGCGTATTATATTGATTTGGATGATTATACTGAAAAGCACAGAATTTTCAGGGCGGATGAATGGGATTATAAAGTTTCGCCTTTTCAGAACGGAAAATCGCTTATTCTTTCGGCTACTTTCAGGTTGAAGAAAAACGGTGATTCTGCGGAAGAAATTAAGGCGGAATGCAAAAAATTTGTTGAAGAGCGCAGGTTGAAAGGGCATTTTAATTTTCCAAGCGCGGGAAGTGTTTTCAGGAACGACCGCAGTTTTGGCGCGCCGAGCGGAAAAATTATTGATGAGTGCGGTTTGCGCGGCAAGCAAATTGGAAAAGCACAGATTGCGCCGTTTCATGGAAATTTTATTATAAATTTGGGCGGGGCAACTCAAAAAGACGTTAAGGCTCTTGTAGAATTTGCCGTTAATGAAGTTAAGTCAAAGACTGGATTTTGTTTGCAACCTGAAATTATATTCGTTGACAAATAAAAAATCTGATTTGATAATTTTAATGTAACCTGATTTTAGGCGGTATAAAATGTTGCAGTTATCAATTGTAAATTTCAGAAGAGATTCATATCTTTTTGTAGAAGGCAAAGAGAATAACGATCATTTTTATATCATTCAAAGCGGAAAAGTCCGCTGTTTTAAGCAGAATGATCCGCGCGGAATTTCTACGAAAAATCTTGGTTTGGGTGACTTTGTCGGTGTTATTGCGTGTATGTCTGGTCATTCGCAGATAGAAAGCGTAGTTGCTATGACGGATTTGAAATGTATTTCCGTGCGAAAAGATCAGTATCCGGAACTTATTAAAAAGAATACTCCGATTGCGCTGAAAATTATAAGAACTTTTGCAAGCCGGATGCGCGCAATGAATGAGCAGCTTATAACTTATTCCAACAAATCCGTGAATATTGAATCTTCTGAACATATTTATGAAGTTGCAAGATATTATGAAAAAATCTATTCGTATGACATTGCGCTTTACGCTTATTATCAATATCTTAAGGAAAACCGAAATGGGGCTCATCGTTCGGAAGCGCAGGCTGCTTTTAAATCTTTGAGCGCAAAATCTGCTTTGCGTGATTTTGAAATGCCGGCGGAAGGAACTGTTACTTATCAGAAAGACAGGATGATTTTTTCGGAAAGTCAGTCTGGTGCGGATATGTTTGTGATTCAATCCGGTCAAGTGCGGATTTCTAAAGTTATAAACGGAAATGAAGTTGTGCTTGCGGTTTTAAAAGCCGGCGATATGTTCGGGGAAATGGCTCTTCTGGAGAATAAGCCGCGCTCGGCAAGTGCGATTGCAAACGAAGACTGCAAACTTATTGTTCTTAATAAAAACAATTTTGATATGATGGTTGCAACTCAGCCGCAGTTGATTTCGCGCCTTACTACAACTTTGGCGGAACGGTTGTGGACTTCTTACCGCCAGCTGGACAATGCTTGTCTTACAAATCCTGTTCATAAAATGATAGATATGCTTGCTTTGCAGGCTGAAAAAGCAAAAAAATCTTCCGGTCCGTTTGAGCCGGATATTACAGTTGATAATCTTGCTAATATGTGTTCAATTCCGCTGGAACAGCACGAAAAAGTTGCATTTTATTTTGCCAGGGAAAGTTCTGTAAGAATTGTGGGTGATAAAGTTGTTGTTCCGGACTGCAATGAACTTTTAAAAGTTGCCGCTTTTTACCGAAAATTTGAAGACAAGCAGCAGCAACAGCTTGCTCAGAAAAAATAGTTCCGCAAGTTTTTTCTGCTAAGTTTTCGCGAGGTTTTATTGTATGAAAAAAAAATTGTTTTTTGCTTTTTTTTCTGTTTTTTCACTTTTCGCTCTTACGGAAATTTTCGCAGAAAGAAAGATTGCTTCCGGTTATGGCGGTGTTGAGCTTGGGATGTCCGTTGAACAAGTAAAAAAAATGCTTAAGGATAATTTGGATTTTGGTTATCGCGGAGACAAGGATGTTTCGTTGCTTCCGGGGGAAAACCGTATTCTTATAGAAACTGATGCTTCTTCTTTTGCGGGATATTCATTTTTGGAGCGCTGCTGGTTTCAGTTTTATGAGGACAAACTTTATATTATCACAATAAACATTAACCGCGAAAAAATGGATCATTTTAGTATTTTTGATTCTCTTTGCAAAAAATATGGAATGCCGGATTCTGTCAGTCCGGAAAAATCCGTTTGGAAAAAAGAAAATGTAACAATGAGTCTTGAACGGCCTTTGACTTTGAAATATGTTGATCAAAAAGTTTTTGAAGAGCTTCAGGATAAATCGATGGTTGGACCGAGCGGTTCCGAAATGACGCGCGATATGTTTTTAGAGGGGCTTTAATTTTATGAGTTTGAAAAAATCTGTTGTTTCCGGCTTGTCTGGAAATCTTTTTGTTATTGCGAAATTTTTTTTATTGGCGTTAATTTTTTCCGTGTCAGTAATTTCTTGTTCGGGTTCTAAACTTGAAAAGAAGAATTTAACTATAAAAAAATCAGACGGAACGGAAATTTCTGTTCTGGCGGAAATTGCTGTAAAGCCGGAAGATAGAAACCGCGGTTTTATGGAGCGGAAAAACATTCCTGATGGAACGGGAATGCTTTTTGTTTTTGAATACGACCAGATTCTTGATTTTTGGATGAAAAATACACCTTCGCCGCTTTCCATAGCTTATATTTCAAGTAATGGAACGATAAAAGATATTTTGGATATGGAACCGTTCAGCCTTGCCGATGTAAGAAGTTCGGGCTATGTTCGTTACGCGCTGGAAGTTCCGCAAGGCTGGTTTGCAAAGAACGGAATAAAAGCCGGCGATATTGTGGTTTTGCCTTAACTTTGTTGTTCCAGTTTTGCAAGTTCGCTTGCTGCGATTTTATCGTTCGGCTCATATTCCAGAACGGCCGTAAAATATTTTTGCGCTTCGGCTTTGTTTCCTTCCTTTAAGCAGACATAACCTAAATTTGAAATGATTTTCGGGTCTTCCGGCGAAATTTTGAACGCCTTTAAGAGAGCTTCTTTTGCTTCTTTTATATTGTTTTGTTCCAGGTTGCAGATTGCAATTTCGTTGAAAGTATCGGAATTTGTGTCTCCGCCAAGTTCTAGCGCTTTGTTAAAAGCGACAAGCGCATCCTGGTAGCGGCCAAGTTTGCGCAATCCCCAGCCGAGCAAAAACCATGCGTTCCATACTTTTGGATTGCTTTCTATAAATTTGCGGATTTTTTCAAGGCCTTTTTCTTCCTGTCCGGATTGAATGAGTTTATAGGCTTGGCTGAATGCGTCGTTGTCCATATTTTCGTTGTTGATTTTGTTTACAATTTCTTGTGCTCGTTCTTTTTTGTAAAGTCCGTTTTCGCCAAGTTCTTCATCGCTTGCATCGCAGACAAGCGCAATGTAGTTTTCAAAGCATTCCTTTGCATTTTTAAAGTCATGTGATTTTAAGTAAAAAAATCCGGCGTTGAAGAATGCGTCTGGAATCGGCGTTTCTGAATCCATAGCTTCTTTGTAATAAATTTCCGCATCGCTGTCGTAAGCGTCGGCATCATCATTTAATCCTGAACGTCTGTAACCTTCCGCTCTTTGATCTAAAAAAAGTGCAAAATTCAGAGTAATTGCTTTGTCTTCCGGGTCTACACCTTTTAGAGAAAGAAACAGTTCTTCCGCCAAGTCCCAGTCTTCATTTTTTGCTTTTAAAATTGCCGCTTCTGAAAGTTCTTTTTTTATATTCGGGCGCGCTTTTAAAATTATTGAACGGTAATAATCCTTGTCTGTGTTTTTGGAATCATACGCTAAAACTGTAAGAATTCCCGCAAGAATCTGTTCAGGTTCGATGTCGTTCATGTTGTAGTCATCCGGATCGCCCTTTATTTTTTTCTGAACCGGAAGAGGAATTGTTGTATCGATTTTCATTGCCGCATTTGAAAATTTATAATCTTCCGGCAAGTTTACAAAATAAACTGTTTCTAACGGATTATTGCTGTTCATTTTTATGTCCTAATTATTTATGCTTTGTTTAAAGTCTGCGCATTATTGGCTGCGGTTTCTTGTGTTTTTGCAGTTTCAGACGCTGTTTGCTCCTGAGCTTTATTTTCAGAAGTGCTTTTTGCAGCTGTCGTTTCTTCATCTGTTTCGGTGCTTGTTGGAACCGCTTCAAGAAATCGTTTTCTTTTATTTGAAAGATAATTATTGATTCTTATTTTATAGGCAAGCGGAACAAGATTTTCATCGAATTTGATACCTGCTTCAGCAAGATCTTTTCTTCCTTCCACTTCTTTTGCGGAAACTATAGTTCCTTTTACATCAATAATTTCGTTCGGCTCTGAAAAAAGAAGTCTTACTATGCAATCTTTTCCATTTATAAAAGACGGAATTCCCAGGACAACAATTTTTGCTCCTGAAAAAGAAAGATTCCAAAGAATGCATCTTCTAGGAACGTTTTGGATATAAACAATTGATTCTCTTTTGTTTATTCCCAAAAGCCGCTGAGAATCTTCGTTAAGAATAATTCGCTCTTCTTTGCGGTAAAGAAAACCTTCGTTTGCGTCCATGAGCGAGCCGAGTTTGTAAATCAAATCATCCGGCGGCCGCTGTGTAAAAGAAAGCGTTACAATTGCAAGTTCGTGCGAATTCATATATGGCGTTACATCCGTTACGCGGCATGTAACAAAAAAGACTAATGGCTGGTTGTCTGATTCTATAAAGCAGTAGCGCAAATTTACCGGAGGTGCGTCTTTTTTTGTTATCTGCTGAAAGGCGCCGCCTGTAGTTCCCAGTATAATTTTTGCCTGCTGAAAAGAGGTTGAGTTTATTATGCAAGGCCATTGCGAACCAGCACACTTAACATAAATTTGTCGCGGATCTACGCGTAAAAAGCGGATGATATCTTTTGTAAATACAATCTCGTTTTCGCGGTATTTGTTGTAGTATTCATTTATTTGTTGGTTCGTCGTAATCGAAAAACTCATAAGTCATATTCTAAATTAGAACAAAATATTCGTCAATTTTAATCAGTAAGAAACTGTAATTTTTATGAAAAATCCTGCCCAGATTGAAAATTTGTCTTTTGTTCCATGTAAAGTGAATTTGTTATCGTTGTCATCGCCGAATTCTACAGCCATATTTCCATAAATCATAGGAACTGAAAAGTAAATTTTTGCGTATGGCATTAAATCGGAAACAGAAACTGAAGGAACAATTGAAAGTGCGGAATTGTTTATATCATATTTTGTACTTATAACGGGTGAAAATTTGGAATCAAATATACGGCTCCACATAGCAGTAAGCGCAATCTGATTGTTGAATGAATGTGAAACGCTTTCATTGTTTTGATAAACCAGCTGGTATTCGCAAATTGCGCCATGTTTTTGCGGTTCATTTTTATATGTTGAAATTCCTGCAATAAAATTTGCGTAGTAAAGCGAAGACCAGTCATCCGGTGCGGGATGAACGCTTCCGTATGAAGTCAAGTGAAAATCTTTGATGTCGCCGGTAATTTCAAATCCAAAAGCGCCTTTTCCTGCGTTTGTCGCAGTTTTTGTGGCGTTGTTTGCCCATTTTGCAGCAAATAATTTGTATGAAAAGCCAAAGAACGGATATTCTATGGAAGCGTTAAAACTTAAGTCGTTTTTGGAAAACTCTTTTGAGCCGCCCCAATAATTAACAATTCCTTCAAAAGAGCCTGGTCCGAAAGGAATTGTTAGGATTGCGATTCCTGTTGGTGAAGTTTTTCCGTTGGTAACAATGTCATCAAGAATGTTTGTGTCAAAAATAACGCTGTTGCCCCAAGATGTTGTTGTTTTTCCCGCTGTAAGATAAAACTTGTCGAACATAATGTAGTCAAAATAAAGGGAATCAAGCGAAATCGCCATAGACGGAAAATTGAATGAAACTACAGATTTGAACGCAAGGACAGGGGACGGTCTGAATGATACTCCAAAATCGTAAGTAAGAAGAGCGCCCATTTTTCTGTCATCCGAATTTTCGCGCTCATAAATTTTTTCCAAATAAACAGCTTCTGTGGAAAACGTTCCGAAAAATGAAAGAGGCGGTTTTTCTTTTTTAGGGGTTGCCGGTTCCTGTTTTTGTTCTTTTTGCGTTTCTTTTTGAACAGAATCTTCTGCTTGTTCAAAAAGATAATCAAACTCATCTGTTTTTTGCGCTACGTTTTCGCTTTCTTCTGTTTGAACAATATCTTCAGAATCAAAAAAAATAGAATCAATTTCAGGATTTCCGTTTTCTTGCGCATTTTGTATTTCTTGTGAAAAAATATTTTCCGCAAAAATTGTTGGAAAGAAAACAGAAATAAATAAAAGTAATTTTTTATTCATTATTCGCTCATCATTTCAACATATTTTTTTGAATAAACTGTGTCTTTTAGTTTTTCGAAAGATACATTTGTAATTGTAATTTGAGTTTTTTCAAATTGAAGTTTATCATCAATTTTTATTCCGCGCAGATTGTCTATGATGAGCATTTTGTTCGGAACGCTGTGCTCTTTGAATAATTGATACGACGGAATTGCGGTTGTTCTTAAAAGTTGGCCGGAAAGGCTGTAATCCTCTTTTTTGCGCAAAAGACCGTCTTTTTCTGTAACCCAAATTTTAATTTCAGGATAATTAGTGTCTTTTGTTTTTGCTTTTAAGTTGAATTTAACACAGTCAAGTTTGCCAAGTTTTACTGTTTCTGCGGAATTAATTGTATAATTCTTTTCAAATTCTTGCGGCATAAAGTCTGAATTGTTTATGTTCGTGCCTTCAAATTTGTCTTTTGCACTTGTAAAAACAAACTGTTTGTCAATCGGATCGTAGAACCAAATGCTGTTATTGAACTGAACGTAGCCTTTTCCTTTGTCTTGCGCAGGACCTGTAATAAGAATTGTGTATGCTTTTATTGAATCCCGGCGGTGCATTTTTGCAGAGCGGATTGTTTTGCCCTGTCCGGGTTTGTTTTGAACTATGTCGTAATTTGCGGAAAAATCTGAGCCTGCAAAAGATGTTGCTTTGTCGGTTTTTCTTAATAATTCAACAGCACTTTCTGAAGAAAGATTTTCTGCGCTTAGCGGCAGGAAAATTAAAGAAGCGCAAATTGCTGATAAAATAAATTTTTTCATAATAAATTTCTCCTATAATTGTTTTAATTTGTTGTTGCAAGAGCGCCAACTGGACTTAGGTGAACAAGTTTGCGAATTGTAAACAACACAGAAAACAATGTTGTTACAGTAACTATACATAAAATTAAAATTGTTTTAATCGCATTGTAATATGGCATAAGATGCCCTTTTGAAAGGAAAATGTCAAATGCCGGAATAAATGAAAAATTGAACTTTGATAAAATAAAGGTTATAAGAAACGCGAATATTATTCCGCTTATAAATCCTAAAAATACAATAAAACTGCTTTCTGTAAGAAACAGATTTCTTATTCCGGAAGGTTTCATTCCCAGCGCTCTGTAAATTCCGATTTCCGTTGTTCTTTTTATTACAATAACGCGGTAAGTGCTGCCTATGCCGACCGCGATTATTATAATAAGGATTGCGACTATGATAAGAACTATAAAGCGCAGCGCATCTATAAAGTTTTGCAGTTCTTCCACGTTTGAATCAAGCGGAATGAGCGCAAAAATAGGTTTTTCAACGTTTTTGTCATATAGAAGAGCGTTGTAGAATTCATCTTTGTCGCTGCATAAAGGGTACATATGAAAAACTTTTTCCGCTTTTGTCTGCAATTCATTTATTTCTTTATCGGAAGGCGGAGTGGAACCGTAAAAAAGACAAAGTCTGTTCACGTAATTTGACGGATAAGATGTTATTGTTCTTAGAGCGCGTATGTCCATGTAAGATGTATACATTCCGAACAGGCTGGAATCCAGGAATATCCCCGAAACTTGCATGCTCATAGTATTTGTGGTTCCGTAGATTGTGTTCATTTGAACAGTTATTAAATCTCCTGCATGAACACCAAGTTTCTGTGCAACCGGCAAAGATATAAGAATGGAATTGTGCTCTTTGTTTGATTTTATGCTGCCTTCTGCAAGTGTGTAGCTGGAAAGCAAATCTTTTTCAGCGTCAAAATCTATTCCTTTTGCAACTCTCTGTCTTACAGATGCGCCTTCGTAAAAAAACATACATTGATGCGCATCGTAGTCAAAACGCTGAAAAAACTGGACGTGCTCAGGAACAAGTTTTTCAAGTTCTTTTTGCTGTTCATCCGCTTCTGTTGTTCCCAGCGTTGTTCCGCCTAAAAACTGAATATCGCCACCGTAATATTGTCTTGCTTTTTGTCGTACAGCTTTTAGCATTCCGTCTGTTATGGAAATAACGGAAAACATTATGCAGAATCCGATGAAACAAACTGCAAACAAAGATGTGTATTGTCGTCTGTTGTATAAAATTGAGCGTAAAGAAAGTTTTGAATACAACATCAGGCTTGACCTCTCATTGCTACGACAGGATTTGCGTTTAATGCTATATGAGCCGGATATATAGAGCCGATTATTCCAAGAAGAACCGAAATTGCAAGGCATCTTATTGCATTACTCAAAGAAATTGTCGCTGCTACTGTGGATTTTCCGAAAAGTTGAATTAAATACAAATTGTGTATTTGTATATCAGATGAATTTATTATTTTGCAAAAGAAGAAACCCAATATGCAGCTCAAGATTCCGGCGGAAATTGTAAGAATTGAAGTTTCGAAATAAAATTGCAAAGTTATAAATTTTCTTCCGGCTCCTATTGCGCGTAAAGTTCCGGTTTCGTTTATTCTGTCCAATGCTGAAATAACTAAAGTGTTGTTTACTACAATAAATCCTGTAAGAAGGATAAGAATAATTCCGATGTTGAATATAACACGCAAATAATAAATCATCGAAACGGAACTTCCCGCTGCAGAACACCAGTTTTCCGCAATAGCATTTATTCCGTTCGCTTTGAACTGCATATTAAGATTTGCCGCAACTTTCTGTGGGGAAGCGTTTTTTCTTAAGCGGCAAAGAATAAAATGCCAGGCTGTTGATTCCAAATTTTGAGCGTTTTCCGTTTTTCCGATTGAAGAAAATTCAGGTTCCTGTCCGTCAGATTCAATTCCTAGCGAATCAGTTGCGTCGTCAAAAAGATTTTCATCATCAAAAAGATTTATCTGCTCTTCATCAAATAAAGAGTCGTCCGCGTAAACTTCCGCTGTTTTTGTTAATGTTCTGAGCGTTGGCGCATCAATAAGAACAATTCTTTCAAAAGTCTGATTCGGAACTGTGTATTCGTATATTCCAGCAAGAGGAACCGAACGGATTGTAAAAGATGAACCGTCAGTTGAAATTAATTGAATGTTGTCGCCGGGATTAAGAGTCAGTCCTGTTTCATTCTTTATTTTTTGAGCAAAAACGCTGTTCAGCATTATTCCTTTTTGATTTTGCTCAAAACTTCCGCCATTCAATATTTTTAGTTCAGGCATAATTGAAAAATATTCTTTGCAGTTTATTCCGAATGCAGAGGCTGTAAAACGGTGATTTTTTATATTAAGAGCGGTTATGCCTGTTATTTGTGGTGTAAATTCTTCTATATCATCGTTGTTTTGCAATAAATCTTTAATTGTGCTGAATGGAATTAATTCTGGAATTGTTGTAAGTTCGCCGGTAACGGGAGTTTCGTCACCAAAAAGGCTCAACGGAAAATTTGTTTTTGTTTTTATTACAATGTCGCTGGTAAAACTGTTTATGAATGTGTTTTTAATTCCGGTGTCTGTGCTGTCAAAAATGGCGTTGGCTAAAAAAAGAAGAGATAACGCAAAAGCAATGAATATTGTAATGATTATTGAGCTCTTGCGAGAAAGCACATTTTTTAGTGCAAACCGAAATACAAACATTACGAAAATTTAGCACAATTATAGTAAAAAAACAATATTTGTGTTAAAATAAAGTTATGTCAGTTCTTGAATTGCAGAATGTAACAAAAAAATATCAGATGGGGAAAGTCTTTGTTCCTGCTGTAAAAAATGCCAGTTTTAAAATTGAAAAGGGCGAATTTGCTGCAATATCGGGGCCTTCCGGTTCGGGAAAATCAACTTTGCTGAATATGATGGGGCTTATAGATTTGCCTTCTTCCGGGAAAATTATTCTTGACGGAATTGACGTTTACAAAGATTTTGAATTTCCTGAAGATAAAAAAATTTCTTCTGCGTTGGACAAGCGTTTGACAGAGCTCAGAAATTCTCATTTGGGATTTATATTTCAGAATTTCAATCTTATTCCTGTTCTTAATGTTTATGAAAATGTTGAACTTCCTTTAAATATAAGCGATAAAAATCATCTTGATTCTAACAATTTGTCTTCTGCAGAACGCAAAGAATGGATTGAATATCTTATTGAAACTGTTGGTCTTAGCGCTTGGAAAAATCACAGACCCGCTGAACTTAGCGGCGGACAACGGCAAAGAGTAGCGATTGCGCGTGCCTTGGTAACAAAAGCCCCGATTATAATGGCGGATGAGCCTACTGCAAACCTTGATTCTAAGAACGGCGGGCAAATTTTGGCGCTTATGAAAAAACTTAACGAAGAATTGAATATAACTTTTGTTTTTTCCACACACGATTCAAAAATCGTAGATATGTGCAATCATATCATCTATATTCTTGACGGTGAGCAGACAGACGAACTAAAACGCTAATCCTTGAATTTTTGCATTGCTTCAGGATCTTTTTTTATGTTTTCGATTGCATTCAATAAAAATGCTATGAAAATTGAAATAAAGAATGCTGCGAAAATAACAATTATGCAAAGTTTGCTTCTGCTTGGACCAACTTTCTTTTCCGGAATTTCTGCCGGGTTTGAAATCTTAAGAATATCCTGCTGCGATTCTATTTTTGCGTTGGTCAATTCCACATCCGCTTTAGCCTGAAGATAAAACTGCTGAACAGAATTCAGTTCTGATTGGGCGTTATCTTTGTCTGGACCTTCCTGCAATGACTGTAATTTTTCTGTTGCTATGTTCACCTGCGTTTTTGCGCTGTTTTGTATAATCTGCTGTTGTGAAAGTTGTTGCTGCAACTGCTGCTGTTCGTTTTCTTTAAGCATTTCCTGCACTTTTTCAAATAAAAAAGACACGATGTTGAATGCAAGCTGCGGATCTGTGGATGTGTACGATATTGTAAAAACTCCTAAATCCTTGTTGTATTCCGCTTTTAAATTTTTTTTCAACATTTCTCGGCTTGTTGAAAGCTGTTTGTCTTTTATTTTCCATTTATTTATAAGATCAAATTTCTGGACAATCAAATCTAAAACATTGTTTTGAGTTGCGTAATAAACTGCGAGGGCACTGTTTTTTTGCGGTGATTTTGTGTCTGTTTCGTTTACAAATGCGGAGGCCGTTGATGTATATGTGTTCGGAAGCGGCGAGATATCCGACGGTAATTTTATGGAAATAATTGAAAAAAGAACGACTGCAATAAATGCAATTCCTGTTATGCAGACAACAAGTTTTCTGTATTTGAATAAGACTGCTAACAAATCAATTAAAGAAATTTCTTCATCATCATAATAGTTTTGCGAAATCTGATTTTCTGACATATTATAACTCCAATTGGAATATTTAATTATATCAGATATTGAAAACTTGTCAGTGGATTTTGCTAGTAAATCCAAAAATTACTACAGGAGTTCTTGTTTTTGCTTTTTTCTGCCGGTTTTTGCCGTTAAAATAAAACTGGCTGGAAGAGCCGCCGTCAAACTGCAATGCGCAATATGCTCCTTTTTCTTTAAGAATTTCAGCGGATTCTTTGTACGAAAGTTTTTTTCCGCAGAATAAAAACAGACTTTTTCCGTCTTGCGAAAGACCTGCTGCGGAACGGTAATCTTTTATGTCTTTAAAATTGTAAACCTCTTTGCCGCGTAAAATTGTCCAAAAGCCACCGAAAGCAAAATCCGCTGACTCCAGCGTTTTTTCCGTTTCTGTTTGCTCATCGAATATTTTTGCGTAAAAACCGTTTCTGTTTTCGTTTCTGTAAAATGCAATTGCTGCGTAACGCGCTTCGCCCGGCGAATATTTTGTTCCGCTGTCAATGTAGATGCCTAACGCTTTTTGCTTGGAAAACGGATTTAAGCGCAATTTTTGTTCAAAAGGATTTGCGTTTATAGCCGCAAAGCAATAGTTTTCCTTTGCAAAACTTTTTACTGATTTGGGTTTGACCCAGCCGCTTTTTTTTGGATAGCTCTTAAGTTCTAGATTTTGAGAATCAAGATTTATTTGCGCAATAAAATAATTTTTTTCCTGCCAGACATTTTGCATCACATCAGAAGGAAAAGAATCTGTTTCTGTGCGAAAATCTGTTGTTTTGCAGGAAAAAAATAAGAGCGGACAAAAAAAACTTAAAAAAAGTAAAAATTTTTTCAATTTTTTACCAGCCACCGGAAGCACCACCTCCGCCAAAATGTCCGCCACCGCCGCTAAAATGACTTCCTCCGCCAAAAGAACTGTGGTTTGAATGGAATCCCGAATAGTTCGTTCTGTTTGTTCCGCTGCTTTTGTGCGAATTCCTGTATGCGCTTGTAAAAATTATCCAAGGCAAAAAATGGTTGCTTCTTCCGCTTGCAATGCACGAAAATAAAATGAACCAGCCGAATATCCAAAGGAATCCGTATAAAAGACCGATGTATGAACTGTTTGAAGAGGATTCTTCCAGAACACTGTTTGAAACAAGTTCTTCATCATTTGAAAGCAGACCTGTGATATTTTTAACGCCTTTTAAAATTCCTTCCGAATAATCGCCGTTTCTGAATTCGGAAAATATAACGTTCCTTAATATAAGCCCGCATTTTGTGTCCGTTAAAGTTCCTTCCAGACCGTAACCTACTTCAATTCTTGCTTTTCGTTCTTCCATTGCAACTAAAAGCAGAACTCCGTTGTCTTTTTCTTTTTGCCCGAGCTGCCATTTTTCCGCAACTTTCATAGAAAAATCTTCAATGGATTCGCCGTTCAAAGTTTCTATTGTAAGGACTGCAACTTGAATTCCTGTTGATTTTTCAAGATTTTCAAGATAGGACGTTATTATTGATTTGTCGTTGTTGGAAATTATGTCCGCATTGTCTACGATTCTTCCGGTAAGTGCAGGGACTTCAACCGCGAAAAAAACTGACGGAATTGAAAAAAAAGTTAAAAAAAGTGCCGATGTAATAAACTTTCTGCTGTTTTTCATAAATCCTCCGCTAGTCTTCCAAAATAACAAGACCGTCTGAAAGTTCGTTTGGATTTTCATTCTTTGCAGGAAAATTTTCTTGCAAAAGTTCGCCGCATTTTTCAACAGCCGCAATAAATCCTTCTTTTGTTTTTCCGTTCTTGATTCCGCTTGCCAAATCGTCTGCGATTATGTTCCATAAATCCTGAGGAATTTTTTTTGCAATTCCGGAATCCGCAATAATTCTAACCTGCCGCTCCAAATAAGAAACAAAAATTAAAATTCCCGAATGTTCGGCTGTATCGTAAACTCCGCTCTGCGCAAAATGTCGGAAAGCCCTGTTTGTTACTGCCAGATTTTTTATTGATTTTGGAACAATCAGTCTGTCGATTGCCGGAATATTTGCAAAGTAAAATCCGAATACTATAGTTGCAAGCGTTGCGATTCCGTAAAAAGTAGGAAGAAGCCAATCCGGGCAACCCCATAAATATCTTTCGTATAAACCGGAAATTTTAGCGGCGAACGGCAGCAAAATTATAAAAACAAATGCGGCCAGATAAGTTGACGCTAGAAGTTCCCAAAAAGAATATTTGTCGCTTTCTGCTGTTAAAGCCAATGCGATTTCGCCGTTCGTGTTCTTTTCGGCTTTTTCAACAGAAGCCTTTATTTCTTGCATATCTGCTTCAGAAAGTTTGATTTTTTTCAAAAGATATTTTTTTGTCATTTGCACTCCAAATCTTTTTGCACTGTTTTTGCCAAGTTAAAACTTCACGACAGGTGCTGCTGCGGCTTCTGTTGCCGCTGTAAAATACGCCTTTGCTTTTAGACCCATTTTGTCTGCAAATAAAACGCCCGGCCATTTTCTTATTGAAGAATTGTATTTTTGTGCAATATCGTTGTAACGCTTGCGCTCCGTTGCAATTCTGTTTTCTGTTCCTTCAAGTTCGTCTTGAAGCGCAAGGAAATTCTGATTTGTTTTTAATTCCGGATAATTTTCTGTTACAGAAAGAAGTCTTTGCAATGCGCCGCCCAAAGAGTCCTGCGCCTTTTGAAATTCTGCAAATTTTTCTTCATCTTCAAGAATGCTGTCGCCAATCTGAATAACTCCGCCCGCTTTCGCTCTTGCTTCTGCAACCTGCGTGTAAAGTTCAGTTTCGTGGCTTGCGGCTCCTTTTACAGTGCTTACAAGATTCGGAATCAAATCGTAGCGGCGCTGATATTGGTTTTCAACCTGTGCCCATTGAGCGTTAACTTGTTCATCAAGTTCAACAAGACCATTGTAAATATTGCATGAAGAAAGGCCCGTCAAAAGAGCAAATCCTGCAATCGCAGAAATAAAAAACTTTGAAATTTTCATTTTTTTCTCCAAAAATTTATATAAAGGGGGAAGTCTCCCCCTGTCTTCAGCCCGCAAGCGGTCTTCCGCCACCCTCTCTGCGGGGCAGAAACATAAAACGCTCTTTGCCCCGCAACGCCCCGTGAATTAAAAACCATTCTGTTGGCAATTTATATTCCGCAGACATTTTATTTAAATGTAAATACAGAAACGGTTTGGGTCAACAAAAAGTAAAATATTATTATTTTGCGCTGTTTTAATACGCCTCAAAATTGATTTTCGCCTTTTTTAATCTTTCAAGTTCCTGCTTGTTTTTAGCGATTGGATTGAATGACAAATCCACGGTTGAAAATTGCCTTAAAAGTTTGATTTCCTTTTTTGTAAGAGTTTCAATTTTGTTGTTTGTAAGGCTTAATTCTGGCTTGTTCTGAACATTTATGAATTTCGGAATGAAATTTAACTTAGAAAGTTGTTTGTAATTCCAGATTTCCTTGTTTGCAATGTTTCCGAAATTAAGATTTGTAACAAAAATTTTTTGTAATTTTATGAGTTTTTTTAAATTAATTTCTGTATTTTGTAGTTTGTCAAAATTGTTTATGTCTGCTGTAAGTTCTAATTCTATTGTTTCCAGATTGTAAATATTTTCAATAAAATTTAGGGAAGAAACGTAACAGCCGATTAATCCCAACTCTTTTAATCTCGGGATTTTTGCAAGAAAATCATAATCACCTGTGTAGCGCAAAAAATAAAAAGTAAGCGAATCCAGATTCGGAAAATTTTCAAAGCCGGTAATGGAATCCAATTTTTTCGTTGGGAATTTCTTTGCGTCAATAACGATGCAACTTTCCTCTTTTTCAAAAAACACGGAAGTTGCAGAACCGTCTTCCGCGATGAATTTTATTTCCGCTTTTTCCGCAAAGGCAATGCCGCTCAGTAAAACTGCTAAAAAAATAAGTGATTTTTTCATAATAAATTTTCTCCTGTTAATCAAATTTTACATAATAATCTGCCTCAAAATTGATTTTCGCCTTTTTTAAATTTTGCAGCTCCTGTTTGTTGTCTACAATCGGGTTTTGATTCAAAATAACGTTTGAATATTGCCTTAAAAGTTTGATATCCCTTTTTGTAAGAGTTGCGATTTTGTTGTTTGTAAGGCTTATTGTTGGTTTGCTGCGAATATTTGTGAGCGGCAGAATAAAATCCAGGAAAACTGCTTTCCCGTCATTTGAAAAAGAGGAACTGTCAAAATAAAGTTTTTTCAAATTTTTAAGTTTTTTTAAATTAATTTCAGTATTTTTGATTGTATTGTAATTTGATAAATCTGTGGAAAAATTAATTGTTGCAGTTTCAAGGTTAGGAATGTTTTCAAGAAATTTCAGGGATGAAATTCTGCAGCTGACCAATCCCAAATCTCTTAATTTCGGGATTTTTGCAAGAAAATCATAATCAACTGGTTGGCGCAAAAAATAAAAGGTAAGCGAATCCAGATTCGGAAAATTTTCAAAGCCGGTAATGGAAACCAATTTTTTCGTTGGGAATTTCTTTGCGTCAATAACAATGCAAGTTTCATCTTTTTCAAAAAACACGGAAGTTGCAGAACCGTCTTCCGCAATGAATTTTATTTCCGCTTTTTCCGCAAAGGCAAGGCTGCACAGCAAAACTGCTAAAAAAATAAGTAGTTTTTTCATAATAAATTTTCTCCTGTTAATCAAATTTTAAATAATCATGTGCCTCAAAATTGATTTTCGTCTTTTTTAATTTTTCAAGTTCTTGCTTGTTTTTAGCGATTGGATTGAATGACAAATCCACATTTGAATATTGCCTTAAAAGTTTGATTTCCTTTTTTGTAAGAGTTGCGATTTTGTTGTTTGTAAGGCTTATTGTTGGTTTGCTGCGAATATTTGTGAGCGGCAGAATAAAATCCAGGAAAACTGCTTTCCCGTCATTTGAAAAAGAGGAACTGTCAAAATAAAGTTTTTTCAAATTTTTAAGTTTTTTTAAATTAATTTCAGTATTTTTGATTGTATTGTAATTTGATAAATCTGTGGAAAAATTAATTGTTGCAGTTTCAAGGTTAGGAATGTTTTCAAGAAATTTCAGGGATGAAATTCTGCAGCTGACCAATCCCAAATCTCTTAATTTCGGGATTTTTGCAAGAAAATCATAATCAACTGGTTGGCGCAAAAAATAAAAGGTAAGCGAATCCAGATTCGGAAAATTTTCAAAGCCGGTAATGGAAACCAATTTTTTCGTTGGGAATTTCTTTGCGTCAATAACAATGCAAGTTTCATCTTTTTCAAAAAACACGGAAGTTGCAGAACCGTCTTCCGCAATGAATTTTATTTCCGCTTTTTCCGCAAAGGCAAGGCTGCACAGCAAAACTGCTAAAAAAATAAGTGATTTTTTCATAATAAATTTTCTCCTGAATGTATTGTTGGTATTTTTCACCAGTGAAAATACTGGTGAAAAAATGATTGCTTAATTTAGCGCCACGAATTTTATAGTGCCTGTGCTATCTGCTTTTGCATGTGCATTTTTATCTCTTGAAAAGAGTCTTTGAACCCATTGTGCATCCTCGTTTATTTTACCTTCATTTAGATAAAAGTTATATCCCGCGCCATTAGCATCCACTTCGCAATATTCCATATGATCATAAGTTCCATCGCCTGTCCAATCATAGAAAATGTAACCTTTTTTACCCGCAAGGTTGGAATCAAACTCTGTGGCTTCGTCCGCATAATATTTGTTGAAAATTTCGTCTACTAGCAGTTGGTTTCCGTCCCAGGCGTCATTGCTATTTCCGGCAGGGTTTAGTCCTGCGTCTACCGCATGGTTCCAGGCGATAATGTCGCAATGCGATTGGTTTTCGTCTGCACAAATTTGATGTCCGTATTTTTTTACGGAAATTGGTTTTTCTTCGCTTTGTGTATCTGTTGAACTGCTGGGGTTTGTGCCGTTTGCGCCGGAACTTGTTTGCTCATATGAAACTGTGTAACCACCGCCAGAAGTAGTTTGGTACGAACTGCTATGTCTGATTCCCATGCTGAGTGCGCTATAGCTGTAGGAATGGGTTTTGCTGGAAGATCTGCTTGCGTAAGAAGAACCTTTTGAAGATGTGCCTTTTGAAATTCCGTATGTGTAACGGGAAATTACTTTGCCTGTCTTTATGTCTATGGTTGTTACGGTTTCTGTATTATCAGTGTTTTTTGTGCCGTATGTTTTTGTGTATTTGTCGCTTCTTATGAATCTTGTTGTTGTATTGTTTTTTGAATTGTTTCCGCATGAACTGCCGCTGGAACTGCTGTAGCCGGAACCTCCGCCGGAACTTCCGGAACTGCCAGCGTAGCCGCCGTTTGTTTGCAACAGTGTTTCGTAGGTGAGCGGTTTGCAATTTGGAACGAAATGCTCTTGTCTTAAATATTTCATTTTTCCTCCGACCGATTTTAATTTTGAGCGCTCATAATCAGTCTATATTATATATTGTAAAAAAAATACAAAAACAGAAATTTTCAGCAAAATTTTAAGCGATTTTTTTGTGGAAAATATAATTCCGCCACAAAGTCAACCGTTCTACTTTGAACTTAGTTACGCTCTTTTTTCGTTAATTTATATTTTTATCTAAAATGATTGAAAAAAGTGTTGTTTTTTTATATCTTATCTTGATATGCCGTTTTTTTATGGCAAGGTGTTTTTCTAGGAGTTAAGAAGTGTATAAGGCAAAAAAATACGATTTTACGGTTGAGCAGTTAGGAACTTGTAAATTTGATTCGCCTATTCAGTTGTCAACGGTTGTGGGTGATGCCTGTGCAAATTATGTTCGCGATGATTCTTTTGTAAGAAACAGGATTAATGTTTTCAGTAAAGAAGAGCCGAATTCTGTGGACGAAACTAATCTTTTGCAAAAAGCTGGTCCACGCGAAAAAATATATTTTGACCCTAAGAAAGTAAAGGCAGGAATTTGCACTTGCGGCGGACTTTGTCCTGGATTGAACGATGTAATCAGAGCGGTTGTACGCTGTTTATGGAACCGCTATGGAGTTCGCGACATTGTTGGTTTCCGCTATGGTTACCGAGGACTTTTTGAAGATTCAAATCTTGAGCCGATGGTTTTAACTCCTGATGTTGTAGACGAAATTCATAAGATTGGCGGCTCTTTTATTGGTACTAGCCGCGGTGGTGGAAACCGCATTGCAACAGACGGTGTTGATACAATCGAACGAATGGGAATCAATATGATGTTCGTTATTGGCGGCGACGGAACCCAGCACGGTGCTCTTACTATGGCGGAAGAAATTCAAAGACGCGGATTGACTTGCGCTGTTGTAGGAATTCCAAAAACTGTAGATAACGATTTCCTTCTTATTGACCGTTCATTCGGTTTTGAAACAGCTGTTCAGCAGGCAAAAGATGCGATTGCTTCTATGCATATGGAAGCCCGTTCACAGCCGAACTGTATTGCTCTTGTAAAACTTATGGGGCGCGAATCCGGTTTTATTGCAACTTCTGCGGCGCTTGCTTCGCACGAAACAAATTTCTGTCTTATTCCGGAAATTCCATTTGATATGGAAGGCCCGAACGGATTTTTGGAAAACCTTGAAAGAAGATTGCTTGAACATAAACATGCAGTTGTTGTTGTTGTTGCGGAAGGTGCTGGTCAGGAACTTTTTGCAGCAAGCGACGCAACAGATGCTTCCGGTAATAAAATTTTAGCGGACATTGGTGTTTACTTGAAGGATAAAATAAAGGCATATTTTGCAAAAAAGAATATTCCGATAGATTTGAAATACTGCGATCCTAGTTACCAGATTCGTTCTGCCGTAACGATTGCTTCCGATTCTGTTTATTGCGAACGTCTTGGAAATAACGCTGTTCATGCGGCGATGGCTGGAAAAACAAAAATTGTAGTTGGACTTGTTCACGACAAATTTGTTTACATTCCTACAAAAATGGCTATTGAAAGCCGAAACTTTGTTGATCCGGAAGGTGCTTTGTGGCGCGATGCTTTGGATGCAACAGGTCAGCCGATTCTTATGGTGAACGACGAAAAAAAAGCAAAAAAAATTATGCGTGAAAAGCTTGGACTTTAATGACTGCAAAAAAAATTCTTCAGAATGTTTATTATATTCCGGGACCAACTAATATAGGTGTGATTGCTGTTAATGGAAAACGTGGCAGCAAAGCGAAAGATATTTATTTGGTTGATTCCGGCGGAAGTTCTGAAGATGCAGAACGCATTTTTTCTGAACTGAATGAACTTTTTCCGGAAGAAAAGGGCGGTTTTAATCTTGTTGCAATAATAAACACTCATTCGCATGCGGATCATTGCGGCGGAAATGCTTTTTTTGTGCAGAAAACCGGTTGTGAAATTTGGATTAGCCGCGTTGAGTCTGCAGGGCTTGAGTGCAATCTTTTGCAGAGCATTATAACTTGTGGTTCTATGCCGCTAGAGCATTTGCAGGCGGATTATTATGTTGCAAAACCTTCCAAAGCGGACAGATTTATAGATGAAAATTCGGAGATAAGGCTTCGTGGTGGTTTAAAACTTAATTTTATAAGTCTTCCGGGGCATTATCTTGCGATGTTCGGTGTTCTTTTTACGAACAAGAAAGGTGAAACTGCTTTTTTCCCGGGTGATGCTGTTTTTGGAAAAATGCACGTTCTTAAGTATTGGATTTCCTATCTTGTTGATTTGGGTGCTTTTAAACAAACTTTGCAAAAATTGAACGAAACTGATTTTGACTGGTACATTCCCAGCCACGGCGAACCTGTGCGAAGAATTCAGGAAACTGTGGAAATGAACAATATTGCAATACTTTCTACGGAATACTGTATTTTGCGTGCGCTTAAAGACGGAAAGAAACTTGTTTTTGCGGATTTGCTGAAAGAAGTTGCCGATATGAATGACATAAAACTGCGCACTCCGCAATATCTTTTGATTGGAAGCACAATCCGGGCTTATTTGTATTATCTTTATCAGCAGAATAAAATCAGTTGCGCAATGAGCGAAAACCGTTTGCTTTGGTTTAAGGTTTGAATTTTACGTATTTGCGGCGCAGCGAAGCGGTGCGCCGTGTACCGAGGGGTAGGCGAAAAACGCAGGGGTTGAGTGTTTCGATGTTGCTCAACAACCACCTGGCGAAACCCCGGAGTTTTGAGCCGTAGGGCAGGCGCCCTCTTTTATGCTTACTTGCGCCCGTGTCACCAAAAGACTTGGCTTTTGGTGAGTAGTGAGGCACATCGTGCCGAACGCTGGGCAGGCGCCCTCCTTTAATCCCAACCTGGGATTTTGATTGTTTCGTTCCAGTTTTCTATTATTTTTATTCCGCTGGAAGTTCCGATTCGGTTTGCGCCGGCGGCAAGCATTTCTGCGGCTTTTTCTGCGCTTCTGATTCCGCCTGATGCTTTTACGCCAAAATCTTTGCCGACCGTTTTTCTCATAAGTTCAATGTGGCGGGCGGTTGCTCCGTTTGGCAGCGGATTTCCGCTTGAAGCTTTTGGAGTTGCAAATCCGGTTGATGTTTTTACGAAATCTGCTCCAGCTTGAACTGCGCATCTGCAACATTCTTTGATTGTTTCATCAGAAAGAAAGCAGGTTTCCAGAATTACTTTTACGGTGATTTTTTTTGAATTTCCGGCTTTTTTTGCGGCTTGAACAACTCCGGTAATATCTTTTGCGATTAAATCAAAGTTTTGCGAGAGTGCGGCGCCGCTGTTTATTACCATATCAACTTCGTCCGCTCCGTTTTTAACTGCGCGCTCTGTTTCTGAAGATTTGTCTTCTGTTGTGGTTGCGCCAAGCGGAAAGCCTATTACTGTGCAGACTTTTACGTCTGTTCCTGCAAGTTCATTTTTGCAGAGCGGAACAAAAATCGGATTTATGCAGACTGACTTGAAATTGTAATTTTTTGCTTCTGCGCAAAGCTGCTTGATGTCTTTTTCTGTTGCGGTTTGCGCTAAAAGTGTGTGGTCAATCAATTTGGCAAGAATTTCTTTTTTCATAAGAAAATTATATTGAAGTTATTAATTTGAGTAAATTGAAATTCTTGGATTGAAATTTTGTCGTATGTTTTGGACGTTTGTGTATTTGCAATTCAATTTGGTTAGCCATTGCGAACTCTAATTGCTCTTTAATTTATTGAAAAATCGATTTTCGTGGGGTAATATCTTTATAGTTTATTTTAGCTGTAAGGAGAACGACTATGGCTTACAAAGTAGATTCAGATAAATGTGTTAACTGCGGTGCATGCGAACCAGATTGTCCTGTTGGAGCAATTGCAGAATCAAATGACAAAAGAGTAATTGATTCAGATAAATGCATTAGCTGCGGTTCTTGCGCTGCATCTTGTCCTGCAGAAGCAATTTCTGAGTAAAATTGTAAAATTAATGAAAACAGGTTTTTTTTGCAGAAACCTGTTTTTTTTTATTTAAAATTATTTACAATTGAAAGTATGAGGAAGTTTTTTCCGTTTCTTTTGTTTTTTTTCTTTTGTTCTGAAATTTTTGCGCAGCAATTTGTTATAAACGCGGATTTTTTGCCGCAAATTTATAAGCTTTCTTCCACTGATGTTGTTTTCAGGCAATTTTCTGATATTGTTTTGTATAACGACAAAATTGAATGTTCAAAAGCGGAAGGGGAAATCAATCTTGAAACGGAATTTTACGTTTATATTCCGCAGAATGGCGAAGATATTATAGATGTTGCGTCTTTTTCCGGAATTCCTTACGACACGATAGCAACTTTGAATTCCATAAAGCATAAATCTGAAAAGATTGAAGGAAGAAAGCTTGTTCTGCCTACCGTAAAAGGCATTTTTGTTGCGGAAAATCCTTCTTCTTCTGTTGAAATTTTAGTTTCCGAAGAAAACAAGAGTTTTGTGGAAAAAAATGAAAAAATGTGCTATTCTTTAAATGGAAAGAATTTTTGTTTTCTTTTTGGAAAAAGATTTTCTTCTGCGCAGCGGGCATTTTTTATTGACACAAATATGCGGCTTCCGCTGAAAAATATTCAGGTTACATCTGGTTTTGGCTACCGTGAAAGCCCTGTTTACAAAGAATGGAAACATCACAGCGGAATTGATTTTGCTGCAAAAGAGGGAACGGAAGTTTTTGCCTGCAAGAGCGGAACTGTTGTTACTGTTTTGCGGCTTTCGCGCTTGTTCGGAAACTGTATTATTCTTTTGCATGAAGACGGCGTTTCTACCGTTTATGCTCATCTTTCGAAAGTAAATGTAAAAAAAGGTGATGTGGTTTTTGGCGGTGAAGTAATTGGACTTACCGGAAAAACTGGTGCTGTGACGGGGCCTCATCTGCATTTTGAAATAAGGCAGAACGGAGTTGCTACTGATCCTGCGGATTGGCTGGAAATCAATTGATTTTGATATTTTACGGAAGTTGTGCCTGAGAATTAAGTTTTGGCGCACAAAAGGTTTTTTATGGTTAGAGTTTTAAAAAAGAGCGTTTTTTTTGCAATCCTGCTTGGTTTTTCGGTGTTTTTTTGCTATTCGGAAAGTTTTCGCGTAAGAAAAGTTCATTCGGTTTTTTTGCCGGGAAATTCTGTTGAAGAGCAGAATGCTGTGCTCGGAATAAATGATTCGCTTGCGGTTTTTATGCCGGATGATATGACATATATGGAAGGATTTGAGCTTAAGATTCAAATTCCTGCTGTTATTGCGGACTGGCGCGATTCTGTTGCGTTTTCGATTTATGACGGAATAAAGCCGAAGCCGAATTCTTCGCAGATTGATTATTCAGGAACTAGAATTTTTGTAACGCCGCTTCCGGCAAAGTTGAACTGGATTGTTCAGATTCCGGTGAAAGAGCATAACTTCGGAAAAGACAGCAGTTATATTACAAAGTTGAACGTTATGCCTGATGTTTCAAACGGTTTTGCGTTTATGCGTTTTCAGCCGGCGATGAAAGGCGTTCCTGATGAAACTTATGAAGCGGAGCTTAAGGTTGTCTTAAAGCCGATTTTGCTTAACAAAGGAACTTTGCTCCTTAAAGTTTTTACTCCTGACAACAGGGCGGGAAATTACGAAATTCTCGTTGATAATGAGCCTGTTTTGCTGAAAGACGGCAGAACGCTTTTGGATGCGGGCAAACATAATGTGTGTATTCAGTCAGAGGAATACAGAAGCGAAGTTCGGACGGTTTATATTGACCAGGCAAAGACTTCTGAAGTGCAGGTGAATTTAAAAAGCCTTGCGCCGACTTTGACTGTAACTGCACCTGAAAATTCTGAAGTTTTCCTTGATGACGAAAAAATTTCTGAACTTGGAAAAGAATTTGTTGTTGAGGAAGGTGAGCACGTTATTAAATGTCAGATTGGCGGATACGAAATGGTCCGCGCGCTGAATATTGAAAAAGGAAAGTCTTATTTTGCAAATCTTACGGTTGACCTTGAAATTTCTGAAGAATAAATAAAAAAAACATTAAAGAAATTCCATGGTTAGGGCGATAATATAAATACCGAGAGCATTTTCCCCTCCCACCCATGCTCTCGGTTGCCTGATGGGCATGGCTCGGTTACAAACCGAGCCTTTTTTATTGACGAACATAACTGTTTTTCTTAAAATGAAAGAATGACTAAAATCCGTACGTCTACTTATGTTTGGTTTGGCATTCTTTTTTTCGCTGCCATTTTTATGGGCTGTTTGCTTGGATTTGGGCTTGCGGAAACTAAAAATATTGAAAATACAGAATATATTACTTCTTTTGAAACTGCGCTTCCTACAAAACTTCTTGATATTAACGGCGAACTTATTACGGAATTTTCTTCCGATGAAAAGCGCGAAATTATCAGTTTGAACAAATTGCCGCAGCATATGATTGATGCGCTTTTAACGCGCGAAGACAGAATTTTTTACAAACATCATGGATTCAGCTTTAAGGCGGTCCTTCGCGCTGTTGTGGGAAAACTTACAGGCCGTTCGCTTGGTGGCGGTTCAACATTGACCCAGCAGATTGCAGGAACTTTGTATTGCGACCGTACGGAAATGTCTATTTCCAGAAAAATAAAAGAACTTTGGTGGGCGATTCAGATGGAGCGCCGTTATTCAAAGAACGAAATTCTGGAACTTTATTTGAATAAGATTTATTTTGGCGGCGGAACTTATGGTGTTAATGCCGCTTCCAAATATTATTTTGGTCATTCCGCAGAAGAAATAACTCCGGCGGAAGCGGCGATTCTTGTAATACAGCTTTCCAATCCGGCTTTTTATAATCCGTTTGATCATCCTAACCGCGCTATGGACAGACAAAAGGATGTCCTTGCAAGCATGGTAAAACTTAACTATATTTCAGATGAACAAGCGCAGGATTCTTTTGATACTTTTTGGAGCGATTTTGACTATACGCGCACAAGTTCTTCTGCGTATATGATGCGTGACGATAAAGCTCCTTGGTTCAGCGAATATGTTCGGCGCGAACTTGGAAATCTTATTTATGGTTCTCAGAATATTTATACAAGCGGTTTTACTGTAAACACAACTCTTAACTTGAAGCATCAGATGGCTGCGCAAAAAGTTATGGACAGGTACATTCAGGAAGCGAACCGACGTTACCAGGCGGAACATACTTCGCGCAGCGGAACGGCATTTACTACATACATTCCTATGACAGAACTTCTTTCGCTTGTTTTTAATATTCCGGCCATAAAGGTGAGCGAGCAAAGAGCGGAAGTTGTTGCCAATGCCGCTTACATAAATCAGATTAATCCGATTATAGATGTTGTTTCTATGATGACTGGAATCGGAACTTTGAAAGTTAGCGTTGTAAACAGAGCGAATGCCGACGCTAAAAAAGAGAGCGAAAAAACAACTATTGAAGGAACGATGGTTTCTTTGGAAAATACGACCGGGTATATAACGGCATTAGTCGGCGGTTCCAAATTTGATCAGGAAAATCAGTTCATAAGGGCGGTTCAGGCAAAACTTCAGCCTGGTTCAACTTTTAAACCTTTGTATTATACGGAAGCTATTGATTCCAGAAAATTTACGCCGGTTACACCGATTTCCGATACTCCTGTTGTTTTTCATACGGCAGACGGAAAACCGTACATTCCGCAGAATTTTAAAGGCGAATGGGAAGGCGATGTTCTTGTTTGGTATGCGCTTTGCCGTTCTATGAATGTGCCTTCTCTGAAAGTTTTGGATGGAATCGGCTTTGATTCGGCTATTAACCGTGCTGTTTCTCTTTTGGGAATTTCTAAAGAAGAATTGCCTAGCAGAGCGTTTGTTCCAGGATATCCTATTGGGCTTGGAGTTTGTTCTGTGCGTCCGATTGAAATGGCGCGGGCGTTTGCGGTTATTGCTTCCAGCGGAAAAGAAATTACTCCTATGGCAATCAGAACTGTAGAAGACAGAAACGGAAATGTGATTCTTAATCCGGAGCGGGAAATTCGCGAGGCTCAGCAGGCGAAGGGTGAAGCATACCAGGTTCTTTCTCCGCAGACGGCATTTGTTATGGAAAAAATGCTTGAAAATACTGTAAATGGTCCTGGAACTTTGAGTGCGCAAAGTTGGAAATTTGACTTTAAGGATGAAAAGGGCAAGCGCTATTCAATTCATGCCGGCGGAAAAACTGGTACAACGCAGAACTGGGCGGACGCTTGGACTGTCGGATTTACGCCATACAACACTTCTGCATTCTGGTTTGGTTTTGATAAGCCGGGGCAATCGCTTGGTCTTAGAATTACCGGCGCAACTTTGGCTGGTTTTGCATGGGGCGATTATATGCGCGAAATTCACAGAGGACTTCCGGCAAGGGATTTTGCAAAACCTGCGGAAGGAGTTTTCCAGGCAACTGTTTGTTCTGTGAGCGGAAAAATTCCGACCCCGGAATGTGGAAATCATGTAACTACTCAGTGGATTCTAGCCGGAACGCAACCGACAGAAATATGTCCTGTTCATGGCGGAAAGGCGGCTGCTTCTTCTGCGCTTAGTATATCAAGGCTAAAGAATGAAATGTATCAGTCCGGCCAAAGAAGAACTGTGGATTTTGATACATCGCCTTTGCAGTTGAATCTTGACTTTTTAACCGGCGGAGCAGTAAATTCTAATAAGAGCGAAGATGGCGGCAATTCTGAAGTCAAAGAAGAAAATGAAGTTTTGCCGGATTATAATTATTTAATGGAATAGATTTATGCTTGTAAACATAAATGACATTAAGATAAAAAAGCGTGTGCGCCGTGATTTGGGAGACCTTGAGCCTCTTAAAGAAAGTTTGCGCACTTATGGACTTTTGAATCCTATAACATTGAATAATAAATATGAACTTATTGCAGGCGAGCGAAGATTGCAGGCCGCAAAACAGCTTGGCTGGACGAATATAAACGCTGTCATTCAAAACAACCTTAGCGATATTGAAGAACTTGAAATGGAGCTTGAAGAGAACAATCAGCGCAAGGAATTTACAAAAGATGAACTTTTGGACGGATACAGGCGGCTTGAAAAACTTAGAAATCCTAGTGTATGGCGCAAAATAGCAATGTTTTTTAATAACCTGTGGGAAAAACTTGTTTCGTTTTTTACAAAGAAAAAGTGATTTTTCTTTGTAAGTTTTCGATTGACCGCAATTTTTGTTATTGTAGCGTTTTTAGTAATTCCGGTAATTCGTAAATTGATTTTATTTTCAGCGTTTTTCCGGGATGTGGCGGCGGTTCGGTGTTTTTTGCAGATGCTTGTGTATTTAAGTGATGCCCGTTCTGTGTTCCGACCAGAATTGCCGTTCCGCCAAGAGATTCCCAACCGTCTGTGTATTTTATTAAATCATCAAGGAAGATTGTATTTTCGATTGTGCCGCCGGCTTTTTGCAGCGCGGTTTTGAATGCGGAAGGATAAGGTTTTCCCTTGAAATTAAAGTTTCGGATGTCGCAGATTGCATCGAAAAGATTTTGAACATTTAATTTTTTTAGAACGCGTTCGGCGTGTTCGCGGGGCGAATTTGTGCAGATGATTTTTGGAAGCGGAATTGATTCCAGGAGGGAGCGCAATTCCGGTTGTTCTTCTAGTTCGTCCGCTTCGTTTTCCGGGTGGACATACGAAAGAAACGATTCTACATCGGGAAGGCCTTCGCTGCGCAGCCACTCTAAAGTTGTGGAAAAATTTTTTACGCGCTCTTTTTTTAGATTTACAGCCTGCTCGTAAGAACATTTAAAAAAACGCATTACACATTCCATCATTCTTTTTGAAATTCCTGAATCCATTGCGCTGCTTGCAGGGTAAAGCGTGTTGTCTAAGTCAAAGATTAAATGTTCTATTTGCATAGTTATTTTATAGCATAGATTTGAAATTTTTGAAATTGCGGATGTGGGAAAACGCTAAGAAAAATAATGCTATAGGAAAGCACATTTAATGATATTTTTGATTTTTATGCGGGGTTTGAATTGTTTTGGAATTGAATGCTAGAAATGGAACTTGTCAGGATTTGGATTTTCGGAAGGTTGGAAAATTATAAGTTTTTTTGACATTATGGGGCGTTGCGGGGCAGGGAGCAAAATAATTTTGCCCCGCTGGGTGGGTAGGCGAAAACGCTGAGGAGCAAAGCGGTGGGCAAACTTGTTTGCACGCTGCTTTGCGATGCGGCGGTTGAGACGTAGGGCGGGGCTCCGCCCCTAAAAATGATGTTATTAATTGACAGTAAAATATTGCGGGGGTAAAATTGAAAGATAGTGTTTTGAATTTATCAACGAAATTTTAAGGAGCAAAAGTTATGAATCAGGCTTTGAAGGATGTTTACGGAAAGTATTTTGCGGAGATGATGCAGTATTCCAAGGCACCGGCTAAAATTGACAATACGAATGTTTATCAGGAAGCAAACAAGGATCTTACAAAATACATGGACATGATTCTTCGGGATAATTTTTTACCTGGTTCTGGTCTTGGAAATGTCGGAAATTTTAAGGAGTTTTACAATGCGGTTGTAAATGAGGGTAAGCGAGGTCTTATTCTTATGGAACATTATACAAATCTTGATTTGCCGGCGATTATTTATCTTTTGAAAATTCAGGGTGAAGATTGGGCAAAGGATTTTTCTGAGCGGATTGTTGCGGTTGCCGGTATGAAGTTGAACGAAGCGAGTCCGGCTGTTCGTGTTTGGACGGAAGGTTTTACGCGTGTTGTAATTTATCCTACGCGTTCGCTTGATAAAGTTGAAAATTCTGATGAAACGGAAGAAGAGAAAAAAGCGGAAGAAAAGAAGGCAAGAACTATAAATCTTGCGGCAATGCGCGCTATGGATGAATGTAAAAAGCGCGGTCAGATTGTTCTGGTTTTTCCTTCGGGAACGCGTTACCGACCGGGTCATCCTGAAACAAAAAAAGGACTTCGCGAAATTGACAGTTATCTGCGTTTGTTTGATGTTGTTCTTCCGATTGCAATAAACGGAAATTGTTTGAGAATTAATCCTGAAAATTCTGAAGATATGCTTGCGGATATTGTTACAAAGGATAAAGTGCTTCTTACTGCGCATAAAATGATGGATTGTAAGGAATACAGAAATTCCGTTTTGAATTCTCTTCCGGCGGATGATCCTGATCCTAAGCAGAAAACTATTGACGGAATAATGGAAATTTTGCAGAAAGTGCACGATGAAGTTGAAAAAACTCGTCTTTAGTAAGATTTTTCTTTATATTTAAAGAGATTGATTTTTTTAATTGATAGAACGGAATTTGAACTGATTTTTGCGACGACTGCGGCGGTTTCGGTGGTATTTTTACTGTGGTTGCCCTGTCGTTGTTGATTTTGATTAATCCGCAAAATTTTAAGTTCGGTTTTATTTTTAATTTTAAGGATGATTTTATGGCAGATTTGGATATTGAAGATCGTGTGAAAGAAGCGATTGAAATGTTTAGGCCGCAGCTTCAGGCTGATGGCGGAGATATGGAATTTGTTTGCATTGATGAGCAGAACCGTGTTCATTTGAATTTGCATGGAGCGTGCGGAAGTTGTCCGATGTCTACAATGACTTTAAAAATGGGAATTGAACGTTACATAATAGACGCTGTTCCTGAAATTACGGAAGTTGTTCAGGACAATGTTAATCCGGATCTCGCTGAAGGCGGATTTGACTACGGATTTTAGAGTTAATTGATTTTATTATTTGATTTTAAGGTGGAAAATTTATGAAAATTGCAAAAAATACAAAGGTTTCGATTTTGTATACGCTTTATGATGAGGCCGGAAAACAGATTGATTCTTCCGGTGAATCGCCGCTTGAATATATTCACGGAAACAATCAGCTGATTCCTGGGCTTGAAGCGATGCTTGAGGGAAAAGAGCCTGGCGTTAAATTTAAGGCTGTGGTTGAGCCGAAAGAAGCTTATGGCGAATATAATGAAAAGCTTGTTGTAGATGTTCCAAAAGAGCAGTTTGATCCTTCTCTTCCTATAGAAGTTGGAATGAAATTTCAGGCGACAACTTCTGACGGTCAGTTGTGTCTTGTTCATGTTGCTAAAATTTCTGATGATTTTATTACTGTTGATGCAAATCATGAGCTTGCCGGAAAGCAGCTTACTTTTGACATTGAAATAAAAGATGTAAAGGAAGCCACAGAAGAAGAGATTGCGCAACTTAGCGCAGGCGGCTGTGGAGGTTGCGGTGGTTGTGGTGGCGATTGCGGCGGAGACGGTTGTAATTGCGGCGGTGATGACTGCGACTGTGATGGCGGTTGCGGCGATGGAAACTGCAAGTGCGGTAATTAACTTTTAGCCTGAAATTGCGGAAATCAGTTTTTTAGCGTTTTCTTCTTTTGTTGCGTCTGTTGTAAAAACTGTTATGTCCGCAATTTTTTTGTAGGTTTCCGTTCGCTCTGTATAAAAGTTGTGGAAAATTTCCCGTACTTCATTTTCATTTTTTGGATTTTGTTTTGCTATGTATGCAGGCAGGTTTTTCCAGGTTCCATCGGAAAGCTGTTCTGCTTTTTTTATAATTCTGTTGCAGGCTGTTTCTTCGTCTGTGCTTAGAAAAACAAATTCGCCCAACGGTCTAAGATAGTTCAATGCCGGTGCGTTGTCGCAAATTCCGCCGCCTGTTGAAATTACAATTTGTTTGTCTTTGCAAAGTTCGGCGATTTTTTTGCAGGTTTCTTCTTCTGCGTTCATAAAACTTCCTGCGCCTTTTTCTGAATAGATTTCGCGCGGAGTTTTTTTGAAAATCTTAGTGATAGCGTCATCAACATCAATGAATGAGCAATCTAAATGCTTTGCTAAAAGCCGTCCTTGAGTTGATTTTCCGGAATGTTTTATTCCCATTAGAATAATCGCTTTGTTTTTCTGCATAAGTTTATTATAGCAGTTTTGCAAATCTATGAAAATGCAAAGATTTTGATTTGAGCGGGTTTTGTGGCTTTTTTAAGAACCGTTTTTGACGGCGCTTTTTATGCGGGAAGATTCATCAGCCGATTTTGTTTTCTGATGTATTTTGTTTAGTTGCTGAAGTTGATTGAAAAAGTCCATTTTATGATTTATGCTTAAAAAGTTATGAATGTTTATCTTGCGCTTTTTTTGAATTTTTTGCCTTTTTTAATTTGTTTTTTTGCTTTTAAATTTTTTCTTAAAATAAAATTTTCCACAGAACTTTTCGCAAGTCTTTTTGGACTTGTGGCAGTCCTTCCCATAACATTTTTTCAGTTTTATCTTTTAAGTCTTGTTCCGGAAAACATGTTTGAATCATCTTCTGATTTGTTCGGACTTTTTTGCAAAGTTCTTGTTTTGAACGGACTTTTGGAAGAGGGAATAAAAACTGTTTTTATAGCGTTTATTCCGGCGAAAAAACTTGAATTGCGCTCTTTTTTTGCGGTGTCGTTGCTTTGCGGACTTTGTCTTGGTTCGTTTGAATCGATGATTTATTTTTTACAGCATCTTTCAAAGGCGAATCAGGAAGGCGCGGAACTTTTGTACGGTTTGATTTTTTCAAGAATGTTCAGTGCGGATTTGATTCATGCTTTTTGTGCGGCGCTTGGCGGTCTTTTTGTTTGGGGAATCAGGCACAAAAAAACAGATTCTTTAACATTTATATTTGCAGTTCTTTGCCATGGAATTTTTAATTTCTTTGTTTATTTTAATAATTTTATTCATTGGTTTGCGGTTGCCGCGGTTTTGTTCGCAGTTATTGAATGCCGCGTGCGTTATGAAAAAGCCCTGACGAATTCCGTAAAAAAAGCGGTTGTAAAGCCTGAAGTGAAGAAGAGCGGGAGAAAGAAATCCGATTCGAAATCTGGAAGTAAATCTAAAACGGTGCGTGCAAAGCAGACAGATTCTGATGATAAAACTGTTGTTACTTCGCAAAAAGTTGTAAAATCTGCCGGAAAGACAAGAACGAAAGTTAGGAAACAGTCTGTTAAAAATGAAGAAAAAATTCCTGAAGATGTTGATGTAACACCGGAATTGAATGATGAAATCTGAAAAAAAACAAAAATTTGTAAATATAATACTTGACAAAAAACGGTAAAAAGAATTATTATATTTGAACATACGACGCGGGGTAGAGCAGTTGGCAGCTCGTCGGGCTCATAACCCGGAGGCCGCAGGTTCGAGTCCTGCCCCCGCTATAAAAGACTTTCTGTTTGGTGCAGAAAGTCTTTTTTTTTTTCATTCGAAACAATTTTTAATGAATGGTTTGTTATGCGAAAAGCATGTCTTGAACGGAGAATATCATGAATGAAAGCGGAATTGAAAAATATAGACGATAGGAAGTTTTTTTACAGTATCTGCTAATTACAGAAATGGGAACATATCAGAAAATTGTAAATTTTTTTATCAACAATCAGAAATATTTAGAAGCACTGATGAAACTGGAAAAATAGATTTTTATATAACGAAAGGAGCGTCGAGATGATTTGTCACGGACTGTAAAAATTATAACTGATAATCTTATTCGTTTTATTGATTTTTTGTTATTAGCCCAAATTTCGAGTTTTATAAAAATTTACAAAAAAGGCGTAATCCTTTAA
>CAYSDV010000009.1:85190-87364 GCA_964429905.1 uncultured Treponema sp. | reverse complement strand
CAATGCAGGCTGAAATCTTATCCTAGAGTCAAAACTCGAATTTAGGGCTATTTAATAATTTCAATCAATAAATTTTAATGCAAAAATCCAGTTTATAAGCTAAGATAAATTTCAGGTAAAAATGACAAACGAAGAAATCGGCACTTTGCTTGAAAATCAAAAAAAATATTATAAAACTGGCGCTACAATTCCTGTAAAATTCCGCATCGAACAATTAAAAAAACTTTATGCGGCCGTCAAAAAATACGAAAACGAAATAAACAACGCCCTGACTTCTGACCTTGGAAAAAGCAGTTATGAAAGTTTTATGTGCGAAACGGGGCTTGCCCTTTCTGAAATTTCGTATATGATTCGTCACACTAAAAAATTTGCAAAGGCAAAAACTGTAAAAACTCCGCTTGCTCAATTTGCTTCCCGCAGTTTTAAGCAACCAGTCCCATTCGGAAACACGCTGATTATGAGCCCTTGGAATTATCCTTTTCTTTTAACAATCGATCCGCTTGCAGATGCAATTTCTGCCGGAAACACTGCGATTGTAAAACCGAGCGCGTATTCGCCGCAAACCAGCAAAATTATTGAAAAAATCATAAAAGAATGTTTTTGCCCGGAATTCGTGGCGATTGTAACCGGCGGAAGAGCAGAAAATTCCGCTTTGCTGAACCAAAAATTTGACTTTATATTTTTTACAGGAAGCCAGTCGGTCGGCAAAGAAGTTTTGCGTCATGCGGCAGAAAATCTGACTCCGGTAGTTCTTGAACTTGGCGGAAAAAGTCCATGCATTGTTGATTCAACTGCAAACTTAAAACTTGCGGCAAAAAGAATTGTTTTTGGAAAATATCTGAACTGCGGGCAAACTTGCGTTGCTCCGGATTATATTCTTTGCGAAAACAAAATAAAAAATCAGTTTATAGAAGAAATTATAAAGCAGATAAAATTGCAATATGGCGAAAATCCTCTTGAAAATAAAAATTACGGCAAAATCATAAACCAAAAACATTTTGAGCGGCTTTGCAATTTAATTGACAGCAAAAAGGTGATTTTTGGCGGAAAAACAAATGCGGAAAACCGCCAGATTGAACCGACTGTAATGGACAATGTAAATTACGAAGATGCCGTTATGGGCGAAGAGATTTTTGGTCCGATTATGCCGATTTTAACGTTTGATGATTTTGACACTTTAGTCAGCGAGCTAAAAGAAAAGGACGAACCGCTTGCTTTGTACATTTTTTCCGGCAATAAAAAGCACATCAAAAAAATCGCAACAGAACTACGCTACGGCGGCGGTTGCATAAACGATGTTGTAATTCATCTTGCCACAAGCGAAATGGGCTTTGGCGGCACAGGCGCAAGCGGCATGGGAAGCTACCACGGAAAAGCAGGATTTGACGCCTTTTCGCACTACAAATCCATCGTAGACAAAAAAACTTGGCTGGACCTCCCAATGCGCTACCAACCATACAAAAACAGATTTTACGAAAGGCTGTTGCATTTGTTTTTAAGGTAGCGGAAAAGAAATTATAGTTGGTAGAGCGAAAAATTAATTTTTTATAGCTTGTTTTGCCGCCACGATTTTTTTGTCCGCGTACAGAACGACATCCTTTATGACGAGCTTTTGAACCGCGCTGATAAATGTCTCCATTGCGTCATAGTCAGGCTCGCCATCACGAACTGGAAGATACATTTTTATATCAAGACTTTGAGAACTTCGCAATTTTTTACCATAAGAGAATTTTCCAGCCAAGGCCTTGCAAATTGCCGAAGTAAAGAACAGCATTGTTTCTTTTGAATAATTTTTTTCTGTGCTCCAATAAACACCTGTGTCATCGCCCGCACCAAAACTGTAATTTCGATAAAACGAATTTCCGAAAATATCGACAGTTATTGAATTTGCTGGAAAACTCGCAACTGGATTTGAAACATAGCCGACAACTCCAGTGTTTGTAACTCCAGACATTACAAAAGGAATATTGCCTGGCAGCTGGTCGTCTTTCTTTAACCGTCTGCCTTGCTCTATTTTGTTAAAAATCTCTTTGAAGGAAAACTCTTTCCACTTCAATTCATTGAAGTGCGCGAGAGCTTCGCTCTCGCATTTCGACAACTTGTAGTTGTCGAGGCCGCTTACCTTTAGGTAAGCGGCCAGTTCGCGTATACGCTCCTCTTCGAGTTCGCGTATA
>CAYSDV010000009.1:0-85090 GCA_964429905.1 uncultured Treponema sp. | reverse complement strand
AGTTCGCGTATACGCTCCTCTTCGAGTTCGCGTATAAACGACTCCATAAAATCAAAGTCGATTTCGCCTTCGGCGGTTATGGGGAGAGAAAATGTCAGATTTTTAAATGTTTCATCAACATTTCGAACTAAAACAGCTAAAAGTTTCTTTTTTTGCATATTAAGCAATGTAGAAAAATATAAAACTGTACTTTCAGTCAATTTAAATTTTGGAATTATTTTTCTGACAAACTGCCCTGCATACCAAGGTTTTCTACGATAAAAAAAATCCATTTGTAATAATCCAAGACTCCATGTCCCTGAATCATTCAAATTCTCTTTATTCACAAAACCTGTCGTCTGTAAAATCCCCTGATTTAATGAAGTTCTCGTTACATAATCATACTCATTACCAAAAACAAGTTTATCTTTATTAAAACTGAGAGTATTCTGTATCTCAAACAAATCTCCAACCTTAAACTCGCCCCACCTGGCATTTTTCAGCTTCTCGCCAAGCGGGGCGGTTATTTTCCCAGGCTTTTTTCTCCGTTGCCGTCAAGAGAATCCGCGTTGTTCTTGATGATGTTCTGTACTTCCCACGCCAAATAGTCGGCTACGGTTTTCTTAAAATCGGCGAGGGTCGGCTTTGTGTCAACAGGCGTGCTCTGGTTCCAGTCCGCGCCGTTTTCAGGGTCAACAGTTCCCTCGTAATAATCGCTTTCTCTCAAATAATGCAGCTTCTTTTTTCCGAACTTAACCAAATCTACAACTTCCGCGTAACGCTCCTTCGCGTGGTCGGTGTCGCGAAGGTTCACACTGGCTTTCTTGCGGTTCGTGCGCGTGTAGCCGTCATTCGAAAAATCAATGAACTTTACAACGGAATCCCTTTCATGCGCTTCTCCGACACGAAAAACATAAACGTTTGTCTGGACGCTGGATTTTCCCACGAACAAGTCAATCGGCATTTTTATGCTTGCAATCAGCGTTGAGTGTTCAAGAATAGCTTTATTGTAGGAAACAGCTTTTCCGCTTCCTGCGCTGTTCTGAATGATTATCGCCGCATAGCCGGAACTCATCATTGAAAGGGCCTTTTCTACAAATATCATTCCGTTGCCGCTCGCAGAATATGGAGGATTCAAGACAAAGGCAGTCGCAGGGAATTTTTCATCGGTCTTTCCAAATCCGTAGTTTCCCTCAAAATCTTTTAGGGAATCCCTGTTCAAGATGTTGGAGCTTCCGTCGCCCATCAAAATCATGTTCAAGATTGCGAGCATATAGATTTCAGGCAGAACCTCAAGCCCCAAAAGCTGCGTCGCCTTGATTTGGGCCTCTTTCTTCGCAAGCTCCTCAGGACTTTTGATTTTAGCCTTAGCGTCGTTTATCATCTCGTTCATCGCCGCAACAAGAAGTCCCGCCGAGCCTGTCGCAAAATCCCAAACGTAGCTGTCTTTGTTCACGCGGCACAGCCTGACCAAAAGAGTTCCCACATATGACGGCGTCAAGACGACATCGTTCAATTTATCCTGCGTAAAGCCCAGCCAGTTGTACATCTCGTTAAAAAGTTTTCCCGTAAAGTCCGTCGTAACGCCGATTTTGTAATAGTAGCCCAGGTCGTCAACGATTTTTGCAAAGACACGCTTAAGCTGGCTTTCGCCGTTTTCAACCTTGTTGATGTTGTCGTTCGTGAGCGTGTTTTGCAGCGTGCGGTAGATTAAATCCTTCTTTTCCTGCGGAATAGGCTTTTCATTCAAAAAGGCGTTTATCTTCCGCAGAATCACGTCGCCGTCTGTGTTGCCTTTTTCTGTTGAACTTTTTAATTCTGATTTTTCAAGAGGAAAAACTTTATATGAATCTCCGGGATTTTTTCCCGGAACTCCGATTGTCGCGATTATTGAAGCGGCAACCAGATAAACCCTGTCTTTTTCGCTAAGGTTCTTTTCATTCTGGTAAATATCGTTGTTAAGCCGCACAAGGCTTTGCTGGATTTCAGAATCTCTCTTCTCTTTTAAGCGCTCGGCCTCTTCTGGCGAAAGCTTTGACTCCTCGATTTTTTGCAGAAACTCGTCAAAATGTTCGCGCGAAAGAAACGAGAAGTCATCGTAACTTCCAATTTCCTGTCCATAGCCGTTGTTCAGCTTTGAAACATAATAAACTCCGATTTTATGCTGGAGCTTTCCTTTTTCGTTCTTCCAGCCTGTCATTCCAATGGCGATGATTTCGTCATAGCCCGTAAAATGCAAGAGCGCGTCGGCATAATGAACCGCGCCGTTCACCGCGTATGAATTGATATTCTTATAATTCGGCTCGTTTCTTTCGGTTTTGTTTTCGACGATTCCGTTCGCGTCGAGTTTTGAAAGCCTGTCCTTGTAGCCTTTGTATTCAATCAGAACAGGATAATATTTTCCTTTTTTTGATTTTAAAAGCAGCTTTGCGTCCGGACGGTTTCCGCCGCTTCCGCCGTTCTTTGAATAATATTCGTTCAACGCTTTGTCAATTTCTGAGTTAAGGCTTTCCTGCTCAAGCTTGTAGTCAAGATTATATTTTTTTAGCCAGCCATTCGCCAAGTCCGCGATGTTCGGTTCAACAGATTGCAATTTTTCCGCCATTTTTATGTTTTCCCAGGTCTTCTTATTTTTTGTATCGTTTTTAGATTATATCATTATAACATAAAAAATACATTCTGTACTAAAAATGGGAGAGAAGAAGAATGTCTTTTGAATCAGATTTTTAGTCTTTTTTTATTAAAACAACCTTTCTCACTGAATAACTATTTTACTTCCGATTACGTTTTTTTATATTTTTCTCTTTTTAGTAAGTGACTCAAGATTCATTGTACTAGATATTTCAATATCCTAAAAAAGCTTTAACTGCACGCAAGTATTTTTTTCTTCAAATTTATAAAGATATTCAAAAATCTGTGCAACATTGTGCATAATTCCGTTTTCTTCGCATTTTTTATGAAAAAGTTTCATCAGATTTGCATTATTCGGACTGTTGATTTCATATTGATTTCCGAAAATCTTAACATATTTTTCTTTTAATCCGGGAAAATGCTTTTCTAGCGAACTGTAAAAATATTCGCGGTTTCCTTCCCGCAAAGTAAGCCCCATTGCAAAACAGATTATTCCCTGAACTTTCGCTTCTATACACATTTCAAGAATTTCATTGATATTCTGTTCGCTATCATTTATAAACGGAAGAATCGGGGATAGCCAAACAACAGTAGGAATTTTTGCGTCGCGGAATTTTTTCAAAGCTTCAAAACGCTCTTTTGTAGTGCTTACATTCGGTTCCAGCTTTTTGCATAAATTTTCATCGCTGGTAGTCAAAGTCATCTGAACAACGGCCTTTGCTTTTTCGTTTATTTTTTTCAGAAGTTCAAAATCTCTTAAAACACGGTCAGATTTTGTGTGAACAGTCGCGCCAAATCCGTACTTATAAATCAATTCCAAACATTTTCTGGTATTCTGAATTTTCAGCTCAAGCGGAATATACGGGTCTGTCATTGCGCCGGTTCCAATCATACATTTTTTGCGTTTACGTTTCAGCGCATCTTCCAAAAGTTCAACTGCATTTTCCTTAACTTCAATATCTTCAAAATCATGTTCTATATGATAACATTTGCTTCTTGAATCGCAATAAATGCAACCATGGGAACATCCGCGGTAAATATTCATTCCGTTTGAAGAAGAAAGTATTCCTTTTACTTTTACAAAATGCAAATTCCCATCCCCATAAAAATGCGCTAGCGTCTTGCTTTGAATTCGAAATTGCTTAAGAATTTTTTTGCACGTTCGGTTTTCGGATTCGTCCAGAACTGTTCAGGGGTTCCTTCCTCCACAATTCCGCCTTCGTCCATAAAAATAATGCGGTCGGCAACGGCGCGGGCAAAAGACATCTGATGAGTTACAATTAACATTGTTTTTCCGTCGTTAGCCAAATCCATAATCACGTCCAGAACTTCGCGCACCATTTCAGGATCGAGTGCGGCTGTAACTTCGTCAAAAAGCATAATTTCCGGATGAAGACAAAGCGCGCGCACAATCGCAACTCGCTGTTTTTGACCGCCGGAAAGTTCACGCGGATAAGCATTTTTCTTGTCGCCAAGCCCCACGCGTTCAAGCCAAGATTCCGCCTCTTTTTTTACGTCGTCCATATTCAAGTTCAGTTCGTGAGCGTGTTTTGGTCCGAGCAAAAGATTTTTCATCACATTTAAATGCGGAAAAAGGTCGTAACTTTGAAAAACCATTCCGATTTTCTGGCGCACAAGGTGCATATCTTTTTTGCGGTTGGAAATAACTTCGCCGCTCAAACTGATTTCGCCGCCCTGAATCGTTTCCAGTCCGTTAATACAGCGCAGCAAAGTCGATTTTCCGCAGCCGCTAGGCCCTAAAATAACAACAACTTCGCCCTGCTCCACCGAAAGATTCACATTTTTTAAAATTATATTTTCGCCAAAAGATTTTGTAAGATTTTTTATTTCAAGTAATGCCATATTTTTTCCTAATTCAATGTATCATATCTTAAAGATATTTTATATGGAAATCAATTTTTTAGCCAAAGAGAAATTTACGTTTTGCTCAAACTAAGAATCAATATTCAAATCTAACTGACACCGCATTTTTTACCAGTGCGAAAATTAAGGCTAGGAGAATCCACTCTCCTAGCCTACGAGAGCACACTCTCCGAGTCTACGGGAATCTACTCTCCTAACTATCAAAAAAAGTTATTTTAAGATTTTAAGATATTTTCAAAACAGAATATTTTTTAGATTTTCAATAAAACCACATCATTTTTCTTGCCGGTCATTTTCATTCGCATTTTTTTATTATACAAATTGAACAAAACTTCAAACATTACAATTACAATAAAGAAAACTAGAAATCTCCGTCCAGAAGTTCAAAACCCAAATGCGTGCTCATAAGAGAAAAATGCCTGTCTATTGAAAAAAGTTTTACATGGTTCTGGATGGCGTTTTGTGCAATCAGCAAATCCGGAAGCCCGACTTTGTTTATTCCGTGCTTCAAGTTTTCTGTCTGCATACGAACTATGCCGCTCCAGTCAGTCCAAAGCGAAAGTTTTGGAAGAGTAGTCATCAAGTATTCAAGTTCCGTTTCGCCGCGGTGCAAGATTGAAGGCATAAGCTCAGCAAGAATCACATCGTTCACGTAAAGCTCGCCACGAGCCAAAAGCTCATTCATAATTTGCTTGCATTTCCCGCCATGAAAACTGTCAATCCAAACAGATATATCAACGAGGATCATTTCTGCCTCTCAATGCGTCAAGGTCAATGTCCAAATCTACTTTGCCCCAATATTTTCTAAACCGCGCGGCAAGTTCCGGACCAGACAATTTTTGATTTTTTTCCAATGTCTGCGCATAGTTAAAAACAAGCTGCGCTTTATTGTCGTCAAGACTATCAATCAGCTCTTTCGTTCTTTCTTTTATTGCAACCGCTTCCATAAAATCCTCCGTTAAATCTACATCACTAATATAGCACAGAAAAATGAATCTGTAAAAAAAGACGCACCTTTTTAGATATTTTTTCTTTTCTAATTTTTCTGCCGCTTTTCTATTTGCCTTGCCGCAAGCGACAAAATCCAGCAAACAAAAAAGTACATCATAAAAATCACAAAGTAAACCGCAATGCTCGCAGTCGGAACAGTAAGCCTGTTCGCTTCAATAATCTGCTGACCGATTTTTACAACTTCAATTACGCCCACAAAAACCACAAGCGAAGTAGTTTTTATCATTCTTGTAATCAAATTCATACTCAAAGGAATAAGGGAACGCAAAGTCTGCGGAATTACAATATACATAAAAACCTGCCTGTCCGTAAGGCCGATTGCTTTTCCGCTCTCATACTGATGCTGCGGAACACTTTCCAATGCACTTCGCACCAAATCGCCCATTTCGGCAGTTCCCCAAAGCGTAAAAACAAGAATCGAAGCCGCCTCGCCGGAAAGCGAAATTCCCAATGCGCGCGTAAGACCGTAATAAGCCACGAACAAAAGCACCAACTGCGGCATAATCCGCATAAACTCAAGATAGATTTTGCAAACCGCGCGAACCGGCTTGCTCTTTACGGTCATCAGCATTCCGAACAAAAAGCCCAAAACAATAGAAAACGCAACGGAAATAAGAGCAATCCAAACGGTTGTCCACAAGCCGCCTAAAAGACGCAAAAAGTTAGTTCCCATTCCAAGAACGCCGAATGCCGCTTTAATCGCCTCAATTGCCGAACTGTGCATAGCGCAGCCTCCTTTCCGCAAGCGAAGCGATTATAGAAATCGGAAGAAGCAGAATCAAATAAAAAATGCACAGCAAAGTCAATGCCTCATCCGTCTTGTAGTACAAACCGATTAAATCCTTTGCAATATACATTAAATCGGCAAGAGCAACCGCGCTAAAAACCGAAGTTTCCTTGATTAAAAACATAATGTTCGCGCAAAAGCCCGGAATCGAAACGCTAACAGCCTGCGGCAAAATCACGTATTGTGTAACTTGCCTTTTTGTAAGACCAATACATTCCGCGCTTTCAATCTGGATTTTAGAAACGCTTTCCAAAGCCGAGCGGAACGTTTCTTCCATATAAGAACCGCCCAAAAACGTAAGCCCGATAACCGCGCATTGAACCGAAGAAAGCTTTACTCCCATCCGCGGAAAAGCAAAATACAAAAAGAAAAGTTGAATCAAAAGCGGCGTATTCCGCGAAATTTCAATGTAAACGCTTGTAATCTGCCGCAAAACCGGAATTTTGTAATATTTTATCAAAGCGCAAACAAGTCCTACAACCACGGAAAGTAAAATTCCAATAACAGAAAGACGCAACGTAAGCCAAGATGCGTCCACATAAAAAGGAATTGCTTTGCGAATAAATTCAAAATCCATAAAACAAATTTACTTTATTCTTTGTTCAACTGCAATAGCAAGCTGATCTGCGCAAGAAGTTCCCTTCGCTCCGCATAAATTTCCTTTCAAAATTTGAACAGCGCGTTCTGCATCCATTCCTTCCAAAAGTTTTGCAACCGCCTTAGTGTTTCCGGCACAACCGCCAAAAAACTGAACATCGTGCAATTTTCCGTCTTCAAGCGAAAAATCGATTTGTCTGGCGCAAACACCAACAGGTTTATAACTGAATTTTTCCATAAATAAAATTTCCCGTAATAAAAATGTATTATATAGAATATAATAAAAAATCCCTGCAAGAAAAACAACCTGCAAGGATTTTCCATTCAAGATTTTTATATCAAGATTTTTCAAATAATTTCAAAACAACAAGAATGCCGAATCAAATTCAAATCATTCAGAAATTATTTTCCAATTTACGCCGCTTTTATCGCAATGCGTTTAGGAGTTTCCGCCTTTTTTCTAGGAATGCAGACAGTCAAAACACCATTTTTGAACAAAGCAGAAATATTTTCGCTGTCTGCATCTTCCGGCAAAGCAAAACTTCTGCTGAATTCAGAAACAACCCTTTCGCGCAAAAGCCATTTCGGTTCTTCAACTTTTTCAGAATTTTCAGCCGTTCCGCTCTTTTCTGATTTTGTCTCTTCAGTTTTTTCCGCATCTTTTTCCTCTTTTTTAGAAGAAATTGTCAAAGTATTGCGTTCAAGCCGGATATCAACATCATTTTCGGTTCTGCCCGGCAAATCCATTTCCAAAGTATAAGAATTTTTATTTTCCTTCACATCAACATTCGGAACAAAACCAGCGCGATAATTTCCGCAATAACCATCATTCAATCCGTCAAAAAGTGAATCCAAAAGTGAAAGTCCGTTCATCATAATCGTGCCTCCTACAGCATTTTAATTTTAATTTCAATTCAATCTGAAAGTTTTTTGCTTTCACAATATAATTATGCAAGAACCGTGCCAACTTTTTTTATTTTTAATATTTTGAAGGGAAAAGTCTTTCCCTACGGCCGCACTTCGTTGCGTCCTACCCTTTCTACG
Organism: uncultured Treponema sp.; assembly: GCA_964429905.1. Classification (GTDB taxonomy): domain Bacteria; phylum Spirochaetota; class Spirochaetia; order Treponematales; family Treponemataceae; genus Treponema_D. The sequence goes on along the minus strand of CAYSDV010000009.1, from coordinate 77,157 downwards.
GGGGCAAAAGAGAATTTGCTTTCTGCCCCCGTAACGCCCCAAAAAAAACAGCAAAAGAATTTATTCAAATCTAAAACTTTTTTCCGCAAAACTTTTTATAAATGTGTAACTTTTACCTATGAGTAAAAAATATACATTAAAAATGGGTAAAAATTACACATTTTTCCATTTTTACAGATTTATTTGCTTTTAATTAATTTTTTACTGGATTTTTTTAAAATCTGAATTATTATATTTAAAGAAGAATGTTTTAATAACATTCAAAAATACATCAAGCTGGAGGCGCAACTATGCATGAAAAATTCGGATTAAATCAACCAGATTTTGAAAAAATGGTAAATGACCATGAATATCAGACTTTGGCAGACAAACTAAAGGCAAGTTACGAAAGCGCAAAAATTCGCGAAGGCGAATACGAATCAACATTAAAATGGCTAAGAGAGTCAGCTAAAATGCACGGACTTTCAATCAAGTAAATCTTGAAAAAGCATAAAAAATAGGAGCAGTTTTTATAGATTGACTATAGAACTGCTCCTATTTTTTTATTCCGTCCAAACAAATAAATCCGCGCAGTTCCGCTCGCCGCCGGAAATTTCAATCGCCTGACCGGTACAAAATTTATTTGTAACCGTCATAAAATAACACCAGTCAGCGGCTTCTTCGCTGGTCATCCATCTTTTCAAAGGCGTTACATCCATTATTTTTTCCCAAAGTTTTGGGTTTTCCGTAACAGGAGCGTTAAGTTCCGTCAAAACTCCGCCAAAACACAAAGAATTGCAAGTGGCTTTAAATTCATTTGCAAGTTTTATCGCGCAATTCTTCATATATCCGTTCACACCCGCCTTAGATGCAACGTAAAAAGAAAATTCATTTCCGGTCAACGCAGAAACGGAACTGTTAAAAAGCACAGATTTTATGGATTTCTGAAAAGCATATTTTTCCGTAACATTCATAGTTCCCAAAAGATTAACTTTTACATCATTTTCTGTTCCACTTTGAATTCCGGCATTGTTCACTAAAATTTCAATATCTGCGATGTCCGGCAAAGTTTCTTTTTTGCAAATATCCGCAACAAAATGCACATAATTTCCACTTTCTGCAATATCGCCGGAACCATTTTCACAAAAACCGGATTTTCCACAATTGATTGAATCTTCCAGCAAATCAATTCCAAAAACTTTATGCCCTTTCCTTAAAAATTTTATTGCCGCCGCTCTTCCAATTCCTTTTGAGCTTCCCGTTATAAGAACATTCATTTTTCAGCTTTCCTTCTTTTTCTGTATTCAATATATTCCTGCCCTACATTTTCGTTTTCCCAATTCTTTACGATTCTATAACCAAGACCGCTGAAAATCACTTCCGCTAAAAGTTCAAAAAACGCACCAATCAAAGAGCAGACAAAAACCTGCGTCCATGACCAGCCAAAAAAGATTTTCGAAACAATTGTTGCAAAAATAAAATTATCCGCAAACTGACCGATTATTGTGGAAATATACGAACGCGCCGCAAAAACAAAAAATCCGTCACTTTTCGAATGGCGTAAAATAATTTTCCCGATAAAAGAATTCAAAAACGCATTTATAATAGAAGAAACCATAAAAGCAAGCGAAGAACCAAGCACAACATACCAGGAACCGCCAAAAGTTGCGTTAAGCGCTTCGTTCACCTGGATGTTGCCTGTAGAATAAAATTCGCCCCACATTCCGGAACTTTTTGAAAGCAAAGCAAAAATTCCACAAAGAGCAAGATTTACTAAAAGCGCAACGGAAGAAACTTTTATGCTGGCTTTTGCGCCAAGACGCTTGCAGATTACATCCATGCACAAAAACATAATCCAGCTGAAAACAAAGCCGCAGTCAAGCGCAATGTATTTAACATGGAAAAGTTCTTTGTTTGCCATAAGATTTGCGCAAACAACCGAAAGGAAAAAAAACGCTACTGTTAGGGAAGGAATATTTCTAAGAAGAATTTTCAAATCCGCAAATTCTTCTTTAATAAAACTGTGAAATTTTTTCATTCCACGCCTCCTTAAGGATTTTAATTTTTTACGCGCAGGAGTTTTGAGGAATCATAAACTGCGCAGAATAAAATATATCAGTTTTTAACTTACTAGCAAAGTCCAAATTCATCTAAATTCAAATTTAGTAAAATTTAAACTGTCAAAAAATTTAAACAACTTATTAACGAATTAAAACAAAATTTATTCTTAACAAGATGTATACTTTTTTATACTAAAATACTAGAAAACTCCATTATATAACTAGTTAATGCCAGTAACTTACTTGAACATTCCATTTTACAAAAATCAGCGGATTTCGATTTTATGGAAATTGCTAGTAAGTTGTTTTCAATAAAATATCTTTTTTTAAAATAAAAAAGGGAACTAAAAAGTTCCCTCTAAACGCTACAGAATTCGTTCTGAACGGCATTTCTGCAATTTTTGTAAAAAAAGTCAAAATTAAAGCGCAAGCTCTTCCTGAAGAATTTTTCTGCTGCTGGCATTCGCTAGTGATTTCTTTTGCTTTTTCTGAGTTTTCAAATCATTCAAAGCCATAGAGCAAAGCAGTTTTAATTTGGAAAGCTCATTTTCATCTGTTGACTCACTAGCTGTTTCCAAATCTACTCTTATAACGCAATTTTCTTTCTGCAAAAACGAAAGATATAAATCTGCGTTCTGACAAATAAGAGTTCTGTCAGACTGCTCCTCTATCATATTAAGATAAGGCGAAACTCTGTCATAATCGCTTACGCCGGCTTCTGTTTTTATTATAGAAAAACGAACTCCTGTATGCTTTTTTCCAGTTTTTAACCATTCCTGATTTATAACTTTCATTGAAGTTATTTTTTCGTTAAGTTCTTTTATCGGTTCTGTTATTACAAATTTTTTAAAATTATCAGGACGGTTCTGATAGATGTCATCCAGCTGAAAAAGATTTTTTATTTCGTCAAAAGACAAAGAACAAGTCCATGTGTTTTTAGGATTTCCGTTTTTTCCGGCAAATCCTTTGTATTGTTCAAAAATATCGTAATAGCGCATTGCATAAGTTGAACGCAATTTTCCGTATTCAAGAAAATTTATTTTATGATGTCCAACCTGCTGTTCCAAAAAATTGTTTATAATCGGATTGAATACAAAACGCAGAATTTTATTTGTTTTGTCAATTTGAATAAGCGAAAACAAAGGTATAAAGTTCTGAAGATCGTCCGTATGAAAATTTATTACAAAATGCACACATTCGTCCGCACATTCAACAATTCGTTCAATACTTGTGCCGCCAATAGAAATTCCCATAGACTTGAAAAAGTCATTGAATGAAAATTTGGCTTCGTAATAATTGTTGTCGCCAAGAACTGTTTTCTGCATATTGTTTACGGCCATAGCCATAGAAATAAGCTTTTTGCCCATTGCAGAAATTTTATAATAAGCTTTGCTCATCGCATTTTTTTGAATCAAATACGAAGGCTTTGATGATTCATTGCCGGAAAGAACCAAATCTGTTGTTTCCAGCGAGGAATTTTTAAAATTCAAAATTCCACCCGTTTCTTTTTTCCCCATACTTTGAATATAAAGCAAACTTACTAGGTGCGCAAGTAAATTTTAGTTACTTTCTGAATTTTTTTTGAATGTTTTGATTCTTGAATTTTGGTAATATTATTTATATTTTCGTAATATTAAATTTATTTTAACTTAATATTTAAATTTATATTTAATATTGGGTTCGTGTATTTTTTTGCATTGCAAGAGTTTACAAGTTTATCTTACTAGCGGATTCCATATTGCTTACTAGGAGTTTCCATTTTTCAAAACTAGGTTTTGCCAATTGTTTACTAGCAGATTCCATAAGTTCCTAGTTTTTTCCTTTTTCTGTCTAGAAAAGTCCAATTTGTTTCTAGGAAATGCCATCTGCTTACTTGAAAACTCCAAAAAAACTTGTTTTTTAATTTAGTTTATTACTAGGTGTTTCCATAAAAGTTATCCACCGATTTTTTTTAATACCTAGCAAAATCCATTAAATAACTTGCTTTTTCCAACATATTCCTAGCAAACTCCGCTAAGTTACTAGGAATGTCCAATATAATAGAAGAAAAGTGGAATTTTTACTTACTAGCAAATTCCACTTTTCTTCATACTTCCCTACTCTACGTTTCTTACGCCCATTTGCGAAACCGTGCACTTTCCGTCCATAATCCGCTCTTCAAGTTCATAAATCGAATAAAGAATGAACTGATTCATTGAAATGCCGAACTGGGCGCAAAGTCCTTTAAGGCGGTTCCGTTCACCTTTCGGAAGTTTTAAATTTATTACATCGCTGTATTTTCCGGAAGGGGTTTTCTTATCTGAAGTTTGAACCGCCGTCTGCTGGGCAAAAAGCGGGCGCGGCTTTACGTTTTCCGCAGCGATTTTTGTTTTTTCGGTTGCAGAGGAATCTGAACTCAAAGTTTCCAACGCCTGCGAAACAAACTCTTTCGGAAGGTCGTTTGAAGGTTTTTTCATTATAGCCATTATTCAACATCCTTGGAAAGTTCTTTCAGCGCATTCAGAACTTGAGTCTTTGTTCCGGAAAGATACTGAACAGGAGTTTTCTGGTTTACTGAGCGCTTGAAATTCTGTTCGGTAGGAATAAGATATGTTTTGTATTCTTTCTGCTTCTGCATAACTTCAAGTATGTTTCTTGAAAGCGCAAGTCTGGAGTCGTAATTGTTAAGAACAATTCTTTTGATGACGGCTTTTGTGTCCGAAAGCTGTCTTTTATGTTTTGCCCGGAAGTCCTCCAGATTTTTCTTGAACATTGTAAGTCCGTCGAATGAATAAGGATCAAGAAGCATTACCGGAACTACTTCGTCTGTTGCAAGGAAAATGTTTCCTTCAAAAGAATCGAATGCCGGCGATGTGTCTATGATTGCATATTCAAATCCGAGTTTTTCAAGTTCCTCTGTAATGTCCATGAATATTTCCGGCTCTCCGCTGGCTTTTTCCGATTTGTAGATTCTAAGATTGTTTTCCGTTGCGACTGTAGGGATTACGAAAAGGTTCGGGATTTCTGTTTTTACAACAGCATCTTCTACGTAGCATTTTCCGTTTAAAATATCAGCAAGTTCAAATTTTGTTTCTGAAACCAATGTTGAGGAGCTGTTTCCCTGAACGTCGCCGTCTATGAGCACAGTTTTATAGTTTTTTGCAAGTTCTGCCGCAAGGCTTAGCGAAATGCTCGACTTGCCTACTCCACCCTTTGCAAGTGCCAATGTTATAACTTTAATTTTGTGCCTCCTTAAAGTTTTACGAAAAAACTTTTTGTTTAATTATTAGAATTCTAACATAAATAATAAAACTAAGCAATAGTATTAGATAAAATACTAATAAATATAATATAAAAAATTAGAAGTATAATATAAAAAATTAGATTAAAAGTAATATAAAAGATAATAAAAAAGATTATTTAATTTATTATAAATGTAATATAAAAAATAACATATCTAATATATCTAATATGATTTTTTCAAAAAACGGCATTTTTAATAATTAAGTTGAATTATTTGTCGTTCTTAAAAAAATACCCCCGTTTTTTTGAAAATCGCAAAAATCCGATATCCGCTTTTTTATAGCATATTGGCAGGTGATTTTTACAAAAAAAAAGCGCAGATTCCGAATACAACGTTCCAGAATCTGCGCCCGACCGATTTAACGGTCATCGGAGAGAGTTTATCAGCTTATTTACAAGCTGGTTATATATTACTGGCTTATTGACGGATTGTCAATAAAATTGCTTAAAGTTGATAAAGAATTTTCCGTCAAAATTTCAACTGCTTTACCGAATCGCAAATAATAAAGATATGTTTTTATTTTTTCCGAATCATCTATTCCAAGCATATCTTTTATGATTTGTTTGTAACAGCTCAGCTGCCATTTATAAATTTCCGGCTGAATTGTCTGGTTTGTTTTGTAATCTATTATTGTGTATGTTCCGTCTGCATTTTTAAATACAAGGTCAATTATTCCTTTGATTATTTTTGTTCCGATTTTTCCGCGGAATTCAAATTCAGTTTTTTTCCATCCGGAATTCAGCGCCTGCTTTCCAAGAGTGGATTCAATGAATTCTTTTTGCATTTTAACGCAGATATCTTCAATTATTTTCAGTTTTTCGTTGTTTCCATGAAGTCCTATAATTTCTTTTGAAGAATAATCCGGTTCTGTATTTTTTACAGCGGCTTCCAGATATGCGTGCGCAATTGTTCCGAAATTGTTGAATCCGAAATCTTTGTTTTCTTCCACGAGTCTGTTTATTTCCTGAAAAGGCGCATTTGTTTCTATTTGAATATTCTGCTTGTTTGTTTCAGTTTCTTCATCGGAAGTATGGAGTTTGCTAGGAGAAATGTATTTTTGCGCAGGCTCTTCTTCGCTGATTATTTTGGAGTTTGCTAGTATGTTTTTGGAATTTTCTAGTAAGTTCAGCAGTTGAAGTTTTGATTCCGCATTGTTTTTTATGTTTTTTTCTGAAGTTGCTGCATTGCGCGGAAAAACGTTTATTTCTTCTGTTGTAAAAGGGCTTGCGCTTTTATTTTCGTCCTGCATATAGTAATCAAAAACAGGTTCAAGAATTTCAAAAATGGAACGCGGATTTTTTTCTGCGCCTGGAAGAAATCCGGAAGAATCTTTTGACTGCGAATATTTTCCGTTTGTAATATAAATTTCTTTTTTTGCGCGCGTTAATGCAACGTAAGTAAGGCGCCGCAATTCTGCATTCTGCATTTTTTTGTTTTCTTCCGCAACCATATTGTAAAAATAGTTTTGTGCGGCAGATTCCGGATTATTAATGGAAATTCCAAAATCCTTGCTTGAATAAACTGCTTCTGAATTCGAGTCTGATTTTCCTTTTTTGTGCGAACCGCAAATAAAAATCACTTCGTATTCAAGGCCTTTGCTTTTGTGAATTGTAAGAAGATGAACGCCGGCCGCTTGTTCAAGAGGAATATCTATATCTTCCAGTTTTTCATTTTCGTCTTTGTAGTTTTCAACGCTGTCCACGAAAGCGCCAAGACTTAAATTCTGCTGTTCTGCGCGGCAGGCAAGTTCGAAAATAAGGTCGTACATTTTTGCATACATTGAAACTGAAGAATTCCACATGGTTTCGTATCGGTAGCCGAATTCATACCAGATTTCAGAAACAATTTCCGCTATGCTTTTTGTGTTCGCGGTTTCTTTTAGTTTTATAAATGCTGATTTTAAATGTTCGTAGCGTTCAAGACTTTTTGAATCAAGAATGGCGGAAAAATCGCCTTCAAACGGTTTTTGTCCGGCAGAAAGAATAGCATTTATTTCTTGAATTTGCAGATTGGCAAGTGGGGAGCGCAAAATTTGCGCATAAGGCTGAGTGTCTTCCGGATATGCACAAAGCCGTAAAAATGCGATTATGTCGTTTGCGGGCCCATCGTTAAAGAAGCCTTTTACAACTTCTGTGTTGTATGGAATTCCATATTTTAGAAGTGTCCGTTCGTAAAGTGGCTGAAGATTGTAGTTACGGAAAAGGATTGCGATTTCGCTCGGATTTTGACCTTTTTCAATAAGTTCAAAAATTTTTTGCGCTGTCCATTCCGCTTCTGCTTCTTCTTCTGTAAAGAAATTGTTGTTGTTTTTGTATTCTTTGTTATCATTTACATCGTAAAGAGCAAAGTGAACTTTTGGCGCGAAAATTTGCGCTGTGCTAAGTTTTTTTGCATCTTCCAGTTTTTTTTGCGGCATTGAAACTTTATGATAAACGGCTTCGTAAAGCGGAACGTCGGAACAGTTTTTTTGCTCTGTAAAGAAAACGCACGGCGGAACAAACGTTTTTTTGTCCTGCGGATTTTTTTCGGCAGGGTAGGGGAAGCCTCCAAAAATTGTATTGAATGCGCCGATCAATGCTAAATCTGAGCGGTAATTTGTTGTCATGCTAAGGTTTCCCTCTTTAAAATCATCTGAAAGAGAGCGGAAAACCGAAACATCCGCGCCGCGGAAACGGTAGATGCTTTGCTTTTCATCGCCGACAAAAAACAGTTTTTCTGTGCAGAGCTCTTCAACAGGTGGAACTCCTTTTTGCATGCGTTCCGGTTTTTCCGCGAGCATAAAAAGCATGTCCCGCTGTTCGCTGTTGTTGTCCTGGAATTCATCTATCATTATCGCTTTGTATCTGTTTTTTTCAATTTGGCGGATTTCCGGATGATCGCGCAATGTGCATACGGCAAGGTTTGAAATATCTTTGAATGTAAGATGTCCGGAACTTCGCTTTAAATTATTTGCTGTTTCCTGAAATTCTTTTAAGAGAGGCAGGAGTTCGTTCATAATTTTGTAGCTGGGAATATAGTCGATTATTGAATTGAGTTTTTCGCTGTATTCCCGGATTGTTTTTTGAATTTCCTTTAATTCCTCTGAACCTTTTGGCGCGCCTATCTGTTTTATATTTCCAATCAAAAAAACATAGTTCAAATATGCGGTGAATTTTTGTTCATTTGAATTTTTGATGTCTTCTTCCGTAAGTTCCAGAAAATCCGGAAGTCCGTTTGCTTCAAAAAAGGCTTTGATTTCTTTGATATATTTTGTTTCGCAGTTTCCGCTGAAATCTGAAAAAGCGCGTTCAAACTGAAATATTGCATCATTTGCTTTTTTACCTAGCGATTTCCATGCGTCAAGAATAACTTTTATTTGTTTTTCAATTGAAGCGTCAAAATCCAGAGGTTCGGCTACAGTTGAATTTTTTATTATTGGATTTACAAAGATTTCCTGAACTTTTTCTTCAAAATTGTTGGCTTTTACTAGTAACTTGATTGCTTCGTTGTTCCGGTTTTTTAAAACAAAAGGCAAAGCCATTTGCTGTATTTGCGAAATTATTGAATCATCCTGCGTAAAATCCGGCGCAATTCCATAAAAATGAGCGCCCATTTTCGCAACTGAATTACAGTAACTGTCCAATGTTTTTATGTTTGCTTTGTAAAAATCAGCGGCTTGTTCCGGCGCTTTTTCCCTTAAAACCTGATATATCCGCGAAGACATTTCTACTGTTGCTTTTTTTGTAAAGGTCAGCGTAAGAATTTCTTCGACTTTGTAATGTTCTTTTTGAACCAACTGCAAAAATCTTTCTGAAAGAACGGTTGTTTTGCCGGAACCTGCGCCTGCGCTTACAACGGCATTCTGAAGGATATTTATTGCTCTTTTCTGATATTCGTCAAATGATGGTTTTTCTTTGTTTTCCATAAAATCCTCTTAATTTTGGCGGCTGACAGTAAATGTTCTTCTGCAGATAGCCTTGCAGCGGCATTTGTTGCAAACTTGAAAATTTTGCAGTTCCTGGGAAACGGAAAAATCTGCATTTTCTATACGATGAATAAAATTTTCTGCCGCTTCCTTGAATTTTTGTTGCGTCGGTTCAAAATCCTGCAATGTAAGAATATTTTTTTGAACTTTTTTATTAAAAGCGGCGGCGACCCGTTCGGCAAGTTCTGTGCCAAAAACTTGAGTAACTTCCGCTTTTGTTACATTAAAAAAACAACAGTTTTCTACAATTTGCGGTTTTTCCTGATTTGCAAGAAGATAAAGATACATCGGCATCTGAAAATCAGGATATTCACCTTCTGCAAATTCATCGGCGTAAATAAAATTGTCTGGAATTGCGCTGTCAAAACTTTTAAAATCAACAAGAAAGAGTTCTGTTGAAGAAGGATCTAAAAGAAGGCAGTCAATTCTTCCGTTGTAAATGCAGTTCTTGTCTTTATCTTTGAATTCATAAGATTCTTCTGAACTGAAAATATTGCAACCTTTAAATATTTTTGAAAAAGTCAGAATTGCGTTTGTTACAGTTTTTGTGATTGCAGTTTCTGTTGTTTTTAAAAGTTCCTTTGTAAGATAACTGTTTTTTTCCGATTGAAGAGCAAGTTTTATGTTTTCAAAAAGAATTTTTTTGTAATTTTCCGGCAAGGATTCGCCTTGTGGCAAAACTTCTGTTTGGAGAGGAAGGTTTTGTTTTTTCAGTTCTTTGCAGAAAAGTTCAAAAATTTTATGGTAAAGATTGCCCAGCGTTCTGTGGTCGGCAACTTTTGCAACATTTATTTGTTCAGTAAGGTTTCCGACTTTTTCAATTGCCCAAAGTCGTGGACATGCAAAGAAATTTCTTAAAGTTGTGCTTGAAATTTGAATTTCTTTGCTTTCTGAAAAGAGATTTCCTGCAAAAATCTTATTTTTTTCAATTTCAATTGATTTTGAAATATCCTGTTCTGAAGTTTTTTGACTTTTTTCCCAGAATTCTTCGCCATTTTTTTGGGTTGAATATATGTTTTTTGGAAAATTACTAGTAAAGTCCAAAAAATATTTTTTTTCATCAAGAAAAAAGTCGTTTTGCAAAAGATTTACCAGTTCTTCGTCTTTTTCTTTAGTTTTATTGTTTGAAAATTTTATTTCTGTGAGATAACTGGAACTTTGCGCATAGCCGGAAAAAGTTTTTTCTGCGCAAGTAAAGAAAACCGGCTGTTCTGTAGAATTCATTCCGTAAAGTTTTACAAAAAGTTCAGAAACATTCGGATCTTCTTTTCCTTCCATTAAAAGTTTTCTTTTATCATCGCGCAAAAATGAAAACTGCTTGTAGATTACGGAAAGACCGTTCTGGCTTGAATCTACAACAACTTGCGCTTTAAAAGGTGCGCACGACGACAATTTGTATGGAAGAATTTGAACGCCGCGCTTGTTTGTCTGCGCAAGATAATTTATTCCGGAAAGATAATTTGTGTAAAAAGCGAATGGATTTTCAAGGCGGATATTGTTTGTTTCGTCTTCTTCCAGTTTTATAAGTTCACCAAGTTCTGTAATGCAGCGGCTTAAAATATTGTTTGTTTTTTCTGTGCAGACGGACATATCAAAAAAATGTTCGCGGAAAATAAAATAATTTGTACGGATTTCTGTGAACGTTTTTGAATTTGCAAGTTGATTTATGTCTTGTTTTAAAATTGAATAAAAACGGCGGGCCTGTTCATCAGGATTTTTTTTAGGATGAGAAAAAGATTTTTCCCAAATGTCAATTTTTTCGCTGTTATATTCAAAACTGCAAACGCAGTTGTTTTCTTTTCCGAATTCTATAAGGCTGAAAGCCGGAATTTCTTTTTTCCACGGAAGATTGTTATTTAATAGAAGATTTTTGATTGATTCAAAGCTGAAATTCTGTTGTTTGCAATTTAAAATCTGTTTGAAAAAATTGCCTGCGCCAGTTGAATCAAGCGGAGCGGAATTGCGGCTTACAAAAGGAATTTGGTAGATTTTAAAATCGCGCTCAATATATGGAAGATATGTTTGCACGTCAGGAACGCTTACGGCAATTTGATCCCAGCTGATTTGTTTATTTTCGTAAAGATTGCGCAGGAAAAGGCAAACGGAACGAATCTCTGTGCGCGAATTCGGCAAAAGATGAACTTTTTGCTGATTTTCTGGAGCAATTTCTTTAGGAACGTGAATTGTTGTAATGCTTTCCGGGGAAAATTCCAGGATAGATTCGTATTCAAAATAGTCGGAAAGAATTTCCGGGAAAAAGACAAAATAGTGGTTTCCGTCCGGTTTGAACGGCGGAGTTTCCCAAGCCGGATCGAAATAGTTGTGTTCTTCAAGAAAATTATTGTAGCGTTCGTAAAGTGCAAGCAAATCTTTGTCTTCTTCGTCGGGAACAAGATTTGCGCTTTCAAAGTGTTTTTTCCAAGTAAAAAGCGGCGGAAGAAGAGTTTGAAGCCAGTTTGCAAAATTTTCGGCGGAGTTAGCGTATTCAGGAACAATAAGATTTTTTAAAAACGGTTCTTTTGCATTTTGCGCGATAAGTTCGGAAACAAATATGGAGCGCATTGCCGCAGGAACGGAACGTTTTTTTTGTTGCTGCCCGCGGATTGAAGAGCCTTTGAATTTGTCCCAGGTTGAAAAGCGTTCCATTGCAACGGCTTTTACGCTGCTTTCGCAAACAATTTTGTCTGCCCAAAGATCAGCGGCGGTTTGTGTGGGAAAAATAAAAAAAGCATTCTGGTTGTGAATGTTTTCTAGAAGAGTTTTTTTGATAAGATTTTGTTCCATAGATTATAATATAACGTGAAATTTAGAAATTTGAAACTTAAAAAAAGCGGATTGCAGCAGGGATTGTAATTGCGCGCTTTGCGCGTTCCGAGCGAAGCGAAGGAATGGAGGCGTGAGCCGGAACAATGAAAAGCCCGGACCGCCGAAGGCGGGGCTGCCCAAAAAAGAATTCAAAAAATTATTTTATTGATGGAAAAGTTTTTAGTGGTAACATCATATTTAATATGATATATTCAAAATATTGGTGAGTTTATGAGTTGCATATTACAAGATTTCATATTTGCAGAACAAACATTAAATAATTATGATTTATATAAAGGTACAGAGCGTGAAAATTCATTTAAAATGAATTTAAAGCCTGACTTTCTTCCTGAAAATCAAAAAATATTTGCGCTTCCTTATTTTTTAGTTCCAACTGATAATGATTTTATCCTTTATAAGGAAGAAGAAAAGAAATTCTTTGATGAAAAAAATAGAATTGAGGATAAAGTTTTTTATTCACAATGGTTTGGAAACTGCTTTTGTGGAGTTCAGATACTGAATAATTATGTTGTTGATGCAGAAGGATTTTTGTATAAATGCTGGGAAGACATCGGAATCAAGAATAAAGCCGTTTATAATTTAAATGATAAAAAAATCAATAATGTCCTTGCAGAGTCTGATTATATTATAAAATCTCAGTCAATGTTTGATAAAGTTTGTAAAAATTGTTTTATGTTTATTGGTTGTCAAGGAGGATGCCCAAAGCATTCTCTTGAAAATAAACGAATATGTCATGTCTTTAAAAATGATATAAGTCAATTTTTGGAACGGCATTATGAAAAATCATTAAAGAAGGATTTTATTTACTAGATATGAAAAAACTATTGTTAATTTTTGTTTTTTTGATTGCATGTGGAGTTTGTATGGCAAATTTTAAAGTAATCTTATCAGAACCGTGTAAGTATCGTGATGTACGCTGTGACTTTTTTGGTTACCAAAAATGGTTTAAAGAAGAAATTTTTTTTAATCAAGCTATAGAAGATCTAGATATGATGATTTATCTTTTGAAATCGGCTTATGCTGGCTATGATGACGCTGTACAATGTGGTTTAGAAATAGACCTGATAATTGAAAAATTTAAGAATTTGTACATAGGTAAAGAAAATATAAACGTATCTGATTTAAGCCAGTTTATATATGATTTTTTAGCCCCATATATTCAGGATTCTCATTTTTGTATTGAAAGTAAGGATTTTGCAAAACAGCTGATAATAAAGTACAGGGTTTTGTATTCAAATGTTTATGTTAAAAAAAATAATGATAGTTATGTTGTAGAAAAATCTGATAATAAAAGTTTTAGTATTGGTGAAAATCTTGAAATCGAAAAAGAAAATCTGTTTTTATATCCTTCGGAAGGAGAAAATGTTTATAGAATTGGTTCTATGGCAAGTTTAAATAAAAATGAAATGTGGGTGAATGTTTCATATTCTGGAATGCAACGAAAAATATTGTGTAATATTGATACAGTTCATTTATCTTGTAATAAATTGGGTCTTTATAAAGAAATTGAAACAAGAAATTCGGTTTATATTTTTGTTCCAACTTTAATTGATTTAGAAAAATCAAATCCATTAAGAAAAATTGTGGATGAAAATTACAAAAAACTTAGTTCTGTTTCTGCAAGATATGGCAAGAAAAAATGTGTCATTTTAGATTTGCGTACAAATGGCGGTGGGAATGATTATTATACATTTAGATTTTTATCCAATCTTTTTTACGCAGAAAAAAATTGTTCTGATAATACAACAAAGAATAATGTGAATAAATTAAAAAAAACAATTTTAAATGAAGAAAACAGAATAGACTATGTATCTCCTGCTATCATTCAGGCTGAAACTTGGTTTAAAAATTACTGTCTGACTGATAACAGTAATTTGTTAGAAAAATTTGATTTAGATAAAAAACTTTTAAAAAATGAATATAAAAAAATTGTTGTCAAGAATAACAAAAAAAACAAACTTAAGATACAATCAGCAAAATATGAAGGGAAATTAATAATTCTAACAGGTAAAAATAAGGCTTCATCTGCGGAATCAACTGTATTTTATGCAAAAAAAATATTTTCACACTCAGAACAGTTAATTGTTTTAGGGGAAAATACCATGGGATGTACGGCTTATGGAAACATTTTCTGCTATCAACTTCCGAATTCAGGTATTGCATTACACATGGGGACGTTTTCATATAATTTAGAGAAAAACAACGAAGGTTTTGGCATAATGCCAGATTATTGGACAACAAGCGAAGATATTTTAAAGGCGCTTGTTAATATTACTGGAGATAAAGAACTTTCTGAAAAATTGAAGGATATTAATAAATTGTAATAAAAAGCCTGATCAGCTTTGAGTTAATTCCGTATGGAATTAAAATATTAACGGTTTTTGCGCAAAAACAAAAAGGAACTTAAAAATGCCTAACGCATTAAGAACAGTGTCAACCGGCGAAGACTTGAATGAAACAATTTTTCTTGTAACAAACGACGAAGCCATGAAAGAAAAGCTAGCCAAAATTGGTGAGCGGCTGCTTTAGGAATAATTATGAAACTGATAAAACAATTTGATGGAAATTTTTATTGATTTATTTTTTTTATTTTTTTATTAAAAACTTATTGACAATATATATATATATATATAGTAGAATAATCTTAAAAATACTTTTTTCAAATTTTTGGATTTGAAAAAAGTTCTTAATATATAAGGAGGACATTTTTATGGATTCAGAAGTGTTTTTATTAAAGGCTGGAAGTTTGAATGTTTTTGGACTAGAAGAAGTTAATTCAAATTCAGAACTTAATGACATATCTGGTGGTTCTTGTTATACCGGTGGTGTTCCTGGTGGTGGTTGTTATTGTTTTGCAACTGCAGGAGGCTGATAATGAAAAAAGTGCTCAAAGAATTTCTTTGAGCACTTAAGGAAATTGAATGAATAAAAAGTTAAGTTTATTTGTAGAATGTGAACAAAGGTTAAATAATTATAATCTTTATGAGTCAAAAGAATGGAAAGATTTTTTTTATATAAATATTGCAGATGAATACAAGCCTGAAAATCAAGAATCTTTTAAATTACCATATTTTATAATACCTATTGAGCAAGATAAGTTTATATTCGAAAAAGATTACTCTGATTTTTTTGAAGAGAACTTAAAACATAATTTTAAAAATCAAAAATGTTATCCATTTTTTATACATCCAGCTACGGAAAAGATGTTTTTGTCTTGGATAAATAATAAATATAAATTTATTGGTTCTGAAAATAGTGAATATATTGCAACACCGAGTTCTTCGTACCGTTCGCTTATTGTTCGTAATGAAAATACAGATAAATACTTTATGGTAAAATGTTCTATTTTTGATAACATCGCAAATGGTTCTCGTCATATAGATTGGAAATCGGCTTCTGGTCAATATGAACAATCAAAAATTGTGACGGATGTTTTATCAAATTTAAATCTAGAAGTGTTTAAGGATATTGGAGCCTTTGGAATAAGTGGTGAATTTCCTATGATTCTTTCAAATAGATTTAAGATAAAATTTGGGAGTCGATATATTTCAACACTTGGAAATGTCATTCGATTGATACCGAATGATTTTTTTAATAGTGAAAGTAAATGTTTAAGTTTTGCATCGTATATGAGTCTTGTAGATAAAGATTCTTTATTATCTATTGGTTATAAAAACAGTGGAGAAATATTTCAGATTTTTTTTGAAAATAATGTATTTAATCCTCTTTTTCAGATAATTATTGACTTGCTTGTAAAGACAGGGGTTTCTTTAGAATTTCATTGTCAAAATACATTATTGGAAATAAATGAAAAAAATATCCCTACGGGGAAGTTTTTTTATAGAGATTTTGATTTAATTGCGTTAGATAGAGCCCGATTTCCATTTATTTTTCCTAACCTGTGGAATAGTTATATAAAAAATAGACCAGATAGAACAACTCTTTATGCTAATACAAGTGCAAGGGAAGATATTGGCATTAATTTGTTTAATCATTTTTTAGATAATTTGATTCGACCATGTTTAATCTCTGCAGAGAAAAATAACATAATTACAAAAAATGAAATGAATGAAATATATGAGAAGATGGGAGGCAAAATTAGAAGTAAAATTAAAGAATTAATGTCGGATGTACAATTTTACGATGAGAAATATTATTGTTTTGGAAAAGAAATGTTTTCAAAAATACATAAAACAGAAATACCTGTTGAATTACAAAAAATTAATAATTTTATTATGGAAAATTATTCTAAAAAGATTCAAGTTTGGAAAAAAGATAATAACATAAATTTTGATTATTATAAAACACAACAAGATGATGTTTTATGTTTTCAAAATGATATTTTAGTTCAAATAATACAAAAGGAATAAAAATGAAAAAAAAATTATATTGGTCAAAGCGGAATTTTATATTTAAATCCGAAAAATATGGATGGTTGCTTTATTCAGGGCTTTCAAATAGTTTTTTTTCTTTATCCGAAAAAATGAAGAATCAAATTGATGAGTATTTAATAGGCATTTGTGATTTGCCGCAAGATGTAATAGAATCATTTTACAAGGCTGGAATATTATCAAATTATACCGATGAAGAATTTGATGAGCTATATAAATTGAATTGGTTAAAAGTTCAAAAAAATCAGGATACTATAAATTTTACTATTGCACCGACATTGAATTGTAATTTTCGATGTTCTTATTGTTACGAAAAGAATGCGTTTAATAAGCGTGTTATGGAAAAAACAGTTTTAGAAAAGCTTATAAAGTTTGCAAAATCTAATTACAAAAATAAGATTAGAGTTGAATGGTATGGTGGAGAACCATTATTAGCATTGGAGCATATAAAGTATTTTAATTCTTTAGCTGAAGAAAATAAAATTGAGTTAAAACAAGTTATGATTACAAATGGCTATTTAATAACAGAAGAAGTATTAGAGTTTTTTCAAAAGATTGGACTCAAAGGACTTCAGATAACATTGGATGGGCGAAAAGAAATTCATAATAAACGGCGACCACATGTTTCTGATCCAGATTCATTTTCTCATATTTTGGATAATATTGATCTTTTATATAATTTTTGTAAAACAAAAAATTATGATATATTCGTATCAATTCGTGTAAATGTTGATAAAACAAATGAGGAAGATTATCCTTTTATCAAAAACTATTTTGAAGAAAGGTATGGTGATTTTTTCTACGTATATTATGGGATTGTGAAAAATTATAATTCATGTCTTAGTCAGGCTGAGGATTCTTTTAATAGGAAAGATGAACAAGAATTTTATCAATTACTTAATTCAAAATATAATCTACATTCTGAGAATTTTTATCCAAAACAGTGTGGTGTTGGATATTGTCAGGCTCAATTTATTGATCATTATGTAATAGATTCTGATGGGTATATGTATAAATGTTACAATGATATTGGTTATAAAGATAAAGCTATTTATTCCTTGGCGGATGGTAAAAAAGTTAATTTAAAAAGAGAAGCTGATTTTATTATTAATCAGCAAGTTATTTTTAATGAAAAATGTAAAAATTGCTTTTTGATGTTTAGTTGTCAAGGTGGCTGTCCTTATGAAGCAATTGAAAATAAACGAAAATGTCCTATTATAAAAGAAAATATAAAAGAATATCTTGAAAAAACTTATGAAAAAATTCAGAAAAAGGAGCAAATATTTGTTTATTAAAAAGAAATTTTACAAAATTTTGATTTTTTTGTTGTTTTCATCGACTTTAGTTGTTTATGCACAATCTCTGTCAGATTTAAATAAAGAAAAGTATTATAAATTGGAAATTAATCAATTTGATTATTTAGTTTTGAATTCATATCCACAAACAGTAATAGATATAAAAAGCAAAAAGAATAAATCAATTATAAAATTAAAAACACATGGAACAATGAATAAATATAATTCAAGGAGTTGTAACACTGATAATGAAGGTAGTACATATGTAAAAAATAGTTTTTCTGATAAAGAAAAAAAATATTTACAAAGTTCTGATTTAATAGACTATAATGCAGAAAATATAAAGTTTATATATAATAAATTACAGTTTTCAACATTATCAGAATTTCAGAGTGCAAAAGCAATATTAAATTTCCTTGTTGCTGTTATAAAATACGATCGTAAACTTGCAGAAGAAATAGGTTCGGGTTTAAATTATGGAAAATCTGCTTCTTGGGTATTAGAAAATAAAAAAGGAACTTGTGGCGAATATACAAATTTGTTTATTGCATTAATGAGATTGAGAGGAATTCCATGTAAATTTGTGACAGGTCTATATTATTCTTCGCAACAGGTTTCTTTTCATGCCTGGGCTGAATTTTATGATAATAATAATGGGTGGGTAGCAGTAGACCCTCAAGCAGGAATAATAGGAATAACATCAAATCATATTAAATTGATGGAAGGAATCGATTTAAAAGATACAAATTTTCATATGGCAAACTGTAATTTTAAAATTAAACAAATAATTAAATGAAATTCATAAAACAATTCGATGAAACAGATTGCGGAGCCGCTTGTCTTGCAATGATAGCAACACACTTTGGCAGTCATCTTTCAATTATAAAAATTCGGGAAGCAGCTGGTACAGACAGGCAAGGAACATCTTTAAAAGGAATGCTTGAAGCGGCAAAGAATCTAAATCTGAACGCAAAAGCCGCAAAAGGTAACGAACAGATTTTTTCGCTAAAGTTTCCAAATAATTTTGCAATGCTTGCTTGCATATGCTTGCTTGCATATATACATTTTATATGATATATTCAAATATTGGTGAGTTTATGAGTTGCATATTACAAGATTTCATATTTGCAGAACAAACATTAAATAATTATGATTTATATAAAGGTACAGAGCGTGAAAATTCATTTAAAATGAATTTAAAGCCTGACTTTCTTCCTGAAAATCAAAAAATATTTGCGCTTCCTTATTTTTTAGTTCCAACTGATAATGATTTTATCCTTTATAGGGAAGAAGAAAAGAAATTCTTTGATGAAAACCTGTTTTTATCAAAGAATGAAGAAATATATTATCCTTTTTTTGTTCATCCCGAAACTGCAGATTTTTTTAAATCTTGGATTAATGGAAAATATGAATTTATAGATGAAAACGACAGTATTTATATCGCTACACCAACTTCCTCATATCGCTCATTACTTGTTACTAACTTAAAAACGAATGTAAAATTTATTGCGAAAGTCACCCTTTTTGACAATGTTGCAAATGGTGCTCGACACATAGACTGGAGCAGTGCTTTAGGACAATATGGCTCAAGTCAAATTGTTTGCAAATGTGTAGATAATATAGATAATTTGAATTTTTTTGAAGATATTGCTGCA
This sequence comes from uncultured Treponema sp., assembly GCA_964429905.1. Lineage (GTDB taxonomy): Bacteria > Spirochaetota > Spirochaetia > Treponematales > Treponemataceae > Treponema_D. The sequence continues at coordinate 57,704 of CAYSDV010000009.1, read as the reverse complement.
TTTGGAATAACGGCTGACAGAGCATTGTTCCTTTCTAATCGATTTAGAGTATTGATTGGTGACAGAAGAATTAAAACCCTGGCAAATGTGATAAGAAAAATACCTGAAGAGTTTTATAGCAATGCTTGCAATAAGGTTTGTTCTGTTGCATCATTTTCAAGCCCGGTTTTATTAAAGCAAAGTTACATTTACAAAGCATGGAAAGCTTCTGAACTAAGTTATTTGAAATTTATAGAGGCATATATTTTTTGTCCAATAAAAAACATTCTTCTAAAATTATTTACTGAACACGGCATTGTTTTGGAAAATCATTGCCAAAACATGATGCTTGAATTAGATGAATCATATTTGCCGACAGGAAAATTTTATTACAGAGATTTTGACATTACATCCTTTGACAGAGCTCGTTTTCCATTTTTACACACAAAAGAATGGTTTGAATATTGCAATATTGGAGAAAGCAGAACAACTCTCTCTAGCAATATGGCAATGCGAGAATACATAGGTATGTCATTTCTGTTCCATTTTATTGATAACCTTATCTATCCATGTATTAGATACGCAGTTTATGAAAAAATTATTTCAGAATTAAAAGCAAATAGATTTATTTCAAAAAAATATCAGGAAATGAAAAGGGAAATTTTAAATTTATGTCCATTGGCAGATGAATCTTTTAAGAAAAAGAATGAAAGATGGCCGTATTTTAAAGGAACGCTAAAAAATATATCTTTATCAGAAATTCCTGTAAAACTAGATAAAATTAATGAAAAAATAGATTTAGAAAAAAATTATGAAAAAATAATTGTTGGAAAGCCTATATATTCAGGAATTGATTATTACAAATCAGATTGTGGATTGATAGTTGCGGCTAATAAGGAAAATATTTTTGAAATTTTTAATATAAAAAACGGAACAAAAAATGGATAAGTTATATTGGTCAAAAAGAAACTATTTATTTAAAAGTGAAAAATACGGCTGGCTTTTATATGCAGGGCTTTCAAACAGTTTTTTTAAACTTTCTGATGAATTAAAGAAATCAATAGATGATTACAAAAATGGAAAGGAATTGAATATTCCTTGTGATGTTCTTGCGAAGTTTCAAAAGACAGGTGTTCTTTCCAAATATACAGATGATGAATTCGATAGATTATATTTGCTTAGATGGGCAAAAATGCATTCTCAAAATGATTACATGAATTTGATAATTGCTCCAACAATGAATTGCAATTTTAGATGTTCGTATTGTTTTGAGAAAAAATTTCGAAATACAAAAATGATGGATTTGTCTTTGACACAAAAAATTATTGATTTTGCAAAAGAAAGAAAGGTGAAACATTTGAAAATAGATTGGTATGGTGGTGAGCCTCTCTTGTGTTTAGATTTTATTAAACATTTTAATCATGAAACCTATGAAGCGGGATTTGATGTTAGTCAAAGTATAGTCACAAACGGATACTTACTGACGGAAGAAGTTGTTAAATATTTTGATTTTATCTGGCTAAAAAATATTCAGATTACTCTTGATGGGGATAAAGAAACTCATAATAGACGAAGACCTCATGTTTCTAATCCTGATTCCTTTGGAAGAATTATGGATAATCTTGAAATGTTGTATACATATTGCAATTTCAACGGTTACTGGCCTAATGTTAGTATACGTGTGAATATTGATAAAACGAACGAAAACGATTATCCAAAGATTAAGAATATGCTTTATAAGAAGTATGGAAATTTTTTCAATGTGTATTATGCAATAGTTGATAATTATAATTCTTGTTTAGACAAAACAGAAATAAAAGTAAAATCTGAAGATGAAAAAGAATATATAAAATTATTGAATAAAAAGTATGGAATAACATCTCACAATGAGTACTTACAAAACAAAGGTTGCTTTTATTGTGGTGCCCAAGTATTAAATAATTATGTTATTGATCCAATAGGTTATATGTACAAATGCTGGGACGATGTAGGTAATGTAGAAAAAGCTGTTCTTTCTCTAACGGATAAGTCGTTTTCAAATTTAAAAATTGAATCAGATTACATGATTAAATCTATGGCAATTTTTGATAATAAATGTAAGAACTGCACTCTATTATATAATTGTCAGGGGGGATGTCCAAATTTAAAGCAAAATGGGAATGGTCAATGTCCTGTTTTTAAATCAAATATGAATAATTTCTTGGAGTTGCATTATGAAAAATATCTTAAGAAAGATTTTGTTTACTGATATTTCTAATATCCTTCTTTTTTTTATTATCATTGGTGGTAATTGTATGGCGGAAGTAAAGTTAATTTCAGAAAAAAATGTTGATTATAAAGATATTTTATGTGATCAATATAATTTTCAGGGATTTTTTAAGTTTGAAGTATCTCATGAAGATTTTTTAGAAGATTGCAGAAATTTAATTTATTTATTAGAATCTGCCTATGCAGGGTTTAATGATATGTCCCTGAATGGATTTAATTCTGATAAATTTTTAAAGGACTGTGAAAATAAGTTTAAAAATAGGGAAAGTATTTCCACATCAGAAATATCTGAATATTATTATAATTATTTAGCGAAATATATAAACGATACTCACTTTTTTATAGATATATTAGATTTCAGTAAAAATTTTGTAAAAAGTCAATGTGTATTTTTTTCTGATTTATATTTGTTAGAAAAAAATAATAATTTCTTTGTTTATAAAACAAAGAATCCTGATTTTCGTATAAATGCACCAGTGAAAATTCAAAAGGAATTTTTATTTAAATATCCTTCAGAAGGAAAAAACATTTACAGAGTTGGAAAATTTTCAGATAGTTCATTTAAAGAAGTAAATATCTCTTTTTATTTAGATATGAAAAAATATGAAGTGAATTGTACATATAGAAATTCTGTAGCAGTGCAACAGAACTTAGAAGATTTAGTAAAGTACAAAGAAATTGAAACAAAAACAACTGCGTATATAGGTATAAGAACTTTTATGGATTTACCAAAGGAGTTTACTAGCTATAAAAATAAATTAGATAAATATTTTTTAGATTTTGAAAATGCAGGAAAAAAATTTAGAGATAAACAAAATTTAATACTTGATTTGAGAGGAAATGGAGGGGGCCATAGTTCTCATCCTTCAAAATTTTTAAATGCTTTAGTTTCTGATACTAGAATTAAAAATTTTGATTCTTTTGATAATGTATTTTTAATGTCTCCAGCAATTTATCAGGCTATTCAAAAAATAGAAAAAACGACTTATTCGGAAAATGATGAAAATATTAAATTATATGAAGAATTAAGGAAGTTATATAAAAAAAACAAAAGAATTGAATTTCTATCCAAAGAAAAAAATAGAAGAAAAAAAATAAAATCAAAGTTTAATGGAAACTTAATTATTGTTACTGATAAAGGGACAGCGTCTTCATCTGAACTAGTTATAGCGTATGCAAAAGAATTATTTGAAAAATCAAATCAACTAATTTTAGTTGGTGAAAATACATATGGGTGTTTTAATTATGGAAACATTTTCTTTTATCAATTACGAAATTCAGGAATTTCGATAAGATTGGCTCAATTTAAGATGAAAGACTCGCCTGTAGCTGAGGGGATAGGTTTTTTTCCCGATTATTGGTCAACGAATGACGATATTTTAAAATCTTTGGTAAGTATTACAAGAGATGAAGAACTTTTTGAAAAATTGAAAAATATTAATGAATTGTAATTTTGAAGCCTGATCAGCTTTAAATTAGTTCCGTATGGAATTAAAAATATTAAAAATGTAGTTGCGCAATTACAAGAAAGGAAAAAATAGTGTTTGGATTATTAAAAACGGTAGAAGATCATAACTTATATGCAAGTTTTGGTCTTGTCGATGGATTATCCGAAAATGAATTAGCGGATATTAATGGAGGTGATTGCACTTTAAGTATTTGCTTTAGTTGCAGTTTCTCAATCTTTGGTGGTTCTAAAAGTGGCGATAATAATTCAGGTGGTTCTTCAGGATCTAATTCAAGTTCAGGCTCAGGTTCTAGTTCATCTAGTAGTTCGTCATAATTAAAAAACATTTTCCGGCGAATAATTTTTTTATTCTCCGGAAAATTATTTCTTTAAATAAAAAAGTATGAAACTCATAAAACAATTCGATGAAACAGATTGCGGTGCGGCGTGTCTTGCAATGCTGGCAAGCCACTTTGGTAGTCATCTTTCCATAACGAAAATCCGTGAAGTTGCCGGAACGGACAGGGAAGGCACATCTTTAAAAGGAATGCTTGAGGCTGCCAAAAAACTTAATCTGGATGCAAAAGCCGTAAAAGGGAATGAACAGATTTTTTCTAAAAAGTTTCCAGTTCCTCTTGTTGCGCATTTACAGTATCAGAATGGAAACAATCACTTTGTTGTTATTGCAAAAATAAACGAAAAGCGCGTTTGGATTTATGATCCGGCACTTGGAAAAATTTCTTATGAAAAAGAAAATTTCTTAAAAATTTGGTCAGGTTATTTAATTCTTGTTTCTCCAACTCCAGATTTTGTTATTCAAAAATCTGGTCATGCATTATTAAAATTTGTTCCATTAATTACTGCGCATATAAGACTATTGGCATTTATGGTGCTTATTTCCTTGGTTCTTTCATTGTTTGGTATTTTAAGCGGTCTTTATTTTAAATTTTTTGTCGATGATATAATTGGTTCAAAAGCTCATACTTCCCTTCATGTATTAAGTTTTGCGCTTGTGTGTCTGACTGTTTTCTCTGCGATTTTAACAGTCTGCCGGTCTCAGTTTTTGCGTGTTTTTACAATGAAAACAAATATTTCACTTTCAATTTCGTACATAAAGCATGTTTTATATTTACCATTAAACTTTTTTGAAACCCGCAGGACAGGAGAAATTTTAAGCCGTTTTAATGATAGCGATAAGATCCGGACAACTCTTTCTAATATTGCACTTGGAACTTTGCTTGATTTGCTGATGATGGTTTTTACTGGAATTTACTTAGGAGTAACCAGCTACAAATTATTCTTGATTTTGATAATTACAGTTCCGCTTTCTTCCTTGGTTGTTTGGGCTTCCAGCAAGTTTTTTGTAAAGAATTATCGCGAGCAAATGGAACAGAGTGCGGAGTTAAACTCATATCTTGTGGAAATGCTTGGGGGAATTCCTGTGATAAAAAGCATAAATGCACAAGGTTATTCAACAGAAGAGTATGAGCGACGTCTTGTAAGTTATATTGATTTGGGTCAAAAAGCCTGGAATTATGGAAATGTAAAGGAGTTGATTACAAGTATAATTTCTGGGGTTGGTACAAATTTAATTTATTGGATTGGTGGCTATTTAATATTAAAAGACACCTTAAGTTTAGGTGAATTAATAAGTTTTAATACTCTTGCAGGATATTTTACAGGTCCGCTTGCACGTTTTATAGAACTTCAGCCACAGATACAGGAAGCAATTGTTGCGGCGGAAAGAATTGGTGAAATCTATGGCTTGGAAGAAGAAAAATTAAAATCTAAAAATGGATTAAACAATTCAAAAATTTCTCTACCTATTGAGTTAAGAAATGTAAGTTTCAGGTATGGCTCAAGAAGAAATGTTTTTACAGATCTTTCTTTTTCTACTGGCGATAACAGAAAAATAGCTTTTGTCGGGGCATCCGGCTGCGGAAAATCAACACTAATGAAACTTTTTTTACATTTTTATGATGCGAATGAAGGCGGTGTTTTCATTGGAAATCAAGATATTAGAGATATAGATACAGGTTATTTACGAAGCAGAATTGGTTATGTACCGCAGGAAGTGTATTTATTCAGCGGTACGGTTTTTGAAAATATTGTCATGGGGCGTTCTGGTTATTCGCTGGAAGATGTTCAGTATGCATGTAGGTTGGCTCAGGCTGATAATTTTATAGAAGATATGCCGGATAAATATTATGCAAAAATTTCAGAAAGAGGAGCAAGCCTGTCTGGCGGTGAAAGGCAAAGAATTGCATTGGCAAGAGCCCTTTTATCCAAGCCAGATATACTCTTGCTTGATGAGGCAACTAGTGCTTTAGATACTGTAAGCGAAAGAGGTTTTCAAAAAGTTGTTGATGAGCTTGGAAAAGAGATTATAACAATTACGATTGCACATCGTCTTACAACAGTAAAAAATTCAGACATAATTTTTGTTATGGATAAAGGTAATATTGTTGAAAGTGGAAATCATAAAGAACTTTTAGCTTTAAAAGGTAAATACTACGAACTTTGGAATTTATAAGGATGGAAGATATACATTTTCTTGAAGGAAAAGAATTAAAATACTCACGGGCTTATTATGAACTTTCGGTTCCTGACATTGTGAAAAAATCTGTATTTGTAATTTTAGGAATAATTTTACTAATAATTATCTATATAATAATAGCACCTTATGATGTAATTATAAAATCAGATGCACAAATCAGACCATCTAAGGATTTGGTTTATATTACACCAATCACCTCTGGAACAATAAAAGAAAAATTATTTAAAAACGGACAAAAAGTTATAGCCGGTCAAACGTTGTATGTTCTTGATAATGCTTATATTAAGCAGGAACTTGAAATGCAATTTAAAAGATTGAAAGAATATCAGGAATATGTTCAAAAAGACAAAACTATACTTCATTTTATGAAAAACTATGAGAGTGAAAATCAAAATTCGAATGAATTATATATATATTCGCTTGCAAATCAAATAAAAAAATTAAAGCTTGAAATGGAATCTTGTAAATTTCAATATGAGGCAGCGACAAAATTATTTCCGCAGACCGTAAGTAAAATCGAGCTAAAGGAAGCTGAAAATAAATTTAATAGTGCAAAAATTGAATTTGAGAATTTCTTTTCAGATAATCGGGTTAAATATTCAGAGGAATTAGAATATAATAAGTCTGTTATTTCTGAAATTGAGTCAAATATTGCAAAATTACAGCTTCAGATGAATCAAACTGTTTTAAAATCAACCTGTGATGGATATATTGAGGAACTTCAAATAATAAACATTGGAGAATCGATAGTTTCGGAGTCAAAAATTGCAAGAATTATTCCTGAAGCTAATGGAAAACTTAATGTTTATATCAATGTTAATGTTCAGGATATTGCAGAAATGCATGCCGGTGATGAATTTACTCTTTCTTTTCAAAAATATCCTTCATCAAATTTTTCCAGTATTACAGGCCGCGTTTTGAATATTTCAAAAGATTCCATGCTTGGAGTTGATGGACAGCCGTATTTTTTAATAACAGGAACTTTAGATAATATTGATTTTATTGACAAACGGAACAAGAAAGTAATTAGCCTGGTTCCAGGAATGACAGCAACTGCAAAAATTAAAGTTCGGACAGAACCATTGTATGTGTATTTATTTAAGCAAATAATTTCGTAATAAAATCGAACTTTCACTATAATCACAATTTATACTGAACATAAAAAAGTTGTATTGTACATTCTTTTTTTCAAGTTTTATATTTCAATTATAAATTGTGAAGGGAAATTGTTTTACAGGAGCGAATGTTATGAAAAAATTATTAATGGCTTTGACTACATCATTGATTCTTTCGGGAGCGGTTTGTGCTGATGGTTCTTCAAGTTCAAATGAAAAATCTAAAATTCTTGTTGCTTATTATTCTGATACTGGAACTACAAAAGCGGTTGCGGAAAAAATCGCTTCTTATTTAAATGCGGATTTACTTAAAATAGAAAGTTCAAAGCCGTATTCGCGTGCAGATTTGAATTGGACGGACAGAAACAGCAGGGTTGTAAAGGAACACGATGCGATTTTCGGTTCAAAAGGAAACGGGCAGGCAACCGCATCTGATATGAAAAAAGTTGATTCAAAAGTTGCGCCAAATTCTGTAATTGATTTAAGCAGATACGATACGGTTTTTATCGGTTATCCGATTTGGTGGGGAATGGCGGCTTGGCCTGTAAACGGTTTTGTAACGCAAAATGATTTTTCTGGCAAAACTGTAATTCCGTTTGCAACTTCAATGAGTTCCGGTCTTGGAAGTAGCGACAAGGTTCTTTGCGAAGTTGCAGGAAGTAATAACGGAAACTGGCTTAGCGGAAAGCGTTTTGGAACGTATGCTGGTGAAAGCGAAATCCGCTCTTGGATAGACACTTTGATTAAAAAGTAAATTAATTTAAGTGACTTTGTAAAACGCTAATCCGCAGTTTATTCAGGATTTGCAGTGTTGTTTTCCTGAAGATATTCAATGAATTTTTCCTGCGGAAGCGGTTTGGAATAATAAAAACCTTGAATGTAGCGGCAGTTCATACTGTTTATGCCTTCTTTTTGAGGTTCTGTTTCCACACCTTCTGCAAGAACGTCAAATCCTTCGTCATGGAACATACTTACAATTTTTGGGAGAATTCCCTGCTTGCTTATAAAATATCCGTTGACGATGGATTTGTCTATTTTGATGATCTTTAAAGGCAGTTTTAGAACATTGATTAGATTGGAAAATCCGGTTCCATAATCGTCCAAAGAAAAACTTGCTCCGGCATCAATTAATTTTGTCATCATCTTTTTTACTTCTTCAATATTAACCATTGAACTTTCTGTGATTTCAAAATTCAAATAAGACAAATCAACGTCATATTCTTTTGTGATGTTGATAATATCATCTGCCAAATTTTTATGCATACATTGAATTGGAGAAAGATTTACTTCTATATAACTTAATCCCAAGGCTTCCATATCGTGCGTTTTTATGAATTCGCAAACTTTTCTGAGAACCTGCATTCCAAGATTTAAGATTGTTTCGTCTTCTTCTGCAAGCGAAATAAAATAGTTCGGTTGAATCAATCCAATTTCCGGATCGAATATGCGGACTAATGCTTCTGCGGAGGAAACTTTATTTGCCTGGCTGTCAAAAATCGGCTGATAGTAAACTACCAGGGAATTCTGTTCAATTGCTTTGTGCAGAGCCCGTTTTATTTTTTGATTTTCTTTTGTTTTGGAAATCAAATCGTCATCGATTTGTTCCATTGTAGAAGAGTCGTTGTTTGTTACATAATCTAAAGCGGTTTCCAAAATTGATAAAAGTTCGTTTCCTGAAGAAATGTTCTTGTTAAAGTTCAGGCTTACCGAACGAAGTTTCATATTATTCAATGTTATGTTGCCGATTTTAAAAGGTTCTTCAAATGTTTTTTTGAGTTTGTTTTGAAGTTGTTTTTCCGAATCTTTTGAATTTAGCGCAATTACAAATTTTCCGTTATGAATATAGAAAGATGGGTTTTTCCTGAATTTTTTCAGAACAGTTGAACCGATGTGCAAAAGCAATTCGTCAATGTTATCTTGTCCGTAAACAGAAATTGCAGTTTTAAAATTTGAAAATGTAAAAGCAATGTAATTAAACTGCTTTTTTCTGTGAATTAATTCTTCGGAATATTTTATAAATGCATCCGCACTGAAAAGTTTTGTTTTTGAATCTGTAACGTATTCTGGGTTTTGTGTGGATAAGAATAAAATTGCAAATCCGATTGTTAAAAAATTATTGATAAGCAACCAATACGGGAAAATGTAGCCTTGGAAAATTGTTCCGATAAAAATAATAAAGCAAAAGCAATATATGCAGTTTTTTTCTTTTAATAAAATATTCTTTCTGCTTTTTAGAACAAATAAAAGTCCCAGAAGTAAATAAAACAATTGGTAAGGAACTAAAACTGATTTATATAAAATTCCTCTTGAATAGCCGGCTTCTGAAATGTAAAAAATCCAGCCTGTTAAAGGGTTTATTAATAATAACGTGATTATCAGATATAAAGGAATTTTAAAAATCCACCAGTTTTTTCTGTATGAATTTTTGCTTTCTTCTGCTAAATAGCGGCAATACGCATAGAAAGCGTAATATATGGAACTTAAACAGATAAAATATACTTGATTTGTAAAATGTAAAACCCAGGCAGGATAGATTTTTGGGTAAGTTGTGGCATAAGTTGAAAGTAAATTGAAAATAATACAAACCAATTCGATTGTCAAAATTCTTGCGAACTGCAAATTTTTTCTTGTAGGTAAAGTTCTCTGCATATTATAGAAAGTAATGAAGAGAATTATCATTGTTAATGCAGTTATCTCATACAAGGGATTCCAAAATAATGAATTCATACTAATATTGTACATCACTTATTTAAAATCCGCATAAATAAATTTAAATATTAAAGTAAAATTATTTATAATTAAGTAAAATTTTTCTTATAGCAAACAATACGAAAAAATCTTTTTTGGGAATTTTGTGGGATGATTGCGAAAAAAAAAGGTTCTGGTTTTTAATAACGCAGAACCTTTTTCTATGAAAATAATCTAAGAAATTAGCCGACTAAAGTGATGTTTGCATCTTCTTCTGCAAATTCTTTGAATGCATAGCTGTAAAGAATATCTGCAACGTCTTTTAATGGTTTTCTGATTCTTAAGCCCATTGAATAAGCGAATTCTGTAGCAGCTTTTGTTGCGTTTGGATTCCAAAGTTTTACGCTTTCCAGGTTTACAAATGTTGCTTTTGCGCTTTCTGCAATTGCTTTTATGTGAGCATTCATCGCAGCAATATTTTTGTCTTTGTTAGGGTTGTTTACAGAAATCAATGCAATTCTGCAATTTTTGTTGTTTTGCTTGATTTCGTTGATAAGATTAAGATAATCGTTGTCAAATCCGGTGTTATCTTCTGTGAAAGATTTTAAATCATTTTTTCCTAAGTGAATTAAAATTCCTTCCGGATAAAGCGGTGCAATATTTTCTTTAAAGTATTTTGCTGAATTTGCGGCGCAGAGTTCTGCATTGCTTTTGTTGTAAATGTCAAAATTGAAATCGAACGTTTTTGCAAGTTCATTAACTGGAATCTTTTTGTCGAATTCTCCGCCCATAAGAATAACAGAATTTGTTTTTTCAATGTTGTCATTTGTTTTGTTAATGATTTCGTCCAAAGAATTGGAATAATTCAAACTCATAGCGTTCTCCTCAATATTTTCAATTTTAAGACTGTCTATTTTAAGAATATTTCCGTTTTTAGCTTTTCTGTCTAACGCTTTGTTTCTTATATAAATAAAAATATTGCACATAACAATTGCAAGATTGATAAAATATACCGCAAGAACATAATTGAATTGCTGATTGATAATTTTTGCTGTAATTCCGGCAAGATATCCTGTTATAATCAAAATGATAAAACCAAGACTTGTTCCCTTTGCTGTTCTTGCTTTATATGCTTTAATTACATTTAAAGGCCAAGAAAAACCAAAACAAACCAACATTAATGCTTCAAAAAGATGTGCAAATTCCATTTTTAAGATTCCTCCAAGTGAATCATTTTTTTATTTTGTGGTTATATCCTAGTACAAAAAAAAATTAAAACAATTTTTTGAAAGATTAAAAAATGAATTTCTGTGCAAAAACTTTTTTTACTTTCAAAAGGTATATTATCTTTTTTATGTGATATATTTATTCAATGGAAATTAATTCAAAATCTGCTAAGACAAATCACGGAAAATTACATTTTTTGCGAAAAGAAATTCAAAAAAAACAATTGATTTTAATTATTGCGGTAACAATTTTTTTGACTGCTGGCGGAGCGTTCATAAACATAAAATCAAACGACAAACTTTTTAATCAAAATCTTCAGGATACATCGGAACTTATAACGCGGCTTTACGATTTTACAAAGAATTTTTCCAAGGAAGATTTGCGAAAATATATGGATTCTGTTGTAAAAGATCTTCCGGACGTTGATGTTATTTCTATTGTAGATAAAAACAATAACCGAATTTATCATACGAATCATTTTTTGATAAATAAAGAATATGATGGAACAATTCCAAATTTTGAAAATCATCCGCAAGGATTTTATACAGAAACAGATATTGGTCCGTCTGGGCCGCAAAGAAGAACCTATTCTGCAATTTATGATGAAAACGGCTCTTATTCAGGATTTATTATGACAATCAGGCTTAGAACTTCAATTGAGTCCGTAACAATAAAAACTGTTTGGATGTTCGTGATTGTTATTTTTGTTGCAATAATTATTGAACTTTTAATATGCGCATATTTTTTTAAAAGAATAAAATCGGAGTTTATGGAATTTACAGAAGATTTTGAAGGAACAAAATTTTTGGTGGATTCTATGCGGGCAAATAATCATGATTTTACAAATAAATTGCACGTAATTCTTGGTTTGGTAGAAATTGGTGAATATGAAAAAGCAATTTCTTACATTGAAAATATTTCTATTATTCAGCGGGAAACAGTCAGCAAAGTTATGAATTGCATAGAAAATCCTTCTTTTGCGGCTTTGCTGATTGGAAAAATCGCACGCGCGTCGGAATGTAATGTAAAATTTATTTTGCAGGATGATATTTGTTTTAATTCCAAAGATATCGAAGTTCCTTCCGAAGCGTTAGTTACAATCACAGGAAATTTAATTGATAACGCTTTGGATGCAATGAATTCATCTTCTTTTGACAGAGTGCGCGAATTGACTTTTGGAGTTTTTACAACAACGGGAAAACTTTTAATCACTGTAAAAGATACGGGACCTGGAATTTCTGATGAACTGAAATCAAGAATTTTTGAGAATGGATTTTCCACAAAAGGAACTGGCCGCGGAGTGGGACTTTATCATACTAAGCAGTTGATAGAAAGTCTTGGAGGAACAATTTCTGTGGAATCGCAAGTTGGAAACGGTTCTTGTTTTATGGTAACTTTGGAAAAGCGTTAATTTTGCGGGGATTTAATGGATTATAAAGTTTTAATTATAGAAGATGACCCGATGGTCGCAATGATAAATGAACAATATGTTTGCAAAAATAAAAATTTTTCTGTTGTAAGTTCGTGCAAAAACGGCGAGGAAGCGTTGAATTTCCTTGAAAATAACAAAGTCGATTTGATTGTGATGGATGTTTATATGCCGAATATGGACGGTCTTGAAACATTGAAATTAATACGAAGAAAAAAAATAAATTCCGAAGTTATTATGGTTACTGCGGCAAATGATGCGCAAACTTTGGAAGAAACAATGCATCTTGGCGTAATTGATTATCTTATAAAACCGTTTGCGTATGAACGTTTTCAGATTGCATTGGAAAAATTTTCTACAAAGGTGGAAACTCTAAAACAAAAGACAGTTTTAGACCAAAGTTCCATAGACAGCATAATTTCAAATACGACAAAAACAAAAGAAAAAAGTTATCCTAAAGGAATACAGGAAAAAACTTTAAAATTGATTTTGACTTATTTTGATGAAAATTCCGGGTGGCAAAGCGGAGATATGATTGCGGAAAAACTTGGAATTTCGATAGTTACAGTCCGCCATTATCTGAACTATCTTGTAAAGCAAAAACAATTAACCGAAGATATAAATTATTGCACCGGCGGAAGACCTTGTATGCTTTACAGGAAAAAATAAAAAATAGAATTTTTTTTGTTAAAACTTAGTAGTTCATTTATAATGAATTCAAGATAGGAGTTTTTATGAAAAAAAAGATTATTTTGCCGGTTTTTGCTTTGATTTCAGGAATTTTTTTTAGTGGAAATGTTTTTGCTGAAAAAGAAGGAAGTGTTTCTTCGGTTGTGGAAATAAGTTTTGATTATAAAAAGGCTTTTTCTCTTGCGACAAATCAAACTGCGGTTTGGGTTGAAGATGAAAGCGGAAAAGTTGTAAAAACTGTTTATGTTTCGGATTTTACTGCAAAAAAGCGCGGTTACAGAAAGCGCGAAAACGCTCTTGTTCATTGGGTTGCTGCTGTAAATCCGGATTCGCTTTCTGATAAAGAAATTGATGCTGTAAGCGCCGCGACTTTAAAGAACGGAAGTCAGAAATTTATTTGGGATTTAACGGATTCGAGCGGAAATAAAGTTGCGGACGGAAAATATTTTATAAAAGTTGAAGGAACTTTGTATTGGAAAAGTAATGTTCTGTATTCTGCGCAAGTTGATTTGTCTGGCGGCGTTCTGAAGGTTGGCGAAATTCAGCAGAATCGCAGTGAGCCGGAGAATTCGAAAAATGAAAATATGATTTTGAATGTGTGGATTTTTGCGGATTAATAATTTAAGTTTTGGCCGCATAAGATTTTATTTTTAAATTTATGGAGAAGTTGTTGTGGAAAAAGAATTGTCTGTGAACGGGAAGAATTATAAAATCGTAAAACAGTTGGGAAAAGGGAAGGGCGGATATTCTTATTTAGCGGAAGACGGCGCAAAACGCTATGTGTTAAAGCAGATACACCATGAGCCTTGCGATTATTATCAGTTCGGAAACAAATTGGAAGCAGAAAAAAGAGATTACGAGCGTTTGAAAGCGGTTGGAATAAAAATGCCTGCAATGTTGGAAATTGATGAAGAAAACGAACGTATTTTAAAAGAATTTATTGATGGCGATACAATTTTTGAATTTGTTTTGAATGATAAAATGAAGCCTGTTTATATTGAACAGTTGCAGAGAATGTGCAAAGCGTTATATTCCGCAAAGCTGAATATTGATTATTTTCCTACAAATTTTGTGGTTTGTAATGATGAAATCTATTATGTGGATTTTGAATGTAATGATTATATGGAAGAATGGAATTTTGAAAATTGGGGCATAAAATATTGGTCGAAGACGCCTGAATTTTTGCAATATGTAAAGGAGCATTCATAAAAAGAGCGGTTGGGCGTTTTTTGGGTGGAAAGTTTTTTGTTAGCGTTCTGCAGTAGGGATTGTAGGTGCGCGCCGAAGGCGCGTTGCGAGCGAAGCGAGTAATGCAGGCGGATGCCGGAACACCGGAAAGCCCGACCCGCCGAAGGCGGGGACTGCCATAAAAAATATTATTTGAAAAATCTGCGGTGATATTTTATGAATAAAATTATAATTTATGGTTCTTGTTATGGAACTGCAAAAATGTATGCGGAAGAATTGTCAAAAAGAACTTTAATAAAAGCGGTTGATTTTGAAGATGTGAAAAATCCCCGGGAAATTGCGGAATGCGAGACAATTGTGTATGTGGGTGCGCTGTATGCCGGCGGAGTTTTGGGAATGGCAAAAACTTTTAAAAGGCTGGAAGCCGTTGGAGGTTGCGGCTGGTGGAAAAGCAAAAAAATAATTATTGCGACGGTCGGGCTTGCAGATCCTTTGGATGCGGAAAATATTTGTAATATAAAAAAAGGAATGAAAAGGCAGCTTTCGGACGAAATTTTTGAAAAGGCGGAGATTTTTCATTTAAGGGGCGGAATCGATTATTCAAAATTGAAAATTGCGCACAAAACGATGATGGGGCTTTTGTATCACAAGGCAAAAAATCTGCCGGAAGCGGAAAAAGATGCTGAAACAAGAGCAATGATTGAAACTTATAATTCTGTAGTGAACTTTGTTGATTTTAATGCGTTGTCTCCGATTGCGGATGTTATTTTGGGATAACAAGATGGTAGGGGGGGGAAGAAATGATAGATGCGATTCTTTTTCCATGTGAAATGTTTTCTATAAAGCAAGTTGACATTTGTTTTCAAAAAGAATTTGATGCAGCCACAAAAAATGGAAATTTTGAAATCATATTTTATGATTATGAAAAATTTGCAGAAAGCGGAAATCTTTGTTTGAACAAAAAAGTAGAAAATACAATTTATGCAATGCATATCAATCGTTTTTGTATAAACTTTTAGAGTTTTGTGTAAAATAGGCTAATCGGATGGTGAAGGATGGTCATCAGGATGAGGAGGAAGATTGTTTGTTCTCTCTGATGTTTTATTAAGTCCATTAAGTTTATTGCCTAAAGATATTATGTTTTGACATATTTGCAAGTTATTTCCTTCGCAAACTTTTTAAATATTGCAATCTGTTTTTTTGTAAGTTTGCTGTAAATTTCGGAGAATCTTTTTATTTGATTATAATCTTGTGCAATGTGTGGTAATAATCTGCGAACTTTTTCTATATCTGGTCCTTGTTTGTATTCTGGAAGTCTTGTTGGATTTATTAGTATTTTTTGAATTGCATAACAGGCAGGTTCAGGAACAAAAACTGTAAACCCATGTGTTGAAATTGCAAGTGTATTTCCAGCAAATATATTTAGATCTCGAATTCCATCTGCTTTTATGCCGATAGGTTCAATGTAAGTGGAAATATGGTCTCCTGCACCCAAAATTCTTGTAAGAAATTCAACTTCAAGAGAATCTTTTTTATAGAAAGTAGAAACTCCATCCCTGACATTATCATGTACAAATCCCAGTTTTTCCATTTCTAGAATTAGATTTATTTTTCTTGTCGGTTTGTGAATATTTGGATATAAAAAATCTAAATCTCTTGTGTGAATATTGGCAATATATTCAGTGTTAAAATAATCTTGATATAGATATTCCGCCCAACTTCCAATAACTACTAAGTTCGGTAATAATTCTAACCGGTCAAGACTTTCTATGGTTTTCCAAAAGTCTACTTCCTGTTCATTTGTCATCTTAATATTTTCTCCAAGTCTTTCTTCTCAACGAGTAAATCAGCTATGATGTTTTCTATATTTTTTCGACTTTCTGCTTGCATAAAGATTTCATCAGAATTGACATCGTTAATATTGCCAAGACATTCGGAGATAACTCGATTATCTTCTCTGTGTACTCGATATATATATTTTTGCTTTCCAGATTTTTTTATATATACAGAGCCTTTTGGATAAGATTTTAATTGTTCTGAATATCTTAAAAGCATTCTGTTCGTTCTTTCAAGTTCATCAGAAAGAAATCCTTTGAGCAATGAAGAATAAATTTTCATAAGTACCTCCTTGCCTACTTTTCTCTTTATTGTATATATTTGTAGGTATTTTTGTCAATTATATTTCTATATCCTATATAGTTTTCAATTTCGACTAAGATTGATGTTTTGGTTTTTTATTTGTTCAATAAATTTATTAACAACAAAAAGGTGAAGGTGTATGACCGATTATCACGAAATTACTCAAAGAATGAATGAGATAAATAAACTCAGGTATTTTGAAGGTGAGGCTCTCAATCAGCTAAGGAACTATAAAAAAATAAAAGCTATAGCAGTGCAAACGGAAGTAAACTTTGTTAGACACATATAAAACTCAAAGTGCTAAAGAAAAATAATCCAAAAAGCCTATTTATAAATCCATTTCCAATGATGACGGAATGTCAATAAGTGAGTAAAAATAAAACAGCCGCCCAGTTTTGGACGGCTTTATTGTTTTTAGACTACTTTTACTGTTTTACGAGAGTTGCCACACCGTTTTCCAAAGCTGTCTGAGCCGCTGAACTCTGAAGACGGATTAATACAAAATTTCAAATCATCTTTAAACGGGTGATTTTATTTTATAAAAATATACTAAGATTTTTCGATAACATGATATTTTAATATTATATAAATGTCAGTCACGTTATATAATTTTTTATAACAAACAAGTTTATTTATGAACAATCTAAAAGGAATCTTATAATGCTAATAAAATTATTTACACTTTTATTGATGGCGGCGTTTTATATTTGCTACTTTGCAAAAATGATAAGTCAGCGGAAAAAGGGAATACAAACAGATCAGCTTGGAAAAGGAAAGAAAGGCTTTGTTAAATTTATAGAAATCGCGTTGAAAATAACAACGTACATAATTCCGATAATTCAACTTGGCAGCATATTTTTTTATGAAGGAAATATTCATATATCATTGCGGATAGTCGGGATTTTGATAACTGCAACAGGTGTTTTTGTATTTATTGCATCCGTATTGCAGATGAAAGACAACTGGCGAGCAGGTGTGCAAAGGGAAGAAAAAACAAATCTTGTTACGACAGGCATATATTCTGTCAGTCGAAATCCCGCATTTTTGGGATTTGACCTTATATATATTGGAATTTTATTTACATATTTCAATTGGTATTTGTTTGTTGCGACAGTTTTTGCAGTATTGCTTTTTCATTTGCAGATTGTAAATGTGGAAGAAGAATTTTTGAAAGAAGCGTTTGGAGCTGAATATCTTCAATATAATAAAAAAGTTTGTCGCTATTTTGGCAGAAGATAATTGTAAAAAAAAAGTAAAGTAAGGCAAATTTAATCTCCTTTTTTTGTATCCTCATTTCATTGCAAACTGTCTTGCTTTTTTACATCTTTTCTTTTAAAAATCAGTTAATATGTAAATTAAAGAAATCTCTATGAAAATATTAAATCAAAACAGAAATGAAAAACTGCAAATGTTTGTGTTTTGACTAAATATAGTTTGATAAAATTGACTTCAACTTTAAAGATTAAATAGGAGCTAAAATTGAAACTTAATGAATTGTCTGTTGGTGAATGTGCAAAAATAAAAAAGGTTGGCGGAAGTGGTGCGTTGCGTCAGCATTTTCTTGATATGGGAATTCTTCCTAAAGCCGAACTTCAATTTGTAAAAACGGCACCAATGGGCGACCCTTTGGAATTCAATATTCACGGATATGAATTGACATTACGAAAAGACGACGCTGCTAAAATTGAAATTGAAAAAATCCCTGAACTTACAAAAGTTGAAAAACCTAAATCTGAAAAAGTTTTTCATCCTGGATATGGCGAAGACGGAATTTTTCATGATGGCAAACACGAACATCCTTTACCGAATGATACAATTTTAACTTATGCGCTTGTTGGCAACCAAAACTGCGGAAAGACAACTCTTTTCAACAGGCTTACCGGCTCCAATCAACATGTCGGCAATTTTCCGGGAGTTACAGTTGACCGAAAAGATGGAGCTATAATCGGGCATCCAAACACGCGGGTAACTGATTTACCTGGAATTTATTCAATGTCGCCGTATTCAAGTGAAGAACTTATTTCAAGGAATTTTGTTCTTGATGAAAAACCGAATGCGATAATCAATATTGTTGATGCTTCAAATATCGAGCGGAATTTGTATCTTACAATGCAGCTGCTGGAAATGGAAGTTCCGATTGTAATCGCTTTGAATATGATGGACGAAGTTACAGGAAATGGCGGTTCGATTGACATCAACGCAATGGAAAACTTTCTTGGCGTTCCGGTTGTTCCAATTTCTGCAAGCAAAAATCAAGGAATTGAAGAATTGATAAAGCATGCAATTCACATCGCTCATTATCAGGAAAAACCATTTCAGAAAGATTTGTGCGATCCGAACGACAACAACGGCGCAGTTCACCGGGCACGCCATTCTATATATCATCTGATTGAAGATCATGCTAAAAAAGTTGATATTCCCGGAATATTTGCGGCTTCAAAAATTATCGAGGGCGATTCGCTCATCATTCAAAAACTTGGACTTGATGAAAACGAAAAAGAAGCCATTGAGCACATTGTTTTGCAAATGGAAAATGAATGTGGACTTGACCGCAGCGCAGCGATTGCCGAAATGCGTTTTTCATTTATTTCAAAAATGTGTGCACAGTGTGTTTCAAAACCAAAAGAAAGCAAAGAACGAATCAGAAGTGAAAAACTTGATAAAATTTTTACAGGAAAATTCACGGCAATTCCAACATTCATCAGTATAATGCTTTTGATTTTTTACTTAACGTTCAATGTGATTGGAGCGTTTTTTCAAGATTTGCTTGATAAAGGAATCACTTACTTAACTAATATAACGGACGGAGCGTTGACGCAACTTGATGTCAATCAAACATTGCACAGTTTGATTATCGACGGAATATTTTCCGGCGTCGGAAGCGTTTTGAGTTTCTTACCGATAATTGTAATATTGTTTTTGTTCTTGTCATTGCTTGAAGATTCCGGTTACATTGCGCGTGTTGCGTTTGTTATGGATAAGTTGCTCAGAAAAATCGGACTTTCCGGAAGAAGTATTGTTCCGATGTTGATTGGCTTTGGTTGTTCAGTTCCTGCGATTATGTCTACAAGAACTTTGCCAAGTGAGCGGGATAGAAAAATGACAATTCTTCTTACGCCATTTATGAGTTGCACCGCAAAACTTCCAATTTATGCTTTTTTTACGAGTGCATTTTTTCCTGGCAAAGGAGGACTTGTAATGACTTGCCTTTATTTGTTTGGAATTTTGAATGCGATTCTTGTTGCTCTTATTTACAGACGGACATTATTCAAAGGAGAAGCTGTTCCGTTTGTAATGGAACTTCCTAATTACAGACTTCCAAGTGCCAGAAATGTTCTGCAACTTTTGTGGGAAAAATCAAAAGATTTTATTGTAAGGGCATTTTCTATAATTCTTATTGCAACAGTTGTTGTCTGGTTTTTGCAGCGCTTTGACATTCATTTTAATCTTGTTCAAGATTCAAGCGATTCCATTATGGCAAAAGTTTCTGGCATTTTTGTTCCGCTTTTTAAGCCAATCGGACTTGGTGACTGGAGAATTTGCACTTCACTTATCAGTGGATTTATGGCAAAAGAAAGCGTAGTTGCAACAATGGAACTTTTGTTTGGTACAACCGGAATTGAAGCATTCTTTACAACTTCTACCGTAATTATAATGCTTGTATATTCTTTGATTTACACACCTTGCGTTGCAGCTGTTGCCGCCGTAAAAAATGAACTCGGCTTAAAGTGGGCATTCGGAATAGTTGTATTCCAATGCGTGTTTGCCTGGATTGTTTGCTATATCATCAAATTGATAATGTTACTTTTTGGAGCAATATGATTTTTGGAATAAAAATTGCAGATTTGATTGTAGGACTTATTGTTGCAGCATTAATTATCTTTGCGATAGTTCTTAAAGTAAAACACAAAGACAGTTGCTGCAAATCTTGTTCTTCATCTTCCTGTTGCGCAAAGAAACAAAAAGATTGCTGCGATGGGGAATGTTCGGGGAAAGGTGTTGAATAAAAATCGGTTGCAAGATATTCAGGCGTAGAATTACTTTGTTAAATTATAGTGGTTAATCTCAAAAAAAGGGCGAATTCGTGATATAATGGGAGTGTTGTGTTCTTCACGAATGGAAAAACGGAGTTTTAAAAAATGGATATGTCATCGCCTGAATTTATTGATAATGTGCATAAAACTTTGAGCCAAAGTATAAAGGAAGAAATAAAGCCTGGCAGCAAAGTTTCTATTGCTGCGGCCTGTTTTTCTATTTATGCATATCAGGAATTGAAAAATGAATTAAAGAATATTGATGAGCTTCGTTTTATATTTACCTCTCCGACATTTGTTGTAGATAAAGCAAAAAAAGAAAAGCGTGAGTTTTATATACCTCGTCTAAATCGGGAAAGAAGCCTTTACGGCACTGAATTTGAAGTAAAACTTCGCAATGAGTTGAATCAGAAAGCTGTCGCAAAAGAGTGTGCCGAATGGATTAAGAAAAAGGCTGTTTTTAAGTCTAACTCCACGCAGCAGAATATGCCTTCATTTATAAATGTTGATGAAACAAATTACAATCCTGTAAAAGAGTTTACAGCAGTAGAGCTTGGCGTTGAAAAGGGAAATAATGCCGCTTTTGCAATTACAAAAATGAAAGCTCCTATGAGCATAGGCTTTTTGCAGACGTTTGAGCAGTTTTGGGATGATGCTGATATGATGAAGGATGTAACTAATCAGGTTATCGAAAGTATAGCTTCTGCTTATACAGAAAATCCACCGGAATTTATTTATTTTGTAACTCTTTATAATATTTTTAGAGAATTCCTTGATGATATTAGCGAAGATGTACTGCCAAAGGAAGCAACAGGATTTAAGCAGAGCGCAATATGGAATAAGCTTTATAACTTTCAGAAAGATGCCTGCCTTGCGATAATCAACAAACTTGAAAAATACAACGGCTGCATTCTTGCTGACAGCGTTGGTCTTGGAAAAACGTTTACCGCGCTTTCTGTAGTTAAATATTTTGAAAGTCGCAATAGCCGTGTTCTAGTGCTTTGTCCTAAGAAACTTGCGAATAACTGGAATATTTACAAAGGAAATTATAAAAATAATCCGATTGCAGACGACAGGCTTCGTTATGATGTTCTGTTCCACACCGACTTGAATAGAACGCATGGTCAGTCGAACGGAAACGACCTTTCATATATAAATTGGGGAAACTATGACCTTGTTGTAATTGATGAATCTCATAATTTCCGCAACGGCATAGGAACCCATTCAAATACAAAAGAAAACCGCTATATGCAGCTTATGGAAAAAGTTGTTAAAACGGGAGTTAAGACAAAAGTTTTAATGCTCAGTGCAACTCCTGTGAACAACCGCTTTATTGATTTAAGAAATCAGCTTGCACTTGCCTATGAAGGAGTCGCTGAAAATCTTGACAGAAACTTAAATACTAAAAGTTCTATTGAAGACATATTCCGCCAGGCACAGGTTTCATTTAATAAATGGAGTCGATTTGAAGCGGAGGAACGTACTACTGAAAATCTTTTAAGCATGCTGAGCTTTGACTTTTTTGAAGTTCTTGACAGCGTTACAATTGCAAGAAGTCGCAAGCATATTCAAAAATATTATGATACTAAGGACATTGGAACTTTTCCGGAAAGGCTACATCCTATTTCAATCCAAACACCGCTCACAAAAGATGATAATGAAGCTACATTCAATCTGATTTTTGAAGAGCTAAACAAACTAAAACTTTCTATTTATGTACCTTCTCATTTTATACACTCAAGCAAACGTGAAAAATATAACCTCGATACAGACAATGAGTCGGGGGCGGGCGGTTTTGACCAGATGGGACGTGAAAGCGGAATTCGTCGTCTTATGGCAATAAACCTTTTAAAGCGACTTGAAAGTTCAGTCTATTCATTCCGTCTTACAGTTCAGAGAGTAAAGAAATATATTATGCAGACAATCAAAATCATTGAAGAGTTTGAGAAAAACAAAAATGATATGAATATCAATCTTACAGATATTTCAATGGATGATGATTACGATTTAGACGACCAGAACTCAAGCGATATTTTTTCGATTGGAAAAAAAGTAAAAATTGATTTGAATGACATGGATTATGTTTCCTGGCTTAAGGATTTGAAATATGATGAAGCAGTTCTTTTTGGACTTGAAAGTCTTATTTCTGACATCACACCGGAAAAAGATTCAAAACTTCAGAAACTCATTGAGATAATATGCAAGAAAATTGAAAATCCAATAAACGAAGGAAACAAAAAAATTATTGTCTTTACAGCATTTGCAGACACAGCGGATTATCTTTACAACAATCTAAGCGGATTTATCAAAGAAAATTATAGTCTTGATTCGGCAATGATTAGCGGCACGACAGAAGGAAAAACCACACTTGAAAACTTCCATTGTGATTTAAATGCTGTTCTTACTTATTTTTCTCCGCTTTCAAAAGATAAGAATGTCATTTTTCCTGATGACAAGCGGAGCATTGACTTGCTTATTGCTACAGACTGCATCAGTGAAGGACAGAACTTGCAAGACTGCGACTATCTTATTAACTATGATATACACTGGAATCCAGTCCGAATTATTCAACGTTTTGGACGTATTGACCGTATCGGTAGCAAAAACAAACAAATTCAGCTTGTAAACTTTTGGCCGGATTTAACTCTTGATGAGTATATCAATCTTAAAAGCCGTGTAGAAACAAGAATGAAAATTGTTGATATGGCGGCAACTGCCGACGACAATATCCTTGAAGATGAGCAGAAAGATTTGGATTACAGAAAAGAACAGCTTCAAAAACTAAAAGATGAGGTTATCGATATTGAAGAAATGAACGGCGGAATTAATATTATGGACTTAGGTCTTAACGAGTTCCGTCTGGATTTACTTGAATATGTAAAAAAACATGGTGATTTGGACAATACACCTTTTGGACTTCATGCAGTGGCACAATCGGCACAGGAATGTCCGCCTGGTGTTATTTATGTTTTAAAAAACAGAAACAACAGTGTGAACATAGACAGCCAGAACAGGTTGCATCCATTTTATATGGTTTATATTGGTGAAGACGGAGGTATTGTCTGCAACCATCTTAATCCTAAGAAACTGCTAGACAAAATGCGTCTGATGTGCAGAGGAAAAAGCGAGCCTGTTCCGGAAGTTTACCATCAGTTCAATTCGGAAACAAAAGACGGAAAAAATATGAAAGTTTATAGCCGCCTTTTATGTGATTCCATTTCTTCCATAATAAAAGTAAAAGATGAGAGCAATATTGATTCATTCCTTACCGGAGATACAGTAGATTTTAAACACACTCAGATTAAAGGCCTTGATGATTTTGAATTGATTTGTTTTCTTGTTGTAAAAAAAACTGTGGCTGAGACATGCGAAACAAAAGGAGCACTTAATGCTTAATTTACCTCAAGCAACAGATATTTATAAGCCTTTGCCAAAAGTTCAGATTTACAGAAAATTTCAGTTTACAAACGCACAGCAGAGTAAGTTTGATTCGGACATAAGCCGAATTGATATTGTAAATGAAGTAAGCACAAGAACAATTCCGTCAATTCTTGAAGGAAAGAAAGTGAAAGGCTTTTATGTTCTAAGCGTCATGCTAAAAACAAAAAACTACGAGCCTAAGAACATTGAAAAAATTGCAAAGCTCATTCCGCAGAATCTAGTTTTTGCCTTGCAGTTTGAAGAAGAGGTTCAGCTGGCAGTTTTCTATGAAAAACTTTTTGTTTCTGAATGGAAAAAACGGCAGGACGCAGTTCTTGCACTTAATGGACTTGATTTTGATAAAGTCCGGGAAAACATAATAAAAAAAATCGCAGGCGGCGAATGGAATAATAGCCTTAGTCTTGAAGAAAATATTGAGATTAAGGAAAAGAAAGAAAAGCTGCAAAAAGAAATAGACAGATTAGAAAAACTTGCACGCAAGGAAGTCCAGCCAAAAAAGAAGTTTGAGCTTGTGAATCGGAAAAGAAAATTTGAAGAGGAGTTGAAATCTCTATGAAAATAGAAGATATTAAAAAAGGCGAAAGTGACTCTCTTGAATTTAAACGGGAGTTTCCAGATAAAGAGAAAAAAGTCTTGAAGACAATCGTCGCGTTTGCAAACGGAAACGGTGGAAATATAATTATTGGCATTGATGATAAAACTTTTGATATTATTGATGTAAATGACGATGAAGTGTTTAAGATAAAAGATAAGATTTCAAATTCAATATCCGACAATATAAGTCCGCAGATAATTCCTCAAATTTCATTTGAAAGAATTGAAGATAAGACTGTCATAATAATAAACATTGCAAAAGGTCAGAATACTCCGTATTGCATAAAATCAGAAGGTCTCGAAGGCGTTTATATCAGAGTTGATGCAACTACTCGGGCGGCAGAACGATACAAAATACAGGAACTGAGTCTTTTGGGAATGAACAAAACCTTTGATGAGATTGTCAGTCCGGGCGGTTTGATTGGCGGGCTTACGATTCAAGATATTCTTGATGGTCGTTCCAGCGTAAGAAATGAGGTTCTAGCAGACGCTTTCTTAAAAATGCGACTTGTGGAGCATTGGGGAACTGGACTAAAACGAATACGGGAAATATGTGCGGAAAACGACATAGAAGAACCTATGTATAAATCTACATCTGCATTTTTTGCAGTTACAGTAAAGCGAAAGTCGTATGCAAAAAAGAATTCTTTGAAAAAGAAAACAAATGAGGGATTAAATGAGGGATTAAATCTTTCGGATAAAGAACAGAAAATTCTTTCGATAATAAAAGAAAAAGGACAGATTTCCTCAAAAGAAATTATTGGAACAACAGGGTTTTCACACGCAACTGTTGAAAGGGCTGCAAAAAGGCTTTCCGAAGAACTGTTGCTTATAAAGCGTGAAGGCTCTAAGAAAACAGGTTATTGGAAAATAAATACGGAGAAATAGAAAATGGCAAGAAAAACTTTTACAGATGATACACATGGAAGCCAAAAAGACTTGCAATTACTCGCAAATAAAAATCAAGATATTTTAAATCAGGAATTATCGAAGATTTTTAATAAACCTATTAATCTTGAATGGCTTTCTCCTCGCGAAGATGATTGCTATGCAGAATATGCTGACCAGGATTTTATTAATAGATTGGGAATAGAATCAACAATTACAAAACCACTAAAAGAATTCTGGCCTAATGGTGGCGCAAACTGGGATGGCTTAGCCAAAGATAAAGATACTGTTTTTATTATGGAAGCTAAAGCACATATAAGTGAACAAATGATTGATTCCACAAAAGCATCACAAAACTCTCTAGATTTGATTGAAAAAAGTCTTGCAGCAACAAAAGAATTTCTGAATGTAAAATCAGACATCAGTTGGTTCAAAGAAAACTACTATCAGTATGCAAACAGAATTGCTCATCTTTATTATCTTAGGGAATTAAATAAAATAGATGCCCATCTTTTATTTATTTATTTTTTGAATGATAAGACTGTAACAGATAAAATTGAAACAAAAGAAGACTGGGAAAAAGCTATTACAGAAGTTTATAAAAGCTTAAAGTTGGAAAGAGATAATAAACTTTCTGATTTTATACATCATATATTTATAGATACACAATTATTAAAGAATTAGTAGAAAATCCATAGGAGAACAATAAATGACACACTTAAAAATGCACACACAAAATAATGCAGATGAAAACTATAAGAAACTCGCCGCACTGTTCCCCAATGCCGTGACCGAGACCATTGACGAGAATGGCGAGGTAGTTCGTGCCATTGACAAGGATGTGCTGATGCAGGAGATTTCCGTCAAGGTCGTGGACGGCAAAGAGGAACGGTATCAGTTCACCTGGCCGGACAAGAAGAAGTCTGTCCTGCTGGCGAACGCTCCCATTTCCAAAACGCTTCGTCCTTGCCGTGAGGAAAGCGTAGACTTCGATACCACAGAAAACCTCTATATCGAGGGCGATAACTTGGAAGTGCTGAAGCTCTTACAGGAGACTTATCTTGGGAAAATCAAGATGATTTACATAGACCCGCCGTATAATACGGGGAATGATTTTGTATACAATGACGAGTTTTCAGTTTCCAGTTCCGAGTTTTCAGAGAAGAGCGGAAACTTTGACGAAGAAGGAAACCAGCTTGTAGACAGCTATACTCGCAACACCGAAAGCAACGGTCGTTTCCATACTGATTGGCTCAATATGATTTATCCGAGATTGAAATTGGCAAAGGATTTGTTGTCAGATGACGGAGTTATATTTATTTCTATTGATGGACATGAATTAGAAACTTTGGAAACTATATGTAATGAAATTTTCTCAAAGTCAAACTATTTGGGAACGATTGTGCTTCAAACTGCAACTGATAATAATCCTACACAAATAAATGAAGAACACGAATATATGGTTTGTTATGCCAAAAATAAAATGTCTTTGCAACCTTGGTATAGAATAAGCGAGGCGGCGGAAAGTATTCAAAGTCAATATGAAAAAATCAAGGCAAACGAAAGCGATATTTCTATTATTCAATCAAAATTAAGAGAATGGATAAGTGCCAATAAAGCAAAGCTAAACCAAGTTTCTCATTATAATTGTGTGGATGAAAAAGGTGTGTATAGTGCATCTTCCAATTCATCGAACCCTCATCCAGGTGGGTATATGTTTGATATATTGCATTGTGAAACAAATCAGCCTTGTCCAAAACCAGCAAACGGATGGCGTTGGCCCGAAAAAACATTCCAAAAATGGGTAGAGCAAGGAGAAGTGCATTGGGGAATTGACCATACAACACAGCCTCATATAAAGAAACGTCTTTCAACGGCAAAAGAACAGCTTAAAAGTATGATATACGAAGATAATAGAGCGGAAACAAAATTATTATCGGATTTGTTTGATGGCAGTAAGGTGTTTGAAAATCCAAAACCTCACAAAATTATAGCTAGAATTATTGATTTTGTGACCAATGAAGATGATATTATATTAGATTTTTTTAGTGGCTCTGCTACCACAGCTCACGCTGTTATGCAGTTAAATGCCGAAGATGGTGGAAATCGTAAATTTATAATGGTGCAGTTGCCCGAAGAAACTGATGAAAAGAGCGAAGCGTATAAGGCGGGTTATAAGAATATCTGCGAAATTGGCAAAGAGCGTATCCGTCGTGCTGGACAGAAGATTGTAAACACTGCTAAACAAATGACGGGGGGGGGACAACAACATTGCCTGATAGCTTAGACATTGGCTTTCGCGTTCTCAAAATTGATACTTCCAACATGGAAGATGTTTACTACAGTCCAGATAATATCGATACAAAAGATTTTTTCAAAGACAACATCAAGACTGACCGCACAGGCGAAGACCTCCTTTTCCAAGTGATGCTCGACCTGGGAATTATGCTTTCAAGCAAAATTGAAACAAAAAATCTTGGCGGCAATAAAGTTTTCTGCGTGGAAGGCAACAATCTTATGGCTTGCTTTGACACGGACATAAGCGAAGAAACGGTAACGCAGATTGCAAAAGAAAAGCCGTATTATTTTGTAATGCGTGACCCGTCAAATTCACTGAACGGCGACAGCCTTATCACCAATTTTGAGCAGATTTTCGCCACGTATTCGCCGGACACGGTAAGGAAGGTGCTGTAAAATATGGAAAAAGAACTTTCTATCCGTTCTAGTGCGGCGGAATTTTTAATATTTAAAACACAGGCAAAGGAAGATAGTGTCGAAGTGCGCTACGAAGACAATACTTTGTGGCTTACTCAAAAAATGATGGCCCAACTTTTCTCTGTTGAATCAAATACCATTACTTATCATTTGAAAGATTTATTCAAAACTAAAGAAATTACAGAAGATTCAACTACTCGAAAATTTCGAGTAGTTCAAAAAGAAGGTGGCAGAGAAGTTTCAAGAGATATTCTTCACTACAATCTTGAGGCAATTATTTCTGTTGGATATAGAGTTAATTCTATAAGGGCAACTCAATTCCGCCGTTGGGCAACTCAGATTTTGCAACAGTATGCAATAAAGGGTTATGTCTTAGACAAAAAGAGAATGGAAAACGGCACTTTCTTGGGAGAAGATTATTTTGAAGAGCTTCTTGAAGAAATCAGGGAAATTCGTCTTAGCGAAAGGCGTTTTTATCAGAAAATCACAGACATTTATTCTACATCAATGGATTATGATAAAGATGCTCCTATAACTAAAGAGTTTTTTGCAAAAGTTCAGAACAAGCTTCATTTTGCCGTTAGCCATCAGACAGCGGCAGAAATCGTATATGACCGAGCAGACCATACAAAACAGAACATGGGGCTGACAACTTGGAAAAATGCACCAAATGGAAAAATCATTAAAAGCGATGTAGCGGTTGCAAAGAATTATCTTTCAAAAGAAGAAATAGATGACCTTGAGCATATTGTAAGTGCCTTTCTGGATATAGCTGAAAATCGTGCCAAGCGTAAGATTCCTATGACTATGGAAGACTGGGCTGGAAGAATTGACAAATTTCTTCTGGCGGATGACAGGGATATTCTTAAAAATGCAGGTAAAATCTCGACAGAAATAGCCAAAGATAAGGCAGAATCTGAATTTGAAATATATCGTGTAATTCAAGATAAACTTTTCAAAAGTGACTTTGATTTATTTGCAGAAGAAACTGCAAAGTTGGAGAAAAACTAAACATAGAATTCACATTTAAAATACAAAAATATCAGATACATGCAATAGATGCTCTTTGTAAAACGTTAACTCTACTTAACAAAATTTACTAAAAATCGTTAACTAGACTTAACAATTTCGCACTATTGGAATATAGTATAATATATGGAAAGACTTATAGAGATATTCAGAAAAAAAATCGCCTCTACGGAAATGACTTTTGTTCGCAGCTTGGAAAGTCAAGTCAACTGGAACGCTCGTCTTATTTGCATTCGCGGTTCCAGGGGCACGGGAAAAACAACGCTTATTCTTCAGCACATAAAAAAGACTTTTGCTGACTCGTTGGACAAAGTGCTTTATGTGAGCCTTGACAATCTTTATTTTTCTGACAATTCGCTTCTTGATTTTGTGGACGGCTTTGTAAAAAGAGGCGGAACACATCTTTTTCTTGATGAAGTTCATAAGTACCCGGACTGGTCGCGTGCAATCAAAAACATTTATGATGATTATCCTGAGCTGCACCTGGTTTTTACAGGCTCTTCTCTTCTTGAAATTTTGAACGCACGTTCTGATTTGAGCCGTCGTTCTCTAGTGTACAATTTGCAAGGGCTTTCTTTTAGAGAATATCTGAATCTTAATGCAAAAACCGACTTTCCTATTCTTTCGCTTGAAGAAATCTTGCAGAACAATGAAAATCTTTCATCTCAAATTGTTTCCAAAATCAAGCCTTTTGAATATTTTTCAGATTATCTCAAGCACGGCTATTATCCGTATTTCCTTGAAGGAATTGATGATTACTACATCCGATTGAACGAAACTGTGAACCTTATTCTTGAAATTGAACTTCCGCAGCTTAGAAAACTAGATGTCGCATATATCGTAAAAATCAAAAAACTGCTTGCTGTAATTGGAAAATCTGCGCCGTTCATTCCGAATGTAACAGAGATTGCTTCTTCAATTCAAATTTCTCGTCAGACTTTATTGCAGTATTTTGAATATCTGGAAGAATCAAAATTGATTTATCAAGTTTTTAAGCAGAGCCGAGGACTTGGAACGCTTGAAAAGCCGGACAAGATTTTTCTTGAAAACACAAATCTCATGTATATGTTTGATGATATTCAGACCGATGTTGGAAATGTCCGTGAAACTTTTGCATTCAATCAGCTTTCGCATAGTCACGAAGTTTTGTTTTCTGAACAAGGTGATTTTTTCGTAAACCAAAAATACACATTTGAAGTTGGCGGAAAAAACAAAAAACGCAGGCAGATAAAAGATGTTCCTGATTCATATATTCTTGCAGACAACATTGAATATGGAACAGAGCGAAGAATTCCAATCTGGCTTTTGGGATTCTTGTATTGAAAATACTAGCACAAATAAGTTGTAGAGGTACGGCAAAAGCAATGAGATTTCGTGCAAAATCGCAACGTATTCGACGGACAGGCAAAGGAAGATTTTGTAAAGAAAAATTATAGGAGATAAGGCTGAATGAATATCGAAGAAATCAAAAAAGGAGAATCTGTAAATATTGAGTTTAAACGTACTATTCCGGAACGAAAGGAAAATTTTTTAAAAACTGTTTCTGCGTTTTCAAACACTTCAGGTGGAACAATCATTTTTGGAATTGATGATAAAACTTTAGAAGTTGTAGGAATTGATGGTGATATTTATAAACTTCAGGATTCTATAATAAACAGTATCAGTGACAGTATTGAACCATTGATTTCGCCGAGCATAAACGTTCAAACTATAGAGGAAAAAACTGTAATTGTTCTTGAGATTTTTCCAACAAATCACACACCTTGTTTTTTAAAATCAAAGGGAAAAGAAAATGGAACTTTTATTAGAATTGGAGCAACAAGCAGACCTGCAGATTTTTATTCACTTAGAGAACTTGAATTAAATGGAATAAGAAGTTCATTTGATTCGCAAAAATCTGTAAATCTTATGAATGATAAAGCCCATTTTAATTCACAGAGTACTTTGAATCTTTGCCTGCAAATTCAGAAACGTATTGAAAGCGCCGGAATCCACAATATAACAGTAACAGAAAGAACACTTGAAAGTCTTGGTGTTTTAAAAAACATAAACGGCGAATTAGTTCCAACAAATGCCTATGCAATTTTAACATCGTCAAACTTTTATGATTTTTCCCGCTGTGGAATTCGCTGTGCCTGTTTTAAAGGAACTGATAAGTCAATTTTCTTAGACAAGCTAGACTGTTCAGGTGCAATTTTTGAGCAAGTTGAGCAGGCTCTCAATTTTATTCTTAGGAATCTGAAAGTCGGAATAAAATTTGTGGGAATGCAAGGAATTGATGATTTTGAAATCCCTGTGAATGCTCTCCGCGAAGCAATTGTAAATGCGGTTGTTCACAGAAGCTACATGATAGAAGAGCCAACTCAGATTGCAATTTATGATGACAGAGTTGAAATAGTGTCTCCAGGACGTCTCGTGGCTGGACTTTCTCTTGAAAGTGCATTGAACGGAAAATCTGTTTCTAGAAATCCTGTTATTGCAAAAGTCTTTAGGTTTATGAAATTGATGGAAGAATGGGGAAGTGGTTTTAGACGGATGAATCAAGAATGTAAAGATGCAAAAATCAATATTCCAAAATTTCAAGAAAATGAGCTTGACTGTTCTATAACGTTTGAGCGTATCTCCAGAAAAACTGTCTCTCAAGATGTCCTTCAAACTGTCCCTCAAGATGTCCTCCAAACTGTCCCTCAAGATTTGGATCTATTTATTTTAAATGAAATAAAAAACAACAATAAAGTTACAAGAGATGAAATCGCTATGAAAGCAAAAGTTAGTTCAAAAACAGTTGCAAGACATATTGAAAAAATGAAAGATAAAATTCAATTTGTTGGAAGTGGTTTTAGCGGCCACTGGGAAATTATAAATAAGTCATAGACGGAGCAAACAAATGAAATTTACATTTAAAATACAACAGTATCAGACGGACGCGGTGGATTCCATTGTAAAATGTTTTGAAGGCCAGCAGTTTGCAGGCAAAATCCAGTATTTGCGCGACAGAGGCAACACAGACAATTCCAGCCTTGATTTTGATGATGATTACGGCTACAAAAACGCGGACTTGGCTTTAAGTGACAGGGAGCTTCTTGGCAATATCCACAAAGTGCAGGACGCAAACTTTATAATCCGCTCGCAGAAAATAGAACGGAGTTCGGGTGTTCCAAGCTTTGATATTGAAATGGAAACCGGAACTGGAAAAACTTATGTCTACACAAAGACAATGTACGAGCTGAATAAAGTCTACGGCTGGAGCAAGTTCATTGTGATTGTTCCAAGCGTCGCAATCCGCGAGGGAATTTTCAAAAGCCTTGAGTACACGCAGGAGCATTTTATGCAGAAGTACGGCAAAAAGCTCCGGTTTTTTATCTACAACAGCAAGAATCTTAACTTGATAGACCAGTATTCAAGCAGTTCCGACATAAACGTGATGATTATAAATATGCAGGCATTCAACACTTCTTTGAACAAAGATAAAAATGTCGCGGGAAGAAAGGGAAATGAGGCTGCCCGCATTATCTACACAAAGCGTGATGAGTTTCAAAGCCGCCGTCCGATTGATGTAATTAGTGCGAACCGCCCCATTTTGATTCTTGACGAGCCGCAGAAAATGGGCGGAGAAGCAACGCAAAACGCACTAAAGCAGTTCAATCCGCTTTTTATAATGAACTATTCCGCAACTCATAAAATTCATCACAATCTTGTTTATCGCCTTGACGCTGTGGACGCATACAACAAAAAGCTTGTAAAGAAAATTGAAGTAAAAGGATTCCGCCTTGAAAACATCTCTGGAACTAACACGTATATCTATGCTGAATCAATCATCCTTTCGCCACATTCTGCTCCTCTTGTAAAACTGGAAATTGAAAAAAAACAGAACAGCGGAATAAAACGTGTTTATGTGACTCTTGGAGTAGGCGACAAACTTGAAGAAGCAAGCAATGGACTTGCTGAGTACAAAGGAATCTATGTTGCAGAAATTCTTCCTAGAGAGAACGCGGTTAGGTTCAACAAGGCTGTATGCTCAAACTCTGACCCGAACACGCTTTTTATGGGCGAGATGACGGGCAATGTCGCGGAAAAAGACATTCGCCGCGTGCAAATACGGGAGACAATCCGAAGCCACTTTGAAAAGGAACAAGAATTTTTTGAGCAAGGATTAAAAATAAAAGTTCTTTCGCTTTTCTTTATTGACGAAGTTTCAAAATACCGCGCCTACGACGATGACGGAAACGAGGCTCTTGGCGAATACGGAAAAATGTTCGAGGAAGAATACAAGTCTGTGATGAACGATTTTGCTGACATAAATCCTGACGGCTACTATCAGAAAAGGCTTCTTCCTACATTGAGCCAGATTGAAAAAGTCCACGAAGGATATTTTAGCATTGATAAAAAAGGCAGAGCGGTTGATTCAAATGGCGAAAGCGAAGCGGACATTTCTACCTACGACTTGATTTTAAAGCGCAAAGACTTGCTTTTAGATTTTGACATGCCAATTCGCTTTATCTTTTCACATTCGGCTCTTCGCGAAGGATGGGATAATCCAAATGTGTTCCAGATTTGTACACTCAAACATTCAGACAACAATGTAAGCCGCAGGCAGGAAGTTGGGCGCGGAATGAGGCTATGCGTAAACGAACTGGGAGCAAGGCAAGACAAGGATGTCCTAGGCGACAATGTGCAGGACGTAAACACGCTTACTGTTGTGGCAAGCGAAAGTTACGCGGATTTTGTTGACGGACTTCAGAGGGACATTACTGCTGAACTTAGTGATTCCAGACCAAAGATTGCGGATGCGGCGTATTTTGAAGGAAAGACAATCACTGTCTTGGGAAAAACGTTTGAAATTGACGAGAGACAGGCGAAAATCATCAACAAGTATCTTTCTAAAAATGACTATGTTGATGATGATGACAAACTCACCGATGTTTACAAAAACGCAGTGGAGCAGGGAAATGTTCAAACCTTTGGAGACAATCTGATTCAGACATTTCCTGAAGAATTCCAGAAAAATCTTGACGCAAAGACGGAGCTGTTTTCACAAATACAAAAGCTCATTCAGGCGGTCTACAATCCTTCCGCCCTTGACGGAATGGTGGACAACGCGCAAAAGCCAAAGTGGAAAGAAGGAAATCCGCTCAACAAAAACTTTGACAAGGAGCTGTTCCAGGAGCTTTGGCACAAAATCAACCACAAATATTCGTATACTTGCCATTTTTCAAGCGAGGAATTAATAAAAAATTCCATTGACGCGATAAAAAAAGATCTTCACATTGCACCAATGCGCTACACGCTTGAAACAGGAAGCCAGAAGTCCAAGATTGACGAAGCACAACTTAGAATCGGAATTTCATTTGAAGGAGCCAAGTCGGAGACAAAAAACATCAGTAGGGCGGTTTCGAGCAGTGCAAAATATGATTTAGTTGGCGAAATTGCAAAAGGGTGTAAACTTACACGAAAAACTGTTGCTACGATTTTGAGCGGGCTTACTGTAAAAGAAACGGAGCAGTTCAGCTTTAATCCTGAAAAGTTTATACGCGATGTTGTAAACATCATAAATGCCCAAAAAGCCACAAAGATTGTTGAGCATATTGAATATCATGAGCTTTCTGGAACTTATGATTCAAGCATTTTTACTGCGTCAAAACTTCCAGACAAAGAACCGTTCATTGCAAAAAGATGCATTCAGGACTTGGTCTTTACAGACAGCAATGTTGAATGGAAATTTGCATCCGCTCTTGACAGTGCGGACGAAGTTGTGGTTTATGCCCGCCTTCCGCACTCGTTTCAGATTCCAACTCCTGTTGGCGACTATGCTCCTGACTGGGCGATTGCTTTTGACAAAGACAAGGTAAAGCACATTTTCTTTATTGCGGAAACTAAGGGAACTCTTGATGATATGCAGCTTAAGAAAATTGAGCAAAGCAAGATTGAGTGCGCAAAAAAACTGTTCAATGTCGTTTCAACGCAGAATGTTCGCTATGAGCAAGTTTCAAATTATGAAAGCTTAAAGGATAGAATCGGAATAAAGTAACGATGATTATAAACAACTAACTTGCTATAAAAAATCTTTCAAATATTTTATCAGATGAATATCAAGGAAACTAACGAATATGAAAGAAAACAAAATAAACATAGTTATATTTGTTTGTGTATCAATAGTTTTTATTTTTCTGACTTATATAGTCAGTATTTTTGAACAATGGTGGGCTTATGCTTTTATAACAAAAGAATTTCTGTTAGCAATCTTATCAGGTATATCTGGTAGTTCTTTTGTTGTTTTATTTGACGAAATAATTAAATACATGTTAAACAAAAAAAATATTGAAAATGCGTTATACGGAAATTTACGGGAATTATATTGTCAACTCATAAAACAGATTAAGTACACAGAAATGCTTTTTTTTAATCCAAAAATGGCTGTTGCTGAGAACGTATATTCTGCAAATGTTCCGGCAATGAATGGTTTTATAAATGCAATCAAATTTTTTGAATATAAACCTTTTAAAACTAATGTGTTTGCAAATCATCTTAAAAATTTTCAGCAATCTGAAATATTTTACTTTGAAAAATATCTAACCGCTTGTATGTCATTTCTTCAAATCTCAATATTGAAAACAAAACAAGAAAAATTAAAACAAGGTATATTAAATTATGCACCAACTTCTACAGATGAAAAAGTTGGCGATGTTTTAAAAGTAATGAAAAAAGAGGCGGAAAATATATGCAAAATTGTTGAAGAACTTATTACTAGTTTAGATAAAATTTGTAGACATCGTTTTTCTTGGAAGAAAGATAAGGTTGTTATTGATGAATTAAGTTTTACTGAAAATGCTAAGGATATACATTCTTTTTTTAGTGATGAGTAAATAATTATGAATAATATCGACAATTTTCACGACATTATTTTCGTAACCGACAAATACGGCTATAATTATCACAAAAAAGGAACGAAGCAATCTGTCCGCGACCAAAAGAAAAATGCAATTTTTGAAATGCTTGGATTGCCACTTTTAAGATTAAGTACCAAAGGTGCTGGCGAAGAACAGCAAATCAAAGAGCTGTTAGATAAATACTTGTGAGAATAAAACTTATATGCAAAAAAAATCCACTCCTGTCGCACATTATCATCTTCCCGGTCTCTTTGAGTTTTACGAGTTGTACAAGGTTTTTCTTCCGCTTTGGCGCACGCACCGTGATTGGTTTTACGGCTGGTGCGACATTGGCTCGGTTTACGGAGCTCCGGCGGATTGTCTCTGGGGCGGCGGAAGAGCTGGCTTTGGCGAAGCCCGTGCGGACGATGTTCTTACGCTGATGAGTGAGTACGGAATCTCTTGTCGGCTCACGTTCAGCAATTCGCTTTTGAGAAAGGAGCATTTGTCGGACAGAAAATGCAATGAGCTTTGCAAAATGTTTGAAAAGGAAGTTCCGGCAAGGTCTGTAGCTAAAGTGGAGGTTGAGCCTGTGGTTGCTGAGCATTGTCGAAGCATCGAAACCTCTGTTCAAAACGGCGTAATCGTCCACTCTGATTTGCTTGCGGAATATCTTAAGGCGAATTATCCGAGTTTGTATCTTGTTTCTTCAACTACAAAAGTTCTAACGGATTTTGATGACTTTAAAGCGGAACTGAACCGGGCGGACTTTAAGTTTGTTGTGCCGGACTTTCGGCTGAACAAAGAATTTAATCGCCTTTCCGCACTGACTCAATCACAAAAAGATAAAACCGAATTTCTTTGCAACGAATGCTGTGATTTTGGCTGCAAGAACCGGAAAAATTGCTATGAAAATGTAAGCCGCAAAAATCTTGGTGAAGAAGTTCCCGAACATAAATGTTCATCTCCTGATGCGGCTGGCGGCTACCGCTTTTCGCTTGCGATGAAGAACCGCGCGTTTATTGGCGTTCATGATATTCTGGAAACATATTTTCCGATGGGATTTTCTAACTTTAAGATTGAAGGGCGCGGACTTGGGAGCGCAGTTGTGCTGGAATTTCTTTTGTATTACATGACAAAGCCCGAACATCAGCTTGAAGTGCGCGAGGCGGTTTATCTGGATTCAATGTTGGATTTGTTTTAAGGGAAGATTTATTCCGCCAGACTCAACAGATTTAGTTGACCGTCATATTTTAGGCGGCAAAATGGCATTTCCTTTTGAAATCAATAAAATAAACCTATCTAAAAAATATAAGTCGTAGTATAATTAGTCGAATATGAATGTTTTTGATTCTATTCCGGATGGATTTTTCAACTGCCTTGCAAGCTCATCAAACCACAGGGCTTATGCAGGCTGCCTCGGCGCAGTTTACGGGCAGTACAGCAGCGCGGTTTCTTACCGGCTTCCAAGGGCTGATATCCGGGATTCTTTGGCTCTTTATCTTTTGCAGAACCACATTGAGCTAAAAGAAGACGGCACGGAAGATTTGTCCGCCGGAAACGACCAGGCCAATTTTGTAATCAGAAAATTTGTTGCGTCCGGCTATCTTGAGGAAGAAACTGACGACACAACTTTTGAGAAATTCATTGTGATGACAGACAACGGAATTGCCCTCGCGGAATTTTTGGAAAAGCTTTCAAAACCAAGCCGTCCGGAATATTCAAACTACATTTTAAATATTTACAACCGCTTGAAATATCAGACGAACGAGCAGAAAAACGAGCCGTACAGTTTGCTTTTGCGGCCAGTTTTTGAAGATGCAAAAGTGCTTTCTTCTTCTCTTAAAAAACTTTCAACGTCAATCAAAAAAATTATTGAGACAATGTTGCACGAAGGAAGTCTTGCAAGCCTTACGGAAAACATCATCAAATATTGTGACGGAGATTTTATCCGCGAGTATTCAAGGCTTGTAAAACAGCAGAACATTCATCTTTACAGAAATTTTATCACGCAGGAGCTGGAACGTTTAAGAAGCGAATCCTTTGAAAAACTTTCCGCAAATCTTATGAGCGAAGAAAAAATCACAGGCGAAGAAGCGGAAGAGAAAATTTCAGAAATGATAGATTCAACCAAAACTTTTTTGCATGACGACTACAACAAAATAATGGAAGACATAAAGCAAAAAATCAACACGTACATAAGAATTGCGATTGCGCGCGAAAGAATGCTGCGCAACAAAGGCTTCGACTTAAAAGGCTGCGTTGAAAAGGCAATCCGGATTCTGGTTCAAAATGATGATATAAACGATGATGATTTTAAGAATTTATTCCGAGTGCAGAAAAATGAATTCATCGACACAAGCTCGCTGTATGTTCCAAGAAAAACAGTTTCGCTCAGTCAGAACACAGAAAACGAATATTATGAACTAAGCGACGAG
This sequence comes from uncultured Treponema sp., assembly GCA_964429905.1. Classification (GTDB taxonomy): domain Bacteria; phylum Spirochaetota; class Spirochaetia; order Treponematales; family Treponemataceae; genus Treponema_D. The sequence goes on along the minus strand of CAYSDV010000009.1, from coordinate 18,972 downwards.
GCAAGGGAAAGGCAGGTCGCTTTGCTGCAAAAAGAGGCGGACAATCCTTTTTCCAAAGACAAAATGAAAGATTATTTTGCTTCCTTTCCTAAAAGCTCGGTCGAATCTCTGGAAAACAAGGACAATGTGCTTTCAACTCTCGCGGCGCTTTCCTATGCAAAGGAAAACGGCTGGAAAATCAGCTCTTATGATGAGTATGTTCAAAACGATGATTTTAAAATGCGGAAATGGGAGGCGAAAAGAAAATGACGGCGGATGAATATTGGTCTTCCACATTCACGGCGCAGGAAAAACTTTTGTTCCAGCGGGTTTGCAGAACGCTCTTAAAGAAAACATTTATTGTCCGCGACAAAGACGAGGACAGCCGCAGAATGTATTTTTTCGCATCAAAATACTCAGACTTCTTGGAAAAATATTTTTCTTTCATGGGATTTGACATTTTGGTTTCCAAAGACGCGGGCGTTGTTATGCTGCAAAATTACACAGGAAGTGGCGAAAGCGCGAAAATCTCAGTGAACAAATATCTTTTTAAGAAAACCGAGACAATTATTTTGTGCTGCCTTTGGTCGCTGTATTCTGAAAAAATCAGAAGCGGCTCGCTGGCAAAGCAAATTTCCGTGACTCTTGCGGAAATAAACATTGAGCTTGATAAATTTGATTTTAAGGAAAATCTTGAAAAAGGACGCTGGAGCGAAATCTTAGGTCTTTTTGCAAAATTCAATCTGATTGTGCTAAAAGGCGAAATTGGCTCAAATGATTTTTGCGTTGTTCTGTTTCCTTCGCTTCAGTTTGCGCTGGATGAAAAAGAATTCGCTGAGTTTGTAAGAAATACAGAAAAAAGATTTAAGAATCAGGATTTGGAGGAAAATTCTGAATCTGATGAATTTGAAGAAGACGAAAATATTGAACCAGACTCAGAAATTGATTCTTTTGACATTGACTTTGACGAAATGACTGGAGACAACGAATGACAGAAATCTTAAACCGCAAAACTGCCAAGCGTCTTCTTTTGATAAACTGGTCTTGCTTTCAAAATGAAACAATAGAGCTCGGCTCTTCCACGCTTTTTACCGGCGTAAACGGAACTGGAAAAACCACAATTCTTGATGCGATGCTTTATCTTTTGACGGCGAACAGGCAGTTCAACAAAGCCGCAGATGACAAAGACCGCAACGTTACAGCTTACATTCACGGCGACAGAAAAACGAACGGCGCGGACAGATATTTAAGAAAAGATGCGGTCACAAGCTACATCGCCATGGAATTTTTTGATCCAGGCGCAAAAAAGTATTTCGTTGTCGCTGTCTGCATGGAATCAAAAAATCCGCAGGACGCGGCGGAAAGCAAATGGATGATTTTTGACGACCGCAGGCTTGAGGATATAAATTTTTACGATAAAAATGCGCTTAAGGAAAAACGTTTTATCACAACGGCAAGAAACAATCTGAGCATAAAAGGCGTTCCTGTAAAAGCGGCGGATTTTTTAGGACGCGACAAGGCGGTTGAGCAAGTAAAGCGGGCTCTTGGAATCCGCGGAGATGCCAAAAAATTCCGGGAAAAACTCTTAAAGATGACGGCGTTTGATCCTGAGCGGAATGTTGACAAGTTTTTGCAGGACTCAGTTTTGGCGGACATTCCGGTTCATTCGCTTGAACTTTTGCGCGAGCAGAAAAAACTTTATGAAGACGCGCGGGAAATGTTTGAGAATATCAAGGCTAGAAAAAATGTCCTTGAGCAGATTGAAAAAACAACACGCGAATACGAAAAGCAGCTAAAATCAAAAAATCTCCGCTCAATGATTTTTGAATATCAGTTCATAAATAAAAACAAGATTGAAATTGACAGCAAAAAAATCGAAGCCAAAAATCTTGAGCTTGAAAAAGACTTGCTTGCGGAAAAAAGGTCGGAAGCATCTGAAAATCTTGAAAAGGCGAGAAAACTTCTTTCCGAGGCGGAAAGCAAAAATGAAAATGCAAAGTCTAGCCTTGAGAAACTTGAAGATGAAAAATCGCGTTGCTCTCAAAAAATCACTGAATATGAAAAGTCGCTGGCAAAGCTAAAGCAAGTTCAGCTTGCCTTAAAATCGATTGTCTTTGCGCTTAAAGATTTTATTTTTGTAGACGAAAAGAAAAAAACAATTCTTGAAAACCTTGCTGAAAGCGATTTTAATTCCAGCGAAAAACGCCAGGCTTTCTTGTCTTATGGCGAAAAGGCGAAAAATCAAGAAGAACTTTTAATAAAAGACATCGGACGGAAAGAAGACCGCTTCGGCGAGCTTAAAACCGGGCTCGCAAAGACAGAAAAAAAGATAAAAGAGCTTGAGTCAAACATTGTGACTTTTCCAGAGGATGCTGAAGAATCCAAGAAAATTATAAAAGCGGAATTTGAAAAGCGAGGAATTCAAAGCCAAGTGCGTTTTTTTGCGGAGCTTGTGGAATCTTTTGCTGACGAAAAGTGGAGGCCGGCAATCGAAACTTTTCTTGGCCGCAAACGTTTTTTTATAATTGTTGACGATGAATATTGCGGAACGGCCCTTAATATTCTGCGCGAAAAACAGCTTTTCAAGGCGAATGTCGTTCTTTCTGATAAAATTCCTGAAAGCGAAATCACAGAAAATTCCGCCGCATCTGTTTTAAATATCAAGAACAAATCCGCGAGAAAATATGCGAACTATCTTCTGAACGGAATTCATCTTTGCGCTTCGGAAGAAGAGCTCCACGAGCATCCGAAAGGTGCGATTATGACGGACGGAAGCCTTGCGAAAAGTTATTCCGCGAGCCTTATGGAAATCCGCAAGACAAAGTTCTGCATGGGAAACAATGTTGTAAAAATTCAGCTTAAGCAGGCTCAAAAAGAAAAAGAAGATTTTCTTTTTAAAATCAGCATTGTAAAAGATGAAATTTCTAAAACCGAGCAGCTGAAGCGCCTTATCGAAAACATAAACTGGGATATAAACTATTATGATTTTGATTCTCCAGAAAATCTGAAAATTCAGACCAAGAGGAAAAACGAGCTTGTAATTCAAATTGAGGAAATCAAAAGCAGCCCGGAAATGCTTGCCGCAATGAAAGAAATTGAGTTCGCCCAAAAGAATTATGATGAGGCCCGCCGTCTGAATGAAAATGCGATAAAAGCTGAGACGACGAACTTGAATAAAATCGACTCCGTTCAAAAGGAAATCACGCGGCTAGAAAAAGACTCGGCTTCGCACAGGGAATCTTACTCGGAGCTTTTAAAGGAAAATCACGAGCTTGAAAATGAAATGCTTGCCGAATACGAAAGGCAAATATCGCTTAGGAAAAGTCCGATTGTAATTGGTGAAAAGCATTTGAAGCAGCTCAATGCCGATGTAGAAAACGCAAAAACTGCGCTGGAAAATGTGCAGCTTGAATACAATAAGCTTGCTGATTTGCCGCTTGACAACCGTGGAATTGAGTTCATTCCTTTTTACCGCGAGCAATACAGAAGTGTCGCAAATGTAAAAATTGACGAGGCAAAGGAAAAACTTGAAGAGCAATCTGTAAAACTCCGCGATGTTTTTTTGCACGATTTTGTCTCCGAGCTAAAAGAAAATATCGACAAGGCAAAGGAAGAAATTGACAAGATTAATTCCGAGCTAAAGCGGATTCCGTTCGGTCGGGATGTTTATCAGTTTAAAATGATTCCTAAAAACGACCGGCAAATATTCTTTACGATTCTTGATAATCTTTCAACATTGCAGGGAAAACCCGACTTGTTCAGCGAAAACTCCGCCGCCGATGAAAAACTGAATTCCGATGTTCAGGATTTCTTGGAGAAAATTCTTTCGAGCGAGGACGAAAATGATTATTCAGATTACAGGAATTATTTTAATTACGATATGCTCATAAAAAGCGATTCCGGAAACGAAATTACGGAAACTGACTTGTCAAAAAAGCAGGGCTCAGCTTCAGGCGGCGAAAAGCAAACTCCGTATTTCATTGTGCTTGCGGCGAGCCTTTTGCAGTTCTATCCAAAGAATGTAACTTGCGCAAGAATTGCGTTCATCGACGAAGCTTTTTCCGCGCTTTCAAAAGAGCGAATCGAACAGATGGTTAAATTCCTGGAGGACAATAACTTCCAGGTTTTCTACGCGGCTCCTCCTGAAAAAATCGACTCAATCGGTCGCTACATTGACAACACTGTCGCGCTTTACACAGACGGACGCTACACAAAACCAATAGAAGGCTTTAAAAAATAATATGGTATATTCGAAAATCCAGAAAAAGACATTGGAGCTGCTTCTAAAAAAATATGAGTCAAGCAAAACTTACTCAGGACAAAATGAAGTTTCCCAGTCGTTTTCTCTTGCTCCTGAGAAAATCTTTCCTGAATATGAAGATGATTTTGCCGATGTGGATAAAATTCACGATTTTGAAAATAATCTTGGCGCACTTGAAAATGACGGAATCATTTTTCTTTCCAAAAAAGATGACAGAATTCAAAAAATAAAAGCCGTTTCGACCGATGAAAACTGGAATAAAATCCGCGCAATTCTTGGCGTAAAAGATAAAAACACAAGATTAAGTGAAGAAATCGCTTTCTATTCAAAATATTATCAAGATTCAGCTTCGCATAAAATTGTAAAAGATTTTTGCAAAGAACAGATTGAACGTCTTGAATCCGGAAAAAAGGCTGAGTTTTTGCAGGAAGACGCAAAAAATATTATTTCGCTTTTAAATTTTATGTTGCAGAACAAAAATGAAATTCTTGAGCGGGAACTTTCGATTTCTGTTTTAGCCAATTCAAAAACCTGGGAAGAAAAATATAAAAGCCGGGTGATAAAAATCTTAAAGCGCAGCGGGCGTTTTGAATCTTTAATCGAAAACTGTGCCGACGAAAAAGAGAAAAACAAGGTGATTCTTGAAGAGCTCAGTATTTTTTCAAATCCTTCCTATGTATATTTTAAAGGTTCGGGCGAAATCACTTTTGAAAATGGAGAAAGAATCAAATTGTATTCTGACGTTCCGCTTGCAATTCTTTCAGCTTCAATCTGCAAAATAAAAAGTTTTGAGATTTTTGATTCGAAAATTATGACCGTTGAAAATCTGACTTCGTTCAACCGAATCAAAGATTCAGACACATTTTTTATTTTTTTGTCTGGCTACCACAACAGCGTGAAACAGGAATTTCTAAAGAAAATTTTCAATCAGAACGCAAATAAAGAATTTTATCATTTTGGAGATATTGACCCGGACGGATTTTTTATCTTGGAAAACTTGCGCTCAAAAACAAAAATAGATTTTAAATCTTACAAAATGGGGATTACAGAACTCGAAAAATATTCAGATTTTACAAAGTCTCTTGAAAAAAATGATATTGTAAAAGCCGAGTCGCTGATTAAAAAAAGCGCTTATACAGAAATCTTGAACTGGATGCTGAGTCACAATCAAAAACTTGAGCAGGAAATAATCAGCTGGAAAGAAGAAAGTTAAAAGTTTATAGCGACAAGAATGCGTTGCATTTTTTTTAATAGTGATAATTGTGAAAGAAAGAATGTCACAGGCGATGCATTTTGGGATTTGTCATATAAAAACTAGAATCTTTTTTATAATCATTTTCAACTTCATAAACTTTCTCATTTATTTTTTTGAAGCAAATAGTATTTAAAGCAGTCGCACAGTTGATAGAAAATATAGTTCTTTCTCATAGTGTAAAATAAATTTAAGATGTTTCAGTCATGCATCATCCATTCATTACTGTACTCACCCCAAATCTTACATTATAATTCCCCTATGAAGAAAAACTCGACTTTTTTTGAGCAAACTCATTTTATTGGCGTGGTTTTGCCGGAGGATATTACGCTCACTTTGGAAGATTGCCGCCGCTATATGCGGGAAGCGTACGGTTGCAAATCTGGGCATGCAACTCCGATTCACGTTACGCTTGTGCCACCATTTCGATTGCCGCAAGAATATTCAACAAAAAATCTTATCAGCGCGATTGAAAGTGAAGTTTTACCTAAAGGTTTGGGTTTTACTGCGCACATCGATAATTTTGACACATTCGGCGACCGCACTTTATTTGCAAAAGTCGTAAGTGATGAAAAATGGGGCACACTGCGCAATGCTGTTTATTCCGCGATTATAAAAGCGGCTCCATGTTGCATCAGGAAAAACGAAAAGCCTTTTTGCCCTCATATCAGCGTAAGTAACCGGGATATTCCGCAAGGCGTTATGACAGACGCTCTTCAAGTTATGAACGAACTGAATCTGAAAGAAGATTTTCCAGCGGACAACATTACAATATTTGAACGTCACGGCGGAAAGTGGGTGAGTGCAGCAGAGTTGAAACTCTAAAGTCCAACGATTTTTAGATAATTCGCTCATAAAATAGTGTAAAACCGCAAATATTCCCTCATAAAATAGTAAAAAATCATAAATATTCGCTCATATTTTAGTGTTTTTATTGAAAAATACGCTCATATTTTAGGAAATCTGTGTTATAATATATTTGAGCGAGATAGTATATGTACTTAAAAAGAAAAATTGATGATTTTTTAATCTCTTGGAAAGAATCTGCTGAAAAAAAGCCACTCATTGTAAAAGGTGCAAGGCAGATTGGAAAAACAAAATCTATTGAGCACTTTGCAAAAACTTACAAAAATTTTGTGAACATAAACTTTGCTCTTGAAACAAAATTCAAAACAATTTGCGAAGACGGATTTGATTCTGATTCAATTGTAAAAAACATTTCTCGAATTGACCCTTCAAAGAAATTTGAACAAGGAAAGACACTTATTCTTTTTGATGAAATACAAGATTATCCTGACATTGCAACAAGTTTAAAATCTTTTTGTATTGACGGCAGGTTTGATGTAATTTGTAGCGGTTCAATGCTTGGAATCAACTATAAAAAAATTCAGAGTAACAGTGTTGGTTATAAATCGGAATTTTCAATGCAGTCTTTGGATTTTGAAGAATTTTTGTGGGCCAAAGGTTATGGTGATGATACTGCAGAAGATTTGCTTTCTCATATGAAATCTGGAATTGCATTTAATCAGACAACGATGAATGTATTTAATGAACTTTTTCTTGATTACTGTATTTTGGGCGGTATGCCAAAGGTCGTTTCTAACTATATTGAAAAAGGAACTTTTGAAGGCAGCCTTGAACTCCAGCAAGAGTTAATCACAGATTATAAGGAAGATATAAAAAAATATGTGGAAGGAATCGATAAAACTCGTGTCTTAAATGTGTTCAATCATATTCCAGTTCAGCTTGCAAGTGGAGCAAAGTTTAAAGATTACTGGGGATGTATCGAATGGCTTAATGATGCAGGTATAATAAATCTTTGCTATTGTCTTCACACTCCCGATTTGCCGTTGAAAGGAAATTACGAAGATAATAAATACAAAATATATTTTCGGGACACAGGTCTTTTAGTTGCAAATCTTGATGAAGAGTCGCAGGAAGATTTACGTGCGAATAAAAATATGAATGTTTATAAAGGTGCTTTATACGAAAATGTAATTGCAGAAGCCCTTTGCAAACAAGGGTATGAGCTTTTCTATTATAAAAAAGAGAATTCTATGCTTGAGCAGGATTTTTTCGTGCGTACAAAAAAGTCTTTAGTTCCTGTAGAAGTAAAAGCGACAAATGGAAAAGCAAAATCTCTTTCAACTCTTATAAAAAGTGATTCTTATCCTGATATTACAACCGGAATAAAATTGATTCACGGAAATCTCGGTTTTGAAAATGACATACATACGTTCCCATACTTCTGTGCATTTTTGCTTAAACGCTATTTAAAAGATGTGGAATTTTAAAATTGTGTTAAAATCAAAAAAAAGGGGAATAATATGTCCATCTACAAAACAAATCCGGTTTTGGAAAACGAAAAATTTTTGCTCAGATTAACTGAAAATAAAGATTGTGATGATTTGCTGAAAGTTTATAGCGACAAGAATGCGTTGCCTTTTTTTAATAGTGATAATTGTGATGGTGATAATTTTTATTATGCTACCAAAGAAAGAATGTCGCAGGCGATGGATTTTTGGGATTTGTCATATAAAAACGGCTGGTTTGCAAGGCTTTCGATTGTAGATAAGACTGTTTCAACTGTAATCGGAACGGTGGAATTATGCTTACGAGTGTCTGAAGATGAATTTAATAACATGGGTATTTTACGGGTCGATGTAAGAAGCGATTACGAAAAAGAAAATGAATTATATAATCTTTTTACGCTTGTTGTGCCGAAAATTGAAAACTTGTTGGGGGTGCAAAGGTGTTCTTACAAAAGCGCCAATTTATGCAGTAGAGCGAATAAAAGCAATTCAAAAAGCCGGTTTTACAAAATCATCATAAGAAAACAGATATTTTCTTGCGTTAGGGATTGTAGGGGCGAGCCGTAGGCGAGTTGCAAAGCAATGCAGGCTAAAGCCGGAACCCCGCAAAGCCCGACCTTAAAGTTGGTTGCGGTGGTTGAAACCACAAAACCAACTTTAAGGGAACGCCCTAAAAAATCTATGCAAAAGGTGAAAAAAATGAAAATCATAGAATATTTTACAACAGAAAACAAAGAATACTGGCTGAATGAAATCGGAAAATCTGACTGGGGAGCAGGGCAATATCTGCATCAACTTCTTAGAGAGAACAGATTAAAAAGTATGGTCGGTGAAACAGCGGTTGTGCCGATGCTTGTGGATGGTGATAAATTGATTGCTTTTTGCACATTTGCGCCTTTAGATGACATACAGCCGACAGATTTATCTCCGTGGATTGGTTTTGCATATACATTTCCGCAGTATAGAGGACATCGCTATTTAGGTCTTTTATTAGACTATGCAGAATCTATTGCTACAATCATGGGAAAAGAATACATCTATATTTCCACAGGTCATACAGGCTTGTATGAAAAATACGGATATGAATTCTTTAAAATGGAGAAAGACATAGACGGAGAGGATTCCCGTGTATACCGCAAGGCTCTTGCAAAGGAAGGATTAAAGAGATTGGAAAGCATGGCGTAAGAAAGGATGATTATAAATCAGAAGAAACAGGAATGTGAATTTTAAGGATAAAACAACATGTTGAAAAACGATAGTTTGCTTATTTTAAATCGTAAATGAGCCAAATGGCAGACAGGTTGCCCCGATAGGAATCTGTACAAGTTTGCAAGTTTATAGATTGCCGTATCAAGTACGGCAATGACATAAAATTTTCTTAAGTTTATGATATCAGACGCAAAGTAACATCATCAGTTTAAGAATTGAAAGGAGGAGAAATGGCATTAAAAATACGAAAAATGGTAATTGAAGATTATGAAAAAGTATATCGATTATGGTTGTCATGTGTTGGAATGGGCCTCAATAATTTAGATGATTCAAAAGAAGGAATTGCAAAATTTTTGAAAAGGAATCCGGATACATGTTTCGTGGCGGAGGATGGTGAAATTGTTGGCGTAATCTTAGCAGGAAATGATGGAAGAAGAGGATACATTTATCATACCGCAGTACATCCGGATTATAGAAAACAGGGGATTGCTGCAAATTTAATAGAGCATGTCGAGAAGGCAATGGCAAAGTTAGGTATTAACAAGCTGGCACTAGTTGTATTTGACAGAAATGATATAGGAAATGTTTTTTGGGAAAAACAGGGATTTACAGTAAGAGAGGACTTAATTTATAGAAATAAATCATTGACGGATATTATTAGGATTGATACTTGAGAATATAAAATCGGAGGCAGAAGTGCTGTGATTTTCATTTCTTTAGAAAATGATAAATTGTATGCGATAAATTTTAGTTTTAGAAATTGAAAAATTTGTTTGGTGAAAGGATGAAATATATGCTGAAAACTAAGAGATTGATATTACGAAAATGGACGGAATCTGACGCAGAAAGTCTTTTTGAATATGCAAAAAATCCAGATGTTGGACCGATTGCAGGGTGGCCACCTCATAAATCAAAAGAAGAAAGCCTTAGCGTGATTCAAAATGTTCTTAATGGAAAAGAATGTTACGCAATTTGTGAAAAAGGGAACAACAAAGCAATCGGTTCGATTGAACTGAAATTAAACGGCTTTACAGATATGACCGACCGCGATGATGAATGTGAACTTGGCTATTGGCTTGGAAAACCGTTTTGGGGAAAAGGCTATATGACGGAAGCCGCAAGAGAACTTCTTCGCCACGGATTTGAAGAACTTAAAATGAACAAAATCTGGTGCGGATATTATGACGGCAACTTAAAATCAAAAAGAGTTCAGGAAAAAGTCGGATTTGTATATCATCACACTTGCGAAAACGTTCCGGTTCCGTTGATGAACGAAATCCGCGTAGGCCACACAAACGTAATGACCCGCGAACATTGGAAAGAAATCAACGCTTAAAAAATAATGCTGGCTGATGGTTTAGCATCGTCGAAACACGGTGGTTGAGGTTCTCGAAACCTTTTTAATCCCACCAATCTTCAACTTTTAAAAAACTGTTTTCTTGCAAAACTTTGAAATCTTCTGTGTTGTGTGTGATTAAAATCATTCCGTTTGCAATCGCAGTGGCGGCAATTTGGCTGTCGCAAAGAGAAGCGGTTTTTCCTTGTTTTTTGCACTTTGCACGCAGTTCACCGCAGATTTCTGCCGCAAACGAATCGTAAGGAATTATTTCGTAAGTACTTCCTACTTTTTCTATGTATCGTTTTATTTCGTTTTTTCGTTTTCCTTCCGGAAGCCTTTCGCAACCTTCCACAGATTCTTGCCAAACAGTAGAACATATTGCACATAGTTTTTCTCTTTGTTGAAGATTTCGCAAAACTGATTCATTTGAATTTGGTTTTACAAATTCGGAAATAACATTTGTATCTAAAAGGTAAACAGGTTTCATTTTTTTACTCCTATAAAAAGTCAAGAAGAAAGTTTCAACTTCCGATAAAAACTTCGACGCTATTTAAGGCGAAGTTTTATCTTGTCTCTTCACTCCATAAACTGTCAATTTTTTTCATATATTTTTCGTCAGGATATTCGTCTTCAGGAATTGGAATTCCTTCATCATTCAGAACATCTGCATTTTCTTTCTTGAATTTTTCAAGCCAAGTAAAAAAACTTTCTTTCGGTTTAGTTTTTTCGTACTCATCGTAACTGATTATAACTGCGACAGGTTTATCATGGCGGGTAAGTTCAACAGGCTCGCCGCTTTCCGCAAGTTTTACAAGAGAAGAAAAATTGTTCCGCGCTTCGTAAATTGTTGCTTTACACATATTTTGCCTCCTAATTCATAATATAAAACATAAATGGCTAGAAGTCAAGAAAAATGGCTATTTTTTAATCATGATAGTTTAAACATATGAATCAGTTTTTTGAGATATGTGGTCATTTAGATTCTCACACCGAAATGACGATGGTTGAGGTTCTCGTACCGAAGGACGCGTAAGCAATCAACAAATATAGCGTTAAGGTCATTTCGAGAGCCTCAATGCCCGCTACGTTCTGAACTATTTTTCCAAATTTCAAAAAACTCGAAATCAGTTTTTAACATTCTTGCATTTTTTTAATTTGTATGTTAAAATAAATACAGAAAGTGTTAAAAATCACTTGACAAGAAAATTCGGAGACACATAATCTTGAACAGAACAATAACTGTAAACTCTCTTTAAAAATCAATAAAATTTTTACATTCACAGAAAAAAGACCGTCTGAAAAGGCAATTTTTTTGCTTACGGACGGTCTTTTTGCGTTTAACCGGCTTTTGCGCAGGAAAAGTTTTAGTATTTTGCAATTCTATTTCTTGCGAAAACGCTCTGCCGTCGGTGGAAAATACAACGCTTAATATGAGGAGGAAAATTATGGCTTACACAAAACCACAGGTAGTTGCGCAGAATGCTTCTTGCGGAAGCTACGCGGCAGGTTGCCCGGCTCAGAATAGGCAAAACCATACCGCAAATGAGTGCGCAAATTGCGAACGCACAGCGTAAGGTGCATCAGTGCAAATGCCAGCGATTTTAACAAACTGGCAAGATTTCGTTGTGGCGGCGAAAAAAAATAAACGCCACAAATTTTTATATTCTTTTGGAGAAAAATGAAAATGGGAATTGTAAAAACTGAAGCGGAAAGAATCGAAGAAGATAATAGAAAATCTGGAATTTTTTGCTACAGATGCGGAGAAGAAATTCCAAAATCGGAAGTGGAAATCTCAAAACAATCAGAAAATTCTTATCTTTGTTCCCACTGTAGAAAAGTCGCAGAAAAAATTGAAGACGAATAATAAATAATAAAAGGAAAAGAAAAATGGCAAACAAAACACTAGAATCACAAGATAACAACAAAGAACTTTCTGTTTTGCAATTCAACAACACCGAAGAACTTGTCGATGACCTTTGGAACGAAATCAAAACAAACGGAATGTACGGACGCTCTAAGACTGATTTTTATGATTATGTGCTTTACCTTCTGAACAAGTACGACAGCGGCCATTTTCTTTCATCAAACGACAACGCGACAAACGAACGCCTCTTAAAAATCAACGCGACTCGCATAAAGTCGGCAAAAAAGAACATTTCTGTAAAATTTATGGACGACGGCGAATATGAAAAAATCTTTTCGGACTTTATCAATAAAATCACAGAAGAAAATCCTCTGTCGCTTTCTGACGACGGAAAATCTTACACAATGGTGATAGAAGATGTCGCTCTGCGTTCTATTATCGAAACAAAATTAAAACGCATAGCAAATACAACTCTTGACTACAAACTGAACAACGAACTTGTGAGCATTGACCATAAAGCGTTCGTCAAAATGCTTGTGGCAGAAATAAATAATAGCTCAGATGATATAAAAAACTCGCTTGAAAAAATCGTAGAGGAATTGAAAAAAGACAAAAACAATCAAGATTTATGGCAGACGATTGAAACCGCGATTAGTTCCGATTCTTTTGCGTCGCTTGGAATAAACGCTTTAAAAGCGATTGCATTATATGTTTACAGAAAAACGACCGCAAATGACTAACCTAGAACTTGAAATCTCAAATCCGTGCAACGAACACTGCGTTCACTGCTATCGCCACTCTTTAAACTCAAAAAAAGGCTTTCTTTCTGCAAAAGACGCTGAATCTGTCTTGAATCAGGCAAAAGAACTCGGAGCAAAAAACGTTACTGTAACAGGCGGCGAATCTTTATTGAATCCCGAGTGGCGCGAAATCTGTAAACTTACAGAATCGCTTGGATTCCGGCTTTCGCTTTTTACAAACGGAAGTTTAATGACAGAAAACGACGCGGATTTTATTGCGAGTTTGAAAAATCTAAAGGAAGTTCAGTTTTCTTTATACAGCCTTGACGAAGAAATCCACGACAAAATCACAAGATTAAAAGGCTCGTGCGCAAAGACAAAAAACGCAGTCAAAATGCTGCGCGAGCGGAAAGTTCCTGTTTTTATCAGCTGCCCGGCGATGCAGGAAAACAAGAATTCGTTCCCGGACGTAATGCGCAAAATGGATGCGGAAAACATTCCAAGTTGCGTTGACCTTATGATTTTTGGAAGTTCCGACTACAAGGGCGAAAACTTAAGCCATCAGTTGACTGAAAAAGACTTGGAGGATTTTTTCCCGATTGCAATGGAAAACGGCGGCGCACTTTCATATATTTTTGGAAAATCACGATTGAAAAATCTCGATGAAACATATTTTTACGGCGGAGCGACTTCTAGCCTGTGCGTTTCAGGTGACGGCACAATCTACCCGATGATTGGCTGGTACGAACCGCTAGGAAATATCCGCACAGATTCGCTCAAAGATGTTTTTGAAAACAATCCGCTCCTAAAAAAAATCCGAACTATAAAGGTAAGCGACATTCCAGAGTGCGTGGAATGTGACGCAAGCGACTTCTGCACATTCTGCCCGAATCCGCATTTAAACGCAAACCACGGCGAGCTTTGCAAACTGGACAAAAACTTCTGCAATTACGTGCGTTTGGTGAAGAGGTTTGCACAACGCGGAGATAAAATCCTGCAATAAAAAAAGGAGATTTTTGAAAAACAGCGCGGTGGTTGAGTAACGAAGTGTATCGAAACCACAAAAGACAGATGCTGAACCGAAGGTCGCCACAGGCTAACGAGTTCAGCATGACAAACAAAAACGTCATTGCGAACATAGCAAAGCAATCCCATGATGAATGTAAAAAGTCAATAAGATTGCTTCGGGCTAAAGCCCTCGCAATGACGAAAAATAGAGGTAAATAAAAATGCTTTACAGACAAAAAAAAGACACCTACATCCGAAACTACGACGGAGCGGGCTACATCACTTCAACCGGAATCTTCAATGACCGGCTTGTGAACGAAAGCGGAACCGTTTTCTTAATGGCGATTAGCCGAACACCCCAGACGCTAGATGAACTTGTGGATAAAATATTTCCGCAGTTTGCAGGGGTTGACCGCGAAACTATAAAACACGACGCAGAAGAGTTCTACGAAACCTTGATTCAAGACGGATTTTTAATCAAGGGAAACACGAAAGAAGAACTTGACGCAAAGGACACGGGATTCACCTACGATGCGGTTCTTCCAAAAACAATCCGCGAGGACTTTACGCCGCAGATTCAGCGCGCAGACGAAGACACTCAAAGTTGGCTTGAAAAACATTTTTCCGAAAAGCCGCGGCTTACTTCTTTCCAGATTGAACTTACTTCAAAGTGCAACGAACGCTGCATCCACTGCTACATTCCGCACAAGTTCAAGCTTTACAACATCGAGCCGGAACTTTACTACAGCACTTTGGAGCAACTCTCAAAAATGGGCGTTCTTTCTGTAACTTTGAGCGGCGGAGAGCCGATGTGTAATCCGCACTTTTTGGAATATCTTCGCGCGGCAAAAAAGTACGACTTTTACGTGAATATTTTGTCGAACCTAACCTTGCTTACCGACGAGATTGTAGAAGCGATGAAAGAAGGAAATGTTTCTAGTGTTCAAGTTTCGCTTTATTCGCTAAAGCCAGAAATCCACGACTACATAACAAAACTTCCAGGCTCGTGCGAAAAAACAAAAGCAGCGATTTTAAAGTTGATAGAGAACAATCTTCCTGTTCACGTAAGCTGCCCTACAATGAAAGCGAACAAGAGCGAATTCGGCGAGGTGATGGCCTGGTGCCACGAGCACAAAATCCGCGCGCAGACTGACTACATTATGATGGCGGCATACAACCACGAAACGGAGAACTTGGCGAACCGTCTTAGCGTTGAGGAGGCTGGCGAAGTCATAAAGCAGATTGCGCTCGGCGACGAGGATTATCAGAAAGAGATTTTAAAGCCTGATTTCGTTGAACGCTGCAACGCTTTGGTTGACAATCCGGAGCGAAGATTGTGCGGCGTGGGACAGTCAACTTGCTGCATGGTAGCAAACGGAAACGTCTATCCTTGTGCGGGCTGGCAGGAAATGGTTCTTGGCAACCTGAACGAACATTCACTTGAATGGATTTGGAACAATTCGGAAAAGATAAAGTGGCTCCGCTCATTAAAATTCAAGGACCTGGGAAACGGCGAGTGCGCAAAATGCAACAAGGCGGCTTTCTGCGCTCCGTGCATGGTTCGCAACGCGAACGAAGACCCTGAAGGAAATCCGCTTAAAATCAACAGGCATTTCTGCGCGGTAGCAGCAAAGAACAAGCAAATTGTTCTTGACTGGCGAGAAGCAAAATTTAAGGAAATGGAAAAATAACACGGTGGTTGCTGAGTTTGTCGAAGCATCTAAAGCACCGACAAAGCGATACGGTCATTTCGAGTGCCTCAATGACCGCGCAACAACCGGTGGTTGAGTAGCAAAGCGTATCGAAACCACCGCACTGATGATGCGAAGCAATTCTAGAAAGGCGGAAGACTGTGTGCAGTAGCAAAAAGTATATCAACACCAAAAGGAATCTAATATGACCGACTATCACGTACACATCGGACAATGGTTTAACGTTTACTATCATGCAGACAGAGTTTTTTCTGCATTAAAGGCAACTGGCACAGACGAAATCTGGTTTTCATCAACAACAAGCGAACGCTACTGCACAGAAAGCCCAACGGTTATCGAATCAATCTCTTCGGACGAAAAGAACACCAGCGACAAGCACTCAAATCTCCAGTTTCCGACTGCGCTTGAACTTTACGAAATTGTCCGTGAAGAAATAAAAAGCGCTTTGAAATCCGCAGAAAAAATCGGAATCAAGGCGCATCCGCTTTACTGGGTTGTCCCCGAAATCCACAAATCTTGTCTTGCAAACGTTACAATCGAAAAAGCGATGAGCGAGGTTTATTACGAAGGATTTAAAATTCATCCGCGCGGACACATTTGGAACCTTAACGACAAAAAGACCGCAACTCTTGCAGAAGAAGTTTTCACATACGCGGAAAACCACAATCTTATGATTTTGCTCCACTGCGGAGAAGGCGATTTTGAGTTTCCTAATAAGTTTGAACAGTTTATTGCGCGCCATACGAATGTAACCGTTCAGCTTGCCCACACACGCCCACTTGACATGACGCTTGAAATGCTAAAAAAATATTCCAACACTCTTTGCGACACAGCATTTGTTTTCAAAGATGTCCAAGAAGAAGTTTGCAACGCCGGATTTGCAGACAGAATTAGGCTCGGAACAGATTTTCCCATAACGCATTATTATTTTTGCAGACCGAGCCACAACCCGACAACAGAAGAGTTGATTTCGTTCTTGAAAATTAAAAAATAAAAAAGTTTGTCCAAACTTTTAACTTTCAAGAATTTTTGGTTATATTATATTTGTACTTAAAAATTATTTTATTTTTTATAGAGAAAAAATGAACAAATCTTGGAGCGAAAACTTGAAAAATCTTATTCGAGAAAGAGCAGGATTTGGAATGATGGTAAAACGATAAAAAGACGACAACGTGGGGCATATTCTTGAAAATATTATTTATCTTGAACTTGTAAGACGCGGATACGATGTTTTTGTCGGAAAAATTGCCGATTTTGAAGTTGATTTTGTGGCGTAGAGCCAAGAAGGAAATGTCTACATTCAAGTTGCCGCTACTGTTCGGGATGAAAATACGCTTTTACGAGAACTTCGCCCATTAAAGATGATAGATGATAATTATCCCAAAATCCTTTTGACTCTTGACGACGACCCAGACGCAGATTTTGACGGAATCAAAAAACAGAACGCGCTCGACTGGCTGCTGAATTGCCGCCGCCAAAGAGGATTAAGCACGGTGGTTGAGCAACGTCGAAACCACCAACTGCTAGTATAAAAGGGATTAACACATTTTTGTAAAATTTCCCGCAGATTACGCAGATTTTCGCAGATAAAATGATTGTATGTTGGAACATATCGGCCATTGAGGCTCTCAAAATGACCGAAAAAAAAAGAACAGAATGTATTCCAATCTTTTACTTGCAATCTCCAAAAGTTTGGATTATAATCCAAAGTATGAGCGATATATTCCGATTTGAATTTTTTGAAAGGCTAAAACGCTATAAAGACAAGCATATCATCAAGGTTATAACAGGAATCAGGCGGTGCGGAAAATCCACGCTTATGAAAATGTTCCGCGATTATCTTTTGGAAAGCGGCGTTTTGCCGGAGCAAATCATATTTCTAAATTTTGAGGATTTTGACAACTACGAACTTCTGGAGCCGAAAAATCTTTACAACTTTCTAAAACCGAAAATCCAGAAAGATAAGACAACGTACATTTTTTTTGATGAAATTCAAAATGTGAATGAGTTTCAGCGCGTTGTGGACAGCCTTTTTTTGAACGAAAAAATTGATATTTATCTGACTGGAAGCAATGCTTATCTGCTTTCCGGCGAACTTGCCACGCTCCTTTCCGGAAGATACATCACAATCGAAATGCTTCCGCTTTCGTTCAAGGAATTCTGCTCGGTGCAAAATCAAAATCTTTCGCTTTCAGAAAAATACAGGCTTTATGTTGAGCAAAGTTCCTTCCCGTACGCTTTGAATTTTGGCGGCGACAAAACAGAGCTTTTAGATTATCTTCGCGGTGTTTACAGCACAATCGTTTTAAAAGATATTGTTTCAAGATATAAAATCAGCGACACAAAAATGCTTGAAAGTGTTTTGCGTTTTATTTTTGACAGCGCGGGAAGTCCTGTGTCTGCAAAAAAAATCGCAGACACAATGGTTTCTTCCGGCAGAAAAATTGATGCTAAGACGGTTGAAAAATATATTTCCGCGTTTCAGGACAGTTTTATTGTTTACGAAGCAAAACGCTACGACATCAAAGGAAAGCAATATCTAAAGCTTTGCGAAAAATATTACGCAGTTGATGTTGGCTTGCGTTTTTTGCTTTTGGGGCAGAAAGCGAACAACGTGGGGCATATTCTTGAAAATATTGTTTATCTTGAACTTTTAAGACGCGGATACAATGTTTTTGTCGGAAAAATTGCCGATTTTGAAGTTGATTTTGTAGCGCAGAGCCAAGAAGGAAATGCCTACATTCAAGTTGCCGCTACTGTTCGGGATGAAAATACGCTTTTACGAGAACTTCGCCCATTAAAGATGATAGATGATAATTATCCCAAAATCCTTTTGACTCTTGACGACGACCCAGACGCAGATTTTGACGGAATCAAAAAACAGAACGCGCTCGACTGGCTGCTGAATTGCCGCCGCCAAAGAGGATTAAGCACGGTGGTTGAGCAACGTCGAAACCACCAACTGCTAGTATAAAAGGGATTAACACATTTTTGTAAAATTTCCCGCAGATTACGCAGATTTTCGCAGATAAAATGATTGTATGTTGGAACATATCGGTCATTGAGGCTCTCAAAATGACCGAAAAAAAAACGGAATGCATTCCAATCTTTTTACATACATCAAACATTATTTGACAAAACTAATTTTTTAATACAATATATTACTGTGCTTATAAAAAATGTTATTGACAAACAAAACATAGCGTCTCACAATTCTTCAATTCTAAGGACGAAATTTCTTTAAATAGCCCAAATTTCGAGTTTTATAAAAATTTACAAAAAAGGCGTAATCCTTT
>CAYSDV010000008.1:0-106888 GCA_964429905.1 uncultured Treponema sp. | reverse complement strand
ATTTTTATATTAGGAGAATTAAATGAAAAAATTAATAATTAGTGCACTTGCCGCACTTGCGCTAGTCTTTGGCGTAACAAGCTGTTCTGGTGATTTGCACGATGATGTAAAAGTTGATCCAAATGCTATGCAAGGTTATTGGTCATATAGTATATTTACAGCATCTGAAGCAGCAAGTGGAAAAATCGGTGTTATTGCATCTTCTAATTCCGGTTCAGTGAAATCTGGAGAATATGGTAAAAACGATATTTTTCCTATTGCTGCTGAAAATATAACTTATATTATTTGGGATGGAAAAGCTGGTTCTACATTGAGCGAATCAACAAGAACAGATGGTCCAACTGCTTCTGATTTAGGAATTACATTAGATTCAGATGAATTTGCAATTTGTATATTCACACCATCTGCAAGTTGTGATCTTTGGGTCTACGATTCTGAAAGCACAGATACAAATCTTTCTGGCGGAACTTGGCCTGGAGTAACAACTACAGCTACAGTTCAGGTCGAAAAAGTTTCTTATTCAATATCCGGAATAAAACTAATTGGATATACTGCAACTAATGCAGTTTATTTCCTTGAAGCCTGGATTCCAAATAATGCCTGGGGTCCTTCATCTCCAAATAAAGTTGAATTAGCTGATGAAGACGGAAACTATGTTTTGACTTTCTCTAATGCATATACAAATGAAATCGCTGAAGAAGATATTTCTTCTACAGTTGTAAAAATCCAAATTGTTGATTCTGATGCAGATGAAAGTGCATTTTGGACAAACAAAGTTGAAGATGGTTCAAATACTGTATCTCTTCCAACAAATTGCAATGGAAAAACTTACACTTTAGTTGTTACATATTCTACTTCTGGAAATACAGTAGAACTGGTAGAAAACTAAAATTAAGATTACTTTAATTATAATAATACAAGGGCTGTGCAAAAACGCACAGCCCTTGTATTATGTAAAAAAGAAACAAAACTTACTAATGACAAAAAATATCTTTTTGATACAGTTATAAAAGCACGTTATGAACATATTAATTTTTATAATCACTGGATGAATATGTATTCGATTTTTAACGGCGCGTTATTTGTTAGATTGCATACTGCAAAAGAAGAAACAGAAATTATCTTTAATCTTTTGACGATTTTGTTTGGTATTGCTGCCAGTTAGTGCTGGCATTTTTCTTCAAAAGTTTTTTAAGACTGGCTTTTATCTTATATAAAATCAACTCAAAACTAACTCAATATTTCACTTTAATAATTGCAATTGGTTGGTCATTAATGACAGTATATTCAATTTTAAATATTGCTATCAAAAAAAAAAGAAAATCATAGAGAACTTTTTATCGAAGCAAGGAAATGTTTTTATAATCTTATTGATTTTTTTTGCAGTGTTTATAACGTTGTTATTGATTGGCGTAATTATCTGCATCAGCAAATTTCATCGTGAACATTTATCCAAAGACGGATTTCCTATTTTTAATTTGAAAGAATAATTGCTTTGCGCTCTATTCCATCTGACATTCGTCAGAATAACGTAAAAATCAAATCGGTCGGCTATTCTGGTGGTTGCTTACGCACCCTTCGGGCCGAGAACCTCAACCACCAGCGTGGGCTGATTGAGCCCAGTCGAAATCACCGCGTAGCGCAAAACACGAATCAGAAACAAAAAAAAGCGAAGGCGCTTTATAAGCAACCTTCGCTTTTGTATTTAGAATTTTGCTGTTCTTTGGCGAACGCGCTCTATATCTTCGCAGAAAAGTTCCCGCAAATCATTCAAGCCAAGCGCCATCAAAGCCATTCGATCAATTCCAATTCCCCAAGCCAAAACAGGCTCATCAATTCCCATCGCTTTTGTAACTTCAGGGCGGAAAATTCCTGAACCACCAAGTTCAAACCAGCCCAAAACCGGATGTTTTATATGAACTTCTACAGAAGGTTCTGTAAACGGGAAATATCCAGGAACATACTTAACTTCTGTTGCACCCGCAATTTCCGTTGCAAACATTTTTAAGAATCCAAGCAAAGTTCTAAGATTTACATCTTTGCCGATTACAATTCCTTCTGTCTGGTAGAAATCAGAAAGATGTGTTGCATCAACTTTGTCATAGCGGAAACATCGCGCAATTCCAAAATATTTGCCAGGAACTTCCGCTTTATGCAACTGATGTGCAGAAAGAACAGTTCCCTGCGAACGCAAAATCAATCTGCGTGTAAATTCTTTGTCAAAACTATAGTTCCAACCGCGACTTCCAGTATCACCGCCATTTTCGTGAACTTTTGCAACATTTGTCAAATAAGGCTCTTCAATAGCTTTTGCATGAGTCGGATTTTTAATTCTATAAACGTCATGAATATCGCGTGCAGCATGGAATTGTGGCATAAACAATGCATCACCATTCCAGAATTCAGTTTCTACAAGCGGACCATCAAATTCCTGAAAACCAAGCGAACAAAGCTTGTCTTTTACAGATTCCAAAAACTGAACATAAGGATTTGTTCTTCCTGGAATAATGCGCGCCGGCTGCAAAGAAATATTGTATCCACGGAAAGTACCGTTCTTCCAATCACCGCTTTCAAGCATTTTTGGCGTGATTTCGCCAATTTCATTGCCGGTTACGCCCGCTTTTTTCAACGCATCTTTTACCTGTACTGCCTCTGCAACAAGTTTGTATGTTACAGTTTCGCGCTCAATAATTTTAAACGGACTATCAGTTGCACCGCGCTTTTTCGCCAAAGTCGCAATTACATCCTGCTCTTCTTTAGAAAGATTTGCCTTGTCCAGCAAACCGTCTTCCGTTTTTTCAGCTTTTTTCAAAAGTTCCGCTGTAACAGAAATTCTTGCAGGCAAAGCGGCTCCTGTGTATTCCGCTTTCTTTTCTGCATTCATTTTCAAAACGCCTTCTTTAGAAAGCTGTCCGAACGCAGAACCGATATCTTTATTTTCTATTTTTAGTGCATCAGCAATTTCAGGAAGAGTTTTTGAACCGGAATCCTTCAAAAGCGAAACAACACGCTCTTCAATAGTTCCATCTTTCGCAAGATTTTTTCCTGTTTCCGTGATTTCATAAAAAGTATGAGCAACACGTCCAACTTCTTTTACAAGTTCTTTGCCGCCAAGCCAAGAAAACGCCTGGTTCGCATGACCTTCCTTGTAATTCAGTTCTTTAATAAGTTTTTCAGAGGTAAGTTCATCCTTATCCGAATAAGTTAAAAGCACCTTTATTTCAAGCGGGTGCAAGTTTTTGATGATGTTTGAAATATCCATTTTAGTTCAGTCCAACAAAGTTTAACGAGTGAATTTTACATGAGACATATATTGCGCCCAGCTTATTCCACGATCGTCTTTATAGTAGCGTTCTCTGTCGCGATCCATATATCTGTAGTGATAGTATTTGTTCTGTTTTGTAAAATCTTCAAGACAGCCAAGCACTGCATTCATTGCATCGCCAGAATCATACGTTACATACATATCAGTATAATATATTCTTGCCTCGTCTGTCATCGGTATATATTCAATTTTAACCTTTGCAGTCTTTGTATTTTGTTCATTTATATGCTGATTTTCCGGAACAACCACTTTCATTGAAAGATCAACAATATCTTTTTCATCTGGAAGAGCCGAAACTGCCGACTGCGCAAAAATGCCGCCAGAAATAATAAACATTGAAAACAAAATTATAAGTAATTTTTTCATAAGACCCCCTAATCACTTTAAAAATTAAAACATTGTGTACTTTATAATTCTATCTGTTTCTAGAAAAAAATCAAGTTTAACCGAATATCTGCCTTCTATTATACCGATTTGCGGCTCTTTTCTGATTATCAATTTTCCGGTTATTTCCTTCGGTTTGTTCTTTATTATCGGTCTGTAAAAATTTCTAATTCCATCGCGAACTGCATTTTTCGCAGCTTCCGTTATTCCTTCAAAACCAAGTTTTACAGAAGCACTACCCGCCCCCTGCGCTTTTTTCACATTTATGGAATTCCACGCTTTATAAGAAAACATTTCTTCCGGCGTCCGCTTATATTTTACCCAAATATGAACCAGATTATCCTGAATCCACGGATTTTCAAAAACAATCCTGTTTTCTTCAACATTTATTTTACCAATCGGTTCAACTTCAAAATATTCTTTTACATTTCTAAGTTTATCAGAAGGTGTATACGTAAAATTCCAGCCGTAAACCATTCCATTAACAAGAAAAGGCGCAACATCCTTCAAACGTTGAATTGAATAATCAAAAACACCGGATTCAACATTTTGGGCTTCCTTTAACTCCGGAAAAGCATCCAGCTCTGACCAAATTTGAATTTGAATATTTTCTTTAAAATCCGGAATTTCCGCCGAACAAAAAAAAGCAAAAAACAAGAACAAAAAAGTCGCAAAAAAACGTTTCATCTATCCGTTTCCAAAACATCTTCCCGAATTTATTCAAACAGCAGAATTCCAATATTATTTACTTTGATTTTTTATTTGAACCAGAATTATGCTCTTCAACATCTTCCAAAGAAACCAACGATGGCGGCGCATAAGTAACCCTGTTTCGTCCGTTGTGCTTTGACATATACAAACCTTGGTCAGCCTGATTTACAATCTGCGCCGCAACCGTAATAGGATTTGTCTTATAATCAAACACCGAAACTCCGCACGAAATTGTAACTTTCATATGCTGTTCATTAAAAACAAAATCGTGATTTTCTATGCTGGAACGAATTCTGTCCGCAATCTGAACAGCATCGTCCTTTTCCGTGTCATTCAAAAGAACCGTAAATTCCTCTCCACCGTAGCGGCTGGCAAGGTCATCTTCGCGAAGTCCCTTTTTTATAAGTTGCGCAACCTGCTTTAAAACGTAATCTCCGCACTCATGACCGTATGTGTCGTTAAAATGCTTGAAAAAGTCTATGTCAAACATTAAAACAGCAAGCGGAAGTTTCTGCGTCATTGCGTTATCAAGTTTTTCCGTAAGAACATTAAAAAAGTAGTACTTCAACTTAAGCTGCGTCATCATATCCGTAGAAGAACGTTCAATCAAAGCAGCATTATTAATTGCAATCGCTCCAAGCGACGCAATATTCTGAATCAAGTCTTTTTCGTAATCCGTATACGAAGTATCGCTTCCCGGCTCAAAAGTAAAACGTTCGCCAAGAAACAAAATTCCGTTTATATGATTTTTTTGAAGCAGCGGAATAATCAAAGTAGGACTAAGGGATTTAAGCATTTCGCCAGAAACCGTTCCCGGACTTTTTTCCAACAGATATTCAAGCGTTACAGGCCGCTTTTCTTCAGAAAGAACGGTAATAATCGGATCTGTATACGGAATCTGATATTTCATTCCATCATGAGAATCCAAAACGCTCTGTTTTGTTTCAAGCTGAAAATATTCAGAATTTAAAAGGTCTAAAACAAAAATACCGGCGTTTGTAACACGCATTTGAGCCATACATGAAAAAACAATAGACTCCAGTAGCTTTGGACCTTCCAAAGTTGAACAAAACGAACGAGAAATATCAAGAAGTTGTTCCAAATCATAAATATGCTTTTCGTAATCAGCAATAATTTGGTCCATTGATTTTTTATTCTTTTTAATAGATTCCGTACCCATTCTTTTTAATTCTCCCCCCCCCGAAATCAATTTGATATTATAGCATAATTCTTCATTATATCAAAGAATATTTTCCATTTTGGAAACTGCTGTTCCAACAAATCTGTATTATCCCGGTTTCTTGAAGACATAATAAGCACTTTTAAATTGGAAATAAGCTCGCTGGTAGGCTTTTTTGCATCCTGCAAAAGATTGTCTAAATGAACAGAAAGTTTATGCAGACTGTTCGTTTCCTGCGTAATCAGCTTGCTTGCTTCGGAATTAATATTTCCCACCATCTGTTCAAGCTTCTTAAAAAATTCCGGATCATTGTGCGCATCATGAATAAAGCCTTCTATCAACGCCAAAGAATTTTTTTGCCCGCCTTCAAAAGAAGTTTCAAAATTCAAAAGTTCCTGCGAACATTCCAAAGCGGCAAATGTGTCCGAAGAAAAATCTGTTTTAAATTGCGGATTGTTAAAAAATCCTTCAACAACAATATCATTCAAAAACGAACGGATCGGATCAGAAAGATACGTTGCCAAAAAAGTTTTTAAAATCCGCATAGGCAAAATCCATGAAAAAGTCATCGAAGAACTTGCCAAAAGTTTTTCGTTCGTTTCGCTGTTATAACCGTTCAAAGAAAGAAGCGGAACATCCCCAAAAAGATTTTCAAGTTCACTGTTTATCTTTTCATCTTTAAGTTCCGTTTTTATTCTTTGCTCATCCGCCTTGAATTTAGTCTGAAGCATTTCAGCAAAATGCTTTCTTGCAGATTCGTTGTAAGTCGCCGAGTTGGGCATATAACTCAAATCGCCCTTTGAATAGCAGATTAAAAGCCGCAACCGCTCACCTGTAACTATATGATTAAGAACAAACGCTATTTTTTTCAAATTTTCTTTTAACAAATCGGAATTCGCATGC
Source organism: uncultured Treponema sp. (assembly GCA_964429905.1). Classification (GTDB taxonomy): domain Bacteria; phylum Spirochaetota; class Spirochaetia; order Treponematales; family Treponemataceae; genus Treponema_D. Next base: position 100,385 of record CAYSDV010000008.1, on the reverse strand, counting down.
AAGGAATTGTTTCCGGAACGCAGCGCAACAAGCGCGGAAATCGCATTCAAAGTGCTGGTTGTAATAGAAAGACCTTTTACAACATAATACAAATCTTCCAGAACGTTTTCCACTTTTCCAACCGGAATTTCCATATACGACGGTTTGTAACGCGGATCTGCGGAAACAAAGTTAGGATCAAAAATCTGAAGAACCGTAACAAAATTAAATTTGCAAAAATCACCTAGCTGGCGAAGCATATTCAAATCATAGTCAATTTTTTTAAACGGTTCAGAATTAAGTTCGTGCAAAAGCCGGTCAAGATTTTTATGCTGCCTGTCAAAAATTTGCGAAGTTGTCATTGCAGAATGAGCAGTAAGCTGCGCTTTACGATTTTCGAACTCAAGCGAATCAACCACTTTTTGCGACGGTTCAGAAAATCCCGTAAGAACAAGCTGATTTTCGAACCTTCTGTTTCTTGGAATATCCGTGCTAAAAATCGTGGAAGACAACAATTCATTCAAAGGCTTTGTATTCACATAAAGAATTCTGATTGACTCCGCAAAATTAGGTAAAATTTTTCCGTTTTTGAAAATTATCGGCTCTTGAGAGCGAAGTTCGTTTTCAAGCTTTCGCATCTGAATTTTCTTCTGAACTTCAGGCGAATTTTTATTAAAAAGAGATTCAAAAAAATCCGAGATAATCTGAAACAAACTCATATTATAGAAGTTTAACCTTAATTTATATAAGGGTCAAATATTCTGTGATAATCTTCCAAAGTGCAAGCGTGAACCGTTCTTTGCCTAAGTTCCCCGCCGCTCGGAATTCCTTTTGAATAAGCACAGAATCTTTTGCGCATTTCCATACACGCGCTCTTTTCGCCAATATCCGCCGAAAGAAGCGCAAGTTCCCTAAATCCGGTTTTCAGACGTTCGCCCGCAGAAACCTCTTCATACGAACCATTTGTCAAAAGCGCAATCGTTTTAGAAAAAATAAACGGATTTCCCATCGCCCCGCGCGCAAACATAACGGCATCAACTCCAGTTTCTTCCAACATTCTTTTAGCGTCTTCCGGGCGGAACAAATCTCCGGAACCAAAAACAGGAACCTTTCCATTCACCAACTTCACAAGTTCCTTAAGTTTTTCCCAATCCGCCTTGCCGTCGTAGCCCTGCGCTTTTGTGCGCGGATGCATTGTAATCGCATCAACGCCCGCTTCCAAAGCCGCAACCGCCGCTTCTTTATAAGTAATAGACTTTTGTTCCCAACCGGAACGGATTTTCACAGAAACAGCCGCTTTACCATCAACAGCCTTTACAACAGCCGCCGCAACTTTTCCAAGCATTTCCGGATTATTAGTAAGCGCCGAGCCCGCACCGGTTTTTACAATTTTTGGAACAGGACAACCGCAGTTAATATCAATACATTCGCAATTTGTCTTTTCAAGAACGATTTTTGCCGCTTCCGCCATTTTTTCAGATTCTCCGCCAAAAATCTGCACGGAATAAACCTTTTCATTTTCGGCGCGGCGCATAAGAACTTCAGTTTTTATGTTGTTTCGCGTCAACGCTTCTGCAGAAACCATTTCCGTATATGTAAAAGAAGCGCCTTTTTCCACGCAGATTGAACGGAACGACCGGTCGCTGTACCCCGCAACTGGTGCAAGAAAGAGATTTCCGTTCAATTCAACAGAGCCAATTTTTACAGGATGATAAAGCATTTTGTTTTATTCCGGCAAATTAAACGCTTTGCAGCTGTTTTTCCAAAGCTGAACGCTAAGCTCTTCCAAATCAATTTCAAGCATTTCCGCAAGAAATTTCGCAGTAGACGGAAGATACGCCGGCATAGTGCGCTTCTTTTCGCGATATTCAGCAGGAATCATAAACGGAGATTCTGTTTCTATAAGAATTCTATCCAAAGGAATATTAAGCACAGTTTCGTGAAGATTCCTTGCATTTCTGTAAGTAAGATTTCCCGCAAAAGAAAACCAAACATTCATATCCAGACATTTTTTTGCATATTCAGCATCTTCCGAATAACAATGAAAAATCGCCCCGGAACTTGGCATACGTTCACGCAAAACATCGTAAACATCCTTTCCGGCATCACGGTTATGAATTACAACCGGAAGATTATGCTTCTGCGCAATTTCAAGCTGGGTTATAAAAAGTTCAATCTGACTGCGCTTGTCGCCAAACTGCTTGTAATAATCAAGACCAGTTTCGCCAACCGCAATAACATTCGGCAACTTCAAATATTCTTCTATTTTGGCAATATAATCCCTGCCAGGATTTGCAACTTCAGAAGGCGCAACCCCAACCGCATGATAAATTCCGGGAATCGCCTTAATCTGCGGATAAACCTTAGCAAAATCATGCAAAGAGTTGTTAATGCTTATAATTCTAGTTACTCCAGCAACTTTAGCCTGCTGAATAACACGTAATTGTTCTATAGGATCATCGTAAATAAGCCCGATGTGAGCGTGAGTATCAAAAAATTGCATGGCTTTCTTCCAAAAAAAGATAATGATAAATGGTGTTTTTTTTAACCATTCATACCGATAAAGATAATATAGGATTTTTTTAATGTCAACTTTTTTTAAGTCCGGAAAAAGCTCAAAGCATCCGCTTTTGGTGATACGGGCTCGCAGGCAAGCACAAAGAAGGGCGCCTGCCCTACGGCTCAACCCTGCGTCGCTTCGCTCCTTGGTTTTCGCCTACCCCTCGGTACACAGCGCACCGCTTCGCTGCGCAGGTAAAAAGGTTTTGCATTATAAAAAACATCCATACAATCATTGCGTAACCATTACGTAAATTTGACACTTCAGAACGTGATTGTTATACTATAAAAATCGCGTAATATTTTTATAATATTAACGGAGTTGATTTTGGCAAGAACACAAAAATATAAAAAAATAGAAAAGAAAATCGCTTCAAACGTTCACAACGGATTTGTTTCTTTTTTCAAAGCGATTGGAAATTTCTTTGTAAAACTATTTAAAATTTTCGACAGCAAACTCACAATAATGATTGTTCCGCATTCGCAAAGCAAAGTTATAAACATTCAGACAAACGTATTCGCTCTTTCATTCGGACTCATTCTTGTTGCCGGAATCGTTACTTCATTCTTCTATTTTAACAGACGCGCTGTTATTTCCAACGCAGAAATTTCCAGCCTTATGAACAAAAACCGCGAAACTCTTGCCAGCCTTGACGAACTCCGCGACGAAAATACAAACCTTCTGCAGGCGGCAAAACGCTTTCAGGCTTCGCTTTCGCAGTCACTCTCCCTTTTAGGCTTAGACAGAAGCAACAACGTTTCACGCGCTTCCGTAAACAACGGTGATCTTTCGTCTTTGTTCACTTCAAAAGATTCTGTAAGCGGCTCTGTAAACGAAACCGCAGACATCCGCTCTCTTACAACATACCTTGAAGAAGCTGTTCAACCAATCGAACAAATCGGAAAAATGTTGGACAATCAAAGTTCGCTTTTCCGCGAAATTCCTAACATTTGGCCAGTAAACAATCCTAACGTTCACATTTCGCAGCAGTTCGGCCCGAACATACACGCTATTACGGGTCAATGGTACATCCACAAAGGAATTGACTTTTCTACATGGCGCTCCGGCGACCCTGTTATGGTTACAGCAAACGGTCAGATTGCGACAGTAGGCTACGATGCAAGTTTCGGTATCAACATTGTTGTCCGCCACAAACACGGAATGTACACCCGCTATGCGCACTTAAGCGCAACACGCGTAAAAAAAGGTGAATACGTAAATCAGGGTCAAGTTATTGGCTACATAGGAAATACTGGTGTTACAACCGGACCTCACCTTCACTACGAAGTTCACATAGGTTCGGATGTAGTAGATCCTGTAAAATATATCAACGTAAAATTTTCTAAATAGGAATATATGGCTTTTCGCGCAGACGACATTTCAATAAACACACTAATCGGAAACGGTTCCTTTATAAAGGGCGATATGCACATCAACGGATTTATCCGTATTGACGGCGATATCGACGGAAACATAGAAACAGACGGAGCCGTTATTATCAGCGAAAAAGCTAAAATAAAAGGAAACGTTACTGCAAAATCCGCAATCATCGGCGGAATTGTCCTGGGCGATATTTCCGCAAAAGAAAGCGTAAAACTCCTTTCCAGCTCAGCGGTAATCGGAAGCATAATTTCAAAAAAAGTCCAAATGGAAGAAGATGTCATTTTCCAGGGACATTGTATTTCCATTTCCGATGAACAGAGATTCAAAGAAGAAGCGGATAAATTCCTTCAGGCAAAAGCAATCCGCGAAAAGGCAGCGTTTTAATGAACGGAATTGACGTACTGAACAATTCTTCTCTTTATTTTTCCGCAACATCCGCCGCTGCAAAAAAAGCGCAAAAAGAACAGGAAAAAGCAAAAACTCAAAAAACAAAAAATTCGCCGTTTTCTGATATGGTTCAGAAAAAAGAAGAAGAATTTTCACTTGCAAGCGCAGGACTTCCGCTAGAAATCGCAGGTCTTTCTGTTGATGATGCAATAAATTATTTAAAAGACGCTGTTGATGTTGCTGCGGATGAACTTGGAGAGCAAACAAATGAAAAAAATATGGCCGCATTCAGAAAGGCTGTCGGTCAGTTCATAAAATACATTGAAAAAAACAACTACGAAATAAAAAGCAAAAAACGCTTTGGAATTTCGCACAAAAAATCCGTTTACTTTGAAGAAAGAAAACCCCGCGATCCGCTCTTCCAAATTCATATCATAGACAAAAAACTTGATGAGCTTGCCGCAATGGTTCTGCAAAGTCATTCAGATAAATTAAAATTGCTGTCAAAAGTTGATGAAATAAAAGGTATGCTTGTGGATTTTTTAGCAGAATAGGTTATAATAAAAAAGAAAAATATGAGTGATATTTTTGAAGAAGATATAGATGAAGGTGAAAACCTTGCATCACTTGAAGATAAAGAAGATATTGGCCGCGCAGACGATTTTGTTTTTGACTCGCCGCTTTATGTTTTAAAACTTGAATATTCATTTGAAACCGTTTATGCAAAAAACGAAAAGAACATTGATGTTCGGGTTGGAGAATATGCAATTATCAATTCCCGATACGGCAAAGATATGGCAAAAGTAAAAGGAATTGCAAAAAAACCGCTTGGCGTAAAACCTGCAGAAATTGTCATAATAGAAAGAAAAGCAAACAAAGAAGATTTGGAAAAAGCCGCCGAAAATAAAGAAAAAGAAAAAGACGCTTTTAAAATTTTCAAAGAAAAAGTCGCTCTTCACAAACTTGACATGAAGTTAATTACGGTTCATTTTCTTGTTGATGAACCAAAAGCCCTGTTCTTCTTCAGTTCAGAAAATCGAGTTGACTTCCGCGAACTTGTAAAAGATTTGGTAAGCGTCTTTAAAATGCGCATTGAACTTAGACAAATCGGCGTTCGCGACGAATCCAGAATTACCGGCGGACTTGGAGTTTGCGGAAGACCGTTCTGCTGCCACGGAATCAGCGACAAATTGCGTCCTGTTTCTATAAAAATGGCAAAAGACCAAAATCTTTCGCTTAATTCTATGAAAATCAGCGGACAATGCGGCCGTTTGCTATGTTGCCTTTCCTACGAATTCGACTGGTACAGCGAAGCGCGCAAAAAATTACCGTCGGAAGGCGTTCACCTTTATTACGACGGCACAAACTTCAGAGTTACAGAAGTAAACCTTATTTCAAATATGGTAAAAATGCTTGGCGAAGACGGCAGACTTTTGGAAGTAAACGCAAAACGTTTTGTGCGCGAAAACAACAAGTGGAAAATTAATTAAGATTATTCACATAACCGTTTATATCGTTAAGCGCATCTAAATTCGGCTCCTGGAATTTCTTCCTGCGGTGGCTTGCCGCACTAAAAAGTTTGTCCAAAAGTTCTTTGCAGTTTTCCACCATAATTTCGTAAATTTTCGGAACCACCAGCGCTTTATTCGAAGAATCAAGTCCAGTCTGCCCGTTTTTTGAACAGAACGCAAAAACAAAAAGCACACCCTCGTTAGTTTTGCGCGTCATATAAAGAACGGCATCCGAATGAAAGCGCAGACCTTTTACTGTAAACGCTACATCTTTTACTTTTTCGTAATCATCAAGTTCAAGCGCATTTTCCGGAAGCATCACTGAAAAGTGCGAAATGCTAAGATCCATAATATTGCCCTGAACAGTTCCGCTTTTTTCGCTTACAATCTGAAATTTGCAGTTATTCGTACAAACCGCACGGACAGCCTTTCTTCGCCCCATTGCCTGGTTTGCAAAAAGCATTTTATCTATGAGCTCAAAATTATTTCTTTTCTGATATTCAAGCTGAATGCATCCGCACTGAATTCCGATTGTGTAAAGATAAAGCTTTTCCAACGAATGTTTTTCATTCAAAGTCTGTCTTTTTGAATAAGTTACACCAAAAAGAGCTTCCGGATACTTATCGTGCAGTTCGCTTATAAGGCGCGGCCAAGTATTATCCTGCAACGGAGAATCTATGTTAAAAAATAAAATCGAATCCTTAAAAACAGAAAGTATAATTTCTATCTTTATTTCTATAGGAAGAAAAATATCTGTATCTATAAAGTAACATTCAAATCCCATTGTTAAATATTCTTCAAGATAAGACTGCGGAAAAAGCGAACGGTCTGGAGCTATAAAAAAAGTTTTTCTCCCTTTTACAATTTCGTCTACTATACTGCTCATACAACTCCCTTTAAAAAATCACAGTAATTATATCACAGATTATTTACTTTGGTGAAAAATTTGCGTTAAAATAAGAAACTATGGAATTTACACAAGAAGCAATTGACGCTTTACAAGTCAATGAAGTTGAAATTATGAAAAAGATTGCTGACGAAATTAATGTTCGCGTTCAGCAAGTTAGCGCAGTTATCAGTTTGATAAACGAAGATTGTACAATTGCATTTATCAGCCGTTATCGAAAAGAAAAAACCGGAAACCTTGACGAAATTCAAGTCCGCGATTGTGACCATCTTTTTAAATCATATAAAAATCTTGAAGAACGCCGCCTTGAAATTGTAAAAGGCGTTTTTGCACAGGGAAAACTTACAGATTCGCTTTACGAAGCAATTATGAAAGCGCAAACTTTAACTGCGCTTGAAGATTTGTGGGCTCCGTTCAAAAAGAAAAAGAAGACTCGCGGAATGGTCGCTCAGGAAAAAGGTCTTGAACCTTTGGCAGATTTTATCCTTGGCGAAAACGACGACGCGGCGGTTCAAAAGGAAGCCGAAAAGTTCATAAAAACCGACAACGAAGACGCCGCATTGAACGTGGAATCTGCCGCAGACGCTCTGCAGGGCGCACAAGATATCATTGCGGAAAGAATCAGCCAGGATGCGGAAAACCGCAAATCAATTTACGATTTGTACATGGCAACCGGCAACATAAAAACAAAGGGAATCGTTCCGGAAGGTCAAACAGAAGAGCAGGCGATGAAAACCAGCACTTACCAGATGTACTGGGATTATTCAGAGCCGCTCAACCAGGTTAAACCGCACAGAATTTTAGCCATAAACCGCGCAGAACGCGAAGACGCACTGCAAGTTACAATTGACATCGACGTGGATTCGGCAGTTGATTTAATCGCAAAGAAAAACGCAATTCACAATCAATATCACAAAGACGCGATTGAAGACGGAATAGTTCGCCTTTTGTCGCCGGCGGTTGTGCGCGAAATCCGTTCAAACGAAACAGACGAAGCGGATGAACACGGAATCGGAATTTTCAGCGAAAACTTAAAGAATCTTCTGATGACGCAGCCGATTAAGGGCAGCCGCGTTCTTGGCGTTGACCCTGGTTACAGAAACGGAACAAAATGCGCCGCACTTGATGAAACCGGAAAATACCTTGGATTTTTCAAGATTTTCCAGGAGCAAGATCCGGAAGGCGCATACAAAGCAATAAACGACGCAATTGATAAATACGACATTCAGGTTGTTGCAGTCGGAAACGGAACCGGCTCACACGAAGTTCAAGCGATTGTTTCTAAAGTTATCAGCGAAAATTACGCGGACAGCGATGTAAAATACACAGTTGTTGACGAAAGCGGCGCATCCGTTTATTCGGCAAGTCCTGTAGCAACAGAAGAATTCCCTGATTTGGACGTAATGGTTCGCGGTGCGATTTCCATGGGCCGCCGTCTTCAGGATCCGCTTGCGGAACTTGTAAAAATCGATCCGAAAGCAATTGGCGTTGGTCTTTACCAGCACGATGTAAATCAGAAAAAACTTGCCGAACAGTTGGATGAAGTTGTAGGTTCAGTTGTAAACAATGTCGGCGTAAACTTGAACACCGCAAGTTATATGCTTTTAAAATATGTTTCCGGAATCAACACTTCCACAGCGAAAAAAATAGTTGCCTACCGCGATGCGAACGGAAAAATCCTTAGCCGCGAAGAACTTAAAAAAGTTCCTGGATTGGGACCAAAAGCATTTGAACAGTGCGCGGGATTCTTAAAGATTGCGGAAAGCTCCGACCCGCTCGACAACACTTGGGTTCATCCGGAAAACTATAATGTTGCGCGCGAAGTTTACCCTACAATCAAAGAGGGCGGCAAAATTGACAACGAAACAAGAAAAACTCTTTGCGAAAAATACAATATCGGCGAAACAACTTTGAACGATATTATAGATGAACTTCAAAAGCCGAACCGCGATCCGCGCGACGGCTACCCTGCTCCGATTATGCAGAAAGGCGTTTTGAACTTTGAAGACTTAAAGGAAGGAATGAAAGTTACCGGAAAAATCAAAAATGTTGTTGATTTTGGCGCTTTTGTAGACATCGGCTTGCACGAAACAGGATTGATTCACGTTTCGGAGCTTAGCGACAACTTTGTTTCTGACCCTATGGAAGTTGTAAAAGTCGGCGATGTTTTTGAATTTACAATCATCGCGCTTGACAAAGACAGAAGACGAATAAGCCTTTCTTTGAAAAGCGATGCGGCAAGCAGAATTGGCGCGGTTTCAAAACCATCAACCAGCGGAAATCGAGGTAATTCCGAGAGCCTCAAGCACCAAGACGGAAAGCGAAAAGTTGTTATTGTGAAAAAAGGCGGAAGCGGTGCTTCCGAGAACCTCAACCACCGTGGCGATAATCGCAATGCAAACCGACAAAATCGCGGCGGACGAAACTTTGGAAGCGATGACGGAATGAGTTATAATCCGTTTGCGGAACTTCTTAAAAAATAAATAGTTCCGTAAAATTCAAAAGGCTGTCTGATAAGAATAAAAACCCCGCTTTTTGAGTTAATTAAAACACTCAATGGCCGCCGAGTTCCAAACTTATCAGACAGCCTTTTTTTTCTGCAAAACCACTGCGCACGGGTATGGAAGGTTTTTGCCGAAGGCAAAAGACGAACGAGCGGAACGCGAAGTGAGGCCGAGCGCCAGCGGGACCTGGAACACCCGCTTACGAAATCCACTTGCGCCCAAATACTGAATATCAAATACAAAAAATTTGAAACTCTTCTATAAAAATGGTAGAATAAGCCAGATTTTGGAAGTTTTATGCAAAAATTTAAATTTTTATTATTTGTCCCTCTTTTTTTTATTTCTTGTAATTGGGAAATTCCACAAAAAGTTTCTATTGATTCTGATGCGCAATACGCTTTTACAGTCGGTGACTTTTCTAAAAAGCTTTCCGAATTTATTTCTATAGAAACTATTACCGAAAAGCTTTCTAAAGACGGAAATTTTACAGTTTACGATTATAATCCGGGGCAAAATTGCACAACCCAAGAATTTTTAATCGATTTGCCGATAAAAGAAATAACACTTGATATTAATGAAAATTCTTTTACCGAAGCAGAAGAATACATTGTAAAGGTTGATATACCCCTTGAAAAAGTTTCCGACGTTGACTTTAGCTGGCAAGCAGACGGCAGCATTGATTTGGGACTTAGTTTTAATGATTTATTTTCTTCTTTTACAGATGCGCTGGGCGAAAACAATGAATTTGTAGAAAATTTATATCCTACAACAATGCCGGTTTATATTTATTGCGAAAAACCTGAATTGAAATCTTTTTCCAACGTTAAGTTCAAAGGTTCAATTTCTTTAAAAGCCGGAAAAGACAGTGTTGAAGCAATTAAACATAAAAACGAAATAAACGCAACCAAAGCGGAAGCCTTAAAAACAGATGAAAATGGAGTTGTAATAACCGTTCTTTCAGATAAATCTGCTTCCGGCGCTGCAGATCTTGCAGATATTGTAAAAACAAAAGAAGCGAAAGAAGAAAATATTTTCGTTCATTACGATGTAACTTTAAGCGGAATAAAAGATGAGATAACGCTTTCAAAACAGGAATATCAGAAACTTAAAAAAGATCTTTCTTCGGCGCAAATCCGCCTTTTTGCGCGAATTGAAATTCCGCTTGCGATTGAATTAAAAGATGCGGCTGACAACGTAACAAATATTGATATTCTTGCGCTTGCAGACAAATCTTCGGACGAAGATTTATTCAATCGCGACGAAGCAACTGATTTGGAAGATTTTGAAAAATACATTGATATTGTTGAATACGGAAAAGTAATTTACAAAATCAATAACGAACTTTTTTCTTACCAAGACAAAAACATAAAAGGAAAAATGGTTTTTGAAACAAATCTTTTAGGAATGAAAAATCCAAATTACGAAATGTCGCTTTCTAAAGGTGATATCTCTATTTACACTGACGATGTAAAAAATATGTTGCGCTCTTACCCGTTTTCTCCTACAGTGCAGGTTTCATTGCCGGACGGCACTTTGCAAATTCCGCGCGATGCAAAATTCAACGTAAATCTTGCTGTAAAAATAAAAACAGACGGCAAAGTTACAGTTTGGGAGAAATAAAATGAAAAAATTGATTTCTTTGCTTTTTTCTGCCGTATTTTTCTTCTGTTTTTCCAACATTTCTGTTTTTGCTTTAGAGCGGATGGATTTTAAAAACCGGATTTTTGAAATAGGTTTTGATGCGGATTTTGGACTTTCCAACAATTATTTTGCGGCAAATGACTTTCTTAAAGAAGAACTTACAGTTGAACTTAATAAAATGGCAAGCGAGCTTGACGACAACGGACTAAAATTCAATTTTTTGTTCGCCACATCGTTTTTTACCAGACTTAACTTGAAGAACGGAGTTTCCGTTGCGCTTTCAACTGGATTAGATTCTTACGGAACGGGAAACATTTCTAAAGAACTGTTCGAGTTTCTTAGCGACGGAAATGAACTTAATGAAACATTGGAAACAGACGGCTCTCTTGATGCAAATATGTTTTTTTATGTTACAAATGATGTTGAATTTGAACTTTTAGGTTTTAGAGTTGGCATAAGTCCTTCCGTTTTTGTTCCGGTTCTACACGCAGAAGCAAAAAATATAAATGCAAAGTTCACAAATGATTCTAGCGGAAACATAGATATGGAACTTTCTGCAGGAATAAAATTTTACAGCCCCGCTGACTTACAGTCGCTTTTCGACGACAAAAGCGCAGATTTTTTACTCAAATCGCTAAGCAGCGGCTGGGGCTTTGACTTGTCTTCTTCTCTGGAACATCAGATTACAAGAACACTTGCAGGACGAGGCTATATTCGCATTCCGATTGTTCCGGGACATACAACTTATTCCGCTTTTGCAAATTATACAACAACTTACCACGCAGATGATGTTATTGATTTGGTTTCCAATGGCGGTGAACTTAACAACAATGCTGACGACATTGTTTACGACGAAGAAAAAATATGGATTTCGCGGCCGTTCAGAACTGGCGGAGAAATTTGTTGGAAGCCGTTCGGAAGACACGTTTCTTTTAATGCGTTGCTTGGTTTTGGCGTAAAATATCCTTGGACAAACGACGCAAAAGGTTATTTTGAATACAAAGCAGGAATTGATGCACGGCTGTTCAACATACTTGGCGTAAAAATGTCCACCGCATACTTGAAAGAAGTTTTTATTCATCAAGTTGGATTTATGATGAATTTTAGAGTTATAGAACTGAACTGTGGTGTTTCCGCACAAGGCGCAAATTTTATACCTAGCTGTCGCGGTTCCGGAATAGGCGCATACGTTGGCGTTTGTTTCGGATGGTAAAACAAGTTTTTTTTTCTTATAAAGAAACATTTATAGATAAAAATTTTCATTTGTATTAGAATAAAGTCAGTATTTTGATTAGAAGGAAATATTGCTATGTTTAAAATTCTTGAAAAACGCAAGCTTTCGGAAGCCTCTGCAACTTGGTATATGAAAGTTGAAGCGCCGGAAATTGCAAAAAACCGAAAAGCCGGACAATTTATTATTTTGCAGGTAGATACAGATTTTGGCGAAAGAATTCCGCTTACAATTGCAGATGCAAACGCAGAAGAAGGATGGATTGCACTTGCATTTCAGGCAGTTGGAGCCACAACTTATAAGCTTTCACAAAAAGAAGTTGGCGACGAGTTAGCGGCTTTGCTTGGTCCGCTTGGAAATCCTTCTGTAATCGAAAAGAAAGACGGTCCTATTGTTGTTGTTGGCGGCGGATTTGGTGTTGCACCTTGCTATCCGATTGTTCAGGCGCACAAAGCGGTAGGAAACAAAGTTATTGTTGTAATTGCGGCAAGAACAAAAGATTTGCTCATTTATGTTGACGAAATGAAATCCATTGCGGACGAAGTTATTATTATGACAGACGATGGTTCCGCAGGACGACAAGGCGTTTCTACAGTTCCGTTAAAAGAAATGTGCGAAAGCCAAACTCCACCGGCAGAAGTTATTGCCATCGGACCTCCGATTATGATGAAATTCTGTGCGCTCACAACAAAACCTTACAACATCCCTACTACAGTTTCGCTTAATACAATTATGATTGACGGAACTGGAATGTGCGGCGGTTGCCGAGTTACAGTTGGCGACGAAATGAAATTCGTTTGCGTAGACGGACCTGAATTCGATGCGCACAAAGTTGACTGGGACAATATGATGATGCGAATGAAATCTTTTAAAACACGCGAAACAGAAGATTATCATAAATGCAGACTGGAAGACGTAAAATAGATTGAACAAGGTGGTTTCAAATATAGCCAGGCAACCACCGGGAAAAATTGCGGTGGTTAAGTTTATCGAAACCTCGCAAGAACGAATTTGTTATGCTGGTGGTTTCGACAGGCTCAACCACCGAGTGGTCATTGAGGTTATCGCACCAAAGATAGCCAAAACCAATGTCCTTGATAAAATCAAATAGGAAAACAATATGGCACATAAAACAGTAGAAGAGTTAAATAAAATTGCCGAAGATGAACTGGCAAAAATCAATAGTTTACAGACATTAACAAACAAAGACAGAATGGCAATTCCACAGCAGGAAATGCCAAGCCGCGAACCAAAAGCGCGGGCCAGAGAAATGGCGGAAGTTGCTTTGGGTTACACAGAAGCGCAGGCAGTTGTTGAAGCAAACCGTTGTCTTCAGTGTAAAAATATGCCTTGTATAAAAGGATGTCCGGTTGGAATTAAAATTCCGGAATTCATTGAAAAAATCGCACAAAAAGATTTTAAAGGCGCAGTTGATAAAATCAAAGAAACTTCGCTTTTGCCTGCAATTTGCGGACGCGTTTGCCCTCAGGAAAAGCAGTGCCAGGGCCAGTGTACAGTAGGCAAAGTTTACAAATCTGCAGAAAAAGCAGTTTCCATCGGACGTCTTGAACGTTTTGTTGCCGATTGGGAACGCGAAAACAACAAAGTTACAATGCCGCAGATTGCACCAAAAACCGGAAAAAAAGTTGCGGTTATCGGTTCTGGCCCAGCAGGACTTACAGTTGCAGCGGATTGTGCGCGTGCAGGTCACGATGTTACAGTTTTTGAAGCTTTCCACAAAGCCGGTGGCGTTATGATGTACGGAATTCCGGAATTCCGACTTCCAAAAGCAATTGTTCAGAATGAAATCGAAAACCTTAAAAAAATCGGTGTAAAATTTGAATTTAACTTTTTAGTTGGCCGAACAGACACTTTGGATCAGCTTTTAAGCGAAAAGGGATTTGATGCAGCATTCGTTGGAACCGGTGCCGGACTTCCGAAATTTATGCATATTCCTGGCGAAAATTTAATTGGCGTATTCAGCGCAAATGAATATTTAACCCGCGCCAACTTAATGAAAGGCTACGACAAAGAACACGCAGCAACTCCAATTTACGAAGCAAAACACATTGTTGTTTGCGGAGCAGGAAACGTTGCGATGGACGCGGCAAGAATGGCATTCAGATTGGGAGCGGAACAAGTTGATATTGTTTACCGCCGAACAAGAAAGGAAATGCCTGCCCGACTTGAAGAAATTGCACACGCAGAAGAAGAAGGCGTTAATTTCAGATTCTTGGAAAATCCGGTTGAAGTTTTGGGAACAGAAGACGGACACGTTCGCGGCGTAAAAGTTTTAAGCTACGAACTTGGAGAACCGGACGCATCTGGAAGAAGAAGTCCAGTTCCTGTTGCCGGAAGCGAACACGAAATTGAATGCGATGCAATGATTGTAGCGCTCGGAAACGGTTCAAATCCGCTTTTGGTAAAAACAACTCCAGGCTTGAACCAAGATGCGAAAGGCCACATTTCAGTTGATGAAAAACAGGCAACCAGCAAACCAAATGTTTGGGCGGGTGGCGACATCGTTTTAGGTGCGGCAACCGTAATTCTTGCAATGGGCGAAGGCAGAAAAGCCGCCGCAGGAATAAACGAATACTTGGCTAAAGCGTAAAAAACAACGGGGCGTTGCGGGGTGTCCCCGCTGGGTAGGGGTATGCCGAAAACGCAACGCGGTTGAGGCTAGGGGCGGGACTCTGCCCCTTTTTATTTTTCTTTAATTTACAACCTAAATTTATTCTAAAATTTTCCGATAAAAAAGTATGGCTCAGAAAAAAGAAAACAAGCCGAACAGCGGGCTTTATGTTGCTGTATTTTTTGTTTTTGTAATTTTGATTGTTATTATGTTCTTTGTAAAAAAGGACAATATTGTTTCCAATTTAAAGAAAACCAACTTTTTTGAGCGGGTTGGCGTTTCAACGCCGGAATTTGTGGAAAAACATCCCGGCTCTGCTGAAAATTCCGCACAAGATGATATTGAAATTGATTTAATGGGTGACGGTTCTGCGGAAAAGGAATCGGACAAAACTTTTGCAGAGAGCGCAAAAAAGGATAATCCGCAGACTTCAAAAACACAAGATAAAGAAATTGCACAAACAGAAACGAACATATCGGAAGAAACTTCCGAAAAGCCGCAACAGTCGGGTTCTGCTGAAACAACGGAAAAAAGCACGGAAACTGAAAAACCGTCTGCCACGACGGAAAGCAAAGCCGAAAAGAAAACTGAAACAACAAACACTCCGCAAAAAAGTGCCACAAGAACAACAACCTTATATTTTGTTTCAATAGGTTCGGATGGTTCTATAAATCGC
Organism: uncultured Treponema sp.; assembly: GCA_964429905.1. GTDB lineage: Bacteria > Spirochaetota > Spirochaetia > Treponematales > Treponemataceae > Treponema_D. The sequence goes on along the minus strand of CAYSDV010000008.1, from coordinate 84,974 downwards.
GCCGCTGTAAAACGACAGCTTCCAAAAAGCGATTCGCCGCTTACTGATGCAATAAAAGCGCTGCTTGCCGGCCCGGTTCCAGGCGAAAAAAACGCAATGAGTTTAATTCCTGCCGGCTCAAAACTGATTGGAGCAAGCGTGAAAAACGGAATTGCAACTTTAAATTTTAATGAAAACTTTGAGTTTAACACTTACGGAGTTGAAGGAAGCATCGGGCAACTTATGCAAATCGTATACACTTCAACTGAATTTTCGACAGTAAAAAGCGTTCAGTTTTTAATTGAGGGCGAAAAGAAAGACTATCTTGGAAGCGAAGGCCAGTGGATTGGAACTCCGCTTTCCAGAAGTTCATTTAATTAATTTTGAAGGAATCCACTATTTTTTCAAAATAATTTTTATTTTTGCGGTAAACATCGCTGAAAACTGAAAGAGAGCAATATTCAAAAGAATTTTCGCTTTTGTTTTTCAGGAATTTTTTAAATGTCGTAGTAACGTTTCCTGTTTCAAAATTATAATAATTTGCTTTAAAAGTATTGTTTTTAAATTCAAGATTTGCAAAATCGATGTAATTTTGACCGGAACTGAGCAAAAACTGCCGTTTTATAAAATTCAGATTTTCTTCCTCAACGTAGGTTTCAAAAAAAACGGCGAAACCGCCAAGCGAAAACATATTTTCCGCATTGCGCTGCCAATCTGAAGTAAGTGTAAAAGTGCAATTTTTTAATTCAACTGCAAAATCTTCCGCTTTTTTATTAATTTTTGCCTTATGCTTTTTTTCCTTAAAATCCGCAGAAAAACCTTTGAAATTTTCAAAACTTTTATCGTCAGAAGAAGTTATCCGGCCGATTGTTGCAACGTACATCATTTTTTTTGCGTCGCTTTCACTGTAAATTGATTCAAGATTAAAAAGCGGAATCAGCGTATTCCATTCAATTTGAACGGAGCCGCCAAACTGGGCAAAATCTTCATCGGAAGCAATCTTTCCCGAATATTCAAGTTCATCCTGAGTTCCGGAAAGAACATTATTTTCCACGAGTTTTATTCTGCGGGAATTGAATTCGTAAATCAAATCGTGAAGATAATTTACAATTTGCATATCTTCTTCGGTTAAAAGTTGAATATTCATTACTTTTTCGCCGGTAAGTTCCATGTGTTCGGAATCCGGATTAATTGTAAAGAAAATCATTATATCTTTTGATGGAATCCTGGATTTTTCCTGTGCAGGAGCATAATAACGCGCAGAATAAGTTTTTTCGTCATAAGTTAAAAAACCTACGTAACTTTCACGTTCAAAAGTAAAATCGCGATAATACACATATTCACCTGGAATGTCGCGGACAATCGGCGCAAATCCAGGGAGCGCAAAAACGCAGAAAACAGAATAAAATAAAATTGCTAAAGTTATAAAAAATTTTTTCATAAAGCAAAAACTCCCGCAAATTGCGCAGACAACCGCAGATACAAAGTTATTTTGCGAAAATCCGCGGCATCTGCGGTCACTGAGCATTTCGACAACTCAATAACCACCTGCCGCACCGAAGGTAGCCGAATACAATGACATTGCCGTTATATATACGGTGGTTTCGACGTTGCTCAACCACCTAACTGCTAAGCATTCAAGTTTTCAAGCTCGCTTCGGACAATTTTTTCCGCTTCGGCCGCGGCGATTTCTTTTGGCACCAAGTACGACTCGCTTTCTTTTCGAAGTTTTATTTCCACATTCGGAAGATTTTTTTCGCCGACTACGATTCTTACAGGAATTCCAATCAAATCAAAATCCTTGAATTTTACGCCGGGACGCTCATTTCTGTCATCAAGCAGAACTTCAATTCCTTTGCTTTCAAGCTCTTCGTAAAGTTTGTCCGAAACTTCTTTCATTTCGCCATCGTAACGAACAGGAACAATTACAACATGGAAAGGAGCAACTGTCATCGGCCAAACAATTCCATTTTCGTCATTGTTTGCTTCAATAACGCTTGCCAATGTTCTGTCAACACCAATTCCGTAACAGCCCATCAGAGGAACAACTGGTTTTGCGTTCTGATCAAGATATGTTACATTCATTGACTTTGTGTATTTATTTCCAAGCTTAAAAATATGACCAAGCTCGTTTCCTTTTTTCACATAGAAAGTTCCGCCACAATCAGGGCACTTATCTCCGGCTTTGCAAGTGCGCACATCCGCTACCATAAACGGTTTGTAATCGCGCTCCGGTTCAATATGCTTTACATGGAAACCATTTTCACCAGCACCGCCGATGCAGTCGTGCATTGTCAAAGTTGATTCGTCTGCCAAAATCGGGATTTTAATTCCGATTGGACCAACAAATCCGTGCGGCGCGCCGGAATACTTCAAAACATCTTCATCGCTTGCAAGTTCCGCGCCGCTCGCCTTAAGAACAGACGCTAACTTCGCTTCGTTCACATCCAAATCACCGCGGATTAAAACACAGAAGAATGTTTCCGGATAATAAGTCTGTCCGCCCTCTGTAACAGTTTTTGCATTTTTATATTCTTCGTTACCAGACAAATCAACAGAAGCATTGTAAACTTTGTAAATCAACGCTTTTAAGAAAGTTGTTGATTTTTCGCCGAAAAACTTTTCCATATCATCAATAGAGAAAACGTTCGGTGTAGCAACTTTTTCAAGCGGCAAATCTGATTTTTTCTGAGAATTTCCGTTTGAATCAAGAGCAGTTTCCGATGCGCAAGACGCTTTTTCCACATTTGCAGCGTAATCGCAGTTCGGACAAAGCAAAAGCGTATCATCGCCAACTTCGCTTTCTACCATAAATTCTTCTGAACCAGAACCGCCCATCGCTCCTGTGTCCGCCCGAACAGAAATCGTCTTTAAGCCAAGCCGCTTGAAAATTTTTCTGTAAGCAGCCGCAACATTATCATACGACGAATCCAAATCTTCCTGATTTTTATCGAATGAATATGCGTCCATCATTGTGAACTCGCGGCCGCGCATAACTCCATAACGAGGACGAATTTCGTCGCGGTATTTTGTATTGATTTGATAAACAGTAAAAGGAAGCTGCTTGTAAGAAGACAAACCTTCGCGAATCAACGCTGTAAACGCTTCTTCCGCAGTAGGCGAAACAACCATATCCTGCCCCTGACGGTTTTGCGGTTTCAGCATTTCATCGTGCATTTTATCCCAACGTCCAGATTCTTTCCACAAATCACCCGGCTGAATTACAGTCGGTTTCATCTCCAAAAGACCTGCTTTATCAAGCTCCTCGCGGATAATCTGTTCGAGTTTTTTAAAAGAGCGGAAACCAATCGGCATATAAGCATAAAGTCCGTTTCCAAGCTTGCGGAGCATTCCGCTGCGCATCATAAGTTTGTGACTGGCAATAACAGCGTCGTTCGGCGCTTCTCGTAATGTTGAAATAATAAATTTTGAAGTTTTCATTTTTATATCCTTAAATTTTAAATAAAATGATTTATTCCGTGATGTTCAATAAGTTTTGTTTTTACGGCAACAATGTAACTTCCAAATATCGCTGTAAGAGCATCAAATATCGCAGCAAAAGAACAGATTATTGGAGCAGCCGGTTTTAGCAAAAGGAATCCTGTTTCAAAACCTTTTCCATAAAGCGCGCACAAAACTGTAAGCGAAACAAACGCTCCGCCGGCAGGAATTCCGCCAAGAACAAACGAAATTCCAAGCGAAGTAAACGTTATCCATAAAATGTCTAAAAATGGAATGCTCAATGAAGAATATGACCGCCAAATCATTATAAAACCGACGGTAGTAACAAGCGCAGAGCCACCGCGCGCAAAAATTGTAAAGAGCGGATGAACCACACCGTTTATTCTTCTGCGGATACCCAAACTTTCTTTTCCGTGTCTCATATTTATAAGAAGAACAAGATTTGAATCTCCGCTAAAAAACGCAGCAATCATAGAACAAACAGAAGCGTAAAGAATTCTATACGGATGCGGATCATGACAAAGATAACGGATTATCAGCGGATATATAACACCTGCAATCAAAACAAAATCAACAAGGAACATAATAATCATCGGCATATAAACACCACTGGAAATTATTCCGCGGAATTTTACTGTCCAGCTGCAAAGAATTGCAACCATTCCAAATGCAAGGAATTCAGTAAAAATAACACCGATGTTATACATTAATTTAGAAAGCGAATCCGCCAATGTTGTTGCAGGACGGAACGCAGCCGGATCAGAAGTTGAAGCACAACCTATTAAAAGAGCAAAAAAGTATGCGGCAAAAAGAAAAGTTCCGTTATTTAAAGATTCAACCGCAGAATAAGGAAACAATGCTCTAAAAAGATTTCCGATATTGAGCGAAGTCGCTTCCGTTACGTTTTCAACAGTAATCGGAATACGCGGAAGTTTTACAATCAAAATAGAAAGAATTCCTACCAACGTTAAAATCAACGAAGAAACAACTATCGTTCCAGCAGTCCAAAGTCCTGTTTTTACAAGAAGATTTGTTTCCCGTAAACGGTTAAAAGCAATAATACAAGTTGAAAACATTACAGGAATCACCATATAGCGCCCGAAACGTATAACTATTTCCGTAAGAAAATCTATAGCATTTGCTACAGTAGGATTATTTATGGGAAGAAGTAACGCACAGATAATTCCCAGAATTGCTGCAAAAAGATATTTTATCCAAAGCTTCATAATCAAAAGTATATCATAACGATGTATTTCGTAAAAGTGCGTAAATATGATATAATTTTAATATGAGCAAGAATATTTTTATTGCGGGAAAAGATTTTCCTTCTGTTTCTGATTTGGCAGACGGATTTATCTTACGAGAAAACACTGTTGTGGTTGCGTCTGCTGCGGAAAATGCGGAAAACGTTCCTGCCGGTGTAAAAACTGTAACCTGGACCAGAACATCTGGAGTTTCCGCGCGTTCAGCTGTAATTCAAGCAGAAACAGAAGCCGGCTTTGCAGATGATTTTATTCTCTATTATGACTCTTTGTATTTTTCCGAACAATTTAAAGATTTTTCAATAGAAAATTGCGCCGAAGCATGCGACACTTTAATTTCTTCTTTCCAATTTCTTGCAATTGAAATTCTAAACCGAATAAAACAGCGCAAATACAAAAGTCGCCTGATTTTTGCTCTAAAATCGCATCCAAGCGAAAAGGATTTGATTGTTTCGCCTGGATTAAAAAATTACGTGCAAAATCCGTCCGGTCCGTTTGTTGCAACGGGAGAAGCCGCATTCGCAACTTTTGCAGAAAACATTGCCGTTCTATCCGCAGAGAACGAAAACCTTTCCGTTCTTCTAATTTCCGGAGACGAACAAAACGAAGTTATGCAAAAAGACTCCACATTCGCACAATGGCTTACAGAATATATAAATGCAAGCGATGAATTAAAAAACAAACCAACAGTAAAGCAAGCAACTTCATGGATAAAAGCCGGTGCAAAAAATCCGGGCGGTTTTTCTTTATTCAGATAAGTTGTAGGATAGAATAAATGGCAGAAAGAAAATATCCTGTAGATTCAGTTAAGATACAAACGGCAATTCGCTCCGGCTTGCCGCTTACAATTACAACTTACACTTCACCACACGATATGGAAATCTATATGGAAGAAATTTTAACAGAATTTCTTCATCAACTTGGCCAGGACCAAATGATTCAATATCTTGCTTACTGCCAGCAGGAACTTATTACAAATGCAAAAAAAGCAAATACAAAACGAATTTATTTTGCAGAAAGACATCTGAACATAAATAATCCGGATGATTATAAAGAAGGAATGAAAAATTTTAAGGAAATAACATTTAACAATATCAATTACTTCCTTGAAAAACAAAAAGAAGCCGGACTTTATATAAAACTTACACTTCAATTCAAAAATAACAAGATAAAAATGGAAGTGCGGAACAATTCAAAAATGGTCGTTTTTGAATACAAGCGAGTCCACGACAAACTTAGCCGCGTTCAACAATACACATCCATAGAAAACGCCCTTTTAAAAGTTCTTGATGATTCAGAAGGAGCTGGACTCGGCCTTATCATTATGATTTTAATGCTGCAAAAAATCGGACTGACAGAGGACAATTTTCAAACACTTTGCGAAAACGGCGAAACCATAACAAGAATCATTTTGCCGATAAACCAACAGACAGAAAAAGATTTGCATATAATTTCCGAAGAATTCAAAGATGTGATAAACAATCTTCCGCAATTCCCGGAAAACATCGCCCGATTAGGAAAACTGCTGGGCGACCCGAACGCAAAAATGTCTGAAATTGCAGCACAAATCAGTAACGACGTAGCTCTTACCGGCGAACTTTTAAAGCAGGTAAACTCCGCTGCTTTCGCTCTTTCAGAACCTTGTAAAAACATAGCGGAAGCCGTAAAACTAGTTGGAATCCGGGTAATCAAAAACATTCTCTACACAGTCGGTTCGCTAAAAACATTCGCTTCCGTAAACGGAAATTCCGAAACACTTTGGCGTCATGCTTATCAAGTTGCTTTTTACTCCTACAATATTGCGCGAAACTTTTGCGCAAACAACCGCTCAATCATAGAAGATTCTTATGTTTGCGGCCTTTTGCATGACATGGGCAAAATTATTTTTGAAGGTGCCCATCCGGATTTTCTTGAAAATCTGAAAAATATTTGCGAAGAAAAAGATGTTTCTCCGGAACTTATTGAAAAAATAGTTTCCGGCGTAAATCACGGCGAAATAGGCGCCCTGATTGCAGAAAAATGGAATTTTCCAAAAACACTTATAAGCACAATACGCTATCATCACAATATTGAAAAAGCGCCAAAAGAACTGAAAACTTTAACTTGCGTTATAAACCTTGCAGATGCAATAACTCACTATCAGAATTACGAAATGGATTATTATCAAATAGACCCTGAAGTTTTATCTGAATTTAAAATTACTTCAGAAGAAGAATTTTCAATGATTTCAGAAAAATTGGAAAAGGCATTCAGACGGGTACAAATTTAATTTTTACGCAAAAATTCACACCATTTCTGCATTAAAATCCCGAATGCAACACCAACATTCAAAGACGCTTTCAATCCTGTCATAGGAATTGTAACAGTTCCGTAAGTTGCACGCTTAAGCGCCTGTGGACTTACACCAAGTTCCTCCGAACCGATTATACAAATCCCGGATTCAGGAAAATTAAATTCTTCTATTGAAGTTCCGCCCGTTTCCAATGCAAAAACAGGAATATCCGGCGGAAGTTCCTCCAAACTTTTTCGTTCATAGCCCATAGTTTCCACGCAGCCCATTCCACTTCTTACAGCGCGCGGCTGAATAGGATCAACACAATTCGGAGAAATATAAACTTTTTCCGCACCCAAGCCTTCTGCAGTGCGAAAAATAGAACCGATATTAAACGGAGAGCGGATATCTTCCGCATAAACGCAAACACCTGGAAAAAAACTGCGTTTTCGCACAACGCCGCTTTCGTCAAAAGGGCTTGCATGTGGCGCAATCACCAAATCCCATTCAGCAGGGAAAGTTCCGATTATTTTAAGGAGCGAATTCCGCGCCGCATTGCAAATTCTGCGCTCATCAAAAGGCACTTCGGAAAGAAGCTTTCTTAATTCGTCCGCTTCTTCCGGCGGAAGTTTAGGATCTTCCAAAAGAATTTCCGTTATTTTTTTTGTATAATCCGCACGGCTCATTGAAGAAAAATTATATTCCATTCCTTTTTCCGGAATGCCTGCAATATCACGTTCAAGAGCACCAAAAGTCAGCGCCAATTTTCTTCGCTTCTGACCGCCAGAAAGCTGAAATAATTTGTTCGGGTCAATCATTTTTAGTAAGCCTGTTTCATAAGTTCAAAAAGTTCATCTGTAGTCATACTGCGCGGAAGATAAGACATAACATCAAGTTGGCCTGCGTCTTCTGCGCTTATTGCAAGCTGCTCCATTGAAAGATTCAAATCTTTCAATCTTGTAGGAAGATTCGCCCTGGCAATGCTTTGTCGTATATTTTCAGAAAGAGCCTGAACCGCATCTTCTTTTTTTACGTTTTCTTCAGCCGCGCCGTAAAAATGTGCTATTTTTTCAATTCTATCAAGTTTGAATTTTGCAACTTCTTCTATTTCATACGGAAAAAGAATTGTTGCCACAAGAGAACGGCTTAATTTGTAACGGGAATTTATTGCCAAAGCCAAAAGGCTTGCTATTCCGATTGAACTTGTCGCGCTGGCAAGCGAAGCCATACATCCGCCCTGCTCAAGAAGTTGTTCGCGCGGAGCCGCTATATCAAGCGATTTTTTATCGTTAATTCCCAAACCTAAAAGTTCAAACGATTTTTCGCAGAACATATCGCTAAAAAAACTCGCCTTTTGAGAAAGATATGCTTCTGTGGCAATACAAAATGTTTCCAGCGAAAGCGAAGCCATCTGATTTTCCGTAAGGGAAAGCGCAAGATTCGGATCCCAAAGCATTAGCGAGCAAACCGCATTTTGAGTTTTCAACTGTTTTATCTGATGATTTCTTGAATCAATAAGCGGAATTAAATTTGTAAAAGCATAAGGAGCTCGCATTGTACTTGGAATACAAATCAAAGAAATTGATTTTGAAGAAGGCGCAGGAAGCGAATCATCCAAAAAATCATAAATACTACGGTTTTCATTAAAAAGCGCGGCTATTGCACATCCTGCATGAAGCGCTTTTTCGCCGCCAACCGCAATAATTCCATGCACATGGCTCTGCTTTGCCAAAACAAGCGCTTTTTCCACATCTTTTGTCGTTGCGCCATCCGAAAAATTATCGTAAATAAAAAAATCTATTTTTCGTTCCGAAAGCGGTTGGGTTATTTTTTCCGTAAGATTAAAATCCTTTAAAACCGGATCCAGAACAATCATAAATTTTGAACCCCAACCGCGCACGTACTGTGCAAGGCGGCTTAATGTGTACGACCCAAGAACGATATTCGGCGAAATTTTAAAAATCAAATCGGACATAGAAAAAAAAACTGGCCACCGAGCGCTAAAATGACCGTAAAATTATTGTGGTTTTATTCCGCTCAACCACCGCAAAACTTTTGTTCAGTAAAATAAAAAAGACGGAATTTTTGTTCCGCCTTTTTATATCATATCAAGTTAAAATTTTAGCAAAATAAGTTGCTTTTTGACCATATTAAAGGCCAAAACTTTCCATGATTTTGTCTGCGGCAGAAGCAATTACCGCATCATTTAAATAATTTGGATTTTGGAGCTTAGCTTTAACTTCTGCAACACGGTCAGCTCTTACATCCGGAGTTTCAGACGCAACTTGCTTCAAATAATAAGCGTCCGCCATTTCCTTTGCTTCTTTAGAGATAGATACAGAATCTGCTCCGAAGCTGGATTTTTGAGTGTTGTTTGTGTGCTCTGTTTTCTGCACATTGTTAAGAGGATTAATTCCTCCAATTCCGTTTATCATCATATCCGTCCTGCCCCTCTACCTTATTTATCGGTAGATTCATCAGAAAGTTGAACTTTTTTTACACCAGAAATGAAAACTGCAAATTCCCCTTTTATTGAAGAACGAGAAGCAAAGTCTTCCAAAAGTTCGGCAGCTGTTCCTTCAACAATTTCTTCATGCAATTTTGTCAATTCACGGCCAATCACCATGCGGCGATTACTATTAATATCGACAATATCCGTTAGTAACTTTACAATTCTAAACGGACTTTCGTACAAAACTATTGCATCGCCGGTGGAAAGCAATTCTTTCAATCTTGTCCTGCGCTTTCCAGGTTTTGGCGAAAGAAATCCTTCAAAAATCAAGGTTTTTCCGCCGGCTCCGGCAACACTTACCAATGTTGCAAACGCAGAAGGCCCGGGAATTGGAACAACCGAATGCCCAGCCTTTCTGACAAGTTCTGCAAGAACCGCACCAGGATCGCTGATTCCCGGTGTTCCCGCATCGCTTGCGAACGCAATGTTTTTTCCTTCGTCCATAAGCTGAATAATTTTTTTTGCTGCAATTTCTTCGTTTTGAGCCCTGCAAGAAATTAACGGCTTACGGATTTCCAAATGTGTCAAAAGCTGCAATGTGTGGCGAGTGTCTTCTGCGGCTACAAAATCAACATTTTTTAACGTTTCAACTGCGCGGTAAGTAATATCGCCAAGATTGCCTATTGGCGTTCCAACTATATATAAATTTGACACGCCTATATTATAAGCGCAAAAACTTCTTTTTTCAATTGTTTTATTCAAATGATTTATGGTAAAATCTACGATATCCGTTTTTCTTTGGAAAAGCAGGCGTTACGGGCGGCGTTTGAGCCCGTACGGTGGGTAGCCGAAAACCGAAGGTTTAAGGCGTAGGGCGGTTGTCCGCCCTTCAAAATAAATTTGGAGTTGAATTATGTGCGGAATTGTTGGTTATGTTGGCTTGGACAATGCTGTTCCTTATCTTGTTAATGGTTTGAAAAAACTTGAATATCGCGGATACGATTCGTCTGGAATTGTTGTAGGAAAATTGGAAAACGGCGAACCAAAATTCTATTTATATAAAAAAGCTGGAAAGCTTGAAAAACTTGTAGGCGTTTTGCCAAAAGAACTTTCTGGCTCTTGGGGAATCGGACACACGCGCTGGGCTACACACGGAATGGTTACAGACCAGAATGCGCATCCTTTTCTTTCTAACAACGGAAAAATCGCTGTTGTTCACAACGGAATTATTGAAAATTTTTTACCTTTGCGCTCCGCTCTGCAAAAAGAAGGCGTAAAATTTGATTCGGAAACAGACTCTGAAGTTATTCCGAATCTTGTTGCAAAATATTATAAAGGAAATCTTTTGGAAGCAGTTCAGGCGGCTTTGAACAATGTTGTTGGAACTTATGCGCTTGCAATCACCTGCATTGATGAGCCGAATAAAATTGTTGTTGCAAAACGTGGCGGTCCGCTTGTTGTGGGAATTTCTGATGGCGCATACTATATTGCTTCCGACGTGAATGCGATTGTGGGAAACACTTCGCGTGTAATTTATCTGGAAGATGGCGATGTTGTTGAAGTTACTCCGCAAGGATTAAAATTCCCGAACATTGAAAACAACGATTATTCAAAAAGAGTTGAAGAAATTTCGATAAATGCGGCTGAAACTGAAAAGTGCGGCTACGACACTTATATGGAAAAAGAAATTAATGAGCAGCCGGACAGCATCAGCCGAGCCTTTGCAGGACGAATTGATTTTGAAGCTTCAACTGCAAAACTTAGCGGCTATGAAGATGATATTTTTAAGCGGACAAACAAAATAACTGCAATGTCAGCGGGAACTTCTTATTACGCAAGTTTATTCGGTGGACTTTTAATTGAACAATACGCGCGAATTCCTTGCTCTTCTGAATTTTCAAGCGAACTGCGCTATAAAAATCCTATCGTAAACAAGGATGATGTATTTTTAGCAATAAGCCAAAGCGGTGAAACAGCAGACACTTTGTATGCCATGCGCGAAATTCATGAAAAAGGCGGCAAAGTTTTTGGAATTTGCAATGTTGTTTCTTCTTCAATTGCGCGCGAAAGCGATGGCGGAGCATTTATTCATGCCGGGCCGGAAATTGCAGTTGCATCTACAAAAGCGTTTTCCAACACTTTGATAATTTACTATCTTCTTGCGCTAAAATTTGCACGCCAACGCGAAATGAGCAAAGAAGACGGCGCAAAATATGTAAAACACATTACGGAACTGCCAAGACTTGTAACGGAAACTTTGAAAAACAGCAGCGCAATCAAGAAAATTGCAAAGAAATATGCGCACTGCAAGGATTTTTTATATCTTGGCCGTGGCTTGATGTATCCGATTGCTTTGGAAGGCGCACTGAAATTAAAAGAAATTTCTTATGTTCATGCGGAAGCGTTTGCAGCGGGCGAAATAAAGCACGGCCCTATCGCTTTGGTGAACGAACATACACCTAGCGTTTTCCTTGTTCCAGATGATTTTTTGCGCGAAAAAGTAATTTCCGGAATAAAAGAAATAAAATCGCGAAAAGGTCCTGTTATTGCAATCGGAGTTGAAGGCGACAAAGAACTTGAATCTATTGTTGATGAATTCATTCCTGTTCCAAAGATTGAAAATCCGGCATTCTACGCAATTCCAATGATTGTTGTGTGCCAGCTGTTCGCATTCTATGTAGCGCAAGAACTTAACTGTGATGTTGATCAGCCGCGAAATCTTGCAAAATCAGTAACAGTTGAATAAAAATTAACTTTTTGATATAGTAGAAAAACATCGGGCCATTAGCTCAGTGGTTAGAGCAGAGGACTCATAATCCTTTGGTCCTAAGTTCAAGTCTTAGATGGCCCAAAAATCTTATAAGGTTTTACATCTTGTCGTAACGGCAAGATGTTTTTTTTAACGAAAAAAGCAGAAAAAAGCTTATTTTTGTTTTTCTAAAAGATTGCGCCGGGACGTAAATTTTCTGCGTTGCGGGCCGCACACCAAGTTCCCTTCGCAAGAGAACTTTCAAAATCCTGCGTTTCAAGAAATTCGTAAAGATAGCCGGCATCAAAAGAATCGCCGCAGGCAGTTGTATTTACAGGAATTACTTTTTCAACAGGAAATTCCTTAAAATCTCCAGAGAAAGCCGCAAATGTAGGTTTTGTTCCGCGCGTAACAATCAGCGTATTGTTCATCGCTTTACTTTTCTGCGATATTAAGTCTTTTAAATAGTCTTCCGACGGAAAATTTGAAAGTTCAAAAGTCTTTACAAATTCCTGTTCATTGATTTTTATAATATCCGGAGTTGCAATTTCTATGGTTTCAGTTAAATCTTTACCGCAAAAATCCGCCAAAAATATTTTTCCTGCACTCTTTGCCATTTTTGCAACAACTGAATAAATATCCGCACTCCAGCAGGCAGGCCGGCTTCCCGCAAGCAGGACTGCATCCGAAGTTTCAATTTCTTTTCTTAAAGCAAAAAGAAGTTTTTCTTCCGTGCTGGAATAATCTTCCGAAAGAGCAGGTTCCGAAACTACAAGTTCAGTAGTCGTATGATTGTCAACATCAACAAGAGTCCAGCATTCACGCGTTCGGCCAGGAGTTTCAACCGCAGTAACATTAAGTGAATCTTTTTTTGCAAGTTCTATAAATTCTTTAAAATTTTCCTTGCCGACCGGACAAACTACCGTTGCACAGCCACTTTCCAGCTGATTTAAAACACGGGCCGCATTTACCGCTTTTCCGGAAGCGTCTTTTATGTAACTTTTTGAACGGTTCACGTCTTCCAAACGCAAATTTTCAAACTGAATCGTCCTTTGAATTGTTGTGCTGAAACAAACACACACTATTTTTGACATATTTTTATTTTACTTGATTTTATATGCGTTGTTCAAATGAAAAAAAAGTAAAAGTTTGACCTATCATATAAAGTGATGTAAAATAAAGAATAAAAAGAAATGTAAAACTTACGGAGCCTGCCTATATGACTAACAATAATAACATTATTCCTGGTTTTGATGATGAAAAAGATGACAGCCTAAAAATCTCTCTGGAAAAAATTGATTCTATTCAGAATGGTCTGCGTATTTATTTAAATGGTTATATTGATACTTACAATTCAAATTTTTTTCAGAAAAAAATTACAAAAGTTATAGAAACTGGCTTTATCAATTTGATTTTTAACTGCGCCACATTGAATTATGTTTCTTCAACAGGAATCGGCTCTTTTACTTCCTTTTTAAAAATGCTAAAACCAAAAGGCGGCGACATTGTCCTTTTGGAAATCCAGCCGAAAGTTTACGAAGTTTTCCAGCTTTTGGGATTTTCTCAATTTTTTAACATTAAAGATTCAGCAGAAGATGCACTGAATTATTTCAACCAGAATGCACCTGCCGCAGACAGCGTGTTCCCTAAAGTTTTTGCATGTCCAATGTGCAACAAACATTTGCGAGCGACAAGAGCGGGAAGATTCCGCTGTTCAGAATGCAAATCTATTATTTCAATAGATGAGAAAGGAACTGTTTCGTTAGGATAATATTTTTTTACAAAAGCGGCTTAAAAAAGTCGCTTTTTTTTTGCAAAATGGTTATTTATAAAGAAATACGAAAAATTATTCACGGCAAATACACGTTTTATTCACAAGTTATCCACAGGCTGAAAAAAAATTATAGATTATTTTTTAATTCTTGATATTATTTAGAATTAGAAAATAACATAAACATATATATAAATCCTTATATTATATAGAATTATAAATAATAATCAAATTTAAATACATAAAAAGAATAAAAAAAAAGTTAAAAAACCTATCGACTAAAAGTTATCCACATTTTTTCCACATCCGAAAATTAAAATTCAAAGTATTTATTTATTCTTACTTGAATTCTTATGCTTTCGTTCAGTAAAATAAGCCTATGCCCGCAGTTAAAGTAAGCAATTTGTTTTTTTCCTATGAAGGCGCAAAATCAGATGCTGTCAGCAATGTAAGTTTTGAATTGAAAAATGGTTCGTATACAGTTCTTGCCGGAAAAAATGGCAGCGGAAAAAGCACCGTCGCAAAAATCATTGCAGGGCTTCTTGCTCAAAAAAAAGGTTCTGTTCAAATTGAAGAAAATTTGCGGGCAGGAATAATTTTTCAGTCACCAAAAGACCAGATTATCTGCGGAATTGTTTTTCAGGATACAGAATTCGGACCTCAAAACCTTGGATTTTCCAAAGCGGAAGTCGAACTTAACGCAATAGAAAGCCTTAGCGCAACTGGAATGATTAGTTTTGCAAATCACAAAACAATGAATCTTTCTTTGGGACAAACACAAAAAGTTGCTTTAAGCGGCATTTTAGCAATGGATCCGGATATTTTGATTTTGGACGAAGCGCTTTCTATGCTTGATCCGAATTCACGCGAAGAAATGTACAATTTTATCGATTCCATAAACAACAAAGGCGTTACAGTTTTGCATATCAGCCATGATTTTGAATCTGTCCTGCGCGCGCGTGATGTAATTTTTATGGAAAGCGGAAAAATAAAATGGCAGGGAACTTCAAAAGAATTTTCTGAAAATAAAAATCTTGTTGAAACGCTTACCGGAAAACAACTTATAAAACCGGAAAAAAGCTGGAATTCAAAAGGAAAAGAAATTACTCTTTGCGCGCGAAATATCAATTTTTCTTATAATAAAAAAAATCCTGTTCTTAACAAAATCTCTTTTGATTTGTACGAAGGTTCTCTTACTGCATTAGTCGGTCCGTCCGGGTGCGGAAAATCAACCTTGCTGGAAATACTTTCCGGTCTTTTAAAAGCAAATTCAGGGCAAATTTTTTGCACAGAACGCCCGGTTCTTGCGCAACAAAACAGCGATTCCGCCCTTTTCGAAAATTTCGCAGCAGACGACGTTGCGTTTGGACCAAAAAACAAAGGTTTGCACGGAAAAGCTCTTAAAGAACGTGTAAAAAATTCTATGAATTTATGCAATTTGGATTTTGAAAAATTTGCAAACCGGCAGACTTTCTGTCTTTCCGGCGGAGAAAAAAAACGCCTTGCAGTCGCTGGCATCGTCGCACTTGATTCAGACATTCTTTTGTTTGACGAACCGACCGCTGCTTTGGACGGTGAATCGCGGGAAAAAGTTTTAATGCTGATGAAAAACCTTTCTTTGCAGGGAAAAACGGTTATGTTCAGCACGCATCAGCGCGATGAAGCGGCTTTTGCAGACAGAGTGATAAACCTTTCTGCTGAAGAAAAAATTATTGAGAGCAAAAATGACGTTCCGCAAAATCTAAATGAACTTGAACAAATCCGCGCATTATCGGTTTTAGAGCGGATTCAAAAATTCAGCTTTTCTGAAGATGAAAATAAAAAAGGAATTATAGGAAAACTTCCGGCAGTTTTAAAATACATTCTATTTCTTTCGCTCTTTTGCACATCACTTGTTATTCATCCGATTTATCTTGGCGCAATCTTTATGTGTATAGGATTAATCTATGCTTTATGCGCAAAATGTCCGGCAAAACGCCTTATTTGCTCAATGTTTAAAATAATTCCGCTTCTTTTATTTTTCTGCGCATTTCAAATGATTTTTGTTTCTCCCCAAGCAAATGAAATTCGTTATGTTGACTACAGATTTTTTACCATAACTCCATCAAAACTGATGAACTGTCTTAACATTTTAATAAGAACAGAAAGCGCACTTTGCATAATCAGCGGATTTGTACATTCAATAGACGAAAGCCAACTTATAAAGGGATTTTCCGACCTGCTTCTTCCGCTAAAACTTCTGCATATTCCGGTAAAATATATCCTTGTAACAGTTGAAATAATCTTCCGCTTTATTCCGCTGCTTTTGGACGAAGCCGCTTGCATTGTAAAAACACAACTAGTTCGCGGCGGACTTGGCAAAGCAAAAGGATTTTTCGGAAAATTAAAAGCTATAATTCCGCTGATTGTTCCATTGATTATTCAAGCACTGAAAAGAGCGGAAGCACTTGCCGAAGCCCTAACAGCAAGAGGTTTTAAATGACAGAAAACAAATTTAATTTTTGCCCGAACTGCGGAAAAAAGAATATCCGCTACGTTGACAACAAAAAATGGCTTTGCCCGGATTGCGGATTTGATTTATACAATAATGTTGCAAGCGCAGTCGGAACAATTATTGCAGATAAAGAAAGAAACGTTTTGTTTGAAGTTCGGGCAAAAGAACCGCGAAAAGGTTTTCTTGCACTTCCGGGCGGATTTACAGACAGAAATGAAACCGCAGAACACGCAGTTCTTAGAGAATGCCTTGAAGAAACCGGCGTTCAGCCCGAAAAAATAAAATATCTTTGCAGCTTTCCGAATGATTACGAATATAAAAACATCGCGTACAAAACTTGCGACTTGTTTTTTGAAGCGTCAATTCCGGAAAATACAGGAACAATAGAAGATTTAATAAAAAAACTTCACGGACAAAAAAGTGAAGTTACAGGTTTTGTTGCAAAAAAAATCACTTCAATGAAAGATATAGAAGATTTGCCTCTAGCCTTTATTTCTGCAAAAAATGCTTTGACGATTTGGCTTTCCAGGCGTTAGAATAAATAAGTCGGTTCAAAAAAGATTTTAACTCCGACGGCAAAGGAAAATAATTTTGAACACACAAAGATTTATTCTTATTATTGCAACCGCCATTGTTTATTTGCTGATTTTAGCAACAGCCCCGCTCCGATTGAAATATATTTTAAAAAAAGCGGGGAAAATTATTGTATCCGCTCAAAAAAAGCATATTTTTATGCAAGTTTTAATTCTTATATTCGCGGCATTGCTTATTTTTTTGCTTTTCTTCAGAGAACTTGGAACTGCAATCGACTTAATTATTTGTCTTGTTGCCATTTTAGGCGCCGCAATGGGTTCCGAAGAAGCAATTTTGAGCAAAGTTTCCGGACTTTATGAAAACGGAATTATTTTTAACGGAAATTTTTTGCCATTGTCAGAAATATTTGCGCTTCCTACGCTTTCATATTCAAAAGATGAACAAAAAAAACTTAATCCGTGCGTTTTAACAATCACAACCGACAAAAAAGGAACTATAAATTACATTTTTTCATCAGAAGAAGAAAAAAATTCCATACAAGATGGACTTTTACAGTTAAATCCAAGCCTAAAACGCTAGACAAGATTTAATTCTTCTGTTATAGTACAGAAACACTCGGTGTGGTACCCAAGCGGTAAGGGATCGGTCTGCAAAACCGTCATTGGTTGGTTCAACTCCAATCCACACCTTAAAAGGATTGCTTTTATAGCAATCCTTTTTTTTCGGGCTGGTCTTGGCAAAGCCGCAGTCCGTTTACATATATTCGGGCCACTCTTTTGAGCGGCCTTTTTTTTAATTCTCGTTTATTATTCTAAGTATTTGACTTCCAATTTTTTCCGCTTTTACAGTTCCAATTCCAAAAATATTAAGAAGTTCGCTTTCATTTTCAGGCTTTTTTTCAACCAAATCTTCAATTGTTTTATCACCAAAAATCATATAAGGCGCAACATTTTCTTTTTCCGCAGTTTTATTCCGCCAGGCTTTTATTGCATTGTAAAGTGCCGCATCCGATTCAGAAAGATTATTAAAAAATGCATTTTTCTTATGAAGAATAAACGCTTGCTTTGGCTGCGGCGCGTTTATCAATTTTTTTATTCTGAATTGAACAGGAAGTTCGATTTTTGTTCTGTTTGTTAAAGCCAGCGCTCCCATTTTTGAAACCGCAAGAACATTATATTCGCCAACTTTTAAAATATATCCACATTCAATAAGCAAATCTGAAAGTTCAAACCAGTCTTCCTTTTCAAGTTCTTTTCCGATTCCCCAAGTAGAAAGCTCATTATGATGATTTTCCATAATTCTTTTCTGTTTTGAACCAAGAAGAACATCAACCACATAAGAAATGCCATAGCGCTGTTTTAACCTGAAAATACAACTCATAAGTTTTTGCGCCGGAATTGTCACATCAGAAAGAGTTGGCTTTCCCGCAGCGCAAACATCGCAACATTCTTCAGGAGAAAGCGAAAAATCACTTAATTCTTCGCCAAAGTACGAAAGAAGCGCTTTTCTGCGGCATTGCCTTGCTTTTGCGTAATTCACCATTCCTTGAAGAAGATTTTCCGATTTTTCCGGATCTGCGGCTTCATCAAAAAAGAAGCGGATTTTGTGAATATCTCCGGCGCTGAACAAAAGCAATGCACTTGAAGAAAGCCCATCACGCCCAGCCCTTCCAATCTCCTGATAATATTCTTCAAGCGATTTCGGCATATCATAATGAATTACAAATCGCACATTAGGTTTATTTATTCCCATTCCAAACGCAACCGTAGCAACCATAATTCTAACTTTGTCTTTTATAAACAAATTTTGATTTTGCGCACGTTCTTTATCTGAAAGTCCGGCATGATAATTCAAAACAGAATATCCCTGCTTCTGAAGTTTTTCCGTTAATTCATCTACAGATTTCCTTGAAAAACAATAAATAATTCCGCTTTCATCTTTATGTTTTTCCAAAAAATCAGTAACTTGCAACAAGGCATTTCTTTTAGGTTTTACTTCAAGAAAAATATTTTTGCGATTAAAACTTGCTTTAAAAATTGCAGGATTATTAAGATGAAGATTTTTTACGATATCCTGCTGAACAAAATCTGTTGCAGTAGCAGTAAGCGCAAGACACACCGCATCAGGAAAATGATTTCTGACATTTGCAATTGAAAGATAATCCGGACGAAAATCGTGTCCCCATTCACTTACACAATGAGCTTCGTCAATTGTGATGCAATTTATCGGAACAGAACATTCGTGGAAAATGCTTAACATTCGCTCCGTAGCAAGTCCTTCCGGCGAAACGTAAGCCAGTTTTATTTCGCCATTTTTTAACTGGCGGATATTTTCTGTATAATCTTCCCATTCCAAAGAACTGTTCAAATAAATTGCCGGAACGCCATTTTCTTTTAACGAAGTAACTTGATCTTGCATAAGGGAAATCAGCGGAGAAACTACAATTGTAATTCCTTTAAAAATAAGAGCAGGAATTTGATAACAAAGCGATTTTCCGCCGCCGGTTGGCATTATTGCAAGAATATCTTTTCCTGCAAGCAAATTTTGTATAATTTCAAGTTGAAGCGGACGGAATGAATCGTAACCAAAAACTTTTTTTAAGATTTCTTCAGCGCATTTTGTAATGTTATCCATAAATTTTCCTAGAAAAAAGATTATATCAGAGCAAGCCCACTTGAAAAAGAGTAAAAGTTCTGATAATATAAACTTATTCGCCGGAGTGGTGGAATGGTAGACACGAAAGACTCAAAATCTTTTGTCAGCAATGGCGTAAGAGTTCAAGTCTCTTCTCCGGTAAAAACTTCTTGTGAGAACAAGAAGTTTTTTTTATTTTAAATAAATGAAAAGTTCAACCTCATAAGAAACTTGAACTTTTATTGAAAGACTTTTTTATTTAGCAAACCAGAAATTAAAATCCTTCCAAAAGCAAAATTTGATAAACTACCAATTTTCACGGGGCGTTGCGGGGTTTGGAGCGTTTATCTTTTTTACCCCGCAGAATGGGTAGCACGCAACAAAGTGCGTGCGTAGGGAAAGGCTTTTCCCTTCAAAATTCATTCTGCCATCATAAAATTACTGAACGGCTTGCGGAATTCCACCGCTTCCCGGATATGCTCTTGTTGAATTTGCTCCGCACCTTCCATATCGGCAATCGTTCTTGCAATTTTTAAGCAGCTTGCAACAGCGCGTGGCGAAAATCCTATTTTTTCCGCATTTTTATCCAAAAATGACCGAACATTCTCTTCCGTTTTGCAAAATTCTGCAATTTCCGCAGGAAGAAGTCTTGCATTTTTTTTAGATTGTCGCTTTCTTTGAATAGAAACCGCCTTTGCTATTGCAAGCCGCAAATTTTCTGTTGTAAATCCGCTTTCTTTCGCTGTTTCTTCAGAATCTGTTTCATTGTGAACAGAAACACGTAAATCAACTCTGTCTAAAAGCGGAGCGGAAAATTTTTTCCAATACATTTCGATTGCACGCGCGCTGCACAAACACAATTTTGTTTCCGAACCGAAATTTCCGCATGGACAAGGATTTGCCGCCATTAAAAGTTGAAACATCGCCGGAAAAACTGTTGAACGACCGGCGCGCGAAATTGTAATCCTGCCAGATTCCATTGGAACACGAAGCATCTGCAAAACCGTAGTTCTGAACTCGGCGGCTTCGTCTAAAAAAAGAACGCCATTATGGGCAAGCGAAAGTTCGCCAGGACGACACAAAGGTCCGCCGCCGCAAATTCCTTCGATTGTTGCAGTTTGATGCGGCATTCTGAACGGAGGAATTCTTACAAGCGGCTGTTTTGAAGAAAGAAGTCCCGCAAGAGATAAAATCCGCGTAACAGATTGCGATTCTTCCATTGTAAGCAGCGGCATAAGAGATGGAAATTTTTGCAGACACATAGTTTTTCCGCAACCAGGAGAACCGACCGCTATTAAATTATGTCCGCCAGCAGCGGCAATCTGCAAAGCGCGGATTAATTTGCGCTGTCCTTTTACATATCCAAAATCCATTTCTGGTGCGACTTTTTGAAACAGCACACCTCCAACAAGTTCGCAACCTTCCGGAATTTCCAAATCTTTATTAGAGCCGCCAAGTTTTCTTTCTGTAAAAACTTCCGGATTTGAAAGCGCGGCAAAAGCTTCCTCCAAAGTATCCGCGCCAAAAACTTTCATTCCGCAAACTTCGCGCGCTTCATCCGCATTTGCAGAAGGAACAATGCAGCGCAAAATTCCTGCGCTGGCAGCAGTTGAAGCCGCGGCGTGAACCGCTCGGACAGAACGAATTCTGCCACTAAGTTCAAGTTCTCCCATAATCAATACAGGTGAATCGTTCTTCAAATTTTCTGAATTTTCAGCGTCCTGCTTTGCGCACAAAACGGAAAGCGCAATCGGAAGATCAAATCCGGCGCCTTCTTTTTTTAAATCTGCCGGAGAAAGACTTATAAGAATTCTTTCCGGCGGAAAATCAAATCCGGAATTCCTTATTGCCGCCTGCATTCTTTCACGCGCTTCTTTTACGGCTCCGTCAGCAAGCCCAACTAAATCAATTGCCGGAATTCCGCGGCGCAAATCAACTTCTACCGTTACAAGAGCGCCTTCGTAACCAAAAGGGGAAAATGAATAAATCTGCATAAAAAACCTCTATATAAGGGTTCAAAATCTGAAATTTGAAAAGCCCTACATATAATTAATAGATTTTTTTTTGCAAATTCTGAAATTTTCAGCAATTTTTTTTAATTTTTTTTCAATTTATTCAGCGTTCTGCAATTTTCGCGAAGTATATTCAAGCACCGGATCTGATATTTGCTTCAGATTGTCTAAAAACGGTTTTAATTCTTCATAATAATATTTATCTTCAATTTTTTTGCCGCCACAAGTACATCCGGGTTTGCGGTCCGAACGAATTTTTTCGCCATGAAAATCACTTCCGGCAGTTACAAAACACCCGATTTTCCGAGCAATTTCCTGCAGTCTAAGACATTCTGTAACGCGGGCCCCAGGATGAAAACATTCCATTCCCATAACACCGCGCTCATGAAAATCCGCTAAAACAGGTTCAATTTTAGACCAAGAAAGATAAAGCGAAAGCGGATGCGCTATCACAGGAACTCCGCCAGATTCATAAATTGCTTTTATCGCTTCATCCAAATCTGCACCAACACGCTCTACATACCAAGGCCGCCCGCGCGCAAGAAATTTATCAAACGCCGCCTGACGATTTTTTACGTAATGATGTTTTTCCAGCCAATTTGCAAAATGCGGACGCCCCAAAACTTGTCCCGGAAATTCAGATTGAATTTCTTCTACTGTTGTTTGAATTCCCTGAGCTTTCATTTTAGAAACAATAAATTCATTGCGTTCATGCCGACTTTTTATCAATTTATCTATAACATCCGTCAGACTTGCAGAAATTCCGTCCAAATTCAAACCAAGCCCCAAAAGATGAAATTCACAGTTTGGCCGCTGAATATTAAGTTCAATTCCAGGAACAAAAGTTATTCCTTTTTCTTTACAAGCTTCTGCTCCTTCTTTTAATCCGGCAATTGTATCGTGATCGGTAATTGCAAGAACGGAAATATTTTTTTCTGCAACTTTATAAACAAGTTCTTTTGGTGAATATTGTCCGTCTGATGCAGTTGTATGAGTATGCAAATCAATCATAAAATCAGCATAGCACAAAATTGGTTATTGTGGTACAATTTGAGAAAAATAACTTTCTTGGGGAAATGAATGCCGAAATTAGCGAATTTTTCAAAAGGTTCAATAATTTATTTTGAAAACGACAAAGACGACAGAATTTTTATTCTTCAAAAAGGTCTTATTCGCTTGGAATCCATTGATGACGAAACTAGAAGCACAGTTTCAAATCAAGTAAAACCCGGTGAATTTTTTGGCGTAAAATCTGCTTTAGGAAGATTTTGCAGAGAAGAAACCGCCTGCGCTGTTCTGGACAGTCAAGTCATTTCCCTTTCAGTTCCGGAATTTGAAGCAAATTTCAGCGGAAACAAACAAATAATTATGAAAATGATGCAGGTTTTTTCAAAACAGTTGCGTCAGATTCATAAAAGAACAGAACAAATTCTTGATTCAAAGCCGGAAAAACCGCAAAAAGGAATGTTCGAAGTTGCAAAAAGTTTTTTCGAAGATGAACAATACCTTTCCTGCTATGATGTTTGTGTAAAATATTTAAAGTTGTATCCGACTTCTCCTTTTGCAGAATACATAAAAAAACTATTTCAAGAAAGCAAAAGATTTTTAGAAAGAGCAAAAATGCCGCAATATTCTGCGCCGGAAGAAGAAGGCGAAGCTCTAAGACAATTTGAGTTGCCTGCATTTGAACGGTTTGCAAAAAAATATGCACCTGGTCAGATTATTATTTCTGAATTTGAGCCTGGTGAAACTTTTTATTTAATTCAGCGCGGTTCTGTTCAACTTTTGAAATATGCAAACGGAACAACAAAAAATCTTGACATTCTGAAAGCAGGTGAATTTTTCGGCGAAATGGCAATTTTGGATAATTCTGCCCGTTCTGCAACTTGCATGGCAAAAACCTCGGTAAAATGTCTGGAATTCAGCAAGGAAAATTTTGAATCTTTGGTTACAGGAAATCCGGCTTTAGCGTTGAATCTTTTAAAATTATTCTGCAAAAGAATTTACGATCAGAAAAGACGATTTAAAATTCTTGTAATAAAAGACCCGCAAGCGCGCATTGCAGATGTTTTTGTTCTTTTGGACGAAATGAATCCACCTGCAAATCCAAACGAACGTTCAAGAAAATTTTACGTAACAATTGCAGATGTCGCTCACTGGGCAGGACTTTCTCAAGAAATAACTAAAGAAGAAATCAACAGGTTTATTGAAAAACGTAAGATAGAAGTGTATAATAACTATATTACAGTTGCGAATATCGCAGATATGAAACGCATTGTAGATTTGCGCAGTTCTTTGGACGAAAGAATCGTAAGCGCAAACAACAAATAAAATCCGCCAACTTAGCTCACCTGGTAGAGCAACGCACTCGTAACGCGTAGGTACTCGGTTCAAGTCCGGGAGTTGGCTTTTTTTTAGGACTATCCCCAAAAAAAGAGGATAGTCCTTTTTTTTTGAAAAACACCTGAACCGAGTGGCGAAGTTTGCGCCGACCAACGGGATGATGATGCGGCAGGACGCAAATATATGGTGATTGAGCATAGTCGAAATCACCTTTTTCTGAACACGATTTTTTTTTTGCAAAATCAGCGCAAATCTTCTTCTTCAGAATTGTTTTAAATGTATAATACAAATATGCTATCAAAATCATTATTTACTACTTTCAGACGGATTTTTCTTGTACTCGTCGGAGCAGCACTTATGGCTGTCAATATCAACACATTTGTTCATTCCGGCAATTTATTCCCTGGCGGACTTACCGGACTTTCACTGCTTCTTCAGGAAGTTTTCCTAAAATTCGCAAACCTGCACATTCCCTACTCCGTTTTAACATATATCCTAAACATAATTCCAATCATCATCGGATTTTTGTTCATAGGTAAAAAATTCACACTTTATTCAGTTCTAATGATTTTTGTATCCGGCTTGCTAACAGATATTCTTCCAGGATTCAATTTAACAGAAGATGTTCTTCTTTGCTCTATTTTCGGCGGAATTATAAACGGAACCGCAATCAGCTTGTGTCTTTTTGCAGGAAGTTCTTCCGGCGGAACAGATTTTATTGCAATTTATATTTCTGAAAAAACCGGAAAATCCGCATGGAATTATATACTTGCTTTTAATGTTATAATTTTGCTTACCGCAGGTTTAATTTTTGGTTGGAATGCCGCGCTTTATTCAATAATTTTTCAGTTTGTTTCCACGCAGGCACTGAACGTTCTTTACAAAAAATACTCAAAAACAACATTGCTCATAATTACAGACAAAGATGACGAAATTTACAAAATAATTCACGAAAAGACAAACCATGACGCAACTGTTTTCGTGGGAAAAGGCTGTTATAAAAACATTGAACACAAACTTTTATATACAGTCGTTTCTGCGCAAGAAAGCGGCTCTCTTGAAAAAGCAATCCGCGATGCCGACCCGAACGCTTTTATAAACGTTCTTGAATCAAAAAATATCATAGGACGATTTTTCAAGAGAGCGAACGACTAAATTTTCACTTATCTTGAAAGTTTTCTGTACTGAACTCGCTTTGGAACGCTTGCATCTTCACCGAACTGAACTTTCTTCCATTCTGCGTATTCGCTCCAGTTGCCTTCAAAGAATCGCACTTCGGAATTATTTTCAAACGCAAGAATATGAGTGCAAATTCTGTCCAAGAACCAGCGGTCGTGGCTTACAACAAGCGCGCTTCCCGCAAAATCTTCCAACGCTTCTTCCAATGCGCGGATTGTCTGAACGTCCAAATCGTTTGTAGGTTCGTCAAAAAGAAGAACGTTTCCGGCTTCTTTTAGCATCATTCCAAGATTCAAGCGATTTTTTTCTCCGCCGGAAAGAACGCTAACCTTTTTATTCTGATCCGCTCCTGAAAAGTTGAACCAGCCGCAATACGCATGCGCATTCACTTCGCGGACTCCGCCTTCAAGCGGACGGCCTTTTTCATCAACTGCGCCGAGTTTTAACATATCTGCGCCGCCACCTAAAGTTTCATAAACAGTTTTGTTAGAATCAAGTCCGCTTCGCATCTGGTCAACGTAAACCAATTTTACAGTTGAACCAACTTTTACTTCACCGGAATCAGGTTTTTCTCCTTCCGGAAATCCTGCCGCATCAACAATCAGTTTGAAAAGAGTTGTTTTTCCTGCTCCGTTCGGACCGACAATTCCGACAATTGCGCCCGCAGGAATATGAACGTTCAAATTTTCAAACAAAAGTTTATCGCCATAAGATTTAGAAAGATTTTCAAAATCAATAACCTGGTTTCCAAGACGTGGACCTGCCGGAATCGAAATTTGAGTATCTTTAAGTTTTGCCTTTGATTCCTGTGACATAAGTTCGTTATAGCGAGAAATGTGTTCCTTGTGTTTTGCCTGACGACCTTTCGCTCCCATATGAATCCAGTCCAACTCGCGCTGAATTTCTTTTTGCCGAGCAGATTCCTGTTTGTTTTCCTGCGCAAGACGGGCATTTTTCTGTTCAAGCCAGCTTGTGTAATTTCCCTTGAACGGATAACCTTCTCCGCGGTCAAGTTCCAAAATCCAGCCTGCAACTTCATCCAAAAAGTAGCGGTCGTGAGTAATCGCAATTACAGTGCCCGGATAATCATGAAGATGTTTTTCAAGCCAAGCAACTGTTTCCGCATCAAGATGGTTTGTAGGTTCGTCCAAGAGCAAAATATCCGGCTTTTGAAGAAGAAGACGGCAAAGCGCAACCCGTCGGCGCTCACCACCAGAAAGAACATCCACAACCTGATCCGGCGGAGGACATCGCAAAGCATCCATTGCCAATTCAAGATTGTTGTCCAAGTTCCAGGCATCGAGCGCATCAAGTTTTTCCTGAACTTCACCCTGACGAGCGCAAAGTTTATCAATATCTGCGTCCGGATCGCCAAACGCCTCGTTGATTTTGTCAAATTCTTCAAGCAAATCTGTAATTTCTTTTACGCCTTCTTTTACTGTTTCCAAAACCGTTTTTCCAGGCGTAAGTTGCGGTTCCTGCTCCAAATAACCGATTGTATAACCTGGAGCAAGCTTTGTTTCGCCAGAATAATCTTTATCGATTCCTGCAAGAATTTTAAAAAGAGAAGATTTTCCGGAGCCATTTTCACCGATAACTCCGATTTTCGCTCCATAATAGTAAGAAATGCTTACATCTTTTAAAATAATTTTAGTTCCATACGCGCGAGTTACGCGATCCATTGTGTAAATAATTTTTTTGTCGTCGTAAGTTTTTGCCATAAATAGAATTATAATAGAAATATGAGTAAGTTAGAAGTGGTGAAATTATAATCCGCAAAAACTTGATTTCAGCTCAAGATTTTCTACAAAACGTAATTTTCTAAAAAATCTGCAATTCCGTCATTATTATTGTCATAGCGAGTTTCAAAAGAGCAGATATTTTTTATATAATCCAATCCGTTTTTCATTGCAACTCCGTAAGCACAAGAACGCAACATTGATTCATCATTCATACTGTCGCCAAAAGCCATCGTCTGTTCATGCGGAATTCCCAATTGCTCTGCAAGCCTTAAAATTGAAGCACCTTTTCCAACTCCGTGGCTCATAACTTCCAGAAAAAATGGCTTTGAAATAAAAATATCTGCGCGTCCGTCAAGTTTTGCGCAAAGAAAATCTTTCAGCAACTTTACTTTTTCCGGTTCAGACGGAACTAACATTTTCGGAAAACCTTTTTCAAGAAATTTTTCAAAATCTTCAACAAGTTCAAATTTCAAATTGCAAAGCTTTGCATCCATCCGCGCCCATTCACTGTCTTGCCATGAATAAATTACAGAAGGCGCATAAACAACAGATGGCATTCCACGATTTTTTGCTTCTTTGTAAACAAATTTTAAAATATCCGTATCAACCTGATTTGTGTAAATCGGCTGCCGCAAATGCAAATCAAAAATACTTGCGCCGTTAAAAGCAATTATGTAGCGCCCCTGCTGTGTTCCGGCAATATTCAGAGCGCGAACATAGGGCAAAATGCCATTTTCTGCGCGACCGGAACAAAGCACAATGAAAATTCCTTTTTTAGCGGCTTGTTGAATTGCAGTCAAAGTTCTTGGAGTGATTTTTGTATCTTTATTTAAAAGCGTGTCATCCAAATCAAAAGCAATTAATTTTACGTTCAGTTTAGTTTCCGGCAGTTTCATCAAAAATCCTATATTCCAATATTACATTATTTTCGCTAATCAGAACAGCTTTTATTTTCAGATGCAAAAACAAAGCTGAATTACAATTCCATCAATTTATTGCAGCATCATCTGATCATTTGAAAGTTCTTTCTTTTTTATCTGCTTAAACCGCTCAACAATATCATCCATAGTCAAATTTGCTTTTTCTTCGCCGTTAATATCCAGAATAATTTCGCCGTCATCCATCATAATAAGACGATTTCCGTAATCAAGAGCGTGTTTCATATTATGAGTTACCATCATAACAGTAAGATTATATTCTTCTGCAAACTGACGGGTAAGTCGCATAACTATATCTGCATTTGTCGGGTCAAGCGCCGCGGTATGTTCATCCAATAAAAGCAAATCTGGCTTTGACATAACTGCCATCAGCAAAGTCAACGCTTGTCTTTGCCCGCCACTGAACTGATTCACATTATCATTAAGACGATTTTCAAGTCCCATATCAAGAATTTTCAGTTGAGTTTTAAAATATTCACGCATTTTACTGTTCAAACTGATTTTAAGACCTTTCCAACCTTTTTTACTGCAAATCATCATATTGTCTTCAAGGCTCATTTTTCCGGCTGTACCCAAAAGCGGATTTTGAAAAATTCTTCCGATATAGCGGGCGCGCTTATACTCTCTATCAAAAGTGATTTCCCGTTTTTCTTCATCCAAAAAAATATGTCCGCTTTCCGGTTTTAATGTTCCGGCAATAGCATTGTACAAAGTTGATTTTCCAGCACCATTCGAACCGATTACGGTAATAAAATCACCTTTATTAATTTTCAGATTTATATTTTTCAGCGCATGATTTTCATCCGGAGTTCCCTTATTGAAAATAACATTCAGATTTTGAATAGTTATCATTTTTCACCTCCGAGTGATTTTTCTTCAGCTTCAACCTTTGCACCAATTTTTGCAGGACGTTTAAAATGAATTTTCCAGTCTTTTTTACTCTGAATATTTGAAATAATAAGACAAATAATAATCAGAATTCCGGTAATCAATTTTAAATCGTTCGGTGTAAGATTTACAAAATGACCATACTTTCTTGCAAGCAACATAAGTCCACGGTAAATAATTGAACCGATAAGAACGCGCAAAGTTTGCCATCCGATTTTATTTGAGCGGATAATAAATTCGCCAAGCATAAGAGAGGCAAGTCCGCTAACAATAACGCCGGTTCCGCTTCCAACATCTGCAAAGCCGTTGTACATTGCGGCAAACGCTCCGGCCAGCGCAGCCAGTCCGTCGCCAAAGCAAATACCGATTCCGCGCACAATCTGCGGATTCACACCTTGACTGACAATCATCTGTTCATTTGCGCCCAACGCACCCATTGTAAGTCCTAAATCAGTGTGGAAAAACAAATCAAGAAGCGACTTCAGCAGAATTATAAAAACTATTAAAAATAAAAGAATTCCGACTTCACTCGGAAGAGATGGAAAACGTTCTGTAAAAAAAGCTGTAATTTTGCTGAAAATCGTTTGTATACGCAAAA
This sequence comes from uncultured Treponema sp., assembly GCA_964429905.1. Classification (GTDB taxonomy): domain Bacteria; phylum Spirochaetota; class Spirochaetia; order Treponematales; family Treponemataceae; genus Treponema_D. Next base: position 55,665 of record CAYSDV010000008.1, on the reverse strand, counting down.
ATGAAACATTTGCGCGGTTGTTCATTATCCGCAAATTAACAGAATATAGCATTGTCATCATTAAAATGCCGGCAAGCAAATCCGGAATGCGCAACTTTGTATAAAGCATTGTAGTACAAAGCCCCGCAAGACAACCGCCAACAAACGCAATCAGCAAAGCAACTGACGGCGGCACTCCATTCAAAAGGCAAGCCGCAAGAATACAACCGCCCATCGGAAATGCACCATCAACCGTCATATCACAGAAATTCAAGGTTCTATACGAAACAAAAACGCCAAGAACCATGATTCCATAAATAAAGCCTTCAATAAGAACAGTTTCCAGCATCTTTACTTTTCTTCCAATTTTCCGTTTTCAATAATGTAAGTTGCCTGAGCCAGATATTCTTCAGGAATTGTAATTCCGCAAAGTTTTGCCGCATCCAAATCAAAAAGCAAATCCGAATCAGAAGGTTTTGTCATAAAGCGAACAGGTATTTCGCTAGGTTTTGCACCGTTCAAAATCTGCACAACCATTTCGCCGGTAGCAACGCCTGCTTTGTAATAATTAAAACCGGAAGCCATAAAACAGCCGCCGTTTTTCGCACCTGTAACATCACCTGAAAAAATAGGCTTTTTTGCTTTGTTAAAAACGCTGACCAAAGCCGGAAGCGCACTAAAAACTGTATTGTCCGTTGTAAGATAAATTCCGTCTACACGGTCAATAATTGCTTCAGCGGCTTGCTTTACTTCTGAAGAAGCGGAAATTGCCTGTGTAACAAGCTCAAGGCCTGCTTCTTTGCAACCTTTTTCTACAAGTTTCAGTCCGGAAAGAGAATTATCTTCACTGGAAGTGTAAATATAACCGAGAGTTTTGATTCCAGCAATCTGTTTGAAAAGTTTAATGTGTTCAGCAGAAGGAAGTTCATCGCTCATTCCGGTAACATTTCCTTCGCCGTGTTCCAAAGTTGTAACAAGACCGGCTCCAAGAGGATCTGTTACAGTTCCAAAAACAACCGGAATATCTTTTATTGTAGTCGCAAGCGCAAGCGCAACTGGAGTTGCAATTCCAACAGCAACGTCAACTTTTTCATCCTTGAATTGAGCAGCTATCTGATTTGCTGTATTAACATCGCCGTTTGCATTCTGCAAATCATAATCAGCATTTATTCCAGCCGCTTTTACAGCATCAATAACACCGCGTTCAATATCATCAAGAGCAACATGCTGTACAATTTTTGCGATTCCAATTTTTACAGTTTTTCCGGATTCAGAATTTCCGGAAACAGCAGCAGACTTTTTATTGCAGCCCGCAAAGAACAAGCAAGCAAATGCGCTTGCGATTAATATAATCTTTTTCATTCTTTAATTATAACTGTTCTTATTGGGAGAAACAAGAGTTAATTTACACGCGGTGCATTGCGCTGAAAACTTTTTCAGCCATCACATTGATTTCTACACCCATTGCGTCCGCTTTTTTAGCAAGTTCACTTCTAAGTTCGTCAATAGCAATGTCGGCTTTATCAAAATTAACCATCATCATCATAACAAAATTACCAGAAAGAATTGTCTGAGTAATATCTGCAATATTTATTTTGTGTTCAGCAAGGAAAGAGCTTACATCAGCAATAATTCCAACCTTGTCGCTTCCTACAACTGTAATAATAGCGTTCATAATTACATTCTACTCCATTTCCAATTGCGTTTCAATAAACTTCAGCGGTTCAACTCGTCCGTCTTCAAAAGTAAAAGTGATTTCATTACCGATAACATCCGCCACAACTGTTCCACCTTTACTGAGTTTTCCAAAAAGAACCTCATCCACAAGCGGATTTGCTATGTTTTCATCCACCGCCCTTGCAAGATTTCTCGCGCCCATTTCGCGGGAATAACCAAGTTCAAGCAATTTTTGCTCGCAGCGCTCCGTAACAAAAAGTCGTACTTTTTTTGCAGACAAGCGTTCTGCAAGTTTTTTCCACTCTTTGCGAACAACACTCAAAACGTTTTCTTCCGTAAGATGAGCAAACGTAACAATCGCATCAAGCCGGTTTCTGAATTCCGGAGCAAATTCTTTTTCCACGGCATCCAGCAAATCAATACTGTCGCTTTCAAAAGAAAATTTATTTTCAGTTCCGAAGCCAAGCGAAGGCTTTTCTAAATCCCGCGCGCCTGCATTGCTTGTCATAATTATTATGCTGTTCCTAAAATCCGCTTTTCGGCCTTGATTGTCAGTAAGAAATCCGTAATCCAAAACTTGCAGAAAAACATTGTAGATATCAGGATGCGCTTTTTCAATTTCATCGAACAAAATTACAGCGTGCGGATTTTTGCGGACATCATCCGTAAGAAGACCGCCGTTTTCGTAGCCGACATAACCAGCCGGAGAACCAATCAGACGGCTTACAGTATGACGTTCCTGATATTCGCTCATATCATAGCGCAAAAGCACAACTCCAAGTTCTTTCGCAAGGCTGCGGGCAAGTTCTGTTTTTCCAACTCCGGTCGGCCCGACAAATAAAAAACTTGCATCCGGTTTATCCGGATTTTTAAGCCCCGCCCGACTTCTTTTCACCGCTTTCACAACCTGTTCAATTGCTTTATCCTGACCAAAAATCTGCGATTTCAAATCTTTTTCCAGCGTTATAAGTTTATTTTTTTCCGCACCCGCAAGATTCTGCACAGGAACATGCGCAATTTTAGCAACAACCTGTTTTATAGTAGAAACATTTACAGTTGGCGTTACCGTATATTCAGTTACAGCAGGACTATTTTCATCCGCAAGTTGAATTTTTGTAATCGGAGTTCCTTCAAAACCACCGTTTCTTTGAATTTTCAAAAGCGAACCGGCTTCATCAATTATATCAATAGCCTTGTCCGGCAAACGTTTGTCCGGAATATATTGAACAGAAAGTTCAACTGCCGCTTTGATTGCGCTTTTTTGATATTTTACGTGATGATATTCTTCAAATTTTGGCAAAAGTCCGTTAAGAATTTTCTCCGTTTCTTTTGATGAAGGTTCCAAAATGTCGACTTTCTGAAAACGTCTTGAAAGCGCGCGGTCTTTTTCAAAATTTTTTGAATACTCTTCAAACGTAGTTGAACCGATAACACGCAATTTTCCCGTTGTAAGCGCAGGTTTTAACATATTTGCCGCATCAACATTTGAATTTCCGTTGGAACCGGCACCCATAATCATATGAATTTCATCAATAAACAAAATTGCATTTTTCTTTGCAACAACTTCATCCACAACAGCATGAAGCCTTTCTTCAAAATCTCCGCGGAATTTCGCACCCGCCAAAAGCAACGCGATATCAAGTGAATAAATTTTGCTCTGCTTTAATTCTGCAGGAACCCTGCCCTCTACAATCCGCTGGGCAAGCCCCTGTGTAACAGCAGTTTTCCCGACACCGGCATCCCCTACATGAAGCGGATTATTCTTCGATCTTCTGCAAAGGATTTGAATTGTGCGGTCTATTTCCTCTTCTCTTCCAATAAATTTGTCGTATTTGCCATTGCGCGCTTCTTCCGTCATATCAACGCAAAATTTTTCAAGCGCTGATTTTTTGCCTTTTCCCTGCTGCCCAGCTGAATCAAATCCAGGTTCGCCAGAAAAGCCATTTCCCTGCGAAAACTGAGCGGACGCATTTTTCAAGCGCGAAACAATTTCCAAAAGTTTCATCCTGTCCGTTCCGTTGCGAAGCAAAAAATAAGAGCAATAATTTTTCTTTTCATCCAGCATACTTATCAGAACATCTGTAATTTCCAGAACACTTCTGCTGCTGGAAACGCAATGAAAAACCGCACGGTTCATAACAGACTGAAAACCAAGCGTTTCCTGCGGAGTTTTATCCGCTGAATCAGCCTCGTCCGCGCGGACTGGTATTTTTGTTTGAAGATATTCAGTTAAATCTTGCTTCAGAGGTTCAATCCTGCATCCTGAAGAATTAAGAATTTCGCAAAGCTGGTCAAATTTCAAAGTAGCCAACAACAGATGTTCCGGCGTAAAAAATTCATGATTTGACTTTTTTGCAATGAGCACACCTTCTGAAAGAATTTTTCCTAACAACGAACTTATTTTCATGCGCGTTCAACCTCTATTCTTAGCGGAAAACCATTTTTTCTTGCCCGGGACGTCGCCATATTAGCGCGGGTCACTGCAATATCATAAGTATACGAGCCAACAACGCCGGTTCCGGAATTATGAACCGACTCCATTATTACAACCGCTTCCGGTTCAGGCTTATGAAAAATCTGCACAAGAATTTCCACCACAAAATCTTTCGGCGTAAAATCGTCGTTAAAAATAATAACCTTGCATTCCGGCGGCTCTTCAAAATCAACAGTTTCTACAGTTCCAGCGCCAACATGCTGAGATGACATTTGTTCTGACATATTTTAAATATAAACAATAAAACAATAATCTGCTACAATAAAAAATATGGCAAAAAAGAATTTTTTTTCGAATTTAAGAATAACTTACAATGCTCCTGTCACATTGACTTTCGCTTTGATTGCAGCCGTAATCCTTTTGTTGGACAGCAGATTTTTAAATCACACTTTAATTCCTGCATTTTTCACTTGTCCGGGAGCAGCTTCCGAACCGGCATTCGACGCAGGAAATCTCATTGATTATTGCAGGCTGATTTTTCATATTTTCGGACACAGCGACTGGAATCATTTTTTAGGAAACATGGCATTCATTCTGCTTTTAGGCCCTGTTATTGAAGAACGATATGGCTCTCCACTTTTAGTATTAATGATGACAATAACTTCTCTTGTAACAGGAGTTTTGAACGTATGCTTCAGTCCGTCGCAACTTTTAGGTTCAAGCGACATAGCGTTCATGCTGATTCTTTTAGCTTCCTTCACAACAATTTCAAAAAGCGAAATTCCGCTTTCTTTTATATTAATTTTAATTCTTTACATCGGGCGCGAAATTTTAGATTCAGGAAAAAATGAAAACATATCCACATTGGCGCATATTGCAGGCGGAATTTGTGGAAGCATGTTCGCATTTTTAGCAACGCCGCGTCCAAAAACAACAAAGAATTCAAAAACTGAAAAGTCCGAAAAATCTGAAAAAGAGGAAAAAAGCAAAACAAGAACTTCTTATCCGCGGCCGGCTTACGGCTATGGAAATACACAAAATGAAAGCAAAAGCAGAGCAAGCGAACGGACGGAAAACAGCGGCTTAAAGAGCAAAAAGACGAATTCCGGCGATTCAAACTCAGACGATACAACTGTCGTAGGTTCAATTGAACTTTAAAGCGCAAAGAGCCGGCAAGAAAAAGATGACGAAAGCAGTATTTTTCGCAATATGCACATTTTTATTTTTGAGCGTTTCATGCACAAGCACAAAGCTCAATTCCTCCAGTAAAAAACTTCCAGAATGTGCGGAAGACGAAATTGCTTTTGTCGATTATTTTGGCGACATTCAAATTTGCAAAATAAATCCGAACTTAAAAAAGAATGAATACAAAGCGGAACTTTTCCGCAGAGAAAAATCAAAAATGCTTTACGAAGATGAAAATTTTACAGTTCGGCAAGGAATTGACATTTCGCGGCACGACAAAAAAGTAAACTGGCAAAAAGCAAGAAAAGCCGGCTTTGACTTTGTAATTTTACGCGCTGCTTGGCGCGGTTATGAAAGCGGAATCCTGCACGAAGACGAAAATTTCAAAAAAAATATTCAAGGCGCAATTTCCGCCGGATTTGATGTTGGCGTTTACGTTTTTTCGCAGGCGATAAATGAAAAAGAAGCAAGCGAAGAAGCCGATTTTGTCTTAGATTTGATAAAAGATTATAAAATTACGCTTCCAGTCGTTTTTGATCCGGAAAACATCGGTTGGGAAGAAGCAAGAACGGACAACGTTTCGGCAGAGCAATTCACAAAAAACGCAATTATTTTTTGCAAGAAGATTCAAAACGCCGGCTATGAACCAATGATTTACGCAAATCTTACCTGGCAAATGATGCGCTTGGATTTAGAACACCTTTCAGAATATAAAATGTGGTACGCAGACTATTCAGACATTCCGCAAACTCCGTACCATTTTGATTTTTGGCAACACTACTCTCCCAAACGAGTTCCCGGCGTTCAAAAAAAGTGCGATGTGAATATTATGATTGAAAAACTCGGCGGTTGAGCAACTCTTACGACGGTTGAACTTCTCTTGCGGTGGTTGAGGTTCTCGAAACCACATGAGTTACTTTACAACTTGGTCATTTCGAGAACCTCAATGCAAGCATTTCAATAAACTCAATGCAAGCATTTCGAAAGCCTCAATAACCAGACAGTAATTGCTACTGCCGCCCGCTTGAGCACGAAGCGTAGCGAAGTAACCACAACGTCGCGTTGCTCTTCGGTGGTTTCGATACGTCCGGTGCTTCGCACCTAACTACTCAACCAGCGGATTGATTAGTTTTCAATTGCTCTTACGCGAACTGAATCTGCGCAAGTTGCCAACTTCTTAATGATTTCTGCAGGAACTTCTCCGTCTACGTCGATTAAGTTGTAAGCAACATCACCGCGCGCCTGATTTATCATTCCAGCAATGTTCAATTTTGCCTCGCCCAAAATCGTTGTGAACTTAGAAATTGTATCCGGAATATTTTTGTGGCTTATGCAAAGACGCGTTCCGCCGGAAGGAATTTCGTTTTCTGTAGTTGTCTTAGGAAAGTTTACAGAATTAACAATAATTCCTTTTTCCAAAAATTCCTTAAGCTCTTCTGCCGCCATCAAAGCGCAGTTTTCTTCCGCTTCCGGAGTTGAAGCGCCCAAGTGCGGCATAACAATTATGTTTTTCTGATTCAAAAGTTCTTCGCTTGCAAAATCTGTTACAAAGCAGGCAACCTTTCCGCTCTTTACGGCTTCAAGAATATCTGCGTTATTTACAAGTCCGCCGCGCGCTATATTCAGAATGCGAACTCCGTTCTTCATCAACTTAAGAGAACTTGCGTTTATCATTCCTTTTGTATCGTTTGTCTGAGGAACGTGAATTGTAATGTAATCCGCATTTTTGTAGATTCCTTCCAAACTTTCTGAATGTTTTACGTTATGATCAAGAGACCAAGCGGCTTTTATAGAAAGGAACGGATCATAACCGATTACGTTCATTCCAAGTTTTATTGCTGTATTCGCAACCATCGCTCCGATTGCGCCAAGCCCGATTACGGCGAGCGTTTTTCCTTTTAGTTCAGGGCCAACAAACTGAGATTTGCCTTTTTCCGCCAAATCAGGAATTTCATCGCCTTTTCCAGCCAAATCATTCGCCCACTGATTTGCATACAAAACTGGACGACTGGAAAGCAAAAGTCCTAAAATAACAAGTTCTTTTACTGCATTCGCATTTGCTCCCGGAGTGTTAAAAACAACAACGCCTTTTTCCGTAAGTTCAGGAATCGGAATATTGTTTACACCTGCTCCGGCGCGCGCAACAGCCTTTACGTTTTCTGAAAGCGACATCTGATGCATATCAGCAGAACGAACCAAAATTGCATCCGGATTATTCATTTCCGAAGCGATTTCATAATTGTCGCGGTCAAGAAGATTAAGTCCCGCCGCACTAATTTTGTTTAATGTTTGAATTTTAAATGACATAATTTTCTCCTTTTTTGGTGGTTGAGGTTCTCGAAACCACCGACATAGCAAATTCCTTCTTGCATGGTTTCGATACGCTTCGCTACTCAACCACCGCGATTTTTTCAGGTGGTTGAGCCTGCCGAAACCACAAATATCACGATTTTCTTTTAGAAAGTTCGGGAAGTTTTTCATGTTGATTATTTATCAACGCTTCTCTTTTCTTTCTGCTCCAGCCTTGAACTTGTTTTTCTCGTAAAAATGCATCTTTTATATTTCCACATTCTTCGAAATAAACAAGTTCAACAGGCAACCTGTGCTTTGTATATTCCGCACCTTCTCCATGATTATGCTGTTTAACACGACGTTCTAAATCAACCGTACTTCCAACGTAATATGAATTATCCTTGCACTTTAGAATATACATATAAGCTGACAAATTATTCTCCTTTTTACGTGGCTTTCAAATAGGTCATTTCGAGAACATCAATGACCGCATGGTGATTGAGCGAAGTCAAAACCTTTAGGTTGAGTTCATCGAAACCACAGACATAACAAATTCGTTCTTGTGTGGTTTCGAGTGCCTCAACCATCGCGATTTTTCCTGTTTTGCAAGATTTACAACGGGGCGTTGCGGGGTGTCCCCGCTAGAAGGGGTAGGCGAAAACGCAACGCGGTTGAGCCGAGGGGAAGACTTTCCCCACCTAAACTCCTAACTCCTCATTCCTAATTATCTATTTTCTTCCGCGAACTTTTTCATAAAGTCAACGAGCGCTTTTACTCCGTCCAAAGTCATTGCGTTGTAAATACTTGCGCGCATTCCGCCAACCAGGCGATGGCCTTTTAAGTTTACAAGTCCAGCCGAAGCCGCTTCTTTTACAAACTTGTCGTTCATTTCCTTTTCTTTTGCAAGAGCCGCTTTTTCCGTGTCAGTGCGTTCCGCTTCGTCTTTTTTGCTCGCAGCCGCAGTTTCTGCAGTTGAATATTTTGTAAGGAACGGAACATTCATCAAAGAACGGCTTCCTTTCTGTGCAGTTGCGTGATAAAAATCAGAATTGTCCAAGAAATCGTAAAGATAATCTGCTTTTTCAAGATTTCGTTTGTACATTCCAGCCGCACCGCCATTTTTTTCAATCCAGTGAAGAACTTTGCCCAAAACATAAATTGTATAGCAAGGTGGAGTGTTGTACATTGAATCCGCATCAGCATGAGTTTTGTACGAAAGCATTGTAGGAGTTCCCGCACGTGGCGAATCTGTAATCAAATCTTCGCGGATAATTACAAGTGTAACGCCAGATGGAGCCAAGTTTTTCTGCGCGCCGGCAAAAAGCAAACCGAATTTAGAAACATCAAGTTCTTCGCTCAAAACACAAGAAGAAATATCTGCAACAAGCGGAATATTTCCAGTTTCCGGAATGTATTCGTAATGAGTTCCCATAATTGTGTTGTTAAAACAAATATAAGCGTAATCGTAATCGCCTTCAATTTTTTCTACGCGCGGAATGTAAGAATATCCTTTGTCTTTGCTGGACGCAATAATATCAACTTCAAGTCCAAGATGTTTTGCTTCTGCAGCCGCTTTTTTTGCCCAAACACCAGTTTCAATGTAAGCTGCTTTTCCAGTGTGAATTCCAAGATTTTGTGCAACCATAGCAAACTGTGTTGAACCACCGCCCTGCAAGAACAAAATTTTGTAATTTTCAGGAACTTTCATCAATTTGCGAACCATTGCCTCCGCATCCTGAATAATCGGCTCATAAGCCTTAGAACGATGGCTCATTTCCATAACGCTCTGACCAGTTCCATTGTAATCAAGCATTTCTGCCGCACATTCTTTTAAAACTTCTTCCGGCAAGCAAGAAGGACCTGCACTAAAATTGTAAACTCTAGACATTTTGTAACCTCGAATATCTGGCGGTTGAACATCTCAAAACCTTTAGGTTGAGCAAAGTCGAAACCTTTAGATTGAGCCTTGTCGAAATCACCAGTTAATTTTTCTATTCAGTCATTTCGAGAACCTCAATGACCAACTTTATTTTTAATTAATATTTTCAACCAAAAGGGGGGGGGGAAAGTCTTCCCCTCGCTGCAAACCTTCGGGGTTTCGATAAACTCAACCACCTTCGGTTTTCCGCTACCCCTTCTCCTAGGGGCAAAGCCCCTAAAACCCCACTTCCGATGTTATAAAAATATTATCGCTTTAGAATAAACCGCTTCAACAAGTTAAAACAAAAACACCGCAAAATTCCGCCGATTTTCAGCAAAATTCGTTCCGCTTGTAGATTTATTGTGATTTTTTTAACAATAAACACCATATATTTCATAAACTTGCAAAACAATAATCTTTATTTCGTTCTTGACTATATTTTCAAATTCTTCTATAAGTAATGTTATAAGACGAAGGCGTCTGCCAATGGGCATATTGTGTTCATTGGCAGACGCCTTTTTTTTATTTGGGGGTTACTTATGTGTGGATTTGTAGGCGCATTCGATTTAAATAGCGGAAGTCAGCCGATTGATGAAGGTTTACGTGAACAACTTCGTTCAGAGGTTTTGGAAATGAGCAAAAAAATTCGGCATCGCGGGCCGGACTGGACGGGCGTTTACACCGGAAAAAATGCGATTTTAAGCCACGAGCGTCTTGCGATTGTAGACCCGCTCTCCGGAAAACAGCCTCTTGTCAGCGATGACGGAAAAATCATTCTTGCCGTAAACGGCGAAATCTACAATCAAAAGCAAATTCGCAAAACTTTTGAAGGCAAATACAATTTTAAAACGCAAAGCGACTGCGAAGTTATAATTCCGCTCTACAAAAAATATCGCAAAAGTGGCGATTTCAAATCTATGATAGAAGAACTTTCCGGCATCTTCGCGTTTGCTCTTTACGATTCCGAAAATGATGTTTATCTTATTGCCCGCGACGAAATCGGCGTAATTCCGCTTTATCAAGGCTGGGATAAAGCCGGCAGATATTACGTTGCAAGCGAACTAAAAGCGCTGGAAGGTCATTGCCAAACGCTGGAAGAATTTCCGAACGGTCATTATTTTTACAGCGGAACGACGGCTGGAGCTCTCGAAAACGCACAGAAAAGCCATACTGAACTTGATTCAGCCGCAGTGGTTTCGATGCTTCGGCGTGGCTCAGCAACCACTGGTTCAACCACCGCGTCTTACGCTCCCCCTTCTCCTAAAGGCGAAGCCCCTAAAACCCCAATCCGCTGGTATTTTCGCGATTGGGAATCTTTTGAAAACGTAAAAGACAATCCTCGCGCAACTGACGAAAATGGCGAAATCATAAATCCGTCTGTAATTGAAAAAGTAAAAATCGGACTTGAAAATGCGGTAAAACAACAACTTATGAGCGATGTTCCTTACGGAGTTTTACTTTCCGGCGGTTTGGATTCTTCCATCATCGCAGCGATTACACAAAAATTTTCTCAAAAAAGAATCGAAACTGATTCCACAGAAAAAGCCTGGTGGCCGCAACTTCACAGTTTTGCAATCGGGCTGGAAGGTTCACCGGATTTAATTGCCGCGCAAAAAGCCGCAGATTACATCGGAACAATTCATCACGAAGTTCATTTTACAATTCAAGAAGCACTGGACGCTTTGCCGGACGTAATTTATCACATTGAAACTTACGATATTACAACCGTCCGCGCATCAACTCCAATGTATTTGCTCGCCCGCGTTATAAAATCAATGGGAATCAAAATGGTTTTAAGCGGCGAAGGCAGCGACGAACTTTTTGGCGGATATTTGTATTTTCACAAAGCGCCGAACGCGTGCGAATTCCACGAAGAACTTGTGCGAAAAATGAGCAAACTCCATCTTTACGACTGTCTGCGCGCAAACAAATCGCTTATGGCTTGGGGAGTTGAAGGTCGCGTTCCGTTTTTGGACAAAGATTTTATCGACATCGCAATGCGGCTAAATCCAACTGATAAAATGAACATAAAGGTGGTTGAGCCAGTCGAAACCACGAAAAAAGGATTTGATTCAAAAACTCATCAGCGAATTGAAAAATGGATTTTACGAAAAGCATTTGAAGATATGCTTCCAGAAAATATCTGCTGGCGACAAAAAGAACAATTTTCCGATGGCGTTGGGTACAACTGGATTGACACGCTAAAAAAAATCACCGAAGAAAAAATCAGCGATGCAGAATTTTCCCGACGTGAAAACCGCTTTCCTATCAATCCGCCAAAAACCAAAGAAGAATATTATTACCGCGAAATTTATTCAAAACTTTTCCCAAGCGACAGCGCAGCAAAAGCCGTTACGCAAGAAGCCGGAGTTGCCTGTTCAACCGCAAAAGCTCTGGAATGGGACGCCGCCTGGAAAAATATGGACGAACCAAGCGGAAGAGCAATTTCCGGCGTACACGACAAAGCGTATAAATAATTGCATGTATAAATAATTGCACCCTCTAAAAGTTGAAAGGCGGTTTGCTTTGTTTACGAGATTGCCTCAACACCTCCTGTTTGGCAACAACGATGAATTCATAAACTGTTATTGCTAGCTCGCGGTCATTGAGGCTCTCAAAATAACGCTTGCAAAACATCGCAATCTGCGGATTATTTTTTCCAGTACGCAGATGAAAAGAAAATAAGCATTGTGTAAAGTTCCAGACGTCCTGCCAACATCGCAAAACAATACCACCATTTTACGAAATTCGGCAAAATTCCGAAATTTCCGCCCGGCCCCAATTCACCAAAAGCCAAGCCGATATTTCCGACCATCGAAAGAGCCGCAGAAAAAGCAGTAAAAATATCAAGATTGCCAAGACAACCGACAAACGTAGTAATTAAAACCAGCAAAAAATAAAGCAACGAAAAAGATGCGACTTTATAAACCAAATCTTTTCCCGCCGGATTATCGTTCAATCTTAAAGAAAAAACTCCATGCGGATGAATCATCTTGCGAATTTCATTGTTCAATTGCTTGAACAGAACAACCCAGCGGATAATCTTGAAACCTCCGGCCGTCGAACCAGAACAACCGCCAATAAAAAAAAGCGCAAAAATAAAAAATTGCGCAGAACTTGGCCATTGCAAAAAATCCGCAGTCGAAAATCCAGTTGTTGATACAACAGAAGCCGTTTGAAATGCGGAAAATTTTAACGCGCGCCAAAAAGAACCGTACTTTTCCGTTATGCAAAGAGCAATTGCAATCGCAAAAAATATAAAAATACCAAAATATGCTTTTAATTCAGAATTTTCTTTTATTTCGCGCCATTTTCCGATTACCGCAAAATAAAAAAGACTGAAATTTACAGCAGAAAGAAACATAAAAACCGTACAAATTATGTCAATTGCGGTTGAATTGTAAGCGCCAACACTCGCATTTTTTGTAGAAAATCCGCCAGTCCCCAATGATGAAAACGAATGAGAAAGCGCATCTATTGTGTCCATTCCAAAAATACGCAAAAGAATTGTCTGCGCCACTGTAAGAACTAAATAGGAAATCCACAAAATTTTTGCAGTTGTTGTTATTTTCGCAGTTACTTTTGATTTTTCCGGACCAGTTGTTTCCGCTTTTATAAGCTGGAAACCGCCAACGCCAAGCAAAGGCACCAATGCAACCGTCAAAGCAACAATTCCCATTCCGCCAAGCCAATGAGTAAGACAGCGCCACAAATTTATACTTCGCGGCATTTTTTCAACATCAGCAAGGACAGTCGCTCCCGTTGTGGAAAATCCGCTTACACTTTCAAAAACAGCATCCGCAAAGCCTGGAATTGCCCCGGAAACGTAAAGCGGAATCATTCCAAAAAGACTTGTAAAAATCCAGCAGCAAGCAACAACAATATATGTCCGTCTTATATTCAAATTCATTTTCCGCTTCTTAAACAGAACCAGCATTATTATGCAAAACGCCCAGCTTAAAAGCATTGGAATCAAGAACGAAAAAATTACATTTGTTTCTCCGCAAAAAACAGCAGCCACAATCGGAATCAAAAAAGATGTTCCTACAAGAGCAAGAAGAACGGAAAGAATTCTTATCAAATCAATTACAAACATTTTTGCCCTTCCAGTTTATTCACCAACATTTCCGAACTGTTCCAGAATTTTTGCAGCCTCTTCAGAATAAACTATTAAAACAAGATGATCTCCTGAAGCAAAAACTGTATTGCCCACAACTATTTCATATTCATCCTTGCCGGAATGACGGTTCAAAAGAACAAGAAATTTTCCGGGTTCTGCAATTTCTTTCATAGTTTTGCCAAGAATTTTTGACTCAGAAGTCAGCTCGCACTCAATAATTTCATATTTGCTGTTTGCAACCGTATGAACTTCTTTTACAGATTTTCCGCGCATATGGCTCATAATGGAATCAACGACAACATCGCGCAATGCAACAGCAACATCAATACCAAGCTTTGCCGCAATCACAGAAAACGCCGAATCTTTCACAAGCGAAACAGACTGCTTTACGCCAAGAGATTCCAAAAACGCCGCTACAACCATATTCATTTCGTGGTTATGCGTTGCGCAAATAACAAGGTCAAACGAAGGAATATTTTCTTCGCGCAAAAAACTTTCGTCGGACGCATCGCCATTTAAAACTCTTGCAGATTTTCCGAATTTTTCCGAAGCCGCCTTCGCCAATTCGTAATCAGAATCAATAATTACAATATCTTGCGACGGAGCAAAATTTCTGTCTGCAAACCGCTGAAAAATAGAAAGTTTTTGCGGTTTTACGATTTTTTCAGCAACAAGCGTTCCAATTCTGCCAGCGCCTACAATCGCAATCTTTTTAAATTCCTTTTGTTTTGAACCGCAAAGTTCAATAATTTTGCTTACATCTTCCTTTTTGGAAAGAATTCCCAGCGTACACCCGGCTTCCATAACAGTTGAACCGCCGGCAAGTTCAGTTTCGCCGTTTTTTTCAACATAAGCCACAAGCATATTTATTTGAGTAAGATTTTTAAGTTCTAAAAGTTTATGTCCGGCAAGAAGACTTTCTTTTTCAACCAGAATTCTGCTTATCTGCATTTCTGAATTATCAAAAGTTACAACATTACTTACGGCACCATTTTCAACTGCATCAAAAATTGCGTCCGCCGCCTCAACATCCGGATGAATCATAAAATCAATTCCGTAAAGCGGCCTGTGCTTTCCGCTGAATGCATTTGCATGCGATTTTTTTGCGGAAGCAGTATTTACGTAATACGCATAATTTCTTACGCGGGCAATTTTTAAAATATCCGGATAAACAGCATCAACCAGCGAACAAGTTATCATATTAACTTCATCGCTTTCTGTAAGACAAACAAGGACATCCGCTTTTGCAATTCCGGCATTTTCCAAATTTTCAAGATTATTTCCGTCTTCCGTTAAAATTGTACAGTCAATCTGATCTGCAAGATGCCTTGTAATTTCTTCGTTATTATCTATTAAAGTTACATCGTTTCTTTCGTTTGACAGAATCTTTGCAAGTTGAACTCCCGTAAATCCTGCACCAACTATAAAAACTTTCATCAAAACCTCAAATTTTTAATTGTCGTCTTTTTCGCTGAACAATTTTGCTTTTCCGGCAGTAGCAATTGTAACAGAAGCAACTACAATTCCGCAAACCATAGCCGCAGCAACCGCTTCTAAAAATGCGCCCGGAAGAATGGCTGCCATCACAGCAACATAGCCAAGTCCGTTCATTGCCTCTTTTACAAGTCCATTTAAAAACAGATACATTGAACCGATTACAACACAAGAATGAATCAAACTTGAAAGCATAGCCGAAAGTATTGCATTTACACTTTTTGGAAAACTCGGAACAAATTCTATAAGTTTAAAAAATCCCCAAGCAACAAAACCAAAAATCAATCTTGGCAAAACAGAACACAAAGGATTTGCAAATAGCGGATCCAAAACTCCGGAAGGATTTGCGGCCGCATTAACCAAACTTGTAATTCCGAAAATCAATCCTGTTACAAGGCCGCCCGGAAGTCCTGCAAGAATTGCCGCTAAAATTACAGGAATGTGCATAATAGTCAGCGAAATAGTCGGATTTATCTGAATATAACCAAGATGAAGCCCTGGTATTCCCATCAAAATTGTAAGCGCGCTCAATGCACCAATAATAGCAATCTGCTTGTTTCTGCCTAATACTACCGAAGATGTTACTTTGCCCATTTTTTTTCTCCACTCAAAATTGATTTGCAAAAATTCCGCTGCACCAAAAATAATTGCGACCTTTTAGTTTTATTTTTAAATCTTAACACTTTTGCTTGTTTACTTCAAATTTAAATATTTTTACTACAATTTGCATTTTTTGTTTATGTACCATAAAATTAAAATGATAAGGATTTAAATTGATAGCGCTTTTTTCGATTTTGTTTTTCTGCTTTGCGGCTGCTGTTTTTTCAGTTTTATTAGCAACAAAAAAAGCAGGTAATAAAAAATATGTATTTTCTTTGCGGCTTTTGCTCTCCTCTGCACTTGCCATAATGATTTCTCATATTTTTATTATCAACACAAAAAATGAAAAAATCGCGTCTTTCTTTTATTCAGTTTTTTTTATCGGAATAGATTTTCTACTTTATTCTATTTACGATTTTTCAAGAAAATACACAAAATACAAGATTCCGATTCCTTATTTTGACGAAGTTTTTTTAGGCATAGAATTTATTGACAGCGCAAGCCTTTTACTCAATATATTTTTTGAACACGCATTTCTTTTAAAAAAAGTTGAAGTTCCGGCATTTTTCAACTCGCCTTCAACTGAAATTTTTAAAATTATAATGAAATGGCCGTATCAGCTTCATCTTTTCTTAAGTTATTTTGTTATAAGCCTTCTGCTCATTACCATTTTTTTCAGAATAAGCAAAACTCCAAAAATGTACCGTTTTGTTTACACAAATATTTTAATCGCGGTTCTTATAAGCATTCTGGGAGATGCAGTTTACGTTTTTACTGTTTTTCCTATTGATTTTTCAATTATATTTACAGCGGCGGCGGCAATTTTAATTTCTTTCTATGCAATATTCATAACACCTTCAAAACTTATCCAGACGCAAATGTTCCAGATGGTTTTGAATATGACAGACGGAGTAATTCTTTTTGATATAAACGGTGAACTTGTTTACAAAAACGACGCAATTAAAAATCTTGAACAAAAATACACAGCGTTGGGATTGAATCCAAAAGGTCCGATTGAATCATTGGTAAAAGGCTCTTACTTCAGCAAATTAAAAACACTGCCAGGAAGAACATTTGATGAAGATGTTCAGAAAGATGACAAAACTTACAGTTTTCACGTTAGTTTACGAAACTTAAAAGATAAGAAAAACACGTTCCTTGGCGCATTTATTATTGTTCACGATAAAACTGAAGAAATGGAAAAACTCCGCCAGGAAAAATATCTTGCAATTCACGACAAACTTACCGGATTGTACAACCGCGAAGGATTTTACGAAAAAGTCCGCAGTCTTCTTACAGCATCTCCTGATGAAAAATATCTTATAATCTGTGCGGACATAGACAATTTCAAACTTATAAACGATTTGTTCGGACGCAAAACCGGCGACGATTTTCTTATTCAAACAGCGGAAGCTATAAAATTCTATACAAATCAGAATGAAGTTTATGCGCGGCTGGAAAGTGACCGTTTCGCTATTTTTATGAAAAAATCCGATTACTCCGAAGAAAACTTAGTAAAATATCCGGAAAAAATAGCATATATCGCAAGCGACTTGCATTATCCGGTTAATTTTCATATTGGCATTTACGAAGTGGAAGACCCGCAGCTTCCGATTTCCGTTATGTGCGACCGCGCTTTTATGGCAATAAACACTGTAAAGGGAAACCTCCAAAAAACAGTTGCATATTACAATTCCGACATCAGAAACACAATTATACATGAACAGCAGCTTATCGGCGATTTTCCGCAGGCGCTTGCAAGCGAACAGTTTCAAATGTATCTTCAGCCTCAGGTAAAAACAGACGGAAATGTTTACGGCGCGGAAGCCCTTGCCAGATGGCATCATCCAAAAGAAGGACTTATGACTCCAAGCGCTTTTATTCCGCTTTTTGAAAGCAAAGGACTTATAACTTCGCTTGATCAATATATGTGGAACTGCGCAGCAAAAAAACTTCAAAACTGGAAAGAACAGGGAATTACAGATATGTATATTTCTGTAAATATTTCCCCAAAAGATTTTGTGTACATAGACATTTACCAAACTTTTACTGATTTAGTAAAAAAATACGACATTGAACCTCAAAATTTACGATTGGAAATAAAAGAATCCGCTGTTCTTATGAACCTTGAATCGCAACTGCTGCTGATAAACAAACTTCGCGACTTTGGTTTTATTATAGAAATGAATGATTTTGGAAGCGGACAATCCTCATTAAATATGCTGAAAAACATTCAGTTTGATATTCTAAAACTTGATATAGAATTCCTGAAACACACCGAAAATCAGGAACGTTCCCTGCAAATTCTTAACTCGCTGATAAAACTTTCAAAACGCCTTAATATGCCAGTTATAACAGAAGGCGTTGAAACAAAAGAACAAGTTGATTTTTTAAGAACAATGGGAACCGACTATTATCAAGGTTTTTATTTTGCAAGTCCAATGCCAGTTCCTGATTTTGAACTTCATTACATCAAGAAAAATTAATCTTTTAATTTTGAATTTTAACTTCTTGTATAAAATTTGCCGAATTTGCCAAAAATCTTTAAATCTTATAACATAAACCAATGACTGAAAATCTTCCAATCACGCCGTTTCTTAACGAAATTTGCAAAAATTTAAAAAATTCAAAATCAAGATTTTTAGTTTTAACCGCAGAAACAGCAGCAGGAAAATCAACCGCAGTTCCGCCGGCACTTTTAAACTCATTTCCAAAAAAAATAATAATGCTGGAACCGCGCAGAATTGCGGCACTTTCAATTGCAAACAGAATTTCAGAAAACCTTTGCGAAGAAGTCGGAAAAACCGTTGGCTACAGAATGCATCTTGAATCAAAAATTTCAAAAGAAACCAGACTTGAAATTGTAACAGAAGCAATTCTTACAAAAAAACTTCAATCCGATCCAACATTGGAAGACACAAGCGTTGTTATCCTTGATGAATTCCACGAACGTTCAATCCATGCAGATTTAGCGCTTGCATTTTTAAAAGAAGCAGTTGAACTTCGGGAAGATCTTTTTGTAATAATAATGTCGGCAACAATAGAAACAAAAAATCTTTCCGAATATTTAGGAACAAAAGAAAATCCCGCTCCTGTAATGAAAATCCCCGGCAGACAATTTCCGGTTAAAATTGAATACGCAGGAAACATTTCTCCGGCAAAAGCAATTTGCGAACAGACAAACCTCTTAAAAAAAGCAAACCAATCCGAAACTCTGCTTGTTTTTTTACCTGGAATTGCGGAAATACGACGAACTCAAAACGAACTTTTGAACTACAAAATTCCAGATGAACAGTCAGAAGTTCTTGTTCTGCACAGCTCCGTAAGTTTTTCCGAACAGCAAAAAGTTATTGCACCGCAACCAAAAGATAAAATCCGCATAATACTTTCTTCTTCAATTGCAGAAACTTCACTTACTGTTCCCGGCGTAAAAACTGTAATTGATTCAGGATTTTCGCGCACAAATAAAATGAACATTTCGCTCGGAATGGAACATCTTGAAACAGAAAAAGAAAGCATTTTTTCTGCGGAACAGCGCGCAGGACGAGCCGGACGGCTTGCCGCGGGAAAATGCATTCGCTTGTGGAACAAAAATGACGTTCTTCCGCAAAACGCGCAGCCAGAAATTTTGCGAACCGATATAACACCGCTTGTTTTGGAATGTGCCCTGCGCGGAATAAAAAATCCAAAAGAATTAAACTGGCTTACAAGTCCATCCGATTCCGCATGGAACGAAGCCGAAAAACTTTTGCAAAACCTTGGCTGTATTTCAAATAATTTAAATATAACCGAAATTGGAAAAGCCGTACTAAAAATCGGAATTTCACCGCGTCTTGCGCTTTGCGTTTTGCAGGGACATCCGGAAATAGCGCTGGAATTTTCAAATTATTCAAAATCAAGTTCAGAAATTCAGCAGAAATTTTTAAAAGACTTGAAAAGACGAATAAATTCCTTGCCGGAAGAAATAAAAATCAATGCAGAAAAAAAAGATTCCATTTCAAAAGCCGCCGCGCTCCTTTTCGGATTTCCGGACAGAATCGCAAAACAAACAAAAACAAACGGACTTTACCAATTTCCAAGCGGAAGAATCGCTCACTTAAAACGAAATATAATAGAAAAAAATGCAACTTTTCCCGAATGGATTGTCGCACCGGAAGTTGATTCCGGAACAACAGAAGGCACAATTTATTCATTTCTGCCGATTTCAAAAGAAGAAGCCGACGCTTTCATAAACGCCCGAAAAGAAACAAAAACAGAAATTTCATTTGAAAACAATAAAATCTCTAAAAATCAAATTGAATTTTACGGAAAAATTGTTCTTTCAACAAAAAAATTGCAGACACGACCAGAAGATTTCGCTCAGGCAATTTGCGCGCAAGTTCAGCAAAAAGGAATTGAAACCTTGCCTTTGAGCGAAGAAACAAAAAATCTTTTACTGCGCGCAGAATTCTATGCTCAGCAAAAAAAACTGCCGAACAAAGCGGAAAACTCCAATCTTTCGCAAAACGTAAATGAATGGCTTTTACCATTTTTGTCCGGAAAAACTTCTGTTCAAGAAAAAACAGTTTATGATGCGCTTTATTGGTTTTTAGAAGGTTCCGAAATAGACAAAGAAGCGCCGTCCCAAATTCAACTTGAAAATGGAAAAAAGCGCAAACTTTTATATGAAAAGCAAAAAATCCAAAATGATAAATCAGAAGTTATAATCCGGCCAGTTTTAGAAGTAATCATACAGCAAATTTTCGGCTGTTTTAAAACTCCAAAAGTTTCAGGAATGCCTGTTTTGCTAAAACTTCTTTCACCTGCACGGCGACCTTTGCAAATAACAGACAATCTTGAAAACGTCTGGAATTCCGCTTGGCCGGAAATTTGCAAAGAAATGAAAGGTCGCTATCCCAAACACAACTGGAACTACAAAATTTCCGAACCGGACAAAAATTAATACATCAAAAAATAAGAAAAGAAAAGATAAATACTTGCAACAAGAACAATCAAATCGCCAATTGCATGCATAAATTTTACTTTTCGCAATGAACAGAAAACAAGTCCGATTGTATAAAAAACACCGCAAGCAATTAACATCGCAAAGCTACCTTTTGTAATTGCATGATAAATGCTTGTACAAATAAAAAGTCCGCCCCAACCTAAAATCGCATCAAAAACAATATTTACAGTTTCAAAGCGGCTTCCGCCGATTGCATAAAGAAAAATACCGACAACAGAACAAACCGTTGCAATTCCAGCCACAATTGCTCCGTACAGCAAAGAAATAGTACCGCCTTCAATCGCTGCAATCGTGTAAACAAAATATGTCGCATCAATTACAACAAAAATAAGAATTCTGGTAAAACGCTTGAAAACTTCTTTTGCAGTTGAATTTGTAAGAGCATGACTTAAAACTGAAAAAATATAGTTCAAAATCATTGCAAAGCCAAAACAATTGAAAAGCGCAATGTAAAAATTTTTATAATCGCCAGGAACATTATCAATAGCGCGAACGTTCAGCAAAACCGTTGCCGCTATAAAAAGTCCGGCTCCAACTCCCTGAACAATCGAACTGAAAATTTCTTCGCCAATTGTATATTTGCGAATTTTTCGCTCCCGTTCGTTTCTTACCTTTTCCTTTGCAATTCTTTTTTCTGCGCGCTTCTTAGCTTTTTCCGTTCTTGCATAATCGTCTGCCGCATATTTTGCGCGAAGACGTTCCGGATCATCAGCATATTGAATATTAACTTCACGGATTTTTTCTTCCGCCTCTTCTTTTATTTGTTTAATTCGCAACGCTTTCTTTACTTTCAGCGATTTCAATGTTGAACTTCTTACTGCTTTTGCTGCAATTTCATCTTCTCTTGTCATAAATTCCTCATAAAATTAACTCATTATATCAATATAAAGGCGAAATGCAAATTCATTTATTTTATTTTAATAGAAAACACCGCAATAATTGCTTTAAAATAGATGAAACATCCGATTTTTTTTCTATTCCTTAATTCTGCTCAATTCGCTATATTTAAACTATGATTACAACTACAGAAAAAACTGCATTTTCTTTTGAAGTCTTTCCTCCAAAAAAGACAATGAACATTGAAACAGTTTACAAAACTCTTTCAGATTTAAGTGATATAAAACCAGATTTTATTAGCGTAACTTACGGCGCAGGCGGAAGCGAAAACTGCGAAAACACACTGAACATCGCAAAACGAATCAAAGATGTTTGCGGCGTAGAAAGCGCAGTCCATATGCCTTGCATAAATATGACAAAAAAAGATGCGCAATTTGTGCTGGAACAATTCCAGGAAGCCGGAATAGAAAACATTCTTGCGCTTAGAGGCGACAGAATAGAAGGACGCGAACCTACAAACGATTTTCTTCACGCAAGCGACCTTATTACTTTTATCCGCGAATTCAATGAAAAGCGCACTGACGGAAAAAAATTCAAAATACTTGGCGCATGCTACCCGGAATGTCATCCTAATTCAAAAGGTCCAATCGATGATTTGAAAAATCTAAAGAAAAAAGTTGACGCCGGAGCGGAACATCTTTTAAGCCAACTTTTTTTTGATAACGAAAAATTTTATACGTTTATAGAACGTTGCCAATTAGTCGGAATAAATGTTCCTATTGAAGCAGGAATTATGCCTGCGACAAACAAAAAATCAATAGAACGAATGGTAAGCATGACAAACGCTGTTTTGCCAAAAAAATTTATCCGAATGATGGATCGCTACGCAGACGAACCAGAAGCAATCCGCGACGCAGGAATCGCCTATGCAATTGACCAAATCGCAGACTTGGTTACAAACGGAGTTGACGGCGTACATCTTTATACAATGAACAATCCTTTCGTTGCAAAAAGAATAAACGAAGCAACAAGAAGTTTGTTTGATGCAAAACCAATAAAAAAAGAATTAATCTAATTAAGGAAAAAATTATGTTTGAAAAATTAACTTCAGGACAAGAGATTGAAACAACAGTTGTGCAAATAGCCGGTGATACTGTTTTTATCGATTTGAACGCAAAAAGCGAAGGTGTAATTCCAACTTCAGAATTTACAGATTCTGATGGAAACCTAACAATAAAAGAAGGCGATAAAATTAAAGCGTTCTATCTTGGCGAAAAAAATGGCGAAAACCGTTTTACTACAAAAATCGCAGGACAAAGCGCAGATAACTCTATGTTGGAAAACGCATTTAAAAACCATATTCCTGTAGAAGGTCATATTGAAAAGGAAATCAAAGGCGGATTTGAAGTAAAAATCGGCTCTGAACGCGCATTTTGCCCTTATTCGCAAATGGGTTTCCGCCAAAAAGAAGAGCCTGCATATTTTGTAGGAAAAACTCTGACTTTTATAATTCAAGAATACACTGAAGGCGGAAAGAAATTTGTTGTTTCAAACCGCAAAGTGCTGGAAGAAGAGCACAAAAATCAACTTTCAGGGCTCAGCAAAAAAATTGCAGTCGGCTCAATCGTAACCGGAACAGTAAAATCACTTCAATCATTCGGGGCTTTTGTTGACATCAGCGGATTCCAGGCGTTGCTTCCTATTTCTGAAATTTCGTTTGACCGTGTGAACGACATTACAAAAGTTCTGGAAGTAGGACAAGAAATTACCGCACAAGTTATAAGCACAGATTGGAGCAAAGAACGCGTTTCCATAAGTACAAAAGCGCTGATAAAAGATCCTTGGGAAACCATAACCGAACGTTTTTCAAAAGGACAAAAAATAGACGGAAAAATAAACCGGATTGCAGATTTTGGCGTTTTTATAAACTTGGAAAGCGGAATTGACGGACTTATTCACATTTCTGCGCTTGGAGTTGACCGAAACACAAATCTAAAAAAGAAATTCAGCGTTGGACAGCCGATGTCGGTTGTAATAAAAGAAATTGACGCAAACAATCATCGTATTTCGCTTGTTCCAAGCACATCAACAGAACAAGACGAAGAGGCCAGCGAATACTTCAGCGAACACAACGATGATGACGGCGAAACTTACAATCCTTTTGCAGCTTTACTAAAAAAATAGCAAAAGGGGCGTTGCGGGGAATTTCCCCGCAGAAAGGGGTGTTGAGCAACGAAGTGCGAAACAGGGGAAAGGCTTTTCCCCTCCACGCTTGACCAAACGCTTTACAATTGTTACCCTAATATCAATTCAGAAAGGTAACAATTATGAACAATTCAAAAACTATAAGTAAACGTGCAATTTTAGTTGCGCTTTTTGCCGCATTCGTTTGCGTGGGTTGTTTTATTCAAATTCCGCTTCCCGGCGGAGTTCCAATCGCAATTCAAGATATGCTGGCAAAACTCAGCGGGCTTATTCTCGGACCGCTCTACGGAACAATTTCTGTTCTTATATTTTTAATCTTAGGCAGCATAGGACTTCCGGTTTTTACGGGAAAAGGCGGATTGGACAAAATTACAAACGGACCGACCGGCGGATTTCTTATCGGTTATATGCTTGCGGCGCTGGCAGGCGGTCTTATCGTTCATTTTTTAGTAAAAAACCCATATAAAAAATCAACTTCCGCAGACGGAACTGAAATCACGGTATTTTCCGCAAAAACAAACACATTGAATTGGATTTTTTTCACAATTGCTGCAATTTTTGCAACTGTGGTTTGTTTCGCTTTTGGAATTTTTGGATTTCATCGGGTAAAACCGGACATTCCAATGACCAAAGTTTACGAATACACACTTTTTCCGTTCATTCCGGGAACTATAATAAAATTAATCGTAATGGTTCCGCTTGCAAAAAAAATTCATCCGCTTGTAAAAAGATACTTGGAAAATGAATAAAATGACGGAACCGATTCTTGAAATTAAAAATATCTGCCGCTCTTTTTCAGAAAATATTGCCCTGAAAAACATTTCTTTTTCTGTTTTCAGCGGAGAATTTGTTGTTGTGTGCGGAAGAAACGGTTCCGGAAAAAGCGTTTTAATGCACTTAATTGCACAACTTGACGAACCGACTTCCGGGCAAATTATTATTCCTAAATCCGGAGTCGGACTTGTTTTTCAGGATGCAAATGCGCAAATTCTTGGCGAAACTCCGATGGAAGACGTAGCGTTCGGATTGAAAAATCAAAAATTTCCAAAAAATGAAATCACAAAAAGGGCGGAAGAAACTTTAAAAGCCGTAGGACTTTTTGAGCGAAGATTTGCACCTGCCAGGCAAATGAGCGGCGGCGAAAAACGTCGTCTTGCAGTTGCAGGAATTCTTGCAATGAACCGCGAAGTTTTTATTTTTGACGAACCTTTCGCAAACTTAGATTTTCCTGGAGTGCAAAATGTTTGCGAAATTTTAAAAAAACTGAAAGAGCAGAAAAAAACAATAATCATTCTTACGCATGAACTTGAAAAAATTCTTGCGCTTGCCGACCGATTCATTATTTTGGAAAAAGGCGAAATTCAATTCAACGGAAAGCCGGAAGACGGCCTAAAACTTGACCTTGAAAAATTTGGAATACGAAATCCGCTGGTTCAATATAAATCAGCAGATGACCTTTTTTGGGGAAAAATGCAGAACGGACAAATTTTATGAAAAAAACACCTGCGCTTTTCAGTTATCGCAATTCAAATTCTGCCGTACACAAAATTCCCGCTTCATTAAAACTGATTTTAATGATTGTTGTAACTTTGCGCACTTTCAGCAATACAACGTATTTGCTGAGCAGCGAACAATCCGCAATTTTTCTTCCATATATTCCGTGGATTCGCACAGGATTTTACTTTTTGCTTACCGCAATCTTTTTCTTCCTTGCAAAAACTCCATTCAAATCTTTGCTAAAACTTCGCTTTATTCTATGGATTGGCGGACTATTGGCATTTTTATCTTTGATAAACGGAAATTTTTCCGCATTGACTTCCGATTTGCTTTATATTTTCAGATTTTTTGTAACAACTTTGTTTTCGCTTATTGTTTTTGAAACAACTTCAAAATTGGAAATTCTTGATTCTCTTTCCGATTTGGAAAATGCGATTTGCAAAATTATTCCCGCAGCAAGAAAATTGAATTTTGCGCTGATTCTTTCTATTACAATAACTTTCATTCCGGAAATTTTTTCCGCTTGGAATAAAATTTCTTTAGCCGGCGCCGCAAGGAGTAAATTAAAAAAGAACGGAAAACGCAAATTTTCGCTGTCGTCTGCAAACGCACAAATAACCGCACTTTTTCTGAATATGTTGCAATACGCAGAAGAACTTAGACGCGCTGTAATAAACCGGATTTCTTAACAAAAATTTTTAATTTCAACAAAATTCCGTATTTTTTTTAGAATCCGATTTATGAATATCGGCGATTTGACTTCTTAATAGCCATAGCAAACTTGAGTTCAACTTCAAATTCTTGCCAATTTTATTGTGTTCGTGTAGACTTAACATTATGCTTATAAAAATAAATGCAAATGAAAGCCGAAGAATCGCCTGGACAGACCGAAAAGACGGATATTTTCACTTTTTATTTAACAAAGATGCTTCTGAAAATGGATATTTTCGCGGAAATGTAAGATATCTTTCCGGATTTACTTGTAACGGAAAAAATCTTCAAAATGCGGATTTTATAGAAGTTTACCCGTATGGCTTTAATGCGGTTTTTGAAAAATCATTTTTAAAAGCCTCTTTGCTTTTAGAAGAGCAAGCATTTTTTCTTTCTTCTGACTCGAAAATTAAAATTTCAGACATTTTGCCAGAAGTTCAAACAAAAGAAGAAATTCCTTCAGATAAAAATGTTTCCAATAAATCTGAAAATTCAGAAAAACAGAAAAAAGAGATTTTAACTTGGAAAAAATCTTCTATTGATAATATAGAAATTCTTTCCAACAACAAAGGAATCGCAATTGCCGCAGATTTCAATTTCGAATATTCTGCGGAAAACAACGACATTGAACTTACCAAAGAAAATCCGCAAACAAATTCCGGTTTTTATATAACTTTCGAAAAAGACGAAAAAACTTCCATAGAAAAAGCAGTTCGTCTTGCAAAAGAAAACGGTATTTTAGCGCATAAAAAATTGATTGACGATTTTCTTGCTAAGTTTTCAGCAGATTTTGGCGACAAAAACTTTAACGAATCCATTCAATGGTCGCGGTTCAGCGCTTGGATGCTGGCAACAAAAGATCACGGCAGCAATTACCGCGGAATTTGGGCGGGTCTTCCGTGGTTCCGCGACAACTGGGGCCGCGACACTTTTATTTCTTTGTGCGGAACACTTCTAGTTTCCGGCTGCTTTGAAGAAGCAAAAGACGTTCTGCTGGGCTTTGCAGGTTTCCAGGACTTGGATAAAACCAGCCCTTCGTACGGTCGTATTCCAAACCGATACCGCAACGAAAAAGATGTAATTTACAACACTGCGGACGGAACTTTATGGTTTATCCGCGCAGTTTGGGAATATGTTCAATATTCCGGTGATATTTCTATAATCAAACAGCTTGAAAAAACTATTGATATTGCGCTTTCTTCAGAAATGAACCACTGCGATGAACACGGTTTTTTAATGCACGCAGACGCAGATACCTGGATGGACGCGCGAATAGAAGGGAATGAAGCAATTTCTCCGCGCGGAAATCGTGCAAACGATATCCAGGCTTTATGGTTTACCGCACTTAAAATTGGAGCGGCAATTCAGCGTCTTCTTGGCAATAATGAAAAAGCAGACAGTTTTGATTTTATTGCAGCACGCGTAAAAAATTCATTTTTAAAGTTCTTTTGGAATCCAGATTGCAATGCTCTTGCCGACCACTTGCCAGAAGGCGGTTACGGAGAATGGATAAAAGATATGCGGGTGCGCCCAAATCAGCTTTTTACATTCAGCATTCCTTCTATTTTAAACCTAGAAAAAGAAGATTATTTGGTAACAGAAGAAATTGCACACAAAATTATACAGAACACAGAACGTGAACTTGTAAATCCGTTCGGTCTTTACAGTTTAAGTCCGGAAGATCCGCTTTTCCACGCAGAGCACGAAAATCCAAAATGGTATCACAAAGATGCAGCATATCATAACGGAACTATCTGGGAATGGAACACAGGCGCATATATTACAGCAAGTTCGCTGGCTTCAAACGGGATTCTTAACGAAAAAGCATCTGCAATTTTGCAAAACTATTCAAAAATCATTCTTGAATACGGCTGCGCAGGAAGTTTAAGCGAAAATATTCACGCTCGTCCGGACGCAAATGGAAATCCAAAACTGTCCGGCACATTCAGCCAAGCATGGTCGCTTGCAGAATTCAACAGAAATATAGCAATGGATTTAATCGGCTTCCATCCTTTCCTGGTTGAAAAACGAATCAACTTAAATCCGTGTCTTCCGTCTTACTGCGAAAATGTAAGCGCAAATCTTCCGTTTGGAAGCGGCTGGATTTTTAACATTGAAATAAACCGCAAAGAAAACGAATACAAATGCAAAGTTAAATGGATTGCAGAAAACTCGGATTCTCTTAAAAATTCAGAACAACTTACCTTGAATGATAAAAAAATTGTTCCGAATGTTGAATATGAACTTTCGATACCGGCACCATCATTCAAAAAAACAGAAAACCATCCTAACCTTAAAAAATTCGGAACTCCTTCCGAATGGATAACATTCCCGTTTGAAAAGCAAAATCTTAACAATGAATTCTGCGGTGCGGAACACAAAAAAGATTATCTTTTCACTCTTATAAAAAGCAAAAGAATGGCAAGTAAATGCAGCGGAGGCGAAAATACCGCCGCACTCGAATGGTATTTTGATTCAAAAGAATTTGAACAGAAATATCACACAGACATTGAACTTGGCGCTATCTACAATAAAAACGAAACAACTTTCCGACTTTGGGCACCAACTGCAAAAAAAGTTTCTGTTTCGCTATTTGCAGACAGCGAAAATTCCGCAGCAGAAAAAACAATTGAATTAAAACCTCTTTGCGAAAATGGAAAACTTGGCGTTTGGGAAGAAACTGTAAAAGGCGATTTGCACGGAAAATATTATCTGTACACAGTTTTAGTTCACGGCGTTGAACAAGTTTCTCCAGATCCGTATGCAAAAGCCTGCGGAATAAATGGCAATCGTTCTATGGTTGTAGATATGGAACGAACAAATCCGCAGGATTGGGAAAGCGTTTTACCTCCTGTTGTAAAAAATCCAAGCGATGTGATTGCTTACGAAGCGCACATTGCAGACATAACTTCCAACCCGAATTGGAACGGCGACAAAAAAATTCAAAGGACATATTTGGGAGCGGCGCAGAGCGGAACAACTTGCGATGGCGTTCCAACCGGTTTTGACCACATAAAATCTCTTGGCGTTACTCACGTTCAGCTTCTTCCTGTTTTTGATTTCAGAAGTGTTGACGAAAAATCTGTAAATGACCCTATTGTAAAAAATAAAGTTATGTTCGGAAGTTTTAACTGGGGTTACGATCCGGAAAATTACGCTTGTCTTGAAGGTT
Source organism: uncultured Treponema sp. (assembly GCA_964429905.1). Classification (GTDB taxonomy): domain Bacteria; phylum Spirochaetota; class Spirochaetia; order Treponematales; family Treponemataceae; genus Treponema_D. Next base: position 26,536 of record CAYSDV010000008.1, on the reverse strand, counting down.
CTTATTCAACAAATCCTTACGACGGAACAATAAGAATAAAGGAATTTAAGCAACTTGTAAAAAATTACGCGGATGCAGGAATCGGCATAATTATGGATGTTGTTTACAATCACGTAAACGACGGAATTCACCAGGCTTTAGGCACAAGCGTTCCGGGATATTTTTATCGCGTAGAAGGCTATTCCGGCGCAGGAGAAGACACAGCAAGCGAACATTCTATGTTCCGTAAATATATGGTCGACACTTTAAGTTTTTGGCTAAAAGAATACAAACTTAGCGGTTTCCGCTTTGACTTGATGGGACTTCACGACGTTACCACAATGAACGAAATCCACGATTCTCTCCATAAAATTAAAAGCGATGTTCTTATTTACGGCGAAGGCTGGGATATGTACAGAGCCGGAAAATTTGACGGAGCAAGCCAAGTTAATTGCGAAAAACTTAACGGAATCGGATTTTTTAATGATGCAATGCGCTGCGGAATTAAAGGACCGATTTTTGACGACAAGCAAAAAGGCTTTGTTCATGACGGAAGTTACCGCGAAGCCGTAAAATTCGGTATTGTAGGCGCAACAAAGCATCCTCAAATTGATTACAAAAAAATTGAAGGGACAGCCGCTCCAAAACCATGGGGCAAAAATACTTGGCTTTCAGTAAATTACACAGAAATCCATGACAATATAACTTTGCACGATAAACTTTTTATGGTTGAACAAGACAAACCGGAAGAATATCTTAATCAGATGCAAAAAATGGCAATTTCCCTTGTAATTCTTGCAGAAGGCTATCCTATTTTACATGCCGGGATGGAATTCTGCCGCTCAAAAGAAGTTCCGGATGATATAAAAGCAACCAAGCAAATATTTTACGAATATGGAATTTCCGACGACGGACGACATTTTATTCTGCATAACACTTACAATATTTGCGACAGAATAAACAATCTTGACTGGAAGCGTTGCGCACAAAAACAAGATGTTGTGAATTACGTAAAAAATCTTATAAAACTGCGAAAAGAACACCCTGCGTTCCGGCTTTCTACAGATGAAGAATGCGAAAAAGCATTGCGATTCATCGATAACAAAGCAGCCGGTCTACCAGAACAGGTTCTTGCCTGGGAACTTGACGGCGAAAAGTGCGGCGACAGCTGGAAAAAGATTTTGATTGTAGCAAATCCGTTTAATTCCGATGTAAAACTTGAACTTAACGGAAAAGGAACTTGGAAACTTGTTACAGACGGCAAACAATTTGTTGCGAATGCAGAAAATCTTGCTGATGGAACCGTTGTTACAATCGCTACAAAGACTGTAACAATTTACGCTTTGCAATAACTAAAGAATTCGCCATTTTGTTCCGAAAATAAACAGAGGCTTTTATGAAAAATTTTTTTCGATTTTCTTTTGCAGTAGTTTTTTGCTCTTTTTTATTTTCATGTTCGGAAGTAACTGAAGAAGCCGGAATTATAAGCACAAAAATCGGCTCGGATTGCATTATTCTTTCAGTTCCATACATGGAAAATTGTGTTTATATAAATATTTTCAGAAAAATCGCAAATACAGAAGATTCGGAATTAAATATAGGACAAATAAAACCCGCCTCTGATTATGTAAAATCCTACACTTTTTCGGATACGTTTGCCTTTATAGATGAGGACTACCAATATTGCGCCCGCTACAAAATCGGAAACGAATATAAATCAACTGACTGGTCAGATATTGCTTCAATTTCAACAGGCGGAAGATCAAAATATTTGAAACCGGAAGTAACCGGAACTGGAGTTTCTCTTTATTACGACAAAAGCAATAATTCACTTTCTTTAAAAAATTCTGAACAAACGGAAACAACATTTTCCATTGATGTTCCAGCCCCAGAACTTAATACAGATTATAATCTTTGCATAATTGTAACAAATGGTTCTTCTACAACAACATTTCCTTTAGTACCTGCAAAAGGAACATCATTTACGCAAGACACAGCACCTCTTGCGCTAAGTTCTATATTAACAACCGGATATTTCAACAAAGAAATTGAAATTACAGGCGTAATCTGCCAAAACATAATCGAAACGCGCAAAGACAATGATCCGGAAGGAACTCTTAGATATACAACAATTTATTGGTCTTACCCGTTAGAAATCGGAAATGGAATTTCAATCACTGGTGATGTAAACAGCGAAAATAAATTCAAAATAGAATATGGCGCTTCCGACGAAAATAATTCAGATTATAATCCTATAAAAAATAACTAGCGGTTCAGCAAACCTTCCACCGCCAAGTCCACAGAATCATAGGAATTTGAAATATCTTTCGCGTTCAAAACAGCGATTCTAAAAATCGCAGATTCTATAATCGCATAAAGCATACTGTTCGCATATTTTACGCTTACTTTTTTGAATTCCGCAGAACGAATTCCGCGTATAATCACACAATTTAAAAGATGCTGCAAACGAATTACACGGCGGACAACCCTTTCTTCCGTGTTCACTCCGGATTTTTGCAACTGAACAAGATACGGAAGCAAAACCGCAAAAAGCTTACGGTTTTCCTCGCACTTCTTCAATATAAATTTAAGCATATCTTTTAATACTTTTTCTGTTGAAATTGTAGTATCAGTTGCAATTTTTATAAGAACACTTTCCAAAGAAGAAAGAAACTGCTTTATGCTATATAAAAAAATCTCACGCTTATTTTTAAAATAAATATAAAGAGTTGTACGCGTAATTCCGCAACGATCCGCTATTTTCTGAAAAGTTACATCCTCATAACCCTCATCCATAAAAACATCCAGCGAACGTTCAAGTATTTCTTCTCTTCTTTTATCGTGTTCAACAACTGTAGCCATTATTTTTTAACCTTTCCCCTATTTTCTTTTTGACTTTCGTGTTTGTACATATAAAATGTCGTATTCAAATTTCCTGCTTTGATACTTTTTAACGTATTTGCGTAATGTCCAAAATTTTCCTGGAAAGATTTATGACTTGTAATTATTCCAAATTCCCAATTTTTAAAATTTTGCCAAAGCGAAGACATTTTTTTGTACAATTCAGCAGCCTGCTCTTCATCACCAAGGCGTTCACCGTAAGGCGGATTACACAAAATCAAGCCGCTTTCATACGGAGCGCTAAGCTCTTCAAAATCTGCCTGTATAAAATCCGGACGCAAAACTTTTGCATCACTTCCGATTGACTGAAGCGCTCTTCCAGCCATAACACAAGCGTATTCCGCATTTTTTTTAGCGCGCTCAACCGCTTCCGAAGAAATATCCGAACCAGTAATGCGGACTTCAACATCTGTACGAATTTTTTCCGCTTCGGCTTTGCGAATTTCTTCTGCGCGCCTCTTATTATAAAAAGGCAAAGTTTCCAGCGCGAAACGCCTGCCAAATCCCGGCGCAACATTATAAGCATACAAAGCCGCTTCTATCGCAATCGTTCCCGAACCGCAAAACGGATCATGAAGCGGAGTTTTTCTTCGCCACATCATTTCCTGCAAAAGAACAGCCGCTACAGTTTCGCGCAAAGGAGCAATTCCACCGTCAACACGGTAACCGCGCTTGTGCAAAGGCAGACCGGACAAATCAAGAAGAATCAGCGCTACATTTTGATCCATGTAAACACGAATGTTAGATTCATCGCCAGTTTCCGGCATTGTAGACATATTAAATTTATCTGTAAGTTTTTGATAAACCGCTTTTTGCACCATAGACTGAATTGCGTGTTCCGAATTCAATTTACTTTTATAGCAGCGAACTTTATCAATTGTAATTTTTGAATCTTTTTTAAAATAATCCTGCCAGGCAATTTGATAAACACCATCAAAAAGCGCATCAAAATCTTCCGCCTTAAAAGAAGCCATCTGCAAAAAAAGCCGATCCGCCGTCCGCAAGCAAAGATTACATTTGAACATCGCATCATTATCGCCTTCAAAAATAACACGGCCAGGAGCATTTCCTTTTAATTTATAACCAAGATGTTTTATTTCATTTCCAAGAATTTTTTCTGCGCCAACAGCACACAAAGCAACTAATGTATTCATATTACAAAATGTAACATTTTTACAATATTTGCGAAAGTGTCATTTTGACATTTTTAACAAAATTTGTCATTTTAGCGGCATTGAAGTTTCCGAAAATTATTACAAATGAGCTATTCCGCAGATTTCCTGCAAAGAAGAAATTCCCTTGCGTTTCATATAAGCGCTGATTCCATCAATGCATTCAATCATTGTAAACGGATTTGCAAATGTGTTCGTTCCAACTTCGCAAGCAGTAGCGCCAGCCATTATAAATTCAAGAACATCTTGCCAAGTTGCAATTCCACCAATCGCAATTATAGGAACACGCTTTTCTTCCGGCAAAGTTTTCATTGCATCGTAAAGCTCGTAAATCAACCGAACTGCAATCGGACGAACCGCAGGTCCACCAAAACCAGCTTTTACTTTATCAAAAACAGGGCGACCAGTTTCCACATCAATTGCAACACCCTGAAAAGAATTGCACAAACTTATCGCATCCGCACCGGCAGCAACGCAAGAAAGCGCAACTTCGTTCAATTCCGGAGACTGAGGAGTCAACTTTACCCAAAGAGGCTTTTTTGTAACAGCCCGAACTGCACTTACAACTGTATTCGCAGAAGCGCAACTCATTCCAAACGCCGCACCGCCCGCGCTAACATTCGGGCAAGAAATATTAAGTTCAATTATCGGAACTTCTGTTTTTTCCAAAAGTTTAGCACCTTCAACGTAAGTTTCCAAACTTGAACCGGAAAGATTCGCAATTGCAACCGGTTTTAATTTCAACATTTCCGGAAGTTCGTGTTCTATAAAATGCGGAATTCCCGGATTTTGCAAACCTATAGAATTCATAAGCCCGCTTGGAGTTTCCCAAACACGAATTCCAGAATTTCCTTCGCGCTTTTCCAGCGTCAATCCCTTAGAAGCAATTCCTCCAAGACGATTTACATCAAAAACAGACGCATATTCCGTACCAAATCCGAATGTTCCGGACGAACCAATCAACGGATTTTGAAAATGAACACCATTAATTGTTACAGACAAATCAGACGGGGAAAGCCTTCCCCCCGCTTCCAAGCCAAGTCGCTCCGAGTCTTGCTCCTGCAAGCCTCTACGCTTTGTTGCCTTGTCCGCTTCCCCTTCGCCTAGGGGCTTAGCCCCTAAAACCCCAATCAGCGATGCTTTTGGTTTTGGAAAACTTAATATTGTAGAATCAAAAACTGGGCCGTCTTTGCAGCAGCGCAGATTCCCTTTTGTTGTGGGAATCACACAGCCCAAACAAACTCCAACTCCGCAAGCCATTCTGCTTTCCATGCTGATCCAGCACTTAACACCGGCTTCTTCGGAAATTGTTTTTATATAATTCAACATAGGAGCCGGACCGCAGGCATAAACCGCAGAATATCCGGCATCTTTTATTTTTTGCGCATCAACAGCAGCAGTAATCATTCCTTTCAAACCAACTGTTCCATCGTCAGTTGTAATTGTAAGATTTTCCGGATGAATATTTTCCAAGCCGTAAGAACCGCTTTTAAACGAAGCTATAAAATCATAAGATTTTTCCGGCAAACTTTCAGCAAAATTTGCAACAGGCGCAACACCAATTCCTCCGCCGGCAATAAGAACCTTGCCATTTTCCTGCTCCGGATGCGGAAAAACATTTCCCAATGGACCTAAAACCTGAACTTTTTCATCGGCTTCCAGCAAGCAAAGTTCTTTCGTTCCTTTTCCTTTTTGCAAAATCAAAAACGAAAGCTCAACACTGTCAAAATCGCCGCAATTATCCGCCTCACAAGGCGAGCAAGATTTTTTTTCCGCATGAAAAACACTGATTGGACGCGCTAAAAGCTGCTGGCTTTTTTGGGAGCGTAGCATAAAAAACTGTCCGGGAAGCGGCATCCGGGCGTCTTTACCAAAAGTACTGATTTTTAAGCAAAAAACAGAACTTTCCGGTTTTGCACCCTTCACAACTTCGCACAAAGTAACAGTTCCCGTTGTAAAAACCGGATAAGGAATTCCATTGCAGTCAAAAATTGCATTCATTTCATCTGTTTTATTCGCTTTCATTTTTCCCCCAAAAAACATATCCTTCAATATATCAAAATCAAAATATCATAATATAAATTCTATATTTTTAATAGGCAACTTTTACAAATCAGCACAAAATCAGCCAAGTTTTCAAAATAAACAAATTCCATTCAATTACAGCAAACATTACATTTCAATTCTAAAATCTAATTCCAAACCGAACCGAAGGATGAATATCAAATTTATCAGAAAAAGGAACTGAACCAAAATTATTGTTTCGAACTTCTTCATAAAAAGCCGTATCGTTAAAATTCATTATATGAAAGTCAAAAACGCCAGAAACAAATGCCGACATTCTTCTGAACGGTTTAAATTCAAGCGAAATTCTTGCTTCCGGAACAAAATTAAACCTATGGTCGCCATTTTTTATATCAGAAAAAGCCCAAATAAATTTTCCGTAAGCAGAAAAATCTAATAAAATTCTGCTGATTAAAGTTTCCTCATGCCCAACACCAAAATTCAAATCAACAGATTTTCCCAAATCAGTTAAAGATTGACCTGTCAAAATCATTCCGTGAACTGCACGGCTTCCAATTCTAACTCCACCTTCAAAAAATCCATCCGTATCAACAGAAAATTCAGGTTGAATTCTAAAAACATCTTGTTGCTTCAGTTTTGCAATTTTTACAAGATTTTTCGCAGTTTCAGATTTATTTTTTTCCGCCGGAACAACTTTTTCTTGCAAAGTCTGTTCGCCAACCACAAACGAATAAGTAATCCCCTTGTGCGGGTAAACATATTTTTTAGGGCAAACCTCTGTAACGTAACCTTCAGAATCATAATGCTCAATTTTCAATGGAACGAAAGTCGGCAAAAGACTATCTTTGTATATTACAACAGAATAATTCTGATTTGAAGGAAACCCGATTACAGTTCCATAAACAAACGGAACTGCAATAACCGGTATTTTTATACTATTTAACTTAGGAATTCCGTCTACAATTCGCAATACAACATTTTCATCAGAATCAAAAACTGCACATTCATAAGCGCCTTTTATTAAAATACGACTGCTTTTTTGGTCCGAATAAATTTCATCTTCATTCAATGCAACCAGCCAACTTAAATAATTAGAAGCACAATGCATATCAAAAAATGCAAATTCAGAATAATCTACAAATCCGCCAGTTTTTTTATTTATTGAATTTCCAATCGCAGTAAAAACACTCCGATTTTTTTTCGCTTTTTTTTCGGCATCAATAATTTTATCATCAGAAACATTTTCCAAATCAAGTTCAGTATTTTTTTCAACTTCCAAAGTTTCAGTTTCTTCCGATTCTTCCGGATAAATTTTGTAAAAAATTTTTTCCGCCTGTTTTCTAAGACTAATCGGCGCATCGTAATAATCTTTTATCGTCGGATACAAATCAGAAAGCAACCTTGTAACAATCGAAGGAATGTAAGTCCCAGTCTTGAACGGATAATAATCGCGCCGCATAATTTTTGAAAAATAATTATTTATCCGCGGAATATAATTTTTTTCATAAACAGTTTTTTCAGTATTCCAATAACTTGCAAAAACTTTTGTCTGTCCGAATTTTCCAAAATTCCATTCACTTTTTTTGTCTTTTCTATTAAGCGGAACAATCGGAACAATATCTTCCGGATTTACAATATTCCAAATAAAATTATATTTTGAATCCCGAACTTTATCTTCTTGCGAAACATTTGGAGCGGCAAAAGTATAAACGTAAATATTTTCCGCCGGAAAATAACCTTGATCAGCAAGATTTGCACCAATCAAATTTGAAAGCGCAGCACCTCGGCTATGCCCCGTAATTAAAAAATAAGTTGAATCCGGATCAATCCTTTTTTTAAGAAGAAAATAAATCAGAGCCTTTTGAATTATAGTTTGCGTATAGAAAAAACCTTCATGAAGAGCAACCGAACTATGCGTTGAATCCGCAACATTCACATTGGAAATCCATTCCGGCGCAGACATAGGCGTTCCGCGAATTGTAAGAATCACCAAAGACCTTCTGCCTTTAGCGCTATTTATCTCTTTTGTAGCAAAACTAAAAGCCGCCTGATCTTTTCCTACCCCAGAAGCGTTGTAATCAATGTCATAATGAAATTCCATATCCGCTTCTGAAAATCCAAGCTTTTTGTAAACATTTTTAAGCTGATTCAAATTCGGATCAACTTTTTGATTTACATAGGCAACTTCTGAAAGCGCCGCCGAAATTCTGGCAAGCCCATGATTGTAATTTTCCGGAGATTTTTCACCAAACCATTTTTCGTTCCATTCAAACGGAATATCAACTGGCTCATCATAGCCAGTTTCTTCCGCATTGATAGGAAGAACAACAGTTTCGGAAAATAATGCGGAAGAAAGAAAAATCGCAGAAAACAGAAAAAAAACTATTATTCGGATTCCAAACTTATTCATCAGCTTTTTATATTTTTTTACAAACTTGCCTTTGCAGAAAGCAAATCCTTTTTGCTGAAAATCGCATTCGCAGCAGCAGAATCCGCAATATCGCTCAAAGTTAAAGTTCCGCTCTCGCGCTTTGCAGAAAGGGCCTCATCTTTTTTCCAAGCGCAAAGAATTCCACGGCTGGAATTAACCGTTCCGCCGGCTTTATCAAGCAAAGTAGCTGCAATTCTTGCCGCACCGCCCTGCGCACCGTAGCCAGGAATCAAAAAGAAGGTTTCCGCATATTTATCGCGAAGCGCGCGCGCATCTTCTTCCTGAGTTGCGCCAACAACCGCACCAATCGCACCGCAAGTCTGTTCTGCATAATCCGCAAAACTTGTTTTAAACTCAGAATTTATGCGCGAAATTTCATTTCCAACTTTTTCCAAAAGAAGACCTCCGCTTTTCAATTCTTCATGCTCAATATCTTTCATTCCAGGATTGGAAGTGCAAAGCAAAACAAAAACGCCTTTTCCGCCTTTTTCCGGAGCCGCATAACTTGTAAAAGGAGTCAAAGTATCAAATCCCATATAAGGATTGATTGTAATTATGTCCGTTTCAAAATCACCGGAAAAATGAGCCTTTGCATAAGCATCCGCAGTAGCCGCAATATCGCCGCGTTTAATATCGCTGATTGCAATTAAACCAGCATCTTTTACAGCACGCAAAGTTTCCGCATAAACTTTCATTCCGCTCAAACCCATAGCTTCGTAATAAGCAATTTGAACTTTGCAGCAGCACGCGCTTTTATCCGCACTGACGCGGCGAATAATTTCTTTATTATAAGCAAGGACAGCGTCTTCCGCAGAACCATACGCTTTCAGAACAGATTCCGGAAGATAAGAAGGCGAAGTGTCTAATCCAACACACAATGGACCTCGCTCAACAGCAAGTTCCTGTAATTTCTGCATATTATGTTTCATATTTTTAGTATAAAAAACCTCTAGAAATTTAGCAAGTTAGTATCTTTTCCGGCAGCGAGCAATTTTTTATCCAATTTTCGATAATAATTTTTGTAAAGCCACGGATGCAAACCTTCATAATCTTTGCCGATTTCCGGAGCGGCAATTTCCAAATTTTCCGCCGTATTTTTTATATTATAAGAGCCGTTTATTCTCCAACCGTTCAGCAATCCTATACTGATTGCGCAAGTCGGACAACCAAACGAACAGCAAGTGCACATCGTACAATTATGTCCAAACACAAACTTCTTTCCATCAAAAGAAATATTGTTCAGCGGACAATTTTTTACGCACTTCTGACATTTTATACATTTTGCCGCATCAACCTTAAAAGAAAACGGCGCAGAAAGCGGATAATATATCCACTCAATTCTAACAAGCGGCACCCAAAACCTTAACAACGGATTTATATGAACTTTATCAATTTTTCCCTTTAAAATGTCATCGCAAGAAAGTTTTGCATAAGCCTTTGCATAAAGCCATTCCCGTTTTACCATTTCCGGAGTATGCCTAAAAATCATATTGTAGGGCATTACATAATGCCTGTCGGAAATAAAATCAAAATTCTTTTTTTCCAGCTTGTGAATTAATCTTTGCGAAGAAAATTCATTTATGCGCAACCCTTCGCCGCTCGTCTTAAAAACAAAAGCTTTTTTAGGCATTTTCAATTTTGGCAAAAGTTTTATAAAATCATCAAAAGGCTTTGGAATATTGAACCCATAAACCGGATGTCCAAATCCAATCAAATCAAATTCATCCGGATTCGGAAACGGCAAAAATTCAAATTTTCCCGCCTCGTTTTTTTTCATTTTAACATCGTAAATAAACGTTTCATATTCAACAAGATTTTCTTTGTACAAATCCGCAATCAAACGAGTATTTCCAGTTCCACTAAAAACATAAATTACAGCTTTTTTCATATATCTTAAAAGGGGAAGTCTCCCCTTGCGCCCGCACTCCGTAGCGGGCTATCCCCTCTGCGGGGCAAAAAAAATAAATTGCTCTCTGCCCCGCAACGCCCCATCATCATAAATTTTTACAATTTTTCCACCGGCACAATCATATCATCGTCTTCGTGCTCATCATAAGGATAAACATTATTTTCCTCTGATTTTGAATGTGTGTCGTACCAAACCTGCGCATAAAACGGAACTTTTGCAGCAGCCTTGTCAAAACTCCAAGTCGGCAATGCCTCGCAACATTCCGGACACCAAAAACCCGCTTTTAAGATTGTAAAAGGCTTTGCTTCAAAAATATGTCCGTTATGACATTTCCATTTTAATTTTGTATACAAATCGCCTTTTTTCATTTCTTCAGAAACAACTTCTCCGCCACGGAATGCAGCGGCAGTTTTCATATCATTTATATTAAGCTCAAAATCTTCTTTTGTTTCATCATATCCATGATCAAGTTTGTATTTTTCCGCTTTATATTCATCTTTTAATATATCGTAGTTAATAATTCCTTCCGGTGTCTGCCCTTTTGCAAGAACCTTAAAATCTTTCCAATTTTTTGGTTCCGCATTAAATGCGTCAATTCCGCCAAAAAACGCATCAATTCTTCCTTTTTTTCCTAATCTAATCCAATTCATCGGCGCATTGCTGTTCTTCAAAAGTCGTTCTATTGCTAATTTTCGTATAAGAATAGAAGGTACAAGCCGACCAAACCAATAATACCAAAGTTCTTTTTTCATTCTGCGCCAATAATCCGCACTGGATTCGGTTCTGTAATCAAGCCATTTGTCAAGAATATGACTGTCCGTGTACCAAACTCCATGAAAATTGCGCGGAATATTCCACTGCGGGTCAAAAAACTTTTCCGCACCGGCTCCCATAAGAGCAAATCCATAATTAAATGTTTCGTAACCAGTTTCGCGGCAAGCAGCTCCGCCGCCAATATTATAATCGTTTTGCCAAAATCCGTTCAGTTTTCCGTCTAAATCACGCTCCACAAGATTTTGAATGCACAAACCTGAATCTTTATCCGTTATCCATTCAAGCGGCGCATTCCAACAAGTGTGGAACATAAGGCCGTCATTCATATTGTTCGCAAGAAAATATTTGTGGTAAACCGCTGTCTGCCGCAAAACAACCCAATGCGGAAGCGCACTTTCCAAAACGTAACGTTCACCTTTTATTTTTGCCGCGGAATAATAATCATAAGCAGAAGACATAACCGGATCGCCCATTCTTGCCCACATATGTTTGTAATTGCGGTTTCCGTAAACTGCAACTGTAGAAATATGCACAAGTTTTATTTGCTCTGCGCGGCCGCTGGACAAAATCGCATCTACAATATTTTTTGTTCCGTAAAAATTCGTTCTTATTGTATTTTCCGGATTATGATCAGCTTTTGGCGGAATAACGGCACCGCAATGAATTACATAATCCGCACCTTCTATAAGCTTTGCGACATCGTCGTAATTTCCTAAATCACCTTTTACAACTGTAATCCGTCCACGACCGATTTTTAAGAGCGAATTAAAAAATTTTCTGTAATGCTTTACGTGATTATAAACAAAAAGGCGCAAGGTAAAATTTTTCTTAGACGCCAACAAATGCGCAACAACTTCTCCGCCCATAGCTCCGTCAGAGCCTGTAACCGCAATAACTGTATTTTTTTCTTCCATAATTAAATTATAATTCAGTTATTGAACTTGTCTATAAGTTTCGTACAAAAGAACTCCGGCGGCAACAGAAACATTCAAACTGTCAATTTTTCCGCAAGTCGGAATAGAAACAATAGAATCGCACTCCGACTCCAAAAGTCTGGAAATTCCGTTTCCTTCGCTCCCCATAACAAGAACAGAACGCGGCGCAAAATTTATTTTTGTAACGTTTTCTCCGCCCGCATCTGCCGCATAAGACCAAAATCCGTTTTCTTTTAAAATTTGTAAAGTTCTAACAAGATTATTTACAACTGCAACCGGAACCCAAGCAGAAGAACCTGCGGAACTTCGCGCAACTACTTCGTTGGAATCAATATCCTTAACGCCGCGGCGCTCCGGCAGAATAACCAGACTTGCGCCAAACTGATCACAACTGCGAATAATTGCGCCAACATTGTGCGGATCTGTTACAGAATCCAAAACAACAACAACTTGCCGCTCATCTTCAGACTTTGCCTTTGCCGCTAAAATCCATTCGTTAAAATCCACAAAATTCGCATTTTTTGCGCTTTCACCGGAAACGCAAAGAACAATTCCTCTATGATCGCGGCTAGTTTCTGGCAAAGTTTTTACCAAGTCGTTCAAATAACGTTCATCTTGCTGCAAACAAGCAATTTTCGCTTCTTTTGCAGCCGCTAAAATTTTTTTTACGCGCGGACCTGGTTTGCTATAAAAAATGCGCAAAGAATCTGCCGCACCTTCATTATTTTTTGCGCTAAGAACACGCTCTTCTATTGCGTGAAATCCTGTAATAATTTTTTCAGCCATAATTTTAGGGTAAACACATTAAATAAAAATTCGCAGCAACATTATTGGTTATGAACGTTGCTGCGCTTTACAAAAAAAAGAATAGTGCGGTTTTGCAAATTAATAATTTTTTTACAAAAATATTAATTTGCGTTTTTTGTTAGCGACCGCAACATTTTTTATATTTTTTTCCGCTTCCGCAAGGGCAAGGATCGTTACGACCAATCTTTGCGCCATCGCGTTTTACTGTTTCTGTAATAATGTTTCCGGCAACGTATTTCCATTCGCCGTTAATTTTCTTAAAACCAGCTATTTCGTGATGATGCTCAACCATATGATTCATTGTGTAATCTGCAATAAATTCAACTACGCCTTCATCATCTTTTTCTTCTGTTCTAAGAATATGCAAACCTTGCCAAACAGACTGGCGGCTCCATTCTTCTGTTGCCTTTTTATCAATATCAGCAATTCCTTCGCCTTCTTCGCAAGAATCTACAATAAAATCAATTTCATGCGCAACATACGCTGAATATCTTGCACGCATCAAAGCCTCTGGTGTAGCGGCTTTTTCCGTTCCCTTAATAATTGGTTCGCAGCATTCACTGTATTTTTTTCCTGAACCACAAGGACAATTTTCAATTTTTGTACTCATATTCTCACTATATCAAAAACTTGTTTTATTAGCAATTATTTAAAAATTTCCGCTGTTCCAGCCCCAGTTTTTATAACCGGAATAAGTTATGTAAATTTTATCACCCGGAATTCCAAGTTCTTTTTCAAAAATTTCACAAATTTTTGCACTCATTCTTTTGCTTCCGTCAGAATCAACCTCTCCAAGAACATTTACAGAAACAAATGCGCCTTTATCAAGTTTTTTTCCGCCAAAATACAAATCATAGTTATCTTCAAAACCAAGCATAAGATAATTTTCAGTTTTCCCCATAACAGAAACGGCCTTTCCAAGTTCCGCTTTTAGAACATCTTTCTTTTCCTGTGGCAAAGAAACTGTAACTTTAGAATCAATCATCGGCATAAAATAACCTCCATCATTTTCAATATTCTAATCAGAGGAAACAAAAATTACCAGCAAAATTTTCAAATAAAAAATGAAAGACAAATTATTGCTGTGCCAGAAGAAAAAAAAGCGTACAAAGGTTTGTACTACAAACAATTATCTAGTATTTCAAAATTAAAAAAATCTTTACACTGTTGTAATCTATAAACTGTAAAACCTTAAAAAATATTCCGAAGGGAAAACGGAACTTGTTTTAATAAGGCAGGAAAAACGGAGATGTCTATGCAGAGGATTATTGAATTAATGGAATCAATCGCTGATTACCGTGGTCAAATCGCTAAGTATCGCACTTACGCAAAAGAACACCCAAGTTGCAGATTTGGCTGGGAAAGCAAAATTGCTTCTATGGAAAAAGATTTAAACCAAATGGAACTAAAGCTCCAATTGGCCAGTTTTTCTCTCTAGTTTATTTACCCATGCTTGAAGATTTCTTCCAAGCGGCAGTTGCGCCTTCTATAATGGCGCTTCTGAACCCGTTTGCTTCCAATGCGGCAACAGCTTCAATTGTTGTTCCCGCAGGCGAGCAAACGGCATCTTTTAATGCAGCCGGACATCTTTCATCTTTCAAAACCATTGCGGCAGAACCTTTCAATGTTTGAGCAGCATAAATATATGCCTGTTTTCGTGGCATTCCAAACTTTACAGCGGCATCTGCCAAAGCTTCCACAAACATAAATGCATAAGCCGGTCCAGAACCGCTTATCGCAGTTACACAATCCATAAGTTTTTCATCAACTTTTTCTACAATTCCACAAGTTTTCAAAAGTTCCGTTACATTCGCCAAATCTTCCTCCGGTAATTCCGGAAGACTACAAAGCGCTGTCATTGCCTCTCCAATTTGAGCCGGCATATTCGGCATAATCCTTATATAATGCGCGTCGTAGATTTCCATAAGTTTATTAAGCGAAATTCCTGCCGCCATTGAAATTATTACAGAATCTTCACGCAGAAATTTCTTTATTCCAACAATAACTTCTTTTATAAAAACCGGCTTTACAGCAAGAAAAATGTATTTTGCGTCCTTTACAGCATCCTGATTTGTTTGAGCGGCATTGCATCCGTTTTTTTCAGCAAATTCCTGCGCATGTTCAAAATGCTTTGCAGTTACAGTAACGTTTTTTGCGTCTATTTTTTTGCAAATCGCACTCATAATTGCGCCGCCCATAGAACCGCATCCGATACAAGCAATTTTTTCCATAAAACCTCCTGACAGCAATAATTCCGTTTATTCAGCCTCAAACAATGTGCCCAGAGCGGAACCATTTTCAAGATTTGTTAAAATATTTTCATGACTTCCATTTGCCAAGAGCAAAGGAATTCCATACGCTGTAGTTTTTTCCGCCGCCTGAATTTTCGTTTCAATTCCACCCGTTCCAAACGCATTGTTTTCACCGATTGTAATTGACTTTCTTAATTCAGGAATATCTTTTACAACTTCAATAATTTTTGCACATTTATTAGTTTTTGGATTGTCCGTAAAAATTCCGTCAACATCACTGAACAAAATCAGTAAATCCGCACTCCAAAGTATTGCCGTAAGAGCAGAAAGATTGTCATTGTCACCAATTTGAAATTCATCTGTTGCAACTGAATCGTTTTCGTTTACAATAGGAACAACGCCTTCATCTTCCAAAGTAAACAATGTATTGCGAATATTAAGCGAACGGTGATCATTTTCAAAATCTTCTTTTGTGAGCAAAAGTTGTCCGATGTGCAAATTTTGTTCAGCAAACGCTTTTCGCCATTGCGCCATAAGTTCAACTTGACCGATTGCGCACAAAGCCTGTCTGAAATGAATATCTTTTTTGCGCGCCCATTCGCTTAAAGTTGAAACACCAGAAACCTGCGCCCCGGAAGAAACAACAATAATCTGCTTTCCCTGATTTATAAGATTTTTGCACTGAGCGGCAAATTTTGCCATAAACTCTGTGTTTTGAGTTCCATCGGCTTTTGCCAGCGTATTTGAACCAATTTTTATTACTATTTTTCGCGCACCTTTTAAGGCTTTAGAAATTGCATCACTCATTTTCATTCCTTTTCTAACGAATTTGACCTTCGCCATCTATTAAATATTTTGTTGTTGTAAGCGCTTTTATTCCCATCGGACCGCGCGCATGCAGTTTTTGCGTAGAAATTCCAAGCTCCGCACCAAAACCAAATTCTCCGCCATCTGTAAATCTTGTTGAAGCATTAACATAAACGCAACTAGCATCAATTCTGCTTTGAAAAAGCTTTGCGGCTTTCAAATTTTCCGTAACGATGCTTTCGCTATGTTTTGTATTATGAGAATTTATATAAGAGATTGCTTCTTCTATATTTTCAACTGATTTTATGCAGCATTCGTAATCAAGATATTCATTTCCAAAATCAGAATCATTTGCTCTGAACAAAATTCCGTTTTTTGCGGCATCTGTTTTTTCTAAAATCGAAAAACAATATTCATCTGCGTGAATTTTCACCCGATTTGCGAACTGCTTTTCAAGCAAAGGTAAAAATTCTTCTGCAATTTTTTTGTTCACAACAATACATTCGATAGCGTTACAAACGCTCGGTCTTTGAATTTTTGCATTTTCGGCAATTTTTACAGCCATTTCCAAATCCGCAGTTTCATCAACATAAAGATGGCAAACGCCGCTTCCAGTTTCAATCACAGGAATTTTTGCATTGGAAACAACATTTTGAATCAGTTTTTTTCCACCGCGCGGAAGCACCACATCAATCTTTCCAACTGCATTTAAAATTTGTTCCACATCAGAATGATTGTGCTCTTCTGCTTCCGCAAGTTCAATCGCCTCCGGAATTCCGCCATCCACAGACGAAAGCGCATTTTTTATAATTTTCACAATCGCTTTATTTGAATTCAGAGCAGAAGAAGAACCGCGCAAAAGAATAGCATTTCCGCTTTTATATGCAAGGCTGAAAGCGTCTACCGTTACGTTAGGGCGGCTTTCATAAATAATAGCAACAACACCAAGAGGAACCCGCACCTGACGAATATTAAGTCCGTTTGGAGTTTTCCAGCCGGCAAGTTCTTCTCCTATAGGGTCCGCCTGAGAAATAACAATTTTTAAACTTTCTATAATACCGTCAATTCTTTGCTCGTTGAGCGTAAGACGATCAATCAGCGAATCCGAAATTCCATTTGCCTTGGCATTTTCTATATCTTTTTTATTTGCAAAAAGAATTTCTTCGCGGTTTTCATCCAATGCGGCGGCAACAGCAGAAAGCGAATTATTTTTTACCGCCGCAGATTGAAGAGCAAGTCCAGCCGAACCATTTTTCAGTCCGGAACAAACTTTTTCTAAATCCATAAAAACTCCAGTTCATCTTTAAAAACTAAAAAAGCCGAAACTCTTATTAAGCTTCGGCCTTGTTGTTTGCTTTTTAGTAATTTGCCAAGAAATACATTCCCAGCAAGACTGCATTACGGCATTTTTCAACTGACCATTCTGCAGTAGCGGGAAGACTTTTAATGTACCACCAGAAAATCCCGAATCCCGGATCAATTCTTAAAGAATATTCACCAAAATCATCAGATTTTGCCTGCTGTCCAAACATAAGATAGACAGCATTATTCAAAATATTCAAAAAATTTTTATAAGTTTCCGGCCAATCAGATGTATCTTTGCAAAACTCTTCCAGCCGAAAAAGAATCTGCTCTTTTATAGCAATATCCGATTTTTCAACCCAAGTCTTTTCAATCAAAAGTTTTAAATTCTTATTAAAACTTTCAACAAGCTTTTTTTCATCAGAAGTTGCAAAAGAACCTGCAAAACCAAACATTGCCGCAATTTTTTCCACATCAGAACTGTTGTTTTCAGAAGTTTTTGTAAAATTTTCAACTGACTTCACAGTATCCGCATCAATAAACTCTTTAATAAGGTTTTCTACCTTGTTAGAAATAGCCATACAAAGATAATAGTTTTTTCAGCCGATTTTTACAAGTAGTTACAGAAGTTACTTTTATCTTCCTGCTTCTATTGTCATAGCTGCAATATTCATTGTTTTTACAACATCATCACCGTTCCAAATTCCAGACAAAGCGGGTCCCATGCACTGCCAGAATTTTCCAAGCTGAATAATTGTCGGCATAGGCTTTGAATACTGAAGTTGAGCGACTACAGCTTTTGAATATTCATCATTAATTTCAATATCCGTTCTTGGCGGAATTTGATCTGTAATTTCAAAACGTTTCTGAAGCATTTCTTTTGAAGTAATAAATTTTGCGAACTGCATTGCTTCTTCAGGATGCTCGGAATAAGAACTTACAAATGCAAGACGAACGCCCGAAAAAGAAGTTGCAGGCTTGCTCTGTTCCGGAAACTTAGGAAGCGTTGCGACTCCAAAATTCATTCCGTTCTTTTTAAATTCATTAATTTTCCAAGAACCAGTAATAATCATCGGACTTGCACCTGAACTAAATGATGCATGGCAAAAATCCCGCGAAGCATCTGTTGCGGAAACATCCAGAACAAGACTGCGCAATTTTTGAAAATATTTCATTCCGGCAATTGCCTGAGGTGTATTCAAATTGTGCAACTTCGGATTATCTCCGTCCGGTCCAAAAAGCGGAGCACCGAAACTGTCCAAAAACATATACGCATAATACGGATCGTCAACTGCCCAAGCAAGAGCAAATTTATTTTCATTTGAAACATTCCAATCTCTTGCATAAGAAATAATTTCTTCCCAAGTAGTCAACGGCTTCTTTAAAATGTCTTTGTTATAAAAAAGAAGGTAAGTTTCTGCACCAAGCGGATATCCGTAAGTAATTCCGTCGTACGCAGAAGCCTTTTTTGCCAATTCATAAAATCCCTGCATATAATCCGCTGCATCTTCTACAGGAAGAATATGATTTCCTGCAACAAGCGCACCAATATGATCATGCGGAGCAACAAAAACATCCGCTCCAACTCCAGCAGGACCATCAAGTTCAATTTTGTTTCTTGCCTCTGTTGATTCAACCGGCTCGTATACAATTTTTACCTTTGGATTTACTTTTCTGAATTCTCTTATTGCATACTGAATATAAGCCTGTTCTGTTCCGGCAGATTCCCAAACTTTCAATTCTGTTCTTTTTGGAGCTGCAAAAACCGGCATAGAAATTAATGCAGCAACCGTAAAAATGATAATTTTTTTCATTAATAACTCCAGACTAAAAGATACTAGGATTTGCACTAGATTTCAATCTATTCAAGATTATTCAGTTATTATTTCAAATATTATAAATATCATCCTGAACTTTTCTAATATTTGTCCGCAACGCGCAGAACTTCCTGTTTTATTTCCGCCCGCAACCTTTCCGGCTTTAAGACCGTTGCCGCATTCCCAAAACTCATAACCCAATTAAAAATCATTTCTTTTTGGTTGGAAATAATCTTCAGCAAAACTGAACCGTCTTCCAGAATTTCCACAGTCTGATTTTTATGCCACTGCCGCTCCAAAATGTAATTTGACCTTTCTTTCGCAAACTTAATTTCATATTCTTCCGGAGGTTGAGTGTTATTCCAAATTCCAAAATCCAAATCTATATGTTTTTTTAAGTCAAAATCTTTTTGAATTGTAAAAAATTCACTTTTAACAACAATATTTTTTATTCTGCCGAGCGCAAAAATCCTAAAGTCCTTAACATCGTGCTCAAAGCCAAACACATACCAGTTTCCACTTTTACAAATAACGCGGTAAGCATCCAAAGTCCGTTTTTTATAAACGGTTGAAGAAAGACTTTTATAATCAAATTCAACTACGCACCGGTTTCTGACCGCTTTAAAAATTGAATTAAAAACTTCCGTTTCTATTCTTGGCAGCGGATCTGAAATAAAACTTATATCGCGGTTTAAAAAACAAGAATCAACACTAATTGAATCTGGCAAAAGCCCCGAAATTTTTCCCATTATTGAACGGAATGAATTTTCAAGAGGTGTATTCTTATACTGTTCCATAAGCGGCATAACTGTTGCCACTGTAAAAAGTTCACCTTCTGTAAGAACTACATTCGGAATTGAAAAAGTCGGATCGGTATAATGATACATTTTTCGCGCTCTGTCGTACTCAAGCGGAGCGTTCATATCGTTGCGAAGATGTTCAAAATCGCGCTCAATCGTCCGCCGATTAACGCCGAATTTAAAAATCAAATCTTGTATATCAACAAATGTTCCGCCGCGAAGCATCTCATCAATCTGAATTATGCGGGTTGTACGCCGCACATCATCGCGAGACTTTGCAGAAGACGCAGATTTTTCAAGCGCATTTGCAGACAACTTTAAATTTTCAGAATTTTTTTGCTCCATAGCAAGATTATAACATTTAAATTTGAAGAAAAAAATTAAAATGAACAGACTTCCACTGGCACCAGCTTTAAAACGTTGAATCAGCTAATTATTTTTCAAAAGTTTTTCCAGCGCAGGATGAATTTGCAGCGCTTTTATTAAAGCGGAACTTTCTTTATTTTCAGCCGCCAAGCCGCTTTTTTTTACAGCACGGATTAAAATATTTTTCGGTGTGTGTTCCATATCAATAAATTCCAAAAGCTGAACAAAATAACCTTCGCTTTCCAAAAGTTCAGCGCGCAAAGCGTCCGTAACCAAAGCGGAAAAACGTTCTTTTATAATTCCGTATTTTAAGAGCGGCTTAAATTCTTCCGGAACATTATTTTTATTCAATTGACTGTTTATTTCGTGCTGGCAACAAGGAACGCTAAGAATCGCTTTGCAATTATGTTTTACAGCGTAATCAAGCGCAAAATCCGTTGCAGCGTCGCAAGCATGCAGCGTGATTACAATATCTGGATTATCTTTGTAATTGTATTCAGCGATATTCCCAACATCAAAATTCAATCCTTTTAATTTAAGTTCCGCAGCAATTTTATTACAATAATCAATAACATCTTTTTTTAAATCCAGCCCTACAATTTCCACTTCAAGATGTTTTATTTGAGTCAAAAAATAATGAACAGCAAATGTCAGATAAGATTTTCCGCATCCAAAATCCGCAATTCGCAACGGACGTTCTCCAACCTGCTTTTGAACTTCCGGAAGAATATCATTTAAAAATTCCAAAAAACGGTTTATTTGCCTGAATTTATCGTATTTAGAATTTACAATCTTACCTTCAGTTGTCATTACACCAAGCAAAACTAAAAAAGGAACAGGATTTCCTTCCGGAATAAGATAGTTTTTTTGTTTGTTCCAGATAATATTTTTAGTTTTCTGCTCATTTTCAGATATTTTTTTTACAAGCCGCGTTACTTTTCCTTTTTTATTTCCCAAGTAAGTAATTTCTTCTGATTCTGTACGAATTACGCAACTTTTAAATGTTGTTCCCGCGTGCTCTTTTATAAATTCATTCAGTTCTTCTTCTGTTTTTTGTTCATGAAAAACCTGAGTTTTTGTAAATTCTTCCATATAATAAGAAGTTTTATTAGAATTATTCGCTCCACGAATTTTTATTCTTAAATAATCGCGGCCGAAGATTTCTTCTACGTTTTTTGACGGTTTACTGAATGTGCAAGAAATTATCATATCAGTTTTAATGTATACCAAATCAAAAAAAAATGATATATTTAAAGTTATGGGTAAAAGTATTGTTTTTGTAAACCAAAAAGGTGGAGTTGGAAAAACAACTTCCTGTATTAATATCGGAGCATATATTGCGCTTTCAGGAAAAAAAGTCCTGCTTGTAGACTTTGACTCTCAGGGAAATATGTCCAGCGGTGTCGGAGTTTCAAAAGACAAGCCGACTATTTACGAACTTCTTGCCGGACAAGTAACTGCGGAACAGGCTATCAAACACACTCCTGTAAAAAATCTTGACGCAATAAGCGCTTCAATTGATTTGTCTGGTGCAGCAATAGAACTTGTAGAACAGGAAAACCGAGAGTTTTTCCTAAAAAATGTTCTTGACCCTTTAAAATCAGAATACGATTATATTTTAATAGACTGTCCGCCTTCACTTGGTATTTTAACACTGAACGGACTTGCGGCGGCAGATCAAGTTTTAGTTCCTATGCAATGCGAATATTTTGCATTGGAAGGAATTACGCTCCTTTTAAAATCCGTGAACAAAGTTCAGCAGGGAATAAATCCAAATCTTAAAATCGGCGGAATATTTTTTACAATGTATGATTCAAGAACACGTCTTGCGCAAGATGTTGTTATGCAGGTAAAAACTTATTTTAAGGATGTCGTTTTTAATACAATAATTCCTAGAAACGTCAGACTTTCAGAAGCTCCTTCCCGCGGTCTTCCGATTTGCAACTATGACCCAGAATGCGCCGGTGCTAAGAGTTATGAAAAACTTGCAGAGGAGATAATACATCGTGGCTAAAAAAGGTGGATTAGGACTTGGACGCGGGCTGGATGCTCTTATAGGCAGCGAAAATTCCGCGCTTTCCGGTCTTGGAAGTGCAAAAGACATAAAAAAAGATGAAAATGGAAATCCGACAAATCTTCCGGAAGGCGTAACCGTTGATTCAGACGGAACTTTATGGGCAAATCCGGCGGATTTTATTGCAAATCCAAAACAGCCAAGAACAGAATTTGACCAAAAGAAACTGGAAGAACTTGCCGATTCCATCCGCGAAAACGGTATTATCGAACCGATTATTATTGAGCCTACGGATGGCGGAAAATTTTATATTGTTGCGGGCGAACGAAGAACAAGAGCCTCGCTTTTAGCAGGACTTTCAAAAGTTCCTGTTCAAATCAGAAAATTTGACGAAATCCAGCGCCTTCAAGTTGCGCTCATAGAAAATATTCAGCGCGCAGACCTAAACCCGATTGATGAAGCGCAGGCGTATTACAATCTTATGGAACTTGGCGAACTTACACACGAAGAAGTTGCAAAACGAGTCGGAAAAAACCGTTCCACCGTTACAAATGCAGTTCGCCTGTTAAAACTTCCGGATGATATGAAAAAGTCGCTGATTGACGGACAAATCTCTCCCGGACACGCGCGCGCATTGCTTTCCGTTACAAATCCCGCTGACCAAAGAATTATGTTCGGTAAAATTATTGGTACCGGACTAACAGTCCGCGAAGCAGAAGAACTTGCGCAGGTATACAACAACGGCGGTCGTGCGGCATCTAAAAAAACTGCAAAAAAGACACAAAAAAAAGATCCGGAAATTGCGCGGATTGAACAAAAATTTATCGATATCTTTGGAACAAAAGTTGTAATAAAAGGAAATCTTGAAAAAGGTTCTATTGAAATAAGCTATTTTACAAAGAACGATTTAGACCGACTGTACAATATTATTGCACCGGAAACAAATTAAAATCCAAAACCAGTTTTAGAATTGCGGATTGCGTGAAGGATTGTAAGGGCGCGCCTGACTGTCGGCAGACAGGCAGGCGCGTTGCGAGCGCCCCAGCCTGCGCTTACAAAGTCAGCGAGCAATGAAGGCGAAAGCCGGAACCCTGAAAAGCCTGACGGCGTCTCGGGCTGAGCTTGCGAAGCCAGCCGGCACGCCCTGCTAAAAACCACTGATTACTTAAGAACCGATAGTTCCCTTTGTGGAAGGAACCGCTCCATTACGCCGCGAATCAATTTCCACAGCCGAACGGATTGCTCTTGCAGCAGCCTTGAACAAGCCTTCCATTTTATGATGATCGCTTCTGCCGCGCAAAGTATCCAAATGCAAATTGCATTGCGCGCTATTTACAAAAGCCTGCCAAAAATCTTCAAAACAATCAGTTTGAAAACTTGCTTCAACCCCATTTGCATTTAAACTGACCAACGGAATTCCCGTTAAATCCGCATTGCAAACAAGAAAAGGTCGTCCGCCAAAATCAACAGCAGCGCGCAATAACGCTTCGTCCATCGGATACAAAAACGAACCGGTTCTGTAAATTCCTGCGCAATCACCCAACGCCTTTGCAAAACAAGCGCCAAGAACAATTCCTGTATCTTCTATTAAGTGATGCTGATCTACATTCAAATCGCCCTTTATCGAACCGCTCAAATCAAAAAGTCCGTGTTTGCAAAAAGAACGCAACATATGATCAAAAAATCCGATCGGATTTTCCATTTCGCATTTGCCAGTTCCGTCCAAATTCAATGTAAGAGAAATCTGCGTTTCGCCAGTCGTTCGTTCAACAGTTGCAATTCGTGCCATAACTTTTCCTTTTATAAGCGGTTTTCCGAATAACGCAGCGCAACACAAAACAGACAGCGCCGCATTTTAGAAATACCTTAGCAAATTTTGACTTTACCCAGAAATGTTCTAAAGAATAACTTTTCTAAGTTCGTATTCCAAAATATCAGTCGCACCAAGACTTTGCAATTTTGGAAGCAACGTCGGAACTTCGCTCTTTTTTACAGCAATTTTTACAGCAAAACCATCATCGCCAAAAAGCGGCGAAACAGTTGGGCTTTTCATAGAAGGAATGCCTTTTATAAGATTATCAAAATTAGCTTTTGAAACATTCATTTCCAGCATTACGCGGCTTCGCGCTGCAAGGACTGCTTCAAAAAGCATTTTTAGCTCAAGAATCTTCTGCTTTTTCGCCGGATTTTTCATCGCTTCTTTTGATGCGTACATTCTTGTAGACGATTCCATCAAAGTATCTACGATTTTTAAGCGATTTGCGCGGAGCGAAGAACCTGTAGAAGTGTTATCAATTAAGATTTGCGCCAAAGCCTCGTCGTTATCCTGAACAAAACCTTCGCTAGTTCCCCAAGTTCTAAAAATTGTTCCATCGATTTTTTTTGATTCAATATATTTTTTTGTAAGATTCTGATATTCAGTTGCGATTGTAACTTTTGTATTCAAAAGCTTTTCGTAATCTTTAGTTTCAGGAATTGCCGCAACAATGCGAACAGGATCAAACCCCAAATCCATAATTTCTTCAACATCGTTTTCTACACAATTTTCGTAAACCCAGTCCTTGCCGCTAAAACCAACATCCGCTTTATTCTTAGCAAGCAATGCGCTTGTAATCTGCGGTTTTACTACCTGAAAAGCCAAATCATCCTGATTAGTGATTGGAAAATAAGTTCTATCTGGAAGATGAATAGAAATGCCAACATCATTCAAAAGTTCATACACAGATTCATAAATGCGGCCCTTTGCCAAAAGAATTTTCAATTTTTCCATTTGTTACTCCAAATCGTCAATATCTTATTATAATAGAAGAAAGCGCAAAAATTCAATGCTGCCGAAATATTATGATAAGTAAGTTTAAGTAATTTACAGAAGTTTCAAATATCCGCTATTACTTCATCGTTTTCTTACATGCAATCTAATGTTCAGTTTTATCAATTAAACAAATTATTTCGGTTCCCAGCCTGATTTTAAGCCGTTAAAGATTGCATTTTGATACATCAATACAAGTTTTGAAAAAGCATAAGATTTGAATTGACTTTGAACAAACGGAACTTTCTCTAATTGGAGTTTTTCGTTTCTGATTTTTAAATTAGTTAAGAATTTTTGTGAAGTAAGTCTGTCTGATTTTTTTGAATTGCAGGAAGGGCATGCCAAAACAAAATTCCAAAGTTTGTCATCTTTCACAAAACTCCAGGGAATAAAATGATCAACCGCAGTCTCTGAAAGTTTTTTTCCGCAATAAAAACAGGTAGTCTGCCCAAAATTAAAGAGCGTTTTTCTGTATTGCTCAAGATTTTTTCGCTCTGTCGATAAATCAAGTTTGCTTGCAAGCCTATAAGAATCTTCCTCTTTGTTTATGCCTTCCAAATATTTTATCCATTCAAAATAATTCACTTTTTCAAAATCGCTTCTATATTTTGCAAGACAATAAAAAAAATCTTTATTAAGAAAAATCCCGTCCCACTTTTGTGTTTTTGAAAAATGATAAAATTGCCATTCAGTATCAAAACAAAACGCGCCAAGCACATCTTTTGTAACAACAGATTTTTTTATTTTGTCTGAAAGTTCTTTTTGGAGTTCTGGATTTAGGCTTTCAAACGGAAAATCCAAGCCGAATTTTGAAAAGTTATATTTTTCACAAAATGATTTCAATTCCCTTTCAATTACGGAAATTTTGTTGTTTGCAGTTTGTGGCATCTGTTTTAATTCGAATCTCAATATTAGATTCCAGTATATTTCTGTAAATCTTATAGAAATTGAATCAAAAGATAAAAAACATTCAGGAACACTGTTCAAATCCACATTTAAAAGATTGTCCAAAATTGATTTGAAAAACACGAATTTATAGGAAGTTGTCCGTTTTGAATTTCCTATGAGCGCGGAATTGATTAGCGAAACAACTTCGTCCGGAGTAAGTTTTCTAAAAGGAGAAATATTTTCTGTTGCGTTCCAGCCTGAATTCTGCATAAATCAAAAGAGACGGAGAAGTTGTTGCGCTGAAAAACGGACATTATTTTGTGCAATGCTAGACATCTTTTACACGACCTTTTCCAATTCTCTTTCTATAATTTTGTCAATTTTATCTTTTAAAAGGACAACTTGATTATAAGGCAATGTTTCAATCTGCGTTTCAAGTTTCGCAAATGCTATCTCTGACATTTTGTCCCTCCATATTTTTAAATTTTAACATTTTTATTTTATCACATTTTACGTATTTAGTTAATTTTTTGCTTTAACAATCGTCC
>CAYSDV010000007.1:0-112688 GCA_964429905.1 uncultured Treponema sp. | reverse complement strand
AATGCAGGCTGAAATCTTATCCTAGAGTCAAAACTCGAATTTAGGGCTATTTAAAATTTTTGCTCGTTAAAAATATTTATGATTTTTTCTTTTGAATCCAAAAAGACATCTACGATTGTCGGCTCAAAATCTTCGCCACGACCTTTTTCAATAATTCCGAAACATTCTTCAAGCGGGAGAGCCTCTCTATAACATCTTTTTGCCGAAACAGCATCAAAGACATCGGCAACGGCCATTATTCTTGCGCACAAAGGTATCTGCGTTTCTGAAAGTTTATCCGGATAACCTTTCCCGTTCCACTTTTCATGATGATGACGCGCCACTTCATAAGCCATTTTTTCATATTCGTCATCACCTGCGTTTCCAAAAGTTTCTTTTATTATTTTTCCACCGCGCTCTACGTGAGTTTTCATTATTTTAAATTCTTCCGCGGTCAGCCGTCCTGGTTTCTGAAGAATCGCATCCGGAATTGCAATTTTTCCGACGTCATGCATCGGAGCGGCTTTTTCAAGATTTTTCATATAATCGCGGGTAAGAATGTTTTCATAAAATCCTCGATTTTTTAGCTCTTCGGAAAGAATTCGCACATATTCTGTTGTTCGCTTTATGTGCCCGCCGGTACTGTCATCGCGGTTTTCCACCAAAGTTGCAAAACCCATTACCATTTCGCGGCTGTGCGACTGCAATTTTTCAAAAAGAGGATTTTCCATGTTCAGATAGGCGCCTAAAATCGCAATCGTAGGTGCAAGACTTGTTATCAAAATCTGCGGAAAAATCATTTGGCAAGCAGTAATACAAGCAACAAGCGAAACATAAGTCGTAATCGTTAAAAGTTTATGGAGACCAAGATTTTCTAGACTTTTAAGCACAACTCCTATTGTCGCAAAAAGATAAACCAGAACCATCACAAAACACGTGTAGGCGCTAATTCCCATTGAATAGTTTGAAATTTCTCCTTTTCTGTATTCAAGAGAAGGAATAAAAAGGATAACAACTAAAAGATTGATTATAAATGGAAGCTTAAAAATAAGACGTTTTTTACATGACTTGAGTTTTTCGCTTGAAACATCAAGGATGTACAAAAACATAATAAAAACAATTATATCAATCAGACAAAGAAAACAAAGATGAAAAATTCTATTTGCAACCGGAGAAACTGCTTCCAAATGATTTACAGTGTATGCCGTAATTCCGTCGAAAATAATGCTTAAAATTCCAAAAATCAGAAGGCTTTCAAAAATCGGCTCACGCTTTTTTATTTTATAATTTTTTTTCTCCAAAAAATAGGCAAAAGTTATATAAAGAACAACCAGAAGACATCCAAACTGTAATTTAAAATATTGCATAAAAATTTCCTTAAAAATTCTTTTGAGAGCGTTTTTTATGATAATTATTCTATAAAGTATTATACATAAAATTTGTATTTTTTAAATTATTTTTATCACTTTACATACCATATAATAGAAGAAAAGCATTAATAATATGAGAAAATTCTGCAAAATCAAGACTTCAGAAAAATAAGTCAAAACAACAGATTTTTGAAAATCCTTCAGCATTGTGTCTGTATTGACAGTTCTTTTTCATTTATTTATATTCTTTCTACAGTTAGTTTTCTGTCGCCGGACAGACGAATTGCTACTTAGCCTTCGGGCAGCGCATACTAAAATACAAAATTTGCGCTTAAGAGCATTCACATAAGAATATCGGTAGGTGAGAAAGCAAATTGCTTTCTGCGATATTCTTGTGCGAATGCTTTTTTTTTGGAGATTTTATGAAAAAAGATTTTTTTATTCCTGAATTAAATATTTTCGAAAAATTTTTATGGGCTTTTTCGGTTCTTGGTATTACCGCTATTTTTATAATAAACCCGGAAAAACATCCGGTTACACTTATAGCAACGCTGATTGGCACAACATCACTGATTTTTACTGCAAAAGGCCATATTTCCGGTCAATTTTTAATGATTATATTTTGCATTTTATATGCGATTGTTTCTTTGGAATTTAAATATTACGGAGAAGCAATAACATATCTTTTTATGACGCTCCCCAGCGACATTGCTTCGACTTTTGTTTGGCTGAAAAATCCTTCGCCAAGCGGAAAACCGGAAGTAAAAATAGCGCACTTGAGTCCAAAAAAATCAGTTATAGCGATTGTTTTAACCTGTTTGATAACTTTTATATTTTATTTTATTCTTCGCGCACTAAAAACAGCAAATCTTGAAATAAGCACGATTTCCATTGCAACAAGCATGATTGCAAGCATATTCACAATAATGAGAGTTCCATATTATGCGTTAGGTTATGCGGCAAACGATATTGTTTTAATCGTAATGTGGATTTTGGCAACACTAAAAAATTCAGTTTATGCACCTATGATTTTGAACTTTACGATTTTTCTTGCAAATGATTTATACGGATTTTATAACTGGAAAAAAATTCGCCGAATTCAAGAATCGAAAAAAGAATAATGAAGAATTATAAAAATCTGCCGCACAAAATAAAAGGTTGCTGACATGCAAAAAAAAATAAATAAAAAGTTCGCAAAATAAAATCGAGCCGCAATAACAGCATTTTTTCACCATTCTTTTACTATTGTTAAAATAGGAAAAATATTATAAATTCCTATCAATAATAAAAATATAAACGTTTGTAATGAACAACGGCAGATTCTACGGAACACGCTTTTCCAATGACGCCACGGCGCGCTGGAAAATAACATTAACAAGCAAAACTGTTATTTCAGGAGTGTTTCGTAATGAACAAGTATGTAAAACGCTACTTTATCGATGCAATGAGCGGAATGGCGCAAGGTCTTTTCGCATCTTTATTAGTCGGAACAATAATCCGCACGCTAGGACAACAACTTCTTCGCCTTAGCACAAATCCGGTTTTCCAATTTTTAGTTGACGCTGGTTCGTTTTGTTGCGAACCTCACGTTGTAGGCGCTGCAATGGCCGTTGGAATTGGCTATGCAATGGGCGTTCACGGTCTTGTATTATTCAGTTTAATAACTGTTGGCGCAACCGCAAATACGCTTGGCGGAGCGGGTGGTCCATTGGCTGTTTTAATAATTGCAATCATCGCTGCAGAAGTCGGAATGCTTGTAAGCAAGAAAACAAAAGTTGATATTTTGGTAACGCCAATCGTAACGATTTTAGCAGGCTGCCTGGTTTCTGTTTTGTGCGCAAAATACATCGGAATTGCAGCCAGCTGGGTCGGAAAACTTATAATGCTTACAACAGAACTGCATCCTTTTGCAATGGGAATTTTTGTTTCTGTAGTCGTTGGAGTTGCGCTGACACTGCCGATTTCTTCTGCAGCAATATGCGCGGCTCTTGGGCTTACTGGACTTGCCGGCGGTGCGGCAGTTGCAGGATGTTGCGCGCAAATGGTCGGATTTGCAGTAATGAGTTTCAGAGAAAACAAATGGGGCGGACTTCTTTCACAAGGATTGGGAACTTCCATGCTGCAAATGCCGAACATAATAAAAAATCCTAAAATTTGGATTCCGGCAACATTAACAAGCGCAATCACTGGACCAATTTCAACTTGTATTTTTAAAATGTCAATGAACGGAGCGGCTGTTTCTTCCGGAATGGGAACTTGCGGACTGGTTGGTCAAATCGGAGTAATAACAGGTTGGTTCAGTCCAAGCCAGCAGGCAGTTGATTGGGCAGTACACAAAGCAGAAAAAGCCGGTATTGCGGCAGAGCAGATTGCACAAATCACACAGGAAAGCCTTGCAATTCAACCTGGATTTTTAGACTGGTTCGGACTTTTAATGATTTGCTTTATTCTTCCGGGTGTAATTTGCTGGGCAATAACCTTACTTTTGCGAAAAATCGGCTGGATAAAAGATGGCGATTTAACTTTGCCAAACTAAAAAAAAGCAAAACAACTGCGATTTTTTATTCATTAAAAAACGCAACCACGCCGTAGAAAAATGATACTTGCGGACTTCCTGTCCGCAGTATTTACTATAGACTTGCTAAAAACAAGATCGCAAACGGCATCCTCTAAAAAAATTCCAAACACAACCACAAACAAAACTCCCGCTCCTTTTGTTTAATCGTGCAACAGATTTTACAATGTGATATGCTAACCATATGGAAAATAAATCTCTTGTAAAAATAAATAATTGCAAAATAGAAAATAAAAAAGGAATTACGGTTCAAAATTTCAGCTGGGAAATGAAATCCGGAGAAGCATGGCTTGTAATCGGACCGAACGGCGGTGGAAAAGCTGATTTTTTGCAAGCCTTAGACGGAAATTTTGGCAAAAAAATTGTTCCGAACATTCCAAAAAACACAGAAGACATTCCTTTATATTCAAATATTTTTGAAAATTCGGCAGAAACAGTTTCTTTGGAAAGAGCCGCACGAATCATACAAGAAGAACGCGAACTTGACGAAAGCGAATACACCGAAGGCGGCATTGACCACGGAAGAACCGGACGAATTTTTATTGCAGAAGGAATTGTTGGCAAAATAAAAAAAGGTTCGGAATTGCCGCCAATTTGCAAAGAACTTGACGCTTATCCGGAAATAAAACTTTGCGGCGTAGAAAAAATTCTTGACCGCGGAATAAAGTATATGTCCACCGGCGAAATTCGCAGAACATTGCTTGCCCGCTCTCTTGTTTCCAGAAAAAAACTTTTACTCTTAAGCGATCCTTTTGCTGGTCTGGATGCAGAAAGTCGCACAATCCTTCTTGATTTTTTCAACACAATCGCAAAAAAACAGCTCAACAGCAACAATGACAACAACTCCACTTTTCCGCATATTATTTTAAGCATGGAACGCTACACAGAAATTCCAAGCGCAATAACAAATGTCCTTGAATTTTCAAAAGGCGAAGTTTCTTTTTGCGGAAAAAAATCTGATTATGAAAAAACAATCGCAAAGCGAAATGCAGAAAATCAAAAAACAAGAAAAGAAGAATTCGAAAAATTTTCTACTACCGTAAAAAAACTCAGCAACGATGTAAATATCGTCCTAGGTGTAGAAAATTTTCAGCCAAAGGATGACATTCTTGTAGAAATGCACAACGTTAATGTCGGCTGGGAAGAGCACAAGGTTTTACGAAACTTAAACTGGACTTTAAAACGTGGCGAACATTGGCTTATTCGCGGTCCAAACGGTTCAGGAAAAACAACCCTCCTGGAATTGATAACCGGCGACAATATGCAAGTTTTCAGCAATGATATAAAAATTTTCGGCGCAAGGCGAGGTTCCGGCGAAACAATTTGGGAAATCAAACACAGATTAGGAATTGTTTCCTACAGACTTCATGTTGAATACAGAATGTTAGGCGGAACTCCTTTAAGAAACGTTATCATAAGCGGATTCCACGATTCAATCGGAATGTACGAAACCCCTACAGACTCAGAAATTGCCGCTGCGGAAGAATGGTTAAAACTCGGCGGTTTTGAAGGGCGCGGAAACGACGCATTTGGCGATTTAAGCTACGGCGAACAGCGCGCTGTTTTAATTTTGCGCGGAGCAGTAAAATGTCCGCCAATTATGATTTTGGACGAACCTTGCCACGGCCTTGACGAAGCAATGCGGCAAAGAACATTGGATTTGCTGAACATAATCGCAGAAACCGGAACCACAACATTTTTACATGTTACGCACGAACCAAGCGAAGTTTTACCTTGCGAAAAACACGTTCTGGAATTACATCCAGAAGAAGAGCCAATGTACAAAACAATTGAATTATAACCGGAGCTCAAAATGAAAAAAAATATTGCAACATTCCTTGTTTTACTGCTATTTGCCGCAAACGCAACCTATGCAACAAAAAAGAGCAAAGATTTTAACGAAACAATAAAAGAAGAACAAAAAATTTCTTACAGACAAAAAACGCCAGAAGGCGAACCTGTAGAAATGCAGGAAGTCTGGGGCTGGGTTATGCAAAGCCGCATCGAAGAACTTGATAACGAATATCCGCTTACAGACATAGGATTTTTTGCCGCCGATGTTGACTGTTACGGAAATTTAGCAAATGTTCCGGACAGAAGCAAACTGGCAAATTTTCCCGGCAGAGTTCATCTTGTAATTGTTTGCGACAGCAAAAGCCTTACACACTTTGTATTGGAACCAAAATACGGACTTACCGACAAAATGATTCAAGACATTATGCAAGCAGCAAAACCATTTGACGGAATAAACGTTGATTACGAATTAATTCCTGGAAAAGACGCAGCCAACTTTTTAAATTTCCTGGAAAAACTTAGCAAAGAATGCAAAAAACAAGGAAAAATGTTTACAGTTTGCGTTCCTGCACGCGTAAAAACAATCAGCGACGATACCTTTCCATACAAAAAAATCGCAGATTTATCTGACCGGGTTATGATTATGGCTTACGATGAACATTGGTCAACCAGCAAACCAGGCGCAATCGCTTCCATAAATTGGTGCAAAAAAATCGCAGACTACGCCGTAACTGTAATTCCGCAGGAAAAACTTGTTATGGGATTGCCATTTTACGGCCGCAGCTGGGCAAACGAAAAAACTGCGCAGGCCTGGTATTTCGAAGGCGTAAACAGAATTATAGATGAACATAATTCCGGAAGAGTAAAATACATAAACGATGTTCCAACCGTAAACATCACAATGAAAGTAAAAACAGATTTCTGGTTTGAAGACTCTTACTCAACAGTTGCAAAAATGCGCCTTTACAAAACAGCAGACATAAACAAAATTGCGTTTTGGCGGATTGGTCAAGAAGACAAAAACGTTTGGTCTTGGATAAAAATTTCAGAACAAGCAGAAACTGAACAACCAGCGCGCTAACAACAAAAAAATAGCCCCGCAAAAAAAATCGCCAAAGTCAAAAGCCGCAGGCAAAAACGCCAAGCCGCCCGACTAAGGCGAAGTAAAAAACTTCCACGCTATTTATAGATTTTCTTTACGGTTTCCACTTTTATCATATTCGTATTGCCGCTCTTTGCACCAATTTTTCCGCCGGTAAGAACAATATTGTCGCCAACGTTCAAATTCAACATTTTTGTAGCGCGCTGAATCGCATAAAAGAAAAGAACTTCTATTGAATCATAAGTTTCGCACAAAATCGGAATTACACCCCAAGAGAGCGCAAGTTTGCGATAAACCTTTTCCGAAGTTGTAGAACCAATTATTTGCACAGGAGCGCGGAACCGGCTTACCATTCTGGCAGTAAGACCGCTAAGCGAATTTACAACAATGCACTTTGCGCCAACTTCAATTGCCATCTGACAAGTAGAATGAGAAATCGCGTCCAAAATATTTCTGTTAATAAATTCCGTATCATGAAAGCGTTTTACATAATTAATATGCTGCTCCGTATATTCCGCAACTTCCGACATTGTTTTTACCGCTTCAACCGGATATTTTCCTGCAGCAGATTCGCCAGAAAGCATAATTGCAGAAGCGCCATCATAAACAGCATTTGCAACATCCGAAATTTCCGCACGCGTAGGACGAACATTCGTAATCATAGACTCAAGCATTTCCGTTGCAATAATTACACGTTTTCCCAAAAGTCTACATTTTTGCTCAATTTCTTTTTGCACAACAGGAACTTCCATGAACGGAATTTCCACGCCCAAATCGCCGCGTGCAACCATAATTCCATCCACAACAGAACTGATTTCTTCTATATTATGAACACCGGCGCTATTTTCAATTTTTGCAATAATATCAATATCTTTTCCGCCATGCTCATTTAAAAATTCACGCATAGAAAGCGCATCCTGCTTTGAAGAAACAAACGAAGCCGCAACAAAATCAACATCATTTTCAATTCCAAAAAGCAAATCGCTCTTATCCTGCTCGCTCAAAAACTCGTTGTGCAAAACCTTACCGGGAAAATTCATACTTTTCTTATCAGAAAGAACGCCACCCGTTATAACTTTTGTAACAACCTCATGTTCTTTTACTTCTGTTACTTCAAAAACAACAAGCCCGTTGCAAACAAGAATTTTATCGCCTTCTTTTAAATCCTTCGTAAATTCCTTATAACTTACAGAAACTTTAGAAGCATCGCCCTCTACATCTTCCGCCGTAAAAGTAAAATTCTGACCATCTTTTACAGTAACGCTGTGCTCTTTAAAAGTTCCGATTCTAAATTCCGGACCTTTTGTGTCCAACATAATTGCAAGCGGAATTTTCAGTTCATTGCGAACTTCTTTTAATGTATTGATTTTTTTCAAATGCTCTTCGTGTGTTCCATGCGAAAAATTAAGCCGGGCTACATTCATTCCCGCCTTACACATTTCCATTAAAACTTCCTTGCTTTCACTTGCAGGCCCAATTGTACAAATTATTTTTGTCTTACGCATATTTTAATAAGTATACTCATAATTAAAAAAATTGAAAAT
The DNA here is from genome assembly GCA_964429905.1 of uncultured Treponema sp. Taxonomy (GTDB): domain Bacteria; phylum Spirochaetota; class Spirochaetia; order Treponematales; family Treponemataceae; genus Treponema_D. Next base: position 104,324 of record CAYSDV010000007.1, on the reverse strand, counting down.
AAAAATCTGTTTATATGATTACAAATCATTATCTGGAGCTTCCGCGCTAACGCGCGTCGGGCTTTTCGGGGTTCCGGCTTTCGCCTCATTCCTACGTTTTGGTAGTTACTTCGCTACACTCGTGTAAAAGCGAACGAGAACCTCAACCACCAAAACTCCGGAACGGCTTCGCCGCCCCTACAATCCCTAAGCCAAAAAAAGCCGCCCTTTATAAAAGTTGCATTTTTAATACATTTTTAAAACCTTGACAATCACTAAAATTTACTATAATAATTTCAGTATAAAAGGCTTTTCATTTCTTTTAATACCGTTCACATCGTAAAAAATCAGTCATACAAAGAAAATCTGGAACATCCTGAAAAGTCTGGGGAGTTTTCATGTTCAAAAAACAATTCTTTAATTTTTTTGCCGCCCTTATTGTCTTTACGCTTTTTTCTTGTTCATCCCAGCTTGAAAAATCATCTTCCTTGCAGTTTGCATATTCCGGTAAACAAGTCGCAAAACTTGCAGGAAATCCAGAAAGCGAATACACATTAAAACTGGAACTTTCCGGCGACTACAAAGCAGAAGAAAAACTTAAAATTTCACCTGAAACAGAAGAACAGGTTTTTACTTTTGAAGATTTATCAGCCGGAATGTCTATTACAGCCGATGTTCTTATTTACGAAAATGTAGTATTACGCTATTCAAAGTCTGATTCAATCAAATTAAATTCCGGGGTAAACACACTAAATCTTGAACTTGCAAAATATGTTTCAACTCCAAACGTGTACATAGAAAACTATGATTTTCAATATGAGCTTTCTTTAAAACAGTTTCTTTCCAAATCTGAAGAAATCACACAAATAGGCGAAACAACATCAGAGGAAGTTGTTTATACTTTTGACAGCGACGGAAACCTTTGGACTGCAACTCAAAATTTGCTTAGCAAATATTCAATAAATACAGAAACAGGTTTATACAAAGAAAAACCTGAAAACTCTATACCTCTTACCAATTACGGTTTTGATGCTGTAGATGACATTACTTACGATATTAAAACAGGTTACTTATATATTGTTACAAGAAACGGTTCTATACATGCATTAAACCCAAATGATTACACGCCAACAGAAGACAATGTAGAATACAAAATATATAGCACAGAGGAATATTACCTTCCTAACAAGGGATATCCAAACCAGATTGCTGTTTACAACAACACAGCCTACATTGCAGAAAAAGACTACAGTACAAATACTGCAAATATTACAAAAATTTACAAAGCAAAAGTAAACTTTTCAGAAAACGAAAATAAAACTTATATCCTTACTTTTGAAACAGAAAAAACACCTATTAAAGATATTTCTTCTCTTGATATTTTAAAAAATCCCGAAACTGAATCCGTTTATATTGCCGATTTACAAATTGGCGATGGTCTTGGAAACTACACAACAACTCTTTATGCGTTGGCTAGAGAATACACAGCCTCTATAAGTAACACTTACGAAGAAAACAATCCTGTTCTATCCCCAAAGACGGTTTACAGCCGCGGAGCATTAGTTGCAATAAACCTTTCTGACGGAACATCTTCCAGTCCAACATACGGCTGGAGTACAACAACAAAAGATATATCTATAGAAGGTTTAAATAATGACTCTTATCCTGGAATTTTATGTGCGCCAAGTAATTCTTCCGCCACTGTAGAATTTTACGGTCCCACAAAATTTGCAGCTCTCGTTCCAAAAAAACTTGTTATTCTTGACGACGGAATTACTTGTACAGAACAAAATGATTCTTTTAAGAATAAAGACAGCCTTGTAGAATTTGATATTGAAAAAGAATCGCTAAGCAGAACAAAAGAAAATCTTAAAGTTTCAAAACCAAGTGCAAGTTCATTTACAATAGAAGAGTAATCGGTAAGCAATGTTTTCAAAAAAAACGCCAGAAGTTTCAATATGCATTCCCGTTTGCGGTACAGAAAACGTTCTGTTTTCTTGCCTGGAAAGCATTGCGTTAAATTTTAATGAAAACACTTCTTTTAGCGCTGAAATTGTTATTGTAGATGACAGCGGAAATTCACAAAAAACGGATAAGTTCGCATCAAAAGATTTTCAATCGGTTAGAAAAATTATAAAAACATTTAAGAAAGAACATAAAAAACAGAAAATCGGAATAAAACTTATTGAGCACGAAAAAAACAAAGGAATTATAGAAGCGCGACGCACGGCGGTTTATGCGGCAGAAGGCGATTACATTATATTTGTTGACAGCGATGATTCTTTGCCTTCCGACGCAATAAAAACACTTTTTGACACAGCCAAAGAAACGTCGGCAGATATTGTGCAAGGAAAAGCGAATATTTGCGTAAAGGGGCGTTGCGGGGAATTTTCCCCGCAGATGGGGGTGTCGGCGCAACAGAGTGCGCCGCAGGGGGAAGGCTTTCCCCCTCAAATTAAAAAGCGTGCGGAAGAAACTGACGAAAAGGCAAATCATTTTTTTGCAGGCGAACTTTTTTACAGACAAATTTTTGATGAGTTTTTGCTTAAAAAAAATATTCCTGGTTATCTGTGGGGAAAAATTTTTACACGAAAACTTTGTATTTGCGCATTCGAAAATATTCCCATAGTTTTTTGCAGTTTTGGAGAAGATCTTTTACTGTTCTTTTTTTTGTCGTTTTTTGCACAAAAATATGTTGGAATTGAAAAAATAAGTTACAATTATAATATAGATACGGGAATTTCTTCTTTTAGGACAATTGCTTCGCTTGAAGAATGGAAAAAAATTTGTTCCACAGCCAGTGTTTTTACGATTTTGCTTAGTTGGATTGAAGAAAATAAAGATAAACTTACAACAGAGGAAGTGGAAACTGTAAAAAAATCCACCAGATGGTATGCGGCAAATAATCTTGCACAGCTTAAAAAGACAGTTGCGCCGGAATTACAAAAAGATGCATTAAAAATGCTTTGTGATTTCTGGGGTGAAGATATGATAAATAATTTACAATAACGGAGCGAATATGAAAAAAATTATTTTTATTTTGCTGACAGCAGTTTTGCTGACAACCAGTGCTACGGCACAGAGCGCGGAAAAAGTTTCCAAAATTTTGGAAAGCGAAGGAATTTCAAAGGGTGAAGCTTCTTATTTTTCTTGCGTCTATAAAAATCTTGCAGAAGAAAATATTTCTGAAAATGAAGCTTTTGATATTCTTGCACAAAAAAATCTTTTTGCAGAAAACGAAAATGCAGACGAAAAAATTTCGCTTTCAAAAGCGTGCTATTTAATTTCGGAAACATCCGGTATGAAAGGCGGAATATTTTATTCTATTTTTAAGTCGGCGCGATATTCATTCCGCGAATTCAAGGCGATTGGAATTATTCCGCAAAACGCGGACCCGGCTCAAAATGTAAGCGGAAGCGATTTTATTGCTTTATTAAACGGATTCGATAAAAAAGGAAAAACAAAATGATGAAAAAATTATTCCAACGAAACTCTGATTTATTTGAACAAAAGCAGCGGAAATCTGTTATTTTAACTGCGCTGAACAGCCGGTTTTCTTTATTGTTTGCTTTTATATTGATTTCGTCTTCCGCTGTATTTGCGTTTGATTTTGGCGGAATCTTAGTAAATGATTCTTCTTTTCAAACTTATAAAGATGGCGATTTTAATATTGATCAGAAAAATTCTGTTTCTATTTGGGCTAGGCATAATTTTGACAAAATGGGAGCGAATTATTTTGCGTGTGAAGGAATTTATAATTTTGAAGGCGATTTTAATCAGGAAGATGATGACAGCAAATATACAAATTCGCTTGATGTAAATCTTCTAAAAATAAATCTTTCTAAAAAATTTGATTCAGCAAAAAATCAGCCGAAAGTGAACTTTGAAGCAGGACGTTTTTATTTTTCTGATTTAAGCGGATTGATTTTTACGCAAAACGCAGACGGAGCAAAACTTTCTTTCCAGAACAATTATTTTAAGATTTCGGCGTACGGCGCATACACAGGACTTTTGAATGCAATCAACACAAAAATCATTTCTGCAAATCCTGCGGAACTTTTAATCAACGGAAAACAACCTGCGGTTCAAGATGTATCAAAGACCTTTATTGCTGATAACACTAAAATTTATGATTTGGCAGAAAAATATTTGATTGCGGACGCAACTTTAAGTTTTCCTTATTTTGCAGCAAACCAAACAGTTTCGTTTGAATTTTTGGGTGCGTTCAGACTTGAAGATGACAAATACAACAGAATGTATGCAACTTTAAGTTTTGACGGACCAATTTACCGTTCGCTCTTTTACGATGTTTCTTCAACTTTTGAATTTTTGAACTACAAATATAATGATATAAGCGGAAGTTCAAAAACTGAAAACGAGGTCGCAAATCTTTCTAAAATTGGGCTGACTTATTATTTTAAGAATGTTTCTGTTGGAATAAACGGACTTTACGCATCCGGAAATCAAGGTGAACTTTCGCCGTTCATCGGATTTTCTAAAAATACTTCAACTTATTCGCTCCAAGAATTTTTGTATACAGGAATTGCAAAAATCGGTGCAAACGCACGTTTTACTCCGCTTGAAAATCTTTTTATTTCTGCAAATTGCGCTACAGTTTTCAATGCGCTTAGCGGCGATAACAGCGAAAAAGCAGAAGAAGTTGAATATTATGGATTTGAATATGCGGTTGGCATTACTTGGCAAGTGAAAAGCGATTTTCAACTTGGAATTACAGGAAGTCAATTTTTTGACAAAGACAATTCAGATTTAGCCAAAAAAACTTACTTGAATTTGCATGCGGCATTGGCATTTTAACGGAGGAATATTATGAAAAAAATTGCAGTTTTATTTGCAGCTTTTATTTGCAGTTCATTTTTATTTGCAGCGGATTTTACGGCAAAAGTTGTTTCTGTTTCTGGAAAAGTTGAAGTTTTAAAAGGAAACGAATGGAAAACTTTAGCCGCAGGCGATTCGCTGAAGAGCGGAGATACAGTTCAAACCGGATTCCGAAGTTCTGCGGTTTTAAATATAAAAGATTCAACTGTAAATGTTACAGCCTTAACAAGAATGACTGTTGAACAGCTTTCTGAAACTTCTGAAAAGGACAATGTCCGCGTTTTTGTAAAAACTGGCGGAGTAAATTCAAATGTTCAGAAATCAAACGGAAAGAAAGTCGGATTTACTGTGCGAACGCCAGTTGCAACCGCTTCTGTACGCGGAACAGAATTTTCTGTAGAAAACACGTTCGATGCAACGCAAATTAATACAACACGCGGAAAAGTTGCGGTTTGGAACGGAAAGAATTCGGAAAACGTTTCATCTGATTCAACTTCTTCTGCGGCTGAAAGCAACCAAAATAACGATGGTGACGAAAATAACGCGAGTGCAAGTGATTCGTCTTTTGAAAATGCGCCGCACGGAGCGTTGACTGTAGCGCAAAACCAGGGAACAAACCTTGATTTTAGCGGAAATGTTTCTTCACAAAGAGAAACTGCGGAAAACGGCGCTCACGGTGATATTGGACGAGGAATGGGAAATCCTTCGGACAAAAATACTGCGCAGAATCCGAACTCTCCAAACGTCAACACAATCGGAACTTCAGCATCGCTTATAGTAAACATAACTGTCAAAGAATAAAAAATGTGGTCAAGCATAGTTAAAACCACTCAATTTCATTTTGGTCATTTTGGCTATGCTTAATGACCACTTTTATTTATGTTAAAATCTAAAAAATCACGCGCTTTTTTTCTGATTCTTGTTATTGTTGCTTCTGTTTTTGCAGGTGTCAGCGGGCTTAAGACTCTTGGACTTTTCGAAAAATTCGAATACAAGTTTTACGATATTCTTCTTTCTTTTAAGAAAACTCCGGAAGAGCGGAATGAAATTTTACTGATTGATATTGACGACCTTGCGCTTGACCAAATGGGAGACTGGCCATGGACGCGCGACAAAATAGCCGATTCACTTTTGTATATGCGCGAGTTGGGAGCAAAAACTGCGGTTTTCGATATTGAATATCTTTCGCCATCTCAAGAATCTGTTGATTTTAACTTGTATCAAAAAATACTGGACAATGGTTCTGCCAGTAAAGAAGACATAAAAAATCTTTTTATTGATAACGATGATTATTTTGCGCGCACTCTGCAATTTTTCGGAAATTCCTATTTAACAGTCAATTCTGGAAATCTTGCAATAAATTATGATGAAAAAGAACTTTCCTACGCAAAAAAACGTTTTTTATTTGAAGCAGAAGACGCTAAAAATCAACTTGTAAAAAAGCACAGCGCAAAATCGTACTCAGAATTTTCACCTGCAATGTTCAATTTTATTTCGCGTGCAAAAGGAGCGGGTTTTACAAATGTAACAATTGATTCCGACGGAACAAGACGACGAATTCCGCTTTTTATAAAATATGACGATGGAGTTCTTGCACAACTTTCGCTTGCCCCGCTTTTAAAAATCTTAAATCCTGAAAAAATCAGAATTACAAAAAATCACGTTATTCTGGAAAATTGCGAAAATGAAGTTTTAACTGACGAAGAAAAAAAGCCAGCAGAAACATCAAGAAAAACAAAACAGACAATCAAAATTCCAATCGGAAAAGACGGAACAATGCTTATAAATTGGCTGAAAAAGCCTTTTGCAGCAACAAAAATTATTACAAATGAAGATGGAACAACAGAAGAAATTATTGATGATGAAAAAACTTCGTTTAACCATTGTTCTGTTTTCTATCTTTGGAATTTAAGCGAACTTGAAAAAGCAATTGTAAATGAGCTTGATTCTTTAAAAAATATTACTCTGCCTGCAAAAACAGCAGATACAAGTTTTGCGTCTTTAATTTCTGAACTTTTAAAAAATTACGATGAAATTACAGAATACAAAAAATATATTCTATCCGCAATGAACGGATTTGACGAAAACGGAAACGCTGTCAGTGGCAATATCGAAGACGAAACTTTTGCAGAATATTTTTCGCTCCGCCAAACTTTTTTTGAAAATCTTACAGATTTTGCGAACAGCGACATTTTTGCAAACGAAATAAATTCGCTGGCAGACAACAACTTTCAAGGCGAAATCATTTCGCTCGCAACTGATTTTTGCAGCAACCTTGAAACATACATCCTCTACTTTGCCGAAATGCAAAAAATGTTCAGCGGAAAATTCTGTATAATCGGAAATACAGGAAGCGGCACAACCGATTTAGGCTCAACGCCATTTCAAAACTCTTATCCGAATGTTGGAACACACGCAAATGTTTACAACACAATAATGACACAGGATTTTATTACACCCATAAATTGGGTTTGGGCAGCAATTGTAAGCGCAATTCTTGCTTTACTCGCTTTTGGCACTCACAAAAAGCAAAAAGTTATAATTCAAAGTATTTTTGGAATCGCGCTTTTAGCAGTCGTTATTGTTGTTCCGATTTTACTTATGTATTTCGCAGGAATTTACGTTCCGCTTACTTGTCCAATTCTAATTTCAATTTTTTCATACATCATTATTATGGCATTTTCATTCCGTTCTTCTGAAAAAGACAAAAAATTTATTACAGGCGCATTCAGCCAGTGTCTTTCAAAAGATGTTGTAAATGAAATCATAAAAGATCCAAGCAAACTTGTTCTTGGCGGAAAAAATTATAAAATGACTGCACTTTTTACAGACATTGAAAAATTTTCCGGATTTTCGGAACTTTTAAGTGCGGAAGAACTTGTTTCGCTTTTAAATTATTATCTTACAAAAATGAGCGAAATTATAATCGCAGAACATGGAACTGTTGATAAATACGAAGGAGATGCGATTGTTGCCTTTGTCGGAGCGCCAATCCCGATGGACGACCACGCATGCCGAGCGTGTGCCGCTGCTCTAAAAATGAAAAAAGCGGAAACGCTAATTAACAAGGAAATCTACAAAATTGCAGAAAATTCTGAATGTCCGGAAAACATTCCGGAAACGCTTTTTTCTGCATTCAAAATTATGGTCAACCATAATCGCCGAATTTTCACAAGAATCGGATTGAACTCCGGAGAAATCGTTGCAGGCTTTATGGGAAGCGACAACAAGAAAAACTACACTGTAATGGGAAATAATGTAAATCTTGCAAGTCGACTTGAAGGCGTAAACAAGCAATATTCAACCGGCGGAATTTTAATAAGCGCGGCTACAAAAAATGATTTGGACGACCGCTTTATTGTAAGAAGTCTTGACAGAGTTCAAGTTGTAAACGTAAAAACACCAATAAGATTATACGAACTTCTTGAATTCAAAAGCGAAGCAAGCGAAGATTTCTTAAATTATGTAGAAAACTGGGAAATCGCAATAAATCTTTTTGAAAAAAGCGACTACGAAAAATCGCTTGAAATATTCAAAACGCTTAGCGAAAAAAATCCGAACGATAGAGTTTGTAAATATTATATTTCTCTTTTGGAAAATTTCTTTATAAAAGGTAACTTTCCAACACCAAAAGACAATATTGGAGTTGCATTCAATCCGGAAAATCCACCGGAAATGGACAAATCATGGATTGGAACTGAAAAAGAAATCAAAGGAACGTTTACATTGCTGCAAAAATAAAAGATTGCAAGAATGTGCTTTTCAATTTTAAAATTCGCAATAAGTTTCGTCCGGTTTTTCTTCTAACCAAAGGGAAAGTTCTTCTACAACTTTAGAAATTTTTTGCTTTCTGGATTTTCCTGTAATCGAACATTCCCAAACGATTGCGACTCTGTAAAGATTTGCCAAATATGTTTTTACAATTTCTTTATCGCGCTGAATATTCCGCTCAATTTTGTTTTCCCAAAATTCTGTATTAGTTTTTGGAATACGAAATTTGTTGCAATTTTTATGCCCGTGCCAAAAACATCCGTTTATAAAAATTACAGCATTAAAATGCGGCAAAAGAATATCTGGCGTGCCCAAATATCGCCTGTCATTTTTTCTGAATCTAAATCCGGCTTTAAAAAGCGCGCTTCGCAAAAAAATTTCCGGCTTTGTGTCTTTGCTATGAATTTTAGCCATATTTGAACTGCGCGCTTCCGGAGTTATTTTATCCATTGTAATTTGATTATAACATAAAAAAATTATGCTGTAATCAAAACGAATGCGAACCGCAATTTTCAATTCATTTTAATATTAAACTTAAGCAATTTTTACAAAGTTTTTATCAACCATAACTGCGGCAAAACTACGACTGCAAAAAATGCCAGACTTATCAAAGTGAACGTTTTTATAAAGCGAATCGTATTTTTACTTCCTGGAAATTCACGGTTATAAATCCGCAAATTGATTACACTTGCAAGACTTCCGATAATCGAACACAAACCGGCACTATCAAGTCCGTACAAAAGCGCTCTTAAATTCTGTTCCGTTCCACCAGAAAATGGCCACAAAACGATACTCGCAGGAACATTGGAAATCAACTGGCTTAGCAAAATGCTCCAAACATACTCATGATTTTTTACATTGCAGGAAAGAAAATCCGAAACCGCAGAATTTCTGCAAATTGAAGAAGAAAATATAAAAAAGCACAAAAATGTAAAAAGAAGAACATAATCTGTTTTTAAAAGAATTTTTCTGTCAAAAATAAAAAGCGAAAGTGCTACAAACAAAGTAACAAAAGGCCAAAATTTTATTCTTGTTACAATAGTTAAAATCACAAGAATAAATAAAAGCAGATATAAAATACGTTTTGGTCTGCGCTCCTTTTTCCATTCAGGGGCAATTTCTTCTTTATGAACTTGAATTTCTTCATTTTCATTTTTGCAAAACAGAATCAAAATAAAAATATACAAGAGCAAAAAACTGAAAATCCATAACGGCAGCATAATTTTTATAAAATCAAATACATTTATTCCGCTTTGGCTAAAAATGTAAAGATTTTGTGGACTTCCGAACGGCGTTAAAAGAGAACCGCGTATTGCGGCAATATTTTCAAAAGTTAAAACCGGAAGAATATATTTCTCTTTTCCACCTGCCTTGAACAAAAAAATCGTAAGCGGAACAAAAATAATCAATGAAACATCGTTCGTAACAAACATTGAAGTAAAAAAAACTCCATAAACAAAAAATGTTGTTAAAGAACGAATTTTTTTTAGGTTTGAACATTTTTTCAACAGCGGAGAAAATATATTTTCACTCTTAAAACCTTCTAAAACTGTTAAAAGCATAAAAAGTGTAGCAAGAGTTTTCCAATCAATTCCATTTAAAAGTTCGCGGCTTGGCGGAGTTATAAAAAGTGAAATCAACGCTACCAAAAACGAAACCGTGAACATTGGTTCTTTTTTAAGAAATTGAAAAATTTTCATACTTCAAATGATAGCGAATTTAAGCGGATTTTTCTTGCCTATTCGCAAATTTCTTATTTATATTTTAAATAATATTAAAAATTTACGAGGTGTTTTCAAAAATGGCAAAACATGAATTTCAAACAGAAGTAAATCAGCTTTTACAATTGCTTATTCATTCTTTGTATTCAAACAAAGACATTTTTTTGCGCGAAATTATTTCTAACGGAAGCGACGCGCTGGACAAGTTAAAATATCTTACAATTTCTGACGAGGCTTACAAAAACATCAAGTTTGAACCACGTCTTGATATTTCTTTTGACGAAAAAAACGGCGTTCTTGTTGTTCAGGACACTGGAATCGGAATGAACGACGAAGATTTACAGAACAACTTGGGAACAATCGCGCGCTCTGGAACAAAGGCATTTCTTTCTAAACTTACAAACGAAGCATCTAAAAATTCCAATTTAATCGGACAGTTCGGTGTTGGTTTTTATTCTGCATTTATGGCAGCTAAAAAAATTGATGTTTATACGCGAAAAGCTGGCGGAGACGGCAAAATCTGGCACTGGGCAAGCGACGGAACAAACTCTTACGATTTGGACGAAGTCAGCGCGGAAAGCGAAGCAGCAAAGAAATACGGATTCGACAAACCGGAAACAACTGGCTCTGCAATCGTAATGACATTGAACGACGACAGCAAAGAATACGCAAGCCGTTGGAAGATTGAAGAACTTGTAAAGAAATATTCTGACCATATTGCGTTCCCGATTTATCTTCATTACGAACAGAATAAATACGACGACAAAGGAAATGTTACTTCAACAGAAAGCAAGATTGACCAAGTAAACAGCGCAAGTGCTCTTTGGAAACGCTCAAAAAGCGAACTTAAACCAGAAGAGTACAACGAATTTTACAAAACAATCGGACACGACGGCCTCGATCCGCTTTTCTACGTTCACACGCACGCGGAAGGAACTCAGGAATACACAACACTTTTCTTTGTTCCGCAAGTTGCTCCGTTCGATATGTATCAGGCAGATTACAAAAGCGGTGTAAAACTTTATGTAAAGCGCGTTTTCATTACTGACGACGATCGCGAACTTTTGCCGGCTTATTTGCGTTTTGTGCGCGGTGTAATTGATTCTGAAGATTTGCCTTTGAACGTAAGCCGCGAAATTTTGCAACAGAACCGCATCTTGGAAAATATCCGAAGCGCATCTGTAAAAAAATTGCTCAGCGAATTCAAAAAGATGGGCGAAGAAGCAGACAAAGCAAAACAGACTGAAGAATCAAAACGAACAGACGAACAGAAAAAGGCGATTGAAAAATGGGAAAAATTCGTTAAGAACTACAACCGCCCGATGAAAGAAGGTTTGTACAGCGATTACGCAAACCGCGACGAAATTGCGGAAATCGTTCGCTTCAAATCAACTGATGCAAGCGGAACCGGCGACGGAAATTACACAACTTTTGCCGATTACGCAAAGCGAATGAAGCCGGAACAGAAGGCGATTTTCTATATCACTGGAAGCGACGAAAAGAACTTGCGCGCAAATCCGCTTTTAAAGGCTTATGTTGAAAAAGGCTTTGAAGTACTTGTAATGGACGATGACATCGACGAAGTTGTAATCGGTGGCTACGGAAAATACAAGGATTACGAACTAAAAGCCGTAAACAGAAGCGGAAGCGACGAAGATTTGGGAATCGACAAAGAAGAAGCAAAGAAAAAGGAAGAAGAATTCAAACCTGTTACCGAAAAGATTAAAAAGGCTTTGGGCGACAAAGTAAAAGAAGTTCGACTTTCAAAAACTTTAACCGGCGAAAATCCAAGCTGCATTGTTGTTGATGAAAACGATCCTAGCTGGCAGATGGTTCAGATGATGAAAGCAATGGGACAAAACAGCCCGGATCTTAAGCCAATTCTTGAAGTAAACGGCGACAATCCAATCGTTTCAAAACTAAAAGACGAAAGCGACGAAAATGTAATCGCAAATGTTTCAGAAGTTTTGCTCGACCAAGCGCTTCTTATTGCTGGAGTTGAACTAAAAGACCCAGCCGACTTTGTAAAAAGCTTGAACAGTTTGCTGAGCAAATAGCAAAAAAAACGGTGATTGAGCATTCTTTCAGTGGTTGAGCCAGTCGAAACCACCGGAAGAATAAAAAAGGCGAACCTTTTGTAATTTGCGCGAATTGCAAAAGATTCGCTTTTTTTTATTTTTCAAACAAAACGAAGTTTTTGCGATTTGTGCAAAAATTTCGTCTTTTTCATAAAATTCTTCAAACAAAAAAAACGCTACTATTTAAAAAATCTTAATTTTGCACTGCAAAAGCACAACGCCAACTCTTCCCCCGAAAAATAAAACTTGCTAAAATAAAACTATGGAACAGTATAAAAAAGAATTTATTGATTTTATGGTTGAATGCAATGTTTTAAAATTTGGCTCTTTTACGCTGAAAAGCGGACGCCAAAGTCCTTTTTTTATGAATGCCGGCGCTTACGTAACCGGAAGACAACTTGCTCAACTTGGAGAATTTTACGCAAAAGCAATTCACGCAAATTTCGGCGATGATTTTGACGTTTTCTTTGGTCCAGCATACAAAGGAATTCCGCTTGCAGTCACAACTGCAATTGCTTATTCAAAACTTTACGGCAAAGAAGTAAAATATTGTTCAGACAGAAAAGAAGAAAAAGATCACGGCGCAGACAAAGGTTCTCTTCTTGGATATAAAATAAAAGACGGCGACAGAGTTGTAATTATTGAAGATGTAACAACTTCCGGAAAATCAATAGAAGAAACTTATCCAAAAATCAAAGCACAGGAAACAGTTCCAGGCGGCATAAAGATTGTCGGTGAAATTGTCAGCCTTAACCGCATGGAAAAAGCGGCAGATTCAACAAAATCAGCATTGGAAACTATTACTGAAAAATACGGATTTCCCGCAACATCAATTGTAACTATGAACGATGTTATTGAAGCACTTTACACAAACGGCGACAAAAAAATAATTACAGACGAAATAAAAAAATCGCTTGATGAATATTACGAACTGTACGGTGCAAAGTAAATAGTCTTTTATAAAAACCGTCCAAAACTCTACAACTCAACATAAAAAAATTGAATATTTTTAGTTATAGAGTTAAAATGATAACATATTGTTTTAATTATGGAGGACAATAATGAAAAAGATTTTAGGAATTATTGCTGTTTTAGCTTTAACTGCCGCAAGCACATTCGCCCTTGATCTTGGAGAAATTCAAGGAACTTGGCAAGATTCTAAATGGGACGCAAACTGGACTTTTGCCGCAGACGGAACAATCAAACTTACAAAAGCATCAAGCGGCGAAGCTGTATACACTTTTACCGACTCAAATATAAAGAATTTCAAACTTAATGCAGGAACTTCCGGAGTTACAATTTCCTTTGACTGCGCAGACACAGAACGTTCTTATAAATTTACAAAGCCTATCAGTTTGAATGCAGACCTTGATATGCACATCGATCCTGAATGGACAACATCTGATTATGATACAACAATCAAATTTCAGAAAAAATAACTTTGAACTTTGATTTTAGCAAAAAGTCTTGAAAAGTAATTTCAAGACTTTTTTTATGCTTTTTACAAAATGAACGTCAGAATAGCAATAAACAAACAAAAAAATAGCAAATGAACTTATTTTTTGCAAACAAGAACCATTGTTGCAGCGGTCTGGTCATAAGGCTGCTTTTTATAGCCACCATAAATTTCCACATTTTTATAACCAATTTTCAAAAGTTCGTTTTTCAATTCCGGCGCAGAATAAAGCCGCTGTACAAATTCGTGTTCAATTTTTTTCCCATCCGCAAACGTAAGATTCCAAACAGAACGTAACCCCTCCCATGCACCAACCACGCTAAAATTCGTTTCCACCGCAATTCCCGAACGAAAAAATTTTTCCCCTTCAGTAAAATTCAAAATTGCAGTTTCCCGGCTCACGCATTCCAAAATAAAAATTCCGCCATTTTTTACGCAATCAAAAATATTTTTCAAAATTAAAAAATCATCTTCTTTTGTTTTGCAATAACCAAAAGACGTGTACAGATTTACAACACAATCGTACTTTTGCTCACTTTTAAAAAAGCGCAAATCTTTGTTTAAAAGTGTCAATGCTACGTTTTCGTACTCTGCACTTTCTTTTGCCGCATCAAGTTCAGACTGAATTATATCAATTCCGGTTACATTCAAACCCAAAAGAGCCAATTCAACGCTAATTCTTCCCGGTCCACATCCCGCATCTAAAACAGAATTCCCACATTTCAATTCCGCAAGCGACATTACAGCACTTGCAATACCAGAAGCTTCCGCCCAACGATTTTCATCAAAAATAACCGGCGCATAATCCTGCCAGAAGTTTTCATTTTCAAACCATTCTTTTTTCAAAATATTCCCGCTTTATTAAACAAATTCCATTGAACTTCCAAAGTCAAGCCACAATTTATAAACAATTTTATAAAATTATATTCATTCAAATGATAAATTTTTTCATTATTGATAATTTTTTTTAAAAATTCATCTAAAAAAAATCTGCATTTATTATTATATTTCTAAATAGAATGTTTTTAAAGTAATAGTGAAGTGAATAGGAGCAATTATGGACTTAGCTGAAATTGATGAAAATGGAAAAGGTTTGCTTTTTTTTGGCGAAACAAAAGTTGAAAAACTTGAAAAAGTAAAAGGTCAGCCAAATGTTTATTTGCTTGAAACCACCGCAGTTTTTGAGCGAAATTCGCAAATCGGCCCAAAAGCCGGACAGTTTTATCTTATAAGAAGCAAAAAAACATCAACAAGTTATAATCGTCCAATCAGTGTTTATCATTCTGAAGAAAAAATAAACAAAGACGGAAAAAAAGAAGTTACAATACAATTTTTAATATTGGAAAAAGGTCGCGGAACTCAAGAACTTTGCAATATGTATATCGGAGAAGCCCTAAGTCTGATTGGACCGCTCGGAAACGCATGGACACTTGAAGACGCACAAAAAGTTATTGAAAGCAACAAAACATCCGCACCTAAAATAGCGATTGTCGGCGGCGGAATCGGAGTTGCACCGGTCGCAAATCTTGCATCTTCCCTGCCAGCCGGCTCTTACGATTTTTACGCTTCATTCAAATCAGGTTCTTACGGACTTGAATACGTAAACGCCGCAAACACTGTAATCACAACTGACGACGGAAGCGTTGGAATTCACGGAATGTTACCGGCCGGCTTTTCAAAAGAAGCAATTCAAAAAGCAGGATACAAAGTTATTTACGCTTGCGGTCCAACGCCGGCATTGAATTACGTAAAAAACGTTGCAGAAGAACTTGGAATCAAATGCTGGATTTCCATGGAACACAGAATGCTCTGCGGACTTGGAGCCTGCCTTGGCTGCACAATAGAAACAAAAGAAGGCTTAAAACGATGCTGCAAAGACGGTCCGGTTTTTGATGCAAAGATTTTAGATTTTCCAAAACCAGCGCCACGCAGAAAACCGCTTGAAAAAAACGAAGAACCGGACTTGTCCGTTGATATCGCAGGCGTTCATTTTAAGAATCCCGTAATTGCAAGCGCAGGAACATTTGCTTTTGGACAAAATTTCCGCGGAGTCAGCGATGTAACAGCTTGGGGCGGAATCGCTTCCAAAGGATGCACTTTTGAACCGCGCGCAGGAAACAAAGGAGAGCGAAGTCTTGAAGTTCCAGGCGGAAATATGAATTCTATAGGTTTGCAAAATCCAGGAATTCCAACTTTTATAAAAGAACTTCTTCCAGGAATGATGCAACTCGGTCCAGTTGTAATCGCAAACCTTGCAGGAAGCGACATTGAATCTTATGTGGAAGGCGCAAAACTTTTGGACAAAACCGAATGCGATATGATAGAGCTGAACATTTCTTGCCCTAACGTAAAAGCTTCAGGACTTGCCTGGGGAATGAGCGCAGACACCGCGTATTATTGCGTTTCTGCAGTTCGCGCAGTAACAAAAAAGCCTCTAATGGTAAAACTTTCACCAAACGCACCGGACAACCGCCCTATTGCAATCGCTTGTATAAAAGCGGGTGCCGATGCAATCAGTTTAATAAATATGATTCACGGCGTTGCGATTGACATAGACAAAGGCAAACCGTTGTTTAATAACGTTCACGCAGGCTATTCTGGACCTGGACTAAAACCGCTCGCATTGCGAATTGTTTACGATGTTATAGAAGAAATTAACAAACTGCCACCGTCTCAGCGCGTTCCGGTTGTCGGAATCGGAGGAATTTCCACCTGGCAGGATGCAGTTGAATTCATTATGGCAGGCGCGCATGCAATAGAAATCGGACAAGCAAAATTCGCTAATCCAGATGTTGCAATCGACGTTGTAAATGGTCTAAAAAACTTTATGAAAACGCACGGCTATCATAATCTTGCAGAAATGCGCGGAATTGCTCAGGTTAAAAACCGCGACAACGAACTTGGTCCTGGTGATGAAAAATCAAAATATGCAGAACTAAAAAATATGATTCTTTCAGACAAACCGATTGTGCCAAATATCAGCGGTTCAAATATGTAAAATATTTTTACATCAAAGGGGCGGAGCCCCGCCCCTAGCTTCAACCGCGTTGCGTTTTCAGCCTACCCCCCCCAGCGGGGACACCCCGCAACGCCCCGTTTCGCACATTCGCAATTAAAAATACAGATATATCAATAACCATCGCTCATCGCGCGGTTATTATCTTTTATGCAAAGTTCATCATAAACAAGGCTGCGTTTTCGCAAATCCTGTTTCAAAGAATCCGGAAACGGCATATTTCTCCAGAAAATACCGCGAACTTCTTTATCCAATCTTTGCACTCCATTCGATTCTTTTGTCATCCACAAAACATAATCTTCAATAAAAAACGCCTTCAAGTCGCCTTTCAGCTTCATTCGGTCAATATGCTGATAATATTGCCCAGTCAAACCTTCTTCCATCCAATAATAAGAGGCTTTTTCTTTTGCAACTTGCCAACGCAAATCTGCAACGGCTGTAAGAACAGCAATTTTCAAATCACGCGGATACATCGGAACTACAATTCGTCCACGGCTTGTAACCCGGTTGTAACGGTCAAACGGTTCCCAGCAAAAACCGCGATCACCGTAAGTCGGCAAAAGAAGAACGTAAGGAACTATTCTGTTCGGAACATTTTTATGAATTCGGCAGAAAGCACCCGGATCAATAGATTCCACCCAGCGCAACAAATCAATTACATTTTCACGGGTTCCCGTTCCTCGCTCCATACAATGATAAAATTCCCGCGTAAAAATAGGAAATTGATTTCCCTGCCGACCAACAGTCATCTTAGCCATTTGACGTACAGTTTCAAATTCAATATTAACAGCGTCTGTATCTGCGGAATGCGTCTCAGTTCTTCCACCAACAGAAAGTTTTCCTTCAACACTATCGTAAACGCCCTTTGCATCTTCAAAATCTTTTAAGCAACGGACATATTCTTTTCCGTTTTTAGAAAGTCTATGAAGTCTGTCAGTAATTTCGCTAAAAAGACGCTGTTGCGTTTCCGAATACGGCGAACGGTGCGGCTCCAAGCCAGGAATCGAATTATGCTCACAAAGCTCATTAACCCGCTCTTTAAGCTCTTGTTCCAAAATATTCCGCTCATTCTCTTTTATATTTACAAGATTTTCCGCAGCCTGCATCTTTCCAGAATTCTTAGACTGAAGCTGCTGCAATCTGCTTTGCTCCATTGTTGCAGCCTCTTCAGCAGTAGAAGCCTTTTTAGGAGTCCGCTTTTCATCTGTCATAGAATTTGTAAGACGTCCACTTGCTATTTCTTTAAACCATTCATCTTCATAAAGAACCGGCTCGCCTGTTGTATTTTCAAAAATTATTTTAGAAAAAAAATCCTTTTGCTCCGGCCTAAAAAGCGAAGGAAGCAAAACACCAAAGCGAATCATCATTCTTTTTGGCATAGGCAAATTCAAATCTGCCATTTTTGGTGCCATTCCGCGCACAAGTTCCCAATACGCAGAAATAATATTCTGTCTGTAAACCGTTCGGTCTTTCGGATCCTGGTTATTCAAATATTTTGAAAGAAGCTGATGAACACGCTGCGCAGAAGCATTTTCTCCAGTTAAACATGTTTTATAATAAGATTTATCATCAAAAACGCCCGAAGATTCATCTTCCGTAAATTTTGTAATTTCATCAAAAGTATGTTTACTCAAATCGACTTCATGAATTGAAGTTTTTTTTGGTGCAGCAGCAAGTTTTTCATTAAACAGTTTTGACTGTTTTGTATAACCGCTCATTGAAAAAGGATTATTACCGTTTGAGTTAAATTCCGCAGAAACGTCAATGCCATCATCGGCTGGATTATCCACATCTTCAAGCAGTCTATTAATTTCGTCTTCAAAATCGTCAGCCATTTTCTACCATCCGTTATTTTCTATATTAAACGATTAAACGCAAGTTTTATTATATCACGCTTTTTGAATGAATGGAAATTTCACCGCTATTTAAAGTACGTATTTCTCCATTTTCCAACTTTACAACAAGTTTTGCATCTTCAGTAATATTCTGAACTGTGCATTTATAATTTTTGTCCTGCGTATTGATTACAGGAGAAATTTCCACCGTTTTTCCTATTAAAAAAGAACATTCCCTGTATTCTTTCATTGATTTTTTTATTGCGTCTTTTCCGCCGTCAAGAATTTCTAGCATTTCATTTATAATTTCCGCACAAAGTTCAGAACGCCTGCGATTTTTTGTGTCATCAATCACACTTCCTGCAATATTTTTTAATTCTTCCGGCTGATTTTCATCTGGTGTTATATCAACGCCAATCCCGATTATAGCAGCATCAATTGTTCCGCTTTCAAAATTTGTAATTCCTTCTGTAAGAATTCCGCAAACCTTTTTTTTATTAACAAAAATATCGTTTACCCATTTTATTTTTGCGTCTGCTTTGTAAACATTTTTTAAAGCGCGGACAACAGAAACTCCTGCAGAAGCTGTAACCACAGCAGGATTTTCGATAGTTCCATTTGAATAGACTACAGAAAGATAGATTCCGCTTTTATCCGGTGAATAAAAAGGACGACCCAATCGCCCTCTTCCTGCGGTTTGTTTTGCCGCAACATAAACAGTTTTATGCAAACTTTTAGAATCTGTTGCAGCTAAATCGCGTTTCGCCTGAGTATTAGTTGAATCTATCTCATCGTAAAATTTTATTTTTACAGTTTTGTCGTTTACAAATTTCAATATTGTTTCCGCATTGCAAATATCGTCGGAAACAAGTTTGTATCCGCGGTTTGTCAGCGCTTCTATCTGGGCGCCTTCTTTTCTTAGCGCGTCAATTGCTTTCCAAACAGAAGTTCGCGTTACACCGCATTTTTTTGCAAGTTCTTCACCGGAAACAAATCCATCATTTGAATTTGCATTTTGCAAAACAGAAAAAACTGTATCTTTTACAGACATTATTTTTTATTTCCAAGAACCGTAAAGTTTTCCGCAGGATTTGCAAATACAATTCCACTTCCAGGTTTAGAAAGACAATCAAGATTTTTTACAGAATCTATAATCTCATTCGCCTTGCTGTTTTCTGCAAGAATCAAAAGCATATCTTTTTCAGGTACAATTTCCACTCCAAAGAACGTTGCATCACCCGGACGTGCAGTTCCGCGCGCAGAAATTATTGTTCCGCCAGTTGCACCCGCACTTCTGGCAGCAGCCATTGCATCTTCTGCAAAACCTTTATTTACAATTATTGTTATAAGCTGGTGAGTTGTTTCTGTCATATTTCCATCCTTTTCTGTAAGTTTTCCTGATTTTATAAACTGAGAAACTTTTGTCGTAAACACAATTCCAAACGGTTGTTTTTTATCTGCTGTTGCATCAGTTATAGAATTTATAATCTTTTTAGTATTTTCTGAAGGAACTATAATATAAACTATATCTTTGCTTGAATCTGCAATTCCAAGAATCTGAAGAAAATTATTTGCCGCAGTTCCTTTTCCACGCGAAATTGTTCCGCCTTGCGCTCCGGCAGCCACCGCAGCATGTGTCAAAAGTTCTCCATAATTTTGCGGAACAATACCAATAATCATATCAAAAGACATTAGTTCCCTCCTTTTTCTGTGATTTTGTTTTTGTGCTTTTTTATAGTAAATACAATTCCCAGAATTTGAATTGCTATCAGCGGTGTCATTGCAACCAACGCAATAACGCCAAACGCATCTGAAGAACCACCCGCAGCATGCGATGCGCCCATTGTAAACGAAAGTACAAAAGTTGATGTAATTGGTCCGGAAGCAACTCCACCGGAATCAAATGCGATTGCCGTAAACAACTTAGGACAGAACGCCATAAGAATTAATGCTATTGCGTAGCCCGGAAGAACAATTTTCATAATACTAAAGCCTTCCAATGCGCGCCACATCGCAAGTCCAATTGCAACTGCTGAACCCGCAGCCAAAAAGGTCAACATAAATTTTCGCTTTATAGTTCCGCCGGAAAGATTTTCTACCTGTTCAGTAAGAACCCAAACGGCAGGCTCTGCGCAAACAACAACCGCTCCCAAAACGACGCCTGTAAAGATTAAAAACAAATTCCAAAATCCGCCAAGTTCAGTCGCTTTCTGACCAAGAACTGCACCAAGCTGCTTTCCCGCATCCATAAATCCGCCGTTTACACCAATAAGAAAAATCGCAAGTCCAATAAAACTGTAAACAAGACCAACTATAATTTTTGCGACTTTTCGCGGCGGAAGGTGCAAAAGAAAAAGTTGAAAGAACACAAACAGAATAAAAAGCGGAAAAATAGAAAGCGCCGCTTCTTTTGCAATTCCAGGAATCAATTGAACAAAAATTCCCAAACCGGCAATGCCTTCCGCGTCAGAAACAAGCGTAGTTTCCGGTGTAAGAGTTCCTGTAGCAGAAAGAAAAATTCCATATGCCAAAACTGCCATAATAGGTCCTACGGAAGTAACCCCGGTAAGACCAAAACTTTCACTATCTTTATCCGAACCTGTAGCGCGAACAGAAGAAACACCTATACCAAGCGAAAGAATGAACGGAACCGTCATCGGGCCAGTCGTTGCACCACCAGAATCGAACGCTATTCCGCGAAAAGATTCCGGAGCAAAAAACGCCAACACAAAAAGCGCAACATACAAAATTAAAAATGTCACTTTCAAGGACCAGTTCATAATCGATCTTAAAAGACCAATCATAATCAAAAATCCAACTCCGGCGGCAATAATGTAAACCATAGTCGTTTTGTTTACTGTATTAAAAACGCTATGAATCTGATCTCCAAACACTTGAATATCCGGTTCTGCAACAGTTACAAGAAAACCTATGAAAAAAGAAACACTCAGCAAAAGAAACAAGTTCTTTTTGGAAACCAATGCCGAACCGGCCTGTTCGCCAATCGGCCTGATTCCTATATCAACACCAAGCAAAAAGATTGTAAGCCCGATTATAAGCAAAATTCCGCCGATTAAAAATCTAATCAAAAGCGGACCGCCAATCGGTGCAACCGTTAATCCCAGAACAAAAACTATAAGCATTACAGGCAACACTGATGTTACAGTTTCTTTAAATTTAGCAAAGATGTTCAAGCGCTACTCCTTCCTTATATATATTTTTAGTTTTTTATAAACAACTCATAAAGATTTAATTAAGATTATTCAGTTTTTTTTTCCGTAACAATCCCAACCTTTTCTTTCAATTCCTTCAACCCATTTTTTAGCCCACTCTCTTGCTCCATCAAGGTCTTGGTCGCGGTAATTTCCACATTCTTTTTCCGTTGCAGCTGGAACAGGCTTATCCCAAGCAGCAACTTTTTTCAGAACATTAATCATCCGCTCTGCAATAAACTTTTCATCGCGGTCGCCAAAAACCGTAAAGTAAAAACCAGTTCTACAACCCATCGGACTAAAATCTATCACACCGTCAACTTCATCACGGATATATTCAGCAACTATATGTTCAATAGAATGAATTGCACCAGTTGTCATAAACTCTTTATTAGGCTGACAAAAACGAATATCAAATTTCGTTACAACATCACCTTTTTCTCCAACTTTTTTACCTGCAAGACGCACATAAGGTGCAACAACTTTTGTATGATCAAGGTTAAAACTATCAACCTTGTAATGACCTTCCGAATGCTCAGACATAAATACATCCTCCTAAATTGATTTATAATTTTATCACAGCATGCTAATCATTTTTAATGTAACCGCAGCACATTCTTCCGCAGCAATTTTTTCATTGAACGAATATGTACTTTCATAAGAATCATCCGCATTGTCAGAAATACAGCGCAAAATCACAAATGGAACATCATTCAAAAAACAAGCATGCGCAATTGCCGCTCCTTCCATTTCAACGCAAGCCGGAGTACAAATCAACTCGATGCGTTTTTTTTGTTCGGCGGAAGAAATAAACTGGTCGCCGCTAGCCACCCGCCCTTGAATCAACTTATAATTTTTTGCGCTGTCCGACTGTTCAAAAGCCTTTTGCGCAGCGGCTATCATTTCGGCATTCGCCTTAAATGCAGAAACTTTCATCTGCGGAATTTCCGTCGGTTTGTAACCAAAAGCAGTTGCATCCATATCGTGATAAACCGCATCCGTAGAAACAACCATATCGTGAATATGCAATTCTTTGTTCATTCCGCCGGCAATACCAGTATTTATAATACCGTCAACATTGAACTGAATTGCAAGACGCTGAGCGCAAAGTGCAGCATTTACTTTGCCAACTCCACTTTTTACAACAACAACATCTTTTCCTCCAAGTTTGCCTTCATTAAAAACAAGATTTCCCCATTCGCTTTTTTTCAAAGTTCCATTTTTTTCCATTTCATCGCGGAGAATAGCAATTTCCACATCCATCGCGCCAATTATTCCAATTTTTTTCATCTTGATTTTCCTATTTATTTTCTTTCGCCTCTTTTATAATCAAAATTACAAAAGAAACAATTAACATAATTCCGCAAACAACAACTGCCGCATCCGCAATATTAAAAGTCGGCCAACGCTCAAGACCAAAAAGTCCGTAAAACTTTACATCAATAAAATCCACAACTCCGCGCGGACGGAAAAATCTGTCAATAAGATTTCCAAAACCACCGCCAAGAATTCCGCAAATAGCCCACCTTTGAAAAGTCGTAAAATCTTTATTTCTAAAATAAACGACAATAACAAGAATCATTACAATAAGCGGAATCAATCCAAAACTCAATCTTCTTAATGCGAGCGGCAAAGAATCGCCCAGACTAAAAGCAACTCCTGTATTGTAAACTCTGATAAACCGCAGGAAATCGCCAAAAAAAGAAGGACCAATTCCTAATTTTCCACCTGCATAATCAAGCGGAATATAAAATTCAACTAAAAATTTTGTAATTTGATCAGCAATAATAACAGCTGCGGTTAAAATAAACGGAAGCAATTTCTTTTTTTCAATATTCATATATAAAATATACCTTTTATACGATTTATTTTAAAGAAATAAAATATAAATAAGAGAAAAAAAAGCCCGACCGGGTAAAGAATGGGAAAACGGTCGGGCTTAAAATAAGGAGGACTAATTTAGCGGTCAAAACGTCGGTTGCCCAAAAAAGCAACGGAAATTCCAGTAACCGGGCGTGTTGTTTCGTAATAAGAAACTACTTCATCCGCAAAGAGCTTTTCAAGTTTATCCTGATAAGCCATAATTTTTCCAACATAATTCAATGTTATTTGCGGTGTGTTATCTGCACGCACTTTATTTGTTCCGGCATTGTACATAGCCAAAGCCGCAACTTCATTTCCTGCAACGTTCATACAGTAGCGCAAGTGGCTCATTCCGTATTTAGCGCTTATAGCAGGATTAAAAAAATCTTCTTCCTTTAATTGCGGAAATGACCGGTTATTCAACTGGAACAAACCGCGATCAATGGAAGTATTTCTATTTCTGTTCACTGCATTTACGTTGTAACGACTTTCTGTATAAGCAAGTGCAAACGCAAGTGAAAGCGGAATATCATTTTTTTCAGCTTCTTCAAGAATTGCCAAAGCAGTATCACGATTTCCTGTTACATGCAAGTAAAACCATTCTACAGCGGCTCTTGAATTCGGCTGCCGATAAAGAGAAAGCCCAACATCGCCTGTCTTTATTCTTGTTGAAGAAAATCCAGCTTCTTCAATAAGGTTGTTGAAATCTGCAACAACTTCGTCTTCAACTTCAGTAGCTGCCTTTACAACCGGAATAGAAACATCTTTGTTTTTAGCTGGCAAGATAATTGCAACTAATATCGCAACAACAAGCAAAAAGCCACAAAAAATCAAAGAATTGCGACATGAGTTTTGAAAGCCAGAAGTCTCGATTTGATTCGTCAATTCAAACCCCTTACTCATCTCTCGCTATTAATATGACATAATAACTTGAACTAATCAAGAGAAAAATATTATTTTTTTAAGAAATTTTCACTTTTTTTTGAGAAATCTTGCAAATAATGCGGTTTTCCGCAAATAGTGCGGTTTAATACAAAGCTAATTCATTTGTAACCGTTTTTGCAACGAGTCCGTACTTTTTAACGTTCGCTTTTCCGGCAAAATAAACATAATGTCCATGCTTTACGTTCATTTCATCAATAAACCATTGCGACCAACTATTTTCATCAAGCTTTTTGCCGGCATCTTTTTCCATAAGTTCAGCGGCAACCGCAAAGCCCAAAACACTTGTGCAATCTTTTATTCTTCGTGCAGTATGAACCATCGCTTTTATAAAACTGTCCGCCTCGTCCGCATCGCCAAACGATTTTTGCATCTGCGGAACAATAAACGCAAATTTTCCGGCTTCTTCAAGATTTTTCAAATATTCGCGAAGCCCCGCAAGCAATTCTTCATTATAATTATCTTCGCCAAGTTCTATTTTTTTCCAAGGACAAACAACCGCACTAAGAACATTTTCCGGCGGAATTTTTTCGTCTTTTATATTGTCCGAAAGTTGCACAATATTCAAATTTTCAGTAGTAACTTCAGAATTATCAGAAATTTTAAAAAGTTTATTTTCCTGAACTTTTACCAATGGTTCAAATTTCATATTTTCCTCAAAAAAAAAAGACCTTTGCACCTCAGGGAAAGCCCAACTGCAAAAGGTCTTCGTTTAAAACAAGAGAGTTAAAAAACTATTCTGTTAATATCTTAATAACTTCCGCTTTGTCCTGTGTGTTCAAAATCTGCTGACGTTTTTCTGCACTCTTAAAAAGAAGACTAACTTCAGCAAGGAATTGAAGATGCGGACCTGTTTTGTTCACAGGCGACAAAGTCATAATAAAAATTCGACAAGGTTCCTGATCCAAAGAATCAAAATCTACAGGATTATCTGAAATTCCAATGCAAGCAACCAAATCGCTTACTGAATCAGTTTTTCCATGAGGAATTGCGATTCCGTGCTTCATTCCAGTAGACATCTTTCGCTCACGGTCAAGCACAACTTCACGAGCTTCTGCTTTATCTGTAACTTTGCCAGCTTTCACCAAGATGTCAATCATTTCGTCAATAATTTCTTCTTTTGTAGTTCCCTTCAAGTGAAGGTTTACAGTATCAGTTGTTAATACAGTTCTCAAATCCATACTGTAAAGTTTATTTACACTTATCTTTTCTGTCAAGAAAAAAGAATCGTATTTTTCATAAAAATATTAAAAATTAACAAACAGCATATTCCGATTTTCTATCTCTAAAATCTTTTGCAAAGCCAAAAACTTTACGCTTACACAAAACTTTACAAAAGCCGTTCCGCAATGGGAGTTCCACGCAGCGCCCCTATGTGCTATAATAAAAATATGACATTAGTTGAAAAATTCAGAAGCGATGTTATTCGCTCCATAAAACGCGAAAGAGCAGAAAATAACGGCCGTTACAACGCATCTAAAGCCTGCGCTTCAATTCAAAAATTATTCGAGCGCAATTGCTCTGTTTCCGGCGGAATTTCCAGGGCAATATCTTTTTATTGGCAAAACGAATATATAGACAATTCTGTACAGCCGGAAAATGAACCTACAGAAGAACACATTGATAAACTATGCGGATTTCTTTCCTTTTTAATCGGTGCAGACGAAGGCGAAGAAATTCTTTCCGAACAGGATTTGCAAGAAATAAGCGATGCCGTTAATGACGAAGCGGAAACAATGCCTTTGGAACAACTTCAGTCTTTGATGGGAAAACTTGTAGAACGGGGAATTATGTAAGAATTATGAACAGCGAATACTATAATTCTTGCAAACAATGTCCGCGAAATTGCGGCGCAAACCGCGCAGCAAAAAAAACTGGAGTTTGCGGCGAAACTGACGAAATCCGCATTGCGCTTGCCTGCCTTCACTTTGGCGAAGAACCGCTTGTTACAGTTCACGGTGGCAGCGGAACAATCTTCTTTACTGGTTGTACTTTGCGCTGTGCATTTTGCCAGAACTACCAGATTTCGCAAGACGGAATCGGCCGCACGGTTTCTTCCGATGAATTTGTTGAAATTTGCTTAAATCTGCAAAATGCCGGCGCAGAAAATATAAATCTTGTTACAGGCAGTCATTTTATCCCGCGCCTTTCTGAATATTTAAAAAAAGCAATAGATGCCGGCCTAAAAATTCCGATTTGCTGGAACAGCTCTGCATTCGAAAATACAGAAATGCTGGAACTTTTAAAACCTTACGTAAAAATTTGGCTTCCGGATTTGAAAACGCTAAATCCGAATCTTTCAAAAAATTTATTTGGAGCAGAAAATTATCCTGAAACAGCAGAAAACGCAATTCAGTGGATGATTAAAAATTTTCCGCTAAAAATTATTCCTGAAAAATCCTCCGCTGACTATGTTGATTCAAACGAAGAAAAAGTAAAAAAAGGCACCGTCCGCAACAAGATTGTTCAAGGCGTAATTATCAGGCATCTTTTTATGCCCGGAAAATTCTTGGAAACAGCAGACGTTCTTAACTGGCTAAAAGAAAATGCCGACGGAAAAGCAATTGTTTCGCTTATGAACCAATACACTCCGGTGCCGTTCAAAGAAAATGAAAAACGACTTGAAGAGCGGAAAAAAGCTTTAAGCGCAATTGAAAACCGTCTTGTAAACAAAACAGAAGATTCAGATTTAAAAGATTTGATAGAAGCCTACGATTTTGAAACGCTTTTTTACCAAGAGCTAAGCGACGACACAAGCTGGCTTCCGGATTTTACAAAACACCAACCGTTCTCAAACAAACTCTCCAAAACAATCTGGCACTGGAATTCAAAATAAAAAAATTTGCTTTTATTTACCGAACGGTATATAATTTTTTTATGGCGAATTTTAATGATTCAACAAAAAATCAGATTCTGAAAATCGCAACTCAACTTTTTTCAGAAAAAGGCTTTGAAGCGGTGGGTGTCCAGGAAATTGTAGACAAATCCGGCGTAACAAAACCGACTCTTTACTATTATTTTAAAAGCAAAAACGGACTTCTTGAGTCAATTGTAAAACAATACGAAGAAGAGCATATAATTTTGCTGGAAGAATCCGCAGTGTATGAGCACAAATTTTTTGATTCTCTTTTAAAAATATTAAAAGCGGAAATAAATTTCGCTCAGCACAATTTGGAATATTTCAGTCTTAGAATCAATCTTTTAAATTCGCCGGAAGAATCAGAAAGTTTTTCTGCAATTCTATTTTATTCTGAAAAAATTAAAACAATTTTGCTGGATTTTTTTAAAAAATCCGCAAATGAATTTGGAAATATGAGGGGAAAGGAGGAACTCTACAGCGAACTTTTTGCAGCAAACATCTGTTCAATTGCAAAAAAAGTAGCATCCAGTCAAATGACGGTTTCGGATAAAATTCTTTATACAATAATTCATTCTTTTGTATATGGTTTTGCCGATTAAAATTCACAACTTAAAATTCACGTGTTATAATTTTATTTATCAACATTTAACAAGGAATTAAAATGAATAATACAAAAAGACTTAATGCAGAACGTTCAATCGGAACTTCTATTCCGCTTGGAGCAATTTATACAACAAAAAAAGAAGGAACTGTTATCGGTGAATACACAGATTTGCCGGAATTCGCAAAATTTTGCAAAAAAGCAGGATTTTCACTTTTACAACTTTTGCCAGTAAACGATACAGGAACTCAATCTTCACCATATTCCGGACTTTCAGCATTTGCGCTTCACCCGATTTATATAGATTTGCGCGCTTTGCCGGAATTCGTTGATTTATACAAATCTGATTCCGCATTCAAAAAATCATACGACAAAATGATAAAAGATTTTCCATACAACGGACAAGGTCGTTATAATTACGTCGGAATTTTGGATGCAAAAACTGCACTTTTAAATAAACTTTACGAAACTACAGAAATTGCAAAAAACGGCACAGCAGATGAAGAACTTTCTGCCTGGATTAAAAAGAATCCTTGGATTTCAAGTTATGCGGTTTATAAAAACCTTAAAGTAAAATACAATCAGGCAACTTGGAAAGATTGGTCAAACGAAGACAGAACTCCCAGCGAAAAAGATATTGAAAAATGCTGGAACGACAAAAAACTTATGAAAAACCACTTGTTCTTTGCGTGGGTTCAAATGCGCGCAAACGAACAATTCAAGTCCGCAACAGACAAGGTTCGCAAAGAAGGAATAATTCTAAAAGGTGATATGCCGATTTTGATGAACGAAGATTCTTGCGACGCCTGGGCTTTTCCAAAAATTTTTAACCATAATTTGCGGGCAGGCTCTCCGGTTGACGGTGAAAATCCAACGGGTCAAAACTGGGGCTTCCCGACTTACAATTGGGATTATCTGAAAGAAACAAAATTCAACTGGTGGATAAACCGATTGAAGAGCGCGGAACAATATTACAGCGCATACAGATTGGATCATATTCTTGGATTCTTTAGAATTTGGGCAATTCCAGTTCGCGATACAACTGCTATTCTTGGACACACTGTACCTTATGTTCCGATGACACGCGACGATTTGCACAACATAGGTTTTGACGACGGAAGAATCCGTTGGTTAAGCCAGCCGCATGTTCCTACAGGTCTTATAGAAGATATTACCTGGAATCACGAAACAGCTGTCGCAGTTCTTTCTAAATTTATGGACAGAATCGGAAACGAAGAACTTTGGCTCTTTAAAAAATCAATTTCGGGCGACAAAGATATTTACGAATCCGACTTGAGCGCTTTCTGCGAAGGCGACGCACAGCAGCGATGCAAAGACGCATTGAGCAAATCTTGGCAAAACCGCTGTCTTATAGAAATTGAAGATGGCAAATTCGTTCCTGTTTGGACATATTACGATTCTAACGCTTGGAAATCATTGAATGACGGCGAAAAAGCAGCTTTGAAAAATCTTATTGATACAAAAGAAATCGAACAAAACAAGCTTTGGGAAGTTCAGTCAGATGAAATTCTTGCTGCGCTTACAAATTCTGTAAAAATGATTCCTTGCGGAGAAGATTTAGGAGCAAACCTTCCATGTCTTCCGGGCGTTATGCAGAAAAACGGAATTTTGGCTTTGCGCGTAAACCGTTGGAGCCGCAAATGGTCAGAACCGGGAAAACCATACATTCCGCTTTCTGAACTTCCGTACCTTTCAGTTACAACAACATCCGTTCACGATTCCACAACTGTGCGCCAATGGTGGCAGGAAGACCGCGAAGGTTCAAGTTTGTTTGTAAGAACAAATCCATGGGCTTTCGGCGTTGACGGTTTTGACCAGGCAAAAATCAATGAAATTGCAAATGCTCCGTTCAGTCCGGAAATTGCACAAAGTTATTTAAAAGGCGTTGCAACTTCCAATTCTGTTTGGGTAATAAATCCTCTGCAAGATTATATTGCAATGGAAAAGAAATATTGGCTTGCAGACGCAAATGCAGAACGCGTAAATGTTCCTGGTTCTGTAAATGAGTTTAACTGGACTTACAGAATGCCTTGCACTGTAGAAGATTTGGAAAAAGACACTGCATTAATTGAAAAAATTAAAACTGTAGTTGCTTTGCATAAATAAAAAAAACAAGCGGAAAATAAGTTTTTGGAGGCAATAATGGAAACTTCTTACAACGAATTTCATATAGGACGAAAAATTCGTGATGTTTGTAAATTTGATGAACGACTTTACTCTTCAAGCGGCAATGTTATTTTAGGAAATATGCCTGCTGTACGAAAATTTGCAGATATTCTGAATAAATATTTTGACAGCAAAAATCAGGCGGACAAAAGAATTTCCGCAGGTTCTTTAAATGCAATGGGACTTATTGATGAAGTTTTCCATTATGTCTGCATGCTTTATCGCCGAGATAAAAATCTAGATTCTTTCAAAAAATTGCTTTCCGACTTGGAATCATCTTTGAAAAAAGAAAATGTAGACAAACTTCTTTTGGATTTTACAAATGAATTTCCTCCTGTAGAAGTTTATCAGGGAAAAATTACGGCGGAAGAATATCTTGCCAAAAATTGCATAGACACAGGAACTGGTGCAACCCGCTCTAACAGAGAACAAACTCTTGAAGAATTAATTTTATTGCGGCTTGCAAATGAAAATCCTGCATTCAAACCGTTCGCAATTCTTTTTGATGATTCGGAACTTGCAAAAAATCCAGTTTATGACAAAGCTTGGGCAGAAATTCAAAAAATATTCAAGAATCTTCCGAAGTTCGGTCCGTTCAACAATGATTTGATAAGTATGCTTCGCGAACCGGTCGTTTTTTCACCACAGAGTTTAAAAGGACAGCTTGACTACATCCGCCAATATTGGTCAGATTTGCTTGGCGAATGGCTCAGAAGACTTTTACAGGGAATAGACACTCTTACAGAAGAAGAAAAAATGTTCATGCATTTTAACCCGATTAATGGCGGCGAAGTTAATATGGAAGCCTACAATTATGACGGTTTAATGAAAGAATATGAAAGATTCAGCCCTGACCGCGAATGGATGCCTTGTGTAATTTTGATGGCAAAAACCGTTCTTGTTTGGCTTGACCAGCTTACAAAAAAATACAAACGCCCAATTACCCGGCTTGATCAAATTCCAGATGAAGAACTTGATGCTTTGCGCGACGAAGGTTTTACAGGATTATGGCTGATCGGTTTATGGACACGCTCAAACGCTTCAAAACGAATTAAACAGCTTTGCGGAAATCCGGAAGCAGCGGCTTCTGCATATTCGCTTTACGACTACAATATTGCAGAAAATATCGGCGGCTGGGACGCACTTTCAAATCTTCGCTCAAGATGTTGGCAGCGCGGAATTCGACTTGCTTCGGATATGGTTCCAAACCACACTGGAATGGATTCCAATTGGGTTGTAAATCATCCTGATTTATTTGTTCAGCGCCGAGATCCGCCTTCATCTTCATATACTTTTAACGGTGAAAATCTTTCATGGGATCCGAACGTTGGCGTTTGGCTTGAAGACCACTACTACAATCATTCTGACTGTTCTGTCGTTTTTAAGCGTGTTGATTTTAGAAACGGTGACACCCGCTACATTTACCACGGAAACGATGGAACTGGAATGCCATGGAACGACACTGCGCAAATTGACTTTTTGAATCCGGAAGCGCGGGAAGCGGTTATGCAGGATATTCTGCACGTTGCGCGAAACTTCCCGATTATCCGTTTTGACGCGGCAATGGTTCTTGCAAAAAAATCAATCCGCCGTCTTTGGTATCCAAAACCGGGAAGCGGCGGAGACATTTATTCCCGCTCAGAATCAGCTCTTTCCGACCAGGAATTTGAAGCGCGAATTCCTAACGAGTTCTGGCGCGAAGTTGTTGACCGCGTTGCAAAAGAAGTGCCGGACACGCTCTTGCTTGCAGAAGCGTTCTGGATGATGGAAGGCTACTTTGTCCGAACTTTAGGAATGCACCGCGTTTACAATTCTGCGTTTATGAATATGCTTAAAAAAGAAGAAAACCAGAAATATCGCGATTCTGTAAAGAACACGATTAAATTCGATCCGCAGATTCTTAAACGTTACGTAAACTTTATGAACAACCCTGACGAAGACACGGCGGTTGCTCAATTCGGAAAAGATGATAAATACTTCGGTGTTTGTACTTTGATGATTACAATGCCTGGACTTCCGATGTTCGGACATGGACAGATTGAAGGATTCACTGAAAAATACGGAATGGAATTTACAAAAGCGTACCGCAATGAAACTCCTGACCAGAATCTTATAAACCGACATTGGCACGATATTTTCCCACTGATGAAAAAACGCTATCTTTTCGCAAACGTAGAAAACTTCTTGTTCTATGATGTTTGGGACAACGGACACGTGAACGAAAATATTTTCGCTTATTCAAACTCTTGCGGAAACGAATATTCTGTTGTTTTCTACAACAATAAATATGAACGCGCACAAGGATGGATTAAGCAGTCTTGCGAATACGCAGTAAAAATCGGTTCCGGCGAAGAACAGCACGTAGAAATGCGAAGCAAATCAATTTCCGAAGGATTGAATCTTCACGGGGAAAACGACAAATACTGCATTTTCCGCGAACATCGTTCAGGACTTTGGTATATCCGCAGAAGCCAGGAAATTTGCGAACGCGGAATGTACATAGGATTGAACGGATTTGAATATCAAGTTTATATGGACATTCACGAAGTTTCTGATGGCGCAGACCACAAATACCAAATTTTGTGCGACACTTTGCAAGGCCGCGGCTGTTATGATCTTGAAACTGAATGGGAAGAAATTTGTTACCGTGAACTTTACCAACCGTTTGCCGCTTACGCAAATACAATTTTGCCGGCAGTCCACGGAATTTTAAATCCTGTTTCTGAAAAAGCAACAGAATCGTCTGCAAAAAAACAGCTTAAGGAACTTGTTTCTTCTGCAAAAGAAGCAGCGATTTCTTTCTACGAAACAGCGAATAAATTTGCCGGCGAAACAAAACTCGCTGAACCAGAAAAGCAAATCAAAGAATTTGCAAAACTTGCAGAAAAAATTGTTCTTCTTGCAATAAAGAATAAGAGCAAACCGGCTCAAGACATTGCTGCAACTCTTAAAAAAGCAAAAACAGCTGATTCGTATCTTGAAACTTTATTTGCTACAGATAAAAACCTTGCAGAACAGCTTGTTTGTTTTGCTATGGTAAAAGAATACGCAGAAAAAGGTTTTGCTGAAAAATGGGCTTTTGCACGCAAGTTCGGCGAGTATCTTTCTTCTAACGGAATTGATCTTGGCGATGCACAGGGAAACATAAACCGACTTTTCGTCCTTTCCACAGTTTGCAACGCAAAAGAAATTGCAAAAGAAGAAAAGAAAGCGCTTTACAAAATTGTAAAGCTACTGACTGACAGCGACAAAGCAAGAATGTTAACAGGCGCAAATCTTTATGATGGAACTGTTTGGTTTAACAAAGAAACTTGCGATTGGACTTTGGCACACGGATTTGCAATTGCACTTTTGGAAGAAAAAGATTCTGAAGAAGTTTTAAAAGCGTTCGGCACAGTTATAAAAGCAAAAGAAAAAGCAGAATATAAATGCGCTGAATTCATAAAACCTTTTGCTCCAAAAACGGCAAAGAGTGCTAAATCAAAGCCAAAAACAAAAAAACAGTAAAAACAACGGGCGTTGCGGGGCAAAGTGCAAATAAATTTTGCCCCGCTGGGTGGGTAGCCGAAAACGCCACAGCGTTTGAGGCGCAGGGCGGGGCTCCGCCCTTTTTATTTTGGCGTCAACAAAAGACTTTAGGCTTTTGTTGAAAAGTGAGCAAGGAACTTGCGAACGACGGGCTCCGCCCCCCCCCACTTTTTTATAAGTTTTCTATAATTTTTTTTATTTCATCAGAAGATTTTACGCAAGGTTTGCCTGTTTCAGAAGGTTGCTGAGCTTCTTTTATTGACTGCGGCATCATTGGAGTTTCCCCGATTGTATAACGAACATAATCAGAAGAAAGACTTGGGTGATCGCGCGCAATAAGAACTGTTGCATATTCTTCATCTCGCGACTCTTTTTTTATTTTTGCAGAAGCGTAAGCCCGTGCTGTATGACGATCTGCGATTACTTTGTATTTTGTAAAAAGTTCTTTTGCGGCAACATCAACATCTTGAGCGCTGACATCAACCGGAAAAACAAAATGACGCATCATAAGCTGGTTTGCGCAGAAAACATCTTCCAGACGTTCCAGATTAGACGGTTCTGTTGGATCGGCCGGCATACGATTTTTTAGCGGAACAAGAGAATCCAATATTACGGGATTTCCGCCCGGATTTACAGCAAACGCATCTGTTGCAGGCAGAATAAAACCGTTTAACGGCAAAGCGAATTGCCATGCGTACAGCCCCGCAACAACATTACTGTAATTGCCTGCCGCAAGCGCATAAAAAATATCGCTATGAACTTTATTTTTTATGCGGGAAAATGCGAACGGATAAAAAAATGCCTGCGGTAAAAGCCGCCCGATATTTGCCGTATTTGCAACCGTAATATGATTGCGCTTTACAAATTCCGCATCAGAAAAAATATCTTTCGTAATTAAATGACATTCTTGCTCGGAAGCATCAATTTCTATAGGGCAGACGTTTCCGCCATTCCAAACATAGTCACTTTCTTTTAAACCGCAAACCTTGCCCTTTGCGCAAACAACAACAGCCTTTAAATGTTTTTTTCCGCGCAAAGCCCATGCAAGACTGGCGCAAAGCTCTCCGCGCTCGGAAACAGCGACCAAAAGAGCGTTTTCGCCACGAAGCTGCAAAATTGTTTCAAGGCAAGCAGTTAAATACGAAATTCCAAAATCTCTGTGATTTCCAGTGGGAGTGTGATTCAATTCAAGAAGAAATAAATTTTCATCAAGCTGCTTTATTTCCGGAGAAAACGGAAAAGCGCGCATTGCTATAGTTTCGCAAATAATCGGTGAAAATTCATCTTTTATAAACGCAGAAGTCAGCGTTCCGGCTATAGAACTAAAGGAAGTATCTTCATCAACATTTAAAAGCCAACGGCGCAAATCTTCAGTTTGAGAAGGAACATACAATCCACCGTCAGAAGGCATACAATTCAAAACTGCCTCTGCAAAGTCAACTGATAACTTTTTGTTTCTTGTGCTGGTAAATTTCATTGTTTCAATTATATCAAAACAATATTAAAGTGAAAACCGGATTAAAAGTAGTTAAAACAAAGGTTGTTTCTAAAGACTAGTTTTTTATTTGCCGAAAATAGAAAAGTAGAAAGAAGATAAAACAGAAGGTTTTTAATGCGAAAAATTATTTCTTTAATTTTAGATTATTTTTGTACTTTGCTCGTAGGATTTGCGGTCGGAATGTTTATTTTTGTTCAATATTCAGACAGCGTAAGTTTGGTTGCGGGCGAAAGATTTTTTATTTCTAAAGAAATGATTGTTTCCGGATTTTTTTCCGTTCTTCCAATTATTTTTCTTCTGCTTCCGCTTGCGTTGATTCTTTATAAAATTCGCCACAAAAGCAATCCTGTTTCAAGTTTTATAACATTTATTCTTCTTTCACTTGCAAACTGGTTTGCGTTTTTTCCGATTACGCTTAAAATTCAAACTCAATTTGAAAAAAAACTTTTTGAAAAAAATTATGTGGCAAAGCAAAATGATTTGACAAAAGGATATTTTAGACAAGCAGGCGGAAAACTCTACTATTTTAACAATAATTCCGAATCAGATTCCGCAGATGTTTTGATGATAGAAGACACATCTGAATCAGCAACGTTTGCAAGCGAAAAAAATATTGATATTTCAAAAAATTCCGAATTTGCAAAGGCTGCAAATCCATTCCGCGATTCTTTAACAAAAGAAACGATGACAAATATTCCCTATCCAATAATAAATGTTTTTAGTTCCATAAAACTTCAAGCGATGCGCGCATGGAACTACGGATTTTTTTCATGGATTTGCTTTTGCTCGTTGGGATTCGCTCTGTGCTCGCTATATTCATTGATTCGGTTCAGCAGTTGGCGCATGGTAAACGCTCTTGGCGCGCTTGCACTTAGCGGAATTGTTATCTGGTTCAACGATTTTTATTTTTCAGCAGCGAATAATTCCGTGCGCAATTTTTTCCAGTCGCTTTTTTATGAAGGCGGACATTTTAATTTCTTTATAGAAAAAGGAATTGAATTTCCGCTGGTTTTAATAAATATGCTTTTTTGGCTTATTTTTACGGCAATCGGAATTGTAATTGCAATTTTGCACAAAAAAGAGGAAGTTTAAAATGAAAAAAAGAACTAGAAATTTTCTTATAAACATTGCATTCTGCATTTTTGTTTTTATAATTTGCATTCTTTACGGACATTTTTTTACAAAACTTCCAGAATTGACTTCTGATTCTGCCGGAAAATACAAATTCCTTTCCGGCTTAAAACTTTTTTGCTTTTTGCTGCCTTCTGTTTTTGCGTCCGGCATATCAGTTTGCTGGTGCATTGACTTCGGATTGCACCCGGACGGAAGTTTTACAAGATTTTCCGACGCAATGTTTACTCGTTTTAAAGAAGTCCTGATTTCTTCTTTGATTTTTGTAC
This sequence comes from uncultured Treponema sp., assembly GCA_964429905.1. Taxonomy (GTDB): domain Bacteria; phylum Spirochaetota; class Spirochaetia; order Treponematales; family Treponemataceae; genus Treponema_D. The sequence continues at coordinate 67,541 of CAYSDV010000007.1, read as the reverse complement.
TTTTCATAACTTGTGTAAACGAAATTGCCATGCCTCAAATTACAAATCAAATCAAAACTTTAGAATTTAATCCTGTTTTGATGAAAGAATATCAAAATTCAGCAAAATTCTTTTACGAAAACAAAAATTACGAAACCGCTTATGAATATGCACATCTTGCATATAAACTTGATCCAAAAAATACAGAAAATCAGAAAATTTTGTACATTACAGAATCTTACAATGACAAAAAAGATGAAATTTCTGCTGCCATAAAGCAAAAAATCAACGAAATGACATTCGGAGCGGAAGCTTCAAAAATTGCGGAACGCAAAACCACAATTATTTCTGAACCGTACAAATCTTTTGAACTTATGCAAACGGCAAAAACTTGTCTTGAACAAAAAGACTGGTTCGGCGCGCATTATTATGCTCAGCTTGCAATAAAATCCGCGGAAGCAAAAGACATAAACATTCAGGAATCAAAACAAATAGCGGCAACCGCATGGAACAAACTTAACGATACGCGCTCGCAGGGAACAACCGAAGAGCAAAAAATATTTGCAAAAAAATACGAAGGTTACATTGCGCTTGTAAACGGAGATATTTTGCACTCATATTATGTTTTCCACGCACTTTCACTTGAGTCGAAAAAACTTTCAATTGATTCGGATGTTGTGCGCTATTTGGAAATTTCCAAAAATCTTCTTAAAAATCAATATTTTTTCCGCGACGAAACAAGAAATCTTCAGGCATACGAATCTGCAAATAATGTTTATTTTAAAATAAACAACAATGAAGATGAAAATTCCGGAACGACTCTTTATTTTATTCATGGAATTACAACAAGCGGTTCAACATCAAATATGATTATGTATCTTCGCGGACTTGAAATTATTGAACTTGATGAATCTGGTTCCGTTCGCTCCGGATATTATGTTCCATACGCAAAAATGAGCGCGCTGCAAACAAATTTCCTTGATGAAGAAACAAAAAATCTTCTTAACATTGATAAAAGAACAACTTCCGTTCCATATATAATTTTAAATTCAGTTGATAAAAACTTCCCGAACCAAATGATTTCCGCAGAATTTAAAATTGGTTACAACCAAAAAGATTTATCCGGAATTCTTATTCTTGGAATGCCGTTCAGCGATTTTTCTTTTATAGCAGAGGCTTCAGGCGGAGCTGATTCTATGAATTTAATTTCCTTGCTAAAATTTGCGGGAAAAGCAGAGCAATACGGCTATTCTTCAGAAGTTTTTGCGCATATTCTAATGAACAGAATTTTAAAACCGCTATATATTTTAATTTTATTTATAATTATTGCATACATTTCCTGGCATTTCAGACTTGAAGAAAATTCTGTATTTAAATTCAAATGGATTGTTATGTTTCCGCTGCTTGCCGTGGCATACATTTTCCTTTACAACCTTGCAATCTGCTTTTTCAAATTCATAAATTACGGACTTTTAGGAATGACCGGACCACAATTCTGTTTGCCGGCAGGAATTATTTTATACGCAATTATATTAATAATCGTTTCGCTATTCTTTTTATCTTGCAGAAATTCTTCTGGAAAATAAAATTAATTCAGCATTTTTTGAATTTCGTTTTCCATTGAATTGATTCCGGCAAGTTCGCTATTTTCAGCATTTTTCGCTATGCCTTCGCAAAGCCTTGCAATAAAAGGTCGCGCCGCAAGGCATTTTGTAGCGCCAAGTTGCATTGCCACCTGAATATCGCGTTTTTTTCTTATTCCTCCGTCAACCCAAAGTTCGCTACAACAAGACTTTAGAATCGCTGCATTTTTTTGCAAAAAATCAGCCGTAGAACTGGTTTCCGTTTGAACTCTTCCACCATGATTTGAAACAACAATAATTTCCGGCTTTACAAGTTCGCAAAGTTCAATATCTTCTTCTGTAAAAACACCTTTTATTATCAGCGGAAGTTTAGAATATTTTCTGAATTCTTGCAGTTGGGCTGCTGTCTTTTTTTCAAGTTTAGCCTGATTTCTCATAGAAACAATATTATAAGCGTCAATATCTATGCCAATTGCACAAGCAGAATTACAAACCCAGTCAATTCGCTCAAAAAGCCGTTCGTTCGGGTAAGGCTTCAGAAAAAAATACGCTTTTGTGCCGATTTTTTGAACTGCGCTAAGCCCCAGTTTTAACTTTTCATCAGGAGCGCCATCGCCAACACAAACGGAAATTCCTTTATTATGCGCTGCTAAAAAATAAGGAAAATAAAAATCGCTTTCATTTGAAAAACCAATATTTTGGTTTGCCCCGGTAACAGGCGCAATTCCTAAATTTTCTGCGGAAACAGAATTACAAGACTGCCCGGCCGGCAAAGAAATATTATCCCAACCGCCACAATTTAAAAGAAAATTTTCGCTGTTATTAACGCCGCCCATTCCCGGCATTTCGCCAATGCAACCGCGCCCCAAGCAAACTTTGCAAAAACGGCACTTAAAACAATTTTTTGCATCGCCAATAAAACTAGTCGCCAAAACAAATTCCTACAGAACGGCCAGTTTCAATAAGAGGATCATCCAGTTGAATATTTTTTACTTTTCCTGCGCAAGTTTCCAGCGGAATTCCCACAATTTTATTATTTTGCATAGCAACAAGCTTTCCAAAATCACCGCGCGCAAGAAAATCTGCCGCCGCAACACCAAACTGAGTTGCAAGCACCCTATCATAAGGACTTGGCGTTCCTCCGCGCTGCAAGTATCCAAGCACAGAAGTTCGACTTTCAAGCCCTGTTGCCGCTTCCAATTCTTTTGCAACTCTATAACCAATAGACTGAACCATTTCGGCCCGCGATTTTTTAAAAGTTTTTTTATCCATTTTGGCTTCTTCTTTAGAGAGCGCACCTTCTGCAACTACAACAATGGAAAACTCTTTCCCTGCATCGCGGCGGGCAAGCACATTTTTCGCAACAGAATTAATATCGTATGGAATTTCCGGTAAAAGACATACATCGCCGCCACCAGCCAACGCAGAGTACAATCCAAGCCAACCGGCTTTATGCCCCATAACTTCCACAACCATAACGCGACTGTGCGAATGTGCAGTAGTATGAATTCGGTCAATTGCTTCCGTTGCAACATCAACCGCAGTATGAAAACCAAAAGTAACGTCCGTTCCTACAATATCATTATCTATTGTTTTTGGAAGACCAATAACGTTCAATCCTTCTTTTGCAAGCAAACTTCCGGTTGTATTCGTTCCGTTTCCGCCAAGAACAACAAGCGCATCAAGTTTCCATTTTTTATAATTTTTTTTAATTGCTTCAATCGGAAGAAGCCCGGTTTCCGGATTTGCAACCGGATTTTTAAAAGGTTTTTCCCGGCTGGTTCCAAGCAAAGTTCCGCCACGCGTTAAAATTCCGGAAACAGTTTCCGAAGTAATCGTAAAACCGTCTCCATTTATAAGTCCACGGTATCCGTTTTTAATACCGATAATTTTCATTCCATAATTAATCATCGCAGAGCGACAAACTCCGCGGATTGCAGCATTAAGACCAGGCGCATCTCCGCCAGACGTTAAAATACCAACAGTTTTTACGGCAGATTTCTTTTTCATAGCTAAATTATAACCCATTTTTGTTAAGTTGTAATTCAAATTTTATATAAAAATCAAAAAAGAGCGAACAGAATTATTTGCCCTTTGCGTTGAAAATTACACAACTCCACCACCCGATTATTTTATTTGCAGCAAATATGTGTTAAAATAATCTCATTACCAAAACAGGAGAAAAAATTGAATTTAAAAATTAAAAAATTATTTGCTATTTCATTATTTGCATTAGCAGCAATATTTTCTGTTTCTGCAAAAGAAAAGAAACAAAAGAAAATTGTAACTTACCAAACCGAATTCAAACAGAACAGCGTAAACAAAAAACTTTGTTATCAATTGATGGAAAACGGCAATATAGTATTCGTATTTGACGCCGCAAAAGCAGATATTGCAAAACCAAAACAAGTTTTTGTAGAAGGCTCTTTTAATGGCTGGGCAAAAAACAACAGCGACTGGGAATTAAAAAAATTCAAATACACAACATGGACTTTGGAATGTCCGCTGGAAAATGTTTTAATTCCAGGAAATTCCGGATTTCCTGAATTCAAATTTTACGTAATCGCAGAAGTTGAATATGAAGTTCAGATTGTAGAAGCAACCAGCATTCGAACCAGAATAGAAAAACTTGAACCGACTTTGCCTCACTATCCTGGGTTCCAAATGTCAAACAACAATTTAATTTTACTTCCGAACGATAATCCGGAAACCGTAATTGCGAACACAAAAATTGCAAACAAAGTAAAAAAACTAAAAGAATTCAACCTTGAAAATCCGGAAGACATTGCAACAATTTCCAATTTCCGACTTGTTCCGGGAACAACAAAACTTTTCCGCGGTTATCATCCTTATAAAATTTCCCGCGAATATGACACAGAAAAAGAACGAATCCGCCTTGTAAACAAGCAAATCAAAGACAATCAAATAAAATCGATTATAACACTTTCCGGAAAGGAATCTCTTGACCCTAAAAAAGAACAAATTTCCGTTTACGTTAACGACATTCAGCAGGCAGGAAATCAACTTTTCATAAAAACACATTACAATACGGTTTATTATGCTTCCAATACACGGGAATTTGGTAATATGATTGGCGAAATCGTAAAATTCATAGGAAGTCATCCCGGCCCGTATTACGTTCATTGCCGACTTGGAACAGACAGAACCGGCGTAATCAGCGCAAATCTTGCTGCACTATGCGGAGCAACTTGGGACGAAATTGCTGAAGATTATCAAAAAACAAATGAAATGGGAATAAAAGAATTCCGCGACTATAAACTATTGCAATATTCATTTGAACATATGCTCGGAAAAAAGATGAATGAAATTTCAGACTTGCAAAAAGAAGTCAGCAATTATTATTTACAGGAAAAATTCATTACACAGAGCGAATTGGACGCTTTGCTTGCTAACTTAAAGTAGTTTCAAGAAAATTAAAATTCAAACGCTATAAAAAAAACCGGCTAAAAAAGCCGGTTTTTCAAATTTACTTTGTCTTTTTTGTAACAACAACAGAGTTGTCTGCATTTGAATAAGGCGCTGGAATGTATTTATCAGCCTTCCAATCATTTTCCCATTTATAACCATCGAGTAAATATCGGAACTGGTATTCTTTATCAACATCCAAAGCAAGTTTTACAGAGAAAGAACCGTCTTTGCCTTTCTTCATAGGAGTATCTGTGCTGCTCCAGCTGTTAAAATCGCCTGCAATATTGACTGTTTTTGCGCCCTGAGCTGCTTCTGCAGAAACTGTAAATGTTACATTACATTTGCCATCTTTTGAAAAAGTTTTCTTAAGTGACATTCTAATTCCCCCTGCGGATATTCTCGCTAGTAGTATACAATCTTTTTAGATTTGATACAATAATATTTTCATTATTTACTATTTTTTATAAAAAATGCAAACAAACATTTACGTATCTATTATATATTGATATTTTTTATGTTTTCCACTATTTTTTAACAACACATCGAATAAATCCATCCGTTGATTTATCCAACTTGCAAGCGGATTTAGGTTTTACCTAAAAAATTTTGCTAAAAAGGAGAACCATTATGGGTCTTTTTTCTTCTAAACAATTACATTATCTTTTCACTTCAGAATCAGTAAGCGAAGGTCATCCTGACAAGCTTTGCGATCAAATTTCAGATGCAATTCTTGACGCATGTCTTTCCCTTGATCCAAATGCGCACGTTGCCTGCGAAACTTTTGCCACAACAAATTTTGTTCTTGTTGGTGGCGAAATCGGATTTACCCAAAATTCAAAAGAAAATTGGAAATACATAAAAAAGAATGCGGAAAAAATAGCGCGTTCCGTTGCCGAAGAAATTGGCTATACAAGCAAAGACTTTGGTCTTGATGCAAAAAAATTCAAGTTCGAAAATCGGCTTCACAATCAATCTTCAGATATAAATCAAGGTGTTATGGGAGAAGGCCTTGAAAAGTACGAAGGTCAGCAGGGCGCCGGAGACCAAGGAATGATGTTTGGTTACGCTTGCAATGAAACTCCTGAACTTATGCCGGCACCAATTATGTTCGCTCATAAAATCTTGCGTTCAGCTTCTGCATTAAGAAAAGCCGGAACAATAAAATGGTTAAGACCGGACGCAAAAAGCCAAGTTACGATTGAATATAAAGACGGAAAACCGTTCCGAATTGACACTGTTGTTGTTTCGCATCAGCACAACCCGGAAATTCCGCATGAAGAAATTGAAAAAACAATTATTAACGAAATAATCAAGCCAGTCCTCGAACCAACAGGACTTATTGATAAAGATACAAAATATCATATCAACCCGACAGGAAGATTTGTAACTGGCGGTCCAGACGGAGATGCCGGTCTTACAGGACGAAAAATCATTGTAGACACATACGGTGGAATGGGACGACACGGCGGCGGTGCTTTCAGCGGAAAAGACCCTTCAAAAGTTGACCGCTCAGCTGCATATATGGCGCGCTACATTGCAAAAAATATTGTTGCCGCAAATCTGGCAGAAAGAGCAGAAGTTCAGTTGGCATATGCAATCGGAGTTCCTTTCCCAGTTTCTATTTTAGTTGAAACATTCGGCACGGAAAAAGTTGCAGTTGAAAAAATTGAGGAAGCTGTAAAAAAAGTATTTGACTGCACTCCGGCTGGAATTTCAAAAACTTTAAATCTTCGCCGTCCTATTTATAAAGCAACAGCAAGTTACGGACATTTTGGACACAGCGAATTTCCTTGGGAACAGACAGATAAAGCAGACGCTTTAAAAGACGCTGTAAAATAATGATTTGTAAAGAAAGTAAGAAATATGCTTCTTTCTGAATCGGAAATAAAAACTGTTTTTGAACGATTTAAAGCGCAGAATCCGGAACCAAAGCCAGAGTTGAATTATTATTCGCCTTATACGCTGCTGGTTGCGGTTGTACTTTCTGCGCAAACAACGGACAAGAGTGTAAACAAAGTAACCGAACCGCTTTTTAAGATTGCGGATACGCCGGAAAAAATGTGCGCTCTTGGGCAGAGCAAAATTGCCGAATACATAAAACCCATAGGGCTAAGCAACGCAAAGAGCAAAAACGTTTTTGAACTTAGCAAAAAACTTATCAGCGATTTTAACAGTATTGTTCCGGACAGCAGAGAATCGCTGATGAGCCTGCCCGGTGTTGGCAGAAAAACTGCAAATGTTGTGCTTAATGTACTTTTTGGCAAACCGACAATGCCTGTTGATACACATCTTTTGCGCATCTGCCCGAAAATAGGCCTTGCAGAGGGCAATACTCCTGAACTTGTTGAAAAAAGTCTTTTAGAACGTATTCCGAGCGAATATATGTTGCATGCGCATCACTGGCTTATTCTTCACGGAAGATACGTTTGCACTGCAAAAAATCCTAAATGTGCAGAATGTATTATTAATGATATTTGCAGACACAACTAAAAGAAAGCAATTTTATAAAATCAGGACCAGCGAAGCGCCCGTCCTATGCAAGAGGGGGCAGTGGAAAACGCCGTAGGCGGTTGGAACGAGGGGCAGGCGCCCCTTTTTTTATATATCTAAAAATAAATTGACAACTTTTAATTATGGAATAAAATAGTTTATGCTATAACAAGGGGTTATTTATGGATGCTGAAGAAAAAGAAGAATTGGAACAAGAAAAAAAAGCTAAGGCTGAACAGGCTAAGAAAGAATTAAAAGAAAAAAAGAAAGAAGTGAAAAGACATATTTACGGTGAAATTTTCGGTTCGTTTTTTTCTACCATTTTTATGATGCTTATAGGATTTTGCGGCGGAATTGCAATTTTCTCTTATTTTAGAAATTTATTTAATTAAAATTTTATAAATTTGAAAGACAGAAGTTAGAAAATGGAAGATCAGTCAGTATTGCATGATGTAACAGAAGCTGCCGCAACAGCCGCTAACGAAACTGTAGGAAAAATTTCTTCGCAATTTTTGGAATATTTAAAAACTTTTGCAACTTGGCACAATCTTTTTAAAATTATAGGCGCAATTCTTGTAATTTTACTGATGTGGCTTGTTTTTAAACTTATAAAGCACGCCATAAAAAAAATTTCAGCAGGAAAAGTTTCCGAAACCGCTGTAAAAACAATTTCAAAACTTATTTCCTACGTTTTTTATGTGCTTGTAATAATGTATATTCTTAGTTTATTCGGAATAAAACTTAGTGCAATTTGGGGTGCGGCCGGAATTGCGGGAGTTGCAGTCGGTTTTGCGGCTCAAACTTCGGTCAGCAATTTTATAAGCGGACTTTTTGTTCTTGGCGAAAAAACTATGAAAGTTGGTGACGTTATTGAGGTCGCTGGCGTTTCTGGTACGGTTGATTCCGTAGGTTTGCTTTCTGTAAAAATTCATACACCGAACAATCAGCTAATCCGCATTCCAAACAGTTCTATAATAAATTCAAATTTTCAGAACAACAGTTTTTTTGATAAGAGAAGATTTCTTTTTGTTGTGCCAATTGATTATTCAACGGATATGAACTTTGCCTTGGAAACAATCAAAAATGTTCCGGAAAAATGTCCTTCCGTTTTAAAAGAGCCCGAATCTTCTGCGTGGTACAGCGGTTTTGGCGACAGCGGAATAAATCTTACGCTGGCAGTTTGGTTTGAACCAAAAAACTTTGCTCAAGTGCAGAACGAAGTTTACACGGCTATAAAAGAAACTTTTGATGAAAAAGGCATTAATATTCCGTTCAATCGTCTTGATGTTGCGATGGTAAAAGAATAAATTTTTTAAGCGGACAGAAATATCTATTCGCTTAAAGATTTATCTTATTCGCCGGAAAGCGCGTCCACTGGATTCAATTTTGCAGCGCGCGCCGCCGGATTCAAGCCGAAAAATATTCCTACAAAAACTGAAAAAACAAAACTTATTATGCAAGCTGAAAAACTTATTATAAAAGACTGATTTTTTACCCATTCAACTGCAAGGCTAACAACGATTCCCAGTATTATTCCAAGAATTCCGCCTATTAGCGTAATGGAAGCGGATTCCACTAAAAATTGGCGGCGGATATCCGCAGGACTTGCGCCTAACGCTTTTCTTATACCAATTTCCTGTTTTCGCTCCGTAACTGTTACAATCATTATGTTCATAATTCCAATTCCACCGACTAAAAGCGAAATCGCGGCAATAGCGCTAAGCATAACGCTTAAAGTTGTTGTAATTGAATTAAGGTTTTCAATCATTGTTTGCATTGACATTACATTTACTGAATAGGAAGTTCCGGAAAGCTCTTCGCAATACGATTCCAACGTTTTTGCAAGAGAAGTAGCTTTTTCCACAGAAACTGACTGAACCATAACGGTACTTGCGGCTGGATTTGGAATTATCTTTTTTGAATAAAATCCGCGGGGAATATATGCAGAATTTGTAGTGTCTTCCATCCCGGAAGATTGTTCTTTTAAAATTCCGATAACTTGAAAATTAAAAGAAATTTTATTGCTTGTCAAAAGAACGTATTTTCCTATTCCATCGCCGGACGGGAAAAGAGCTTCTGCAATTGCGCTTCCTAAAATAATTTTTTGACTTCCTTCCTGATTGTCCGTTACATTTATATAACGACCGGAAGAAAGTTCAAGACCATACATTTCAAGATAGCCTGTTTCCACTGCGTTACAATTTATATTAGTACTTGTTTCTGCATAAGAAATTGTTGCACTTAAAACATTTTTATACCAAATCTTTTTTATATTTTGAACTTTTTCAAAAAGATTTTTACGGAATGACTCATCAAATGTAATTGAAACGGCATCCCTGTTTCGCCGCATAAAACCGCTTGAAATACTAACAACATCCAAGCCCGACGAGCCGAATGTATCTTTAATCTGCTGGGAAGAACTTTTTCCCATGCTTGTAATTATTATTACGGATGCAACACCAATAACCACACCTAAAAGAGAGAGAAATGTTCTTGTTTTATTGCGCCGAAAATTTTGCAGTGCGTCAACAAAATCTTCAAACATTATAATCCTCCGCAATTTTTGCATTCCGGTTTATTGAATCCGCCTGGATTTTTCCGTCCAAAATACGAATACAACGCTCCGTACTTTCTCCAATGCGCGGGTCATGCGTTACAATAACAATTGTCGTTCCGCTTTTATTAATATCTTTGAAAAGATTCATAACCGCAATTCCAGTTTTACTGTCCAAAGCTCCGGTAGGCTCGTCTGCGAGAATTATATGCGGTTTTGTAACCATAGCGCGCGCAATTGCAACACGCTGTTTTTGTCCGCCGGAAAGTTCGTATGGCCGATGTGAAATCCGTTCTTTTAGACCGACCAATTCAAGCGCGTCTTTTGCAAGTTCTACCCGCTTAGTTTTTTCAATGCCTTGATAGCGGAGCGGAAGCATTACATTTTCAAGAACCGTCAATCCTTGCAAAAGATGATATTGCTGAAAAACAAATCCTACTGTTTTATTCCTAAGGGCTGCAAGTTCTTTTTCTGTCATTAATGCAGTCTGCTTTCCGTTTATTTCAACAACTCCAGAAGTCGGTTTATCAAGGCAGCCAATCATATTCATGCAAGTTGATTTTCCGGAACCAGATGGACCCATTATAGAAAGAAATTCGCCCTGTTTTACGCTAAAACTTATTCCTTGCAGCGCATTCACTTCATTTTCGCCCATTTTATAAATGCGCCAAACATTTTCCATTCTGATTACAGTTTTTTCAGAAGAGTTGTTTGCTACAGCAACTTGATTCATTTTAAAATCTCCCAGGCGGAGGACCGCCAGCGCCGCCGCCACCTGTTCTGTTTGCGTTTGCCCCTGAATTACCGCCCGGACCAGCACGTCTGTTCCAGCCGCTCTGCTTTGCCACAGACTGCGCTTTTAAAATTTCTCCACCAGCCAAGCCTTCTAAAATTTTTACATATTCTGAACCGTATGGGCTAACTTTTACCAGTATCTTTTTATTATCTTTTGCAATTTCTACGTAGGCAACGCCATCTTCATAAGCAACAGCATAACGTTCAACAACAAGATTTTCCTGCGGTTCGGTAATTTGAATTTTCCCTGTAAAAGAAAAGTTAGGCAAAATCTCTTTTGGATATTCATCAATTCGCACTTTTGCTTTTACAATCGTTGCACCTCGGCTTGTAACTTCTCCAATTGCAGGCCAACTTACAACATATCCATAAACGTTTTTTTCGGTATAAGCAGGAAATGTAAATTCAACTTTTTGCCCAACCTTCAATTTTGAAACATCCGTTTCCGAAACTTCAACATCAGCCGTAAGATAGTCCACATTTACAATAGTTCCCACAGAATCTTTTGCTTCAAGCGAATCATTTACAGAAACATCCAAATCTGCAATAATTCCGTCGAAGGTAGCAACAATCTGCCTGTCAGAAATTTTTTGAACAAGCGAAAGCCGCTCCGTCTGCATCAATTTGTATTCCTTAGCAGAACCATTCGCTTTTGTAACCTGCATATCGTAATCGTGCTTTGCCAAATTATATTGCTCAGTTGTATCATCAAGCTGAATTAAAACATCACCTTTTTTTACTTTATCACCGGCTTTTACGTAAACCGCTGTTACAGTTCCATCGCTTAGCGCCTGCAAAGTCTGCTCTTCCGCAGCAGAAACAGTACCCGCAATTTCTATGCAATTTTCGTAAATTTCTTTTCGTACAGTGTAAAATGTTGAATCCAAAGCATTTTTATTCAATATTTTTCGCGCAATCATAAGTCCGGAAAAAACAACTGCAAGAAAAACCGCACAAAAAATTAAAATCTTTACTTTAATAGGAGTTTTTTTTATATCAATTTTTTTCATATTTTCCTTATTTTAAAGTTCATCATCCCGACAGAACAAAAGTTTTGTTTCATTGTTGTAAATTATAATATCAATATCGTTTATCAAAAGCTTAAAGCGATAAAGTTCTTTGTTCGCAAATGCATCCAAATATTCAGTTTCTTTTACAATTCCTTGTTTTAAAAGATGTTGCATATCATCTGCAAGATTTACATACATTTCGTAAGTTTTTAAGTTAGTTTCTTTTGACCATTTTATATCATCCAGTTCAGTTTGCTTATCAACAATGTCTGTATCATAATCATTTTCCGCTGACTGAATTGCAATAACTTCCTGCTCTTCATTCATAGAATCCGTCTGTTTTTTTATTTTTGAACTTCTGAAAGAATTTGGATTTACACTTGCGCTTGCTGAATAAGTTGGACTTTCACCGTCAATCGGCAAATAAACTCCCGCTCCAAAAGTAAATCCTTTATAATTTGCAGAAATTCCCACATCAACAGTGTCAGACTTTGAATCATTATCTGAAAAAGATGTATTTGAATTTTTAAAAGTATAGCCTGCCGTTGCCGCCAAAGAAAAATTCTTTTCCGAATCACGTTCCATTGCTGCAATTTTATGTTTATATTCCGCTTCTTCAATCTTTGTATAAAACTTCTTTTGAAAACTTAAAATATCAACCGATTCTATTTGAGGAATTTCTTTAGGCAAAAAATCTGACGGATTTGTTCCTGATTCAAAAAGACTTCCGCATTCAGAAGCAAATACTGCACAATCGTGTTCAAGTTCATGAATTTTTGTTTCAACTTCATGATTGTCAGAAAGAACTTTTAATTCCGCCTGCCTGTATCTTGCAGAAGAACTTGAATAACCTTTTGCTTTTATTTCATCAAAATCAACAGTGTCATCGTAAAGATTATTTTGCGCCACAGAAATTTCACTTGCAGCCGAAAACAAAGATTTTAATTTAGCATAATATTCTTTTTCTGCTTCCAGCGCACGGTTTTGCAAATTCCGCTTTGCAATCAAAACTTCCCGCTCAGATTTTAAAAGCGCAATTTTTCGCTCCGTCATAGCACCGGAAATCAAATCAACCGAAAGCGAAACAGAAATATCAGAAGAATTATTGCTTCCGTTATCCAGCTTTATTTTTGAAGAACCAGAAACAGAAAGATTATTTATTTGCGGAACAGAAATTTTTGCAGAAGGATTAAAAGAAATGCTTGAATCATCGCCATTAAAACGAAAATTTGCCGTTCCGGTAGAAAGTGTAATATCAACACCATTTTCAATGGAAACATTTTTATTTGCCAAAACAGATTTTTTTACTTCAAGCGCAAGATTTTTTAATTCCAAATCATTTTGTAAAAAACCTTCAAGGGACGGTTCAGCAATTAAAACCGAAAAAAGCAAAAAAGAAATAAGCGGAATTAAAAAAAAACGTTTCATATAATATAAAAACGACAAAGATGTTTAAAAAGTAACAAAAAAAGGCTGTTCATTATGAAGTGCACTTCAATTATGAACAGCCTTTTTTATCTTACTTATTTTCCCACTTCTTGAAAATAAGCGAAGTATTTATTCCGGCAAACGCAAAATTGTTGCTCATTACGTATTCCGCATCCATTTCGCGGCCTTCATCCTTGATGTAATCCAAATCGCCACATTCAGGATCAATATTTTTCAAATTCAATGTTGGATGGAACCAACCTTCGTTCATCATATTGATTGTAAGCCAGGCTTCAACCGCACCGCACGCACCCAAAGTATGACCAATATAAGATTTTGTAGAAGAAATCGGAACTTTTCTTCCAAAAACTTTTGCCGTAGCGTTTGTTTCCGCAATATCACCATGATGAGTAGAAGTTCCGTGCGCATTTACATAAGCAATCTGGTCAGCCTTCAAGCCAGCAGAATCAAGCGCCAACTGCATACAAATTCCCATTGTTTCGCTGTTCGGACTCGTAATATGAGTTCCATCAGTATTTGTTCCAAAACCAACAATTTCTGCATAGATTTTTGCACCGCGTTTAACAGCGTGTTCCAAATCTTCAAGAATCAAAGTTCCAGCGCCTTCGCCAATAACAAGACCGTCGCGATCTTTATCAAAAGGTCTAGGAGTGCATTCCGGATGTTCGTTCAAAATAGAAGTTGAACCAAGCTGGTCAAAAATTGCGGCATCCGGCGGACAAAGTTCTTCCGCGCCACCGCAAATCATCATATCCTGAAGCCCATTTTCAATTGTTTCATAACCGTATCCAATCGACTGCGAACCAGAAGTACAAGCCTCGCTGGTTACAATCATTCTTCCGCGCAAATGATATGTTACTTCAATATTAGCTGCGCAAGTGTGCGGCATACATTTTATATAAGTAGAAGAATTTACTTTCGCAGTACAACGTTCTTGCATTACAGAAGTCAATTCCTCGATAGAATCAAACGAACCCATTGAAGAACCGTAAGCAACTCCAGTCCGTCCGTTCTGACATTCTTCCACAATTGTTCCGTCTTCGTTCAAAAGACCAGCCATTTTCAAAGCCAACTGCGAAGTATGGTAAGACAAAATCGCAACTCGTCCCATACCTCTGATAAGTTTTCGCGGATATTTCGGAATTTCACCTTTTGCAGGGCACGCAAGATGCGTATTCATTCCCATTATATCGTGCCATTCTTCCATATTTTTAATACAGTTTTTATAAGACTTCAGCTGAGCGAAAACTTCATCCCACGATTCGCCAAGTCCAGATATCATTCCTGCGCCTGTAATTACAACACGACGCTTTCCGTTTGGTTTTGTAAATTCCATATAAGTTCCTTTTTTTGGAGTCATTCCGAATTTATTTCAGAATCTATAAATATATTTTTTTCTTTATGTGTGTAGGGGGGGGGAAAGCCTTCCCCTCGGCTGCACTTCGTTGCAGCCTACCCCTTCGCCTAGGGGCAAACTTTCGTTTTCCCCTAAAACCCTTTTTATCCTACCATTCCGCCATCAACAGTTATAACCTGTCTTGTAATGTAAGAAGCATTTTCGCTAAGCAAGAAAACTGCCGCAGCCGCAATTTCTTCCGGTCTTCCCATACGTTTCATAGGAATTGTGCTAAGCATAATTTCTTTTGCTTCCGGAATAATGTTCGCTGTCATTTCTGTTTCAATTGCACCAGGAGCAATTACGTTACAAGTAATATTTCTTCCAGCAAGTTCAACAGCCAAAGCCTTTGTTGCGCCAATAATTCCAGCTTTAGAAGCAGAATAGTTTGCCTGTCCGCGATTTCCAATAAGTCCGCTTACAGAAGCCATTGTAATAATACGTCCGCCACGTTTATTTTTGCGGCTTGCCATAGTCATTACAAGCGGTTTAAGAACATTGTAAAAGCTATCAAGATTTGTATGAATTACTTTATCCCAATCGCTGTCTTCCAAACCAACAAAAGTATTATCGCGGGTAATTCCGGCGTTATTAATAACTCCCCAAAGAATTTCGCCATTTTCTGCAAGTTTTGCAACAAGCGCATCAAGTTTATTCTTGCAATCTTCTCTGTCAGAAACATTAAACTGAATCAATTCTCCGTTACCGCCAGCCGCTTTAATTTCTGCCAAAGTTTCTTCAGCTTTGCTTTGACTTCCATTGTAATGACAAATCACATAATATCCGGCTTTTGCTGCTTCCACAGCGCACGCTCTTCCAATTCCGCCGGAAGCACCAGTTACTAAAACTTTCTTATTTTCGTTCATATTTCCTCTCTTAGTCTATTTATTTTCAAAACCTAAGTTTTGTATTATTTTGCAAACATTCCAACCATATCTTCTGTTTCCATTACAGTTATTTTTGCGGTTGCTGCAGGTTCTGAATCGCCAACATTTGAAAACAAAGAACACAAATAACGGTAAGTATGTGTTTCCTCATCTCTATAGTCTTCTGCAATTTTCATTTGGCAAGTTGTGCCTTCCTTTAAAAAACCTACAGAAGCCTTAAAATCCACAACGCTTAAAATCATTCCAGGAAGAGGAGTTCTTCCTTTTATTTTATTTGTAATTCCTGTTAAAGCAGAAATTCCCTGTGCCATAAGTTCAAAACCAGCCCAAGTAGGAACTCCGCCAAATTCTTCTTCGTAAAAAATACAATTTTTTGTAATGTCATATTCGCTGGTAATTGTATGTTTTTCCACATCATGCTGAGTAACGCGACTAAGCAAAAACATCTTTCCCTTGTGCGGAAGATAATTTATCAATTCATCATGTTCAATCCGCTGTGCAACATTTTTTGGTTCTACATTTGCCATTTACTTTATTCCCCTATTCCAATAACAAGACTAGAATTTGCTCCGCCAAATGCAAAAGAATTGCTCAAGCAAATTTTTACTCTTCTATTAACTTTATTATTTGTTTTATCAATAATATTCAGCTCTGGCATTTCAGAATCTTGCTCTTTATCCCAAACCTGAACCGGAATCACCGCTGAATCAGCCTTGCTATTCACAATGGCAGCATAGCATATAGCCGCTTCCAATGCTCCAGCCGCGCCCAACGTATGCCCCGTAACCGCTTTTGTAGTACTTGCAGCAACCTTGTAAGAACCAAAAACAGAATCAACCGCTTTTGCTTCCATGCTGTCATTATACTTTGTGCCTGTTCCGTGCAAATTTAAGTAATCAATGTCTTTTGGTTCTATTCCAGCAGATTTTAATGCGTTTTCCATTGCGCGCCTTGCGCCGTCGCCGGAAGGATCCGGACTTGTCATATGATATGCATCCGAACTTTCACCATACCCCAAAAGCTGAACAGCGGGCGCTTTTTCCGGCAAATCCTTTGTAAGAACAAAAAAAGCGCCTGCTTCTCCAAGTGTAATTCCGCGTCGGTTTTTGCTATACGGATTTGTTATTCCGGAATCAACCGCTTCCAAAGAATCAAATCCCATCAAAACTGTATCGCTGGCAATATCAATTCCACCGGCAACAACAGCATCTGCAATTCCTGAACGAATAAGTTCCGCCGCTTTTATTATCGCACCGGCACTAGAAGAACATGCTGTTTCAAAAGTAAGCGAAGGACCTTTCAATCCGTATTTTTCGCTAATAAAAGTTACAACATAATCTGCCGATTGAATTTCCAGCGAATAATCTTTATCAAATTTGCCATTTTCAAAATATTTACGATGCCCCGCAACAGAAAATTCCGTTCCGTTATCGCAAGAACCAACGCAAACCGCTACTTTTTTTTCGCCATATTTATTTTTTGCCGCAAAAATTTCTTCTTCAAGTTGCAAAAGCGTCTGCTCTTCAATTTGCATAATCCGCATTTTGTAGCGCGCGCTCGTTTCTTTTAATAAATCGTCTTGTATCCGCGCTGCAAAAAATTCTTTGCTGTTCAACGCTTTTACACGTCGTATTCCACTTTGATTGCCACAAGTAACATTTTTCCAAAGTTCATCAATTCCGTTACCTGCCGCACAAAAAACTGCCGGCTTTGAAAAATAAACAGGAATCATTCAACCTCCTGCAAAACATATTCATAACCACGCAATTTATTTTTTATAACAATAGTTTTTCCAGATTTATTTATTTCTTCAATTAAAAACGGACCATTAAAAATTTTTCTAGTTTCTGTGCCATCGTTTTCATCATTTGCAGATTCAACCGTCATCTTCATTTTTATTGATTTTAACAGTTTTTGAATCGAATTTACTTTGTAATAAGCAAACTGCAAATCTGCAACAATATATTCAGCCTTTAAATTTGCAGGGAAAATTGGAGAATCAAAAGAAACATTCATTCCGTCATACGAAAGAGTTCCCATTCCCGTTCCAAAATCGTTGAACAAAGAAAGAAAAATCCCTTCCCTATCCGCTTTTAAATAAGCAAGGAAAGCCATTGAATTTCCGCCAAAATCTGCTGTAAGAAGTTGCTGACAATCAACATCAGTTTCAATTTCAGAAGGAGGAAGAAGATACAATTTTTTTATGTTGGTAATATAAATCGGCGCAATATTTGATTCGCTGATTATTTTTGTACTAGTACAGCCTGAAAAAAACATCAGAACTGAAAAAAGCAACAAAAATACCCTTACAAAATGACATTTTTTCATATTTTGTAAGGGTATTGTAAATTTTATAGTCTATTTAGTCAAATGATGTTTTACAATTCTGCTCGTGTATAAAAAAGCGTTGAAACATAAGCTGTTGTAAGACCAATAAAGATTGAAAGACCAATCATATGAACCGGCACAAATTTGCTTAACGCAAGCACGCCAAAACTTACAGCACTTGTTATAAATGAAAGCAAAATCGCAAATGGTTCCAATCTTGCGTTTTGAACTTCATCTTCGCGCTTTTCATTTTCAATCATATAAATTACGTAATCCAATCCAAGACCAAACACAAGAATCATTCCCGTAATAGAGAAGAATTCAAAATATATTCCGAACAGCGCAAAAATTGCCGATGTACACAAAACAATAAGAAGCGGAACAGAAACAATCTTTGCAGTTTGTTTAAGCGAATAAAAACGTCTTAGAATTATAAACAAAACAATGTAAACAACAACAAAAAGTTTCAAAATCATATTAGAAAGTCTGTCCAAATCAGTATTCATAGAACGAATTTTACTGATAAAGAATACATTTTCTCCATCTGCAAGCGCTTTGTAGCCATCGTAATCAAGAACACTTACCGGCAACACAACTGAATAATACTTTCCGTCTATTTCGCCAAGCCAAGCAGAAGAAACCGCACTCTCCAAATATTCCGGTACGTTTTTGCCAATTTCTATAAAATCATTTTCTTCGGCTTTAAAATCTTCTGCAAGTTTTTTTGCATAAGAAGCGTCGTAACCAAGCGCCTCGTACTGCTCTGCCGCTAACGGCAAAAGTTTTTCCACTGCCTTGCGGGATTTTTTCTGCATTTCAATAGAAGGAATATAACTTGTTATGCTAACAAAGCCACCTTTTTCCTTTCCTTCATTCATTTTTTTCAAAGCAGCCGTAACTTTTTCTTCGTTCTGCAAAGTTTCTTCAACCGTAGAACCGCTGATTATAAACCAACCGCTCGGGCTGTACTGCAAAACTTTAGAAGCTTCGATTTCATCGCTCATTTCACGACCTTCTTTTTTATAAAGCCGCGAAAGATCATTTTCAATTTTTACATTTTTATGGCAAATAATCAAAGTTCCAATCGAAAAAACAAACATCAAAGTTATAACGGTTCTTCCTACAAGTTTTCTGTTATACCACTTTGGCGTTTCAAACAATTTAAGAAGTTTTATATCCCGCTTGTCCTGAGGAACTTTTATAAACGGATAAACACAAATTACAGTCAAGAAAGAAGAAATAATTCCTATCATGCTGAACGCTGCCATTTGTTTTAACAAATTGAACGGTGTAAAACAAAGAATAAAATAGCAGATTAGTGTAGAAAAGACAGAAAGCGTCAAACCTTTTATCAAATGATTTCTAACCTGATAACCTTTATGACAGGCAAGATTTCCCTTCCAGTTTATAAAATAATGAAGACTATAATCTATGCACGAACCAATAAGCGAAGTTCCAAAAACAAGCGTAAGAATATGCATTTTGCCGAAAATTGCCAGCGTACCAATAATAGCCATCAAACTGCACCAAATAATCGAACCAATACTGAACAAAATCGGAGAAGGCCGTTTAAAAATCAGCAAAAGAATTATCAAAACAACTGCCATTGAAATTGTTGAAATTGTCGAAATTTCTTTAGTTGCATTTGAAGAACTTTTGTAACTATGGAATGGAGTTCCAGAATAAATAAAGCGGGTTTCGCCATCTTCCAGCGGGTCGCAAACCTGATGAATTTGAAGAACCGCATTTTCCTTGCTTGCCAGCGCCGCTCCTTCCTTGCTTAAAACGCCGCGAATCATTACGTACCAGCGGCCATCAACATGACTTGCAAGAACTTCATCTTTCAAAGACATTTTTGTTCCGCTTTTCTGCAACTTATCCAAAAAATCCAAAATATCATGTTCGGCAAGCATAAATGGATCTGATTCAAGGTTTTCAAGCGATGTCACAGTAAACGCACCATACGCTTTAGAAAGCGCTTCTTGTGCAAAACTTTCCGGACCGCCTTCCGAATTAAGCAAATCTATAGTTTCAGAATCAAGCAAATTGCATTTATATTTGTTAATGTAATCAACAATCTGTCCAAAAGAACTTGTATCCTGATAAAGAGAAACAGCTTTGAACCTACTGCTTCCGTTCAACTGGTTATAAACATTTTCCGCAACTTCTTTTGCTTTGCCAAAATCAGGATTAGAAACAAGAATAAAAACGTTTTGCGCTGTAACTTCTGTAAGTTTTTCATCAGCGGCTTCAAGCGCTTTTCCAAGCTCCGGCTTTGGAAGCATATTAAAAAGATCTGCATCAATATTTATTTTCTTATGAACAGAAAGCATTGCGCAAAAGCCCGCAATTACAACTGCGTGGAAAATAAGCCAAATTTTAAAAAAAGTTTTATTTTGAAGAGAAGTAAGATTTTTCATCAGCTGTTAATTCCTTTGGATATTTTTGATCTGTAAAAGTATAAGTAATTGAATCGCCAGTCGCTTCTGACATTACAATTTTATTCAAATCTGCAAATGATTCCGATTCTGTTCCGCTTATTGTAAGCGATTTTAATATTTTTTGAACAACCGCATCTTTCGGAGAAAGAACTGATTTCCATTCTGAACCGCTCTTAGAAAATTCAATATTAAAATTTTCCTTAAGAACAGCAGCATCGCCGCCGAACATAGCACTTAAAGTTGAAGAAATACTTGTAAAAATCTGATTAGAAGAAGCATCAATTACAGTTTCTTTTCCATTCGCAAGAGTTTGCTTTACGCTTTTCATGCCGACAACCATTGTTGACGGAAAAGGCTTTTCTGTTTTCCACATAATTCCATCAAGACTGAAAATAAATTTCCCACTTGATTTCATAGAACGATTAACAGCAGAAATTGTTTTTATCTGACTAAAATTTCCTGTCATATTCGGATGTTCGGCAAGCTTTGTGCAAATCGAATCAAAATCGTTCGTTCCAGCCGAAAACGCTGAAACCGTAAAACACAGTGCCGAAATAACAGCAATTAATGTTTTTTTCATTTTTTACTTTCCTCTTTTAATATTTTTTCAACTCTCTGTATAAACCAAGGTGTACATTCAAAACAAGATTCTTTCGTAACCAAATTAATAGCCATTTGCGTAGATTCTGCTTTTGTGCAAAGTTCACCTTTGTCATTATAAATTTCGTATTTGATTTTAATGCAATTTTCATACTCTGTAAGATATGTTTTTACAGTCGCTTTATCACCAAAATACAAAGATCGCACATATTTCAAATTAATGGAAGTTACAGGATACGCGAACCCTTCCTTAACCATCTCTTTATATCCGTAGCCAATCTTGTCCAAAAGAGCGCAACGGGCAATTTCCATATACTTTACATAATTTCCGTGCCAAACAACATTCATTGCATCAACATCAAAAAATTCCGCAGAAATTACAGTTTCATTTGTCACAAAAGCGGCGATTTTTCTATTTTTCATTTCGCAACCTCTTCATTCAATTTCCAAAAATTATAGAAGTTATACCACTGATACGGAAACTTTATACAATACTTTTCTAATTTACCAATAAACTCATCGCAAAGTTCATTAATTCTTTTATCACGATCTGCCCTGGCACAATTAAAATCAATTTTTGACTTTTCTACAAATATATTATATTTTGGGTTAATCGTGGCAATTTTTGTTCGCAAACCAAAAACAAAATAAGTAGGAACTTTCAGCAAAGCCGCAAGAACAAAAACTCCATAAGGAAAATCCGCTTCTTTTCCCAAAAACTTTTTCCTAAGAATTCTGCTTCTTGCCCTTGCACTAGTTCTGTCGCCGGTAATAACGACCAAACCGCCCTTTTCAATTTCTTCCTGCATTTGCAACATTGTATCTGGCGAAATTGTACCCGGATCAATAACTTGATAACCTACATTAGGATTAATTTGCTGCAAAGTCCTATTAAATTGCTCAGTTGCCTTTAATTCCATTACGACTGTAACAGGAACTTTGCGCTTAACTCCATTTTCTCCGCGGCTGGAAAGACTCCGCAAAAGTTCAATATTTCCCAAATGCGAACCAATTAAAAGCGCACCTTTATTTTCTTCAAGCTGATTCTGCAAAGACTCCAAATCATCGTTATGCAAAACAAGTTCATTATAATGATAATTTCCAAGCCATCCTTCCATTTTTTCCATAACGCACAAGGTAAATGAAAGAATTTGCTTAAACACACTTATTTTTTCCGGAAACTGTCCGGCTGTATATTCTTTTAACCGACTTTGATAAAGCTTGCATTCATCTCTTCCGCGCTTTGAAAAAATATAATAAAAAAACGCAATTGGATAAATCAAAACAAAAACAAAACTTTTCGGAAAATGTTGCATCAATGAAAATAAAAACAGAAGCGGCCTGTTTGAAGAAATAACTTCTTTTTCATCAGCCCAATGCAAAAGTTCTTCAGATTCTTTAATTGATTCAATCTTTTTATTTTTCACATTTTCTCCGTCGGATTTTTCCAATCAAAAGCAAAGGAATTCTAAAAATCATTCCAACACAAAGCCTAGTATATGTTCCTGCTATATGCAAATTATCGCGAACCATTCTAAAATTAGAAACTCCATCTTTTGGATAGCTTACTTTCACAGATTCAGAAATTACGGGAACGCCTTTCCAACTTAAATGCACTAAAATATCAATATCATATCCCATTCTTGAATCAAGAATTGCGTGATGTTTCAAACATTCATAATACGGTTCAACCGGATAGATTCTAAAACCAATCAAAGCATCTTTTATTGAAAAATCCCAAGACACTATGTGAACCCAAAAATTTGCAATTTTCCTGCCGTTCACCCGCTTAGCCGGCGCATCTTTGCTATATTCCGGATATCCGCAAATAACAGCCTGCGGGTTTTCTTCAGAAAGTTCTAAAAAGCGCCTTATCCGCGCCGCATCATGCTGTCCGTCAGAATCAATCTGAAGAATATGTGTTATTCCCATTTGATGTGCTTTTAGAACGCCGTCGCACATCGCCTTGCCTTTTCCGCCATTTTTTTTGCGCAAAACAACAGTTACAAGACTATATTTTTTTTCAACTTCAAAAATAAATTTTTTATTCTTTTCGTCATTTCCGTCATCAACAACAATAATCGGAAAATTATATGCGCAAAGATTTTTCACAACCTCTTCAAGAGTAGAACCGTGATTGTAAACAGGAACAACAAATCCGTATTTCATCAAAAAATCCGTCAATGTAAAAGGCCATTAAGAAATCCAACCGCACGCAGCCTGCAACAACGTAATGACCAATTTGTGTGATTCAGAAAATCTTAACCACCAAAATTCAATTATTCAGGAATAACGCTAAAAGAACCAGAAGAATAAACGTGTTCCGCATCATTCAAATCTGCCATATTAAAAGCTACAGAACCTTTTTCAACCTTGTGTTCAAGTTCAAGCTTTATTTTTGAATTCGGAAGAATTGGCGCAGAAAATTTTATTCTCTTGATATGTGGAATATAACGTTGAGTTCCAAAATATTTTCGCGAAAATCTAGTTATAATTTCAAACTGAGCAACCGCCGGCAAAAGTTTAAACTCAGGAAAATGTCCGTCAAAAAAATCGCTTGTTTCCGGAATAAAAAATTCCAAAACGACTTTATTTTCTGCAGTTTCCAAGATTTTTTCATTTTCTATACTATGAGAATTAACCATTTTTCCTCCACAATGCAATCAAGATTCATAAAACTTTAAGTCAAAGCACTAAAAATTATCAGTACTATTCATTGAACAACGCTATAATTTCGTCCTTATGCTTTTTTCCCTGAACATCAACAGGAAGCGAATCTAAAAAACGCCATTTTTTAGGAATTACAACGTTTTCAAAAAACTGTAGCAAATAATCGTGAAAATATCTATTAATAAGATATTTTTCCGTACCTTCAAACTTCTTTTTTCCTTCGCTATTCAAAACAACTGCCGCAGCCAAATACTGCCGAACATCGTTCTGCAAAGCCACAACTTTTACATCACTAACAAGTCCGGACTGCGTTATGCGGCTTTCAACCTCCGGCAAACTTATCCGCTTTTCTTCAATTTTTACAATTGAATCCGCACGCCCTTTGAGCAAGAATTTGCCATTATCAAAAATTTCCGCTAAATCCGCAGTCGCAAAACCTTCCGGATTTTTTATGTAAGGCGAAATTATTCGCAAACAGCCATCATCGCCAAGCCAAATTTTCGCATTGTCAAAAGGTGTAAATCGCAATCCGTCTTTTGACTGCTGGCGATAAGCAATTCCGCTGGTTTCTGTTGAACCGTAAACTTCCAGCGGACAAAAGCCGAACACTTTTTCCGTTTTTTCAGCAAGTTCTTCAGAACAAGCGCCGCCGCTCGTAAAAATCCAAGTATCTTTCAACGCAAGTTTTTCTTCTATTTCTACAGTTCGCTTTAAAAACGCCGGAGTTGCAATAATTATATATTTTTCATCAGTTAAAGTTTCAAACTCTTCAGGAAATTCTATCCGCTTTCTGCGGAACGGAACTCCAAGAGTAAAAGGCAAACTCATTCCGAACAAAAATCCGTAAATATGATGCTGACTTACTGTTGTAACAAGTTTTCGCGCTGTAACTTCTTTTCCCCACTTTGAAATTATAAAAGCGTTGTCCTCTTCAAATTCTTTCATTCTCTGCGGAACAGCTTTCGGCTTTCCTGTAGAACCAGAAGTGAACATTAAAATCCGGGTTTCTTCCGATTTTACTTCCGGAACAACTCTAAAATAATTTTCTTCCGGAATTGCAGATTCTTCTATTATTTTCTGAATCGAAGTTGAATCCGGCGCATTCTGATCTGTTAAAAAACCGCAATTTTCAGTGCGAATATCTTTTATGTAACTTTCAGAAATATTTTGTGTAAGCAAAATACGTTTTTTACATTGCAGAAGAGCCACAAACGTGCATAAAAAATACCAGTAATCTTCGCAATGCAAAATCCAGTCGTCTTCCGATTTTTCAGAAAGGAATTTCCGCATTTTTGCAGAATCAACTAAAAAATCTTTCCAAGTTTTATATTCTTTCTTTGACCAAGTATCTTCATAGCAAAGAATATGTTCGTCTTTTCGCGAATCCGCTTTAAATTTTGTAAAAGAAAACGCCTTTATCATTTTGTTATTCACCATTTTTCGCACCACAAATTCCACTGCAAAAAGCAAGCCCATAAGAACATAAGAAATTCCGCCGTTATAAACTGACCAAATTTTATCGTTCAATGCATCATTTCCAAAATCATGCAGCGCAGTAAACACAGAAATGCTTCCATTAAGAACAAAAAACACGCACCAAACAACAGTAACTTTTTTACAATAATCATCCACCTGCTGTTCAAAAGACGAACCTTTCAAAGTTTTATCGCCCAGACACGCAAATCTAAAAATAATATTCGGCTTAAAAATCAAAGAAGAGCCAAAAACAAAAAGCATCGTCGCGCTAACAGAAACCGAATACAATTTCAGAAAAACTTTTTCGTTAAAAACAAAGCAAAGAATTCCTGCCAATAAAAAAAGCGCCGAACTAAGCATTGGCCGCCAGTCTAGCGCTTTTTTTTCAGATTTTTCACCAGATTTTCGGCTGCCAGTCGCACTCAAAAAAAATGCACAAGCCAAGGCAACCACACAAAGCGACAAAATTCTAACCGGCAACTTGAATACAACCAACATTGTAAAAACAAGAACCGGATAAATCGCCGCAACTATGTAAAAGAGAACTTTCAGAAACTTTTTCATTAGCCCATATATGGAACAAGTGCGTCCACAACATCCTGAACAGTTTTTACTGTTTTGAAAATTGCAGGATCAAACTTTGTGCCAGCAGGCATAAATTCCTTCATTTTCTGAATCAAATCAATCGAATCAATCGAATCGAGTTCCAAATCATCAAACAATGTTGCTTCAGGTGTAATAGAAGCTTCATCAATTTCAAATTCTGATACAAGAATTCCCTTCAATTTTTCAAAAATTTCGTCTTTTGACATAAATTAACCCCTTCTTGCCTGAGTAATATATTCAGCCAATGCATCCACAGATGCAAAATGCTTCTTATTATCCGCACTTTCGCTAGAAAATTTTACACCAAAATGTTTTTTTAGACCAACGCCAAGTTCAAGCGCATCAATCGAATCAAGCCCAAGTCCTTCGCCAAACAATGGTTCAGAATCAACAATATTCTCAGGTTTAATATCTTCCAGCTGAAGCGTAGAAATAATTACTTCTTTAATTTCTTTTTTAAGTTCGTCCACAATATGACCCACTTTTAGTTGATTTTTACATTGTATAAAACTAAATAGAAAAAATCAACAGAGTTTTATAATACAGAAGGGGAAAGTCTTCCCCTCGCTTCAAACCTGCCGGTTTTCCGCTACCCCTTCCGACACGGCGCCCGGCTTCGCGGCGGATTTTAAAATTACGCTTTATCTCTGTTTGTTACATACAAAGTGTCATTTTTATCCACAGCAGCATAAAGAGCATCTTCCATTTTGTCCGTCAAACGCTTTGCCGCAATAGTTTCAGAAAGCGCAATGTATTCATCAATTTTAATTTCCGGAAGAAGTGAAAAATCGTAAACATATTTTTCCGTATGATTATAAGACCAAACAGGATCGTGCTTTCCAAGACCGTATTTATCATTTCCGCCAACAAGAACAGGCTGAATTCCCGCTTTTGAATAATAGGCGATTCTGGCCGCTCCTTTTTTGTAAGGATTCTTTCCATGTCGCGGAGTTCTTGTTCCCTCCGGAAAAATAATCACATTATTTCCTTCATCCAAAGTCTGTTTGCAAAGCTGGCACAATTCATCAAAATCAAGAGAATTTACAATGTAGCACTGCTTAATTACGCCAGCAAGAACCGTTTTTGTCAGACCGCCGCGAACAATGCAATTCGCATTCGGAACAAGCGACATAATAAAAACAAAATCCAACATTGACGGATGATTTGCAATAATCACTTTTCCGTGAATATTCCTGAACGCGTTCTTATCGTCAACTTTTAGGGTAATAACCCTTGTTGCACGCATAAAATTAACGAAAAATCTAAAAGACGCAGAAACAAATGCTCTCGCCTTTATTTGAAATTTATGTTTGTTGTGCTCAAAAACACGAATCCAAGGAAATATAAAAATTGCCAAGAAAATACTTCCAAGTCCAAAAAAAGCGTAAAAAAACAGTTTCATAAACGCTCTGTAAGTGTATAAAAACCAGTTTTTTACAGGAGGCAACTCTTTATGATTATATTTCTGTTCAATTTCTTCTTTAGTTTCTTTTGACATTTTATTCTTCCGAAATTTCTAAAAATCTACTCACAAACTCCGCAGGATTCTTTGCAAATTCACCCGCATTATCCACAGACACAAAATTCTTTTGTTTTGTTGCGCCCAAAATGCAGGCAAACGCCATTCCAAAATTATTTTCCGGTTGCAATCCTTCGTAACAGTCCGGAACATATTCATCTGCATAAACAAAAATTATATTTTGTTCGCTTCCGGAAAGAACCGGCGAAGCAGCGCCCAAGAACGCAGCGGCAAAATCCTGCTTTGAAGGATAAATTACAGAATAACCAGCTTTTAATTTTAAGCAAAGAGAAGCGGCTGCAATCGGAGTATTGAACACAGAAAGACTGAATCCTGCAGGAAGAATTTCCGAATCTTCGATAATTCCCTTGTTTATTGAAAACTCTCGTTCAATTTCTCCGCGGAACGAAACAAAAACCAGTTTAAAATCCTTTGCTTCCGGAACTTCCTCAATCAAATCGTGAACAACTTGAATTGTCATCCGCGTAATTTGGCTTAAACGCCTTTTAAAAAGCGGATCGGCAAATTCCAACTTCGGCTTTTCCTTAGGATTTTCAAGAGGCGCTTTCCATATTTTTAAATTTGAAAGATACAGATTGTTCATAATTTTTCATTCCCGCAGAGTTCGCAGATGCACGCTGATAAAATTCCGGCGATTAAAACTCTCGAAACCATATCATTCCGAGAGCCTCAATAACCGAATGACCGCATTACGACAGGCGATTGCAGAACAACGTCGAAACACGCAATGACGGCAAAGCAATTCATAATTCCTAATTCAGCATTCTTAATTAGGAATTATATTTTCCTGAACACTAAAAGCGAATATGCGTTGCTTCCCAAATTGTGATGCGCAGTTTTAAGTTCAAAGCCGGCATCGCGGATTGCATTAACAAGCTCTTCATAGCGGTACATCTTGCTGTTTCCGTTTGCAATACAAGTAAAGTAGAGCGAAGTTGCCTGCAACGAATACGAACTTGCTTCAAAATGCTGCTTGTCCCAAAGCGGTTCAAGAACGTAAACATTTGTATTTTCCGTTGCCGCCTCGTGAACTTTTTTAAGGATTTTCGTAATTTGGTGCAAACTAAAGCAATCCAAAAACTGGCTCATCCAAACAGCATCCGGTGCGCTCGGCAGTTTTGTACTTTCTGCAAGAATATTTCCGGTGCAAAATCCTATTCTATCCGAAAAACCGGCGGCTTTTGCATTTTTTTCCGCAACAGCAGTCTGACCCGGCAAATCAACAATTGTCATTTTTACGTCCGGATTGTAATTACAGCAGGCAATCGACCATTTTGCAGTATTTCCGCCAATATCAACTATTGATTTCGGCTTCTCCGCAAAAACAATCGGCAACGCCTCCGGAAAAGCAATATCGCTATAAAAATGATCAAAATCAAACCAAGATTTCTTTGCTTTTTCCGGCAATGTCGAAAGCGCTTCGTAAACAGTTGTCCATTTTTCACCAAAAACCTTCAAACCTTCAGGCTTTCCGTTCAAAATAGACTCTTTCAAGTTCCACGCGCCTTCATAGCAAATGTCGTTCGTAAACCAAAAATTCACTTTTGTTAAATCATCTTCCAAAAGCATCCAGCCGATTTTTCCAAGCGTAAACTTTTCATTTTCATCAGAACCAGGAACAGAATCTTTTGAAAGTTTTATAACGTTCATACCAAGCGCCATTTCGCAAAGAACGCCAACGCCATACTCGCTGATTTTTGTTTTTTCAGAAAGCGATTTTTTTGTTATTCCTTCATCTCCCGCATTTTCTATTTCGGAAAGAAGTCCCGTTTCAATCATTGTGCGGATTGCCTGAAAACTCAATGGCGCAAAAGCTATTTTTTGCGCTTCAAATTTTGCATCAACCGCACGAATATTGTCTTTTTTAAACTTTTCGTAATCAAAAAAAGAAGAATCCATAAACAAAAACTTAACTTAATAATTATTTATTTGCAAGATATCAAATATCTGAAACACGGAAATCAATTTATTAAGATATGTGGTCATTGAGGTTCTCGAAATGAGCAAAACTCAAGGAAAATCCGTAAAATTTTAGGTTTCGGCAAGCCAAATCACCATGATTTTTGAAAAAACTGATTTCCGTGCACCTGAAAGGCAAATCAACGTTTGCGCCGCCCCATTTTACTTTTGCCCTTTAATTGACAGTTAATCGTATAAAATGTACTATTTTAGTTACTAATATCTATCTCTTTTGGAGTAAAAATCAATGGCTACAAAGTATGTTTACTTTTTTGGTAACGGCGACGCAGATGGCGATGAATCAATGCGCGCTGAACTTGGTGGAAAAGGCGCTAACCTTGCACAGATGGCAAAAGCTCCTTTAAGCCTTCCTGTACCTGCAGGATTTACAATCACAACTGACGTTTGTCAGGAATACTACAAATTGAACCGCAACTATCCTGAAGGTTTGGACAAACAGGTTGAAGAATACCTTGCTAAACTTGAATCAGTTATGGGCAAAAAACTTGGTGACGAAGATGATCCATTGCTCGTTTCTGTTCGTTCTGGTGCAGCAATTTCTATGCCTGGTATGATGGACACAATTTTGAACTTGGGTCTTAACGATAAAGCCGTTCTTGGTCTTGCTAAAAAAACTGGTAATGAACGATTTGCATGGGATGCTTACCGCCGCTTTATCCAGATGTACGGTGATGTTGCTATGGGCGTTGACCATGACAATTTCGAAGCAATCATCGACGAAGTAAAAGAAAAAGCTGGTGTAAAAGAAGATACAGAACTTTCAACAGAAAACTTAAAAGAAATTGTTGCTAAATACAAGGAAATGTACAAAGCAGCAAACACAGAACGAAAACCAGCCGGCGAAGAATTCCCTCAGGATGCTAAAAAACAGATGTGGGGTGCTATCGGAGCTGTATTCGGTTCTTGGATGAACCCACGCGCTATCAAATACCGCAAATTGAACAACATCAAAGAAGGTGCTCTTAAGGGTACAGCCGTAACAGTTATGGCAATGGTATTCGGAAACAAGGGCGAAACATCTGGAACTGGTGTTTGCTTCAGCCGTGACCCTTCTACTGGTGAAAACGTATTCATGGGCGAATACCTTATGAACGCTCAGGGAGAAGACGTTGTTGCTGGTATCCGAACTCCACAGAAACTTTCTCAGCTCGAACAGACAAACAAAGCTATTTACGACGAACTTTGCCAGATCCGCGAACGTCTTGAAAAACACTATCACGACATGCAGGATATGGAATTCACTGTTGAAGAAGGAAAACTCTTCATGCTTCAGTGCCGCAACGGTAAAAGAACAGGTGCCGCTGCAGTTCGCATGGCTGTAGAAATGGTTGGAGAAGGACTTATCGACAAAGAAACAGCTCTTCTTCGCGTAGAACCAGAACAGTTGAACCAGTTGCTTCTTCCACAGTTGGACAAAGAAGCTGTTAAGAAAGCAACAGAAATTGCAAGCGGTTTGAACGCTTCTCCTGGAGCAGGATGCGGACAGATTGTATTCACAGCAGACGAAGCTGAAGAATGGGCAAAAGCTGGAAAGAAAGTTCTTCTCGTAAGAAAAGAAACTTCTCCGGATGACATTGCTGGTATGGCAGTTGCTCAGGGTATCTTGACTTCAACTGGTGGACGAACAAGCCACGCAGCCGTAGTTGCTCGCGGTATGGGAACTCCTTGTGTTTGCGGTTGTGCAGATGTTAAATTCGTTGGAGACAAAATCAACGTAAACGGAAAAACATACAAAAAAGGCGACTTCCTTACAATCGATGGAGCTACAGGAAAAGTTTACGAAGGACAGATTGCTGTAAAACCAGCTGATATTTCTGGAAACCTTGAAACATTCTTGAGCTGGGCAGATGAAGTTCGCAACAACTCTGTAAGAACAACTGCTTCTGGCAAAACAGTAAAAGGCTTCAACGTTCTTGCTAACGGTGATACACCTAAAAATGCACAGGATGCATTCCGCTTTGGTGCTATGGGAATTGGTCTTTGCCGCACAGAACACATGTTCTTTGACGAACCAAAACTTACAGCATTCCAGAAAATGATTATTTCTGATTCAACAGAAGCTCGCGTTGCTAACTTGGAAAAAATTCTTCCATACCAGCAGAAAGACTTCTACGAAATCATCAAAACTATGGAAGGTCGTCCGGTTACAATCCGCTTGTTGGATCCGCCGCTTAACGAATTCATCCAGGCTGAAGATGAAAAAGCTTTGAAAGCTCTTGCTAAAAAACTTGGTGTTAACAAAAAAGACCTTGCTGTTAAAGTTGCTGCTCTTGATGAACACAACCCTATGCTTGGACACCGCGGATGCCGTCTTGCAATTACTTATCCAGAAATCTACGAAATGCAGGTTGAAGCTATTGCTCGCGCAACAGCACAGTTGGAAAAAGAAGGTGCAAAACATGATGTTCGCATTATGATTCCAAACGTTGTAACTTACCGCGAAGTTGAACAGATTCGCGAACAGGCAGAAGCTGTAATTGCAAAAGTAAACGCAGAAGTTGGAACAAAACTTACATTCCAGATTGGTTCTATGGTTGAATTCCCAAGAACTGCTCTTTCTGCAGACAAAGTTGCAAAATTCGCAGACTTCTTCTCATTCGGTTCTAACGACCTTACACAGACAACATTCGGTTTCAGCCGCGATGACTACGGTAAGTTCATCAACTCTTACCTTGATCAGAGAATCTTGGAAGACGATCCGTTTGCTACATTGGACGCAGATGGTCCTGGAGCATTGATGGAAATCGCAGAAGCTAAGGGACGCAGCGAAAAGGCTGATCTTCACCTTGGAATCTGTGGTGAACACGGTGGTGACCCAGCTTCTATCGCTTTGTGCTACAAGCTTGGTTTGAACTACGTTTCTTGCTCACCATTCCGAGTTCCACTTGCACGTCTTGCTGGTGCGCAGGCTGTAATCAAAGCTGCTAAAGCAAAATAAATACATACAATTGAGCGATAAGTAGCATTGCTACGATGCGCTCAAAGTGTATAAAGCTAAAAAAAAGGCTACTCGTAAGAGCAGCCTTTTTTGTGTAAAATCAAATTTCAACTGCCGCAAAATTGCGACAGCAGTAAATAATTGCTAATCTTCTGCAAAGATTTTTTTAATCTGTTCTTTATAAATTTCAGTCAAACGATAACGCATTATTTCCTGTTTTGCAGAAAGTTCAACGCCAACTTCAAACGGTTTAGTAATCAAAGCGAATTTATTAATGCGTTCAAACATTTTAAATCCGTTTTTAGAATTAATCAGCGAACTGATTTCGCCTTCATAAAGTTTTTGAATCGCATCTGAATTAATCAAATTTTCGTAAGTATCATACTGAATACCATTTTCAGCCGCAAAATTCTTCACTTCATCTTCATCAACAAGAATCAATGCTCCAAGATAATGTTTATCCTGACCAACAACTACAGCCTGACGAATATAACGCGACTCTGAAAGTTTCATTTCTATAGGAAGCGGTTCAACATTTTCACCGCCAAGAAGAACAATCGTATCCTTTTTTCGACCTTTCAAAACAAGTTCGTCATGAATAGAAAGAATTCCCAAATCGCCAGTATCCAACCATCCGTCAACAGTCATTGTTTTTGCAGTCAAATCCGGACGTTTATAATATCCTTGCATTACTGTTGGACCTTTGATTTGAACAGCACCAAACTGACCACGTTTTAGAACAAATCCATCTTCCGGATCAACAATTCGGCATTTTACACCACGAATCGGCGAACCTACGTTTCCAAAAACCGGAGCCGCAATAGGTCGCACAGAAATAATCGGCGCTGTTTCTGTAAGACCATAACCTTCTACAATTTTTACACCGATTGCCCAGAAAAATTCATCAAGAACTGGAGGATATGCGCCACCGCCGGCAACACCAACGCGGAAATTAGTTCCAAGCATTGCTTTGATTTTTCTAAAAACAAGCAAGTTTCCTAAAAGCTTAAGCGGCCAAAGCAAAGTCCACGGAATAATAAATGCGAACCACCAGGCAACTGTATAATAACGTGTAAAACAAACATTCTGATTAAACATCAAACGATGCATTCTGCTATGAATAATTGCAACTTTTGTAAAAAATGTAAAAAGCGCATTTGTAATACCGCCTGTTTTTCGCATTTTTCGCATTATTCCATCGTAAACCGCTTCGAAAACGCGCGGAACAGCCGGAAGAATTGTTGGATTTAATTTTTTCAAATCCGCAAGAAGAATACTTCCAATTGGTTTTGAATAACACAAACTTCCACCTTGGATAAGAATTACATATTCAACTTCGCGTTCAAAAACGTGCCAAACCGGAAGAACGAGCAAGGCTTTTTCTCCAGGATTTAACATAATTCGCTCTGGGATTTCATCAAGCTGAGCAAGGAAATTTCCGTGCGTAAGCATTACGCCTTTAGGAGTTCCTGTTGTTCCGGAAGTAAAAATAACACACGCAAGTTCAGAAGACTGACCTTTTTCAAGTTCATTTTCTACTTCATCTTTATTTTCAATTCGGAATGTCTGGCCTAATTTTAACATTTCCGCAAATGAATAAATTTCAATATTTTTTTCTTTTGCTTCTTTTACAACTTCTTCCGACGGCTCATCAAATACAATAATTTTCTGAACAAATTTAATTTTTTCCCAAATTGAAAGGATTTTTTTTACCTGCGCAGAATTTTCTGTAACAATATATTTTGCTTCTGTTATCGTAAAAATAGCTTCCAAATCAAGAATAGTTGCATCACAACCGCGCGGAACATCAACCGCTCCAATCGCCATAATTCCCATATCAGCCTGAAGCCATTCTTTGCGGTTATCCGCAATAAGCCCGATCAAATCACCGCGGTTTACTCCAAGAGAAAGCAGCCCCGCACCAAAATCCAATGCATACTGAAAAAGCTCTCTATACGTAACAGGCTCAAATTCTCCGTCTTTTCTGCGAGAATATTGGGCAACAACTTCCGGCCATTCAGCAGCAGATTTTCTTAATAATTTTGGTACAGTTTGTTCCATATTTTAACTCCATAATAACAATAGAAAGATTATAAAGTCAAAATCACGCTAAAGCAAGTAAGTAGGGCTTTTACAAGGAAATAAAAAGGCTGAAAACAATTTTTTTATAATTCAATTTATAAAATTGTTTAATTTTTTGAATTCTGAAAATTTGCCAAATCAAATCACTGTGATATAATAGTAGAAATGAATTCAAATGATTTAATAAAGTCTATAACAAAAAAAATTTATGAAAAATCTGACCAAAACATTGTTTATTTAAGTTTATCTGAAAACTTAATGAAATCTTGCCACGAAATTGCAGATTCAGAAACTATTGAAATAAATTTGCGAAACAATTATTCACCTTTAGCTCCTTTCTTAAATATTCTGTCAAAACAAAACATTTCCAATGAAATTCTAAAAACTTTTACTTACGGACTACAATACGACACTTTTCAAAGCTTTTTTAAGAACGGAATTCCAAACGAACGCAAAGATCCCATAATCGTGGAAGAAATTGATTATGAAAAAATACGAATTCGCGAAACAATCATAAGCCTTTTGGAAAAAAGTTTTACAGGAACAGCAATAATTTACAATGCACAGTTTATAAGCGATGACGCACTAAAAATCCTTGAACAAATAGAAAATTCAAGCATCAAGGGAAAATTTTTATTCTGTTTCAATACTCTTGAATTTGATTCAATGTCTGACACTTTAAAAAATTTCAATCAAAAGATTATAAAACAGGATAATTATTTTACTTTAAACAGTTTTGAAGATTTTTCCGAAGAGGATTTTAATTCACCGGAAGTTAAGACCGATACTGATTTTAAAGAAATTTATAAAGAACTTAAATCTTACAGACTTTTCCTTGACACAGAAAAAGCCTATTCGCTTGTAAAAGAAATAGACAACTCTGATATTCTTATTAATGCAAATATAAAAGAAGCCCGCCTTATTTACATAGAAATGGGAATTATTTCTTTTTATAACGGCGATACAGATTTTGCAAGTTTCTATTTTAATAATATTCTTGAATCTCAAATCGAAGATGATGCCGAATGTTACGCATTATATTTTCTTGCACAGGTTTCAACCAGAAAAAATATGAATTCCGTTGCATTAAAATATATTTCAAAAGCAATTTCCAAAGCAAAAAAATATGAAAACTCACAAATTTACGCTTTAGCTGTAATGGAAGAATACATTATTACAGAGCGCAAAGATTCCCAATATTCAACAACAAAATATTTCAATGCTTTAAATTTATTGGATAAAGCCGGTCTTACCAACAATAAAATTTATACTTCACTTGTAATTCCATACGGAATTGTTTACGAAAAAACACTTCGCGACCAAATGGCAATCCAGGTTGAAAAATCAAAAACTGATGCCGAAAAACTTGAAAACAAATTCGGACTTTCAATCGCATGTCATTGGATGGGAATTATAATGACCCACAATGGTCAAAAAGAAAATGCGCATATTTGGTACAAGGAATCTTTCAGATTGCGCGAAGAAATCGGCGATTTTTCATCTTTAATAAAAGTTATAAACGGTCTTTCTTACGAATATCTTGTTGATACAAAATACAAAGAATCTTACGATGCTATAAATAATGTAATTAACAATCTTTTGGACAGCAAAGATTATCCGGAAATAATTATAACTTTTTTCAATCTTGCCAGAACTTGTTTTTATTCGCGAAATCTGAATATTGCATATAGTCTTATTCAGACGATTTTAAATTTGCTTTCTATTTTTACAGTTTCTGACCTTGGAATAAATTCTTTCTTTCCGGAATACAATGACATAATTGCCTATAAAGCAATGTTAGACTTTTACAACGGCGAATTTACCCGCACAAAAATGAATCTTCATAATATGATGAATAACAGAAAACCTTTTTCACCAATTGAAGAATTCATAAAATTCTTTCTTGATGCATGCATAAATTTGGAAGAAGGCAACAAAGACGAAGCAATTAATATTTTTGAAAAATGTGTTAATAATTTTTTTCCGACTGGAATTACACAAGAGCACCGACTTGTTTTTATGATTTACGAATTTGCGAATTTTTTGGAGCAAAAAGGATTTCATAAAGAATCGGAAGAATATTTTTGCCGCGGATTGAAAATTGCAAAAGAAAAAAATCTTGTCAATTTCACGAAAGGCAAAGATTCTATAACTTTGCAAGAATATATTGATGGCGTTGAAAACTTTGCGCCGTTAAAAATCAATCTTGAAGCACTTGAAGAAAAAGCGGAAAAAGAACGGCTTTTAAATCAACTGCATAAAAAATTACGCGATTCGCAATTTTTAAACAAACTTTCTACAAATCATGCAAAAGATTTAAAAGACAATCGCTTTACAACAAACATTGCAGTTTCAGTTTTTGATTACACAATGGCTGACGCTCTTTTTCTTGCAGAAAAAAAAGACAATCACTGGAAAATTCTTGCGCAATCTTTGCGCGACAACATAGAAAATCCGACAGACGATGTCTGGGAAAAACTTTCGGAGAGCGAAAAATTTCTTGAACTAAAAAAATGCGAAAAAGAAGACAGACAAATAATTTACATCAATCTTTCAAAATTTGAATTTACCGGCGGAATGATTATTTTCCTCCAGAAAAAAAATCAACTAAATCCGGAAGAACTTAATATTCTGAACATAGCCGCTTCCAATATTCAGGCGCAAATTGTAATGCTAAAACAAAACGAACACTTGGCTAAAATTTCTGCGACTGACCAACTTTCCATGCTGAACAACAGACGCGCTCTTCACGACCATCTTAACCTTGAAAGCGAAATGATAAGACGCTACGAAAAAAAGCGGAATATGTATATGCACGATGCGATTTCGTTCTTGGATTTGGATAATTTTAAATATTACAACGATACATTCGGACACGAAGCCGGCGACCTTTTAATTTCTTCCTTTGCAAAACTCCTTAAAGAAATTTACCGCAAAGTAGATTTTGTTGCGCGTTTTGGCGGAGACGAATTTGTTATTGTTCTTCCTAATACAAATTGCAAAGAAGCAGAAAGAGCGGCCGAACGTCTTTACGAAGGATTGGCGGCAAAAAAACATTTCATTCCGGAACTTGAAAAACTGTTGAACAAAAAATTGGATATTCCGGAAAACAGAAAACTCGGATTCAGTGTGGGAATTGCCGCAAATTCTGATGAAGATGACATTTCTGACCTTGATACAACTATGACAAACGCCGATAAAGCGTTATATTATTCTAAACAGCATAAAAAAGGGACTGTTACAATTTGGTCTGAAATAAAAGACAAAATTGATGAAACAAAATTAACTGGCAAACCAAAAAGGTGATTATAAATGACCCGAAAAAATATTTCCCAAGAAAAAATCATCAATGCATTTTTATTCTGTTCATTTGATAAAAGTGCAGGTGCAACTTCTATGGCGGATATTGCAGAATATTTGGGAATAAAAAAGGCGTCGCTTTACAATCATTTTGAAAGCCGCGAAATAATGTATGAAAAAACGTTGGCTTATTGCAAACGCTCTCTTATGTCATTTGCATTTCTTCCTGAAAAATATATTACGCCAGACTTATTTGAAAAAAACAATGTTGAAGCTATTTTTAACGCGCTTATAAAACGTTTTATTCAATTTTACGAAGTTGAACCGTTTTTTCAGATTTTTGCATTTGTGCACAGCGAAAAATATTTTAATAAAAATGCCGCAGAAATAGTTGATGAAGAAATTTTTTCCATTGAACTTGGTGTTAGCCAAATTATGCTGCGATATTGCGTTGAAAAAAAACTTGATTTAACTCCGGCGGAAATAGATTCCGCAGTGAAAATGTACAGTTCATTTCTTTTTCAGCAGATTGATTTATACATTATGCACAAAAAAGAAATTGTACGGCAAAATCCGGAATGCGGAGCGGGAAGCCTTTTTGCTTTGCCGACCGACGAGGACGCTGTGGATAAAATTTTTGCGCTTTCCGAAAATTATCTGAAACACATTTTTGCATAGCGGATATTCCGCCGCGAAGCCAGGCGCCGTGTACGAGGGGTAGGCGAAAACACGCAGTGGTTGAGCCGTAGGGCAGGCGCCCTCCTTTATACTTACTTTCTTATATATACTTGACCCGATAATCTTTTTACATTTAAAATAAATCTAATTTAGAGGTTTATATGATTTTTTCACCAACAGAAATTCAAGAAACAGTTAGTATGTTTATGAAACAAAAACTGGATATCCGATGTGTAACAATGGGTATTAACTTGCTCGACTGCGCGGACAGCGATGCAAAAAAATCCTGCGCAAAGATTTACGATAAAATTATGAAAAAAGCAGGAAATCTTGTAAAAGTTGGTCAAGATATTGAAAAAGAATTTGGAGTTCCGATTATAAACAAACGAATTTCTGTAACTCCGATTGCACTTGTAGCGGGTGCAAGCAATGCAACCTCTTACGTTGAATATTGCAAAACTTTGGACAAAGCGGCAAAAGATTTGGGCGTGAACTTTCTTGGCGGTTTTTCCGCTCTTGTTCAAAAAGGAATAACTCCGTCTGACAGAATTTTAATAGAATCAATTCCTGAAGCCTTAGCGGAAACTAATTTTGTTTGCTCTTCCGTAAATGTAGGAACTACAAAAAACGGAATCAATATGGACGCAGTTAAACTTATGGGCGAAACGATTGTAAAAACTGCGGAAATTTCTAAAAATTGCGAAATAAACGGATGTGCAAAACTTGTAGTTTTTTGCAATGCTCCGGAAGACAATCCTTTTATGGCAGGCGCTTTCCATGGAGTTGGCGAAGGCGATTGCGTAATCAATGTTGGTGTTTCAGGTCCTGGTGTAATTTTAGCGGCAGCGCGGGAATACAAGGGCAAACCAATTAATGAACTTGCTGATGGAATTAAAAAAATGGCGTTCAAAATTACACGAATGGGACAGCTTGTGGGAAGCGAGGCTGCAAAACGGCTTGGAGTTCAATTTGGTATTTTGGATTTGTCTTTGGCTCCAACACCAGCGGTCGGCGATTCTGTTGCGCGAATTTTGGAAGAAATTGGTCTTGAAGGCGCGGGCGCACCCGGAACAACCGCAGCTTTAGCAATGCTTACTGATATGGTAAAAAAAGGTGGCGTTATGGCAAGTACAAATGTTGGCGGTTTAAGCGGCGCATTTATTCCAGTTTCTGAAGACGAAGGTATGATAAACGCCGTACAGCAAGGTTCTATCTGCCTTGAAAAACTGGAAGCGATGACAACAGTTTGTTCTGTTGGCCTTGATATGATTGCGATTCCGGGCGATACGCCGGCTACAACAATTTCTGGTATTTTAGCGGATGAATTTGCAATTGGAATGGTGAATAACAAAACAACTGCATGCCGCTTAATTCCGGCTCCTGGCAAAAAAGCCGGCGAATGGGTAGAATTCGGCGGACTTTTAGGCGGTTGCCCAGTAATGCCAGTAAGCAAATTCGGTTGTGCAGATTTTATAAATCGCGGCGGTCGAATTCCGGCTCCAATCCATAGTTTCAGAAACTAAATTTTACTCTTTTGAGTCGCTTTGCAATTTCGCTTTCAGTTTGCGGTTGGCCGCTTTGCACATCCGCTTATATGAGAGCGGACTTGATTCTTCAATTTTAAATTATATGAAATTCATTCCACTAACTGAAATTCAAGGAAAATCAAAACTTTCTGTAATAAAATTCATAAGCGACCATGAATTTTTGAATGTTCAGTTTACTTCCATTCTTAAAAAAAATATTTCAAATGCTTATGCGGTTTACATAAATGAAATTCGTCCGCAGGAACTCTATGGAATAATCGGAATAAAAAAAACTGTTTTTCACATTTTGCCTTTTGCAAAAACAAATTCTCAAACTGCTTTGCAACAGGATTTTATTCAATCTTTTAAAGATTTTTATAAAAAAGAAAAATTTAGCAATCCGATTTGCATTAACGGACAAAAAGACGGAACCGAACTTTTACTGCAATGCTTTACTGAATTAGGAATAAATCCTTTGCAGCAAAATGAATACAATTTATTAAAATTAGACGCAAAAAAATTTTTAATAAATTTAAAAAAGACTGAAAAGCAGAAAAAAGATTTTGTTATCTTCCGCTGTAAAAAAGATATAGAGGAAAACTTAAAAAAACAACTTTTAGAACTTCAATATTTGTATGAAAAAGAAGAAGTTGTTCCGGAATGTTTTTCTTTTGATGAAAATTTAAGCCGTTTGCGCTTTTCAAATTCTTTGCGGGCACAATATATTTTAGCGCTTTTATTCAATGGAAAAATTATTGCTAAAGCAGGAACCAATGCGCTCGGTTTTAAATACGTTCAGCTAGGCGGAATTTTTACGTTAAAAGATTTTCGCAGACAGCATTTTTCTAAGATTTTACTGCAAACGCTTTTGTTTAGACTTTTGCGAATTAAGAAATCTGTAGTCCTTTTTGTAAAAAAAGAAAATATTCCAGCAAATAATCTTTATAATTCCTTAAGTTTTAACAAAATATCTGAATATTTAATTGCATATTTTAAGCCAAATCTTTAAAATTTTAAAATATTCTTTAAAAAAGGGGAAATTATGACTCCACAAATAATTGCAAAACTTATTGCATTCATTTTGTATCTTGGATTTATGATTTATATAGGTCTAAAAAGTGCAAGCAACAACAATGATTCTTCGGAATTTTTCCTTGGAGGACGAAAAATAGGTCCTTGGGTAACAGCGCTTT
Organism: uncultured Treponema sp.; assembly: GCA_964429905.1. Classification (GTDB taxonomy): domain Bacteria; phylum Spirochaetota; class Spirochaetia; order Treponematales; family Treponemataceae; genus Treponema_D. Next base: position 26,611 of record CAYSDV010000007.1, on the reverse strand, counting down.
CTGCAGAAGCTTCGGATTCTTCTGCATGGCTTTTAATGGGTTTACCCGGCCTTTGCTATCTTGGAGGAATAAAAGAAACATTCTGGACTGCATTCGGACTTTGTTTGGGAACTTACCTTGCTTGGCTTATTATTGCAAAGCCGCTTCGCAAATGTTCGGTTGCTTTTGGTGATTCTATTACCGTTCCGGAATTTCTTTCAAACAGATTCAAAGATAAATCTCATATTCTTTCCGCTCTTTCTGGAATTTTTATTGTTTTCTTCTTTACAATTTATACAGCATCAGGATTTGTTGCCTGTGCAAAACTTATAAATTCTGTATTCGGACTTCCGTATCATGTCGGATTAGCAATTGGTCTTGTTGTAATTCTTTGCTACACAATAACCGGTGGTTACACAGCTGTTTGCAGAACAGACTTTGCGCAAGGAACTTTGATTTTTGCGGCTTTCGTTTTTTCCGGAATAATTATTATTGCTGCTGTTGGCGGTCCGGCAAAAGCAATTGAATCTGTCCGCGCTTTTGATGCACAAGCCATCGCCGGTTCATTTGGTCCTAAAATGCAAGAAGCGTTTGCAAAAAACAGTCATTACAGCGTAATGAATATAATTTCCGCACTCGGCTGGGGACTTGGCTATTTTGGAATGCCGCACATTATCGTTCGCTTTATGGGAATAAATTCCGTTTCTTCAATTAAAACAGCAAGAAGAATCGGAATTTCCTGGATGGTAATTTCTTACATCGGAACATTCATTATTGGAACTGTTGGAACAGTTTATCTTTTGAACCACGGAATTCTTTTGAATGGCGGCGAACAGATTGCAAATTATATAACGGGCGATTCAGAAACAGTTTTCTCTGTAACAATGCAGCAAATGTATCCGGCATTTATAGCTGGAATTTTCCTTTGCGCAATCTTAGCGGCTTCTATGTCTACAGCAGACAGTCAACTGCTTGCCGCCTCTTCTTCTGTAAGTCTTGATATTTACAAAGGCATTTTTAAGAAAAACGCATCTGAAAAAGAAGTTCTTACTGTCGGACGTCTTGTCGTATTCCTAATTGCGTTAATCGCGCTATTCCTTTCGCTAAATCCGGAATCTTCCATTTTTGGGCTTGTTTCCTACGCTTGGGCTGGATTCGGAGCAACATTCGGACCTCTCGTTCTGCTTGCGCTCTACTGGAAAGGCACAACAGCAAAAGGCGCAATTGCAGGAATGATTCTTGGCGGAATTACTGTTGTTGTTTGGCGTCAAATACCTGCAACAGTTGCGCCAATCTTTGGACTTTACGAAATCGTTCCTGGATTTTTAATTTGCTTAATTTCTGCAATAGTCGTTTCTCTTTGCGACAAGAATAAAGATCCGGAAATGTTAGCAGAATTTGAAAATTACAAAAAAATGCCAGATTAACGATTTTTTCAACTTGTAAAGTGCCGAATTTTTTCGGCACTTTTTTTATAAAAAATCTAAAAAAGTGTTATAATTGTAATGTATGGATGTTTCTCAAATTACAAAAGAGGATATTGAATTCTTTTTCAACAAATACAAAAATAATTCTTCTCAAATCGTTCATTTGGAGCGAAAGCTTTTAAAGGAATCTTATGATTTTTTAAAATGGGAAGAAATGTTGAATGAAAATTCAAAACTTACACGCAATCTCTTTATAGAAAATGAAGAACTCCTTAACAAATATATTCGTCCTGTAATTGCAGAACCGCAAAAACTTTCAAAAGAAGCACTGCATCATTATGCGTTGCATACAACTTTTTATCTTTTTGAAAACAATATAGATTCTCTTATTACAAATGAACTTATAACCGCAATTCTTTCCGTTCCAGAAAATCTTGATGATAAAGCAAAATTTGAACTTTATATGAATCTTGGAATCAGCAAAACTGTTACCTGCCAGGACTCATTGCAGGAAGCGATTGACTGCTACAACAAAGCTATGGAAATCTTTCCTAGTTTTTCAGATGCTCCAGACAACAATTATAGAATTCATCAAGTTTTCTGCCTGAATTATAAACTTTTTGCTTACGATTTATATAAATCAGATGATTACGAAGCAATAATTCAAACTTACAATTACCTGGAAAAACTGATTTCGGACGGAGACTGCGAACTTTACGAAAAAATGTGGGGCAAAAATTCTGATTCAAAGTTTCATATTGAACTTTTTTTGCGCATAATGCGAATTTATGCAATTTTTGCAGCAGGACAAAATAATTTTGAAACAAAAAACAAAAGCAGTCAAAATAGGAAAAGCTTACAAATAATAAAAGAATGGCTAAAAAGTGAATTTGAAGCAGAAAAATCAGAACGAATGATTAATCCGATGATTTTTACTTTTTACAACAAAATGCGCTTAAACGAAAACGAAATAACAGCTAATGATTTTTGCGACATTCTTTTCAAAAAATATCAGGAAATTACAACACAAGTTAATGCCTTTGACCCGGAGGAAAGAATTTCATTTATTTATTCGGAAATGTCTTTCCCGGATGATAACGATCCTGTTCCAGCTCAATTTGCACTTATCCTAGATAAAATGAAACTTTTCAACTGGTCTTTCAGTTACGCATTTATTTTATTACCAGAACTTTATACGCATGTAAAAGATAAAACCATACAAAAACAGATTTCAAAAGAAATTCTAAACTATTTTGAACATGCGCCTTATGCGGTAAAAGGTTTTCAAACAGACAATTTTATTATTCAAACGGTAAAAACAATTTCCGATTCATTCGAAAATGTTGAATCTTTTATTGATTTTATTCAAAAAACTTTCGTTCACAGAGAAATCGGTTCTGCAATTCATTTTTCAATGGTTTCCGGACTTATTGGAGTTTGTTTTTCGCATATGATTGAACGAAAACCGGAACTGTTCACCTTGCCCGAATATCCAAACAAAGAAGACATTCTAAAAAACAGAGGAATTCTTACAAAATTTGTAAAAAATGCAGGAATGTTGCACGACTTAGGAAAAATCGGACTTACAAATCTTATAAATCTGCATTTTAGAAAAATAACTGACCTTGAATTTACAAAAATAAAAATTCATCCTGAACTTGGCGCAGATATTGCAAAAGAAATTCCTTATCTTTCGATTTTCGAAGATTTAATTCGTGGTCATCACGTTTCTTTTGACGGAAAAAGCGGTTATCCTTCTAATTTTGATTTGCACAATTCAAAATTTTCCGTTTACATAAATCTTCTTACAATTTGCGACAGCTTAGACACGGCAACAGATTTTCGAGGAAGAAATTATGCGCGCAAAAAAGATTTTGATACAGTTCTAAAAGAATTAAGCAAAGATGCCGGAACAAGATATTCAAAAGTTTTAGTTGATTTAATAAATGAAGATGAAGCATTAAAAGATGTCCTTAGATATATGACGGAAACCGGGCGGAAATACACTTCTTACGAAACTTACAGAAAATTTATTTTGCCAACAACGAATTTTAAAGAATCGGATGAAAAATCTGTAGTTTTGTGTAACAACAAAATGAGAACCGAACTTGAAAACTTTTATGAAAACGCATACAAATCTGTGAGCAAAGAAATTATAAAAAGAAAACTTTCCGAATTTTTAGATGGAAAAAATTCTGTAACATTTGCAATTGTAAACAAAAAAAACAAAATATTCGCAATTCTTGCCGGCAGATTTATAACTGACCTTGAAACGCAGAAAACATCTTTTCTTATTACAGAACTTTTTGTTTTGCAAAAAAATCGCCGCCATGGTTACGGAACAGAACTTATAAGAAAAGCTTCGCAATATTTGAATTCACAAGGAATAACTTCCATAAAAATTAACGTAAGTTCGGATTTTAACCTTGAAAGTTTTGTATGGATTTATGGTTTTACAAAAACAAATTCGTATCTTATGGAAAAAGAATTATGATAAAAAGTACCGGACACGCAGATTTGCCACTCCATTACGGAACCGTTCCGCGTTGGCTTGCCGACAGAATGATGGTTCTTGGAACTTTAATAGTAGAATCTTTGATTCAAAATTACGGTAAAAAAGAAGTTATCCGCAGACTAAGCGATCCGTTGTGGTTTCAATCGCTGGGAAGCGTAATGGGAATGGACTGGCATTCTTCCGGAATTACAACAAGCGTTATGTATGCTCTAAAACGAGGCATAAATCCGCGCGCAAACGAACTTGGCATTTACATCTGCGGCGGTCGCGGAAAATATTCGCGAAGAACCCCAGAAGAACTTATCGCTTTATCAGAAAATTCCGGATTAGACGGCGATTCTTTAGTGCGTTCCAGCCGGCTTTGCGCAAAAGTAGACAATACAGCAGTTCAAGATGGATTTCAACTTTATCAGCATAATTTTATTCTTACAAATGACGGCGACTGGGCTGTTGTGCAACAAGGAATGAACGGAACAACAAAAACGGCAAGACGCTACCACTGGTGCAGCGCAAATATAAAATCTTTTGTAGAAGAGCCACACACTGCGGTTATTGGTGAAAATCAAGGAAAAATTTTAAATCTTACGGCGCATAATGCACAAAAAACCCGCGGCGCAATAATGGATTTTACAAAAGAAACACCAGACAGAATTGTTCACGAAATCAGAAAAATTGCAGATCCGGATTCCAGTTTTTCCGTTGGATTCGGAGGTTCTTCAAAAGTTGTTGCAAAGAAAAATCCCCAAAATTTGCTTTTTCCCGAATATGCTGAACAATCATTGCCCGAAAAAGTGCGACTTAGCGTTGATGAAAACGAAATTATTCATACAGAGCGCAATATAATTATGCCGCAACATCACGAAGTGCGCGAAGAAGACGTGGATTTAAAGCGGCTGGGCGCAGTTCTTGCAACGGCGTACGAAAATCAGCCGAAAGATTTTGAATCTCTTTTACTGACACCGGGATTAGGCCCGCGAACACTGCAATCATTAACTTTAGTCAGCGAAGTGATTCACGGAACCCCAAGCAGATTTTCCGATCCGGCAAGATTCAGTTTTGCGCACGGCGGAAAAGACGGTCATCCTTTTCCTGTTCCACTGAAAGTTTACGATGAATCAATCCGAATTTTAAAAGATAGCATTGAAAAATCAAAAATTGGCTATACGGATAAATCTGAATGTTTGCAACGACTTCATCAAACTGCATTAAATATAGAAAAAAATTGCCAACCTCAAGCAGAATTTGATGCAACTCTTACACACGAAAAAGAGCATTCAAAAGAATGGGGCGGGCGTACAGTTATGGACGATTAAAACTTAAACTTTTTGCAGATATTTTAATTTGCAAAGATTTTTACTTACAACATATTTTTATCGCAATTGAACATTTTTTTGCAGTTTTGAAGGTGGACGATTCAATTTTTTTGCATTATACTACTAAACAAGTAGGAAATATATATGAAAATTTCAACTCGTGGCAGATACGCATTAAGTTTTATGATTGATTTAGCGCAACAAGGAAATGGAAATTACATTCCATTAAAAGATGTTTCTGAACGCCAAGGAATTTCCATAAAATATCTTGAACAGATTACAGCACTTTTAAGTAAGTTCGGTTTATTACAAAGTATCCGCGGTCCGCAAGGTGGTTACAGACTTTCAAAAGAACCATCAGAATACACTGTAGGCGAAATTCTTCGCACAACAGAAGGAAACCTTGCCCCTGTTGACTACGATGAAAGTGATGCAAATTCCACGGAACAGACAATTAATACAGCAACTGCAAAAATGTGGGCAGGATTGAACAAAGTTGTAAATGACTACCTTGATTCTGTAACGCTAGACACCTTAGTTTACAATTCTGGAACATACGATTACGTTATTTAGACTTTTGTCAGTTCGTAAAGAATAATTGAACTTGCCTGTGCAACATTCAAGCTATCAACAGGCGGTTCTTTTTTTCCTTCTGCTAATCCAGAAAACGGAATTAAAACTAATTCATCGCAATTTTTTCTGACTTCATCAGAAATTCCGTTCTCTTCATTTCCGAGTACAATAATTGCCGGCTTTCCTTTGCAAATTGATTTTATATCTGAAGAAAATTTACTGCGGGCGCTTAAATCTGTTCCAATACGAACCATATTTCCTTTCATCGCGCGTAAAAGATGCGGAATTGACTGAACAGAATAAATTTTTACAAATTCCATTCCGCCTTCTGCGATTCTATACGAACTTGTTGTAATAGCGCTTTCTGATTCGTCTTCCGGAATTACAATATTTTTTACACCGAAAAAGGCCGCACTGCGAACAATTGCGCCAAAATTATTTGCATTTCCAATATGATCAAGAACAAGCGCATTTTCTTTTTTGCTGATCCATTCGTCTGTTATATCAGAATCCAGGGGAATTATCTGCGGCATATAAATCATAGCAACAACGCCTTGATGATGAACAGTTCCGCTAAGTTTTTCCAATTCAGAAACATCTTTTACTTTATTATAAATTCCTTTTCGCGCTGCGATTTTTTTGCAAAGACCGCCAAAAAGCGGAGCAACTTCTTCTGTAAAATAAAGCCGCCGAATACATTCGCTATTTTGTTTTTCAAGTTTTTTTACTGTAGCAAAACCGCAAACTGCAAGTTCATTATTCTTTTTATTACGCATACGCTTAGTATAGCGAAATTTATAAATAATAAAAATAGAATAAACTTGTATAAAATCAGGGGCGTTGCGGGGACTGGGTGCAATTTAATTTTTGTCCCCGCAGAATGGGGTATGGCGAAAACGCTAAGGAGCGAAATACAAAAAAGTTTACTTTTTTGTTATTGAGCGACGCAGCGGTTGAGCCTAGGGGAAAGGCTTTTCCCCTCCTTATAATGCAATTATAAAATGCAGAATTCTTAACTATGTGATATAATAATAAAATTATGTGCGAAAGAAAAAAAATTATTATTATTGGAGCAGGAATTGCCGGTCTTTCTGCCGGTGTTTATGCGCAGCGAGCGGGTTTTGAAACAACAATTTTAGAAAAACACATTATTCCTGGAGGTCTTAGCACAAGTTGGTACAGAAAAGGATATCTTTTTGAAGGCGGAATGCATTGGCTTACCGGTTCTTCGGAAAAATCTTCTTTGAATAAAATTTGGAAAGAAATTGGTGCATTAAAAGAAAATAATCCTATTTTTTACAGAGATCCGATTTATACTCTTTTAACAAAAAACGGAAAAAAACTTAGTATTTACAGAGATTTAGAAAAAACGAAAAATGAATTTTTGACTTATGCGCCAGAAGACAAAAAAATGATTTGCAGAATGTTCAAAGATGTAAAAGAATATATGAGCATTCATCTTCTTGTTTCTGATATAAAAGGTGTGAAAACAAAAAATCCGGTTCATTTAAAATTAAAAGAAATGATTGGAATGGTTACGGCCGTTCCCCGTTATTTTTACTTAAAAAAAATGTCTTACACAGATTACGTGGCACAATTTAAAAATAAAGACATTAAGGAACTTCTTTTAACGGTAATCGGCACGCGCTATAACGCACTTTCTTTTGTTTACACATTGGCGGCTTTTGCAAATGGTGATTGCGGTTACCCGAAAGGCGGCTCTTTACAACTTACAGAAAATATTGCAAAAACTTTTGAAGAACTTGGCGGAAAAATTGAATATCGTCAGACAGTTGAAAAAGTTGTTATAGAAAATGGAAGAACAACCGGTGTTGTTGCGAACGGAAAAACGTTGACTGCGGATGCAATTATTGTAACTCAAGATACCCGCAAAGCCGTAGATACTTTGTTCTGCCCGCCGCTAAAAGAAAAATGGATTCCAAACCTGAAGAAAACAGTTGTTTCTGAGCAAAATATGTACATTGCGCTTGGCATAAAATGTAATTTAAAAAATTATCCTCTTTGCGCAGTTTTTCCGCTTGAAAAACCATTTGTTGCCGGCGGAATGGAATTTACCCATTTTAGAATAAATAATTATGCTACTTATGAAAATCATTCGCCGGAAAATTGCACAACTTTAACATGTCTGCTCTTAGGCGACACTTATAATTTCTGGAAAAAAGCAAAAGAAGACGGAACTTATAAAGAGAAAAAACAGAATTTGGTTGAAAGATTTATTTTTGAATTGGAAAAATTTATTCCGGAAATAAAAAATAATGTAGAAATTACTGATGTTGCAACTCCGCTTACCTACGAACGCTACTGCGACACTTTTGAAGGCAGCTGGATGAGCGTTTGGCTTCCGGGCGGAAAAAGTTTTAAAATTCCGCAAAAAGCAAAGACCGTAAAGGGACTTTATTTTGCAGGACAACGAACTATGATGCCGGGCGGACTTCCGATTGCAGTTAATTCTGGTCGGCTTGCAGTTCAATATCTTTGCCGCGATACAAAAACAATATTTGTATAACGTTAATGATAATTTTTTCGTACTATAAAGACGATTTCTTTGCTATATTTAAGATATGAAGTACAAAGTTGTTATTTTTGATATGGACGGGACCATTTTAAATACGCTGGAAGATTTAAAAAATGCAACAAATCATTCTTTGCGCCAGTTTAATATGCCGGAACGAACTTTAGAAGAAGTTCGGATGTTTGTCGGAAACGGAATAAAAAAACTTGTTGAGCGGGCTGTTCCAACTGGAACCGATAATAAGAAAGTTGAAGAAATTCTTGATGTCTTCCTAAAATATTATGAAATTCATAGTGCGGACAATACATCTGCATATCCGGGAATTCTGGCTCTTGTAGAAAAATTAAAAGAATTGGGAATAAAAACGGCTGTAAGCACAAACAAAGCTGATGAACCGGCTCAAGAACTTGGAAAAAAATATTTTAACGGAATCTTTGATCTTATAGTCGGACAAAAAGAAGGATTAAGAACAAAACCTTCTCCGGATTCTGTAAATGAAATTTTAAAGATATTAGATATTCAAAAGAAAGATGCAGTTTACATTGGCGATAGCGATGTTGATCTTCAAACTGCAGAAAACTCTGGTTTAGATTTTATTGGAGTAAGCTGGGGTTTCCGCGGCAGAAATTTTCTTGAACAGCATGGCGCAAAGAATATTGTAGATTCTGCGGAACAGATATTGGAATTAGTAAAATAAATGAAAAACATTAGGAGATATATAATGGCAAGAACAAAAAAAATCACAGAGATTGGCGAAAATCTTGTAGAAAATTATAAGACTTTTCTTAACAACGGAAAAACAGAGCGCGAATGTGTTTCTCAAATTATTCAAAAAGCTCGCGAATATGGCTACAAAGACGTTTCTGAATACAAAAGCCTAAAAACTGGCGACAAAGTTTATATTCAAAAAATGAACAAAGCGATTGCGCTCTTTCAAATTGGTTCAGAACCTTTAGAAAATGGAATGAATATTCTTGGGGCGCATATAGATTCGCCGCGATTAGACGCAAAGCAAAATCCAATTTATGAAAAGGATTTTATAACTTATTTGAACACGCACTATTACGGCGGAATAAAAAAATATCAGTGGGTAACGCTTCCTTTGGCAATTCATGGTGTAATTTGCAAAACAGACGGAAAAACAATCAAAGTAGATATCGGCGAAAATCCGGAAGATCCAGTTTTTTGCATTTCAGACATTTTGCCGCACCTTGCACAAGAACAAATGAAGCGGAATGCTTCTGAAATCATCAAAGGTGAAGATTTGGATGTAATTCTTGGCTCTTTTTACAAAACTGAAAATGATGAAGAAAAAGATAAAAAAGACAAGAAAAAGAAAAAAGAAGAAAAAATTACAAGCAAAAAAATTATTGTTAAACTTCTAAAAGAAAAATATGGAATCGAAGAAAAAGATTTGGAATCCGCAGAATTGGAAATTGTTCCGGCAGGTTTCGCACGCGACTGCGGTTTAGACCGTTCTTTAATAATGGCTTACGGGCAAGATGACCGTTCCTGCGCTTTTACATCTTTTGCTGCTTTAATGGATTCAAAACCAGCAAGAAGAACAAGCTGTTGCCTTTGCGTAGATAAAGAAGAAATCGGAAGCGTTGGTGCAACCGGAATGGGTTCTCATATGTTCGAAAATTCTGTTGCAGAAATTATAGCATTGCTTCCTGGCGGATACAGCGATTTAACATTGCGACGCTGCCTTGCCAACTGCAATATGCTTTCCAGCGATGTAAACGCCGCATTTGATCCGCTGAATGCAGGACTTTTTGACAAAGACAATACATCTTTCCTTGGTGGCGGACTTGTATTTAATAAATACACAGGAAGTCGCGGAAAAAGCGGTGCAAGCGACTGCAACGCAGAATTTATTGCGAAAATCCGCAATACGATGGAAAGCGCAAATGTAAAATATCAGATGGCGGAACTTGGAAAAGTTGATCAGGGTGGCGGCGGCACAATCGCTTACCTTGCGGCAAAATACGGAATGAATGTCCTGGATGCGGGCGTTTCCGTTTTAAGTATGCACGCTCCGTGGGAAATAACTTCCCGCGAAGATATTATCCAAGCATACAATGGATACAAAGCATTTTTGCAAATTAACTAAAAGATTTTGACGGCTTAGCAAAATTTTTTACAAAGAAAAATTTGTTCCAATTCCGGCAGATAATTGAAATTCTTTTTGATTTTCTGCCGGAAAAAATCTGTATTTAGCCGAACAAGATATATCAATTAAAAAACTGCTTCTTGCAAAACCGCCAATATTTGGTGTAAATCCAAAAGAACAAGAAAGCGCAAGTTCATCTTCGTAAGAAAAATCTCCGCTCTTTATTTTTTCAAAATATTTATTTGCTTCAAAAAGAGCCCAGGAATCAATATTGTAAGCGCATTTTCCAACATAATAAGAGCTTAAAGTTATGCGATTTAAATAAAGTAATGGCAAAAAATCTGTTGATTTTTGAATTTCCCAATTATAAAGCACAACATTTGCCATTGCAGCAGCAATATAACTATCGTTCGGAAATAAAACAGCCTGTAAAGTTATTGGCCGCAAAAAAGAATTTTTTATCAACAAATCAAAAGAAATATTATCAAAAGTTTTGTAATAATCTAAATTTTCAGAAAGAGCTAAAAAACTATTTTCTATTGCGGAAGAAATCTGAATTCCCGAATAATCATAATAGCCAAATCCAGATTTATGAATATTTCCAAAACTGATTTTTCCGGAATTACTCAAGTATAAATATTCCTTTTCCGTTGTTTTCAAAATTTTAAAATAATCAGACAAATATTCAGGTTCTTCTTCCGCAGAAATAGAAGTTTCGCTCTGCCGCCCTTCAAGAACTGTTCCCGAGTCTGAAAATTTTATATAATTCGCGCCAAAAAGCGGAATTTTACTTATTAAATTCAAATTGCCATAAGATTGTTTATAACCTTTATCATCAAATTCAACTTGGGCAGAAAATGAATACAAAAAAATCTCAGAAAGTGAATTTACAGAATTCGTTATATAAAATTTCAATCCTTCTGAATTTGTTAAAAAATTATAACCTCCAGAAATATACCAAAGCGGATTTGTCCAAGGAGTTGAAGAAACATAAGATATTCCAAAAGGAAGCCAAACAGATTTCAAACTGGAAAGATTTTTATTTGCATAAGACTGAAAAAAACTGAAAGGAACAAAAGTTCCGTGCGGTCCAGAAAAATTATAGCCAAAAGCCGAAAATTTTTTGCTACTCTTTTCAAAATAACTATTTTTTTCGCCCTCCCCTTGAATCTGTCCGCTATTTTGGCGGAAAAAGTTTTCAAAATCGCACTCTTCAATTTTTACTTGAAAATTATCAAAATCAAACTGCGAAAAATCTGCATAATAAATTTTTGAATATCTATAAAACTTTGCGATGTACGCTGCTTTTTTCGCTGAAAAAACAACAGGATTGTATATTCCGCCAGAAACATCTTGCTTACAAAACGAAAATTCCGCAGAATCCAAATTCAATATACCAAATTTTGGCATTGAATTTTTTCTTGCGTATGAAAAAATAATAAAATTGCAATTTTCAGCATTATTTTCTTTTTTTTCTGAAAAATAATTTAAATTTCTAAAAATAAAATCTGTTTGCGGTGCATTATAAATTTTCGTCTTTTTTGTTAAAACATCCAACTCATTAATTGAATATTCCAGACCATTTTTTAAAACATAAAAAAGACTTCCGTTCAAATTGCCTTCCAAACTAAAAATTTGCTGATTTTGCAAAAATTTTTGTTCAAAAATCAATTCTGCGGCAAAAATTTTTTCTTTTTTTAAATCCAATTTATAAATTTGCAAAGAAGAAAATGCGGAAAATGTTTTTACTGCGCAAAGAAAATAATTTCCGTCTGCAAAAACAATCGTTCCATCGCGCAAACTTTTTTCCGGAACGCTAAAAACATAATTTTTTTGCAAATCGCGAATTTTTATTTTATTTTTTGGAACTAAATAATTTTCCGAAGAATACGTTTCAACAAGAAATCGCCCATCTTTAGAAGCAGAAAGTTGCAGAACGTTTGGTTCTGTACACAAAACTTTTGCTTTTTCAAATTTTCCGCTCTGAACAAAATTTATAGTTTGCTTATATTCATCATAATAAAAAAATTTTCCATCGCTGCTGGTCATTGAAGAATAAACAGAATTCGGATTTTTGAATGAAACTTTTTCAATACCTTTTATTTTTTCCGGTTCAGCAGGAATTTCTGGAACTTCAAGTTCTTTATAAAATTGATTCCACGCTTTTTTTATAGAAATTCCATAAACTTTTTTAAAACATCCAAAATAAGTAAAATTCTTAAGGTTTACGCATCTGTACCAAAAATCCGCATATTTTTGCATTCCATATTTTTTTTGAAGCCAAGCATTAAATGAACCGCCAAACATATAGCTTGCTTTTCCGGATGGAAAAACATCCATCGCGCCTTGAATTTCTGAATACTTAGGAAAATTTCCTTCAATCTTTGACTGTTTTACCATTTGAAGCGCGTATTCATCATTTAAACGCCCTTCGCCATTTTCGCTTTCCAAAGAAACAGTTGCGCCTTCTGCCCAAGCCATAGGAATTGTAATCAAACCTGGATTCCAAAAATCGCCAAAAATTTTATCAAGTCCAAACCAAAAATTATTTCTTAAATTATAAGTAATCGCGTGAACAAGCTCATGTTTGAACGTATTCAGAATCTCATCTGAAAAAACAGCCAAATCTTTTGTGCAAACCGTATCAAAAATTACAATATGATTAAAAGGCGCACTTGAAAAATATGCGTTAAAATCATCTTGGGCAGGAGAAATTACAACAGGCAAGCGGAATTTATTCTTCAGCTCAAACTTAGCAGAAAGTTCTTCATAAATTTCATCGCAATTTTCAAATATTGTTTTTGCAGAATTTTCTGAACCTTCTGCGTAAATAATATCAAAATATTTAGTTTGATTGATTTTTAAATTTTTTTGCCCACTCATAATTCCTGAATAAGCAAATAAATTTACCGAAAACAAAAAAATTGCTGTACGTAAAAATATTTTTTTCAAATTCATTTTATTGATTTTTCAAAATGCTATAAAAAATTGCTAAATTTCCAAAACAACTTCATTCTTCATATTAAGAATATCTACAAGTTTTACAGAATAAGATTTTTCTGTTTTCGAAAAGGAATCCAGTGTGATTTTTACGGTCGCTTCTTCAAGTTCTTTTGCCAAGCGTTCGCCATAAACTTCAGAAATCAGTTCAATATATTCCGCATTCGTCATTTCTTCACCGGTAAAAGTCGGAGCCATAAGCATATCAAGATAAGACTGCAAATCGGAAGAAAGATTTTCATAAAAAGAAAGAAGATTTTTATTGTTCAATAGAATTTTTAACTTATTTTCCGCAAGCAAAAGCATTCCAGATTTAGAAACCGGGTCATCCGCGCTTTCCGGAAGAGCCGCTTTTACTTCAAGATTTCTTCCGGAATTAAAAGTCAAAGCAGTTACGTTTTCAAATCCTGAAGCCGTAAAAATCTTGCTGATTTCATCCACATCAAACGCTGCATTTTCTGAATTATTTGCGAAAAAAAGAGAAAAAAATTCATTGCTTGAAATTATTTTATAATCAAAATTTATTCCGCTTTCAGATACTTTGATTTTCAGTTCATTTCCACAAGATGAAAATAAAAATAGAACACAAAAATAAACAAGAACTTGAATAAATTTATTTTTTGCATTTTTCATAAAACTCATTTCCTATTCTATTTTCAATATCTTTTAGTTTCTATTTTTTAAATAGTTTAGACATTGGAAAAGTTACACGAACTCCTGTACAAAATTCCAATCCTGCTGCACTGGAACGCAATGGCGATAATGCGGCACCAGAAGTTGAATTAAAAATAGTATAACAAATATCTTGAATAATCTGAACTTTAAATTGTCCTTTTGTAAAAGAAGGCGTATTAAATGTAATTCCCATTATTCCCGGAAAAATTGATGATTTTATTTCTTTGCTGGTTCCTGGCGAAGTACATTCCCCAATTGTAAAAACTGGTCCCGCATAAGCGCGAACATAATTTCCAAAAAACAAAGAAAACACAACCGGCAACTGAAATGCGCCAACACCATAATTCCAACGGAGCATCAGCCCTGCGCCAGGAGAAAGAGTTTTTCCTTTGTAAACAATATCTGCTTCACTAGAAATTCCGCGGAAATTTGGCATAAATTGTTCTTCTGTAAACAAAGACCAATCACCAGTAAAAGTTCCCATCAAAAAAAGTCTGTTTACAAAATCGCCAGAATCGTCTGCGCCTTCCGATTCCGCAACATCATTTTTTTCATAATCCGAATCCATTAAGTTATAATTTGCAGAAGGCAAAAATTTTCCGCACGCTGCATAATGACTTTTCCAGTAAGCTTCTCGTACTGAAGAAACAATTACACCTGTATTCGGACCGTCGCTTACGGCAGAAATAAACTGACCATTGCCAATGTACAAACCAACATGACTTATTGAACCATCTCCAGTTGTTCTAAAAAATACAAGATCACCTGGCTCTCTTTCAGAATCCGGAACAATCTTTACATAGCTATACATAGCTTTTACAGTTCTTGGGAGTTGATATTTTATAGAATCATGGGCAACCGTATAAATAAGTCCGGAACAGTCAAATGCGTTCGGACCGGTTGCTCCGCGAACATAAGGTGCGCCAATATATTTTTTTGTTTCAGTAACCAATTTTTCTCTGAAAACACGAGATTCCGCTTCCGAAATATTGTTTTGCGCAAAACATTTTATCGGAAGAAAGCACAACATAAAAAGTGCCAGCGCAGTTATAAAAAACAACTTAATTTTTACTATATAATTGCTCATATCTTTATTTTCGGATTTATTATAACTGAAATTCATAGATTTTTTACACCAATCAAATTTATTTTTTTAATTGAGCCTTTCTCTGCAATGTTGTAAAATATTCTGCTATGAATTTAGAAAATCCGCTGATTGTTCAAGGTGATCGCACACTTTTGCTTGATGTTCATGCTCCTCTTGCACCAGAATGCAGAAACGATTTGATTCCGTTCGCAGAATTGGAACGCTCTCCAGAACATCTTCATACATACAGATTAACTCCGCTTTCTTTATGGAATGCAACCAGTGCGGGCTTTACTGCTAAAAATGCAGTGGAAGTGCTGAACAAATATGCGCGCTACGATGTTCCGCAATCAATTGTAGTTTGGATAGAAGAAACCGCAAGCCGATTTGGAAAACTTCGCCTTATTCCCGGACCAACAATCAATGTTCCTGTAAAAACTTCTGAAGTTTTAAAAGACGATTCTGATTCAACAAAAGACATAAAAACTGTAAAAGAACAATATCTTTATTTAATTGCAACTTCCCGTCCGATTTATCTGGAAATTCTTGCAAATCCGCAAGCAAAAAAATTGCTTGAGCCTTGTATTTTTGAAGAAACAGAAGAAAACAAAAACATAAAAATTTCTGAAGAAGAAAAAAAATATTGTTTTAAGTTAAAATTGACAGAGCGCGGAACAATAAAACAAGTTCTATTAAAAGCTTTATGGCCTGTAAAAGATGAAATACAACTGGAAGATGGCGAACCGCTGGATTTCAACTTAAGAACAGAAACTCTTTCCGGAAAACCGTTTGCAATTCGCAATTATCAAATGGAAGCGGCAACCGCTCTTGTCGGAAATAAAGGTCCAGGAACAGGATTTGGAACTGTTGTACTTCCATGCGGCGCAGGAAAAACAATTGTCGGAATGAGCGTTATGTCTCTTTTGAAAACAAGTACTTTGATTATTACAACGAACATATCTGCCGTTCATCAATGGATTCAGGAACTTTTAGACAAATCGAATCTTTCAAAAGAACAAATTGCAGAATACACTGGCGAAAATAAAACTCTTGCGCCGGTTACAGTTGCAACTTATCAAATTCTAACTTGGAGACCTGAAAAAGACGGCCCTTATCCGCACTTTTCAATTTTTCGCGAACGACATTGGGGACTTATTATTTACGATGAAGTTCATATGCTGCCGGCTCCAGTTTTCCGCGTTGTAGCAGAACTTCAAGCAGTACGAAGAATCGGGCTTACCGCAACTCTTGTGCGCGAAGATGGCTGCGAAGGCTATGTTTTTAGTTTAGTCGGACCAAAACGTTACGATGTTCCATGGAAAGAACTTGAGCGCAACAATTGGATTGCAAAGGCAGAATGTATAGAAGTCCGCTTAGATTTGCCGGAATCGCAAGAAATTGAATACGCTGTTTCACAAGCAAGAATCAAGCATAGAATTTCCAGCGAAAATCCAATAAAAATAGACGTAACAAAACAAATTATTTCGCGCTTTCCAGAAGACAAGATTCTTGTAATAGGACAATACATTGAACAGCTTACAACGCTTGCAAAAGAACTTGATGCGCCAATTATTACAGGAAAAACGCCAAACTCGGAAAGAGATAAAATCTATCAGGAATTTCGCGAAGGAAAAATTCACGTGCTTGTTGTTTCAAAAGTTGCAAATTTCGCAATCGATTTGCCGGACGCTTCAATTGCAATTCAAGTAAGCGGAACTTTCGGAAGCCGACAGGAAGAAGCGCAACGACTTGGAAGAATTCTTCGTCCAAAAGAGCGGACAAGCCGTTTTTTCACTTTAATAACAAGAAACACTGTGGAAGAAGAATTTGGCGCAAACCGGCAAAAATTTCTTGCAGAACAAGGCTATTCATATAGAATTATTCGCTATACACAAGAAAGCGACTTGGACGAACTTTGCAATACTTGCAACAATAACCAAATTGCGGAGAATTTATGATTCAGCAAAACACTAACCCAAAAGCTCAGAAAATAATCCGCTGGCGTGAAACACTCTCTACAATGAACGATGAGCATTTTTTTGAAATTATGCGCGTTTATCTTGGAGAAATTCATACGCCGTTCAACAAAGACAATCTTATAGAGCAACTCAGCAGTATCTTCCGCAAAGAAGAAAACAAATCAACAATAATCGCATTTCTTTCAGATTTTGATATAAAAATAATTTCCGCAATTAATTTTATAAAAAACTGTACACAGGAAAAACTTATAGAATTTTTTAAGTCCGAATATCTTATTTCTGATATTTATTCTGAATTAATCAATTTAACAGAACGTCTTATAATTTATTCATATAAAGATTCCGAAACAAACCAGAATTTCCTTTCCCTTAATCCGATTTTGGAAGATTCTCTTCTGAAAGTCATCAATATAAAATGTCTTTTGCCGGAACCTGAATTTTCTGAACACAATTTTAATGCACAGTTTTCAATTAGTCCAAATTTTATTTCCGCTTTTTATTCCTATATTCTTGAAAATCCCGGAATGTGTAAAAATAATTCGGAAATCAAAAAAAAGGATTCCGAACAAATTCATAAAATTTTTGGGGAAAACTCTGAATGCACCAAAATTCTTCTAAATTCTTTTATAAATCTTGGATTAATAAATCTTGGTGAAAAAGAAATTACAATAAATTCAAAGCGATTTTCACTTTTTGCGCTTCTTTCTGAAAAAGAGCAATACGCTTTTATTGCAACAGCTTCTGTAATACACTTAGGAAGACAATCACTTCAGTCGCAGGCGCAACTTTTTCTGAATACACTTGCTTCAATTCCAAAAAGCGGACTTTCCTTGCAAAATGTTTTCAGAATTGCCTTTCTTATAAAATATCAAAAAGACAGAATAACTGATTCACCGGCACAATCTCGTTTTTCTAAAATGCTGGAAGCGCACAGAACGCAGGGAACAGAAAATTCTTCAAATTTATCAGATGAACTAATAGAAAATATTTTAAGAAACGCTATAGAACTTGGACTTTTACAACAAATCGGAAAAGATGAAAAAGGAAATCCGATTGTTATACCAAACGAGATTTTTACAATCGCAAAATCTTTTGAAACTGAAAAAACAAATCAAAAAGGAATTTTAAATATAAATGCAGGCACAAACATCGCAATTCTGCCAGGACTTTCTTTACGCGAGCTTTTACCAATCACAACTTTTTTAAATATTGTTTCGTTTAATACAGTTTGCGAATTTGAAATTACAAAAAAATCAATTTACCGCGCTTTTGACAACGGATTATCAGAAACAGAAATTATAGAACTCCTTTCAAAATACAATGCATATAATATTCCGCAAAGTCTGGAAATGAATATAAAAGAATGGCAAACTTCTTATTCTTCAGCAATTATTTACAAAGGTTACATTCTTAAAGTTGATGAAAAAACGCAAAGAATAATAGAAAACAATCCAAAAATTGCGCCTTTTATAAATCAAAAACTTTCCGAAGGAATTTTTCTTTTGAATATTCCGCTAGAGGAAGACCCAAATGAATTTATTAAAAAAAGCGGAATAGAACTTTTAAGCGCAATTAAAATGCCAAAAAACACTTCCGATTCTATGAATTTTCCAATTTTAAATTCCGGAAAAAGTTTTATTTTGCAAAACCAAAATTTTAATGAAGAAAACAGTAAAAACTGTCAGTCAAATATTAATCAGAACAGCAATATCCAAAATCAAAAAGATGCACAACAAATAAAAGCAGAATTTACTTCTTACTTGGAAACATTAAATCTTTCCAAACAACAAAAAGAATGTCTTTACGCCAGAATCGAAAAAAATATTATTCTTACAAAAGAGCAAATAAAACCAGAAACTGTGCGCCTGGAAATTTTAGAAGCCGACGGAATGAATTTCAATGGGAAAGTGCACTTGATAGAAAATGCAATAAATCATTCAGATATGCTTGAAATTCTTATTCCTTCAGAAGAAAATCCTTCCAAAATGAAAAAATTTTTTGGAAAACCTATTTTTATTGCGCGCCAAACAAATGACAGCATTTTAAAAATGAAACTGGATAATTCCGAAGAAACAAAATTATTTTCTGTAAGCAGAATAAATCACGCAAAAATAATAAAAACTTCAATGTTCTAAGTAATCGCGCTCTGCCCCCTCCGCCGCCGCGAACTTTTAATGTTTAATCCGCATTAATACAAAAATATTTGCAAACTCAAATTGAAACGCAATGATTTTTGCTCATATTATAATTTCTTTTCATTTTCAAATTGCAATCAGACAAAAAAAATACCGCTAAAAATTAGCGGTATTCCTATTCGCATCTCCTAGCAGAATTGAACTGCTGTTGTCGGGATGAAAACCCGATGTCCTAACCACTAGACGAAGGAGACAAAAGTTGTAAAGTATTTATACTACACTTTTGCCATCCTTGTCAAGAGCAAATTCCTTAAATCAACATTAAATTACAACTTTTCCATCAAAGAGGAAATCTGTAGCGCCAGTCAAATAAACTGTATCGCCTGTGTAATTTACAATCAATTTTCCGCCGCGAACATCAACTGTTACGTTTTCGTTCATTTTGCAATATCCATTCAAAACTGCAGCAATTACAGCGGCACAAGCTCCAGTTCCGCAGGCAGGAGTTTCTCCGTTTCCGCGTTCCCAAGTTCGCATTTTAAGTTCGTTTGGACCAACAACACGCACAAATTCTGTATTCGTTCTGTCCGGGAAATTTTCGTGGTTTTCAAAAAGCGGACCAATTTTCTTTACGTCAACTTTATCAACAAAACCTACAAAAACAACGCAATGAGGATTTCCAACGCTCACACACGTTACATTGTAGTTTATTCCATCAACAGTCAAAGGCTGATTTACAATTGCTTTTTCCGGCAAACCTTCAATATTCAAAGTATCTGCTTCAAGTTTTGTAGGCAACATTTCCGGTAAAAATTCAGGTTTTCCCATATCAACAGTTACAGAAGAAACAATTCCGTTCAACTTATAAAGTTTCAGGGATTTTACACCGCTTGCAGTTTCAACCTTAATTGTTGCAGTTGGCTCAGATTTCTTTTCGTGCTTTTCTGCAATTCCATAAATATCATTATCATAAAGATATTTTGCAACAGCACGCAAAGCATTTCCCGCCATCATTCCTTCTGAACCATCAAGATTAAAGAATCTTGCTTTTGCATCAGCTTTTTCAGATTTTCCAACAAGAACAACAGAATCCGCTCCAATTCCAGAACGGCGATTACATAATCTAACTGCCAATCCGCCCGGATTATTTATAATCTGCTCATCAGTATTGATTATAATAAAATCGTTACCAGTTGACTGCATTTTTGTAAACTTAACAGTTTCTTTGCTGGTTCTTAAATCATTTATGTCAACAAGTTCCACATTTTCCGGAGAATAGTGACTCATCAAACAATTTGCCAACGCATTTGCAGTATCAATCGCTGTCAAACAAGGAATATCACGTTCAACAGCATGTCGGCGCATACGAACAGAATCAGCATGCGGATCTCTTCCTTTTGCAGAAGTAGAAATTACATAATCAATTTTTCCAGAATCAAGCAAAGTCAAAAGATTATCATCAGGATTTTCGTGAATTTTATTCACAACTTGAACTTCCATTCCAAAATCCTGCAAAGTTTTTGCATTTCCTTCTGTTGCATAAAGTTTAAATCCCATATCATAGAATTTTCTTGCAAGTTCAGGAATTTCGTAACGATCAGTTTTTCGCACGCTGAACAAAACTCCGCCAGAACGCTTCATTGTGTAACCTGCTCCAACCAAACCTTTGAACAACGCTTCTTCCATTGTAGATGCAATTCCCAAAACTTCGCCGGTTGATTTCATTTCCGGTCCCAAATGAGTATCCACATCCATCAATTTTTCAAAACTGAACACAGGAACTTTTACTGCAAAATACGGTGGAATTCTGTACAAACCAGTTCCATATCCTAAATCTTTCAATTTTTCACCAAGCATTGCGCGAACAGCCAAATCAACCATTGGAACGCCAGTTACTTTAGAAATGTACGGAACAGTTCGCGAAGAACGCGGATTTACTTCAATAATATACAAATCATTATTGTAAATAAGATATTGAATATTTACCAAACCTTTTGTTCCAAGCGCAATCGCAAGTTCGCGGCTTTGTTTTATAATTTTTTCGCGAAGAACATCATTTAAGTTCCAGCTCGGATAAACCGCAATACTGTCACCAGAATGAATTCCAGTTCGCTCAATATGTTCCATAATTCCAGGAATCAAAACATCTTCGCCGTCACAAATACCGTCAACTTCAAGTTCAATTCCCTGCATATATTGGTCAATCAAAACAGGATTTTCAATTCCTTGCGCAAGAATAATTTTCATATATTCTTTTACATCATCGTCATTGAAAGCGACAATCATATTTTGACCGCCAAGAACATAAGACGGTCGCAACAAAACCGGATAACCAAGATTTGCAGTTGCTTTTAGCGCTTCCGCTTCGTTCATAACGGTCAAGCCTTTCGGACGATTAATATTCAACTTTTCGCAAAGTTCTTCAAAACGTTCGCGATCTTCCGCCAAATCAATAGCATCTGCAGAAGTACCAAGAATCCGAATTCCCTGCGCATCCAAAAATTTTGCAAGTTTAATAGCCGTTCCGCCACCGAATGCAACAACAACACCAATCGGTTTTTCCGTATTAATAACGCCCATAACATCTTCTGGCGTGAGCGGTTCAAAATACAAACGGTCTGCTGTATCAAAATCAGTAGAAACTGTTTCCGGATTATTATTTACGATTGCAACTTCATAACCCAATTTTTTCAAAGACCAAACACACTGAACGCTGGCATAATCAAATTCAATTCCCTGACCAATTCTAATCGGTCCAGAACCAAGAACAACAATAGTTCCCTTTGATTTTTTTGAAGACGATGCGCTTTCTGCGTTCGAAATTCCATGAAGTTCATTCAAAAATATTTCGGCTTCGTTTTCTTTATCGTATCCAGCATAAAAATACGGAGTTTCTGCATTAAATTCACCGGCACAAGTATCAACCATTTTGTAAGTCGCCGGAATATGCGCAACTTTTCCCTGTGCACGCAATTTTTCTAATTTTTCAAACTGCGCTTCAATAGTTTTTTCCGTAGAATTTTCTGTTTTGTTATGTTCAATTACACCGGAAGAACCTTCAATTTTACTTCCAGTCATTTCTTCTATAACATTATCCGGATAACCAAGTTTTTTTGCTTCAAGATAAATTTCCTGCGTCAAAACAGCTTTTTCATTTTCAGAAATTTCAGCGCCATCTTTTATCATTGCAAAAGTATCTTCCATTTCTACAAGATTAAGAAGTTTGTTCAAAAACCATTCATCAATCATTGTAACTTTATGAATTTCGCTGACAGTCATAATTCCGCGCTTCAAAGCCTGGAATATTGCAAACAGACGCTGGTCTGTACATTCGCCAACGCGCTCAATTATTTTTTCATCAGACTCTTCAGCAAATTTCTTAAGATTAAGCGAAGTAACTCCAATTTCTGCACCACGAGCCGCCTTCATCAACGCTTCTTCAAAAGTTCGCCCAATCGACATAACTTCGCCAGTCGCTTTCATTTGAGTGCCAAGTTTTCGCGCCGCATAAACAAATTTATCAAACGGGAATTTCGGCATTTTTACAACAACATAATCCAAAACCGGTTCAAAACAAGCAGAAGTTTTCTTTGTAACAGAATTAGGAATTTCATCAAGATTGTAACCAATCGCAATCAGTGTAGCAATTTTCGCAATCGGATAACCCGTCGCTTTGGAAGCAAGTGCCGAAGAGCGTGAAACTCGCGGATTTACTTCAATTACTGCGTATTCAAAACTTTCCGGATTAAGCGCAAACTGACAGTTACATCCGCCTTCCATTCCCAAAGAAGAAATTATATTCAGCGATGCAGTTCGCAACATCTGATATTCTTTATCGCTAAGCGTAACCGCAGGCGCAATTACAATAGAATCTCCAGTATGAACACCAACAGGATCAAAGTTTTCCATTGAACAAACGGTCAAAACATTTCCGCTGTGGTCGCGAACAACTTCAAATTCAATTTCTTTCCATCCGGAAATACATTTTTCAACCAAAATCTGATGAATCGGAGAACGATGCAAACCATTATGCGCAATTTCATCAAATTCTTCTTCGTTATTAGCAATACCACCGCCAGTTCCACCCAAAGTAAAAGCAGGACGGATTATAGCCGGAAAACCAATTACATTTTTTACAAAATCCAAAGCATCTTCATAAGTTGTTACAACTTTAGACGGAATACAAGGTTCTCCAATAGATTCCATCGTATCCTTAAACATCTGGCGGTCTTCCGCTCTATCAATTGTTTCAGGTTTTGCGCCAAGAAGCCGCACATTATGCTCTTTCAAAAATCCGGATTTTGCCAGTTCCATACACAAAGTAAGACCAGTCTGTCCACCAAGAGAAGAAAGAATCGAATCCGGTTTTTCCTTTTCAATAATTCTTTCAATTACTTCCGGAATAAGAGGTTCAATATAAATATGATCCGCCATAGCGTGATCTGTCATTAAAGTTGCAGGATTTGAATTTACCAATACAACTTCAAGACCTTGCTCTTTTAACGCTTTACACGCCTGGCTTCCTGCATAATCAAATTCCGCCGCCTGACCAATAATGATAGGACCAGAACCAATAACCATTACTTTATGAATATCTTTATTAAGTGGCATTTCTAACCTTCCTTGATTACAGCAAACATTTTTATGGTCCTTGAGTTTACCGAAATAACATTTTCTTTAATGAAATTCCGACAGTCTCAACCAACATTTATGCTTTTGATTTTGTCGCTTTTATTGTTGAAGCAAAATAAGAAATTGCATCAATCCGTTTGAAGTCCGCTTCAAAATTCTTAAAATAATCATGATTATTAATTAATTTTACAAACTCATCAAACAAAAAGTTTGCATCAAGCGGACCAGAACATGCTTCCGGATGGAACTGAACGCTAAAAGCCGGAATTTTTGTATAAGTTACACCTTCACAAGTTCCATCGTTTGTGTTCACAAAACTTTCTACCGCGCCTTCCGGCAGACAATCATTTTTTACAGCATAGCCATGATTTTGCGAAGTAATATAAACCCGCCCGGTTTTCGTATATTTAACCGGCTGATTTGCTCCACGATGGCCATATTTCAACTTCATAGTTTTAGCACCATTTGCAAGCGCTAAAAGCTGATGTCCCAAACAAATTCCAAAAATCGGAATTCCAGTTTTTGTAATCTTCTTAATTTCTTCTATAATAGAAACATTTTCCGCAGGATCGCCAGGCCCATTGCTGAGCATAATTCCATCAGGATTCAGCGCCATTATCTGTTCAGCCGTATAACTGCAAGGAACAGTTACAACTTCCAAACCGCGCTTTAAAAGTTCACGACGAATATTTGCCTTTGCACCAAAATCCCAAAGAACAACTTTTTTGCCCTTTCCAGCTTTCATCGCTTCTTTTTCATCATTGATTTTAGTACCATCCGCTGTAACCGGAACAAACCGATATTTTGCGCTTTCCGTAAAAACAACGTCCGCAGGTTCTTCAACTCCGGTTGCACTTCCAGTTACAGATTCAACAGCTTTTTCAATTTTATACGATTTTATTTTTTCAAGAAGAACGGCTTTTTTCTTTTCATCTTTTAATGCGGCAAACGCTTCGATAGAATCTTTAGAATTTCCGCTGATAATCATTCCGTTCATAACGCCAACTTCACGCAGAATTTTTGTAAGCCGACGAGTGTCAATATCATAAAGACCAATAATATTCTGAGATTTTAAATAAGAATCAATGTCGCCATTGCAGCGAAAATTAGAAGGTTCGTCGCACCATTCACGAACTATATAACCTTTTAAATTGCATTTTGAACTTTCGTAATCTTGCTTTATATCACCGTAATTACCAATCAACGGAAACGTTTGTGTAACAATCTGACCATAATAACTAGGATCAGTAAGAGTTTCCAAATAACCATTCATTCCCGTCGTAAAAACAGTTTCGCCGATTACTGTTCCTTCCGCACCAAATGCCCTTCCCTCAAAAACCAGTCCATTTGCGAGGACTAAACATGCTTTAGTATTCATACTAAAACACCATTATACAAAATTTTAGCGCGTATGAAAATAGCAGAATTATTTTATTTTAGGGCAAGTCCACTCGATTTCGCAAAGCTCATCTCGTGGTCGGGCTTTTGCGGTATAAAATCAGGCAAGGATTTTTTTTATTTCAAAGAAACAAACCAAAATTCAATAATTATTTTGCTTCAATAAAATTTTTTCACCTTGCCTAATTTTTCCGTCCAGCCACACTTCGTGTGTCCGTCCCGCATTCGCGGCAGCAATCCCTCTTGCAAGAAAAATTGTAGACGTATCCAATTCACCTTAAAAGTCAAAATATACAAACTAATTTATGCTTATTGATAAAATAAAAATAATTATAAAAATGGAACAAGCGAACACTTTTATTCCGATGCCAAATAAAAAACCTTTAAATGTTCCACAAGCAGCTTTGAAAACTCTATTCATATCAGAAGAATCAAATATTAGTTCTCCAACAAAAGCACCGATAAAAGGCCCAAGAATAACTCCTAAAGGTCCTGCAAAAAATCCAAGAATCAATCCCACAATCGAACCCCAAGTTCCTTGTTTGCTTCCTCCAGATTTCTTTGTAAAAAAAGGTGGTAAAAAGTTATCTGCTATACTAACAAATAGTGCGATTACACCTGTAATAATCAACGTTAAAACAGAAATATTTGAATAGGAACTAAAATAAAAAACAAGAAGCCCTGCCCAACAAAGCGGAACTCCCGGAAGAACGGGAACAACAGTTCCTAACGTTCCAATAAAAAGCATAGCTACAGAAACAATTATCAAAACAATATCAAAATTCATAATCTTATATATTACAATCGATGTTACATTGATTTATTATATTCATCAAGATTCAGAATAAAGCCGGTGCTTGAAGTTCTCGAATTACATATTCTCTCATTCTTATAAAAAAAACTCCGGTGGTTGAGCCTGTCGAAACCACCTCTTAGCAAAAAAGATATTATTTTTTACAGTCTACGCATTCGCTCATTTTTATAAAAAAAACTCCGGCGGTTGAGGTTCTCGAAACCACCACTTAGCAAAAAAGATATTATTTTTTACAGTCTACGCATTCGCTCATTTTTATAAAAAAAACTCTGGTGGTTGAGCCTGTCGAAACCTCCACATAGCAAAAAACTTTATTGAATTCAGAACATTATATTCGTATCTATCATTCAACAAAATCTTTTATCCGCAAATTCCCAATCAATTTCTAAATAGCCCTAAATTCGAGTTTTGACTCTAGGATAAGATTTCAGCCTGCAT
>CAYSDV010000006.1:0-155175 GCA_964429905.1 uncultured Treponema sp. | reverse complement strand
TTTTGCAATGCAGGCTGAAATCTTATCCTAGAGTCAAAACTCGAATTTAGGGCTTAAATAAAAAAATTATAATAAATTTCCGGTTTCTCAAATTTTAAGTTTGTCCAAAACCAGACAGAAAGTTCTATCAGATATTTTTTTAATTCGCACATCGATTTTTGAGGCTTTTCAAAGACCTTAAAGTTTTCATAAGACACAGCTAAACATTCTCCTCCGCAAACGTAACGCGCCCAACAATTTTTGCAAAAATCGATTTTGTCTGCATAAAAATTTTCTAAAACTTTCCTTTTGGCTGGAAAAATTCCGCAATCAAGATTTCCGATTATAGCATTATTGTTTCCGATAAACGCAGGACAAATCAGAATGTTTTCCTTTGAATCAACAGCAAAAGAATTTATTCCGGCGGAACATCTGTAAAAAAGTCGTAACGGTTTTAA
The DNA here is from genome assembly GCA_964429905.1 of uncultured Treponema sp. Lineage (GTDB taxonomy): Bacteria > Spirochaetota > Spirochaetia > Treponematales > Treponemataceae > Treponema_D. The sequence goes on along the minus strand of CAYSDV010000006.1, from coordinate 154,738 downwards.
TGTCGCTTTTAGAAAACGTACAAAAAAATCTTCACTTTTATAGAATGTGTAAAAGTATTTTTTATTTCCAAAGCAAAGTTGCTTGTAAATCCATTTTGCAAAAATGTCGTAGGAATCTTTTATCTTTTCAATTGAATTTTCATTTATTGCGTTTGGATTTTTCACATTCAACCGAACTGGCTTCATTCCGACGACTTCCGGATTAAATGAGCACAAAGTTTTAAAAATCTGTACAAAATCGTGATTTTCCGCAGAATAAGTTGCTCCAATACCGAAAAAATCTTTGTTTTCAATTTTCCGAATATTTTCGCAAACTTTTTCATAATCAAGCCCCGATCGATATTTCTCGGTTTCAATTTTGTTTCCATCCAAGCTAACTCCGAACAAAATTCCGTTTTTTTTCAACAATGAACTTTTTTTTGAATCAAGCAACATTCCATTTGAAGCAAACTGGCAGAAAATATTGATTTTAAGTTTTTCTTTTAAACTTAGAACAAATTGGTTTATTTTCAAAATCAGTTCAAGATTCAAAAGCGGCTCACCCGAACCAGACAAATCAATAACAATTCTGCGATTTTTATCCGGAACAAATTTTTCCACAAAAAGCAAAATCGCTTTTTTTGCAGTTTCAAAACTCATATCAAATTCAGAAGATTTTCGGGCAAAACAATACGAACAATACAAGTTGCATTTTGTAGAAAGAACTAGTTTTAAGTAATAATCACCGTAATAAATCTCACCTTTTTCGTGCAGAGAAATTTTTGAAATGATGCCGTCTGCATAAAAATCTTTCAGCTTTTCTTTTGTCGCTTGTATTTCATAAGAAGAATATTTTTTTGAAAGCAAACTGTCGCAAAGCAGAATATCTCTTGCGCAATCAGTAAGCGGAAAATAAGCAAGAGTATTTGTGCTGTATAAAAAAGACTGATTTAAAACAGAAAAAATCGCCGCGTCTTTATTTTTTAGCTGAATGCAAAACCGTTTCATAATCAATACAGAAAATTCATTTTTTTAAGAATGAAAAACAGAATTGAATTGCGTTCCAAAACGATTCTGCAATTTGATTCAAGACCTGCACGAATAGGAAAAGTTCCACTGGTTCGTGAAGAAAATTCCGTTCTATCAATATCCGCATAAGCAGAATAATAAAAATAACCATTTTCGGCAGAACGAATATCAGAATCAACAGAAGTTATTTTTCCCTCTGCACCTTTGTATTCAAAATATGGAAATGCCGAAAGTCTATATTTTACTTTCAAGCCTTCATGTATTTTTCCAATGTCTTTGGGCGAAATTTGAAGTTCAACCCTGAAATTTTTTGAATCATCTGGAATTATATTCAACACAGTTTTTCCATATTCAATGTAATCTCCGATGTTTAACGAAGAAACTTCCTGAACAAAGCCAGAAACTGGAGCGGAAATTGACAAAAGTTCAAGTTGATTATTTAACTGTTTTATCTCTTGCAAACATTTTTCAAAAGAAAGTTCAAGTTCCTGTTTTTCAGTATTCAATTCGCTATAAACTTCGCTTTCGTAACTTTCCAGTTCTTTTTTGTAATATTCATACTCAAGATTTTTCTGTTCCAGATTGCTTGGAACTTTCAAACTTTCTGGCAAAGTTCTTTCATCATTCAAAGCTTTTTCTGCAATTTTCAGCTGAAATTCAAGTTTCTGCCTGTTCTTTATAAAATTTTCAAAACGCGAAAAAGAAGCAACATTTTCTTTTGAAACAAGATTTTCCTCAGCATTATAACTTTGCAGAAGTTCATTTGTTCCTGTCAATTTTTTATGCAATAATTTTTTTTCGCTTTCAAGACTTTTTAATTCAGAATCGTAAACTGAAGAATCAATTTTATACAAAATTTCACCTTTTTCAATTTTCATTCCCGGAAGATAATATTTTTCGCTTATTTTCCCGGAAACCGCATTCTTTACAGAAGAAACATTTTGATTTGTGCGTATGATTCCGCTTGTTTTTACAACATCATCAATTTTTCCAAAAACAACAAGACAGATTGACACAATAAAAAAAAGTACAACCGAATATAAAAGAATACTTGTTTCAAAAGGAACTTTTATCTGCAAAAATTCTTTTGAATAAACCATTTTATTTTGATGTTGAAGAACAACCACGTTTTTCATTTTGCGCACTCCATAGTTTTTTATAAAATCCGTTTTTTCGTAATAAGGAAAAATGAGTTCCCTGCTCAACAAGTTTTCCTTGATTAAAAACGAAAATCAAATCGCAATTTTTTATTGTTGAAAGCCGGTGAGCAACCATTATTGTTGTTTTGTTTTGGATTATCGAAAAAATCGTGTCCATAATGGCTTTTTCAGAAATGCTGTCCAAACTTGCAGTCGCTTCATCCAAAATCAGAATGTCTGGATTTTTAAGAAGAATACGTGCAAGCGCGATTCTTTGCCGCTCTCCGCCAGAAAGAGTCGAACCATGTTCTCCAACATAAGTGTTGAATTTTTCCGGCAGGCGTTCAATAAAACTATATGATTCCGATGCTTTGCTTGCCGCATCAATTTTCTTAAAACTTACATTTTCTGAACCAAATGCAATGTTTTCTGCAATCGTTCCAGAAAACAAAAGACTTTCCTGCGGAACATAACCGATTTTTCTTCGGAAAGAATCTGTCTTAAAATCAAAAATATCTTTTCCGCCTATAGTAATCTTCCCCTTTTCACTTTTATAAAATTTCATCAAAAGTTTTAAAAGAGTTGATTTTCCAGAACCGCTCATTCCGACAAAAGCAACTTTTTTCCCACCAGGAATTTTTATATTGATATTTTCGACCGCATAGCCTCGAGTTCCATAAGCAAAAGAAATGTCTTTAAATTCTATGTCCCCTTGCAAAGAATCGGGGTCAGTTTTATTTTCATCGTCAAAAGACTCTTCTTCCATATCAATTATATCTGTAAGACGTTGCGCAGAAATAAAAACTTCCTGCAAATAAAGCTGCATTGTTAAAAGTCGCTTTAATGGATTCAAGAAAAATCCTGAAAGAGTTATAAAAGAAATTAACTGCCCCAACGAAATAATTCCATCAAAAATCAAAAAACTTCCGAACCAGTAAATCGCCAAAGTTCCGCAATTAGAAACAAAATCCTGAATCGAATTCTGAATATTTCCCATTTTTCCAAGTTCAAGCGACTTTTCTGCGGATTCAACAATTCGTTCTTCTATCCGTGAAAAAGATTTATCTTCTGCAGAAAGCCCTTTAATAGTTGCAATTCCGTTTATGCTTTCGTACATAGAGGCATTTTTTTCCGCCTCAATAATTGCACGCTTTTTTATTTTGAACTTAAATGGTTTTGAATAAAGAAAGACGATTAATGCGGAAATCACAACCGGGACAATAGAAACCGGCAGAAGCCTTGACCCCATCTTAAAAAGAAAAAATCCGCCGATTATAATCATAAATGAATCAAGCACAATTGAAAGCGTTGCGGACGAAACAGCGTTTTTTACAGTTTCAGCATCATTCAATCTTGAAAGAATTTCGCCTGTCTTTCGTTTTGAAAAAAAATCCAGCGGCAAATGCAGAAGATGCAAGAAAAAATCGCTTAAAAGCGAAACATCAATTTTTATTCCAAGATATAAAATTATTTCTGAACGGCAGAAGGAAATTACTGTTTGGAAAACAATCACAAGTAGATAGCAGAGCGAACAAAGATTTAAAGTTGATTTTATCTCCGAATACAAAACCTCATCGATTAAAAAACGAAAATAAAACGAAGTGAAAACGCCAAAAACCGAAAGCATTATGCTGGAAAGCAGAATTTCAAAAACAAGTTTTTTATGTGGCTTTAAAAGCGAATAAAACCTTGTAAAGAAGCCTTTGTCGTCATTACCTTTTTCAAAATCACTATTCGGAAAAAGAATAAAGAAAACTCCGCTCCACCAAGAAATAAAATCCTGCATTTTAACTTTACGCAAGCCGAACGCCGGATCGCTTAAATAAACTTTGTCTTTTCGGATTCTATATACAACAACATAATGTTCAGCATGTTCATTTATATGAAAAATCGCAGGAAGTGGAATTTCAGAGATTTTATTTCTTTCAGGCGACATCAAGCCTTTACAGGAAAGCCCGAATTTATTTGCGCCTTTCATAATTCCGTAACCGCTTGTACCTTCGCCGTCCGTGCCACAAACAGCTCGAATTTTTCTTAGAGGAACATTTTTTCCGTAAAACTGCAAAATTATAGAAAGACACGCCGCCCCGCAGTCAGTTTCGTCGTGCTGCAAAACTTGTTTTATATGAGACATAATGGTTGTTAAAAAACTAAAACTTGATTATAAAAAAAACTATTTTCCAAAAGCGGAATAATATTCGTCGTCGAATGAATCCAACAAAACAGCAGAATAATATTCATATCTACCAGCAGTTTTTTTATACGGAGAAACTTCTCGGCTTTTTATGAAACCTGTTTCGTCCAGTTCTATTTTATAATTTTTTATATTGGATGACTTTTTCTTTTCTTGTTCATCATAATACTCTTCTATATATAAGTCTTTTTTTAGAAAATCCTTTCTGGAAAGTGTTCCATCCGATCTGTAAGAAAAATATTCTTGTCTAATTCCGTTTACAGAAAAATCTGATGTGTTCAACTTTCCTCCAGAATATTCATAAATTTCATTTTTTGTATTTTCAGAATATATTGTTCTTTCTTTTCCCCAAACATCTTTTTCTGCATTTAATTTTCCATCTTTATTCTGAAAAAAATACTCCATATTGCCTGTTTTCTGTCTTTTTACAATCTTCACTCCCCCATCAACATAGAAAATGTCATGATATATTATATTCTCTTTGTTCCTGACATTTTTATTTTTGTTCCAAAAAGATTTTTCCGAAACATTTTCTTCAATGCATTCGTCAGAATACAAAAAAGTTTTTTCAGACTGCTCTGTCAAGACTCCCTCACTATTTTGGCTGATTGTTACCATGTAAACCGCTTCTATCACGCCTTCATCAGAAAACTTATAATAATATGAGCTCTTAGTGTCACCTTTCTCATAGTTAAAAACAATCTCGCCTTTCTGGTTCAGTTCATAGTAGCGGAAATTTTCCTTCAATATTTTGCCTTTCACTTTACTAAGATTGGTAATATAAAATCTGTCGATGAACAACGAATTGTTCACGACATATTCCCAATTCGGCATAGACTTTGGAACTATGCGGAGCATTTCATTCTTCAATCGTTCCTGTGAAAATATGAAACTGAACGAATGCAGAGCAAAAAGCATCCCCGAAACAAAATAAATCTTTCTTTTCATATTCATAAATCGCCTCTATATTCAATTTTCAGTTTGCAGTCAAAGTGAATGTTTCAATTTTGGTTATATGCCGGACTGAATCTTTTTCAGAAACAGGCACATCTCCAAATACATAAACTCTGTTAGAATCATATTTTGAAGTTCCGTCAACATTAAAGACATATTGTCCATATTCACCGGAATGCATGCCTTCAAGAACAACCCAATGTTGCGTTATGTATGTTTCTTTTTTCTCTGCATTGTAATTTGTAAATTCACAACACCCCAAAACATATACTGTATCTTTGGACTTAACGATATTATCAAACGTTTCCTTGCTTAAATCTGAACCTTCAATTCTATTCGACACAACTTTTTTATCTGCGCATTCCTGGCCTTTCAACAAATTATTAATTCCATTTTCAATTTCATATCGTGTCAATAATCCGTCATCATTTGAATCAAAATCATCATTCACATTCAAAATAGAAACATCATTTCCTGTTAAATCTTGTGCAATTTTTGCTGCACCTGTCATCTTGCAACCGTCAGTTGAAAAGAAGTTACCTTCACCATTCATTTCTGCATCTTTTTTTGAGTTCTCATATTCGTACATGGTGAAAGAATTACTGTCGCTTGTCACTTGCCAGCCTGCATTTAAAGAAACTGAATTATCTTTATTTTTTGATTTCTCAGGGGCAGTCGGATTCACTTCAACCGGATTTGTTCTGTCCGTTTCTTTCGGCGGAACATCACTTCCACCGCCAGAACTACTGCAGCTTCCTCCAGTTGTTGTCGCAGAAGGTGTTGACGAAACATCTTTTTTAGAAGACGGATAATATGGATTTTGATATAAAGTTTTTCCATCAGATGCTCCGCTGCAATATCCGCTTCCACTACTTGAACTTGCTTTGCTATTTTTTCTGTAAGTAAATGAATTTCCATCTCTTTGTCGTACAGTAATAGTACCATCACCGTTGTCTGTAACAGAAAATCCATTTGACTGACTACTTCCTTGCCCATTGCCAGACGAATCGCCGCCCTGACTTGCACCGCTCGAAGAACCTGTGCAGTAGTATCCACCGTTCACGGAAAAAAGTTCTCTTGTGTCAAGTTCTAGAAAATCTTTCAAATTGAATTTCATTTTTATCTTCTCCTAAAAATTAGATATAAAAACTTAAATTCCCGGATTTGGATTGTACTGACCTATTAACTTATCATATATCTGATACGAAGGCGTAATAAACAAACGCCCTCCTCTTTTTAAACTTAACCATTCTTTTTTCACCCACCCTTCATATCCGTTTAAGTTTATTTTTATCCACCGATAATCTTCTGTAATTGCAGACATTTCGTAAAAATTGTTGTCAAAACTTTCTTCATGCGTTATTTTATGAATCACTTTTGAATTTTCCGTGGGAAGCTCATAAACATAAGCATCATCTACATTGAATTTTCCTGAAAAAGTTAATATACGTACATTTTTCCCTTCAACATTCAATGTCTCTAGATATTGATAATCAGCACGTGAATAAAGATTTAATTTTCCAATAGAAATATAATCACCAACTCCATTCTGATTTTCAACTTTTACATAATTTTCAACATCCGGAAAAATCACCACTTCTGAAATCGTTAATTTATCGCCAGATTTTACTGTATAAACAACTTCGTTTGAAAACGGTGACCTTATCACTTTTGCGCCAAGTCCATATTCAATGAAATCCAAAACCTGATGATGTTCAAAAATTTTAGGCTTTATTTTCGTTTCTCTTCCAATCTGATTTTTTTTGCTTTCTTGTTTTTCAGGTTGAATTTCAGAATTTTTCTTGGTCACTACTTTTTTCGCTTCAAAATTAATATTTGCTTTTTTTAGTTTTGCAACTTCGCTTTCATTTTTTAGAATCGGATTTCCTGAAAGATTAACAAACGAATATTGAGATAACAATTTCAATTCATTTTTTGTAATAGAAAAAATCTGATTATAATCCAAATATAGTTTTGGACTGTTCTGAACGTTAATAAAATCAGGAATAAAATCAAGTTTTTTCAAAGACTTCCATTGATTTCTTGGCTTTGATTCATCGTTAATAAAAAAAACAGAAGAGCGAATATATATTTCTTGTAATTTGGATAATTCTTTCAAGTCAATTTTTGATTTTTTAATATTTTTATAATCATTTGCATCAGAAGAAAATTGTATTGTGAGATATTCAAGTTTATTTAAATTTTCTAGAAATTTGAATGAAGAAATCCAGCATTGATCAAGCGTAAGATTTTTTAGATTCGGAATTTGAGCTAAAAAATCCCAACTTCCATAATAACATGGACTAAAAAAATATACAGTTTCAAGATTTTTAAGTTTTTCTAATCCTTTTACAAAAACAATCGAGTGTTTCTTTGAAAATTTAAAATCGTCAAAATTATATTCAGTCAAAGAATCATCAACAACAACTTTTTCAGCAGAGCCATCCTCAAATTCAAAGGAAAGCTCAACAGACGAAGCAAGAAGTTCAACAACTATGCTAAAAATCATTATCGAAACAAAAAACAGTTTTTTCATTACAGTATTCTCCCATAAACAATTATTTCTTATTGACAGTAAATGTTTCAATTCGTTCTATACCATAGACCTTGTTCTTAACATCCGAATTCCCTAAAACATAAGTTCTTCCGACATCATTGTCACTTGTTCCGTCATAATCAAATACAAGCTAAATCTTAAGAACTATAATGCTAATAAAGTTTTAAATTATTTAATTATTAGATTTCATTTTGACCAATAAGAAAAAAGAATACACTAACTTGTGGAGTTCTTATTATCGGACCACCTTTATCTTGAATTAAATCTTTACATTTTACCCAGCCAATAAATTCCTGCATCTTTACTTTTATCCAAACATAGTCATCTGTAATTTCCAAAGCATCACAAAGATTTTCTCCACTACTTTCTTCATAAGAAACTTCATGAAGAACTTCCGAAGATTCTGCAGGTAACTCTCTCATACAAGTTCCCTCAAGTAGATAAAACCCTGATTTCGTTATAGAAAGAATTTTTATATCATTTCCATCTACATTTAATGTTTTCAAATATGAAAAATTACCGTTTGCATAAGGATTCATTTTATCAATTTTGATAAAACCTATTCGACCATCAGGCGTTTCAGCTTTTACATAACTAGCCTTATCTTTATAAATCCACATTTCAGAAAGTTTAATTTTATCTCCAATCTGTATGACATAAATCTTTTCTGATGAAAATGGCTTTTCATAAATTATTGTATTATAACCAGAGTTTTCAAAATTTAAAATTTGATTATGCTCATAAATTACAGGTTTTTCTTCTTGTTCTATCAATTCTGGTATTTTTATATCATTTTTTTTCTGAGAAAAACATGATATAAATAAAAAACTAAAAAACGTACAAATAATAATTTTTTTCATTTAAGACCTCGCTACTTTTTTGAAACAGAAAATGTTTCTATCCGTTCTATTCCATAAATTTTTTTGCTAACATCTGATTTTCCTAAAACATAAGTTCTTCCGACATCATTGTCACTTGTTCCGTCATAATCAAATACAACTTGACCGTTCTCATTTGTAGACCATCCTTCTATAACTACCCAATGCCCGCCAAAACATTCTGGAGCAAAACCTAAAACATAAGTTGTATTTGCATCATCAGCAGATGTCAATTCAGAAAGTTTTTCTTTTGTAAGTTGAACCTTCCATGTATCTGATTTTACTTCATAATCCTCCCCAAGTAAATTTTGCAATCCGCCTTCAATTTCTTGTTGAATTAACAATCCATCTTTATTTTTATCAAAATTGTTATTTATATCTAACAATGATATATTTCTTCCGGTTATTTCGGAGGCAATTTTTGCCGCACCTGACATTTTACACCCATCAGTCGAAAAACTATTTTGCTCAACAATATTTCCTTCTGAATTTTTTTTGTCATTCATAAATTTATCCGAAACTTCTCCATCAACAGAATTCAAATTTTTATAATATTGCATAGTTAAATCATCCGCATAGCTTCCGTCGGTGATTTGTCCAAATTTTCCGTTTTCTATAATTGGATTTTTCTCTTCATTTTGTATTATTTCCGTTCCTGTCGTATTACTTCCGCTGCATGTACCACCACAATTACCACTATGAGATCCACCAGAAGTATAAGAGTATCCCGGACTTGGATAAGATCCAGAAGAATTCGAATTAGAACCAGAAGAGCCTGAACAACTTCCTCCTGACAAACCGCTAAAACTTGTATATTTTGTTTTTGAAGTATTTCCAAATTTTTGCTCACATCCATCACTATATACCCATGAATATGTGCCATCATCGTTTTTTACACCGCGTACAAAATTATGATTATGATTATTGCTATTACTATGACTACTACTAGTGCTTGAAGAATGTCCACCATTCGAGCTGCTTGAAGAAGCACAGGAAGTTCTAGATGACGAACTTCCGCCACAATCCGATCCACCATTTATTGCAAATAATTCCGCTGTATCCAATTCTAAAAAATCTTTCAAATTGAATTTCATTTTTATCTTCTCCTAAAACCATGTTTTATATTTTTACAAAAACTTTTTATCTTTACTTATTATTGTAACATTTTTTTTTTTTTTCTTGTCAAGTAAAAATATAAAAGCAATCCTTTTTATTTTAATGGAAAATCAAAAATCGGAACAATGTGGCTTGCAATCTTCGGTGATGTGGGAGTTTCATTCGTTGCGGTGCTGAATTCCATGCGCGCGCTTGGATATACGTCGCTTCGCAAAACAACAAAAAAATAGCGGGGTTTATTATAAAAAACGCTAAAAATTATTTACACGAAACAAAAACCGGATTTTGCGAACTTTTGTTGGTCCAGGTTGGAAACGTGGGAACGCTGACAACCTAGGCAATCAACACCACGTGCAGCAAAAACGGATTTTTGTGCAGTGTAAATAATTTTGCAGACTTTTATAAACCCCGCTATTTTTTCAACAATTCAATATCTTAGTAAACAGAAAGAATCTTCTGCAACTTATCTTTTCCAATAATTTTCATAAACGACGCAAGTCTAGGTCCCTGCGCCTTTCCGATCAAAGCCTGATAAAGCGCAGTAAACAACGCCTTTGCATCAAGACCAAGTTCAGTCGCAATGTCGTACATAGCCTGCTGACAGTCGCGGTCAGTTGCAAAAGTTCCAACACGCGGAACAACTTCATCGCGAACGCGCTTAACCGCCGCAAGCAAATCGCCAGACAAATCCGCCGCAGAACCGTCTTCCCGCAAAGAAAAACAGAAATCTTCAGCACAAGTCGGCGCACATTCGCGAATCCAATACCATGCGCAAGCCGCGCGACGTCGCAATGCAGGTTCCTGTTCAGGTTTTACATCGCCCAAAGACTTTATAACAGCGTCAATATCACCAGAATAAGTCTGCAACAAAGTTGTCATCATTCTAAAGCCAACCTGATAAGGCATCACGCTTGGCATCTTGTTGTCAATCTGCGAAAGAACATAAATGCGCTTTTCGTGCTCAAGGAAATCTTCGCTCTTCGCCTTGTCAATTCCCCAAACAACACGCTCAGTTTTGTCATAATCTTCGTAAACTTTATTAACATCCAGATCAAAAGAAATGGCAAATTCCGTATTCGGTTTTGTTCCGGCAAAAATGTAGCGCAAAACTTCCGGCTGATAAACTTCCAAAGCATCAACCAAAGAAATAACTTTTCCTTTTGAAGAAGACATCTTTCCAGGAACGCCTTTCAAATTTACAAAATCGTAACGCATTGTGATTGGCGCATCCCAACCATAAACTTTTTTAGAAACAAGTTTAGCCGTATCATACGAACCACCCGGAGAAATATGATCCTTTCCGCCCGGTTCAAAAACAACCTTTTCTTCATTCCAGCGCATCGGCCAGTCAACGCGCCAGCCAAGCTTTGCACCCTTAAAAGTGCGCAAATCAGCAGTTTCACAGTTTCCGCATTCGCACTTGTAAGAAACTCCGTATTCACCATCGTAACCGGTAATTTCCGTAGTATCTTTATTGCATTTTCCGCAGAAAATAGAAACAGGCCAGTAAACATCTTCCGGCTTCATTTTATGCTCTTCGTCGCGATATTCGTTCAAACATTCTTTAATCAAATCGCGGTTCTGCAACGCTTTTTTCATTCCATCAACATAGCGGTTAGCTCTGTAGCGTTCCGCCTGATACAAAAATTCCGGAAAAATTCCAACGCGCGGCAATTCTTTTTCTATATCAACTTCGTGATGACGCGCATAATTTTCATTTCGTCCTGTTGTATCAGGAACCATCGTAATTGGAAATCTTAAATATTTTTCCAAAACCTCAGGATCTGGCATATTTGCCGGAACCTTTCTAAAAACATCATAATCATCCCAAGAATAAATAAAACGCACATTTTTACCGCGGTCGCGCAAAGCCCGCACAACTAAATCCACCGTAATAATTTCTCGGAAATTACCAATATGAACCGTTCCGGACGGCGTAATTCCGGAAGCGCAAGTATACAAATCAAGGTCTCCCTTTTCTTTAATGATTTTATCAGCCATCAAATCTGCCCAATGACTGAACTGTGATTTTTCGTTTTTGTTACCCATAGTAACTAAATTATAAAGAAACACTCATCATTTAGCAATCAGTCAAAATTTCAATTCGGGCGGTCCCTGCCGTTCGGCAGGTCGGGCTTTCCGCTTCAATTCGCTGCGCTCATTTCCACTGCAATCCCTACCGCGGCTGTGGCAAATATTGTTCCACCAACTTTTATATCTTTGCGCTTTCCGTTTCGTCCGCATTGATTTCACCGGCATCAAAATCTTCCGTCTCTTCGTCATCCATTTCCGCATTACCGGAATTTTCGCCAGATTCATCAATCACTTCCGAAAAATCAAATTCAACATCAGACGTATTACCTTCTTTGCCAAAATCCGCTTCCAGTTGCGCCTGCAATTCCGGTGAAATAATGTTTTCTATTGCAGAATTTTCCATTTCCTGCTGCACTTCTTCAGATTCATCGCTTGTTGTTTTAAACTCTTCAAGAACATTTTCAAGCTGAGTCATATTTTTATAACTTTCTTTACTTAGCGAACCAACCGCATCCATTCGTTTTACAATTTCTTCCGTTCCAACATTTATTTCCTTTATTTCATCCAGCGCTTTGTTAAAAAGTCCGCTTACAGAAGAAATTTCAGAAGCAACCGTTTCCTGATTTCCGGCAAGATTTTCACAATACTGATTAATTTTTTCCGCAGTGCTGGCAGTAACTTCTGTTTTTTCCGTAATCTGCGCAGTCTGACTGTTAATATTTTCAATTTCCGCTGTAATTTCGCCAAACGAAGCAATCACATCTTTAGAATGGCTGGAAACTTTCGCAAACGCTTCCGAAGCAAGCATGCTGGAACGGTTCGCCTCTGTAACAGCGTCAATCGTTCCTTTTATGGATTCTGTAATTTTCTTTGCGTTGTTCGCAGTAGAAACCGCAAGGGAACGGATTTCCTCCGCAACAACCGCAAAACCTTTTCCGTATTCACCCGCATGCGCAGATTCAATCGCCGCATTCATAGAAAGCAGATTCGTCTGCGCACTTACAGAATTAATAATCGTTACAATCTCTTTAATCTGATCAAGCTGGTTCATTACCTCTGCAAGAATTTTGTTTGTAGCCGCAATCTTGGCGTCGCCATCAGCAACAAAAACAGTCATTTCCTGCGCAATTTTAGATCTGCTCACAGCGCTCTCTTTTATCTGTTCAATAGCCAAAACCATGCTGTTTACCGCACTTGCGCTTTCATCAATTGCAGAAGTCTGCTGGTTGTTATCTTCAACAAGCGTTTTTACCTGAACATTAATCTGATTTACAGCTTCAACCGCGCGCTCCAAAGATTCATTTATTTTTTCAAATTCATCCGTAATATTTTCAATATTCAAATTAATTTCATTGGTAGCGGCCGCCGTACTGGAAGAAGAATCATTAATTGAATAGCCGGAAGAAATCGCTTTTGCCGCAGTCTTTTTTACAACAATAAAAAAGTCATTAATCTCTTTTATCATACTGTTCATGTTGTTCATCAAATCCTGCATTTCATTGCTGCCCTGCGGCTCAATTTTTGTAGTAAAATCTTTTTCCGAAAGCATTTTTGACATTTCACGCACACGTTTGATATTTTTTATTACAATCGTAGTTCCGTTCAAAATGCTTAAAAATATAATTCCCGCAAAAATAGCACCAAGCAAAAGAACACCGATTCTATAAATATTTGTATAGAACGCAACGCTTTCTCCAAGCATAGAATTTAGTTTCGTCATAGAAGAATTAAGAGCAATGCTGTTATTCATAAGACCTTTCATCTGCATTTCAATAAGAAGCGTACTGTCATTAATCATCTGAACAGACTGTGAAAGCGGATATCGCTCCAACGCAGATTTTACGCCGTTACGAGAAATAAAATCCCTTTCCTCTTCCAAAAGGTTTGTATTTTGAATATTCTGGAAATGCACATTCAGCGGATTAAGCTGATTAACAACCTTTGTCCAGATACTGTTGGCATTTGAAACTTCTTCATTAAATTCATCAGAAAAATATTTCAGTCCTTTATATCCTGTAAATTCATGAAACTTTTTATTTGTATTTATTACTTTTTCTTTCCAAGTAGAAGACGCTTCGTTTGTATCCAAAGACCAGGAAACAGTCTGGTTCAAATAATTAATTATATCCGCAACGCCAGCCTGACATTCCTGCTCCAAGAATTGAAAATTCTGAAGCCTCTGAACAAAACTTGCTCCTATCATTGTAAGAATAACAAGAACAAACATCTCTACAGCGCAAAGCCCCGCAATAATTGAAAAACGTACTTTTAACTTCATTTGCCTAAAACCTAAAAATCAATTCTGTTAGTTTATAATAAACCAAATTTCAAGTTTCACCGGTCGAATAAAACCTGATCAAGATTTCTGCACCAATATTTTTATTCACTTTTTATAAAACTCTACTTTTAGTTTACTATTATAACCTAAAAATTCGCATATACAAAATAATTCTCTATAAAAAATCTTATTTTTTTAGTATATTAAATTCTATGTTAGGATTATTTTTCAAAAAGAATTTTTATGACGGCTGGGACAATGTTATGTATTTCTTTGTCCCTAACCTTATAATTGATGCTCTTATAATATTTTGCATGGGACTTTCAAGTCTTGGCGTAACAGTTTTTCATGAAGCAAAGTTTTTTCTTTACATCTGGATTTTCCTTGCTTTGCTTTTAATCTGCGCATCTTCTGTTATTACGCTCGCATGGGCAGAATCCGCAAATGACATTGCTGACTACAAAGTAATCAACTTCAACGATTTCTTCAAATCCATAAAAAGTTGTATTCCCGACGGAATAAAATTCGGACTTTTGCTTTCCGCAATCCTCCTGATTGGAACAACCGGCGCTATTTTCTATTTAAAACCGCAAGGACAAATCTCTTTTGCCGGGCTTCTTGCAGGTTTTTGCTACATTTGGGCTACAATAATAATACTAGCCTCTCTTTTCTGGTTTCCGGCAATCAGAGCAACAATGCACAATCCGTTTGCAAAAACTGTAAAAAAATGTTTTATAGTTTTTTTTGACAATCTTTGGGTTTCAATCGTTCTTGGATTTTATAATATTTTCCTTGCGTTAATTTCTATAGTTATGCTTGGCATTGCGCCGGGAATGTGCGGAATTCAACTTGCAAGAGCAAACGCTTTCCGCCTGATTATGAAAAAATACGACTACCTGGAAGAATTGAATAAAAAAGGCGAGCCCTTAAACAGCAAAGCCCGCCGCAAAATCCCGTGGAAAGTTTTGCTCAAAGACGATATAGAAGCAAATCCAACCCGCGGATTAAAAGCATTTATATTCCCATGGAAAGAAGAATAAAACCAGTATTTTGAACTTATCTGTTCGTCATCAGCATTGTTTTTGCATCCAGTTTTACGCTTCTTTCAGAACTTTCTTTTCCGTCAGCTTTTAAAACTGTAAGCTGAACGGATTTTCCGTCAGAAGCAAGATGACCTACAGTGTCAAAATATTTTAAAATTTCCGGTTTTACAGTTTCGCTAAGATTAGGACTTTCATTCGTTCCGCTGAACCAAACCACAATACCTTCTTCTTTTGCAAAAGCGGAAACTTTTTCCACATCTTCAGCGGAAACAGTTTCCATATCCTCGCCGTCAACAATCATTTCGCCAACTTTTATTCCGCCTTCTTTAAGCGCTTTCAATGTATTTATAACTTTCGGAAGCGTAAAAGTTTCTTTGTTAAAATTCAAAATAGTTCTGTCGCGGATAATCGTTTCGCCAAGTTCGTTCATATCATCAATATTCTTTTTTTTGCCCATTTCCGCAAGAACACTTTCGTACCAGGCAATAACATTGGAAGATTTTTGATCAAATGAAACATGAACCAAATGTTTGTCATGGAGCAACGCATCTATTCCAAACTGAACAAGGACAGAAGTTTTCCCCAAACCTTTTTTTGCTGTAATAATTCCCATCTGACCAGGAGCTAAAACACCGGCAATTTCTTCAAAAAATCGTACAGGACTTGTATTTATTAAATCTTGCTTTACCATAATTCCCCCAAGTTGAAAAAAAAAGTGGACTTATTAACTATAAGCCCACTTTTAATAAAAGTCCATCAAGAAAACTTTAAGATTACAATTTATTTGTTACCTTTAGCTTTTTCTTCCTGATGCTTTTTGATAAGTTCTTCTGCAACAGCATTTGGAACTTTTCCGTATTTTTCAAATTCCATTGTGAATTCACCTTTTCCCTGTGTAGAAGAGCGGAGAATTGTAGAGAATCCGAACATTTCAGAAAGAGGAACTTCTGCGTTTACAACAGATGTGTTGTTTTCATCAGTTGTTTCGCCGATAATTCCGCGTCTCTGATTGATAAGACCAAATACGTTACCCTGGAATTCGTTCGGTGCAGCAATCTGAACTTTCATAATCGGTTCAAGGATTACCGGCTTAGCTTTCATATAACCTTCACGGAAAGCGCCAATAGCTGCAATCTGGAATGCGTTATCGCTAGAGTCAACCGGGTGATACTGACCATCATTGATTGTCATTTTTACACCAACAATAGGAGCACCAATCAAAGAACCTTCTTTCATTGCTTTCTGGAAACCCTTATCGCAAGAAGGAATATATTCGTTAGGAATAGCACCGCCCTTAATTGCATCAACAAATTCGTAATCTTTTTCTGTATCAGGTTCCATAAATCCGGCTACACGACCGTACTGACCAGAACCACCAGTCTGCTTTTTATGAGTGTAGTTGAAGTCACCGCGCTGTGTAATAGATTCGCGGTATGCAACCTGCGGCTGACCAGTAGTAACTTCGCAGTTATATTCACGCTTCATTCGTTCTACATAAACTGCAAGGTGAAGCTCACCCATTCCCTTGATGATTGTTTCGTTAGACTCAGGATCTGTGTATGTCTGGAAAGTAGGGTCTTCCTTTGTAAATCTGTTCAAAGCCTTAGACATCTGCATAGCAGCCTGTTTATCTTTTGGAGTAACAGACAAAGAAATTACAGGTTCCGGAACGTACATAGAAGCCATTGAATAGTTCAATCCGCCGTTTGTGAATGTATCGCCGGAAGCGCAGTCTACACCGAACAAAGCAACGATGTCACCTGCGCAACCTTCGCTGATATCTTCCATCTGAGCAGAGTTCATTCGTACAAGGCGACCAACCTTGAATCTTTTCTTTGTGCGAGTATTGTAAAGTTCTTCACCCTTCTTGATTTTTCCCTGATAAACACGTGTGTAAGTCAACTGACCATACTGACCGTCATCAAGTTTGAATGCCAAAGCAACACAAGGTTTGTTATCAACAGATTCAAGAGGAACTTCTGCTTCGTTGTTATCAAGGTCAAGAGCAACGTTCTGAACTTCATTTGGAGCAGGAAGATAGCGGATTACAGCATCAAGCAAAGGCTGAATACCTTTGTTTACGTGTGCAGAACCCAAGAATACACCAACAAACTGTTCAGAAATTGTACCCTTGCGGATTGCAGCGATGATTTTTTCCTGATCAAGATTCTGATAGTCGTTTTCTTCGTCCATCATTGCATCTTCCATAAGGGAATCATCAAAATTGATTGCTGCTTCGATAAGTTCTTTGCGGTATTTCTTTGCATCTTCAACCAAATTAGCAGGAATTTCACCGTAGCGGAGATCTTCACCATTTGGTCCGTCAAAATAAATTGCTTTCTGAGAAATAAGATCTACAACACCTTCAAGTTTGTCTTCCAAACCGATTGGAAGTTCCATCATGTACGCATTCAAACCGAGCTTTTCGCGAAGCTGCATGCGAACACGGAGCGGATTTGCACCCTGGCGGTCACACTTGTTAATAAATGCAACGCGCGGTACATGGTAACGCTTTAACTGGCGGTCTACTGTAATTGACTGAGACTGAACTCCGGCAACAGCACAAAGAATCATAACTGCACCGTCAAGAACGCGGAGCGAACGCTCTACTTCTACTGTAAAGTCTACGTGACCTGGAGTGTCGATAAGGTTGATTGTATAATCTTTCCACTGAACCTGAGTTGCTGCAGACTGAATTGTGATTCCACGTTCACGTTCCAATTCCATGTTGTCCATAACAGCACCAACACCGTCTTTTCCGCGAACTTCGTGAATTGCATGAATCTTGTTACAATAGAACAAAATACGTTCAGAAGTTGTTGTCTTTCCCGAGTCAATGTGAGCACTGATACCGATATTTCGCATCATTGAAATATCAAAAGCCATATTGTTACCTCTTAAAAAAATAAAATTACTAGTTTAGTTTATCAATAATACTAAAATACAGAATGTTGTTCAATAGTTAATTTTTTGCTAAAATATCTGATTATGGTAGTATTAAACAGCAAACAACGAAAACTTCTTGAAAAACATGCAAATTCCATTGAACCTGTAGTTATTGTAGGCGCAGGCGGAATTTCAGAAGGACTTGCGGGCAAAGTTGAACATTCATTGGCTTGCCACGAACTTATTAAAGTTAAATTCAATGAATTCAAAGATGAAAAACATGAACTTTCAAAAAATCTTGTAGAATCAACAAATTCTGTTCTGGTGCGGCTTATCGGAAACATTGCAATTCTTTACCGCCCTGCAGAAGAGCAAAAAGACAGAAAGTACGAAAAAGAACTGAACAAACTTGCATGACAAACCGGTCAAAATTCAAATTTTCAGATAAAAATGAATTTTGACCGCGCAACAGAAAAATCTCACCGACAACGACTTTATAATCATGTCTTGTTCAAGACAACAGTAACATTTTTCACATTTATTTGTTTATAAAATTTGGAGGATATAAAAAGTATGATTGAAGTATCTCACGTTTCGCGAACGTTCGGCACGTTTCGAGCCGTAAGCGATGTGAGTTTTTCCATTCCGACCGGACAAATCGTAGGTTTGCTCGGCCCTAACGGAGCGGGAAAAACAACAACAATGCGGATGATTACAGGTTTCTTAAAACCTACAGAAGGTTCCATCAAAATAGACGGAACTGACATTGCGGTTCAACCTGTGGAATCAAAAAGAAAAATCGGATATATGCCGGAAAGCGCACCTCTTTACGGTGATATGATTGTGGCAGATTATCTTACGTATATTGCGGACGTAGAAGGAAAAGATGCAGAAACAAAAGTTCCGCTCTTATGCAAAGAATGCGGACTTGAAGAAGTTATGCATAAAAACATAAGCGATTTAAGCCGCGGTTACCGTCAAAGAGTAGGACTTGCACACGCTCTTATGAACGACCCGGAAATTCTTATCCTTGATGAGCCGACCAGCGGACTTGACCCTAACCAGATTGAAGAAGTCCGCGCTCTTATAAAAGAAATCGGAAAAACAAGAACAGTAATTATTTCCACCCATATTTTGAGCGAAGTTGAAATGCTCTGCTCGCGGGTAATTATTATAAGCGGCGGAAAACTTGTTGCGGACAGTCCTACAGACCAGCTAAGAACAAGATTCGGAAATTCAGCCGTAATAAAAGTTGCTACAAGCGCAACAGAAGCCCAAATCTCAGAGCTTTTAAGCGGAATTCAAGGAATAGAAAGCCTTTCTTTTGAAAAAGCGGAAAAAGGTTCAACCGCGCTGCTTTCTATAAAAAGCACAACGGAAATCCGCCCGGAAATAGCAAAAGCCGTTGTTGCAGCAAACTATGAGCTTTATGAACTTGTTCTTCAGCGAAACAGCCTTGAAGATGTATTCCATATTCTTACAACAGAAAACGGAGCGGCACAGGAGCAGCAGAATGGAAAAGAAAACTAAAAATCCGGCAATTACAATTTTTAAGCGGGAACTTGCATCTTATTTTGCCAGCCCGATTGCCTACATTGTTACAGGTTTATTCTTGATTATTACCGGCGTAATGTTCTTTACGGCGTTTTACCTTCAGAACAGAGCGTCTATGCGGAACCTGTTCCAGCTTCTTCCGCTGGTCCTTTCGTTTTTCATTCCGGCATTAACAATGCGCGTGTATTCAGAAGAAAAACGGGTTGGCTCAATAGAAACGCTTTACACGCTTCCTGTTACGGAATTTGACGTTGCAATGGGAAAATTTCTTGCGACTTTTGCAGCCGCCGCAATAATGATAGCGCCTACATTGCTTTACCTTCTAGGAATATTACCATTCGGACGTCCGGATGCCGGTCCTGTTATCGGCGGCTACATCGGAGCACTGTTTCTTTGCGCCGCATTCAGTTCAATAGGACTTTTTGCTTCCTCAATAACAAAAAATCAGATAATAGCGTTCTTTACGGCTTTTATAATCTGTATCGTCCTTACAATGCTCAGCGATTTTCTTATATTTTTGCCGGCACCAATCGTAGGATTCTTGCAGTTCTTAAGCGCAAATGAACATTTCAATTCTATTTCGCGGGGAATCATTGATACGCGGGATTTAATTTATTTTATTTCGATTACAGCATTTTTCTTTAGCCTTACAATTATTACACAGAAAAAGGAGCGAAGATAGAAAATGAAAAAAATTTTGAATTGGCTGAAAAGCCCTAAAAGCGACTTTATTCTGTTCGTAATGATTCTTGTACTTGCGAATTTGGCAAGCCGCAAAGCATTCTTAAGGCTCGATCTTACAAGTCAGGGTTCTTATTCAATAAGCCAGGCTTCCAAAAATACAGTAAAAACTTTAACAGAACCTCTTTCCGTAAAAGTTTTCTTCAGCGATAACCTTCCGGCCCCTTACAATTCAACTGAGCAATACATAAAAGATATTCTTGTTGAATACAAAGGCGCTGCAAACCGCAACTTCAGTTATCAGATTTTCAATATGAACAAAGCGGAAAATCAGAAAATCGCAACAAGTTACGGACTTAGACAAGTTCAAATCCAGCAGATAAAAAACAGCGAAGTCGGTGTAAAACAAGTTTGGATGGGACTTGCAATAACTTACGGAGATTCAATAGAAATTATTGACGGAATAACAAGCGAATCCGGTTTTGAATACAATCTTACAA
The DNA here is from genome assembly GCA_964429905.1 of uncultured Treponema sp. Taxonomy (GTDB): domain Bacteria; phylum Spirochaetota; class Spirochaetia; order Treponematales; family Treponemataceae; genus Treponema_D. The sequence goes on along the minus strand of CAYSDV010000006.1, from coordinate 133,916 downwards.
CAAAAATCGCAAGAATGATTTCCCAGGCAGACACGCTCGCCGGCTTGGACGCAGACGATAAAATTCTTGTAACTTTGTATTCAAGCGAAAGTTTGAATCAATTCAGAATTGCAAACTTCAGCGAACTTTCAAACCTGGCAAGAAACGCTTTTGATTCGGTAAACAAAAAAAATAAAAACCGGCTTTATTTTGAAGTAAAAAATCCGCAGCCGGAAGAAGCGGAATCTATTGCAGACAAATACGGACTTACGCTTTTAACTTGGGAAAACAAAGACAAAACAGAAGGAAAAGGACTTCTGGGACTTGTAATTGAACACAACGAAGCGTTCAGAACAGTTCCTCTTTCCGTTCAAGGTTCGTTCTTTGGCTATGGAATTACAGGACTTGACAGCATGGAAGAAAATCTTAACTCCGCGCTTGAAAGTCTTCTTTCAAAATCAACAGAAATCGGCTACATAAAAGGTCATGAAGAAGCCGAACTTACAGACGAAAACGGAAGCGACACAAATTTCAAAAAACTTCTTTCCGATTCTTATTCGCTGAAAGAAATAAATCTTTCCGAATCAGAAATTCCGTTGAATATAAACACGGTTATCATAAACGGACCAAGAACGAAATTTGCAGAAACCGAACTTTACAAACTTGACCAGTTCCTGATGAAAGGCGGAAATTTAATGGTTTTCGCAGACCCGCTTGATTCCAAGCAGGAATCGCCTTATCAAGCGCCAACATACGCTACGCTGGACACAGGCTTGAACACAATTTTTGAAAAATACGGAATAAAACTTGAATCAAACTACGTTTTTGACGAAGGTTGTTACACTTACAATCAGCAGGGATACGGCGTAATCCGGATGTATTGGGCGCCGATGCTCGCAAAACAGCAGCTTCTTCAGAAAAATGCGATTTCTAAAAATTTGGGTTACGTTATTTTATTGCAACCGGGAGAAATCACAACAGAAGAAGCGCAAAAAAACAAGGATTTGAAAGTTTCTGTACTTGCAAAAAGTTCGCCAAAATCATGGACGGAAGCAAAAAATATCCAAATCAGTCCGAATATGCAGACTCCTTACGACAAGTCGGTTTATAAACAGCACAACCTTGCAGTACTTGTTGAAGGAAAGTTCAAAAGCGCATTTGAAGCAAATCCGGCGGAAAATGCAGAAGACAGCAAAAATTCTGCGCTCAAATCAACTATGCACCTTGAAAAAGGCACACAAACCGGCCGGATTTTCGCAGTGAACACCGCGTATGCAACTTCAAATCAGCTTATAAACGAAGCAGGAAACGAACCTGTTGCAATGTTCGTTCGAAATGCCGTTGATTATATGAATGGAAACAACGATCTTTGCACAATGAGAACAAAAGGTCTTACTTTAAATACATTGCAGAACACAAATTCCGCACTTGCGATTATCATAAAATACTTCAACCAATTCGGACTTGCTGTTCTTGTTGCTGTTGCCGGATTTATAATGTGGCGCATGCGCTCTGCACGCAGAAGAAAAATCCACGACAAATATAATCCGAATGACAAGCGCGAAATTAAGTAATTTTGAATTTATGGAGATTTATTATGGAATCAAAAATAAGCACTAGAAAAATCGTTCTTCTTGCAATATTTGTATTTTTGCTTGCCGTTTGCATTATTCAAGGAATTGTTGGCTCAATAAATCCTGTAAAAACAATAAAAACAAACGATGAGCCGGATGCAATTACAATCACAAAAAACGAACAGACTATAGAATTGCTGAAAAAGAACAACACTTGGCTTGTCGGCAAAGACGAATATATTGCAAACAAATCAGATGTTGAAAAAATGATAAAAGAAATTCAAGAAATTAAGATTCTTGATAAAGTTGCGCGCTCCGGAAATGCGGAAAACGATGAAAAGTACAATCTTACAGAAAGCAAACAGACTGTTGTAAAAGCTTTCAAAAACGGAAAAGAAATTCAATCGTTCCTGCTGGGAAAAACAAGTTCAACAGGTTCGCAAACCTATGCTTGCATTGCAAATTCAAAAGACATCGTACTTCTTTCAGGAAATGTGCTTTCCGCGTTCAATAAAGATGAAGAAAGCCTTCGCGGAAAAACTGTTTATGCAATAGAAGAAAGCGAAATAACCGGCGCAAGCGTTACAAGCGGCGCAAAAAGTTGGACTTTAACAAAAAATTCTGAAAAAAGCGGAAAAAACAGCGGAAATTCCTGGAGTATTTCCGGCGTTCCGGAATTTGCAGTTAATGCAGAAGAAGCGCAAAAATGGATTAGAAATGTTGCTTTTATGAACATTTCCGGCTGGATCAGCGACGACACTGCTTTGCCTGCAAAAAAACTTACTTCATTCCAGCTTTTTACAAAAAGCGGCAAAACGGTTTCCGTTGAACTTTACGAAAAACAGGAAGGCGAAAACACAAAATACATCGGAACCTGCAGCGAAACTTCGCACAAGTTTGAACTTACAAAAGCGCAGACGGATAAATTCACAAAAGAACCGGACTCGCTAAAGGCAAGCGATTAGAAAAACCGCAAACTTTTATCTGATGTAAAAAAAACTGCGCCGCTCAGAAATCAATTTTCTGTTCCGCGCAGTTTTTTTTATGCTTTTTATTTTCCGCAAAAATCAAATTATTGCGGCGCATCAGTTCCGTTCTTCTTTTTCATTCTGAAAACAACCGCAATTGCGCTGAACAGAACGAACAGAACAGAAACCGCAACAAAAACAGGCAATTTGCATACCGCGCGGGATTCACCAAAAAAGTTTTGCAAAAGCCCAAAACCTTCATTCAAAGTTGAAAATCCGAAAAAACTGAAAAGAACGTAAGAAATAATATTCAAAAAACCTTCGGGCATTTTTTTCTTTAAGAAAAGGCCGACCAGCATTCCTATTATATCCGCCGCGAACAAACCGACGCTGCATGCAAGCCAAATAACCAAGGCTTTTTTTATTCCGCCGCTTGCACCGAATGCAATTGCCGTAAGCTGCGTTTTATCACCAAGTTCCGCAATAAAAAACGTACAAAAAACGGCAAGCGGAGCAAACTTTATTTTGCTTTTTCCGCCATCTTCATCGTCATCTGAAACGCGCAGCAAAGAAGTTATTCCAAAATAAAAAAAAGCGGCCGCCGCCACAAATTTAATAAGCCAATCAGGAATAAAAACACTTATAATTCCGCCGGCAAAAACCGCAATTCCATTCAAAACCAGAACTGCGGCTAAAGTTCCAAGAATAACATCTTTAAGTTTATATTTTCCGGTAAGACCAATCAGCATAAACTGAGTTTTATCGCCCATTTCCGCAAAAAAATCAGTAACAGCGACAGTAAGAAAAAGCACCCACATTTCATTCATTTTTATTACCTTTGTGCAATTTTTTTATATCTAATCATCACCAATATCAAGCAGCAAATCCATATTCCATTCATCGGAAATATATTTCAAAGAAACCAGATTGCCTGTTTTTTCCGCTTTCAGTTCAGGTTTTTTGGTCAATTGATAAAGGAAAGAATATTCATTTTTATAATCTTGAACTACCTGAGGTTCAACAAAATATCCGGCGGAAGTTCCGCAATTTCCGTCAGATTTGAACAAAAGATAAAAAGTTTCATTGCGATTTTTTCCGTCGGTTGTAAATTTTCTGTCACCGGTAAGCAAAAATGAACCGTCTTTTTCTTTTTTACTGAAATATGTTGTGCGGATTGTATCTTTTATATTGTAACCGTTCACAAAAAAACGCAAAATCGCCGGATTGAATTCCTTTTTTTCCGAACCGGCCGCTCCAGACGTTGTAACCGGCAAACTGATTTTTTTTACCGCATCCGCATTTTCTTCAGTTTTTGCTTTAATATCTTCCAGTTGAGTTAAAATTGACTGCAACAAAACATCATTGGAATTGTTTGCGGCATAACGATTTGCAACCGCAGTATCATTTCCCAAAAGCGAATAAACTCCGCCAAAAAGCCCGTTACTTCCGAGCGAAGCAATATCATCGGCAGAAAGATAACTTAACGCGTTTGCAACATTCGCAGAACCCGCGCTTTTATTTTTTGCGGCAACATTTTTTTCTTCCGCAGAATTGCCGGAATCTTGCGTTCCAGCCGAACTTTCCGAAGTCTTTTTGTCAGAAATATTCGTTCCGACCGTTCCCGGAGTATAAAACTTTGCACCGAGCGTGGGAGCCGTAATTTTTGGCATTGCGGGACTTTCCGGAAAAGAAACGCTTGGCATTTCCGGCATAGAAAGAGATGAATTTAAAGTCTGGCAAAAAGCGCCTTTGCAAAACAACAAAAGAAAAGCGGAAAAGGCGCAAATAATTATTTTTTTTGCAGAACGATTACATATTAGCAAGACTTTCCTCCACAAATTCAAGCCTTTGCGTAAGTTGAGCGATTGTTTTTTCAAGTCTGTTTTTTTCTTTTTCAAGTTTACCGCGCGCATCAACTTTTGTTGCGCATTGCGCTTTTTGTTTCATCATTTCGCGCACAGAAGCAGGACTCTTTCCGTCCAAAAATTCTTTTTCCGCTTCTTCCCGCGCATCTTTTTTTCTTGCAGACGCAACAATTTTCATATTTTCAAAACCGATTGCAGGATTCACTTCCACCCGTGCAACTTTCTGAATATCTTTTGCAGTATTGCGCGGCAAACAAAGAACGCGGTCAATGTAATCTTCGTAGCGGATATTCGCCTGTTCGCAAAGTTCATGCGCTTTTATCAAAAGTTTTCCGAATTCCTGCATCAATTTGCCGTTCGCTTCAAGAAAATCTTTTTTTATCTTTTCAGTAAGTTCCGCAAGTTCTTTATTAGTTTCCCATTCAAGTTTGTAATAACCTTTTTGTTCAGCAACAAGAAGAAGATCATTGAATTTTGCCCAAAAATGCTGGTTGTGAACTTTTGCATTGTAAACAGTTCCAGAATTACCAGTAGTTTTCAGCAATTCTTCCGACTGAAGATGATGCGTATATTCGTGAACCGCAGTGTAAATCAACTGATTATCGTTGTTGAAATTTTTGTTGTGCAAAAAAATCTCGTGCGTATCCGGCATATAAAAACCGTTTACACGCTTACTTTCCTTTCCGGTTTGAGTTACAGTAAAATCCAACTCTGTAGGCGCAATGTCCAGAAGAATTTCCTTTATCTTAGCATTATCCATTTTTAATTCAGTTCTCCAAAAATCGTTTATACTAATATACTGATTTTACGATTTTTTTGCATAAGCGGCGCGGATTTGATCTGCAAACAATTTGTTTTGGTCATTACGCTCCGGAACAGAAAACTTAGGTTTTCCGTCCTCTTCCGAAATTCTGTAAATACGCTTTGGATTTGCAGAATAAGCCGGACTTTCCGGATTGTTTATCCACCAGTCAAGAACAGCGACGATACACAGCGTATATTTTAACAAATTTGCATTGTTTGCGTTTGTATTCGCAGAATTGTTGTTTCCGCCAAGCAAAGTATCCAGACGTTTTGAAATTTCATTGGAAATTCCAAACTCATAATGCGCCCACGGATTTGAAAGCATTTCCACATCTCCGTGCATTGAAGCAACTTTATCGCAAAGACTTACGGCTTGTGTAAGATAGCGGCGCACAAAATCCGTTCTGTAAAAAAGCGGTCTGTATTTGCTTTCATCCTGCGGGCGTTCAAGAATCAGCTGGTCAAACTTAAAATTAGGAAGAAAATGCCATTTTGTCTGCCACAAAAGCGAAGTTATCAACTTTTTTCCGAACTGAGAATCTTCGTAATCATCTTGCGAATAAATCTGATTTACCAAATCGTTCAGCGGCTCACAGTAAATTCTTTCAAATACGTTTTCCCGGTAAGCAGACCAGTCGTCCATAACGGCTGTAATTGTATCTGCGTTTTTTGAAGAAGAATCTTCCACGGTTGTTTGCGTAAACTTTATGTTTCTGCAACCCACAAAAAAATCTTCGAGGATGCGTAGCAGAACAACGGTTATTTGCAAAGGATTTTCAGGGCTCAAAACGTTAAATCCGTCCGCAAAATGATACAACGGCTGAAAATACGGATACATATCCGGGCGGTTTTCCATTTTGTCAAAACCCGCCTGCGGAAACAACTGGTTCAAAAGTTTTATTCCAGTATCAACCAGCTGATCTTTTGCGCCGCGCTCCGGTTTTTTAGGCGCTGCCTTTTCAGCAGATTTTTCTTGGACTTTCACATCTTTGTTTTTTTCCGGCAAAAGCAAATCATATTTATGAAGTCCCACAAATTTAAGAATATCCGCAACTTTAACCTTGAAAAAATCCGGATATTCTTCATAACTGTCTGAACACATGCGCATTAAAAGCGGATAGCATTTTTTTACAATTTCATTCTGAATGTAAAGCCAATCCGTAATCGCTTCTTTTGCAAGCGAAGAAAGTTTTTCCTGCGGAGAATCCGGATAAGAAACTTCGTCTGTATAAATTTCTTTTATTAACTTTGGAATTTTATTTTCACCAAAGTAATAGACTTGAATCAACGGCTTGTAAACCGCACGTATATAAGGAATCAAATCTTGAACAACATAAGGTTGCGGAAGATCCAAAAGTTCAATGTGAGCAAGTTTAATGTTTTGCATCGTCCAGCCGGCAACCATTCTAAGAAATTTAAATTTTGTTTCAGTTCCGTTTGCAATTTTCGCTTTATAAGAAGCCGGCGCAATCTGAATCAAAGTTTTTATTACCGTTATAAATCCGGAAAGATTATCTATGTGATGACGCAAAGTTACTGTGCAAAATTCAGGAATAACCTGCTCGTGTCCATTCTGCTGAAAATATTTTATAAAATTAAAAATTCCGTAATTCGGCTTTATGGAATATTCATCGCTCATCATAAGTTTGTTTATAAGCGAATTTTCTTTTTGCCCTATTTCCGGCAGCTCTTCCTGACGTTTTCTGGAGCCAGTGCCGGCCGGTTTTGATTTTTCCGCATTACCTGAAGAAGAATTGCTTTCCGCCGAGGAAGAAGTTTGCCGGATAAGTCTTCCGGTACCTTTTGTTGATTTGGAAATTGTATTTCCATCATCAGACCTTTCATACATAACCTCTCCTCCTAATTTTTTTGACATCATCTCTGCTTCGCCGGGCGCAAGATCACCAATTGCTTTTCTGGTTTTATCCAATGTTCCAGGCGCCCAATCTGCCTGTCTTGCACGTTTTCCATCTTCCTGCATAAAGTTTTCCCCTTGTTTTTACGACTTTAAAGTCTGATATGACTTTTCTTAACAATTCCAGGGCAATTCTTAAGAACAATTTTTTCGCCGTCGTTGGAAACAAGAACTCCGTCATAAGTGCCGTAAATTGTAGTATAAACATTCCGCATAAGAATTATATCCAGCGTTCTGTTGCTTACAGAAACCGGATTGAATGACAAGTCAACCATTCCTTCTGTATCTTGGGCAACCCATTTTTTGTCAATTCCAAACGGATGCGTAATTTTTACAGGAGGAAGAGCCGTAAGTTTTCCGTTAACAGAAAGCAAATCATCGTTGTAAGTGTCTTCGTCAAGGGAATCCTGGCTTGTATTTGAAACGGAAAAAAACACGTCCTTTCCGCCGATATTAGCAAGACCATACATAAACTCGCTAGAAGAGCGCGGCTTTAAATACGTTCTGTTCAGCATAAAAAGTCCAAGCCCGTTGTTCTGCGGAATTTCTTTTATATTGTGTCTGTGCTTTCCTGTGTTCAAGCCGCCTTCCAGTTTTAGCGGAATCAGCCAAGTTGCAGAACAGCGCTGACTTGTAGGCGCAGGCGTTACGAACAAAACTTCCTGTGCATCCTTTTCCAAATGCGCAATGTACTTTGCTTTTACCGCAGGGCGAAACTTGTCTCCGCGCACCGTGAATGTAAGCGAAATTTTTTCGTTTTTTCTGCTCCATCCAATTTTTATGTAGCGCTTTTTTCCAAAAGTATTGCAAGATGCGGAATATGTATTAACTGGAACAAAACGCCGTCTTGGTCCCATAAAAGAATGATAGGCAAGCTTTTGTCCGTTCTCTTTGTTCCAAAAAATCACTTCGGCAAGCCCGAACGCTTTGTCATCAAAAAATTCTGCAAGGCCAATGTAGTTTTCCACAGAAAAAACAAAACTTACACGGCTTTTTATTCTAAAATTTGAAAAAAAAGTTGAAGTAGGAATTCCGGCAAATGGCGCTTTTACGCCACGAATATCAACAGTTGCTGGAACTCCAAAAAAAGAACCGAAATTTATTTTTCCATTCTGCACAATTTTTTCAGGTGCTTTTACAAGAGGTCTACAATACACAAAAATCCTCGAATTCAACAAACAGAAAACTCATCCGTTTAATATTTTATTATATATGAATAAACGGTGCTTATCAAATTAAATTTAAAGCAACATATGTATTGTAAAATCCTGGTCATTGAGGCTCTTGCACCGTAGCTAGCCGAAGGCAATGACCAGGTTGTAAAATTATAATCGGTTTGCGGTGCCGGTGGTTGCCTGTGGCGAACTTCGGTGCGACAGGCTCAACCACCGGAAATGTGCCTCAACCACCACCACCGGGGCAAGGCGTTATTTTTTAGAAAGACTACTTTGTATAAATTACGGCTACAGATCTTTTATCAATTGTTCCTGTAATTTTGTTGGAATCAACTGTAAATTTTCTGCCAGAAAGAACATCTGTATAAGTTCCTGATTTTATACTTGAAGGGCAATCTGCTTTTGTTATGTTCCATTTTGTGTCAGAAACATTCACAATAAGAATTCCGCCGTCGCCTCTTGTAATCATCAAAAGAGTTTTCTCATTCTTAGGATTTAAAAGAGTTTCGCTTGCATCCTTCATTTTATTGCGGAAAAAATTTACCGCAACAACACGCTTATCCTTGTACATATCACTTCCGGCAATTCCAATTTTGTTTGTTCCGAATGCAGCACCTATATCTTCATGTCCATCATCGCCTTCTACATGATTGTGTTTTCCCTTATAACTTCCATACGGTCTGTCAAAGAACAAAGGAGTTCCGTCTTTTCGCCCTGCAAGAATTGCATACGCAAGAATAACATCTTCCTCGTCCAACTTGGTGTATGTGTGGTCGTTGCAATAGTTGTCGTGGCTTTCCACCCAGGTAACAACTCTTTGTGAACTTGCGCCGCTTGGCAAAAGGAAATCTTTAAGATAATTTACGTCCAAATTTCTGGAAACAATACGCTCTCTAAGACGCCAGCCGTAAAACGATGAAGTTGTAAAAAAGTTGTGCTTTGTGCCGTTTGTTGTAAAAGTCTGCGACTGGTACGCTCCAAGCCGTGCATCCCTTGAATCGTCAAAACCACCTTCCATGCTGCCATTGTAGACAATATTTCCGCCTTCCTGCAAACATTCACCGTATTGGAATACAGAGCCATTATTCAAAATCGTAGGCCAGAAATCAGACTGAAATCCATTCCAATTGGAATATTTATCATCATCAGGAAGTTCAATACAACGTGCGGCATCATAGCGAAAACCGTCCGCGCCGTCTTCAACGCATTGCTTTAAAAACTTCAAATGATAGTCCTGAACAGTTTTGTTTTTCGTGTTCCATTCCCAAAGTCCATTCATATGGAGTTGCGTAGAAGTATAACGGTCTCGCAAATCCATTCCATACGTCATATCGTGGAACAATGTTTGCTGCGGATTTGAAGCAAGTTTTTTTATGTTGTTGGAAATAAAATTATATTCCATAGTGCAGTGGTTCATAACGGCATCAACAATAACCTTAACGCCGTACTTGTGCGCTTCTTTGCACATTGCCTTGAATTCTGCTTCTGTTCCAAGCTGGTAGTTTCCTACAACATATTCTGTGGGCTGATAATGAAAATACCAGGCATCAGTTCCCCAGCCAAGTGTACCAGGCCGTGTAAGGTTATTGTCGGTTCCTGCACGGCACTTTGAAACTGGAGATGTCTGTATCGCAGAAAATCCAGCATCCGCAATATTTTTCATATTGGCCTTTATGGTATTAAAACTCCAACAAAAACAATGCAGAATTGCTCCATCTTCTATGGATTCTGCAAGTGTACCTTCCGGATCTGTGAATTCTACCTTAGAACCAGGAATTTCTTCATCAACAGCAACATTATTTTCGCAAGAAATAAAAGTTCCCATAGCAAGCCCCATAATTGCAACACCTATTTTCGTAAAACGTTTCATTAAATCTCCAGTTTTATGATTTTTTAGTTCAGATTTGTGTTTATTAATTAAAAAAAAACTACCGGAACTGCCTGATAACGCAATTCCGGTAGTTATCCCCGGCTAAGTTCGGTGGTTGCCTGCGGATTCATGGTGATTGAGTTTATCGAAATCACCTTTTTGCAATTCCTGTGGTTGCCTTCGGCGACCACAGGTGGTTTCGAGTACCTCAACCACCGGGCGAGCACCCACCGGTAAAGCCTGATATTTTAGTTAAACCACGGAATCCATTCGCCATCTGCGGAATACATCATCTGTGATTCTTTTACAATCGGAACATCACCAAGCTGTTCGCCAGTTCCGTTGTTGAAGATAACAAGAGAATCTTCAAGACCACGTGGAAGAACGTAAAAATAAATTCCGTCTTCAGCAGGCTGCATTTCTACTCCCGGCCAACCGCCGTTTGTACGTTCTCCATTATTGTAATAAGCATAGGCATAGATTTTTTTCCATTCAGGTCTAAAAGCAGAATCAAAATAAGCAACAGTCTGACCCGCTTTTGGTCCACCAAATTTTACTCCGCGTTCTTTTTTAGAGCCGTGTCTAGAAAATGTAGAAACACATCCAGAAAACACTGCGGCAAACATAAGAACAGTGGCAATTTTAATAACAATCTTAGAAAATTTTTTCATCATAAATAGACTCCTAATTACTGAACCTTTTTCCATTCTCTGTCAGAAGTAAGCATCATTGTGCTTCCTCTTGTAACTTTAAGAAGGTCATCTTCTGAAGGTCCGTCGTACTGGTTGCCAGTTCCGCCTTTACCGTTATTAAAGATAACAGTTGCGTTTTCAAGGCCGAAAGGAAGAACATAAGAATAAATTCCGTTGCCTTCGCTCTTCATTTTTTCTCCAGGCCATGCGGCATTTACGCTTTCACCGTCATTCACATAAGCGTACAAATAGAAAGCGCCCCAAGCACTGAATGCACTGGCATCGATTTTTGCAATAGTATTAGCTTCGTACTTTTCTTTTGTGTACACAGCAGAATCTTTTACAAGAACTTTTCCGTTTGCATCGTAACCGTAAACAGTAAGTTTTACAGATTCATTATTCTTAAGATTTTCGCCCAAAACTACGCTTGCACGATTTTTTGCCTTCTGAACAGAACCGTTGTCAATCTGGTAGCCCAATCCGCCGGCACAACCTCTTGCAGTAACTTCTGTTGTAATTGTGTCCTTATAGAAACTCTGTGTTGGTTCCATAATTCTTACAGCAGGTTTGAACGTAGGTTTGCTGAAAGCTTTATTCGGAACAAAAATTACAGCAACTTTTCCGCCTTCAACTGTTCCAGAAAGAAGACCATTTTTTACAGTAAATTCTGAACCATAAGCCTGATCATTATATGTACCGTCCGCAAAGTTCTTAATCGGAACATCTTTAAATACAGCAGGTGTTTCGCCATTGTTGATAATTACAAAACCCTTGTCCTCACGTTTAATCATAAGAACAGAAGAGCCGCCCAACGGATTAGACAATTCTTCCTTTGCATTTCCCATCTGATTGTGGAAAAAGTTCAAAGCAACAACCTGAGCATCCTTGTACATATCGCTTCCGGCAGGACCAATTTTGTTGTCGCCCCAAGGATGATTTTTAGAACTGTTTGCAGGTCTGTCAAAGAAAAGCGGAGTTCCCGCTCCTCTTGCAGCAAGAATTGCATAAGCGCGGATAACCTGCTGTTCATCAAGGATTTTGTATGTACCGTCGTTACAGTAGCTGTCGTGCGATTCAACCCAAGTTACCATGTTTACAGGACTAACGCCCTTTGGTAAAAGCCAGTCAGAAATGTACTTTACGTTCATGTTCTTAAAGCGAACAGCATCTCTTACACGCATTCCGTAGAAAGAAGCAGTTGAATGAAAGTTATACTGATTTTCGCTTCCAAAAGTCAAAGCGTGGTAGTCATTTATGCGGCTTGTATCGCTGTCGTCATAACCACCTCTTGCCATTCCGGAAACATAGAAATGAGTTCCGCCTTCCTGCAAGATTTCTCCGTACTGGAATGTAGAACCGTTCTGCAGCACTACAGGCCAATAATTTCCAGAGAAAGGAGTTGTGTAACCCTTAGACTTATCGTTAGGAAGTTCAATACATTTTGCTGCATCATAGCGGAAGCCGTCAGCACCATCTTTAACGCACTGCTTTAAGAAGCTCAAATGATAGTTCTGAACAACCGGATTCTGTGTGTTCCAGTCCCAAAGTCCGTTCATAGGACGCTGAGTGTTCAAATATCGGTCGCGCTCATCGTTTCCGCCGCGAGTCATATCGTGGAAAAGAACCTTTTTAGGATCTTCACTTCCGGAAAGCTTTAAAACATTCGGAGTAATAGCATCGTAGAACATTGTGCAGTGATTCATAACGGCATCAACAATAACTTTAACACCGTATTTATGAGCTTCCGCGCACATTGCCTTGAATTCTTCTTCCGTACCAAGCTGGTAGTTTCCTACAGAATATTCAGTCGGCTGGTAATGGTAATACCACTTACCCTTACCGGCAATTTCAAGACCGCCGTTTTCACCAACATAACATTTAGAAACAGGCGAAGTTTGAATAGCAGAATATCCTGCCGCAGCGATTTCTTTCATATTGTTTTTGATGGAATTAAAATTCCAGCAGAAACAGTGAAGGATAACGCCATCTTCTGTTTTTTCTGTCAAGCCGTTTTCAAGAAGAACAACTTCTTCTCTTTCAACTTCTGCAGGTTTTACAGAAGTTGAATCAGACTTGTCAGAACCACCTGTAGATGCACAGCTAGAAAAAAGCAATGCACCGCACAAGAAAGAAGAAAGAGCTAAAAGATTCTTAAAATTAAGTTTTTTCTTCAAGTTCATAACAATCCCTAAATTAGAATGTAATTTCTACAGCGCAACGCAAGTAACCTTTTGTAACTTCTGCGCCAACATCTTTATCTTCTATTAAGTTTCCAGAATTCCAAAGAACACTTACGATAGTATTAGGAATCAATTCTGAAAGTTTTACTCCCACATCAGCCTTGAAAGCATTCTGACGAAGAATATCATTGCCATCTTCGTATGGAAGATTGTCGTAGTAAAGTGTAACAAAAGGAGTCAAAATTCCATTTTTAACAATCATATCCAAAGGACAGTCAACATAACCTGTCGCAAGAAGTTCCCAATTGTCCTGGCCGATATTTTTCAAGTCAGCAATAACTTCCGAACCAACAAAATACAAAACGCCTTCGTGTCCTGTAGGTTCAAAAAGTGTGAATTTCATAGAGTGTGAAGGATCTGTATCGCTGTCATCCGGGTTGTTGTAGAATGAATATCCCAAAGCCATTCCCGAGAATACACGACCTTCATCGCCGGTAATATAGTCTGTATACCAACCGCGCTGTCCTGGCCATCTAACAAGAATACCACAAGAAGCTTCAAAACCGCCGCCCGGCAAGTTTGATTCACTTCCAGAAAGTCCAACCTGATACTGTGTTTTAGAATCAGCAGCAATCATAGAAAACTTATTGTTGTCCTTCAAGAAGAAACCTGCATCAAAACCGGCATAAGGTTCAACAGTAATATCTTCGTTAAGAGCAATAGAATAGCTAGCCTTAACACCAGCAGCAAAAGGATCCGCATTGTGATCCGCACCGTAGTTCCAAGTTCCTGCGGCAGAACCTAAAATTCTTAAACCTTTCAAGAATTTTGGAGTAACAACAAAATCCAAACCAGCGGCAATACCGTTGTAGTCGTGTTCAGAGTTTGCATCACTGTCAAAAGAATTTTCTGTGGCAAACTTCAAGTTTACGCCAAACACATCCGGCATATTGTACATAAGACCAACCATCTGACCGTCAACTGCAAAATGAAGTTTATCCATTGTGCCGTCGTCCTGTTCTACAAGATAAGTATTTGATCTTCCAGTCCATTTTCCGGAACTTCTGCCTTTCTGATCTGTATCCAAAGGCTGGCTGCCAATAATTCTTTTAGTTCTTACAGCGCCTACAACTGTGTCCATAGAAGCCCAAGAAACGCGGATTTTGTCATCTGTGTTTTCAAAAGCCTTGTTCCAAGGAAGCCAGAACGATTCTGTGTTTTTGCCGTTCAATGTAAGAAGGAAATTCTTCCATGCAATTCCTGCACTGAATTTTCCGGAATCCCAATAATCATAGAAAGAACCGACTCCGCGACCACCTTCAAGATTTTCCACCTTGTCGCCAGAAATCGGAGTAATGGCAATGTCGTATACGCTAAAATTAATAAATCCAACCGGCACATCTGAACTGAACTGATTAGAAACATATCCTGGTCCAACGTGCATTACGTAAGCAAAATCCAAAAGTTCCTGCTTTAAACCAAGATTATATGGAGAGTCCAAATCCACACCAAAAGATGTTCTACTTTTGATTCTGAATTCAGCGTTGAATGTATTTCCTATTTCTTTTGCAAAGGCTGTTCCTGTTACAGAAAGCAACAATGCAGAAAAGGCAGCAAGAACAAATTTCTTTGTCTTTTTCATAAAAAGTCTCCTAAAGGATTGTTAGTTTGCCAAGCAAACATCTAAAGTTAAAAAGTGCCGTCTGAAAGTTCAGAACAGACAGCACTTGATTTTGGGGTTATTCTGATTTTAATTCATCAAAACTTGTAAATGTTGTCCAAGTACCATCTTTAAGAAGATAGCCTTTACCAGCTTCTACTGCTGAAGAAATATCTGCCTCAGTAGCTTCTTCAGGCTTATCATTAGAATCTTTAATAAACTTTATGTGAAGACCTGCAACAGAAGTAAATTTTTTCGGGAAAGTAATATAATAGATATTTGTACCTTCAAGATTAGTAAGTTTCATTTCATCAGATGTAGCAGATTTATCTTTGAGTGGAGATACTTCAGCATTAGAGTTATCATCCCATGTTCCACCCCATGCCCAAAAGTAATGATCAACAGCTGCATCCCATGCTAAATCAGACGCATCAACTGCAAATGCAATTATTTCAGAAGACATTGCTGTAGGTGCTACAGGAGCAACGTAAGCCTCTGTTGTATCAGCAGAAGTTCCATCCCAATCAATCCAAGTGCGTGCACGGGTATACAGTTTTGATTCATTTACAGTGATACTTGAAGCATTAAATTGTTTGCCGCCATTGTTATTAAAAATCACTGAATATGACAACGAATCAGACGATACATTTTCTGTAACAGACCAAATTCCAAGCTCATCATTTTTAGACAACTGTTTTCCAGGCCATCCACCAAAAACTTCACCATTCGCAGGAGCAGCTTCGTTATAAAGATAAGCGTAAACTGCTTCACCAAAATCAGCAACTTGGCTTTCATCTGCTGTAACTGCAACAGTAATTGTTGCTTTGCTTGGTTCTTCTCCGCCGGCTTCTTCGCCACCTTCGTCTACTACTGGTGTGTTTGGTTCGTCGTCATCGCTGCTGCCAGAATCACATGCAACAAAAGAGAATGCTGCAAGCGCACATGTTAAAATTGCAAGTTTTTTCAATAATTTCATATAAATCTCCTTATAATTTTAGTTGAACGTTCAACTAATTAGTAAAAAAATTAGAATTCTTTTAAAGTCATATTACTTGTAAGAATGTATCTTTTACCCTTGTCAATAGTAAAAGGGTCTTCACTCACTTTTGTCTCATATGCTTTATTTTCAGCTGCATTGTTAAAGATGAATGTTCCATTTCCAACTTTTTCATCAGCAATTTCTGCATAAAAAATATTAGGATTTCCAGATACTTTTTTAGCAAGTCTAAGTCCAGGCCATGGGCCCCAGCCGTCATCAGTTATAGTTCCGTTATAAACATAAGCAGCAACTTCCGTCCAGTCTTTTACGTCTATAGGACCCGATTTTTTCGGATACTTCAAAGAAATGTCAAAGGCAAGAATGGTTTTTCCAGTAGGAATTTCTTCCATCCAGCTGTTATCGATTACATTCCCGTTTTCATCTACCTCCAAGCCATCTCCTTTACAGCTCGAAACACTAACCAAAAAGACGGATATTACAAGCATTACGCTAAAAAAAGCCAGTCTTCTTTTAAGTTTCATTTTAACCTCCTTAAATAAAACTTTTGGTAATCAAATAAACGTTATTAGGTTTAACGTTTAACCTAATAATAGGATAAATCACATTCTCAATAAGTCAAGAAAAAAAATAAAAAATTTTTGATTTTTTTTGGAGGGGAAAAACGCGGTGGTTGAGCCCGTTGCACCGCAGGTAGCCGAAGCAATCACCGGGTTTGCAATTACGTGGTTTCGAGAGCCTCAACCACCACGTGTGTAAAATAATAATCGGTTTGCAATTACGTGGTTTCGATAAACTCAACCACCGGGCGACAAACTCAACCACCGGGCGACAGGCTCAATCACCGGGCGGGTTTAATCGCTGATTTTTTTTACGGATTTGCGTTCTACAATCTTAAGCGGCAGGGAAATATTTCTTTCGGTTTCTTTGCCTTCTATGGCATTTATTAAAGTTCTTACCGCAACGGCACCTTTATAGCGCACATCTTGTCTTACGGTTGTTAACGGAGGATTATAAAATGAAGTTGAATCCAAATCATCAAATCCTACAACAGAAATATCGTCCGGAACTTCTACCCCCATGCTTTTTAAGCCGGAAATTATGCCCAACGCCAAAAGGTCGGCAGTTGCAAAAATTGCGGTTATATCTTCTCTGGAAGCAAGATTTTGACCAAGCGCATAGCCTGCGTCAACTGCGCTTAACTGAAAAACGTTTTTATTTTTTAATTCAAGGCCGGCATCTTTTAACGCATCTACGTAACCTTTGTAACGTTCGTGGATAACGCCTGTTTCAAAAACAATAGGACTTACAAAGGCTATATCTTTATGACCGTTTTTTATCAAATAATTTGTGGCCATATATCCGCCTTTATAATCGTCTATGCCAATATTATAAAAAGATTCGCCTTTTATGTAGCTGTCTATTAAAACACATGGAATTCCTATTTGAGTAAAAAAATCATACAGTTTTCCTTCAAATAATCCGTAAACAATAACTCCGGCAAGATTCCAGTTGTTTTTCAATGCTATAAGTTCTTCTTCCGAACTTACTGTATAAATCATCGTGTAATATCCGCGCATACTTATTTCGTATTCCATTGCACGAATAAGCATTCCAATGAACGGGTCTTCTGTAATGGATTGAACATCTGTTTTTGTTCCAAAACTTAAAATCCCGACAATATGTGAATTCTTACTTACAAGCGACCTTGCGGAAAGATTCGGTGAATAATGATTTTTCTTGATGATTTCGTTTATTTTTTTTACAAGTTCAGGAGAAACTCTGGATTTTTTATTATGTATAACATTTGAAACCGTTGTTACACTGACTCCAGCTTCTTTTGCAATATCTTTTATCGTTACCATAGCTTTTGAATTTTACAGTTCATAAATAAAAATATCAAGAAGACTCCCCCCCCCCCCGTATTTTTTTTTCAAATTTCGGCGGTGTTTGTAGTACTCGCTGGTGGTTGAGCCTGTCGCACCGGAGGTCACAGCAGGCAACCACCGGAACGGCAATCTGATTATTATTTTGCATTACATTTTTGACTTCGACACTTTTCTGCGCTCCGGAATTAAAGCACCCTGGAGGATGAGCCTTAATTCCGGAGTTAGCCGCAGCCAAGCACCAAAATCGCAATGCTGGTCATTGTAAGAGGCTTCTCTATTCGCTAAGAAGCCTCAATAACCGAAGTGCATTACTTCAATTTAAATACGCGGGTTTCGTTTGCAGGAACTTTAAGCAATAAGGTATTTGTTTTTTCGTCCGCCTTAAAGTTTAAAGGTGCGCCTGCAAAATCCGCAGCAGGAAGATTCAAAGCAGAAAGTGAAAGTCCAAAATTTTCAAGTTTCAAATCTACTTCTTTTGCGTCTTCTTCCTGAGAAACTGCCGTAAAAATCACGGAATCTTTTGTAAAGCGCGCAGTAACAAGCAGGTAATCCTTTGCATATACAACTGCGAATGAACCGTCTTTTAGCGCTTCTTCCGTTTTTCTTAAGGCAATCAATTTTTTATAGTAATCCCGCATTTTTACGGAAAAATCATTTTTCTGCCAGTTCCAGTCAAAAGGGTAGCGGAAGCCGCAGTCTTCTTTGCGGTTGTCCGTTCCTTCAAGATAAATTTCGTCGCCGTAGTAAATACACGGTGTTCCAGGAAGCGTAAATTGCAGCGCCAAAACCATTTTCAGAGAGCTTACGCTTACCGTTTTTATTCTGTGAAGCCGCACAACGTCGTGGCTGTCCAAAAGATTGAACTGCTGCAGCTGGATTGCGCCCGGAACAACAGACAAGAATTGTGTTACTCTGTTTGCAAGTTGGTCTGCTGTAAGGCGGCTTTTTACTTTTTCAAGCGTTTCGTTGCGCTCGTTGTACAAATCTTTTGCACCGGCGAATTCTCTTAGCGCGCGTCCCACGCCAAAATAATTCATTGTTGCGTCCCAGCGGTTGCCTTTTAAGTCTGTGCTGCAATCCGCCCATTCTTCCGCAAGAAGATACGCTTCGCTGTTCACGCTTTTTAGTTCCGTTCGGATTTCGGAAAGAACTTCGTCGTGAACATCCAATATTTCGTTGCGCGCAAGGCAGTCCGCAACATCAAAACGCCAGCCGTCAATTCCAAATGGCGGAAGCATCCATTTTTTTAGCACAGAATCTTTATTTTTGTAGATTATATCGCGCAGGGATTTGCTTCCGTAATTTAGCTGCGGCATTGTTTTTACGCCGAACCAGGTTGCGTAGGAATTGTCTTCATTGAAAAAGTAAAAATCTCTGTACGGCGAATTTTTATTTTCGTACGCTTCTTTGAACCAAACGGAATTGTTGCTTGTGTGATTTACGGAAATATCAAGCATAAGTTTCATTCCGCGCTTATGAAGTTCTGAAATCAGCTCAGAAAACGCTTTTTCGCCGCCCAAATGCGGATCAATCTTAAAATAATCCAGCGCATCGTATTTATGCGTTGAAGGTGATAAAAAGATTGGATTTAAATAAATTGCGTTTATTCCTAAATCCTGCAAATAATCCAGTTTTTTGATTATTCCGTACAAATCGCCGTTGTGAAAATCAAGGTTGTGGCCCTGTTCAAATTCTTTTGGAACGGAATCCCACTCCTCTTCTGTTGTGGAAAATCCCTGGTAGGAATATTCGCCAGTTTTTACATTGAGTGAAGGGTCGCCGTTGCAAAATCTGTCCGGAAAAATCTGGTAGAAAACGGAATCTTTTACCCAGCAAGGCGCTTTGTAGTCCGCAAGAATTACAAAATCTTTTTCTTCTGACGGAATGTAATCCGTTATGCGATACTGCGTGTAGTAAAAAGTTTTGTCGTCCAAAACAAGATAAAACTGATAGTTGAAATACGGGTCTTTTATTGCAACTTCCACTTTATAGTAAACAAGATTCTGCTGAACAAAATCCGGCTGCATTTCGTACAAAAATTCTACGCCGTATTCCCTTGAACGCAGGAACACGTGCTTTAAATCATCGTTTTTCAAAACCCTAAGATAAATTGTAATTTTTTCGCCCTTTTTGGGATAAGGATTGCTCACAAAGTTTTTTGTTGTATCAGAATATACAGAATCCAACCATTTGTAGTTTTTCATATTTATCTCCAGTTTTATGTTCGCCCCTGGTGGTTTCGAGAACCTCAACCACCGTGTGTAACTTCCGGTCATTGAGGCTCTCGAAATGACCGGATTTGCAATACAGTGGTTGCCTTCGGCGACCTTCGGTACGACAGGCTCAACCACCGTGCGGGCGTTATTCAGTGGTTGAGGCTCTCGAAACCACCGAATGCGCTTAGCAGGCTTCTATCAGTTCCAGCAAGGCTTCGCAAAGTTCTGCGCTTTCGTTTCTTAGCAAAAGTTCGCGCATAATTGCAAGGCCGTCGTTTTCTTTTGATTTTATAATTTCGAACAATTGATCTTTTTTTACAAAATCAATGTTAGCCTTGTCCAAAATATGAGCACATCGTTCCGCAAGAACCGGCGCGCTGTTCTTTTCGCACTGCAATTCTATTTTTGCAGAAGAATCTGTCTTCAAAGTGAATTCTACAGAAACTGTCCGCTTTAATGCGTCATAAGAACATTGCAATTCTTTTTCCTGCGAACCTGCAACAAGAGTCACTTTCTTTGGAGCGTTGCAGTTTACAAAATTCACTGTATATTTTCTTTCTGCCGGAAGCAAAGAAGTATTTCCTTCCGCCTTTGAAATTTCAAGCACAGAAGTTTTTCCGGTTTTCATTGAAAAATTTGTTTTGCAAAATGCTGAATCACTTACGTTTACGCTTTCGCCGTCATCTTCCGTCAAAACAAATGAAGAACTTGTTTCGTTCGCACTGTCATTTGCAACGTACAGTTCAAGTTCAGACGGAAGTTCGTTCATTTTTTCTATCTGACTTTCTGACTGCATTACAAAAATTCCTGCCGGCTTTAAAAGAAGTGGGAATTCGCTTAAATGTCTGTACATATTCACTACTTTTCCGCCGGAATATGTAACGCCTGTAAAAATATCTGTGAATGTGCCGTTCGGAAGCCAAACTTTTACTTTAGCCATATTAAGTTCTTTTATGGCTGGGCTTGTAATAGGTGCGCAAACAAGTTCCGAACCGAACATATATTCGTTTGTAACATTATACGCTTCGTTTTCTTCCGGATAAGAATAATACATAGGAGAAATCAGCGGTTCACCCGTTTTTGAAAAACGAACGTTCATTGTGTACAAGTACGGAAGCATCTTATGGCGCAAAACCATATATTTTTTTATGATTGAATATGCGTTTTCATCGTAATTCCACGGTTCTTTGTGGTTAAAGCGGCTTGAAGAGCTGTGAAGACGCATAATCGGAGAAAATACGCCGAACTGAGCCCAGCGCACCTGCAATTCTTCGTCGTAAGTTCCCAGCATATGACCGCCAATATCGTGGCTCCACCAGCCGTAGCCGATGTTGCTTGCGCAGAAAGTAAAATACGGCTGAAGTGCAAGACTTTTCCATGAAATTACAGTATCGCCGGAAAAACCAACCGGATATCTGTGGCTTCCAGGGCCGGCATAGCGCGAAAGTATTAAAGGGCGGTTTCCGTTTTTGGAATTATCAAGATAATGATAATGGTTCAAAAGCCACAACGGATCAAGATTTTTTGTAGAAGTTGTTGTTCCCTGCTGCCAGTCAATCCACCAGAAGTCAACTCCGTCTTTTTCCAAATAACCCAACAAAGTATCAAAATACGCTTCTATAAATTTTGTATTTGTAAAATCAAAAGGAATTGTCTTTCCGTCTTCTTCCAGACCAAGAACTTTTACCATATCCTTGTATTGAACTTCATGGCGGCCAATTCCTTCTGCCGGATGAATATTCAAAGAAACTTTCAAATTATATTTTTCGTGAAGTTCTGTAAGAAAATCTTTTGGTTTTGGAAAATATTCTTTATTCCAAGTGTAGCCTGTCCAACCGCTACCAATCGAACTGTCGATTTGAGTAAGGTGCCAGTCCATATCTATCATAGCAACGGACAAAGGAATTCCGCGCTTTTTAAAATCTTCCATAAGCGCCAGATATTCCTGCTGGCTGTACTTGTGATAGCGGCTCCACCAGTTTCCCAACGCCCAGCGCGGTAAAAGCGGAGTTTTTCCTGTCAAAGTAAAATAATCCGAAAGACATTTTTTATAATCGTGCCCGTAAGCAAAAAAATAAATGTCTTTGGAATTAGTCTCTTTTCGTGGCACAACCGTACCGTCTTCCATTATGATGCAACTGTCGCTGTCATCCAAAACAGAAAATCCGTTTCTGGAAATTATTCCGTCTTCCAGTTCAACCTGACCGTCCGTATTGTCCAAAGTTCTTGCAGTTCCAGGAAGAGCAGCGATTTTATCTCCATAGCGCCAGCCTTCAACTCGTCCTGTAATAACATCCCAAGAAGCGCAAGGCGACTTTAACTTTATGTAAACTGAATCTCTAAGATTTTCCGCATCTTTACAGTATATTGCAAGTTTTTCGGTTTCCAGGTAAAAACCGTTATCTGTATTCTGCATAATAAAAGGAACTTTACTGAAATTCCTGAACCAAACTTTTTGAGAAGGATTATCAATAAAAGAACAGCTATCGCTCCATTCAATTCTAACCAAACAAGAAGTTAAAAATGTAAGACGCAATTTATTTTTCTGAACAACATTTTCATCCAATGATTTTGGATATGATTCTATTTTGTACAAAGATTTCACAATAGTTTCCTTTTATTTTTTTTTACAAAACGAAACTGCTCAATAAGCAAAGAATTCAGCGATTGCCGGCCACTTCAATCGCCGCTTGTTGAATTTAGTAACATAGCCGGCAATCAATTCTTACACTTTTGAACAGCTCCGTAATTTTTTCCAACTAGTTATTACTTATTGCTCTGATAAGTATTAAATGCTTCAACTTGAATTTTTACGAATTTATTCAAGCCCATTCTGTTAAGAGTAGATATATAATTGTCCCACTCTTCATCGATGCCGCCTTCTGTAACCCAACGAGCCTGTGTTGCAGAAACATAAGCACCAATATCAGCATAAAGACTTCTAAGGTCTTCCAACTGCTTTAATGTGTAACTTACGTTAGGGAACGCTGGAATTGCAAATTCTTTCATAGTTGCATCCAACTTTAACTTAGCAGCGTCACCGTTGTTAGAAGCATATTTAATCTTAGAGTTAAAATCGTCGCTTACGTATTTAGGACCGAAGTCTCTTAAAGAATTAACCCAAGCATAAGTATCAGAAGACATTCCGTCTCTTGGTTCAAGAACTGTATATGTTCCGTCGTCATTTTTTTCTGTTCCAACGCCATAAGAACCGTAGAAGTTCTGGATAGAAGCTTCTTCTGTATAGAACTTATCTGCCCAAGCCAAAAGTTTTCCAGGATCTTTACATGCGTTTGTAATCATAAATTCATATCGTGAAAAACCTGCATGATCTGGGTCTGAAGAAATATAACGCTTTCCGTCTGGACCTGCCAAAGGGAAAAGAGCTTCGTATTCATCAGCGTTAGGACCAAATGTAGAGTCTGCTGTCCATCCAGGAGCACAACCTACCAAAGGAGTTGGTGCCATAAGTTTAGCATCGCGCATAGAAGCATCTTCTGTGAAAAGTTCTTCGTCAATCAAGCCAAGTTCATAGCATTCGTGCATCCATTTTACGCCCTGTTTGTATTCTTCAATTGTAGGAAGATAAACTGGTTTGTTGTCGCGTACAGCCATCATAGTAGTTGTATCTGTTCCAACAGTTGTTCCGAAAGGCAAGCAGAAGAACATTACAGAGTTAGCGTAACCTGCTCCGAACGGAATTTCATCGTTAGGATCGCCGTTGCCGTTTGCATCTTTATTTTTAAATTCCAAAAGAACGTTCTGGAATTCTTTATAAGTTTTAGGCATAGACAAGCCCAAATTCTTAAGCCATTTTTTGTTGATGAACATCTGGTTCCAAACTGTAAGGCGCAATACCTTTTTTGCAGGCAAACCGTAAATATGACCGTCAGAAGATGTTGCAAGAGCCTTCATTGTAGGATCTTCCTTCATGATTCTTGTCAAATTAGGCATATATTCTTCAATGTAATCTTCGATAGGAATAAAAAGACCTTTGTTAGCAAGAACTTCGCCTTCAGAGAAACAAATTTCGCCCAAGAAAGCGTCCGGCAAATTTCCACCAGCAAGGATAACGGCTTTTTTGTCGCCCCAGTCAGAATTCAAAATTGTGCGCCATTTTACATTAATACCTGATTCCTGTGCAGCCTTATCAGGAAAACCTGTATGATAAGCTTCACCCCAATCAGCCCAGCGAACAGTTGCAACTTCAAATTCGTTGTCCGCTTTAACAACTTGTTCTTGTTTTGTACAACCAACAAAACTCAACAAACACGCAGCAAGTACAGAAAGACTTACCGCTCTAGCAGTTTTTCTCCCAAACATAAAATTTCCTCCATATTTTATAACTTTATAAAAAAGTTACAGCACAAAATTATTCCTTGATGGCTCCAATCATTACGCCCTGATTAAAGTACTTCTGCAAGAAAGGATACAAACACATGATAGGGAGCGTAGAAATTACAATCGCACCGTACTTCATCATGTCGGAAAGCTGTCTAAGTTCCTGAGCCATAGAGCCGGTAGCACTACCAAGCAAGGATTCGTTACTGATAAGAATACGTCTTAAAATAAGCTGCAAAGGCTGGCGCCATTCGTCATTAAGATAAATAAGAGCGTTGAACCAAGAGTTCCAAAGTCCAACCGCAGTCCAAAGACCAATTACCGCAAGAATAGATTTAGAAAGCGGAACTACAAACTGAATAAAGTATCTGAAAGTTCCACATCCGTCTATACGAGCCGCATCCCACAAAGATTCAGGCAAAGAAGATTTAAAGAACGTTCTTGCGACAATAATGTTGTATGTAGAAACAGAGAATGGCAAAACCATAACCCAGAACGAATTCAAAAGTCCAAATCCTTTTACAACAAAGTATGTAGGAATAAGTCCGCCGCTTACAAACATTGGAATAACATAAAAGATGTTGATAATCTTTTTACCGTACAAATCGTTTCGGCTCATTGCATAACCGGCAGGAATATTTACAACAAGAGCAACCAAAGTTCCCACAACAGTGTAAATGATTGTATTTAAATAGCCGGTCCAAATTGACTTCTGCTTGAACAGTTCCGCGTAGCCTCTAAAATCCAACTGGGAAGGAAAGAGCCAAACTTTACCGTTCGCAATATCAGTAGGATTACTAAAAGATGCGATTATAATAAACCACAAAGGATATATAACTATAAGCATCATTATCAAAGCGATAACTTTAAAAGCGATATTTGCAAGTGCGTCTGTTGTAGATTTTCTCATCAAAGCCATAGTTTACCTCCTAGAACAAACTTGTTTCTGTAGTTTTCTTAGCAATGGCATTTACAACCAAAAGAATAATTACATTTACTACAGTATTGAAAAGTCCGATTGCGGTAGAAAGACTGTACTGACCGCCCTGAAGACCCATTTTGTAAACGTAAGTAGAAATAATTTCGCTGGATGCAATATTCTGAACGTTCTGCAAAAGGTAAACTTTTTCAAATCCTACACCCAAAATACTTCCGGCGCGCAAAATCAAAAGAACCATTGCTGTAGGTAAAATCAAAGGAAGGTCGATGTGAAGGATTTTCTGCATTGTGCTTGCACCGTCCATTGTTGCAGCTTCGTAATAAGTAGGATCGATAGCAGAAAGAGCGGCAAGATAGATAATACTGTCCCAACCAAGATGCTGCCAAATGTCTGTCCATACATAAATATGCTTAAACGCTGTAGGACTTGCCATTATGTTCGGAAATTTTTCACCAAGCAACTTTGCGATATTTGCAAACAAACCGTTTCCTGGAGAAAGGAAAATCAAAATAAGACCACACATTACCATTGTTGAAATAAAGTGCGGAAGATAGATTATAACCTGGAATGTCTTTTTAAAAGGACCGTTACGCATATGATTGCACATCAAAGCAAGCATAATTGCCAACGGGAAACTTGTAAAAATACCATATACACTTAAAACTAAAGTATTTTTAATTGTAAGACCAAACTGATAAGATTTAAAAAATTGAATAAAATGCTTAAATCCCACCCATGGACTTCCAAGAATTCCCCGCGCAGGAGAGTAATCCTTAAATGCCATTACAAGTCCGCCCAACGGCAAATAAGAAAAGCAAAGCAAAAGCAGAAAAGACGGTAAAAGCAAAACATATAGTGGCAATGATTTCTTAAGTTCATTTACTTTCATCAATTTCCTCCAAAATGACAAATGTCAGAAAACACTTTTTTCCTCTCCAAAGCAGCTTCTGACGACCTAAAAAGTTTTTTTTAATTAGTTTAGCGTTTAACTAGTTGAACGCTAAACTAATTGTACATCAGTTATTTTCTAAGTGCAAGCAAAAAAAATTAAATTTTACGAAAATAAATTTTTGCAATGCAGAAGAAAGCTTTATATAGAAGAAACATTATGTTTTTGCGAAAAAAAATGAACGCACCGGATTTTTTGCAATATTTTAGTTTTCTGCAATACGTCCTGCGCGGGATTGGAAGTGGCGCGGAGCGCGCCGGAGCCTTGCGACGGCTGGCCGTAAGGCGAACGAAGTGAGAACACTGGAAAGCCCGTTACGATTGGCATTTGCGCCCTAAAAATAAATTTCTTGTTATTTATAAAGTGCGTGATAAAATATAAATACTATCTGATGTTTTACTGCAAAAGGAGGATTCTTTTATGGGCATAAAATTATATTCACTCGGAGCCGCTCAGGAAGTTACTGGTTCTAAACATATTCTTGAAATTGACGGCCGGCAGCTTATGATTGACTGCGGCGCTTTTCAGGGAAAACGAAAAGAATCTGACAATAAAAACCGCAATTTTGATTTTAATCACGAAAAACTCGAAGCCGTTATTCTTACGCACGGTCATTACGACCATTGCGGACTTTTACCTGTTCTTACAAAAAAAGGTTACGACGGAAATATCTATGCAACTCCGGCCACGCGCGACATTGCAAATCTTGTAATGATGGACAGCGCAAGAATTCAGGCGCGGGATGCGGAATTCCTTGCAAAACAGGCACGAAAAAAGGGCGAAAAATTCACTTGGAAGCCGATTTTTGATGAGGATGATGTTTTAAAGTGCGCAAATCAGATTATAAGTCTTTCGTACAACAGAAAAATGTACATTTCTCCGGACACGCAATTGGAATTTTTTGATGCCGGACACATTCTTGGCTCTTCGTTTGCAAATCTTTCTATCCGCGGATGGCACAACGGCTTAAGCTCGCCTTATGTTCATTCAACCGGCGAAAACGAAACAAGAATTCTTTTTACAGGCGACATAGGCCGCAAGGAAAAACCGATTATACGTCCGCCGGCAACCGATATGCCAGCTCCTGATTATATTGTTCTTGAATCAACATACGGAAACAGAAAACACGAAAACCGCGAATTTGCATTAAAGGAGCTGGAACGGGTTGTCCGCGACACTTGCGCTAAAAAAGGAAAAATCATTATTCCGTCTTTTGCGATTGAACGCGTTCAGGAACTTGTTTACTATCTGCATCTTTTAACAGACCAAAAGAAAATTCCGGTTGTACCGATTTACGTGGATTCGCCGATGGCGGCAAACGCAACAAGTGTTTTCCGTGTTCATCCGGAATGTTACGACGAAAGTGTAAACGAAACTTTCTTAAAGCATCATAAAAATCCGTTCGGATTCGGTTCGCTTAAATTTACAACAAGCGTTGATGAATCAAAAGCGCTGAACAAAAAAGAAGGCCCGATGATTATTATTTCCGCAGACGGAATGTGCGAAGCCGGCCGCGTTCTTTACCATCTTGCGAACGAAATCGGAAACGAGCGGAACACAGTTCTTATTGTTGGCTACATGGCGGAAAACACTTTGGGCCGAAAAATCCGCGACGGAGAAAAAGAAGTTAAGATTTTGGGCGATCTTTATCAAGTAAAAGCGAAGGTTGAGCAAATCAACGCATTCAGTGCGCACGCCGATTACGAAGAAATGACAAACTGGCTTGATTCGCTTGATAAAAGCCGATTAAAGAATATTTTTATGGTTCACGGTGAAACGGATGCGCAGGAATTTTTTACAAATTATCTGCACGAACACGGATACCCGAATGTAACCGTTATAAAATACGGCGAAACTTACGATTTGTCTTAGCGGATTGCGGGTTAGCGCATTGGCGTTCTGCACAAGTTGTTTTGCAGAACGCTAAAAAAACGGCTCCTATTTAAACATCCTCAGAAACAGTTGCTACTATCATTCCAAATCACTATAATTTTTGTAAAAATATACAAATGGAGTGTATAAATATGCAGTCTGAAATAAAATTTATTGACGGCGGAGTTACTGCGGCAAACGGTTTTACCGCAAACGGAATTTTGTGTCACATAAAAGAAAGCCGAAAAACGAACGATGTCGCTTTGATTTATTCAGAAAAAGCTTGCAATGCGGCGGGCGTTTTTACTCAAAACCGGGTAAAAGCGGAAAGCGTAAAACTTACTAAAAAAAATATTGCAAATGGCGTTCTTCAGGCTGTAATCGCAAACTCCGGAAACGCAAACTGCTGTACCGGAGAACAAGGTCAGAAAGTTGCGGAAAAAATGGCGGTTCTTGCGGGAAATGCGCTTGATGTTCCTGCGGAAAACGTAGCAGTTTGCTCGACTGGCGTAATCGGACAGCAGCTTCCTGTAGAAAAAATCGAAGCAAAAATCGCAGAACTTGCAAATGGGCTTTCCAAAAAAGGAAACAAAGAAGCCAGAATTGCAATTATGACAACCGATACCCAGTACAAAGAATGTGCGGTTGAATTTACGATTGGCGGAAAAGTTTGCAGAATGGGTTCTATGTGCAAAGGAAGCGGAATGATTCACATAAATCTTGGTACAATGCTTTCTTTTATTACTACCGATGTTGCAATCAGTACGAAAATGATAGACAAAGCACTCCGCGAATCAATCAAGGAAACTTACAACTGCGTTTCTGTAGACGGAGACACTTCCACAAACGATACACTTATTCTGCTTGCGAACGGAATGGCGGAAAATGCAGAAATAAGCGAAGAAAACGATGATTATAAAACTTTTTTAGCCGCACTTAACAAAATGAACAGAATTATGGCAATGAAAATTGCGGCGGACGGAGAAGGCGCAACACGTCTTATAGAATGTAATGTAAAAGGCGCAAAAGATGCGGAAACTGCGCGCGGTCTTGCAAAAGAAGTAATTTCTTCTTCGCTTGTAAAAGCCGCAATGTTCGGCCGCGACGCAAACTGGGGACGCATTTTATGCGCAATGGGCTACAGCGGTTTGGATTTTACACCGGAAAAAACGTGCGTTTATTTTTCAAGCAAGCGCGGCGCAAAACGCTATTTTGACGCGGCTTCCTTAGACAAAGCAAATGAATGCTCTTCTGGGGTTTGCACTTGCGGCTGTTGCGACATCGGCGGCGATGATGATGAAAGTTTTGATTCCATCGAAAACACAATCGAAGTCTTCCATAACGGAGTACCTTTGAACTTTGACGAAGAAAAAGCAAAATCAATCCTTTCGGAAGAAGCCGTAGAAATTCTTGTAACTTTGGAAGACGGAAAAGCGGAAGGCACAGCCTGGGGTTGCGACTTAACTTACGATTACGTAAAAATAAACGGAGATTACCGCACTTAGTTTTAGGGATGGTGGTTGAGGTACTCGCTCGGTGGTTGAGGCTCTCGAAACCACCGAAGGTCGCCGAAGACAACCACAAAATCGCAGGTGGTTGAGCAATGTCAAAACCACAAAATATAGCGTTAAGTACATTGGGTTGCGCTGCATCCTCGTCCTGATTTTTATATGGAGTTTTTTATGCCAGATTTAGAAATTCAAAATGATGAAAACCGCGGAAGACTTTTGGACAACGAACATTGGTCCGACGTTTTAATTCAAGCAATGCCATATTTCAAGCAATGGGTTGGAAAAACTGTTGTTGTAAAATACGGCGGAAACGCAATGCTGAACGAAGAACTAAAACAAGCCGTAATGAAAGATATTGTTCTTTTAAGCACAATCGGCATAAAAGTTGTTTTAGTTCACGGCGGCGGTCCGGAAATAAACAAAATGCTTGATAAAGTCGGAAAAGAATCCAAATTCATAAACGGTCTTCGCTACACAGACTCTGAAACTATGGAAATTGTTCAGATGGTTCTTACCGGAAAACTGAACAAAGACATTGTAGGGCTTCTATTGCAGGAAGGCGGAAAAGCGGTTGGTCTTTCCGGAGTTGACTCTGGTCTTTTGCGCGCAAGAAAAATAGAAAAAGACGGCATAGACTTAGGATTTGTAGGCGAAGTAACTCAAGTTCATCCGGAAATTATCACCGATTTGCTGAACCACGATTTTATTCCGGTAATTTCAACGGTTGCGCTTGGCGAAACTGGCGATGAAAACCGCTACAACATAAATGCCGACACAGCCGCCGCAAAAATTGCAGTTGCGCTCAAGGCAGAAAAATTTGTTCAGCTTACAAATGTTCCAGGCGTTCTGAAAGATGTAAACGATCCAAAATCGCTTATTACGCGCATTCCTATGCCAACCGTTCCGCAGCTGATAGAAAGTGGTGTAATCGCCGGCGGAATGATTCCGAAAATCGAATGTTGTATGATTGCGCTAAAAGGCGGCGTTCCACGTACGCACATCATTGACGGTCGCGTTCCTCATTCGCTCTTAATAGAAATGTTCAGCGACCGCGGAATAGGGACGATGCTTTACTAGGGCAAATACATCCTGTATTTGCCTCTAGATTTGTTTCCCGTTGGGAAACAAGGCGCACTTCGGCAACGTCCTGTTGCCGGTGGACTTCGCTGTTCGCTGCGCGGGGCTGTACTAGGTCAAATACATCCTTGTATTTGCCTCTAGATTTGTTTCCCGTTGGGAAACAAGGCGCGATTCGGCAACGTCCACATAGCAACAAGGTGATTTCGACAAGCTCAATCACCGCTAAACCACAGGTGGTTGAAGCTCTCGCACCGAAGGTAGCCGAAGGCAACCACATCATAGCAACTAGGAGATTTTTATGGGTAATCCAAAAGTTTTAAATAATTACGGAAGTTTTGATGTTACATTTGCAAAAGGAAAAGGTTCAACCTTAACTGATGTAAACGGAAAAAAATATATCGATTTTTTAGCAGGAATCGCAGTCAATGTTCTTGGACATAATTTTAAGCCGCTTGTAAAAGCCGTTTCAAAACAAGCAAAGCGACAAATCCACGTATGCAATTATTTTACAAGCGACATTGGAATTACCTACGCAGACAAACTTTTAAAAGCAACCGGATTTGAAGGCGTTTATTTTGGAAATTCCGGCGCAGAAGCAAACGAAGCCGCAATCAAACTTGCGCGAAAATACGGTCAGCTTAACGGCGGCGCAAAACGCAAAACAATCGTTACTTTAGACAAATCTTTTCACGGAAGAACGCTTGCAACATTAACCGCAACCGGACAGCAAAAATTTCATACAGAAGCATTTGCGCCTTACCCGGAAGGATTTAAAACTATAAAAGCAAACGATTTCAGCGCCTTGGAAAACGCCTTTGACGAAACAACCGCCGCTCTTTTTATGGAACCAGTTGAATGTGAAGGCGGAGTTATTCCGCTGAATCCGGAATGGGCAAAAGCTGCGGCAGAAGCGGCGCGCAAAGCGGGCGCAATTGTTATGAGCGACGAAGTGCAAACAGGATTTGGCCGCTGCGGCGCCCTTATGGCAAACACCGCACTGGAAATTAATCCGGAAGTTGTAACTTTTGCAAAAGCAATTGCAGGCGGCGTTCCGATGGGCGCATGTCTTTACCGCGGAAAAGGAAACGTTTTTCAGGCGGGCGACCATCAGTCCACATTTGCAGGAAATCCGCTTGCATGCGCTGCGGCAAACGTTGTTTTAGACACAATAACCGCGCCAGGATTTTTTGAAAGCGTTTTGGAAAAAGGCGAATACATAAAAAATCAGATTGCAGGCTGGAATATTCCTTTTGTAAAGGAAATCCGCGGAAAAGGTCTTGTAATTGGCGTTCAAGTGGAAAAAAATCCGGCAGAAATTGAAAAAATCTGCCTGGAAAAAGGACTTTTATTTTCTACCGCCGGAAACGACGTTTTGCGATTTGTGCCTCCGCTTAATATTTCTTACAAAGAAATAAATGCAGGTTTGCAAATCTTAAAAGAGGTTCTGGAAAATTTTTCTGAATAGCAGGATTTTCAAAAAAAACGGGGCGTTGCGGGGCCAAGAGCAAATCTTTTTTGCCCCGCACGGTGGGTAGGCCGCAACGAAGTGCGGACGTAGGGCGGTTGTCCGCCCTTAAACGCTTTTCTCCAAATCAATTTTCTTATATTATAAAAGTATGAAAAAAACTGTTTACATTTTCGGTCATAAAAATCCGGATACGGACTGCGCTGTTGCGGCAACGGCTTATGCACGGCTAAAGCAACTTTTAGGTTGCAACAATTATTTTGCTGCACGCGCGGGACATTTTAATCCGCAAACTGATTATATTTTCAAAAAATTTAAGGTTCAGCCGCCAATATATTTATCTTCGCTCACTCCAAAAGTTGAATACTTTATGGAAGACGAAACTTTAACTGTGCAAGACGATGTTCCGGTTTGGAATGCAATCCGCAAACTGCAGGAAGCGCATTTGCGCGCAATTCCGGTTGTGGACAAAAACGGACATTACAAAGCGCTTTTGCACTATTCAGCGTTTGCGCAAAAAATTCTTACAATTCTGAACCCGGAAACCAAAGTGAATATTTCCACAAGCATCGGAAATATCATCCGCACAATGAACGCGCAGCCTTTGGTAATTTCCAATCAGGAAGAAATTTTCAAATCTTCAATTCTTGTTGGCGGAGCGAGCGACAAAGCCTTTGAACAGATGCTGGACGAACACGCCAGCGAAAATGTTATTGTTATAACTTCTGACCGCAAGGAAATTTATGAGGAATGTATAAGCCGGAAAGTAAAACTTTTAATCATAACTTCCGGATATATTCTTAGCAAAGAACTTAAAGAAAAAGCGCAAAAAAATGGCGTAAGCGTAATTATGAGCCCTTACACAACTAGCGATACGGTTATGATGATTGCCTACTCCACGCCGGTTGAACTTATGGCAGACCCGGAAATAAAACCTGTTCACATAAACGACACTATTTCCAAAATAAAAATGACGATGCTTAATTCGCCTATCCGCCGTCTTCCTGTTGTGGACGAAAACAACAAAGTTATAGGAATTATTTCTGAGCACGACTTAACGAATGAGCCGAACATTGAAATTATTCTTGTTGACCACAATGAACTTTCGCAAGCGGTTGAAGGAATTGAACATTATAAAATCCTGGAAGTGATTGACCACCACAGAATCGGTTCTATGAATACTACGTATCCGATAACTTTTATAAACAAACCGCTCGGCTCCACTTCTACAATTATTGCAACATTGTATCAGGAAGCGAAAATTCCAATTCCAAAGGATATAGCCTCTCTTCTTCTGTGCGGAATTTTAAGCGATACTCTGATTTTAAAATCCACAACAACAACGGAAACCGACAAGAAGATTGCGGAATATCTTGCAAACATTACAGATTTGGATATTCAGCAGCTTGGCAAAGAAATTCTTACAGCCGGAAGCGGAATAAAAGGCAGAACGGCAAGCGAAGTCATTCACCAAGATATGAAAGAATATCAGGAAGAAAAAGGCTCTTATACTGTAAGTCAAATTGAAGTTAGCAATATAAAAGAAATTCTTGATCACAAAGAAGATTTTATGACGGAACTTGAACTTGAACGACGCGGAAACAAAGCGATTTTTTCTGCGCTTTTAGTTACAGACATAACGCAGCTTTCTTCTATTCTTTTGATTGCAAGCGATTCAAAATTTGAACCGTTCGTAACATTCCCAAAAATGGAAGAACACACTTATTACCTGAAAGATGTAGTAAGCCGCAAAAAACAGCTGATTCCGCTGCTTACCGAACAAGTTGAAAATTACGAAAAATAGATTTTGGAATTAACTGGATTCTGTAAAAATCAAAAGTCGGAAAATCTACTATATATTTTCAGCGCGCGGATTTTGTTCATTAAAAAAACAGTCTTCTCTTTATAAGTTAATGATTTTTATAAAATTTTTTAAAAATCTTATAAAATGCAAAACTTATCAATGCGCTCAAAATTTTATCAGCAGTATTTTCCACAAAACCTGTTATCCAATTTGAAAATGCTATGTTTGGTATTGAAACGTAAATCGATTTTGCAACAAACTGAAAAGAACTGTAATCTTCCATTTTAAAAAGTAAAGTAGAAATCAGATTCCCTGCAATCGTATTTGTGATTGCAGAAAAAAATCCTGCCCACAAAAAAAGTTCAAAAGATAAAGATGAATTGCAATTAAGATTTTTTAAATCGGATTCGTCATCATCTTGAAAACTTTTTGGGTGCTTAAAGACAAAATAAGCGCCAAGCGCAGTTAAAATGTGGCAAATTGAAAAAATAATGCTTTTTTTGTAATAAAGAAAAAAATTTGAAAGAATAGCGCAGGCAATTCCAGGAAAAAGGCCGCAAACTGCAACTACAGAAATTGTAGCAACTGAATCAAGATAAATCGGAATGGAAAAAACATAAACTAATTTTCCGCATAAAAAATTAATCGCAACAGAAAATGCCGTAAACGCAATAATAAAAATTAATTTTGAAAGCGAAATGTTCTTTCGATTTTTCAAAAAAAATTCTGAATTTTTCATAAGATAACTCCAAGAATTTTTGCGGCGTTTACAAGTTCAGTTCTGTCGGAAAAAACATTTTTTGATTTATAAGCGAAATTTGGTTTCTGACTGTTTTTGCAGATTTTCCAAGCGAATTTGCAATTTCTTCTGTATTTTTCTGATTTGCCACAAGTTCAAAAATCTTTTTTTCACCTTTTGTTAAAGTTTTATAATTTTCAAAAAGATTTTCTTCTTCGTTTTTTTGATGAGAGGCATTATCATTTTTTGCTAAAATTGATTTTATTACGGCACGTGCGTTTTTGTTAAAATAAAAGCTTCCTCTGACAACAGAAATCAATGCTTTTTCAAATTCTTCCGCATTTGAATCTTTTGTGATATAACCTTGCACATTTTTTCTTATTGCCTGTTCAATATGAAGCAAATCCGAAAACATTGTGTAAACCAAAATATTCAGTTCAGGATTTATTTTTCTGAAATCGCCTATAAAAGAAAGTCCGTTTTTTCCGTTCAAGTTTATGTCGATTATTGCGGTTTTTACTTCCGGATTTTCCTTGAGTATTTTTTTTGCGTCGTCATCATTTTTTGCAAAACAAAATTCAACTTGAGGATTTCTGCTTGTAATAAAATTTCCCATACAGTTTCTAAGCCCTTCGTGGTCATCAACGTACAGAATCTTTAACTGTGACTGCAACTGTTGTACCTCCGTCCTCGTTTTCAAAATTGACATTCGCTTCTCCGTTCATTTCTTTAGCACGATTTTTTATGTTTTCAAGCCCAAAATGATGTTTCTGATTTTCTCGGTGATTGAGCCTGCGGTTGCTGAGCTTCGTCGAAGCATCGAAATCACCTTCCCCGCCGTTGTCGCTTATAATAAATCTAAACCCGTCGGACAAGTCTGTAATTTTTACTTTTACCATTGTTGCCTTTGAATGCCGCACGACGTTGCTTAAACATTCGCTTAAAATGCGAAGAAGCGAGTGCTTGTATTTTTGCGAAATCTTCTGAACTTTTTCCGATGCGCAAAGGAATTCTGACTGAATAGAAAAATTCAATTCAAAAGATGAAAGCATAGATTTTACATTTTCTATAAAATCATCGGAAAGATTTATTTGCAAATCTTCTATTAAATAGCGCGACTCGTTGAATGCGTGCTCAGCAAAATAATTCGCTTTTTCAGTTTCACCGTTTTTAAGAGCGAATTTTAATGCAGCCAAATCCTGCGCAAGTCCGTCGTGGACTTCGCGCGAAAAATTAATGCGCGCCTCGTCAAGAGCATTTTGATGTGCAAAAATGGCTTTTTTTCCAGGCGAATTTTTGAAACATGACAATAATTGCAATTATTATAAGGAAAAAAGATATAATAAAAAAATAATTGTAAACTTTTAAAACATATATTTGAATTTCGTAAAGTTTTAGTTTTAAAGTCGATTCATTTTCAGAATTGAACAACTCATTGCCAAAAATTAAAAACGGCCGCAATTCCTGCGGGCTTTCAATCTTAGAAAGAGTCTTTACCCCCCCCTCCCCACCATAAATTTTCTGAAGCGGAGTTTTCATTTGCATTGTTTTGCTCAATAAAAGAAATGGCTTTGCGAAAATTTTTTGTTTCCAAATTCTGAATTATAATTGCAAAAACAAAACAGAAAGCAGAAAGAAAAATCAGCAGATATTCAATTTTGATTCTGAACTTTGGCATAAAAAAATTCCTATAAGAACAGTATAAGATAAAAATCTAAAAATGCGATTGTTTTTTTGAAAATATTTTATCGTTTATAAGAAAAAACTACTTCGCCGTCACTTGTTCTGATTTTTTCTTTTTCAAGCAATGTGTATTTTGGCTGACCAAAAGAATAGTCGATTTTTGATTTTGAAAAAAACGTCCTGCACATCTGATTTTTGAAATGAAAGAACAAATTCCCGAACTAGACTTTTTCTTGCAATTTTAAAATGATATTCATAAGAAAGTAACTTTTTGTAATTTTCAGCACATTCAAGAAGTAAATCCACATATTCTCCGACAAAAAAAACCGTCATAAAAGACGGGCTTAAAATTGAGCATTTTCTTTCAGTCTTTCGACCTAGCTAGGTCGAGGTACCGTTGCACAACCCCTCCAGAAGGCTCAGTAAGAAACTGCATCCCAGCACAACGTCTTACTTCAACGCCTTAACAGACACACTTGTTGCCTGTCGTTGTTTTAAATGTAAGACATAAGAGTGCAAATGTCAACAAAATTAAAATATTAAAACCACCAACAAAGCAAGTTCTGCATGATGTATTTTCAAATTCGGGTTAAATGACCCGACTTAACTCGGGTTATTTGGCTCTATTCAAAAGGAAATTTCGCAATAAACTAAAGAGCAGTTAAATCTTTTTTTGAAAAATACCTGATCATCGAGAGGATTTATCAAAAGATAAATGTTTTGATTTTCAAAACAGATTTTAAATTATGGCAAAAGGGAAAGAACTTGTAGATTCTAAACCTGCATGAACTTTTTGCCGTCGGAGAAAATACAACGCTTAATATAAAAGGAGGAAAAACCATGGAATACACAAAACCACAGGTAATCGCACAGAACGCTTCTAGCGGAAGTTATGCGGCTGGATGCCCAGAAAATGAAACTTTCAACTCGTATGAGTGCAAAAGATGTGAACGAACTGAATAAGTTGTTGTAGTGCAAAATCGCAGCAACGCCGGCGGTTTTAACAAATAGGCGGAAACTCGTTACGTCGGGTAGAGAAAACAAACGACGTAATTTTCTAAATAAAGGAATTAATTTCATGAATATACAAGAAACTTCAAAACAATTCGTTGATTATGTTAATCATAATTTTGATATAAGAAAAGAGTCTGAGATGCTTAAAGGTGCAATCAAGGCTTCTATGGGTGCAGGAAATAAAAAAGGGGCTCGCCTTAGACCAAATACAGAATTTACCATTTCTTTGCAAGAACAACTTAATACAATGCTTGATAGGATTATGAATGAGCAAAATATGTCTCAAGAAAAATACGATGCTATTTTCAATGAAACAATAAAGAATATGGAAAAAGAAGCTTCGTCTAAAGATCATGAATGTGCATTTTCTTTTGGAAGATTTCAAAAAATCATTAATATTTGGATAAAATACCATATTGCGCTTTCATATTATGAAAATAAAAATTCGGATTTTACAGAATATAAGAAACTATTGCCATTTGCTCATATTCCCGTTGATAGAATAGTTATCAACGGGTTTTTAAACAAAAAAAACGTTGAACTAGACAAAGAAACTAGAGATAAAATAAAAAGAATTGGCTCTTGGAAATGGAATCTTACTGAAGATACATATAAAACAATTCAAGACGCAGCAAGAAATATTTCTAAAGAGCAGGAAAAATCGCCTCTTGAATTAGAAATGGAAATTTGGAATTCAGAAAATATAAAAGCATAATCTAGCTCATAAGATTAAATAAGTAGCCCTAAATGTCGACTTTCATCTTTATTGATAAATTTATGTCATTCCTAACGCTACGCTCCTGGCGCACGCCAGCTACGCCAGGATGTTTCGAAATCTATAATGTTAGACTTTACCAAAAACAGATACTAAAACGAGTTCGCATGACGTATTTTTTCAAATTTCAAAAAAGTCAAAATCAAGGCTAATAAAATAATTGAGGAACAAAAATGCTTTACCGACAAAAAAAAGACATCCACATCAACGTTTATAACGGACACGGCTACATACAAGCATAGGCTTGAACAAATGTAGCGAAATTGACGAAAGCGGCTCGATTTTTCTAAAGAGGATAGTTATGATTAAAATAATTTCATTCTTATCAGAGTTTATTAGAAAACTCTTTAAAATTGTTTTAATCGCAACTTCTGTTACGACAGGGCTTTTATTCTTTCTAGAAATTTATACAAAAATTTACGATGCAAATCTTGAAAGTCTTATTTTTCATAATAAATTTACAATAATACTCGGACTTGTGTTTTATTATGGAGTTTATTTATGGGGAATTTCTATTGGAGTTTTGCTCTTGAAATATATTATTAAAAATGGACTCGAAGCCCTTATGTTTATTCTTATGGTAGCCTTTGCAATTGTGCTTGTTAATAATTGGATTATTTCCATTCCGATAATCGATTTTTTTATAAAAAATTACAATAAAGAGGTGTTCCGCTTTATAGGGCTTCCTTATGCAGTTTTCGTTTGGTTTGGTTTTTACAATAAATAATAAATTAAGGAGAATACTATGATTGATTTCTGCTCTGCAGTTTTAGAAGCATGGATTAAAGAAAATCCAGATGAAACAGTTTATAGAGTGCCAGACGGCTTTATGCGCATTGATACATTAAACAGTGAAACGTTTTGTAAAAGCAAAATAAAAAAAATTATTTTACCGCCTAGTATATCTTGGTGTGGTAGTGTTTCTATGAGTGTTCCTTATCATTTTGACAACTTTACTCTAGATGAACTTGAATTTGAAGATGGCGGCACAGAATTAACGATTTATGCTTCTGCTTTTCAAATGGCCGATATAAGAAAAATAATATTGCCAAAAACAACTCCTATTTATATTTATCCATATAGTTTTTGTTCGGCAAAAATTGAAGAAATTACTATTCCAGAAAATACTATCATAAAAGACGGTAAAGAGATTTTTTGGTGTTGTCGCAAACTAAAAAAATGCAGCATAGAATGCAAAACGCCTCCACTCGTTAGAA
The DNA here is from genome assembly GCA_964429905.1 of uncultured Treponema sp. GTDB lineage: Bacteria > Spirochaetota > Spirochaetia > Treponematales > Treponemataceae > Treponema_D. Next base: position 94,742 of record CAYSDV010000006.1, on the reverse strand, counting down.
CAACCAGAATGTTTGAGGGATGTACTTCTCTTTCAGAAATAAAACTTTCAGAAGGATTTAAAATAGGAACAAGTACGTTTAATGACTGCACATCTTTAGATTTAAAAACAATAAAAAGACGTAAAACAAGAGGAGATAAAAAATGAAAGCATTTGAAGCAAAAGATTTGGAAAAATGGATTAAAGAAAATCCTGAAGAAACAGTGCTAAGAATTCCAGAAGAATTTGACACAATTACAAAAAATTCTTTTTCCGATGTAATAGAAAACAGTAAAATAAAAGAAATTTTCTGTTCAAAAAACATAGTTGAAATACAAAGCCGCAGCTTTGTGAAGTTAAGTTTTTATCCTCTATATTCAATTTATTTTGCACCTGACGCAGAAGTGAACATACAAGACGGAGCATTTTATAGATGCAGTGCAAAATATATAAGTTTGCCTAAAAAGTGCAAAATAGGACCAAAAGCATTTGAAGCTTGCTATTGGCTTGAAAATATTAATATTCCTGAAAATGCTGTAATAGAAGATGCGACAAAACTTTTTTATGACTGCACACACCTCGAGCATTGTAGAATGCTATGCAAACTCAATAATGCTATGAATATGTCGCAGATGTTTACAGGATGCGATAGGCTTAGAGAATTATATTTTACAAATATAGAATTAACAAAAGAAAATTTTTTTCAGATGGACAAACCTCTGTCTTCGTATTTCAAAATTAGATGCTGGACAGAAAAGATGCAAGCTCTGATATCAGAATGGGAGACAAAACGCAAAAAGGATAAAGAAAGTGCAGAATGGCATGAAAAACATCGCAAAAAAAATGATGAAAAATTACGGAAAATACAAGAAATTACAAACAAAAAGTTGATTAAAAGAAAATTTAAGAAAATTATAGAAAAATTCGGGTACACTAAATTTTGGCTAAATAATTATACATATAAACCACACGTTATCATAAAACTTTCTGAAGATGAATTTCTTTTTTGCAAAGAAGCAAATATAATGATCTATGAATCTAATGCTGAAGAAGAAACATATATTAAAGAATTAAATTCTTTGCTTTCATATACCTAAAAACAACAAACAGATTCCAAACCTATTGATGATGATTTTATTAAAAATAATAAGTATTTTTCTTTTCTTAGAATCTATGAAGAAGAAGTAAAACCTATAAAAAAAGACAATTCTTCTCTTAAATTTTTTAAGAACTGGGATTGGTCAAAGCTAAATGGAAATTATGAAACTTCTAGCACCTACATATTAGATATTGTTCCTCTTAATGAAAAACTTTTCATAACCAAAAGAAAAATTTTAAGTCCCAAGATGAATTTTTCAAAAAATATGCAAAATTATTTTGATAAACTAAAAAAAACTCTTCCGCTTTGCAAAACAGATTTTGAAGTTCTCGACTGCATTCTCAATTCAGATTTGTTTTCATCGTTTCGAGTTTTTGAGTGTGATGTTTATCCGAAGGAACCAGTTTCTCCATTGTCTAATAATTTTAACAATGACTATGATCGTAGAGAAGCAGCTAAAAAATATAGAGTTGAATACCAAAATTGGCGCAAAAGATATGAAGGACAAATATTTCAATTAAAAAAGGAAAATACTGAAATCATAAAAAAATGGGAAAATTTATATGAATCATATATAGATTTCGTTATAAGAAAAAATCGCAATATAAGCTATAAAAAAACTGATACAAACGAAGAGTTTTTAATTAAGTTTTCAGATGATTTTTATTTCTCATATCATCTTCCAAGCCAGATATACCACTCAGGTAAAACAGAATGTCAAACAAGTAAAATAAAATGTCTTGCTTTTTTAGCAGAAGTTATCAAATTGTCAGAAATTATAAAAAAGCAAACTAGCAAAAATGTTATCTGCGCTATTCTATCAACCATATATCAACCTATGTTTTGCGGAGAATGGCTTTTTCTTGATAAAAGCAGATTTTAAAGTTTGAAAGCTTAATCTAAGAAAAAATCCCTAAAAAAAGCAGGTCATCTGGTTCTTTCCAAATGGCCTGCTTTTTTTAATTAAAATGCGGCAAGTGTACGGTCAATTCTTTTAAGGGAATCTTCCACGCCTAAAATCAAAATTGAACCTATAAGCGGAGGCGAAACTTTGCTTCCTGTTACGGCCATTCTGATTGGCATCATAAAGTCGCCAAGTTTTATTCCCAATTTTTCAGCGTACTCTTTCGCAAGATTTTCCGAACCTTCATGATCAAGCGACGGAAGCGCCTTTACAAACTCTTTTGCAGTTTCCAGAACTTCTTTTGTCTTTGCTTCATCAAGACGTTTTGGAACAATCTGCTCTTTTGCAGGAACTGCCGGTTCTGTAAACAAAAAGTGAACCATTTCCGCAGCATCTGTAAGATACTTTAAGCGCTCTTTTATAAGCGGCATCAACGCAAGAAGCTTTTTCTTTACGTCTTCGCTTGTCATATTCATTGATTTGTCTACGCAATAAGGTTCACCGTCTTCGCCAAGCGCAATTCCGGAATATTCAGGGCCAACTTTTGGCGCCGGCTGCGGATTTTCCGGATTGATTTCCAACGCAGCGTCTCCGGTTCCTGTAATGAACGGCAACGTCCATCTGTAAAGTTCTTCATCGCTCAAAAGACGGATGTAGTTTCCGTTGTAATATTCAAGTTTTTTGTAATCAAAAACCGCCGGCGCTTTGTTCAAGTGTTCAAGTTTGAATGACTTTGCAAGTTCTTCCAAAGTATAGAATTCTTTTCCTTCTTCGTAAGAACAACCGAGCATTGCAACATAATTTACAATCGCCTGCGGCAAATATCCGCGGGCACGGAATTCATTTACAGAAGTTGAACCATGTCGCTTAGAAAGTTTTTTTCCGTCCTGTCCGTTTACCATTGGAAGATGGCAAAATTCCGGATGTTCCCAACCAAAAGAGCGATACATCTGAACATGCAGCGGAGTTGAAGGAATCCATTCCTGCGCGCGCATAACGTGGCTAATCTTCATAAAATGATCGTCAACAATATTTGCAAGGTGATATGTAGGAAATCCGTCCGACTTCAAAAGAATAGGATCCGGTGAAATATCTTCGTTTTTCCATTCAATATCGCCTAAAATCTCATCATGAAATTTTGTTGTTCCTTCCATCGGAACTTTTAAGCGGATAACGTAAGGTTTTCCGGCTTCAAGATTTTCTTTTATTTCTTCCGGAGTTAAAAATCGGCAATGTCTGTCATAACCAGGAGCCATTTTGTTTTCCGTCTGAATCTTTCGGATTCGGTCAAGGCGTTCTGAATCGCAAAAACAATAGTACGCTTCGCCCTTTTCAACAAGTTCCTGAGCGTATTTTTTGTAAAGTTCAAAGCGTTCGCTCTGAACATAAGGACCGTAAGCACCGCCCTTATCGCCGCCTTCGTCCCAATCAAGCCCAAGCCACGCCATTGTATCGTAAAGATTTTTTACATATTTTTCATCGTAACGGGTGCGGTCTGTATCTTCCAGGCGAAGAATAAATTTTCCGCCTTTTGATCTAGCATAAAGATAATTAAAAAGCGCAGTCCGAACACCACCAATATGCTGCATTCCAGTAGGACTAGGGGCGTATCGAACACGAACTTCATTTTCTGACATATACTTCCTCTTAATATATAAATTTCCGCCAATAATTTCAGTATAATAAAAACATCAAGGTTTCTCAACGTCCTGCTACACTTCTCTTTCCATAAAAATTCCGAATTTTGAATCCGGAAATGCACCCGGAATTTTCATTGTTTCTTTAAAACCGGCTTTTTCGTAAATATGTTTTGCGCCCTGCCATTTTTCATTTACCAAAAGAACTTCGCGCTCAAGCAAGAACTGCTTTTCCAACCGTTCAAGGCATTGCAAAAACAAAGCAAATCCATTCCCTTTTCCGCGCGCATTTTTGCTAAGCGCAAAACTTGAAATGTAAAGAATTTTTCCGTGCGGCGAATGAAGTTTTTTTATGTCATGTCCAACCGCAAAATCCTGCGCATCAGGAATTCCGCTCCAAAGCTCCGTGGAAAAATAACCAAACGGAATGCGACTTTGCAAATCCGCCGGATTTTTTTCCAAACCAGAATCTTCTTCAAAAAAAAGCAAAAATCCTTCCGGAAAAATCTTTATCCGCTCAAAAAAAACTTCCTCGCATTCCTGAATATCGAACGCAAACGATTCCTTTTCAATCTGCATTATATTTTTTATGTCGCAAAGCGTAGCATTTTCTATTTTGAGCATAATTTATTGAAAAGCGCAGTTAAGCCTTCCTCCAAATCAGAGTAAGTTTTGTCAAAATTTCTTGTATACCAAGGATCTGCAATGTCGCGGTCTTTTCCGGCATAAGTTAAAAGCAGTTTTACTTTATCGTCAGGATCTTTGTTCCATTCGCGCTGCATATAATAAAGATTTTCAACATCCATTCCAATCAAAAGGTCAAAATTGTCGTAATCTTCTTTTGTAATTTTTCGGGCATGCCTTTTAGTAAACGGAACACCCATTTCCGTAAGTTTTGCTTTTGCGGCGGAATGCATATCACTTCCAATTTCTTCCGTACTGGTCGCCGCCGATTCAATAAAAAAATCGTTTTCCAAACCAGAATCAGCAACTATTTTTTTGAATATAAATTCCGCCATCGGCGAACGGCAAATATTTCCGTGACAAACAAACAAGATTTTTTTCATAAATAAAGTTTAGCAAACCTTTTTTACTTCATCAATTATTGTCTGTAAAATCGCAGGAATTTTTTCCGAATCCGCAAAAAGACTTTTCAAAAGAGTTTCAATGTTTTCTTCAAAATGCTCCGGAAGAATTTTTGCGTTTTCCTTTGCATACTGAACCATTCTTTTTTCGCCGGGATGAGTTAATTCGTTCAGTGCAAAAATTATATCAAAATACGATTCAAGAAAAGCCGCAGTCCTGTGATTCACGCTTACAAAATCCTTTCGCAAAAGCGCTTTTTTTATCTGCATATCATACGACGGAAGATTTTCCGTTAAAAGCCGCATATTTTGCCGGATTATATTTTTCTTAAGTTCTGCCGGATACGGAACGGAAAATCTTTTCTGCATCTGGGCGAAGTTTCCGTTTTTGTCGCAAAGAATTTTACTGTTCAAAGCGTTATGCCACATACAAGTTGTATAACCGTTATGCGCATAATGCTGTTCAACAACAGAAGCAACATCATTTGTAAAATTTTCAAGGCTGCGGTAAAGAATATCAATGTCTATTCCATCTTTTAAAGTGCAGTCGTCTTCCAATTCCCAAAAAGAATTCCCGATTTCCATGTATTCGCAACATTTTTCAAGAATTGCCTTACGTTCGCTTTCCGCCGGAAGTTTTGTACAATAAATGTACAAATCGTAATCAGATTTTTTGTCAAAATTCGTTCCAGCCCGCGAACCGCCAAGCGCAATAGCCTCAACATCTTCCAGTTCCGCAAATGACTTCCATAACTGTTCAAAATACATAAAAAATCCCCCTTTTTTGTCTATTCCCAATTTTAACACAACTTTTCTTTCGTCCCTGTTATAAATTTATGTTATAAAAAAATGAATTTACATAAAAACGGATATTCAATAAAGAGGGCGGAGCCCCGCCCTACGTCTCAAACTTTGCGTCGTTCAGCAATGTGCAAACAAGTTTGCACACCGCTTCACTCCTTAAAGTTTTCGCCTACCCACCCTGCGGGGCAAAAAGAAAAAATGCACTCCGCCCCGCAACGCCCCGAACAGAGCAAAAACCGGAACCAGCCTGCGCAGTGCTGGAAAGGTTTTGGCCTGCGGCCAAAAGACGAACGAGCGGCACGCGAAGTGAGACCGAGCGTAAGCGGGCCTTGAAAGGACTGTTCTGCAAAACAATTTTGTGTGCAAAACGGTTTGCCGCGTAAAGCAATCTTAGCGCCCAAAAGAAAAAATTATTTTCGGGATTTTAAAGTCGCGCTTATATTCAAACTCTGCATTTCTTAGTATTATATTTATATGTTAAAAAATTATTTAGCTGTATTTTTTGTTTCTATGCTTCCGCTGATTGAACTTCGCGGGGCAATTCCGATTGCAACTGGTTTTGGACTTATGCCGGCGGATAATATTCCGCAAATTATTTTTACTTATGCAGTTTGTATTATCGGAAATATGATTCCGGTTCCTTTTATTTATTTGTTTGCACGCAAATTTTTGGAATGGGGTCAGGACAAAAAACTTATCGGCGGAATCTGCCAGTTTTTTTTGGTAAAAGGTAAACGCGGCGGAGAAAAACTTCAGGAAAAAGCAGGTCGCGGTCTTTTTGTGGCGCTTTTTATTTTCGTAGGAATTCCGCTTCCTGGAACCGGCGCATGGACTGGCGCTTTGGCTGCAAGTTTGCTTGATATGAACTTTAAGGACACAATTCTTGCGGTTATCTGCGGCGTTCTTTTAGCCGGAATTATCATGCTCTGTTTAAGTTTGGGCGCAATGGGCGTTTTTAATACAATTCGCGGATAAACAATCGGCGGAAAGGAAATAAAAACGCGTTTTTCCTTTCCGCTATTTTTGCGCTTTATAATTTGCAAAGTGATTTTTCATTTAAAATTTTGTTTCTTCAATTATTTCTTTAATTGTTTCTTTTATATAGAATAACATTCGAATTTTGAGGCTTTTTATGGCAGATATTCACATTTTTCCTTCTGCACCAGCATCGCTATGCTAAGGAGCAACTTGTTGCGACGTGCAGTTTTTATAATTTCCTTGCAGATATCTGGTGCAGAAAATTGCAATCAGATTTATTATATTTAAACCGACTTTAGAGGCTTTTTTTATGGCAGATATTCACGTTTTTCCTTCTGCACCAGAGGGAACTCCTGTTTCAAACTTTGTTCATCTTCACGTTCACTCCGACTATTCGCTTTTGGACGGATGCGCAAAACTTGATTCTTTGATTGCGCGCGCAAAGCAACTTAATATGCCGGCCTTAGCATTAACCGACCACGGAAATATGTTCGGCGTTTTGAACTTTGAACACATCTGCCATGCGAACGGAATAAATCCGATTGTCGGCTGCGAATTTTACTGCACGGAAGATCACACTAAAAAACAGAACACCCGCTACGGAAAACATAACTACCATTTGATTTTGCTTTGCGAAAATGAAACCGGCTATAAAAATATGAGCTGGCTTAACTCGCGCGCTTTTTGCGATGAAGGTTCGCTTTACTACGGAAAACCGCGAATCGACTTTGAAATGCTAAAGCAATACCACGAAGGTATTATCTGTCTTTCCGCTTGTGTTGCAGGAGAACTTCCGCAAGCGGTTCTGAACGGAAATATGGAAGACGCGGAAAACGTTGCGCGGCGTTACAAAGAACTTTTTGGACCTGACCATTATTATATTGAAATTCAAAACCACGGACTTCCGGAAGAAAAAATCGCCGCAGAAGGAATGATTAAAATTGCGCGGAAATTGGATATTCCTCTTGTTGTAACAAACGATATTCATTATATAAACAAGGAAGACTCGGAAGCTCAGCGCGCCCTTAATTGTATCGGACGAAAATCTTTGCTTGACGATCCGGAAAGCGCGGCAAAAAGTATGGGTGGTCCGAACAATATTTCCGAATGGTATTTTAAATCAGAAGAAGAGATGCGGCAGCTCTTTCCGGATATTCCGGAAGCATACGAAAACACCATAAAGATTGCAAATATGTGCAACCTTACGATTCATCAGTACTCAACGCCGGAACTTAAAAATTGTCTTCCGCGATTTGAACTCCCTACAGAATTTCAAACTCATGATGACTACACAAAAAATCAGGACGATTTTGTCCGCTCAATCGTAGAAAAAGGGCTTCGCGAAAGATATCCGAAAATTACGCCTAAAATCCGCGACAGAGCGGAATACGAACTGGGAATCATTTTCAAAATGGGATTTTCCGGCTACTTTTTAATAGTTTGGGAATTCATAAATTGGGCAAAATCAACTTGGGACAACGTTAATAACAAAGCAAAACCGTACATTCCGATTGGTCCTGGCCGCGGTTCGGGCGCAGGTTCGCTGGTTGCTTACTCAATGGGAATTACGGATATCGACCCTTTCAGATTCAATCTGATTTTTGAAAGATTCTTAAATCCGGAACGCGTTTCAATGCCGGATTTCGACGTTGACATGGATTTCGACTACAGACAAGATATCATCCAGCACACGCGCGACTTGTACGGAGACCCGCAAGTTGGTCATATCGTTACGTTCGGAACTTTAAAACCAAAAAACTGTCTTGCCGATGTAGGACGCATCTTGAATATTCCGCTCTCAATTGTTGCAAAAGTAAAAGCGTGCATCCCGGATTCCCCAAAAGCAACTTTCAAAGTTGCGCTTGAACCGCCAACAGAAAAATTCCCGGATGGCGGACAACTTATTCCTGTGCGCGAAAATCCGGAAGCTACTATCGGACTTGACCGCGATGTTTTCGAACGGTGGATAAATCTTTGCAAAAAATTGGAAGGTATGAACCGCAATACCGGACTTCACGCTTCCGGAATGGTAATCGGACTTACCGCGCTTCCAGATTGGGCACCAGTTTTTAAAGACGCTAAAACAGGAGAAGTCGGTGTTCAATACACAATGGATATTATTGAACCTTGCGGACTTGTAAAGTTCGACTATCTTGGTCTTAAAACGCTTTCTTTAATACGCTATGCGGAAGACATTATAAACCGCCACAAAAAGCCGGAAGAGCCGACTTTTGTTACCGCCAACGTCAGCGAAACCGACAGCGAAACTTTCGATTTGTTCGATCGCGGAGATTCTGTTGCCGTATTCCAGTTCGAAAGTCCAGGAATGCAAAAAATCCTGCGCCAAGTTGCGCCGCGCTGCATAGAAGAACTTGTTGCCTTGAACGCGCTTTACCGCCCTGGTCCAATGGATTACATTCCTCAATATATTGAAGGAAAATGGAACCCGGAAACCGTTCACTATCCTGATCCTTGCCTGGAAGGGCTTCTTAAAGAAACCTACGGTGTTATGGTTTATCAGGAACAAGTTATGCAAGTTTCCCAAAAAATCGCAGGATTTTCTCTTGGTGCCGCGGATATGCTCCGCCGCGCAATGGGAAAAAAGAAGCCTGAAGTTCTTATGGGAAAGAAAAAGGAATTTATTGAAGGCGCATTAAAACAAGGCTTTACAGAAAAACACGCAGACGAAATTTTTGATATTATGGTTCCGTTTGCGGGTTACGGATTCAACAAATCCCACGCTGCCGCCTATACCGTTTTGGCTTACCGGACAGGTTGGTTAAAATGTCATTATCCTGCGGCATTTATGGCGGCAAACTTAACAAACGAAATCACTTCCACAGACGGAGTTCCTTTATACATTGCAGAAGCAAAACGAATGGGACTTAATATTTTGCCGCCAGACATCAATCAGTCATATTCCGAATTTGACGCCGTAGGAAACAATATTATTTTTGCTTTCCGCGGAATGAAAGGAATGGGCAAAGAAGCGGCAGATGCAATTGTAAAAGAAAGGGAAGAACACGGACCTTACAAATCTTTTATAGACTTCCTTGAACGCTGCCTTGCACTTCAATCAATAACAAAAGATGAAGAAACCGGAAAAGAAACAAAAAAATCGCTCATAAACTCAAAAGCAGTTGAAGTTTGCATAAAAACCGGCGCATTCGATAAATTCGGAATAAACCGCCCTACTTTGATTGCAAATATGGAACGCGCTATGACTTACGTTCAGGATAAAATCAACGGAACGGAAAATGGTCAGGGCGACTTGTTCGGCGATACAGACGAAAAAGTCTACACGGATTTTCAATTTGAAGAAATGCCAGATTTGCCTATGCTGGAAAAACTTAACATAGAAAAAGAAGTAATCGGAACTTATGTTTCCGGACATCCGCTGGGCGATTTTGAAAAAGTAATAAAAACTTGCGTAACTTTAACTTCTAAAAATGTGGAACGCGCCGCAGCGGAAGACAAAGCGCTAAAAGCAAGCATTTCACCTGCGGACTCATGGAAAATGCGCGATTCCGGCAAAATTTACACAATACTCGGATTTTTGCACAACCTGCATCCAATCGTAACAAAAAAAGCCACCAATATGGCATTTGCAAAACTCCAGGATTACGACGGCGAAATAGATTTAACATTCTTTCCAAAAACATGGGAAACCGTTAAAAATCAAATACAAGACGGAAACATCTATGCTTTTAAAGGACGTGTTGACGGTTCGCGCGATGAACCAAGCTTTATTGTAGAAAGTCTGGAAGACGTAAACAACTTAAAAGAACATTCCATTAAAGAAGTTCACATTTCTTTGGAAAACAATTTTACGTCTGAACGTGATATTTCTAAAATAAAAGATTTTTTATTTGGTCTTTCGGGCAATTGCTTAGTATATTTTCATATAGATACTGAAAACGGTTCTTACATTGTCAAGGCAAACAGTTCGCTAACTTGCCCTGCAACAAATGAAGTTCTAACAAAAATAAAAGACTTGGACTTTGTAAAAGAAGTCTGGTCTGAATAAAGGAAATTTTATGCTAAAAATATTTATTGAAACAGCGGTCGGCCTTGTTTCCATATATTCAACAATTTGCTTTATACGCATTATTTTAACATGGTTTCCGCCAATAAATTACAGTCCCATAGGAAAATTCTTTTCTTCTCTCTGCGATCCTTACCTGAATTTATTTTCAAAGCTGCCGCTACGCATAGGAATGATGGATTTTACCGCGATGGTTGCAATCGGCGTACTCTACGTAATTTCTGCAATACTAGAAAGCATTTTGCGTTCTGGCTACATTTCATTGAGCATTGTATTAGGAAATCTTATTTACTTTGCATACTCAATCGCAGCTTCAATCTTAAGTTTTATAACATTGATTTTCTTTATTCGTCTGCTGGTTTCTATATTCAGCAAATCCAGCAATCAGTACGATTCTCCGTGGCAAAGATTTGACGATGCAATAAGAGGAATTGTCTTCAAAATATGCAGTTTTTTTTCCGGCGGAAGAAACATTTCCTACAAAACAGCACTTTTAATCGACACAATTGCTCTTTTCGCAGTCCTTTTGCTATCCGGAGCGCTTTTAAGAGTTCTTTTACGACTTGTAGCTTTGATTCCGTTCTAATAAAATCTTAGCAAAAGATGAAACTTGATGAAATAAAAACACCTGTCGCCGCACTTCCCGGAGTTGGTCCGGCGGCAGAAAAATTATTTGCGAAGCTTAATATTTTTACAGTAAGCGACCTTTTAAAATTTTACCCAAGATCATACGAAGACCGCCGTCAGCGCGTTCCAATCTCCAACTTTGAATCAGCAAAGGTTCATACGGTTGCGCAAGTTAGCGCACACGAATTTTTCGGCTACGGAAGAATGAAAACCTTAAAACTGATTATTTATGACGGAACCGCATCCGCAAGTCTTATTGCTTTCAACCGACCTTTTCTTCAACATTCATTTCCAGTAGGAAGCATAATTTGCGTTACAGGCAGTTTTACCGCAAAATACGGTCAAATTCAAAGCACAGATTTTGACGCAACCAAGCTTTCAGAAAACGGAACTCTTGAAAATTTCGAAAATTCACCCTTACCAGACTCAAAGATTCTTCCGATTTATCCGCTTACAGAAGGTCTTACTCAAAAAAACGTAAGAAAAGCAATTCAAGCCGCAATAAACCAATACACATTAGGAATTTCAAACGAACTTCCAGAAAAATATATCCAAAAACAAAATCTTCTTTCAAAAAAAGATGCAATAAAATTTGTACATCTAAGCCAAACTCCATCAGAAATTCAAGAAGCGCGAAAAACTTTAATTTATGAAGAACTTTTTAATTTTCAAAAAGTAATTGCGGAGCGCGCGCTCCAACATAAAGGTTCAATTCCGCTTGCAGATTTACAAAAAGCAAAGGATGCCGGAAACGATCAATGGAATTGCTCAAATAAAAATCTTACAGAAGAAGAAAAATCCGATTTTATAAAAAATCTTTCTCCGTTGCAAACCCAACTTTTAAAACGGCTACCTTTTGAACTTACAGATGATCAGATTTTTGTAATAAATCAAATGAATTGCGACATAGACAAAGGCTACCAGGAACGCGCATCTTTGCTGAACGGCAAAAATCCGCAGGAAAAAACTCCATTCACAATGCAAAGACTTCTTCAAGGCGATGTCGGCTCCGGAAAAACACTGGTCGCATTTTTTGCCTGTCTGCGCATAATAAACTGGAAAGGACAATGCGCTTTTATGGCGCCAACAGAAATTCTTGCACGCCAGCACGCTGATTCAGCAGCAAAACTACTTGAACCGCTCGGCATAAATGTGGCATTCCTAACCGGAAACGTAAAATCAGCAGGAAGAGCGCAACTTTTAAAATCACTAAAAAGCGGCGAAATAAATATTGTAATTGGAACTCACGCGCTTTTCAGCAAACAAGTCGTTTACAACGATTTGCAGCTTGCCATAATTGATGAGCAACATCGTTTTGGAGTTGTGCAACGCCAGTCTATTTTGGAAAAAGGCCGGCACACAGAAACAAATCCGCAAATTACATTTGAACCGCATCTTCTAATGATGAGCGCAACTCCAATTCCGCAAACACTCGCGCTGACAGTTTTTGGCGATTTAGATGTAAGCGTTATAAAAACCATGCCGGCAGGAAGAAAACCTATTCAAACCTACCTCGTAAAAGAAGGAAATGAACGAAACGCTTACGAAGCCGTGCGAAAACAACTGCAAGAAGGAAAACAGGCGTATTTTGTTTATCCGGCAATAGATTCGGAAAACGAAGAAAATCCGCAAAGTTCCGGAACTTCCGCGCAGTTAAAATCAGCAGAAGAAAACTTTAAAAATCTAAAAAACAACATTTATCCCGAATTCAACTGCGACCTTGTTCATTCAAAAATTTCAGAAGAAGAGCAAATCCGCATTTTAAAAGATTTTCAGGCCGGAAAAATACAAGTTCTTGCAGCAACAACTGTCATCGAAGTTGGAGTTGACGTTCCAAACGCAACCTGCATTGTAATCGAGCAGGCAGACAGATTTGGACTTGCACAGCTTCATCAGCTGCGCGGACGGGTCGGACGCGGAAAAGCGCAATCATATTGTTTTTTGATTTACAGCAAAAAAATCACAGAAACCGGAATTGAACGGATGAAAGTTCTCCGCCAAAACACAGACGGTTTTATAATCGCAAACGAAGATTTAAAATTAAGAGGTCCCGGCGAAATTACCGGAACTCTCCAAGCAGGAAATCTATCTTTAGGAATCGCAGATATTGTCCGCGACCACAACATTCTTGTTCAAGCCAGAAACGACGCTTTTGAATACGTTTCTACGCAACATAGCTTTCAAGCCGGCGCGCTCTAGTAGGATGCTGCATTCTGACCAACGCATGTTTTTCAATCTGTCGGATTCGCTCTTTTGTAAGATTGAATTTATCGCCGACTTCTTTCAAAGACATAGGTTTTTCAATTCCGATTCCATAGCGCATTCTTAAAACCTCCGCTTCGGCCGGTTTCAAAGTATCAAGCACATTATTAACATCGCTTTTCATTTCCTTGTTAATAATAAAATCTTCCGGTTGACCATGACTCTTATCTTCAATCATTGCGCCCAAAGTTGTAGAAGAATTATCTTTTCCCGTAACTTCAGAATCAAGCGAAGTCATTTCGCGGCTGATTTCTACAAGTTCCTGAACATGTTTTACATCCATATTCAACATATTTGCAATTTCTTTAAGTTCGTCCTCTTCAGTCATATTATCAGTAATAGATTTTTTAGCGTGTTCAATTTGAACAAGTTCATTCGCTCTGTTCTGCGGAAGTCTTATCGCACGACTTTTTTCGCAAATCGCCTTTAAAATTGACTGTCTGATCCACCAAACCGCATACGAAATAAAATGATATCCTTTAGAAACATCAAATTTATCAATTGCAGTCAAAAGTCCAACGTTTCCTTCGCTAATCAAATCTTCAAGTTCCAAGCCTTTTTTCTGATATTTTTTGGCAACATTTACAACAAATCTAAGATTCGCATTTACAATCTTATTTTTAGCAGCTTTATCACCTGCGGCGGCTTTTTTTGCAAGTTCAGTTTCTTCCTCATACGAAAGCAGCGGAACCTTATTGATTTCTTTAAGATAAATAGAAATTGTGCTGTCATTGTCTGTCATAACTTTGCCTCCAAAAATATTCTCATATAATATTATGCAAGTTTCGTGCCAACTTTTAAATAAATTTTACAAAGGGGAAAGCCTTCCCCTCGGCTCAACCACTGCGGCGTTCAAATATGCGCAGGCAAGCCCGCGCATATCTTCACACCTTGTGTTTTCGCCTACCCCTTCCGACATGGCGCCCGGCTTCGCGGCGCTAACATCACAAAAAGCGGGTAAAATTTACCCAATCGATTTTATTTCCATAAAATTTGAGTAAATTTTACCCACAAAAACTTAATTTCTGCAAAAATTAACATTTTTTCCTTGACGATTGAACCTTTGCATTATTATATTCAAAAGTAATAAAAGAAAAATTTTTCCAAATAGGAGTAAAATAGAATGAAAATCAAACCATTAGCAGACAGAATTCTTGTAAAAAATGACGCAGCAGAAACAAAAACTGCAAGCGGACTTTACATTCCGGAAGGAGCACAGGAAAAAACTCAAACAGCAAAAGTTATAGAAGTTGGACCTGGCACTGAAGAAGAAAAAATTTCAGTAAAAATTGGCGATCACATTATGTACGACAAATATGCCGGAACACAAATAAAAATCGATGGCGAAGACTACCTTGTTCTACGAATGAGCGATGTTATCGCTATTATTGAATAGTTTTTTAAGGCTGTCCAAATCTATTTTGGACAGTTTTTTTTATTTATTTGCTTTTATTTTTGCCAACAAAAGTTTTGCTTCAGCATTTCTAAAATTCAATGTCACGCTATATTCTGCGCAAAGTTTTGCATTCTTTTCATCATTCATATCAAGATAAATCAAAGCCATTCTGTACATTGCAACAGATTTTAAAACTTTATCAGAACTTCGAGCGTTTATTTTTTTATACAATTCCAAAGAATCGTTTTTTCTTCCCAAAGAATTATAAATCATAGCCAAATTCATAGCACTTCTGTCGCTGGCATTAGCACTTATAAAATTCTGTCCGCCATTCTTTCCGTTCTCAAAAACGTAATATTCGCCAAATCTTACGGCATCTTCCGCCCTTTTAGCAAGCGCCGCAAAATAAAAAGCGTATTCCGCTTCCGCAGATGTAAAAACATCTATCTTTTTTGCAATATTTGTCCAAAAAGCATCATCAAGCAAAATATCATACTTTGATAAAACATATTTATAAAAAAGTTTCCAAGCGTCTTCAGTCTGTTTATTCTGCAAAAGAAAACTCAAAGCATACTCAAACAGCAATTCAGGATAAACCGATGGCGAAGTCATATTTTCTTCAAGAATCCGCCAAATATCTGCAATTTTTTCCGTTTCGGTAAGTTTTAAATCTGTTTTATAACGCAAATCAAGACGAATTATAAAAAGCAAAGAATCCTTGAAACGTTTCAAACTGTCATCAATTCTTGCGACGGCATCGCTCAACGGAATTTTCGGACGGCTGTCGTATTGCTCCATTTCAAGAGTCGCTAATCCTTCGTCCCTAAGCTGCATTTTAGGCAAATCTTCGTTTCGCTTTATGCTGGAATTATATGCAAAATCCGCATAAGCCGCCAAACCGGGCACAAAATCCGGCCAAGTTTCAACGCAAAACGAAAGCAGCTTTACATTTCTTTCTGGTTCTTCCGAATCCTTTGCCCATTTTGCGCTGTTCACAAAAATCGCAGCCAAAAAATCAGAATCATTTTCATTTAAAATATTTTCAGAAAGAACAAAATTTCCGCGCGAATCCGTAATAGAATCCAAAAATTGCCTGCGAATATCTTCCGCACTAAGCGAATCGCCCATCCAAGTATAAGAATCCTGCAAAATTGCACTAAGTTTTGAATAAGAAACAAGCGACTTTGTCCTTCCTGTAACCGAATCAATAAAATCCAGTGCGCGTTCGCCATAATTTATCGCATCACCGTATCTTTGCGCATCGTACATAACGATTGCCCAAAAATAACCGTTCTGCGCATCAAAAATTTCGTCAATTCCTGGATGAACTGCAGCCGCCTGTGAATACGCGCCACCAGAAAGCCGCAGCAAAGCGCAGTTTCGCAACCATTCCTGATTTTTTGAACCAATATAAGCATCGTAATAAACAGAAAAATATTCTGCCGAGCGAAAAATTTTTGCAAGTTCAGATTTTTGCGATTTTTCTAAAACATCGCGCAAAACACATTCAGAATAAATGGAACCATATTTTGTTCCCTGAAGAACTTTTCCGCTCACAAGAGCTTCTTCCGTCCGTTTGTTACGCAACAGAAAATTCGTGTAAACTGCGTTAAGTTCTTCATTTTTAGGATTTTGTTTAATTGCACGGACAATAACTTTTTCCGCTTTTTCGCTCAGCTGGATTTTTACATAGCGCTTAAAAATTCCAATTTCAGTCCAAGAGGCATAAGATTTTTTTGCAATCTTATCAAGTTCGCGCTCTGCATCTTTAAATTGATTTTGATTTATAAGAATATCTATTTGATCAAGAACAGAAGAAATCGATTTTTCTTCCGCAATATTTGAACAAGAATAAAAAACCGGCAGAAAAAGCACGGCTAACGCAATGCATAAAATTTTTCTGCAAGTTTTTTTTATCATTTATTCTTTTTTCTCCAAAAGTTCTTTATTTATGCTGTCAAGAATTGCATTTGTAAATTTATATGAATCATCTTCGCCATATTCCTTTACAATCTCAACCGCTTCGTCAATTATAATTTTGGAACTTATTTCTTTCTGATAAAGCAACGAATAAACGCTCATTCTGATAACAGAAAGCGCAACTTTATTCAAACGTTCAATTGTCCACTTTGCAGAAAGATGATTTTTTATGAGCAAATCAATCTGTTCAATACTTTCAACAGTTCCTTTCACAAGAATTCTTGCGTAGTCAAAAACTTCCTGCTTTTTATCCGGAGAAAGTTTTTCAAATTGATTCATCTGATCATCTTGCAAACAATATTTTATTTCTTCGCAGTCGGAACCTTCAGCGTTCGCATTCTCAGAAGCATCAAACGCATCACGCTCCAACCAAGAAAAAGAAAGCAAATCATCTACGTTCACACTTGCAACATTCCATGAGTACAACGCTTGGAACGCAAGAATTCGGCTAATTCTTCTAGACATTTCTACCTCTTTTTACCAAGAAAGAAGTTTTGTCAAAGCATCGCCAGTTTTTTTGCGGTCAACATTCGCTTCTGTATCAAGTTCTTTTGCAATTTCCTGAGCGGCAATTGTATAATACTGCATAACTTTCTGCTGTCCCAAAGAACTTCTGATGTAATCATAAACTGTATTTGTAGAATCCGGCTGAATAACATCGCTCAAAGAAAGCATCTTCGCATCATATTTTTTTACGATTGTATAAAACTGGAAGTGCGAATCATATTCTCCGATTGAAGAAAAATATCCGACATTGTTGTCAAAAAGCGAAAGCAAATCTTTGTAAGAAATTCCAAGCTGCTGTGCGCTTATCTGATTTTTATTAATAAGCATTTCTCCAGACTGGAATCCGGAATTTTCTTTTTTAGAATCAACCGTCATCTGATTTATGGTAAGTTTTTTATCCTTAAGTTTGTTAAAAAGCTCATTTGCTTTTACCCGTGCAGCTTCCGCATCGCTTCCTTTAGGAACAACAACCATATAAAGCTTCATCATGTCTGTCCAAACAAACTGCGATTTATTAAGTTCGTAAAATGCACGGATTTCTTCATCAGTTGCAGCAACAGATTTTATTTCGTTTTCGCGCTGGCGAAGAATATACTGCTGAACCAAAGTCTGATTTTTAAGATAATTTTTATATTCAGAAACAGACATTCCAATCTGCTGCTTCATAAAATCATCCAAAGAAAGATTTGTCTGCTGCTTAACAACAGTTTCAAGTTCAGACTGTGTAGCATTTTTTCCCAACAACTGCTGGCTTACCTGCTGCAAAAACATCTGTTCAACCTGACTGTCTGTAATCTGAAGTCCAGACTTTTGCGCCGCCTGAAGAACAAGTTTTTCCTGAATCAAAGCATCAAGAACCTTTTTTCTATCATCAGCAGAAAGAACAGAACCACGCTGTTTTTCATACATTTCAATACGTGTTTTAAGCTGTTTCAATGAAATAGATTCATTTTTGTTAAGCTTTACAACAGCAAGAACCTGAAGGTCGTTCTGTGCAAAAACCGCTGTACACAAAAATAAAGCAAAAAATGCAACTGCAAAACGTTTCATATATTTTTCCTTTTTTTATAAAAAAATTTTAATTTTGTACTATATTTAACCATTCAAAAAAGCAAATGGTTACAAAATATTATCAATTCCTTAAACCAAGAACGCTATTTATCCAACGGAAGTCCGCCGCTTATAGTTGCGCGAATTCGTCTGACACCAGCAGAAGAAGACTGCTCTTTTTCTATTTTAAAATCGCCAATCTGTGCTGTATGCTGAACGTGCGGCCCACCGCAAACCTCTTTTGAATACCAGTCGTTTTTAGGATCGCGGCCGATTGTATAAACCTTTACCTGTTCGCCGTATTTGCTTGCAAACAAAGCGCGAGCACCTTCTTGCTTAGCTTCGTCAAGAGTCATTACCTGCATTGTAACCGGCAAATCTTCCTTGATTTTTTCGTTTACAATATCCTGAACTTTCTGAATTTCTTCTTTTGTCATCGCTCGGCCAAAAGTAAAATCGAAACGCATTCGCTCATTATTAATGTTTGAACCTTTCTGGGCAACTTCCGGACCTAAAACATCAACCAAAGCCTGCTGCAAAAGATGAGTTGCAGTATGATATTTTGTTGTAATATCCGACTGTTCAGCCAAACCGCCTTTCGCTTTTCCAGCATCAAGCGATTTTGACGCTTCCTGATGCTTTTTTTCCGCAGCCTTAAAACCTTCAACATCAACGATAAATCCGTTTTCGCTTCCAAGTTCCTGTGTAAGTTCAAGCGGATAACCATAAGTTTCGTAAAGATTGTAAGCAACTTTTCCGGAAATAATTTTTTTAGGATTTTTCATAAGATTCGGAAGAAGTTTTTGGAATTCCGCTTCGCCTTTTTTCAATGTAAGGCGGAATTTTTCTTCTTCTGCTGCAAGTTCGCGGAAAATCTTATCTTTATTCTGTTCAAGTTCCGGATAAGCATTCTTAAAGTTTTCCACTACAACTTTTGCAATGCCAGAAAGGAAATCTTTTTCAATTCCAAGTTTCATTCCGTGGCGAACTGCGCGGCGGATAAGACGGCGAAGTACGTAACCCGCACCAACATTGCTAGGAGCAACACCTTTCTGGTCGCCAAGAATAAAGGTTGAAGCGCGGGTATGATCTGCAATAATTCTAACGCTCTTGTCTTTTTCTTCGTCAGTTCCGTATTTATAGCCGGAAAGCTCTTCTATTTTTGCAATAATCGGCTGGAAAACTTCTGTAAGATAAACCGAAGTTTTGCCTTGAAGAATGCAGTTTGTTCTTTCCAAACCCATTCCTGTATCAACGTTCTTTTTAGGAAGCGGAACCAAAGTCTTTTCATCAACCCGGTTGTACTGCATAAAAACGTTGTTCCAAATTTCCATCCAGTTTGCGCTGTCTGTGCCTTTGTTACTGCCTTCCGGCGGAAGACCTTCCCCAACCCAATAGAAAATTTCTGTATCAGGACCGCAAGGACCTGTCGGACCAGCAGCCCACCAGTTGTCGCTTGCAGGAAGGTAAGCAATTTTGTCTTCCGGCATTCCGTTTTCTTTCCAGCAGTCAGCCGCTTCTTCATCGCGGGGAGCGTTTTCGTCACCGGCAAAAACTGTAACAGAAATTTTTCGCGGATCCAAACCAAGCCATTTTGGACTTGTTAAAAATTCATAAGAAAAGCCGATTGATTCTTTTTTAAAATAATCACCGAGCGACCAGTTTCCAAGCATTTCAAAACAAGTAAGGTGGCTTGGATCGCCAACTTCATCAATATCGCCGGTGCGGATACATTTTTGATAATCTGTAAGACGTTTTCCCGCAGGATGAGTTTCGCCAAGCAAATAAGGAACAAGCGGATGCATTCCAGCGGTTGTAAAAAGAACAGAAGGATCATTTTCCGGAATCAAAGACTGGCCGGAAATTTCCACATGATTTTTACTTTTAAAGAACTCAATATATTTTGAGCGTAATTCATTTGCAGTCATAATAGAACATTATAATAGCGAAGCGCTTGTTTTTCAACTACAGTTTAAAATTCTGCTTATAATACGGAATAAATTATTTATTTGCAAAAAAAAGGCCCGCCTGCGAGCTTAAATATGCCTGAAAAACTACAACAAGTTCAGAATATAACAGTCATTAGGACTTTCATACCGAAGACCGCAGCGTTAGGGATTGAAGCGGAAATGAGCGCAGCGAATTGAAGCGGAAAGCCCGACGGCGCAGGTTGAGCAAAGCGAAACCAAGCCGGAACGCCCAAATTTATTTTCAATCTATTTTGTTAAAGTTATTGTTTTTCCTTCCGCTGCAAAAACTTCATCCGGAGAAAGCGTTACAGGCGTAAGAATAACAACATTTTTATCAACTTTAGTTTTTATGGTCGGTTTTTGATTTCGTCGTCTTGCAGGCACAAGTTCTTCCGTTGTTTTAAAGCCGACTGCGTACACAGGAGCCAGCAAAGAATTTGCGCCTGAAGAGCGGAACTGAATAATGGTGAAATTTCCGACTGTGTCAAAAATGTAGATTCCTTTCTCTTCTTTTTCCGGAGTTACAAACGTAAATTCGCCGTTTTTGAAAGAATAGGAAAAATTTTCCTCGTCTTTCCAGTTTGCATTTTTTTCAAGAATTTTTGCGTATTCTTCGTGCGGAGCTTCTGTCTTTTCGTTTCCAAACGTTGACTGGAACGACATTTTTTTATACGGACCATCCCAGTTATTTGTTCCGCGTATTCTAAGACCTACATCTTCGTGAACATAAATATTAACTTCATTCACTCCGGTAAGCATAATGTCCAAACGTCGCTTCATACTGGAAATAATTGAATTTACAACAGTAAGATAAATTCCGCTTCTTCTTAGACTGGAAGATTCCCAAGAATAAACGCCTTCCGTATCATCAGAAAGGAAAATAACTTCTTTGTCATCATAATCAAAATAGATATAATAAGCATAATCGCCCTGACTTGAAGTTTTATACCAAAGTCCGTTCAGATATTCAGCAAAAGTATCTACGCTTCCATTTTGAATGCGGGCAAGTTCACGCGCCGCAAGTCTGCTTCCTGTTACACGAAGCTGGCGTTTTTGCGTATATTTTTTTTCGTTTTCGTCCCAAGTATATTCAGTCTGAATTTGACTTACAACCGCAGAAGTAGAATTCTGCACATCGGAAGGGTCTGAACTGTAAACCCAAACGCTAAAACTTTGTCCGTTCGTCTGCGAAAGTTCATACGCTTCCGAACGTTCCGTCTGAACTATAAAAATCGTTCCGTCAGACTTAAAATCGCCGATTTTATTAAGTTGAACTCCATTTTTATTTCTTTCGCAAAGATAAATTTTCATAATAGAATCGCCGGCGCTATTAATTCCCTGATAAACCAGCGCATTCTTATGATTTCCAATCATATCAACCGCATTAAATGAAAAAGTTCTTATCTTGGAAATATCTGTTGAAATTTCCGCAACGCGCTCATAAGAATTTGTTCCGGAGTTATAAAGACCGACTATAAGAAAAAGACTTTCCGAACCCGCTTTATGAACAGCAACTATTTGATCGTCAAGAGTGTCGCCGTCAAAATCCAAAATCAGCGAACTCATCAAAGTTTCTGTTGAAAGGAGCGGAATAAGCGATGTCATCATAGCATTTTCATCAGCAATACTAGATTCTGAACCTTGATTTTTTTCTTCGCCCGCAACAACCGGAGTAACAACGCGCGCCCGAACCGAAGAATTTTTCTTGAACACTGTAAAACGCAAAGTCACAACTACAGCCAGAACCGCAAGAAGTACGCTAAAAAAAACAATGACAACTTTATTTTTCATAACATTAATATACAAAAAAAAACTGGCATCCGCAATGTATGCCAGTTTTCTGTTTTAATTTTAAGTTTACGATTTTCAACAATATGATTATAAAAAGCCGCCCGATTTTCCCTGGACAACTTTTATTCATTTGCAGAAAAAGCGCAAAATCTATTAGTATCCCATATCCGGAGCAGGAGCCGCAGCTGGAGCCTTCGGTTCAGGGATATCTGTGATTGCACATTCTGTTGTAAGCAATGTGCCTGCAATAGAAGCCGCATTCATCAAAGCAGATGTTGTTACTTTTGCCGGGTCAATAATTCCAGACTGAATCATATTTACCCATTCGCCAGTGTAAGCGTTGTAACCAACTCCGTCCTTTTCGTTCTTTGCACGTTCTGCAACAACTGCGCCGTCAACACCTGCATTTTCTGCAATCTGACGTGTAGGTTCTTCCAAAGCGCGGCGAACAATTTTGTAGCCAACTTTTTCATCTTCAGAAAGTTCAGCAGGAACTTTTTCCAATGCTTTCGCAGCCTGGATAAGAGCAATTCCACCACCAGAAACAATACCTTCTTCCAAAGCAGCGCGAGTTGCGGCAATTGTATCTTCAACGCGGAACTTCTTTTCTTTCATTTCAGTTTCTGTTGTAGCACCAACATTAATAACCGCTACGCCGCCTGCAAGTTTTGCAAGACGCTTCTGAAGCTGTTCTTTATCATAGCTTGATGTAGACTTTTCAATTGCATTCTTAATTTCTGCAACACGGTCTGCAATCGCTTTTTTATCGCCGGCACCGCCAACGATTGTAGTATTGTCTTTGTCAACTTTTACAGATTTTGCCTGACCAAGAACTTCTGTTCCGCAAGCTTCAAGTTTAAGACCAACTTCTTCAGAAACAACTGTTCCGCCTGTCAAAATAGCAATATCCTGAAGCATATCCTTTCTTCTGTCGCCGAATCCAGGAGCCTTTACAGCGCAAACCTTTATTGTTCCGCGGATTGTGTTCAAAACCAATGTTGTAAGCGCTTCGCCGTCAACATCTTCAGCAATGATTACCAAAGCGCGGCCTTCGTTTGCAACTTTTTCAAGCAACGGAAGCAAATCTTTCATAGAAGAAATCTTTTTGTCGTAAATCAAAACGTAAGCGTCTGAATAAGCAGCTTCCATTCTTTCGCGGTCAGTTACAAAATAAGAAGAAATATATCCGCGGTCAAACTGCATACCTTCCACAGTATCAACAGTTGTGTCCATATTCTTAGATTCTTCAACTGTAATTACACCGTCTTTTCCAACTTTTTCAATTGCTTCCGCAATCAAATTACCAATTTCAGGATCGTTGTTTGCAGAAATAGAAGCAATACTCTTAATATCCGCAGAATCTTTTACAGGTTTTGCGTTCTTTTTGATTTCTTCAACAGCAGCTGCAACAGCCTTGTCGATTCCGCGCTTAATTTCAATCGGAGTCATTCCTGCAGCAACAGATTTAAAACCTTCGCGAACAATAGCATAAGCCAAAACTGTAGAAGTTGTAGTTCCGTCTCCAGCGTCATCGTTAGTTTTAGAAGCAACTTCTCTAACAAACTGAGCGCCCATATTTTCATAAGGATCAGCAAGTTCAATATCTTTTGCAACAGAAACGCCGTCCTTTGTTATTGTTGGTGCGCCATATTTTTTGTCCAGCATAACCATTCGTCCGCATGGACCAAGCGTAACTTTTACCGCTTTTGCAATCTGTTCAACACCAGAAAGCAATTTTCTTCTTGCGTCTTCATTAAATAACAACTGTTTAGCCATTTTCTTTATCTACCTCTTAAATTAAATTCTATTTGGTACTATTAAAAATATAAAAAGAATAACCAATCGGCAATAAAAAAATACAAAAAATCAATATTTTTTTTGGCGCAAACGGAAAACGCAACGGGTGTTCCGCGGCCCGCTCACGCTCGGTCTCGCTGCGCTCGCCTTTTGCGGCAAGCCGCAAAACCGCTCCATACCCGCGCAAGGAGCAATACCGCGCAAACCGCGCACAAGCATATTTCCTGTTTTTCAGTTTTCAAAATCCGCTTTACAATAAAAAATTCAACATTTTTTACAAAACCGCAAAATTCAAGACATACACGCAATAATTTTTAACGCAATTTTACCAAGCACAAATGCAGACGGAAAAGTTACCAGCGTCAACAAAGTGGAAATCACGCAACTTCGGCTGGCAAGCGTTTCTTCGCAATGATGTTCCACGCATGCAATGCTCAGCGAAACACTTACCGGAGCACTAAAACCAATCAGAATCGCCATTAAAGAATACTCATTAAAATGGTAAAGCCCCGTTCCATGAACCAAAAGACAAACGAGCGCGACCAGAACAGGTCCCGCAATATTGCGCAACAAAGCTATTTTCCAAGCAAACAAATCCGTCAAACTTTCCGAAAGTTTCGCCTTTCCAATGCTCATTCCTATCATAAACATACAAAGCGGCGAAACAAGTCTGCTTACAGAACGAACCGTAGCGTATAAAACCGGCAGCGATTTATCTATCCGCAAAACAGAATAACTTTTTTCACCTACAAAGATTTGCGGCATTGCGTTCTGACTAAGAAACACAAAAAGTCCAAGAAACATTCCAATCATAACAGGTGTTACAAAAACTTTGCGCAGCGAAACTCCTAAATTTGCAAAAGAAATTTTTTCTCCGCTGATAATCGAAATTCCTATTATATAAACGAAAATTCTAAAAACTATGCTGATTGTGCTTATATAAAGCATAACTTCTTCTTCCTGTCCTTCATAAACAGACTGAAGAATTGGCATACTGAACAAAGTTGTCTGGCCAATCGCCATAAAAAGAGCGCTTACAGTAGAAACTTTTTCACCTTTTTTTATAAAAAGCAGTTTTCCTATAACAATCAGAAAAATATAGAAAAAAACAGCAAGAAAAAATTCAACAATACTGGACTTAAAGATTTCCCATTCAAAATCCTGCATAAAGGCATTAAATGCAAAACAAGGAACAGCAAGTTTCCAAATCAGCGCAGAAAGAGTTTTTTCTCCGTAATCATTGACATATCCTTTGCGCATAAACAAAAAACCGATAAAAATAACGATTATAGTTTGCAAAAATGCGCTTAAAAAATGCGGATCCGTAAAAACTTCTGCAAAAATACTCAGCATAAAACACTTCTTTTCAAAAATTAAATTATTTTTACGCTTTTTTTTAATCTGCACAAGATATTTATGTTATATTAGAACAAGAAACAAAAAGTTTTCAAAACACTAAAAATATGGAGAAGCTTATGAACAATAAAGCAATGTACAACATTTCTTATGGAGTTTTTATTCTTGGAGCGCAAAATGGAAACGGCAAAATAAACGCCTGCGTTACAAACACCTGCATTCAAGTTGCGAACGAACCTGTACGAATTGCAATTTCAGTTCTTAATCAAAATCTAACCTGCGACTATATAAAAGAATCAGGTTTCTTCAGCCTTTCCGTATTGGACAACACCTGCACTTTCGATCTTATAAAACATTTCGGACTTCAAAGCGGAAAAAATGTTAATAAATTCGAAAGTTTCCCATATAAAAAAGACGAAAACGGTTCACCTTACATAAAAACATCCGTGTGCTCTTTATTACAATGCAAAGTCATTTCAAAACAAGACTTGGGAAGTCACACTCTTTTTATCGCACAAGTTCAGGACGCTCAAGTTGCAAGCGCAACTCCGCCGCTGACTTATGCAGATTATCAGAATAAAATAAAACCAAAGCAAAACATCAACCCGGAAAAGAAAATTATCGGCTGGCGTTGTAAAATCTGCGGATACGAATATATGAATCCCGAACTTCCAAAAGATTTTGAATGTCCGATTTGCGGTCATCCGGCAGAAGACTTTGAACCGATTTATGCAGAATGACAACAATTTTGCATTATCTAACTTTTTAGTTCCGTTACATTTTATTGCCGCAAAAAATTAGAAAGGAAAACATAAATGAACAATTTTGATTTTGAACTCGACGAACGCTTGAAAAAGCAAATGGATTTTCTGCTGGAAATCGACAAAGAAAAATCAGTTTTCAGACAGACAAGCCTTTCCAATCACGGGCGCAAAGAAAACGATGCGGAACACGCTTGGCATATGGCGGTTATGGCTTACATTCTTAAGGAATATTCAAATCAGAAAATAGACATTGCCCGCGTTATGATTATGTGCCTTATTCACGATATTGTTGAAATTGATGCCGGCGACACTTATGCGTACGACCAGGAAAGCAAAAAAACGCAAAAAGAGCGCGAAAACAAAGCAAAACAGCGAATTTTTGCAATTCTTCCGGAAGAACAGCAAAAAGAATTAACCGCAATTTTTGATGAATTCGAAGAAAATCAAACAGCAGAAGCAAAATTTGTTCACGCAATAGACAATATTCAGCCGATTATGCTGAACAACTCGAACAATGGAAGCGACTGGAAAGAGCACAACGTAGCGGCAGAGCAAGTTTACGAACGCAATCAGAAAACAATGAAAGGTTCGGAAAAACTTTTTGCTCTTGTGGATAAAATTCTTAAATCCCACATAAAAAAAGGGAATTTAAAATAATAAAGGGCGGACAATCCGGCAAGCCGCTGCTTACCGGGTGAATCTCGTGGCAAAATCCACTACATCACAAATGCCGCCCCGTAATGTCTAAGTTCTGCTCTTACAAGTTATCAAAAAAACCTTTTGCCTTAAGAAGTTCTGCATTCAGAATTCCGCCCAAAGCAGCTCCGCGTTTTGTATTATGACTAAGCGAAACAAACTTTACGTCAAACACGTTGCAAGGTCTGAGCCGTCCGATAACACAAGCCATTCCCTTTTCTGTTTCGCGGTCGCGGCGTGGCTGCGGACGGTTTTCTTCGTGGCGAACAACAATAGGATGTTCCGGCGCAGAAGGAAGATTCAATTCCTGAGGAACAGACTTGTAACTTGTCCAAATCTTTTCAATTTCTTCAAGACTCGGCTTTTTGTCCGCAAATTCAAGCGAAACACAAGCCGTATGTCCGTCAATTACAGGAACGCGCGTACAAGTCGAAGAAACAATCGGATACTCTGCGTTTACGATTTTTCCATCCTGAACTTTTCCTAAAATTTTAAGACATTCTTTTTCTGTCTTTTCTTCTTCACCGCCAATAAAAGGAACAATGTTGTCTATCATATCAAAAGACGGAACACCAGGATAACCTGCTCCACTTGTTGCCTGCAAAGTTGTAACAATCATTCTTTTTATAGGATAGCCAGCCTGAATCAACGCATGAATCGGCATCATATAAGTTTGTAGCGAACAGTTCGGTTTTACAGCAACAAAACCTTTATCCCAGCCGTGATGTTTTTTCTGCTCTGCAATAACATCAAGATGAGAATAATTAATTTCCGGCACAAGCATCGGAACATCTTCCGTCCAGCGATTTGCAGAAGCGTTTGAAACTACAGGAATTCCTTCTGCTGCATAAGCGGCTTCCAACGCTTTTATTTCGTCCTTGCCCATTTCCAATGCAGAAAAAACAAACTGACATTTTCCAAGCGCTTTTTTTTCATCGTTTGCATCTTCAACAACCAAATCTGCTACTCCGGCAGGAATTTCCGCACCAATAAGCCAGCGGTTCTTAACAGCATCCTTATACGCTTTGCCAGCAGAACGAGGGCTTGCCGCAACGTAAGTAACTTCAAACCAAGGGTGATTTTCCAACAATTTAATATAACGCTGACCAACCATTCCAGTTGCGCCTAAAACACCGACTTTTAATTTTGATGACATATTATTTTCTCCATATAATGGTGATTGAGGCTTTCGTCCCCGAAGGGCGCGCAAGCAACCACAAGTATAGTGAATCTGCCATTTTGACAGGCTCAATGACCAATTATTAATTATTTACAATTTACATTCCGCAAGCGCGTCTTTGATAATTTCTTTCGCTTTGTCTGTAATTTCTACAAGCGGAAGGCGAACGCAAGGTTTGCAAAGTTCGCGAACGCTCATTGCATATTTTATAGAAGTAGGATTTCCATCTACAAAAGCAGCTTTAAAGAAAGGCAAAAGTCTGTAATGCAAAGCGCGCGCAGTTTCAAAATCGCCTTTTAATGCAGCGTGAACCATTTCTGTTACAAGTTCCGGCGTGTAGTTTGAAACAACACTAAAAACTCCATCGCCGCCAGCGGCTAAGAGCGGAAGGGTCAAACTGTCATCTCCGGAAATTACAGAAAAATCCGGATGCGCGCTTTTTACTTCTGCAATTACATCCATCATCTGATTTATATTTCCGCTGGCTTCTTTTACACCCGCAATGTTCGGAAGATTTGCTATTCTAGCCAATGTCGGAGTATCAATATTTTTTCCGGTTCTTCCTTGAATATTGTAAACAATAATCGGAATTCCAACTTTTGAAACAGCTTCAAAATGTCTGAAAATTCCTTCGCTGCTAGGTTTGTTGTAATAAGGAGTTACAACCAACGCTGCATCCGCACCGGCATTTTTAGCACGTTCAACGTAACGAACCGCATCACGAGTGCAATTCGAACCTGAACCAAGAATAATATTTATTTTTTTACCAGACACCTTTTCAAAAGCTCTAACTTCTTCAAAAGCAATCTTGATAATTTCGTCTTCCTCGTCTTCTGTCAAAGTTGGAGTTTCTGCAGTCGTTCCCAAAGGAAGAATTCCATCAATTCCACCTTCAAGCTGGCGTTTGACTAAATTTCTAAATCCTTCGTAATCTACAGATTCGTCTTCATGCATCGGAGTTACCAATGCTGTCATTGAGCCGCCAAATTTTGCCATACGAGCCTCCAAAAAATCGTTATTTTTCAAATAAAAAAATCGCTAGAATTATGTCATTTTTTAGGTATTTGTACAATAATAATAAAAATCAATAAACGTTCTAAAATTAACTAAACAAAAGCACATTAAAATAACTATATTTTTGTATTGAATAAAAAACAATTATATTCTAAAATAAAAAAGATTTTATGCGGATTATACCAATTCAAAATCTTTTTATGTAAAAAAATTAAACAATACACGAGGTTATGATGTCCGGAAATTCCTTTGGTTCAATTTTTAAGATTACAACTTTCGGAGAAAGCCACGGAGCCGCACTTGGCGTTATCATAGACGGATGTCCTGCCGGAACCGAGATTGATATTTTAAAAATTCAGGACGCATTAGACAAAAGAAGACCTGGCGCTTCAATCAACGGAATAAAAACTGCTGCAGTGACCTCCAGATCCGAACCGGACAAGGCCGAAATTTTAAGCGGAGTTTTTGAAGGAAAAGCGGAAGGAACTCCCATTGCAATTTTAATCCGCAACACAAGCCAACATTCGCAGGATTATGGCAATCTTGCCACAACTTTCAGACCAGGACACGCAGATTTTTCATACAGCGAAAAATATGGATTCAGAGATTACAGAGGCGGTGGACGTTCCAGCGGACGCGAAACCGCTGCGCGAGTTGCGGCAGGAGCGGTTGCCGCTGCAATTTTGGAAAAAAACGGGATTTTCGCAAAAGCATACACGCTTAAGGCGGCCGGAATAAAAGCAGAAAAAATAGATTTTTCAGAAATTGAACAAAACTCTATGAGAGCGCCAGACAATGTTGCGGCAAAAAAAATGGAAGCAAAAATTGAAGAACTGCGCGCAAACTGCGACAGCGCCGGCGGAATTGTAGAATGTGTTGTAAATGGCGTTCCGGCAGGACTTGGTGAACCAGTTTTTGATAAACTTGATGCAGAACTTGCAAAAGCAATGCTTTCTATAGGGGCTGTAAAAGGAATTGAATTCGGAGCAGGATTTTCAGCGGCAGATTTGCTCGGCAGCGAAAACAATGACAAAATGCACGTTGAAAACGGAAAACCTGCTTTTGATTCAAATAATTCCGGAGGAATTCTTGGCGGAATTTCCAACGGAAATCAGATCAGTTTTAGAATTGCCGTAAAACCAGTTCCAAGTATTTTCAAAGCACAAAAAACAGTTTCGCAAAACAACGGAATTTACGAAAATACAGAACTGGAAATCAAAGGCCGCCATGACATTTGCCTTTGCCCAAGAATTGTGCCTGTTGTTGAATCAATGACAAACATAGTTTTAGCCGATATGCTCTTAAGAAACAGATGTTCAAGAATTTAAAATTTTGCAAAGACAACTTTGCTAAACAAAATCACCTGAAAAAAAATATAAAATTTTCGCTATGCTGTGCGGCAGGCGCTCTTTCAATTGCATTCCTGGTAACTGTCTGCGTCCGCGCTGTAACTTTGCGCAAAGCACCGGCTTTACCGGAATTAACCGCAGAGCAAAAAAGCGCGTTGGAACTTGTTCTGGATAAAAATTATTCAGAGCGCACAAATCTTTTGAACCCACTTCCATACGCAACAAAACCGGCAACTTTAGACGTTTGGGCAAAATCCGCAATTGCAGTTGATGTTTCCAACGGTTGCGTTCTTTACGAAAAAAACGCTGACGAAGTAATTCCGCCTGCAAGCATGACAAAACTTTTTGTGATGTATGTAATTATGGAAGAAATAGAAAAAGGGAACGCTGCCCTTAGCGACATAGTTCCGCTTCCGCCGGAAACTTGGGCCGCAAATCAACCGCCGCATTCATCCCTTATGTTTTTGGGAAAAAATCAGAAAGTAACCTTGGAAGAAGTCATTACAGGGCTTGATGTCTGCTCCGGGAACGATGCCGCAGTCGCAATTGCACTTTATCTTTTCGGAAACATTGATTCTTTTGTGCAAAAAATAAACGATTTGGCAGAAAAATTCAATTTGCAGAATACACATTTTTATGACGCAAGCGGTTACAGCGAAAAAAACACAACAACTGCACGAGAAATGGCAGCCTTTGCACGACATTATATAGAGCGATTTCCAAAAACACTTTATAAATTTCATTCCGTTCCAGGATTTAAATATCCTAAAGAAGAAAATCTCGCCCCTGAAGATAAAATCGTAGCAACAAGATTTCAAGATTTTTCGCAAGGACTCCCGGACAATATTTTTATGCCGATTTATCAGAAAAATACAAATCCGCTCCTTGGAAAACTGGAAGGCTGCGACGGTTTAAAAACCGGCTATATAGAAGAAAGCGGCTACAACCTTGCCCTTACAGTAAAACGCGACAACACACGAATTCTTTCAATAACAATGGGAGGTCCGGGCAATTCTCAAACAGAAGGACAAGCCGGAAGAGTTCATGACGGAACTGAAATTATGGAATGGGCATACAA
Organism: uncultured Treponema sp.; assembly: GCA_964429905.1. Classification (GTDB taxonomy): domain Bacteria; phylum Spirochaetota; class Spirochaetia; order Treponematales; family Treponemataceae; genus Treponema_D. The sequence goes on along the minus strand of CAYSDV010000006.1, from coordinate 63,395 downwards.
AACTTTTAAGGACTATGAAAATCCTCTTGTTCTGCGCCCTTACAACATTCCTGCCGTTTTTGCAAAAACGCAAAGAATTAATATTGTTCCGGCATTTTCGCCAAAATCGCTAAGCGTTCCTTTAGTTGCCGCAAAAGAACCGGAAAATGCGCTTAAAGAAGTAAAAATCAATCTTATTCTGCCGGATTCAATAAAAGGGGAAATAAATGCCGGGAATATCTACGGGGAAATCCAATATATGATGAACGGCCATATTTTGCAAAAAATTCCGCTCGTTGCAGACAGGAACGTAGAACATGCAAATTGGTGGATAAGCGCCGCAGATTTTTTTGCGCAGATTGCACTCAAATTTTAGATTTTTCAAATCCAAGATTCCTTTAATCAAAAAAGCCGCGGAATTCAATTTCTGCGGCTAAACAAACATAATTTTAACTGAATTCGTTCAAATCAACTTCACTGAACCCTTGCTTATCAGTCTTTTCAGATGCCTTTGCATTTTCAAGGGCATCTGTAAGTTCAAGTTCCTGCGTTGTAAGTTTTCTCTGCATATCAAGAGTTTTTTGCACATCCGCCTGCTCTTCTTTTGTAAGAACGCGAACAATTTTATTCAGATTGTTATCTGTTTGAATTGTTTTTGGCGAACCGTCCGCTTCCCTTTCATTAATAAGCTGAACAATAGGATTTTTCGGATTGTTAGGCGAAACATCAGAAACAATCGCAATTTTTCCGTTCTGCAAATAAACAAAAGCACCAATCGGAAAAAGAGAAAGACTAAAAAGCAACGCTTTTATTACGGTCGGATCATACTGCTGATTTTCATTTTTAAGCATTTCAATCATTGCATCAAAAGTTGTGCGCGCTGTTTTATATTGGCGCGGCGCAGTAATTGCTTCAAAAGAACAGGCAACTGCAATTATCTTTGCATAAGTAGAAATTTTTGCGCCGGTAATATGTTGCGGATAACCTTTTCCGTTTTCCTTTTCGTGATGTTCAAGAACTCCAAGCTGAACACTAAGAGGAAACTCCAATTCCTTTAAAATCGCACAGCCAAGAAGCGGATGTGTAGAAATTTGAACCCGTTCGCTCGGTGTAAGTTTGCGGTTTGTCATATAAAGTTGCGGAGGAAGCCTTAACATTCCAATTTCATGGAGAATGCAAGTAATTCCAAGTTCAATTAGTTTTGAAAGCGGAATATGAAGTTCAAGACCAAGAGTAATTGCAAGAACAGTTGAACGCATTGAATGAATTACAAGGAAATTCTTTGATCTTTGTTCTGCAGAAGGCATAATGCGCAGAACATAGCGCTTGTTGTCTTTTATAAAAATGCACAAATCTTTTACTGTTTCTGAAAGTTCCTGATAGTTGATTTTTTTTGTTGTAGCATATTTTGTATAAAGATTGTTTATGTAATTCATGTACTCATTGTAAACTGTCTGAACAGAATCAAGCCGGGAACGCTCCGTATTAGCAAATTTTCCGCTGTTCGCCTGCTCCAAAGCATGTTTCAGAGAATTTTTTACTTTTTCTTCAGCCTGAATTTTTGCAATTTTTTCTTTTTCCTTATCAACCTTATGAACAGAAACCCCGATATCTCCTCCAAGACTTACAGATTGGTCGCAAAAGAATTCAGAAAAATCCCATTTTTTTAATGTTTCTGTAAGTTCTTCAGAAACTGGCACTGCCACAGGAAGAAGAACAAAATTTTTATCAAGCATAAGATCGCTTTTAAAAGTCAAATCAGGCTTTAGAGTTTCAATGTTTACTGTACTCATACAATGCTCCATTTTTACTATCGGAAAAAAAGTGCAATTCCTTTAATTTTATAAAATACAGTTTTAGAGAATTGAATGTTTTGTTAGAATTTTTGTATATTTTTTAATCAGGATTTTTGAAAAAATTTTTTGCAAAAAAAAACTTGAAAAACCTCACACGCTTTTCAAGTTTTAATAAAGGGCACATAATCACAGGCGTCTGGATGTCGAAAACCGCCTGTAAACTTGTATTTATATTATCGGGATTGAACAATACAACTTTAGAGAATTTTTTGTTTTTTTTAATTTTAAAGCAAATATGAAGCGCAGAATTCCTCAATTGACTTAAAAAATATCTTTGCGCGCTCTTCTTTAGGAAAATCCCTCAAGTTGCTTGGCGGAATCAGTGCAAGACAATCAGAAACAGCCAAGCAACCAAGCTCATTTTTATATTTCTGCTCCGTTTGCGCCAGTTTCTGAAAATCATCCTGCGACTTTAAAGTTTTCAGCGCATCCTTGCAAATATTCAGCGCCTTTTCAAGCTCAGCATTGAATTCGCGCTTTGCAATTTTTAATCCATCCGCTTTTTTCTGTTTTTCCGCCTCGGATTCCGCTAAAGAAAGAAATTTTTCTTTTTCCTGAAAAACGTTTGGAAAGCGCAAAACTTCTTCAACTTCAGCAGGAACGGCACCAGGAATTTTCAATCCTTCTGGCGAAAGCGTATAAGTTTTTAATCCGGAAACAGAAGCAATATTGCTTTCAAACCACCATGCAAACATTTTCATTCTTTTGTCGGAAAGAACCGGATTTCCAAAAAAATCTTTCTCCCACGAAACATTTCCGCTGAAAAGCATAGAAATTCCGTTTTTTTCTGCGGTATTTATTTTTGTTGAAGTTGTATAAAGTTTTTGCTCAAAAGTGCTTCCTTTTATATGAGTCTGTTTATTCGGAAACGCCAAATCCATTCCGCAAAGAAAAACTTTTTTTGCGCCGCAAAGTTTTGCAAATGTCCAGGCACAACTTGCAACAGAACCGCCGGCACCAAGATAACCTTGCGCCCCGCAAAATTTTTCAAAAAAATGTCCCACCGGAATTTGACTTTTACAGCACACAATCTTTTTACATTCAAAATTAAAAACAGACGGATAAACTGAATTTTCTGTAATTAAAATACTTTTTGGACTTTTCAATCCGGCTATGTGCCTGTAAGCCCAATATTGCGGATCAGTCAAAACAATAAAATCCGGTTGAAATTCTACGCGAAGACACGCACGGAGCGCCGTATCAACACAAACAGTTACAACTTTATTTTCAAGTTCTTTTAAAAACGGCAATATTTTTTCAAGCGAAGGACCAGCTCCCAAAACCAGAAACGGAAGATTTTCTGCTCTATTTTTATAGATATTTACACTTTCCAAAAGCGTACTTTTAAAAATATTCCGTTTTGAATTTGAAAACCACAACTTTCTGAACTTTTCTAAAGTTGCGCTGTTTATCTTTTCCTTTTCTCTGTTGCGCTCAATTAAAACAGAAAGTTCCGCAAAATAACCGGCAGCATGAGCAATTTGCGCCGCAGAACAAAAAAACACACAATCTGAAATTCCATATTGATTCAGCAAAGTTATCGACTGATTTGCAGGCGCACCAAGCGCAAAAATAATTGAATTATGAAAAAAAAGTTTTTCCGCATCAATGAAAAGCATTGCTGCCAAAAAGCGGTTTATATCTGGTTCAATCAGAATAATTGTTTTTTGCGAATAAAGCGCGGCTGCCGCTAAAGGAGCATAAAGCAATCCGAAACTTTCAAAAATAAGCGCTTTTGCATCCTCAATTTCTTCTTTTTTTGAAGTCAGCAGAACTTCGGCTTCGCGCTGAGGATTATACGCAGAATGCAGTAAAAGTCCGTTTTCCTTTGCTGTAATCGCACCGTTTTTTGCAGTCTGAATATTCCAAAATTGATAAAGAAGATTTTCCCTCTCAGTTCCGGAATTCTTTTCAAAAAAAGAAATTTGCGATTCACATAAATCCACAAGCGCCGGAAAACGATTCTTAAAGAGCGAAAGATTTTTATTCCAGATTAAGTTCAATTAGCATATTCTCCGTTACTGGAGTTCCCGGTTCCGGAATTTGCGATTTTACCCAACCGGAACCATTTATTTTGATTTGAATATCATTCCTATTAAAAAGCGGCAAAAGTTCGCGCATAGATTTTCCCGTAAAATCCGGCACGGAAGAGCCAAGCTCAAACGGTTCCGCCGGCGAAATTGTAATTTTACCGCTATGCTCAAGGCTTTCCGCATCGCCGCGGCTCATTCCCAAATAGTCAATAATTTCATCCGCCGCCTTTGCTATAACCGGGGCAACAATTCGGCCGGCATAAGTTTCGCCCTTTGCTTTTTCAACAACAATGTAAAGAACAATCTGCGGTTCTTCCACCGGAAAAATAGCAATACAGTTTGAAAGAAAATCGGTTTGCGAATATCCGCCGTTCTTATCCGCCATCTGCGCAGTTCCAGTTTTTACACCAATTGAAATATCGCGCAAACGGGCGCGGCTTCCCGTACCAGAAGTAGCAGTCGTTTCCATACAGCTAAGAACGTATTTTGCAGTTGATTCTTTAAAAACTCTATCCTTATATTCCGGAGAATGTTCGTACGCAATAGTTCCATCTTTATTGGTAATTCTTTTTATTACCGTCGGTTTTACAGGAATTCCGCCATTTGCAAGCGCGCTTGCCGCCTGAACCATCTGAAGCGCAGAAACACTTATTTCCTGCCCCATAGACATTGTGGGCTTTGAACGCGCAGACCAAAGTCTGCTGTTTGTGTCTTTTACAGAACCAGGAGTTTCGCCCGGAAGTTCAATTCCAGTTTTTTTGCCAAAACCCAAGCGGCGGATCATTTCCAAAAAAGATTCATCATTTGCTCTGTCTGAAATTTGAGCAATGACATCGTTACAAGAATATTTCAACGCTTCCCGCGCTGTAATCCAGCCATGATGATCAAGACATTTTATACGGATAACTTCTCCGCCGCGAATTCTATTTTCGTAAACTCCGTCACAAAGAAAACTTGTATTCGCATTTATAAGTCCGGCATCATAAAAAGAAGCAACTGTAAAAATCTTAAAAACAGACCCAGGCTCATAAGCCGACATTGCCGGACGGTCAATCGTCTGCTCTATTGTAGACATATTGTATTCATTCAAATCTGAACTAGGAAGACTTATATATGAAAGAATTTCACCGGTTTTCGCATCAGAGCAAAGAAGCATCATACATTCAGCCTGCGTTGTCTTCATTGTGTCGCGGGCAATTTCTTCCAATTTATATTGAAGATTTGCATCTATCGTAAGATAAATATTTTTTCCCTGCTGAATTTTTGTAGAGTTCGGCTCTGGAACCGGCTGAAGTTCGTCCTGCATGGAATATTCTATGCCCGCAAGACCTTTTCCGTCATCGCCCATATAACCGATAAGTTGAGAAGCGAGAGCATTTTCCGGATAAACACGCCCCGGAATTCTGTCAAAACTTACATAAAGATAGTTTTTTTCCGAAGTAATTTTTTTTAATTCGTTATAAGTATTCTGATCAACTTTTTTCTTCAAATAAACAAAACTTGAATTTTCAGCGCGTTGAATGATTTTTAAAAGTTCGTCTTCCGTCATATTCAACGGAACCGCCAAATCTTTTACAAACTGTTCGCGATTTTTTATTCTTTTTGGTGTAACCCCAACATGATAAAAATTAGTCTGAACTGCAAGCGGCTTTCCGGAACGGTCAACGATAGAACCGCGCTCAACATTTTGTGTTCTTGAAGAAATTTTTCCAAGCGGAGTAAAAGCAAGAGAAACATATTTTGCGAACGTATAAACAGAAAAAGCGACAACAAGAACAAGGACAATCTTTAAAGCTGTTTTGTTATAAAAACTGTTCATTTCCCTACTATTTTCCCCGCAATATTTTTTACCGAAACAAATCCGTAATCTCTTGAATCAATGGAATCACTCAGATTATCGCCCAAAGCAAAAATATAGCCTTCCGGTATTTTTCCGAACTTTTTCATTTTTTGATATTGAAGTGGCGTAAGCGGAATTTCCGCAGAATCAGTTTCCGCAACTTTCACACTATAACCGGAATTTTGCAAAAATTCTAGATGGTCGCCGCCAACTGCAACACAGCGTTTTACAACTATTTTATTATCATGCAAGTAAATAACAACATCACCGCGCTCCGGCTCCTTCCACTGAAAATAAAATTCACCAGAAAAAGGTTTTACAATCCCATATGCAAGTTTGTTCACCACAACTTTTGAACCGTTTTTCAGAGTAGGATTCATTGAATTTCCGGAAATATTCAGAACATCAATTACAAAAAGCTTCAAAAAAAATCCAAGCGCAATCCCAATCAAAATATATAAAAAAATACAAATTTTCGTTTTCATCATTTTTAATTTTAATTGTAAACTTCGGATTTTATTATGTCGATAGAAAAAATATGGAAATAGTAAATTGTATAGGTTTCAAACAAGCGCAAAGTCCGCTGGACTCTCTATCAAACTTTTTTGAAAACTTTGCGCAAAAAATTAATATTCACAAAAAAACAGAACGATTTTCTAAAAAAAGCAAAAAACGTTCAAATTTTTATGCGCGCACAGTTTATCAGAAATCCCCATCTGCCAGCGCGGAAAAATTTTCATCATTCAATCTTTCTGCTTTCCTTCAAAAACTCGGTTCATTTGTAACGCTTGCAGAAGAAAACGCAAAAATTATACTTACTTGCATTGCCGCAACAATCAGCGCAGTTTTGCTTTTTATCTGTATTTTCAAAGCAACAGACTATTTCCAAACAAAAGCTGGCAAAGTAACGCTGGAAAACAATTACGATTCCGAAATGCAAATGCTTACAAAACTTATGAATGCATTCGCATTGGACGAAACTTCCGAATATTCAGCGGATGGAACTTTGATAGGGGAAGAACTTTCTCCTGCGGAAATGGAAAAACTTTTCAGCCAGCCGGTTACATTCCAAACGTATAAAGTTCAAAGCGGAGATTCAATAAGTTCTATTACAAAAAAATTCGGGCTCAGCAATATTTCCACACTGATTGCCGTAAACGACATAGAAAACGTACGAAAACTTCGCGAAGGTCAAAAGTTAAAAATACCTTCGATTGACGGACTTTTTTACACAGTGCAAAACGGAAACACGCTGCAAGGGCTTTCTTCAAAATACAACGTAACCTTGGAAGATTTGCTCGATGTAAATGAACTTGAAACTTCAGAGCTAAGCGTCGGGCAAGTCATTTTTATTCCGGGCGCAAAACTTGATTCAAAAACGCTTTCACAAGCAATGGGCGAACTTTTCAAAAATCCGCTGAATGTGCGCTACAAACTTAGTTCCCGCTTTGGACCAAGAGCCGATCCTTTTACAGGAACACGTTCAAATCACACAGGAATTGACATGGCGTGTCCGACAGGAACTCCGATTATGGCAACAGCGAGCGGAACAATTACATATTCCGGAACTTCACCAGTTTTTGGATATTATGTTATTATTAACCACGGAAACGGCTATCAGTCTTTGTATGGCCATATGTCAAAAATATTGGTAAAAAAAGGACAATGGGTAAGCCAGGGAACAAGAATCGGACTTGTCGGTTCAACAGGATATTCAACTGGTCCGCACTTACATTTTACTGTATTCAAAAACGGTAAACTTGTTGATCCTCTTACGCTAATAAAATAGGAACTTGCTATGAAACTAAAAAAATCAATTTTTTCATTTTTGTTGATTTTAGCCGGATTTTCCTCTTTTGCTAAAATAAAATTCGGCGAAGCAGATATAAATCAAAACGACGAAATTCTTTACACAATAAAAAATGAACTTCCAGGAACTTATGTTTACCGTTCACTTTTTAAAGCAAAAATCAAAAACGGAGAAATAAACGAAAATCCCGCTCTACTAACTTGTTTCCCGGAACAAATGGAACGGCTTTGCGGCGGCTCCATAATTCAAATCAGAAATAGATACGGAATTGCCTGGCTTAATATGTCTTCAGCTTCGCTTGAATGGAAAGAATATTCCAGCAAAATCCCCGTAAATTCCATGCGTCTTTCAAAGATGAATACCAGCCCGAACGGCGAATGGATTTGCTTTACAGAAAAAACAGGTTACGCAACAGGAAAACTTTATCTTAAAAACGTAAATTCCGGCAAAGTTTTTTTGCTGGACGAAAATGCGTCATTTAATTACGAAAATGTTCCGGTAAAATGGCTTTCCGACAGTTCCGTTATGGTTTACGCAAAAAACGGAAACATTTATTTTTGCAATCCAAGCGCAGTCAGCAGAGGAGTTGAAGTTTCGGAAGAATTCCGCAAAATCGGACCGGGTACCATCAATTCTGTAAATTGGGCAGACGGAAAATATCTTGTTTATATCGATTCAGATCTTGTTTACAGAATAAGTTCAAAAGAACTTTATACGCTCGGTCTTTATTCAGGAATTATAGGAAAAGGACAAACAGTCGGAAGACTTCCAGCTCAATTCAAAGCAGACAAAGACACTTTCAGCGTAAACAATGACGTTTCTGCGATGGTTCTTATTCAAAACAGCAAAATTTTTACATATTTCAAAATAAACAGAAACACCTGCGAATATTTGGATATTGTCTATTCAGGACCTTACGTTGACATGAACGCTTCCCTTCTGGAAAGTGAAATTATTTGGAGCAACGGAGAAAATCCGATTATTTGGATGCGAAGACTTCCTTATAACGGCAAAAAAATAATGTCTTCTGTTTATCGACTTGACGAAAGACTTTCAAAATTTCTTGAAATTTCATCATCCGGAAAACCTGTTCTTTCCCCGGACGGAAATTACTGCGCTTTTTACGCCGGAAGTTCAGTATATGCTTACGACATAAACACCTGGAAAAGAATTAATAAAATTGAAACAGAAAATGTAGTTTCACTTTTGTGGGAAAACAATTCAAATTTGATTATCGGCGGCGACCGCACTATAAGCAGATGGCCAATTTCTGACTCCAAACTTTCCGTACTTGTTTTAAGTTCCGCAGAAAACGGATACTGGAACGAACAAACAGGAGAAGTTACAGCGGATATTGGCAGCGGAAAACTTTTTGTTCTTAGCGGCGAACAAAAAACTTGGAAAGAAGAATCTTTAACTGCAAAAATAAATAAAGATTCGGAACAAGACCAAACACAAACTGCAAAAACAGAAACAAATTTTTCCGAAAACCACGAACCGCACAAAAATGTTCTGCGAAACGGGCGTTACCGCGTTTTTTGCGGCGAAACTCCAAATCCTTTTTTTGAAAATGCGCTTTATATCCGCACTCTTTCAGGAAAAGCGGTAACAAGAGCGGCCTACCCGGAAAGCGTAAAAAAAGTTCCGGAGAGCAAAAAAGTTGCGCTCGTCTTTGATGCATACGACAATGCAGACGGCCTTACAAACATACTCTACACTTTGAACAGATATTTAGTAAGCGGAACTTTCTTTTTGAACGGAGAATTCATCCGCCGATACCCGAACGAAACAAATCAAATTGCACTAAGCAGAAACGAATGCGCATCAATGTTCTTTTCAACTGCAAAACTTACTCAGCCGGGCTTTATCCTTAACGAAGATTACATTCGCCGTGGACTTGCAAGAAACGAAGATGAATTCAACATTGCAACAGGAAAAGAACTTTCACTTATGTGGCACGCGCCTGAATATGACGCTACAGAAAAAATAATTCAAGACGGAAAAAAAGCCGGCTACGAATACGTTTCACCACGCTTTGCAGTTTTTGACAATGTAACATTGGAACAAGCAGTTTCCGGCAAAGGAAAATATCTTTCACCGGGCAAACTCATTGATTTTTATATGAAAATGCTGGAAAGTGGCGAAAAAATAATTCCGGTAACAGTAGGAATTTCCAGAGGAACGCGCGAAAGTTATTTGTACGACAATTTGGATCTTCTTTTAAGCGCAATTTTGGACGCAGGGTACGAAATTGTTCCATTGCGCTATGTGCTAGGAGAATAACTAACTAAAAAACGCACGAACTTTTTCAACATCCTCGTTAAATTTTTCGTCAACAACCGGCGGATGTTCATTAAAATAAAGAATTTGGTCCAGTTCTTCCTGGGACTGAACTCCCCAAAGCGGAATTACATTTTCATATTCGTGCAAAAAACCGTATGCAAGCGGAATTGACGTAAGAATTCCGCCACACAAAGGCTGCATTGCAATAAAACCGATGTCGTTTTCCTTGCAAAGAGCAACAAGTTGTCGCGTTTCATCAGAACTAATCATGCTGAACGGAAACTGTACCGTGTCGTAAAGCCCACTGGAAATAGCTTTTTCCGCAATATCAAAATCTGTAGTTGCCAATCCGAAACTTTTTATTTTACCGGTATTTTTCAAATTTTTAAAAGCGGAATAAATTCCATCCGCACCGTTTTCAGCAGGAACAAAGGAATCAGATTCATACTGATATAAATCAATGGAATCTGTATGCATCACATTCAAACTTGATTCAAGATCGCTTAAAACTTCTGCACCGCTTTGTGCGCTCGTTTTAGAAGCAATCATTACAGAAGAACGGATATCGCCCAGCGCATCACCAAGCAACTTTTCGCAATCCGGAGTATTTCTTGAAGTATCAAAAAAATTAATTCCCTGCTTGTACGCATTTCTGATAAGTTCAGCGGCTTTTTCATCACTTCCAACTTTTGAAAGCGACATAGCACCAATCGCCACGCGAGAAATCATCAAATTTGATTTTCCTAAACGAACATATTCCACTCTGAAAATACCTCAATCACCTAATTCTCAACTACAGTAATGATGATTGAGTGTTTCGACGTTGCTCAACAACCACCTGTCGAAATGACATGACATCGAAAGACTCAATCACCTAAGTTCCGTTCTTATTTCCCAATCCCTAATTTTTCTTAGCAACAGGTTTATATTCGCGGATTGCTTTTTGCAAGAACGAAATCAAATCATCCAAATGAACGCGCTCCTGTTTCATTGAATCGCGGAAACGAACTGTTACAGTGTTGAACAAATCGTTTTTAGAGCCGTCTTCTTTTGTTTCTTGAATTGTGTCGTAGTCAACTGTAACGCAGAATGGAGTACCAACTTCATCCTGGCGGCGATAGCGTTTTCCTACAGTTCCGGAAACATCAAAATCAGTAACAAAATCTTCTTTCAGATGATGCTGAATTTCTTTTGCTTTTTCCGCAAGTCCGTCTTTTTTCATCAAAGGAAGAACCGCAACTGTAATCGGTGCAAGACGAGGATCCAAATGCAAAACCGTTCTGAAATCTTCTTTTGCAGGATCTTCAGAAACGTTTTCCTCTTCGTATGCTTCGCAAAGGAACATCAAAAAGTTTCGATTCAAGCCGGCAGAAGTTTCAACAACATAAGGAATGTATTTTTTATTTCCATCTTCCTGATCGATGTAAGACATATCTTTTTTAGAATAAAGCTGATGCTGCGACAAATCAAAGTCTGTGCGCGAATGAACGCCTTCAACTTCTTCAAAACCAATCGGGAAGTTGTATGTGATGTCGTAAGCGTCTTTTGCATAATGCGCCAATTTATCGTGATGATGCCATTTAAGCTGATTTTCAGGAATTCCGTATTTTACATAGAAATTCCAGCGCTCTTTTCGCCAGAATTCAAAAGTTTCATCTTCTGTTCCAGGTTTACAGAAATATTCCATTTCCATCTGTTCAAATTCACATGTTCTGAAAATAAAGTTCTTGAAAATGATTTCGTTTCTGAATGATTTTCCAACCTGCGCAACTCCAAACGGAATTTTCATTCGGTTAGACTGAACAATATTCTTAAAATCAGTAAAAATTCCCTGACAAGTTTCCGGACGAAGATAAATCAAGTGAGAATCATCCGCAATCGGTCCCTGATAAGTTTTGAACATAAGGTTGAATTCTCGAACCGCTGTATATTTTCGGTTTTTGCTTCCGCAAGTCGGACAATTTATATTTGCGTCAATAAACGCTTTCATTTCGTCATGAGTCATTGTGTCAACAGGTTTTCCAGGAGCTTTGTCCGGATTTGCAGCAACAAAATCTTCTATCATTTTGTCCGCTCTGTGTCGTGCGTTACATTCAAGGCAGTCAACCATCGGGTCAGAAAAGTGATCAACGTGTCCAGACGCTTTCCAAGTTGTATGGTGCTGGAAAATTGCAGAATCAAGACCAATTACATCATCGTGAAGCTGCGTCATATAATGCCACCAAGCGTTCTGAATATTTCGTTTGAATTCCACTCCCAAAGGACCGTAATCCCAAGCGCCTGCCTGTCCACCGTAAATTTCCGAAGCCTGATAAACAAAGCCTCTTCTTTTACAAAGACTGATAATTTTGTCTAAAGTACATGCGTGTGGATTTTTTTCGTTGTTTGCCATTTGTAACTCCTTTCGACTATGGCGTTAGCCGTTTTAGTTTTTTCGCACACTTTTCAACTCAGGAATGATTTTAAAGTTGCGTTCTTTTAGAATAACATAAAAAAATAGGCTGTTCAACAATTCAACAAAAACATTGAACCGTTGAACAGCCTTTTCACTCCGACCTGACAAACTCTATCAAAACTCTCTCTTTACTCCGAATCCCCTATTTAGCACGACACCTTAGGTTTGTTTGTCCTAAAGAAATCTGTTTATCTTTTTTGTTACAGTTAAATCCTACTGAAACATATGAAAAACTCAATATAGTTTTTTACGAAATAACCGCGGTTACTAAAAAATAACTTCGGTTATTTTTAAAATTTAAAAAAATTTTTTTATTTGCTAGTTAGAAATTTCTTCTATATAATAATTTCAATATGGATTCCACTAAAAAAAACTCTTTAGACTTGCCCATGAGGATTTTTTGCTTCTTAGGAATGATAGTTCTAATTACAGCATCCGTCATGAGTTTTAATTATAAACCAACAAAAATCTCAATTTTTCCAAAACCTGAATATACAGTTTTCGCAATAAATTCCATTTCAGCATTCCTTGCTTTTTTACTTGTTCTCTTTCCGGATAATTACAAAGCTCAAGTTTTTATCCTTGCCATACAGTCAGTTTCCACAACTTGTACCGGATTTGACACATTAGGAATTTTTCTTTATTCCGCAGCAATAATAATTTTGTTCGTAAACGGTTTCTTCAAAGTCCATCTAAAAGAAAAAATTTCAGTAGTTATTTTTTTATGGATGCTGATTCTTACAGGATACTCTTTTTTTGTTTTAAAAAATTACAATTTTTCAAAAAGATCGCTTTGCAGAATTGCGCTGGAATTTTCAGTTTCGTTTTTTTTCTTCGGATTTTATTTTTATATCTATAAAAAACTTGAAAGTTTGCTTACAACTCTTGTTCCTGTAAAAACTGTTTCCAACTCAAAATTAACATTTCCAAAAATCGGTTCAACACTGCATCTTTCTGATTACGGACTTACAGACCGCCAAATAAAACTTGTTCTGACGTACCTTACAACGCAAAAAAATTACGAAGCGCTCAGCGAACAGTTTTTTATAAGCAAATCAACCGTAAAAAAAGATATGTCCAACGTTTTTTATAAATTCGATGTTTCAAACTTAAAAGAACTTCATATTCTTTTGCTGCAATACATTGTAAAAGCGTAATAAAAGCGCAATATTCTTCTATATAAATTCACAAGAATTTATAAAAATTATATTTCCTGAAAACCCAAAATTTAGCATATTAAATTTCTAAACGTTTATTTTTTATTTCCGATACTCTATATAGAAAAGTTTTTTTACCAGAGGGGAAATATGAGCAAAAAATTTATTCTATCGTTTTTTAGCCTTGTTTTTATAATTTCGCTTTTTGGCTGCGCATCTTCAAAAAAAGAAGTTTCAATCCAGCAGCTTATTTTGGAAGGAAAAATAGATGAAGCAAAAGCACGTTTTATTTCAAAATACGACATCAACGAAATTGACGAAAACGGAAACACCGCGCTTCATATTGCGGCAAAAATAAACGACGCAAGCCTGACACTATTTTTGCTTTGCTACGGCGCAGATCCAGACCTTAAGAATTATAACAGCCAAACTCCCCTTCACGTTGCTATAGAAAATAATTCAAGAGAAGCCGCTCAGCAGCTTATAAATTTCGGATGCAATATTTTTGCGCGCGACGGAGCAGGAAAAACTGCAATGGAAAACGCATTTGCAAAAGATACAGTTTATTACGATATTTTCATCACAGAAAAAACCGGAAAAATCCGCGATGCAGACCGACAAAAAACAATAGTCCACTACTTTGTAGAAACAAAAGATGAAATGGCAATTGCAACATGCGTTCGCAAACAACTTCCTATTTCAGAAAAAGACTCAGAAGGAAAAACACCGCTGGACTATGCTTTTGACGATATTGAAAGCGAAGGAATTGTAGAAATCGCCGCAGAACTTATAATGAACAGCGACGAAAAAGTTGAACCGCCATTTGAATATTTTCAGGCAGCCATTGTAAACCGCAACCTGAATTACCGTTTTGAAGACGGGCAAACACCGCTGCATTTTGCGGCAATCGCGGGTCATAATTCAATTACAAAATATCTTTTGGAAAACAACGCGCAGACAAACGTTCAAGACAGTTCCGGCGCAACACCTTTGCACGAAGCAGTTCGTTACGGTCACACAGAAATTGCAAAAATGCTGCTCGATTCCGGCGCATCAATAAACTCAAAAGATAATCTTGGAAAAACACCTGCGCTTTTAATTATTCCGGCAGAACACAGAGCAGAAATTTACAATCTTCTTATTTCTTACAAAGCAGATATCACAGAAAAAGATATGTACGGAGATTCTGTTCTGCACACAGCAACAATGACAAATGTTCCTGTTGAAATTCTTGAAATTCTTGTAAAAGCAGGCGCAGTCGTAAACGAAAGAAACAAAGATGGCGTTACACCTCTTGAACTTGCTATAGAAAATAAAATCTCATCGCACGTAAAATTCTACGCAGAACACGGCGCAGACATAAATTCAAAAGACACAAAAGGCAATACACCGCTTATAATGGCGCTAAAATCAAACGAACAAAACGATAAAACGTTAGAAACAATTCTTAACAAAGACAACATCAACAGCCTTGACTCAGACGGAAACACTCCGCTCATAACAGCAATCAGCACAGATGCAAGCCAACAGAAAATTCAATACGTCTTAAGTCTTACAGACGAAGTGAATACACGAAATTCTGCCGGAAACACTGCTCTTTATCTGACAGTATTAAAAAACAGAAAATCTATAGGCGAAAAACTTCTCGCGAAAAACGCAGATATTTTTTCTACAAACAATAAAAACAATTCTCCGCTAAGCCAGGCTTTAAGAAATCCGTCGATAATGGATTGGCTTATAACATCAAAAACAATAAAAGACACAGACGGAATCGGAAACACCGCTCTTCATTATGCGGCAGAATGGGAACTTAGCAACGCAATAGAAGTTCTTATTGCAAAAGGCGCAGAAAAAGAAGCAAAAAACGCAAACGGCGAAACACCAATTTTCAGCGCATGCAAAACAGATAATCCGGAAATAATAGCGCTCTTAGTAAGAAAAGGCTGCAAATTCAATGTTCGCGACAACTTAGGAAGCACACCATTGCACGTTGCAGTACGATGGGGCAACACAAACTCAGCGGCACAGCTTATAAAACTTGGCTGCGATATAAATGCGCAAAACGTTTCCGGAAAAAGCCCGCTAGCAGAAGCGGCGCTTGGCGGCAAACCAGAAATCGCAAAACTCCTTCTTGAAAAAGGTGCAAACGCTAACACGAGCGATACCGCCGGAAGAACCGTTTTAATGGATGCAGTCCGCGCAAGAAACATAAACACAATTGCAATGCTTCTTTCATACAGTGCAAATCCGCAAATCCAGGATTTGAATGGCCGCAATGCCTACCATGAAGCAGCCGCAACCGCAGACATCAACGTTATAAACACAATCCGCAACGCAGGCGGAAACCCGCTGAGCCGCGACAAAACAGGAAGCACTCCGTTCAGCCTTTGCCTTGACCAGGACAAATCCATAATCAAAGCGGTTCTTGGCACAGACACAACAATTTCTGACAGCGACGGAAACACACCGCTCCATATTGTTGTGGAAAACAACAAATCAAGCGATATTCTTAGAATGTTAATCGATTCAAACTATCCGATAGACACAAGAAACGCAAACGGATACACACCGCTTGGAATCGCAGCAGAAAAAAATTATAACAAACTCGCTTTGGTTCTGCTGGAAAAAGGCGCAAATCCGTTTATTCAAATTGACAGCAAAGGAAACAACGCAACATTAATCGCATTGCAAAAAGATAACAAAGAAATTCTGGAAGGAATCGTAAAATTCGCCGGTTCAATGAGCGACATTCAGGGCAATACAATTTTGCATTATGCGGCAAGAACCAGCAGCGCAACCACAATCCAAACCTTAATTTCTTACGGACTGGACATAGACGCAAAAAATATTTATGACGAAACACCTTACACCGTAGCAGTCCGATGGAAGCGAAGCGAAGCCGCAAATATTCTAAAACCTTCAGAAAAAAAATAGATTTTCGGGCGTGCCCTTTCGCGTACGCTCAAGGTCGGGCTTTTCGCCGTTCCGCGCTGTCGCGCTCCATTACAAAATTGCAGAAACTATAAAAATACAATATGTGCGCAACACAATAAAAATCAATCTTTAAAATTATTTTTTATCCTGCAATTTTGCAACGCGCTTCGCACGCGGCTACAATCCCTCACGCAATGAAAGCGGCGCAGGCGGGCTTTATTTTTGCTCCAACAATTTAAGGAGTTCCAAAAATCCGCTGTTCGGTCTATGCAATTCTCTTGAACCGCGAGTAATTTTACAAAGCGACATATTATATTTTTTTGCTATTTCACGCTGTGTTGTTTTCGCATTCAACTCTTTTACAATCTGCCAGCGTTCCGTAAAATCTTTGCGTTCATTCGGCGTAAAAAGACAACTAAAAACAGATTCAAGCGTTTCTTTATCCTTAATCTTAATTATAAGTTCGCAAAGTTCATCATAACTCGCTGCTAAAATCGGATTTTCTTCCGCCGCGTTTTTATTCATAGAAACAATTATAACACATCTATTTTTTACGTCCAACAAGAAAATGTTTTATAACAAAAATCTATTTTTAAAATCAAAAAAGAATGAAAACTGGTGGTTTAGGCACTCGCTCCGAAGGATGCGTAAGCAACCAACATATATAGCGGCAAGGTCATTTCGACAGGTGGTTGTTGAGCAACGTCGAAACACTCAATGACCGCTACGCTCTAAACTTTTTGCAAAGCCCCTTGCTGGTGTTTCTGAAACAAAAAAGGATAACGAACTCGTTATCCTTTTGCAAAATTTTAGTTTTTTTAGCCCCTAGGAGAATCGAACTCCTGTTGACGGAATGAGAATCCGCTGTACTAGCCGTTATACGAAGGGGCCATAAAAAAGGCTGAACATTTGTTCAGCCTTTAGTTCCCCAAGGAGGATTCGAACCCCCACAGTCAGAACCAGAATCTGAAGTGCTACCATTACACAATCGGGGAATGCAATGTTCTACTAATATATAAATTAAAAAAAAATATGTCAAGAGGTTGAAATCTCTTATTTACAGCAACTTGCGGAAGGGATTTGAGCCCGTCAGGGTTCGAACGAGCGCAGCGAGTTTGAACGGAAAAATTGGCTTTGCCAATTTTATAACGCCAAAGCCCGACGTAAAAAGTGATTGAGCTTGCCGAAATCACTTTTTACGGGCCGCCCTTAAATTTTATAGATTTCTGTTTTTACTTTCTTTAATTCGTGCTAAACTGCTTTTATGACAGATGACGAATTGCTTACTGATTCTTATCAGAAAATTCTTTCAGAAATAAAAGAAAACCGCAAATATCTTGAAAAAGATAATTTTGAATATACTCAAGAGCTTATCGAAGAATGCGATGACGTAACCGCGATTTTAAACGATATTTTTTCAGAAATCAACGGAATTGCTTCCCTGAACGCGCTGGACGAAGAAGATTACGCTTTTATGTACGAAATGCTTAATTCTTATGCCGAAATTTTTGTTGTAGACGGGCGAACTCAAGAATCTTTGAAAAAAGACTCTGAAATTTTTGAACAATTAATGGATATTTTGTCTTTGTTGGAAAAAAATTATGTTCCGCAGGATTATTCCAGCGATGATGAAGAAAACAGCGAGGAAAACTTCTAAATGCATAAAAACTTATCCGGAACTCAATACAAAAAAGAACACAAACCTGATTTTGGCCGCGAAAGGATAGAAATTCTTTACGAAGATGAATACATTGCCGTTATTTTTAAACCAAGCGGAATGTTAAGCGTTCCGTATCCGGGAAGCCACAATAAAACTGCGCAAGAGGCGCTTGAACAAATTTTAAGAAAAGAAGGCACTTACAATTCTTCTCACCGCCCTTTTGTAGTTCACAGACTTGACCGCGACACTTCCGGCGTTATGATGTTTGCGCTCACCAGCGATGCTCAGAAAAAAATAATGGAAAGCTGGCAAAAAATGGTTATTGAGCGGCTTTACCGCGCAGTTGCAGAAAATCCGCAAACTGAACTGCTGGAAAGCGGAACCATCAATGATGAACTTGCTTACAATGCGCACAACATAGGATTTGTTCCGAAAGACAACGCAAAACCTTCGGAAAACAACGGCAAAATCCGCAATCTTAGCCGGCAATCGCACAACCATAAAAATGGCGAAAAATCGATTTATGAGCGGAATCTTGTTATAAAAAACGGCAAACCTGAATTCAAAACTATTTCCGCTGTAACGCACTACAAAATATTGCAGCGCGGAAAATTCCACACTCTTTTTGAGCTAAGCCTTGAAACAGGGCGGAAAAATCAGATCCGCGCGCATTTGGCTTCAAAAGGATATCCGCTTGCCGGCGATGAAAATTACCGCGCAAAAACAGATCCGTTCGGTCGGCTTGCATTGCACGCGCGCACATTGGAATTTATTCATCCTTACACCAACAAAAAAATGAAGTTTGAAATTCCCGAACCGGAAAACTGGCTTTTAACCGTACAGCAAAATTCCGGAAATATTCCGGCAGTTTGGGCAAATCAAAAAAATTCGCATTTTCATAACGAACACAAAAAAAATGAAAGTTACGCAAGCTTTGCAAACCAAAAAAAAGATTTGCCAAGCCACAAAAAACTTTCTAAAATGGATTTTATTTCTCGCGGAAAACTGCGAAAATAATAAATCATACGCTTGAATTTTGATTTTTACTTTAAAATCAATAAAATGCAAAATCAAAATTCAAATTGAAAAGGAAATTTTATGGACGGAAAACGACAGATTTTTGCAATGGTAGCCTTTATTGTTGCCGGTTTAGTTTTTTTAGCGTTGGGATTTTATTTTTCTTCAAAAAGTTACCAAAAAGCGCTCGCGGAAAGCCGGGAAACTCCCGAAGAAAAAGAAAAAGCCATAATTATGGGAAAACTTTGCGGAATGATTGCTCTGGCTCTTGGCGGACTTACCGTTGCAGCTGGAATAATAATAAAAGTTTTGCCGCAACTTTTTCATTATCTTGCATTCGCATACATTCTTGCATTAATCGCATGTTTTGCAGCATTATTTTTTTATTTCGGGCGAAAGAAGTAAACGCTAAAAGGGCTTTCCAGTGCTCTCGCTTCGCTCGCCTAGCGGCCGGCCCTCGCATAGCTCGGGCCCACTTCGTGGCACTTCCAATCCTGCGCAAGATTTTTTGCATAAAAAACATTTTTTTCGCAATCAAGCTGCGGATGTTTTTTATTTGCTCGCACTTCGGGCTGCAACAGCCCGAAGCAATCTACATTGCAAAAATCAAAATATTTTCCGCGCCTAGCAAAACTTTTTTGTTTTCCGCAAATTTCAGAATGTCTTCACCAGATGAACCGCAATTCAAAACTATTCCAATTTTTTCTGAACCGTCTTCTGCGGTTTTTACAATATGAACGATTCTATTTTCGCCATTTTTGTCAGAATCTGAATAAACAAATTCGTATTCCGTACTTTTCATTGCCGGATGAACTTTTCGCAATTCAATAAGTTTTTTTACAAAGTCAAAGTCATCAGAAAATCTGCCTTCTTCAATTTCTTTCCAAGGCATACAGCGGCGATTGTCCGGATCATAACCGCCTGGCAAAAGAATTTCTGTTCCATAATAAATACAAGCGGAACCCGGCATTGCAAAAAGCAAAACCAGCGTCTGCAAAGCAGCAGTTTTATTTCCGCCGCAGCGATTTAAAATTCGTATTGTATCGTGACTGTCCATCTGATTGAACAGAACTCTGTTCACTTGTTTATAATACATTGAATAGCAGCGGTTTATTGCAAATTCCAATTGTTTTACATTCCAGTCAGAAGAACTGCAAAAATCCGCAATTCCATTCTGCAAAGGATAATTCATAACAGAATCGAATTCATCACCGCGCAACCACGGAAGCGAATTGTGCCAAATTTCGCCGATGATGTAAAAATCAGGTTTTAGCGCAACCATCGCTTTTTTTAGTTCTTTGCAAAAAACGTGAGAAACTTCATTCGCCACATCAAGACGAATAGCATCAATATCATATTCTTTTACCCAGTTTTCGCAAATTTCAATAATATATTTTATGCATTCAGGATTATTCGTATTCAACTTTGGCATAAAATCCACAAAAGCAAATGAATAGTATTTTCCGTTTCCGGCATTTCCGCGCTTATATCCGTAAGCCGGTTCAACAAAATCAAAATCATTAACCATAAACCAGTCTTTATATTTTGACTTTTCGCGGTTTTCCCACACATCCTGCCATTTATCAAAAAACCAGCCGGAATGATTAAAAACTCCGTCAAACATTACTTTTATTCCGCGCTTATGCGCTTCTTTCACGTAAGTTTTCACAACCTCCGGAGTTCCGAACTCTTCATCTATCTGCGAATAATCATCCGTATTGTATTTGTGCTGACTTGTAGATTTATTTATAGGAGTTGTATAAATTCCGGTAATTCCAAGTTCTTTCAAATAATCAAGCTTATCAATTATTCCCTGAATATTTCCGCCGTAAACTGGTTCGCCAAATTCTTTTTTTTCGCCGACTTCTTCGCCAAATTTTTGCCACGGCAAAAGATTTTTTGGAGCAAAATCGCTCTTTCCTCTGCAAAATCGTGCCGGAAAAATCTGATACCAAACCGTATCTTCCGCCCACTTTGGAACTTTGCAAACATCGGAACTGTTCATCCACGGAAAAATAAAAAATCCGTATTTTTTTCCGGCAGTTTCAAACTGCTCTTTTGTAAAGAAACCATTATAAGTAAAAAAGTATTCTTGAACTTCATTTTCAGAATTATTTTTGCCGACGAGCCTGAAATAATATGCAAGCCGCTTGAATTCCGGCTTTACGCAAAGAGTCCATCTGAAATGTTCCTGAAGCTCTTTTTTCTGGGTAATTTCCTGTTCTTTTCCGTTCCAACTCCAATTGCCGCCCATTATTCCGCCGGCAAAAGGATCGCCAAAAACAATAAAAACCTTAGAAACATCTTTTCCAGTAAGAATATTGATTTCAAGAGTGTCTTCATCCAATGGATAACAAAAATTATCAAAAGCAAAATGCTGAACTGCTGCTAAATTCATTCGTAAAGTTTAACCTAAAAAAAATCGTTTCGCCACAAAAAAAAACGCTTAAAACAAAAATTTAAAAAAAAGCGTGCCGCAAAACGCAAAGCACGCCTGAATGATCCAGATGCGAGTCGAACGCACGACCTACTGCTTAGGAGGCAGTCGCTCTATCCAGCTGAGCTACAGGATCAAAATAAATAAACTATTGAAGCGCCCTGACGCTTGCACCCACTAAATATGTATGCAAGCGGCTTCCAGAACTTCAATAAAATTACAGTTTAAAACAGACCGGAAATAACTCCGTCATCGTCAACATCAATTTCAAGAGCAGCCGGAGCTTTTGGCAATCCAGGCATTGTCATAATATCACCCGCAAGAGCAACCACAAAACCTGCACCAGCATAAAGTTGAACATCACGAACTGGGAAAACAAATCCGCTTGGAGCGCCAATCAACTTTGGATCATGGCTTATAGAATTCTGCGTTTTTGCAATGCAAACAGGAAGTTTTCCGTAACCTTGCGCTTCAAAATCCTTAAGTTTTTTCAAAGCCTTGCTTTCAAACTCTACTGAAGAAGCATGATATATTTCTTTTGCGATTTTTTCAATCTTCTTTTCAAGCGGAAGTTCATCTTCGTACAAAAAGTGGAAATCAGCCTTTCCGCTATCTGCAACATCAGCCACAACTTTAGCAAGTTCAGCCGCGCCTTCTCCGCCTTTTCCCCAGCCTTCGCACAAAACAGCGGTTGCGCCGTTTTCTTTGCAAAGTTTTTCAACAAGGGCAATTTCTTCGTCTGTATCAGTAATAAATTTATTAACAGCGACAACAGCCGGGACGCCAAACTTTGAAATATTTTCTATATGAGCCTTTAAGTTCGCAAAACCTTTTTCCAAAGCGGCAACATTCGGCTTAGAAAGTTCTGTTTTTGCAATTCCACCGTGCATCTTCAACGCGCGGATTGTCGCAACAATAACAACAGCATCTGGCGAAATTCCTGCAACACGGCATTTAATGTCCATAAATTTTTCCGCGCCTAAGTCTGCGGCAAATCCTGCTTCCGTAACAACATAATCACCCAAAGCAAGCGCGCTAAGAGTTGCGTTCACAGAGTTGCAACCGTGTGCTATGTTCGCAAAAGGGCCTCCGTGAACAAAAACCGGATTTTTTTCCAAAGTTTGCACAAGATTCGGGCGAATTGCGTCTTTTAACAAGGCTGCAACTGCACCTGTACATTTCAAATCGCCAAATTTTACGTCTTCTTTTTTATAATTCTTTCCTATTATAATATTGGAAATTCGTTCTTTTAATTCAGAAATTGAACGGCTAAGACAAATAATAGCCATAATTTCGGAAGCTACCGTAATCTGAAAATGATCTTCGCGCGGAGTTCCGTCTGTTCTGTTTCCCAGACCATCAATAACATTTCTAAGCTGTCTGTCATTCAAGTCAACGCAACGCTTCCAAGTAACTGTTCTTGGATCAATTCCAAGTTCATTTCCCTGCTGAATGTGATTATCGATTAAAGCGGCTATCAAGTTATTCGCAATCGAAATAGCGTGAATATCGCCGGTAAAATGCAAATTGATATCTTCCATTGGAACAATCTGCGCATAACCGCCGCCGCACGCTCCGCCTTTTACACCAAAACAAGGACCAAGCGAAGGTTCGCGCAAAGCCGTAACAGCATTCTTTCCAATTTTTCTAAGTCCGTCGCCCAATCCAATCGAAACAGTTGATTTTCCTTCGCCGGCAGGAGTCGGAGTAATCGCAGTAACCAGAATAAGTTTTCCGCGCTTAGATTTATCACTTGCCTTAGCCTGAAGTTCGCGCAACTTTTTCATTGTAAGTTTTGCTTTATAAGAACCGTAAAGTTCCAAATCTTCCGGCTTAATACCAATTTTTTCTGCAACTTCCGCAACCGGAACCATAACATTTTTCTGAGCAATTTCAATATCTGTCATTTTTTTCCAACTTAAAAAGAAGATAAGTAAGTTTACATAAAAGACAAGGATTATTCAATTAAATCAAATAATCAAGTTCTTCCGCTGTTAATTCGCGATATTCGCCAAGAGCAAGATTTTCATCTAATTTTAAAGAACCAATCGCAATGCGCTTAAGATAAACGACTTCATTTTGCTCCGCAGCAAACATCCGTTTTACCTGATGAAATTTTCCTTCACTTATAGTAAGAACGCACTCATTTTCGCTCTTCCAGTCAATTTCCGCAGGCTTTAAAAGCGCGCCAAGTTCCTTTCCTTCAGCAGGAATTTCTATTCCTTTTTTAAAATCTTCCGCAATCTTTTTCTGCCGTTCGCTTGTTTCAGAATTCGCCAATCTTACAAAATATGATTTTGGAAAATGAGTTTTCGGACTTGTAATTTTATGCGTAAGCGCGCCGTCCGTTGTAAACAAGAGCAAACCTTCCGTATCAATATCAAGGCGGCCGACCAAATGCAAATTTTCATCCAAATAAGGAGTGTGAAATTTTTCATCCAGCAAATCAAAAACAGTTTGATGAAGACCATCTTTATTCGCACTTACAACATCCTGAGGTTTATTCATCATTAAATAAAAATTTTTACGAACCGCAAAAGGTTGTCCGTCAATTAAAATTTCATCTTTATCAGGATTTACAGAAAAACTTGTATCAAAAATACGATTTCCATTAACCAAAACTTCGGAAGAATACAAAAATTTGCGGATTGCCTTGCGGCTGCCAAAACCTTCGTGCGAAAGAATTTTATCAATGCGGGAATTACTCATAAAGTTCCTGTTTTGACGGTTGCATACAATAAACCGATGCGATAAATGCAACCACCAGTTTAGCGTTTTGCCATAGGAATATATTTGCGCTCTTCGCAAACATTTTTATATGCAGGACGATAAATTCGTCCGCCGGCAACAAGTTCTTCTATTCTGTGCGCTGACCAACCGGCAATTCTGCTTATTGCAAAAATCGGAGTATAAAGTTCACGCGGAATATTGAGCATTGTGTAAACAAAGCCGGAATACAAGTCTACATTTGCGCAAATCTGCTTGTCTGAATGGTGAACTTCCATAATAACTTCAGGAGCAAGTTTTTCTATCAATCTGTAAAGATTGAATTCTTCAAGACAACCTTTTTCCTTTGCAAGTTTTTCCGCTTTTTCGCGCAAAAGCAAAGCACGCGGATCGCTGATAGTATAAACAGCGTGCCCCATTCCGTAAATTTTTCCGCTGCAATCAAAGGCTTCTTTTTTTGCAATTTTTATCAAATAATCGCGAACCTGATTTTCATTAGACCAATCCTTTACGTTCGCTTTTATTTCATCCATCATTTCAACAACACGGATATTCGCACCACCATGACGGCGACCTTTTAATGAACCGACCGCAGCCGCAATTGAAGAATAAGTATCCGTATCAGCAGAAGAAACAACATGAACTGTTAAAGAAGAGTTGTTTCCGCCACCGTGTTCAGCGTGCAAAATAAGCGCCAAATCCAAGATTTCCGCTTCAAGTTTTGTATATTGGCAGTCCGGACGAATCAAATGCAAAAAGTTTTCCGCCGTAGAAAGTTCCGGCAGCGGATTATGAATATACATAGACTTGTTTTCGTAATAACGGCGGCGCGCCTGATATCCATACGCCGCAAGCGTAGAAAAGCGGGAAATTAATTCTATGCACTGGCGCAAATTGTTGGCAACAGAACGGTCTTCCGGATTTTCATCATAAGAATAAGAAGCAAGAACTCCGCGCGCAAGTTTGTTCATAATATCCTGGGAAGGCGCTTTCATAATCATATCTTCTGTAAAATTCGGTGGCAACGCTCTTGATTCGCCAATAAAAGCACGGAATTCATTAAGTTCAGATTTTTTTGGCAATTCTCCAAACAAAAGAAGATAAGCGCACTGCTCATAACAATAATCATCATTCGCTTCCGCATCGCGGATAAGATCAACAACATCGTAACCGCGGTAAAGAAGTCGGCCAGGAACGGGAATTTTTTCTCCGCTTTCGCTGACTTCATAACCAACAACATCACCGATTCTTGTAAGTCCTACAAGAACACCAGTTCCGTTTGCATTGCGAAGTCCGCGCTTTACATCATATTTTTGGTATAAATCTGGATTTATGGGATCATTACGCTCGGCAAGAACTGAAAGTTTTTCTATAAAATCGTTGTGTTTTGAATCTGTCATACTTGCCTCCCAAAACTGCATATTTATTCATTGTCTTTCGCAGATTTTTATAATTATACAAATTTTTTGTATTGTATACAAGACCTTAGAAATCACTTATTTCTTCAAGGTACATAATTTTACGCATTTTTTTATAAAAAAAAACAACAGAATTCAATTTTCAAGTCAATATTCTATCTTCGTTTTATATGATATAATATTTCAATTTATTTTTACGGAGATTTTATGCAACTTCAAACGCAACTTTTTATACTTTTTTCAACTGTTATATTTTTTAATTTAATCGGAATTATTTTAATAATTGTTCTTCTTGCAAAATCAAAAAAATCTGATTCCGGCACGTTATCCGAACGGCTTGTAAAATATGAAAACAAACTTGATTCCTACGAAAAAAACTTGAAAGATGAATTTGCGCGCAACCGCAAAGAAACGTCGGAAACAAATATGAGCGCAAGAAAAGAAAACACGCAAACTCTTATGGGCTTCCAAAACTCTGTAAACGGAAAACTGGACAGCCTGACAAAAAATACGCAAGAAGCGCTAACTTCAAATCTTACAAAATTTATGCAGACGCTTTCCGCTCAAATAGAATCGCTTACAAAACGCACGCAAGAAACATTAAACGTACAGCAGGAAAGAGTGCAGACAAGTTTAAAATCAATTCAAGATTCCAATGAAAAAAAACTTGAAGAAATGCGCATTACAGTTGATGAAAAATTGCAGTCAACTTTGGAAAAACGGCTTACCGGTTCATTTGAAATCGTAACAAAACAGCTTGAAGCGGTTCAAAAGGGGCTTGGCGAAATGCAAAACCTTGCAAGCGATGTAGGCGGATTAAAACGCGCGCTCACCAACGTAAAAACTGCCGGCGGAATGGGAGAAGTTCAGCTTGAAGCGCTTTTAAGCCAAATTCTTTCGCCGGAACAATTTGTAAAAAACGCACATCCAAATCCGCACAGCAGCGCAAAAGTTGTTGAATTTGCAGTAAAAATTCCTTCAAAAACTTCAGACGGACAATTCGTTCTGCTCCCTGTAGATTCAAAATATCCGGCCGCAGTATGGGACAAACTTAGCCTTGCTTACGAAAAGGCGGAAAAAGACGAAATTGAAGCGCAAAAAAAAGCGCTTGTTACAGACATTAAAAAAATGGCAAAAGATATTAAAGAAAAATACATTGAAGTTCCGTACACAACAGACTTCGGCCTAATGTTCCTACCATTCGAAGGTTTATTTGCGGAAGTTATGCGCATTCCGGGACTTTTCCAGCAAATTCAGGATGATTACAAAGTTACAATTGCAGGTCCTACAACACTGGGCGCATTTTTAAACAGTTTGCAGATGGGATTCAGAACGCTTGCAATCCAAAAAGAAACTTCAAAAGTATGGGAACTGCTTGGCTCTGTAAAAACCGAATTCGGAAAATTCGGAAATGTTCTTGCGGCAACAAAGAAAAAACTGGAAGCCGCACATTCAGAAATTGAACGAGCAGAAACAAGAAGCCGCGTAATAGAAAAAAAACTTACAAAAGTAGACGTTCTGCCTTCTTCTGAAAATACAGAAAAAGATGCAAGCCAAAACCTTTTGGATGATTTGATTGATGACGAATAACAAATTTTAGCCGATGATTCAGCCGCAAGGACAGCCGCTATTCAAGTTCCGCCAAAACATTCCAGCGTTCGTACTTTTTTTCCAAGTCTTCGCTGACTTCCGAATATTCGCGGCTGACCGTTTCAAAATCAACTTTTTCGCCGCTGGACATAGCATTTTCAAGTTCAGACTTTTTGCTTTCCAGCGCCATAATTTCGCTTTCAATCAACTCAAACTCTTTTTGCTCTTTAAAAGTGCGCTTGCGCTTTTTAAAACTTCCGCTGCTATCACCAGAAGCCGGCGGCGTTAAACTTTGCGAAATATTTTTTTCATTCTGCAATTTTACTTGCTTTGCCTCGCGCGCTAAAAGTTCATCTTCCTTCTTTTTTTCTTCCCTATACTGAATATATTCCGAACATTTTCCTACAAAACCGCTTATTCCGCCGTCATCATCCAAAATAAAAAGCGTATCGCAAACTTTATCCATAAAATAGCGGTCATGACTTACAACAAGAAGGCAACCTTTGTATTCATCCAAAAATTTTTCCAGAACATTCATTGTAAAAATATCAAAATCATTTGTAGGTTCGTCCAGAACAAGAAAATTAGGATTAGTCATAAGAAGCCGAATTAAAAAAAGCCTTTTCCGCTCGCCGCCGCTAAGACTACAAATCGGAGAACCCTGAATTTTTCCTTCAAATCCAAATTCTGTCAAAAACTGCCCGGCGCTTAACGTTTTTCCATCATTCTTTTTTATATATTCAGCCGCTTCTTTTAAATATTCCAGAACAGTTTGATTAACATCTTTAAAAACCGGATTTTGATTGTAATAGCCGAAAACTGTATTTTCACCAACAACAACAGAACCGGAATCCGGCTCAAGATTTCCAGTTATAATGTTCAAAAAAGTGGATTTTCCGGAACCGTTATCTCCAAAAATGCCGATTCGCTGCCCTTTTGTAAAAATATACGAAAAATCAGAAATTACCGGAACAATTTTTTGCGCCCCGCCTGATTTTTTTACATCATCCGAACAACCGTCCGAAAAATCAGAAACGTAACCCTTAGGAAAATTTTTGCTGATTGAATGAAGTTCCAAAACTTTGCCGCCAAGCCTTCTGCCCTGAACTTCAAAAGAAAAACCTTTATCCGCCGCAAATTTTTCGCGGTTAATAAGCTGCATATCGCGCTGAATTCTTGCCTTTGCTTTTGTTCCGCGCGCGCAAGGACCGCGTCTTAACCAATCGCGCTCAAAACGCAGCACGGATTCAATTCTGCGGTCAGTATTCTGTTCAATTTCCGCTTCAATTTCTTTCTTTTCAAGATAAGTTGAATAATTTCCCACATAAAGTTTTACAGAATGGCGGAAAAGTTCAAAAATATTGTTGCATACCGCATCCAAAAAATAGCGGTCGTGCGTAACCATCAAAACAGTTCTGTCTGTACTGCGCAAATAATCCTGCAGCCAGGAAATCGTTTTTATATCAAGATGGTTTGTCGGTTCGTCCAAAAGCAAAAGTTTTGTATCTTCAACAAGAACTTGAGCCAGCGCAACTTTTTTTAACATTCCGCCGGACAAAGTTCCCATCTTGCGCGTCATATCCGTAATTCCAAGCATAGAAAGAATCGAACTTACCTGGGATTCGTAATTCCACAGACTTTTCTGCTCCATCATAACATTCAATTCATCAAAACGTTTTTGAACATAATCTCCGTTGCTTCCGCCAAGTTTTTCGCAAATTTCCAGATATTCCTGAATAATTTTCAATTTTTGCGAATTTCCCTTAAAAATATGTTCGCGGATTGTATCCTGCGCATTAAAATCAGGATTTTGCGGCAAAAACGAAAAACCGGATTCCTTATTGATTACAACAGAACCTTCATCAGCGTGCAAAACGCCGGCAATAATATTCAGCAAAGTTGATTTTCCGGTGCCGTTCCGCCCGATAAGAGCCGCTTTGTCGCCATCGTTCAAACCAAAAGTTACACCAGAAAAAAGCGGTTCTTCGCGACCGATTTTTTTTAGATTATTTACAGAAAGAATGTTCATAACTTTAGTATAGCAAAATTACAGCAAATTTCATAATCAATATTAAAAAGAGCGGCCAGCACAGCAAAAGCGCTAAAAAAAAACGCCTTCCGAAATTCTAAAATCCCGAAAAGCGTTTTCGCACTACAAATTATAATTATATAAAATATAAATCTTAATCCTGGAACAAAGCCGTAGAAAGATAGCGGTCGCCAGTGTCAGGAAACAGCACCACAATTGTCTTTCCTTTATTTTCCGGCCGTTTTGCAACCTGAACAGCCGCCCACAAAGCTGCACCAGAAGAAATTCCTACAAGAACACCTTCATTTCTGCCGATAAGTTTTCCGTACTCAAAAGCGACTTCATTGTTGACTGCAATTATTTCATCGTAAGCAGATTTATCCAAAACGTCCGGAACAAATCCCGCTCCAATTCCCTGAATTTTGTGCGGTCCCGCAACTCCCGTAGAAAGAACCGCAGAAGTAGCCGGTTCAATCGCGGCAACTTTTACGTTCGGATTTTTTGATTTAAGGAATTTCCCAACGCCAGTTACAGTTCCGCCTGTTCCGACGCCGGCAACAAACCAGTCAACTTTTCCGTCTGTATCTTCCCAAATTTCAGGACCCGTCGTTTCAAAATGAGCCTTTGGATTTGCCGGATTCACAAACTGTCCCGGAATAAAACTGTTTGGCGTTGATTTGTGGATTTCTTCCGCTTTTGCAATCGCGCCTTTCATTCCCTTTGCGCCTTCAGTAAGAACGATTTCCGCACCGTACGCCTTGATAATCTGGCGGCGCTCAACCGACATTGTTTCCGGCATTACGATTACAACTTTATAACCGCGGGCAACTCCAACAGAAGCAAGTCCGATTCCAGTATTTCCGGAAGTAGGTTCAATAATTGTCGCACCCGGCTTGATTTTTCCGCTCTTTTCCGCCTCGTCAAGCATTGCTTTTGCAACACGGTCTTTTACGCTTCCAGCCGGATTAAAATATTCAAGTTTTGCAAGGATTTTCGCTTCCAATCCAAACTCTTTTTCAATGTGTGTAAGTTCCAAAAGCGGAGTGTGTCCAATCAACTGATCCGCAGATGTGTAAATTTTTGACATTTTTGTATCTCCTATATTTTTAGATGGGGGAAAGTCTTCCCCTCGCTTCAAACCTTCGGGGTTTCGATAAACTCAACCACCTTCGGTTTTACGCTACCCCTTCTCCTAGGGGCTTCGCCCCTAAAACCCCGATATTGAACAATCCGGTGATTTCGAGAACCGGTTGTTGAGCACCGTCAAACCACTCAATGACCGATTTTCCTTAAATCTTTGCAAAAGCCTGATCCAAATCGGCGATGATGTCGTCAATGTGTTCTGTTCCGATTGAAAGGCGGATTGTGCTTTGCGTAATTCCCTGGTCGGCAAGTTCCGCTTCGTTCAGTTCCGAATGTGTTGTGGAAGCCGGATGAATTACAAGCGATTTTACGTCGGCAACGTTTGCAAGCAGGCTGAAAATCTGCAAATTGTCGATGAATTTCCATGCAGCTTCGCGACCGCCTTTTATTTCAAAAGTAAATATGCTTGCTCCGCCATTCGGAAAATATTTTTCGTAAAGTTTATGATTCGGATGATCAGAAAGCGAAGGATGATTTACTTTTTGAACCTTCGGATTTTTCGCCAAGTATTCAACAACTTTCTTTGTGTTTTCCACGTGGCGCTCAATTCTAAGCGACAAAGTTTCTGTTCCTTGAATCAAAGCCCAAGCCGCAAACGGAGAAATTGCAGCGCCCTGGTCGCGGAGCAAAATCGCACGGATATAAGTTACAAAAGCCGCACCCGGAACTGCATCCGCAAAACTTATTCCGTGGTAACTTTCATTTGGCGTTGAAATCGCAGGAAACTTTCCGCTCTTCCAATTTGTTTTTCCGGATTCAATTATAATTCCGCCCAAAGTTGTTCCGTGTCCGCCGATAAATTTTGTTGCAGAATGAACCACAACATCCGCTCCGTGTTCAAGCGGACGAATTAAATATGGTGTTCCGAAAGTGTTGTCAACAACAACTGCAAGTCCGTGTTTATGCCCGAGCGCAATCAATGCATCCAAATCCGGAATATCCGCGTTCGGATTTCCTAAAGTTTCCAAGTACAAAACTTTTGTGTTCGGCTTGATTGCGCCTTCAACTTCTTTTAAGTTGTGCGCATCAACAAATGTTGTTTCAACACCGAACGGCTTCAATGTGTGTTTCAAAAGATTGTATGTTCCGCCGTAAATTGTTTTTTGCGCAACAACGTGATCGCCAGCCTGTGCAAGCGCCTGGATTGTGTATGTAATTGCGGCCGCTCCGGAAGCAACTGCCAAAGCCGCAGAACCGCCTTCCAAAGAAGCAATACGTTTTTCAAAAACATCCTGCGTTGAATTTGTAAGTCTTCCGTAAATATTTCCAGAATCTGCAAGACCAAATCTGTCCGCCGCGTGCTTTGAATTATGGAAAACGTAAGAAGTTGTCGCATAAATCGGAACCGCACGCGAATCCGAAGCAGGATCAGGCGCTTCCTGTCCTACATGAAGTTGTTTTGTTTCAAAATGAGTTTTAGAAAAATCCGCCATAGTCTTGCCCCCTGAATAGATTTTACTTGAATATCTTCCACAAAACACAGCAGTTTTGCAATGCTTGGCCGCAAGTTTTACAGAAGGTAATATAAAAATAACTTTAATTCCCTATAAAGTCAATAGGTTATTAGGAAAATATTTTATAAATTTCCCTCATTGACAAAAATGTACGGGGGGGGGGTAAAGTGCTATAAGGAGTTTTTTTATGAAAAGTATTTTAAAAATTGCAACAGGATTGTTAATTCTTTGCGGAATTGCATTTACATCTTGCAGCACAGTAACCAAAGTTTCGTCTACAAACGAAATTAAATCGGAACAAATGGTTTTAAACACTTATTTGGACCGCAATGATTACACAATCATCGGAACAGTATCCGGAACATCAGAATTTGTAAGTTTTAACGCAGAAACAGGCGAATGGACCGGCGATTCTGGAAATTACGGTTACATCTATGAACCAGCAGAAACATTTATCGGACAAACAGAAAACGGAAACGGAAAATTTGTAGGTGTCGGAAAAAAAGCATCAAACACTTCCGAATCAGAAGCTTTGCAAAGAGCAAAACTTAACGCAAACTTTATTATGATAGAAGAAGCTTACAAACTTGGCGGAGACTCGATTTTATCACCGATTTACACAGTAGAAAAACATTCAGAAGAATCAAAAAACGGTTCTTATGTAAAAAGTGTTTCATACAAAGTTTCTGTAAGAGCAAAAGTTATTCAGATTAAAACAAAATAACCGGAGAATACTATGAAAAAAATTTTTCTAGCACTTTGTTTTTCGCTTTTTGCTTGCGGAGCGTTTGCGAAAGGTCTGGTAATTGATTATTTTTCACCAAGCGGAGTAACTTTTGGCGCGAATTTCGGAGGAGATATTTTCAGCTGTGCTTACGGCCTTTGGATAGACAAACACGATTTGACAAAAGTAACTGAACAGTGGAATTACAACTACGAATATGGATACAGCGGCGGTTACTATGAAGAAACAAAAGAAACTGTTTCCGCAACAAATGTAGGACCTTATATTCAGTTGGACTGGTCAATTCTTCCTATAAAAGTAAATGTTGCTTCAAGCGAAATGCGGATAGGCGCAAATATCGGAGCCCAGATGGCAATTCTATACAATTCTGAATTTGACTGCGATATAGCAAGTTCATTCTTACTTGGAGTTCAAGCACGTTACAAAAATTTTGATTTAACTCTTGGTTGGAAAGAAACTGTATACTTCCAGGAAGTTATCCGCAGTTCTGATGATTTTGAAAATGATTCTGAAGAATACAAAGTTGATGGAAACGGAATCCACAATTCATTCCAAATGGGATTCAAATATCATTTTGGAAACCGAAAAACACAAAAATCAGCATCAATCCCAGCCATTGAAAATTCAACAAGAACAAGAATTTTACCAATTTCCGGATTAATGCGAATATAAACAAATATTCAGGGACTGTCTAAAAAAATAGCAAACGGTGATTAAACTTTTTGAAAATCACCGCAAAAATTCAACAGACAGTCCCGCTTTTTCTTACCTGCGCTGCTAAATGTGTTAGGGATTGTAGGGGCGTGCCTTTGGCACGTTGCGAAGCAATGGAGGCGAATGCCGGAACCCCGAAAAGCCCGGCGACGCAAATGCGGCGCAACACCCAAATTCCTATTTATTATTTTATGATTTTAAATTATTCTTTTTCTATGAACGAATTACAATTAAAATACGGATGCAACCCGAACCAGAAACCGGCACGGGTTTTTATGGAAGACGGAAAAGATTTGCCAATTACAGTTTTAAACGGCAGACCTGGATACATAAATCTTTTAGATGCGCTAAACGGATGGCAGCTTGTTAAGGAATTAAAGGAAGCGACTGGACTTCCGGCGGCAACTTCTTTCAAGCACGTAAGTCCGGCCGGAGCCGCTGTGGGAACTCCGCTTAGCGAAACGCTCAAAAAAATCTATTTTACAGATGACGTGGAACTTACTCCTCTTGCTTCGGCTTATGCGCGCGCACGCGGAGCAGACAGAATGTCCAGTTTTGGCGATTTTATTTCGCTTTCCGACGAATGTGATGAAGCAACCGCTCTTTTAATTAAAAAAGAAGTTTCTGACGGAATTATTGCGCCGGGATATTCTGCAAAAGCGCTTGAAATTCTTAAAGCAAAGAAAAACGGAAACTACTGTGTAATTCAAATTGACCCGAATTATGTTCCGGCAGACTTGGAAAAAAAGCAGGTTTTTGGCGTTACTTTTGAACAGGGCCACAATTTTCTTAAAATTGATGAAAGCTGCCTTTCTAATGTTGTTACAAAAAACAAAAATATGAGCAAAGAAGACAAAATGAATCTTGTAATTTCTTTGATTATCTTAAAATATACGCAGTCAAATTCTGTTTGTTACGTAAAAGACGGCCAGGCAATCGGAATTGGAGCCGGTCAGCAAAGCCGCGTTCACTGTACTCGTCTTGCAGGGCAAAAAGCGGACAACTGGTGGCTCAGACAGTCGCCAAAAGTTTTGGGCTTGCAGTTTGTTGACGGAATAAAAAGAGCCGACCGCGACAACACGATTGATGTTTACATCGGCGATGAATACGAAGACGTTCTTGCAGAAGGAAAATGGCAGAAATTATTCAAAACAAAGCCGGAAGTTTTTACACGAGAAGAAAAACGCGCTTGGCTTGATAAAAATACAGATGTTGCAATCGGAAGCGACGCTTTCTTCCCATTCGGCGACAATATTGAGCGCGCAAGAAAAAGTGGCGTTACAGTTGTTGCACAGCCGGGAGGTTCAGTTCGCGATGACCAAGTTATAGAAACCTGCGACGAATACAACATTGCTATGGCATTCACAGGAATTCGATTGTTCCATCACTAATATTATGGATTTAAATAAAGTTTTCATAGTTTTATCCCGGCCGGACGAATCAAGAAACATTGGTTCTGCCTGCCGCGCAATGGCAAACAATGATATTACACATCTTAGGATTGTCGGCAAAAAATCTGACTACGACATAGAACAGATTTACAGGCTTGCCATTCATGCCGATTACATTTTTGATTCTGCCGAATTTTTTAATTCGATTACAGAAGCAACAAAAGACTGCTCAATCGCGGCCGGAACGACAAGGCGCAGAGGGCAAAACAGAAAAGGAAAACTTTTACTTCCGGAAGAATTTGCAGAAATCGCAAAAAATCAGACTGGAAAAAATGAAAAAGACGGTGCGAACATTGCCGTTGTTTTTGGTAACGAACGCACCGGACTTACAGACGAAGAACTGAAAGAATGCACTTTGGGAGTAACAATTCCTTCAAGCAATTCTTTTGGCTCTTTGAATCTTTCGCACGCTGTTCAAATAATTTCCTATCATCTTTTCAGAAAGAAAAACGAAGGATTTTCTGGCTACACACCGCTTTCTTTGGAGCGGCTTGGCAAAACTGTTGATGTGATTACGGATAATTTGCAAAAAATCGGTTTTTTCAAGATAACCGGACGCAAAGATATGGAAGCGTTTTGGAAAAGCATTCTTTCCAGAGCCGCACTTTCCGAAAGCGAAGCGAAATATCTTGAAAAAATTTTCAACAAAGCCGCTGGTTTAGCTGGCAAAAATTAAATCGTCAGGACCGATAACTTTGTTTTTGGTTATCGAACAAGTTAATGTAAGACAATTTTGCAATTCTCTTACATTTCCGGACCAATCGCGCTCCTTCAATGTTTCCAGCGCTTCCTTAGAAAAAGAAATCGAACTGAAATTATTCTCAACAAGAAAATTTTCCACTAACGCATCAATATCTTCTTTGCGTGAATTCAGCGGCGGAATTGATATTATTTTTCCTTTGAGCCTTTCATACAAATCCTTTCTAAAACAACCTTTTTGAACAAGTTTTTCCAGATTTACATTTGTGGCGCTGATAACCCGCACATCAGAACGGCTTTCTTTTGTTGAACCGACTCTGCAAAAACAGCCGGAATCAAGAAATTTTAAAAGTTTTGCCTGAACCGGCATTGGAATTTCCGAAACTTCATCAAACAAAACAGTTCCGCCGTCAACTTCCTGAAGAATTCCTTTTTTATCTGTGGCGCCGGTAAAAGCTCCTGAAACAGAACCGAAAAGTTCGGACTCTGCGATTTCCGGCTGAATACAAGGCATATTTATTCTTCTGTAAGATTTGCAGCTTCTGCGCGAAATTGAATGGATAAGTTCCGCCGCAAGCGTTTTTCCTGTCCCTGATTCACCTTCAATAATCAGCGGAACATCTGTTTTTCCGAACGCATAAAATTTTTTGCGCAACGAATCAGCAGAA
This sequence comes from uncultured Treponema sp., assembly GCA_964429905.1. Lineage (GTDB taxonomy): Bacteria > Spirochaetota > Spirochaetia > Treponematales > Treponemataceae > Treponema_D. The sequence goes on along the minus strand of CAYSDV010000006.1, from coordinate 27,296 downwards.
TTTGAAGTTCCGGCAAACCTTTTAAGCTTTGGCGGCAAAACCTCGGATTCATGCTCAAACTCTTCCGCTCTTCTTTGCGAAGCCAAATTCAAAATGAAATTCTTGAAAAAAGACAAGTTGCAAGGAAATGGAATCTGCTCGAATTTAAATGTTTCAAAAACAGAATTAAATTCCTGTTTTATTTTCGGTGATTGTATAACAAAAACTTTTTTTAATGAAATATATTTTTTTGAAATTAAAAAATCAATTTCATCGGCTGAAGCAACTACCAAGCTGTCAATTATTGCCACAGCATTTTCTTTTTGCTCATTTTGCTTTTGCCTGCTGATGAGCAAACCTAAATCCGGAAGAACAACTAGAGAACAAAATTTTAAGAGTGATTTCTTCCAAAGTACAATAACTTCAGGTCTTTTTGTTACAAGAAAAACCTGAACGAACTTGACGGGAATCAAGACGCCCCCTCCCAGAACAATTTCTTTTTCCCAAAAAAAACAAATTGCCCGTTACTTTTTTAATATTTTATAGACCAGCAATGTAAGCACATATTTAAGGAAAGGGAGTATAAGAAAAATCTTGAACGGATTTCTGACAACTTCGTGATAAATTTCGTGTCCGCGCTCAAAAGTTTTTTCGTCAACTCGTTTTATTCGTTTTGAAAATATTCCAAATGCTTCTTTGTAATAAATAAAAATACTGGAAGAAAACTGATTTCTTCGTTTATATGACCAGCAGTTTTTATCTTTTATTCCGTCACTTACAATGACTAAAGATGGGGAACTTTTATAAATCGACTGAACAATATCGTTTTCCATATTTTTTGGATAATATCCGACATAGCGGCCTACAATTCTAAGATTCGGATAAGTGTCGCGAAGATTTTTTTCTGCAGAATGCAACGTTTGACCGCGGGAACCTAAAAGATATAATGTTTTGAAATGAGAATCTAAAATTGAAAGAATATTTATGACTGCGGAAAAAGGATTGTAGCGCACAGGAATTTCCTTTTTAAGAAAACTTGCCCCTTTTATAATACTTTTCGAAATCGGAATAATCAAATCCGCATTATTTATACAATCCTGAAATTCACCGCGATGGCGCGCCTTTAACAAATCCCAGATTGAAAGGAAAACAATTTGCTTTGTACCAGGTTTTGCCAAAAGTTCAAGAATTTCAATTTCCAAGTTTTCCGGACGCAAAATGTCAACCGGCACATCTAAAACCTTAATTCTTTGTATTCCCATAAATTATCCTCTGAATTTGTTTTATTATACAAATTTTATTGATTTATTTCAGAACTTTGTTCATTTTTTTTGAGAAAATATTTGAACCGCCTGCTGAACTGCCGCAATTCCATACAAAGCAGCTGTTTCGCAACGCAAAATGTTTCCGTCAAAATGAATCGGAAAAAATCCTCCCGAAGAAAGAACATCCATTTCCTGCGGACTTATTCCGCCTTCACAACCAACCGCAATTGCAATTTTTTTTAGATTTTTTATTTGAGTTTGACCAAAAATTTCGCAAAAAGATTTTGTGTTTTCATTCCGCTCCCAAAGAACAAGCGCTTTGCAATTTTTCTGCGAGCCTTCAATTTGCAAAACCGAATTTTTCCAATATTCAACTGCTTGCAATGTAGAAAGCGGTTTTAATACTTCTGTTTGAACCGGCGAGCCGCTCTGCTGGCGGGCTTCGCGAACAATACGTTCGATACGCTCCGATTTGGATTTTTCCAGCGCAAGAACATTTTGCTTTTGGGAATATTCACCGACAACAGGAACAACAAACTTTACGCCACATTCAACCGCCTGGCGAACAATCTGCTCCATTTTAGAAGGCTTTGCAACATATTGAAAAAGAGTGTATTCAACATCAAAAGCAGAATCTTGAATTTCCGACGCTTTTACACCGCGCGTAACATTTGTATTTTCAGAAGAGTTTTGCGCCGCCCCGCAAACTTGCAGCAAAATACGTTTGGAATTTTCTTCCGACTGGCAGACTGTTGTATTTTGCAAAGTTCCGTCCGGCAAGCGAACCGCAAGCATATCTCCTGTTTTTAAGCGCAAAACTTGGCGCAGATAGCGGAAATCTTTTCCGGTTATGCAAAGTAAACCTTGTTTATCAGGAAATTCAGAAGAAATAAACTGCCGCATTTATTCAGCCTTTTTACTGTATTCCAAATCTTCGATTGCCTTTTGCGCTTCCGCTTCAATCTGAAGTTCTTTTAATGTTTTTGTAGAACGAACCAGTTCATTAAAATCTTTTGTATTTTTCAGCAATTCCAACGCCGCATTCAGCTGAATATCGTAATCCAAATCATAAAGTGCAGTAGGTTTTGTTCTGTTCACTTGAATTCTTATCAGCCTGCGAAGCAGCCGTGCATCAAGTTTATACTTTAAATTCAGTTCATCTGCATATTTTGAAATATCATCTTCTGTCATATCCGGATGATTTTCAACATACAAGGCAATTTCATTTGCATCAAGCAAATCTGAATAGGCTTTTTCGTCTTCTTCTGTAAGCTTAGGATAAAGAACTTCCAAATCAGGCGGAATTCCAATCTTATCGATATTAGTGTCGCTAGGAGTGTAATAACGGGCAACTGTCATTTTTATTTCTTCAGAGCCACTTAGCGGAACAACCTGTTGAACTGAACCTTTTCCGTAACTTCGGGCTCCAACCAAATAAGCAAGATGATTGTCTTTTAGTGCGCCGGAAACAATTTCCGAAGCGCTTGCCGAACCTTGATTAATCAGAACAACAATAGGAATGCCGCGCACAACAGTTTTTTTTGCGCTTGCAACATACGAACTGTTTTCAAAATCCAAACGGCTTTTTGTTGTTACAATCGGTCCTTCGTCAATGAATTTATCTGCAACATCCACCGCGCTTGTAATCAAACCGCCCGGATTATCGCGCAAATCGATAATTAAATTTTTAAAGTTTTTATCTTTTTTAAAAGAATCAAGCGCTTCCTGCACTCGAACCGGAGTTTCCGGAGTAAACTGAACAAGGCGCATATAACCAACATCGCCAATCATTCCGTATTTTACGGTTGGAACTTCAATAAGCGCACGAACAAGCTCAACGGTGAATTTTAAATTTTTTCCGCGCAAAATTGTTACTTTTACAGGCTTACCGACTTCACCGCGCAAATGCGCAAGCACATCCTGCATGGACATTTTTTCCGTGGATTCGCCGTCAATTTCCGTAATGTAATCTCCGGCAAGAATTCCGGCTTTTGCACCAGGAGTATCTTCTATTGGAGAAGCAACTTCCACATAAGCAGGATGACCTTCCTTTGATTCAAGCGGTTTTGAAATAGAAAGTCCGACTCCGCCAAAAGAACCGTTCGTTGTATCAGCCAGGTCGCGCATAGTTTCTTCATCAAGATATGAAGTATATGGATCTCCTAACGAATCCATAAGACCTTTCATTGCGCCTTCATAAAGAACTTTAGGATCTACTTCGTCAACATAATTTTGCAATACAAATTCATAAACTGAATTAAATCTTCTTAAATACTGAAAACTGCTTGTTCTGTCCGAAACTGCTGACGACTGCGCAAAACATTGCGAAGCACAAACTGAAAGCACAAAAAACAAAACTACAGAACAAAAACCTCTGGAAAATTTGCGGAAATTTACTTTCATAATAACGAATTTATTCTATCACAATTAAATAAGTTGGTCGATTGTGCGAAACAAAAAAGTTACAAAACCGCTTCTTGCACGCAAAAAAACGAAATTCCTTCTCCGGTGAACTTTTTCTTTACGGCAGAAACTATAATTTCCGCTTTTTTTGCGTTTTCCTTTGAAACGTAAGCGAAAAGCACGAAGTTTTGTTCCGGCCAAGTTGCTGAACCTAATTTTTTTGAATGAATTCCCCGCCCTTGAACAGTTGGAATTATCGTATATTGAATTTCTTCGATTTCCTGTTCAAGCAAATCTGTTATTTCTTCCTGCACAGACTGATTTGCAATTATTTCTATTCTATAATTAGCATTATTTGTCATAAAAACTCCTTTTGAATGATTTTTAAAATCGGGGCGTTGCGGGGCCAGTCGCAATCCGATTTTTGCCCCGCACGGTGGGTAGACCGCAACGAAGTGCGGGCGTAGGGCGGTTGTCCGCCCTTCAACCCCATAAAAATCAATCTTTATATTCTATTTTAATTGTTGATTGTGCTTTTTTATTTTCATTTTTCATAAAAATAGAATACAAAACCGGAATTACAAGCAAAGTTACAAATGTTGAAGATGTTAAACCGCCAACAACTGCAATTCCAATCGGCTGAACCATTCCCGCCATTCCTTCTGTTGCAAAGCACATCGGAATCATACCAAGAATTGTTGTTAAAGTTGTCATTAAAACTGGTCTAAGGCGGCTTGTTCCTGCCTGCAAACACGCTTCCATAAGCGGAATGTCGCGCCCGCGCAAAAGATTTGTATAGTCAACGAGAATGATACCGTTATTTACTACAATTCCTACAAGCATAATCAATCCGACCATACTCATCATTGAAAGCGGCTGATTTATAATCTTATACAAGAAAACAACACCGATTATCATAAACGGAATTGTGGCAAGATTTATAAGAGGCGCTTTGAACGATTCATAAGTTGCAGCCATTACACCGAATACAAGAACAATTGCAAGCACTATAATTGCCATATAGATTTTCATTTGATCGGAAACATCTGCCCAAGAACCTTCATAACTTACGGTTACGCCTTCCGGAATAATAAAACTGTTGGCAATTCCTTCGCGGATTGAATCTTCCACAAGATTTGCGTTGCGCTCCGAAATAATTGATGCGGTAAGATGAACAATTCGCGTCTGATTTTCGCGTCTGATTGAAACCGGGCCAAGCCCTCGCTTTAACGAAGCAAAGTTAGAAACCGCAACTTTTCCGTTCGTTCCGTTCACGTATATTGATTCCAAATCTATAACGCTTTTGCGGTCTTCCGGTTTGTACATAACAACAACGTCGTACTCCTTACCGTTTTCGCGATATTCCGTACTTGTTACACCATTAATCGCATAGTTTATTTCTCTTGCAACCGTTGTAACATCAACACCAAAAGCATACGCTCTGTCGCGGTCAATTACAACTTCAACCTGCGGCAAACCGCGTTCCGTATCAATCGAAGGTTCGCCGATATCTGGTATTTGCTTCATTACATCTTTTATTTTATCCGCAACAGTAAGCGCGGCATCCAAATCGTCCGAACGGATTGCAATATCCAAATCATCACCTGTCATCTGACCGCGCATTCCGGCATTAAAACTGAATACGGCTCCTGCAAAATCGTTAAAATGAGAGCGCAATTTTGTCTGTATATCTTGCGCAGTGTCTATTTGTTCCGAGCTTTCCGGCAATCTTATCTGAATATTCGCCTTATAAGTAGCGCTGTTTCCAAAACCGCGTCCACCGGAACCAATTGTTGTTGTAAGATATTTGTAGCCTTTTACTTCTTTTTTGATTATATCTTCAAATTCCAGGGCAATCACTTTTGTATCTTTTAGCGGAGTTCCTATTGGCATTGTAATATTTAACGTTACAGAATCGTCATTTCCATTCGGCATCATATTAATTCGCATTGTCGGAATCAACGCAAGCGCAAAAATCAAAAGGCAAGCAGAAATTACAATTGTAACCGCTCTGTATTCAAGCGCTGCTTTTAAAATTTTTCGGTAAACTTCGGTAACAGCTTGTATTGCTTTTTCAAACACCCCGTAAATTGTTTTAAAGAATTTTGATTTTACAGGCTTTTCATTTCTGTTTGTGAGAGGGAAGAAAACTCCTGCCAAAACCGGAACAAGGAATATTGCAACAAGCAAAGAAGATACAAGCGCAATTACAATTGTAAAAATTATTCCTTTAAACATTTGTCCCATTCTTCCAAGATCTTTCATATACAAAAGAAACGGAACGAATACACAAATCGTTGTAAGGTTGCCGGAAATTACAGATGCCATCATTTCCTGAGAACCCAAAACAGCCGCAATCCTTGGCTTTGCCCCGCGCATACGGTAACTGTAAATATTATCAATCATAACAATTGAAGCATCTACAATCATACCAACGCCAAGAATCAAACCTGTTAAAGTCATCATATTCAAAGTGATTCCGGCAAAACTCATTGCGAGCAGCGTAATTATAATAGAAAGCGGAATAGAAATTCCGATGATAATGGTTGATTTAAAATTCTGCAAAAAGACGAAAAGAACGATAACGGCAAGAATCAATCCTTCAACCGCAGATTCAACAAGCGTATTTATTGTTTCGCGGATAGAATCTGTATCATCCTGCAAAATTGTCATTGAAATATCAGATGGCAAAGTTTTTTCAAGACTCGCCATTTTTTCGTAAACATTATTTGCAACCGTTACAGAATTTGCGCCCGACTGCTTTGTTACAGAAACATAAATTCCCGGCGCTCCGTTAATGTAAACTTCGCTGTTAACATCTTCATAGCCCATAAAAGCGTTTCCAATGTCGCTCAGTTTTACGTTGTAACCGTTAATTGTCGTAATTACAGTGTCATTTATCTGATCGATTGAAGTAAATTCACCAGTTGTGCGGACAACATAATCTTTTTGCCCTTCATTAAGTTTTCCGCCTCCAAGTTCAAGATTTTGCTTTGCCAGCGCGGAAGAAACCGCACTTACAGTAAGTCCATACGCAGCAAGCCTGTTTTGCTCCAATTCAACGCGGACAATTTTTGTTTTTCCGCCATAAACGCTTGCCTGCGCAACGCCGTCCGCCTGTTCAAGGATATCAACGATATTATCTTCCGCAATTTGCTTTAAGTCGCTGGCAGAACGGTTTCCTTTTACCGCAATTCGCAAAATCGGCATAGAATTTGAATCCATCTTGAAAATCGTAGGAGAACCGGCATTATCCGGAAGACTTCGCGAAACACGGTCCAATTTATCGCGAACATCGTTTACCGCTTCATCAATATCTGTTCCGTAATTAAATTCCAACGAAATTCTGGAAGAACCTTCATTAGAAGTTGAAGTCATATTCTTAAGTCCGCTTACGCTTACAAGAGAACTTTCCAAAACTTTTGTTACAGTTTTTTCAATAGCTTCCGGCCCCGCATTTGTATAAGTTGTTGAAATCATAATATATGGGGAATCAACTTCCGGAAAAAGCCCGATTGCAACATTTTTTAATGTAAAAATTCCTACAAATCCAAGCAATGCAAATACAATCAGAACTAATACAGGATGATTTAAAGTCTGTCTTGAAACGCTCATTCAGCCGCTCCTTCCGTTACTTTGCCTTCCGCATCTGAAGTCAGCGGCGCCGCAGACAAATCATTAATTTTTGCGCCTTCGCTCAAACTTAGCATACCTTCGTAAACAACACGTTCTCCTGCAACAAGATTGTCTGTAATCTGAACAAAAGAATCTACAGATTTGCCGGTTTTTACATCTCTGCGGCTTACAGTTTTATTATCATTTACAACAAAAAGATAAGCAGAACCGTCATCATTAGTTATAACCGCATCCGATGGAACTACGATTTCGCCAGCATATTTTGAAGTATACAATTTTACTTTTGCAAACATTCCCGCATTTATACGGCTGTCTTTTTTGTCAAAATTAAGAATAATCTCTTTCGTTCTTGTAGAAGAATCAACAACCGGGCTTACCCTGCTTACAGTCGCTCTAAAAATAATTTCAGGATACGCTTCCAGCGAAACTTCCGCACTTAGTCCCGTTTTCAGCTCCGCAACATATCGTTCCGGAATTGAACAAGTTATCTGCAAATTATCAATATCGCCAATCATTGTAACAGCGGAATTTGTTGTAACTGTTGTTCCGATTTTCAGCGGGGAAGAAACGATACTTCCGCTAATCGGCGCTTCAACCGGACTAAAAGAATAGCGGGTTCCAGGTTCGCTAGGATCAATACTTGCAATGACATCACCGCGATTTACATGAGAACCAAGCATTACGTTTATTTTTGCAACTTTTCCGCCCATAGAAGGAAAAACTTCAACTGCGCTTTGACTTTCAACTTCTCCGTTTGTAATAACGTAATCATTTAAAGTCTGAACAGACGCTTCTGCAGAGCGGACTGTAAAAACCGTATTTCCCCTGGCATTTCTTTCGCGAGGATTAAAACCTGCCGCTTGGCTTGATTTTTTTGCAAGCGCAACAATTATAAGCGCCACAACTAAAACAGCCGCAGTAATTCCAATGATAACTAAAGATTTCTTTTTCTTGTCCATTTTTATATTTCCTCAATTTTGTAATTTTTCAATTTTTATTTTTTGACTTGCAAAGTTTTTTTTTACTTTTGAAGTTCCAAAGTTCCAAATTCAATTCCAAGAACATCTTCCAAATCAAGAATTGTACTTATTAAAGTATAAGCCTGACTTTTCAGATTTACACCTGCGCTAAGCACAGAATCATTCGCATTCTGAAGAGAAAGCAAATCCGTTTTTCCGTAATTGTACGCATCCAATGTCATCTTATAAGTTTGCTCCGCAAGTTCTTCCGTCGCTTTTAAAGTATCAAGCTGTTTTACCGCAAGATTAATTTTTCTTATGTAACTTTCCGTTTGAACAGCAACAGAAGTTTTTGCGTTCTCCAAGTTTTTTTCCGCCGTATCGAGCGCCGTTTTATTCTGCTTTATATTTACAGCGCGTGTTGACCACGGCAAAATTCCATCCAAAGGAACGGAAACTCCAACAGAAAGGGAATTTTTTGTACTCCAGTCATCCAATTCAGAGTTTTTTGATTTGCCGTAAGAATAACTGCCAGTTACACTTGGTGAATAAGCCGAAAAGCGCGAATCCAAAAGCGAATTTTTTGCAATTTGAACATCGTATTCCGCAAATTTAACATCCGGCGCAGGGTCCGTCACTTTAGGAAGAGATTCAAAACTGATTTCTTTAATCTCAAGAATTTTATCAAGCGTTCCGTCAAGTTCAATTTCAGTATTTTGCTCTATCCCCAAAATCTGCTTAAAACTAGACAAATCATTCTGAAAAGTTATTTCCGCCGATTCAACCGCCGGCTTTTTGGACTCATAATTTACGCGGCTTGTAAAAGCGTCCAGCTCGCTGATTCTGCCGTTCCTGAATTTTTCCTGATTGCTAACATATTGCGTTCTGCTGGTTTCCAGGCTCTGCTTTTGCAATTCAAGATTTTCCTGCTGATAAATAAGATTGTAAAAAGATTTTCTTACAGAAAGTTCAATTGCGCGAACAGCCTCACTGTACGTAAGTTTTCCCTTTTCAAAATTCAATTTTGCCCCTTGAATATCCGAATAAAGGTTCGTTTTCAGGCTAAGATTTACAGAACCCGAAATACTTAAACTGGAACTGTCATTTTCCAAATCATCAGAAAAACTGCCGCTTACACTTGCAGTAGGACTTACGCTGTTCCAAGAATATTTATTTTTAATTTCAAGATTTTCAAGCGTATTTTTTGCAACCTTCACAGAAATATTATTTTTTTTTGCAAGCTTAACCGCATCCTCTATTGTTAAAGTTCTTACTTTAAAATTTTCAGAAGAATCAGTAGTTTTAGATTCCTGTTTTATTTGAGCAAAAATTTCTGTCATCAAAACAAAAATTGAACAAACCAGAAATACTTTTTTTATATTCATTTTTTTCTCCATATATTAAATTAACGAACAATTATTCAAAAAAGTTACTTTAAATTTTATTAAATTTAAACGCTTTTTCTCATTTTCGGAATAAACAACAACTCAACTCTTAAATTTTATAAAATTTTAAACAGTTTTTTTCTATTTACAATATACCTACTTTTTCGCTATCTTTTTAGTGTGAGTAAAAATGTTGTTTTTAAAACTGCGGAAGAAAATCCGGACGCGCTTCTTGCAGAATTTTTCGAAACTTTTCCGCAATACAATTCAGAAGACTCAAAAAAGAAAATTTCCGAAGCCTGGCAATTTCTTCTGGAAAAAAGCAAAGGACTTACTCGCTCCTGCGGAAAGCCTTATTATCTTCATCCGATGCGGATTGCTTTTCTTTTGGCGCAAGATGAATTTGATTCTGACTGCATCGCCGCAGGAATTCTGCACAGCATGCCGACTTTAGGCGCAACTTACGAAGAACTTGAAAAACGATTCGGGAAAGATGTTTCCACAATAATTCAAGGCACAAGCAAAATCACAAATGTAAAAGTCAATTCAAAAACGCTCCAGCAGGCAGACGCAATCAGAAAAATGCTTTTTGCAATGGTAGACGACGTTCGCGTAATTTTTGTAAAAATTGCAGACAAACTGGACAGAATGCGCAACATCAGAAATCTGGAAAATTCAAAACAAAGACAACTTGCAGCAGAAGCATTGGACATCTGGGCGCCGCTGGCAGATCGCCTTGGTATGTCAAATGTAAAAAACGAGTTTGAAGACTTAAGCTTAAAATACACAAATCCGGACGCATATCAGCAAATAAAATCGGTTATCAATTTAAAAAAAGACGAACGGGCCGAATATCTGAACAATGCCGTAAAAAAAATTCAAACAGAAGCAAACAAAGCCGAAATCAAAGTTACAATCACAAGCCGCGCAAAGCATTTTTATTCAATTTATCAAAAAATGAGAAAACGCAACAAAGAACCTGCCGAACTTTACGACTTACTTGCGCTCAGAATAATCTGCGAAAAACAATCAGAATGTTACACTCTTGTTGGAATCGTTCACAGTCTGTGGAAACCGTTGGCGGGCCGCTTTAAAGATTATATTGCAATGCCTAAATCAAACGGCTACCAGTCGCTGCATACAACGGTTATGTGCGAAGACCGCCCGCTGGAAATTCAAATAAGAACGCAAAAAATGCACGACATCGCAGAGCGCGGAGTTGCATCGCACTGGCTTTACAAAAAAGGCAAAAGCCACGATTTGGTAGATTCAAGTCAACTTGCAATTTTTAATCACCTGCAGGAATTGCGCGAAAAACAAGTTACCGACGAAAATTTTTTTGCGAGCCTAAAAAGCGAACTTCTTGGCGATGAAATTTATGTTTTTACACCAAACGGCGAAGTAAAACATCTTCCGGAAGGCGCAAATGCAATTGATTTTGCTTATGCGGTTCATTCAGGAATCGGTGAAAAAATCGTAGGCGCAAAAGCGGACGGAAAAATCATTCCGATTACCCAACCGCTCAAAAACACACAAATCATAGAAATTCTTACAAATCCGCAGGCGCATCCTACAGAAGCGCAGCTAAAAGCGGCAAAAACATCAAAAGCAAGGCAAAGAATTCATGCATGGCTGGTTGCAAATGACCCGAATTTTGTAGATAAAAGCGCCATTGAAAAGCAAGAAGCGGCAAAAGCCGAGCATGAAGCGCAAAGCCACGCAATCCAGGACGAAAAGCGCAAAGGACACAAAAAAGGCGAAGGATTTATTGAACCGCAAAAAAATATCACAAAAGTAAAAGTTGCCGGCTCTTCAAATTTTATTTACAACTTTGCGCAATGCTGCAAACCAAAGTTTCCGGATCCAATCGTAGGGTACGTTTCAACCGCAAAAGGCGTAATGATTCATCGGGCAGACTGCCTTACATACCTGCGCGTTCCAAACCACGAAAAGAAAACCGTTCCTGCCGAATGGGATTCAGGATTATAATTTTTTGAACGCAAACGGAAAACGCAACGGGCTTTTCGGCGTTCCGGCTTACGCCTTCATTCCTGCATTCCGCGCCGCTCCATTCCGGAACGCGCCAAAGGCACGCGCCTACAATCCCGCGTAAGTGGCCCAGCCGCGCAAACCGCGCACAAGCAGTTCCGCAACCTATTCCAAATAATAACTTTTGCAGGACACTTTTCCGTTCCGCTCATCCACAGAAAGAATTCCCCAACCGCGCCTTTGTAAATAGCCCGGCAAATTATATTCAGCAAAACTTCCCAAATCGCTTGTACTTTCTTTATGCGTATGCCCATCAACAAGAGCAATTACATCGTTCTTCGCACAATAGGAAATAAACTTGTTCCGCTCAATTGAATTTTGCATAACATAATAAAAAAATCCGTTGGCGTAAGCCGGAACATGCATAAAAACCATTTTTTTGCGACCGTTTTCATTATATTTCATATCGCGCAAAAATAATTCAAGCTGGCGGTCGCCCAAAGAACCGCTTGCAGAATCCAAAAAATAGCAAGTTAAAGTTTTAGTGCGAAATTTATAAAAAGAAGTATACGGAAAACAATATTTTTTATAATTTTTCCAGCCAGCGTTATACAAATCGTGATTGCCGACAACATTGTAGGTTTTTATTCCGAACCTTTCTTCCAGTTTTTTTGTAAAGTTTTCGTAATCTTCATATTCTTCTTCAAGTCCGTACTCTACAACATCACCAAGGCAAACACAAAATTTCGGCAACTTTTTACCTTTTTCCACATAATTTTCGCTAATCCAAGCAAAAAAATCATCATCCCGCCGATTTCCGTTCGCGCCTAGACCTTCCGCACCAAAATGAACATCCGTAATTACAAGCACTTCATAAAAATCAAAATCCGACTCCGCAAATTCTGGCGACATTTTTGCAATCTCATACGCTCCCCTATTTTTTACTTCAACTTCTGCATCCAAATTCTTAAGCTCTTTGGAACGATTTCTAATTTCATCATCGCGGAAAAAGAATTCATCCAACCCGTAAGCATAATATTTACAAGATTCAAAAAGAAAAGCGGAACTTACTAAAATAAAAAAAACGAATTCAGTAAAAATGTTTTTTTTCATTAAAACTCCAATTTTACAAAAAGCCGCAAATCAATGCTGTTCAAATTCGAAGTTAAAGTGAACATATCAATATATTGAATTTCAATTTCAGAACCTAACGAAAAAATATCAAAAAGGTTATAATCCACCGCCAAAGAAAAATCCGGCGCAAACCAAATCATAAATCTGTAATCAGAATAAGAAGAAACCGCAAAATTAATATTCAATTTTTGAACAGGTCTAAAATTAAGTTCCGTCTTAAAAGCAATAGAATTATTTTTTATCCAGGGAACATCATCCTGAATTGCAAAAATTCTTGCATTCTTTCCGTGATAAAGAAAATTCAGCATACAATCAAATTTCTTTTCAGTATGATAAGCCAAATAAATTCCGCTTAAAAAATCAAGTTCAACAAAAGTATCGTTGCAATAAACCAAATGAAAAATACTTTGCGCACCGGCATTAAAACAATTAAAAAAAGTTGGCGCATAAATTGCTCCCATAGAAAAATCCGTTTGCCCGGCCTGCGCCCGCACTCCAACTCCAGCTTTTATTTCATTCATATCCAAATTTGCAGAAATATCCACCATCGTTGTCAAAGGCGCAAAATCCGCACCATTTTCAATACCAACGCCATTTATCACAGACCAATTTTTTTGCGAAGAATAAAAATTCACAATTTCAGCATCAGCATCAATCTTTATAAAGCAAAGAAAAAAAACAACTATAAAAAACGGAAAATATTTTCTTTTTAAAATTTCAACCAAATTTTATCGACCTGTATCGCGGATTTTTCCAGGAACATAATCAGGATCTTCAATCCTGATTAAAGAACCAGCCTGAAGCATTTTTTTTGTATAAATAACACAATCGTGTCCGTCGCAAACCCAACTTCGCAAAGTTCCAGTTTCCGGATCAACTAAAAGCCAATCGCCTTTTTCCGCTTTTTCAGAAACAACATCCGGCGAAACAAATTCAATCTCGTCATCAGTTTTTATCATATTCAGCGGAACCATTTTATAAATATGCCAACCAAGTTTTTTTTCAACAGGCGCCGGATTTTTTTCCGGATGAATTTCATAATCTTTTAACCGAGCTTCCCGCGCCTTCGGATGCATTTCGCCAAGTTCCTTTTCTTTTGCAGCCTTAAAATCTTTTCCCGCAGAAAAAATCAAATCCGCCTCGTCTTCCGAAAGCTCATCCCCAACTTCCGCCGCAAGAATGTATCTGCTGTCAGTTGCGCCGCTTACAGTTTTATCCGCATCCGCAGGATTATAGTAAAAACCAGTCCCGCTTTCTCTATGACTCACATTTTCAAGCTCATCAATAAAAGGCCTTGCCTCTTCAGCAGAAATTTTGCCATCCAGCGCATCCAGCGCTTTTCTGTATGCACGAGTTACAATCGCAACATAATAAACGCTTTTCATCCGCCCTTCGATTTTTATTGAATCAACCCCGGCTTTTTTCATATCATCAAGATGCTCAATCATCCGCAAATCTTTGCTGGAAAGAATTGCAGTAAAATTGTCGCCTTCAAAAACAGGAAAATATTCGCCCGGCCGCTTTTCTTCTTCAAGCACAAGCCGCCCGGATTGCGCAAAATCCTTAATTTCCTGTGGATAATTCAAATTATTGCCGGCCGGAACAGCAAAATCCTGCCGATTTGCAAAATCCGCATTTTTTCGCAAAGTATCGCCTTCCGCTAAAACCTTAAAATTCCACCTGCAAGTATGACTGCAAGCACCAGCCTGCGCACTTCTTGCCGTAAGATACGCGCTCATCAAACATCGTCCGGCATACGCAATACACATCGCTCCATGAGCAAACGCTTCAAGTTCCATATCAGGAACAGCATCCTTAATTTCACGAATTTCTTTAAGAGTAACTTCGCGGCCAAGAACAACACGCTTAAATCCCATAGATTTGTACATTTTCACCGCTTCACGATTCACACAACTCGCCTGCGTACTAACATGCAAATCCGCATCCGGAAAATACTTCTGCAAAATCGGAACAATTCCAATATCCTGCACAATAAACGCATCAATCGGATACGCCTTAAAATAATCAATATTCTGCAAAAAATTATCAATATCGCGATTATGAAAAGAAATATTAAGCGCGCAATGAAGTTTTCGCCCCGGAAACTGCTCTTTCAAAGCAATTACTTTTTTATATTCATCCTCGTAAAAATTATCAGCCTTAACTCTAAGCGAAAATCTTTTCAACCCGATATAAGCAGCATCCGCTCCATAAGCGTAAGCATAATAAAGTTTTTCAACATTCCCCGCCGGAGAAAGCAATTCAATCATCTTCAACCTTCTTTTTGTAGGGAAAAGCATTTCCCTGGCTCGCATTTCATTGCTCGCCACCCTTTCTAGCGGGCTCAAACGCCGCCCGCAACGCCCGCTTTCGCAATCCTTCAGTTTTTACGACTCAGATTTCAAACTCTGCTCAAGTTTCGGCTTATTTTCATAAATTTGCCGACCAAAAGCTTCATCATCACTAGTAACCTGAGCCGCAATTTTATAAAGCGCATCGTGGCTCGCTTCCAAAAGTCCTTCCGCAAGCTGAAACAAATGCATCATATCCGGAAAAACATCAAGTTTGCTTTCAACATTACAAGCATGCAAAATTGAATTAAATTCCTTTGCATCATCAACAAGAATTTCCTTTCCTCCAACTTGGATATACGTCGGCGGAAAATCCAACAACTGTTCAGGACTTGCCAAAAGCGGCGAAACAAGCGGATTTTCAAGATTAGAAGTATAAGTGTAAACATCCGCGCTCTGCTGCAAAACTTCCTTGGAAATAACCTCATCCTGAACTTTTTTTTGCGCAAACAAAGGAGAATTCGGACTTAAATTAAGCCACGGCGAAAGCAAAATAACCTTTTTTATACACTTTCTGTAGCGTTCCCGCAAATTCAACAAAAACGCAACAGCAATCGAAGCTCCCGCTCCGTCTGCCGCAATAATAAATTCCGGAAAATCTTCTTGCTTATTTCCGTCCTCATCAATTCTTGCATCCAAAGAGCGCGCAATCTGTTCTTCTGTAAAAAGAGCTCTAAAACTGGCCTGAACATCTTCAATCGCGGCAGGAAAAGCATAAGTCGGAGCAAGTCTATATTCAGGAACAACAACTCTACTAAAAGTTCTGTTTGCCAAAACGGAGCAAAATGCCCTGTAACTTGCGCGCGAACCGCCAACAAACGAACCGCCGTGAATGTAAAACATCACTCTTTTAGAGGAATAAAGCTCCGGCGAAAGAACATCGCATTTTACACCACCGTAATTATGTTCAACACGCTCCACATTATTCGGAAGAATCGGTGTATAAAATGCGTCTTCTATTTTTTTTCTGAAAACACTAATATTCAGCTTAGAAACATAAGCTAAAAGTTTCAGTTTTTTTACAGCCGCTTTTCTGTTATCACTTTCTGCCATAATAAAAAGTATAGCAAATCAACATATTTTTTGCTATTATTTACCAGGCTTATATTACTTTTCATATCTTGCCAGTTGCAAACAACCGCAATTTCCAGAGGTTCGCAAAATGCCAATAAAAATAAACGCAGATTTACCAGCTGTAAACACGCTGGAACAAGAAAACATATTCGTAATGACAGAGCAGCGCGCCGAAACCCAGGAAATTCGACCGCTGAAAGTTGCAATCGTAAATCTTATGCCAACCCGCGAAATTACAGAAGTCCAACTTCTGCGCCTTTTAGGAAACACACCTATCCAAATAGAAATTTCACTGGTTCGCATGGAACATCATAAATATAAACACACAGGAAAAGAATATCTTGAAAAATACTACATTCCATCCAGCGAAATTTTTAAAAATAAATACGACGGAATGATTATAACCGGCGCACCAGTAGAGCAACTTCCGTTTGAGCAAGTTGACTATTGGAACGAACTTTGCAAAATAATGGATTACGCAAAAACAAACGTATTTTCAACGCTTTATCTTTGCTGGGGCGCATTCGCTGGACTTTACCATTTGCACAACATTCAAAAAATCCAGCTTCCTCAAAAACTTTTTGGCATTTTTGCAAATTCGCGGACAACATCAAACGATTCGCTGCTCCGCGGTTTTGACGATATTTTTCCAATTCCGCAAAGCCGCCACACAACAATAAAAGAGGAAGACGTTCTTGCGCGTCCGGAATTAACAATCCTTGCAAAATCTCAGGAAGCCGGCGTAACACTTATAAAATCAAACAACGACCGCGAAATTTTTATGACTGGACATCTTGAATACGACGCAAACACGCTTGCCAACGAATATTGGCGCGACAAAAACAAAAATTTGCCAATAGAACTCCCAAAACATTAT
The DNA here is from genome assembly GCA_964429905.1 of uncultured Treponema sp. Classification (GTDB taxonomy): domain Bacteria; phylum Spirochaetota; class Spirochaetia; order Treponematales; family Treponemataceae; genus Treponema_D. The sequence goes on along the minus strand of CAYSDV010000006.1, from coordinate 10,244 downwards.
TTTCCGCAAAACGACACCACACAGTTTCCTATTTCAACATGGCGCAGCACAGCGCATCTGTTTTTCAGCAATTGGATAAACTACTACGTTTACCAGGAAACACCATACGATTTAAAGACTTTGGAAGAATAGGGCATTAAAATATAAAATATTCTAATTTTATATTATGTAACAACAGATTTTCTCCAATTATTAATTACATCAGTTGTTGCATCGTACCAAACATTGAAATTATTGCTTCTCAAGGAAAGACTATGAATTTGAAATAATAACGAAATAAAATCTGAAATTGTAAGTTCATTTTTGTAAATGTATTCCAAAATTTCTGAATACATTTTTATTGTCATTGGAATAACTGGAACTGGCTTTTTCATCCAGCTTTCTTTGTTCAAAATAAAAAACTGCCATTTTGTTCTAATATTTATACTTGAAGAAATAAAAAGACCAAGAACAATTTTATCATCATTATCATTTATAAATTTTAGAACATGGTCTATTACACTTGAACCTTCATGTTCCCATTGGCGAATTCCTGTCATAAGCGAAACTTCTGGAAGAATAATATAATTTTCCGAAGAAAGTTCCATATCTGGCGTATTTCCAATTCCTGGGGCAAAACTTTTTGGAGTTAAATCTTCTTCAATATTAAAATTTCGTTTTACTTTTTTTTCGCCATGAATTGCCAAAAGCGACTTCCAAGTGTTTACTTCAAGCCAAAGAGCACTCATATCATCATCTTTTAAAATAAGTTCAAAACGCTCTAAGATTTCGCTTCGCGCTTCTTTTGTGTAGGCAATTTCATTTATAAAATTTTCTTCGTTCAGTTTTGTAAGAGAAACAACAATTTGATTTTCAAGTTTTTTGATTTCACTTTCGGAATTTGAAGAAAGCGTTTTTTCAATTACTTTTATATTTTGATTTATTTGATTTCTTGCAAATGCAGATTTTTTTATGATAGGATTTTTTCCACTTTCAATATCTTTTAAAATTCGTACTTTATCTTTTATTAATTCTTTTCTTGAGTTTATATCTTCCCAAGGCAAATGAATTGAATCTGGATTTCCAAACCAATTCATATATTCGTCAAGATTTAAAAATTTCTTTTCTATGAAAATATATTTTTCTGCAAGTAACTTAAATTTTGCTTTTGCATATTCTGCAATTCTAAGTTTAGTTGCCCGGCTTCTTCCATGCGTTGAAAAAAGTCCCGTGTAAACCAATGCACGAGAAAAAGCATCAGCATAATCGTAAAAAGAACCTAGTTTGTTTGGCAGTTTTCCAAAAGTTTTTATAAAAATTTTTTCACATAAATTTTCTGCATCTTTTAATTTATTAGGAAGTTTTTCATATTCTTTTTTGAATAATTTTATTGAGTTTATCAAAAGTGGAATTTCCGAGCGTCTTGTACAACCGAAAAATAAAACAAGTTCATGCCTATTTATTGAATCAAAATTTTTAAAAACCTCTAAAACAATTTCCATCGGAAATACTTGCCATTTTCCAATTTCATTTGGCTTAAAAGTAAAATTTGGATATTCAATTTTTAGAAGTTGCTTTAAGAAATCTTCGCTATCAAATTTATTTCCAGCAATATTTTTTCCAACTTTTGTAACTTTTATAAAACCATCATTATCAACATAACCGAATCCTAAATCTTCGTAAGTCGATTTGTCGTTTCTAGCATCTCCTTCAACTTCATTTGTGTCAAATTGTCCACTTAAAAATTGTTCTTCGGAAAGGAAATTGTTTTCTTTATCTTTTACGTGTGCATTATAAGTGTAAATTCTTCTGATTGGATGAATCTTATTTTTTTCATAAGTGCTGAATTTTTCTAGTAATTCTTCATTCCAATTTTTGCCCTCAAGTTTTTCAAATTCAGAAAACCATTGAACAACTCTAATTGCACTTCGGGGCTTTGTTCGCCATCTCCAACTGAAGTTAGACATTTTCTGCCTCGCATATTTTATAATTTGCAATTATCAAGTGAGTTGTATTTCTATCGTTTCGATTTTTAAAACTTACCAAATATTTTTTTTCAAATGAAAAAATGTAAAAATCTTTGTAAAGTTCATAAATAAAATCAGTTTTTTTGATAACAATCATAAATTGAGCTTCTGTATTTTTTAAAAAATTCGCTAATCTAATCTGCTCGTCTTTTCCAAATGAAATTTTTGCGTAAGTTGAAAAATCAGAATCATAAGGGGGATCTAAAAATATAAAATCATCTTTTTGCAAATCAAGAGAATTTAGAAAATCTTCAAAATCTAAATTAAAAATATGAACATCTTTTAGTTTTTTATGTAATTCTTCGGATTTTAAATAGTTAATTTTTGAAGCAAAGTTTTTTCTGTTGTAACTAATTCCGCCGTAAGGAACATTAAATTTCCCGTCAGAGTTGTAGCGAAACATCGATGCATAGCAATATTCTCGGATAAAATAAAAAATTGCTTCGAAATATTTTTCATTATTTATTTTTTGCGGATTATTATAAAGATTTCGCAAGCACATATAAAATGCACTTTTAAATGCGGTTTCCATATTGTCAAAAATATTTTTCTCTGAAAGACCACCTTTTTGACTAGCAATTTTTTTTGTTCGGTTTATTTTTGATATTAAATTTTTTTCAAACTCAAAAATCAATTCGTTTTCATCAATATTCAGATTTCTACAAAAACCGCTCTCCATAATTTTTACATTTTCGCAAATAAAATCTTGAACACTTATCCTTTCAAAATATAAGTTTTCTAAAATATTTTTTCTTGAATCAACAAAATTGCTTATTGAACTCCATGAATCACACAAACCTTTTAAATAAGTAAAAAATTCTCTATCCTGCTTTTGAACAAGGCGATACAAATTAACCAATTCTTTTGATTTATCATTAATAAAAATTTCTCCATTTCCTAAATTCAAAAAAACGCTTCCACCTCCAACAAAAGGCTCTACAAAACGATTTATTTTTTGAGGCAGTTTTTTGCTTATAATTGAAACTTCTTTTTCTTTGCCGCCCGCCCATTTTAAGAGCGGTTTTTGGTGATTATTCTTATTCATATTGATTATGGGTAAAATATTTCAAAACAACCCTAATATGGGTAAAATTATAATAAATATTCTAATTATAGTAAACAAAGTTTTTTATACTCATTTTTGAGTATTCTTTTATTATGAGTTTCAAGGAAAACTTAAAAGATGAATTAAAATATCAAGATATAAAAGTAAAAGAACTTGCAGATAAAACTGGAATTCCAAAAAGAACGCTTGACCATTATCTTACAGAAAATAGTTATATGCCGAGTGCAGACAATGCTGTAAAAATAGCACAAGCATTACACGTAAGTGTAGAATATCTTGTTACAGGAAAAGAACTTTCTTTTCAACTTACGATGAATGAAAAAATTCCAGCAATCACAAAGAAATTAAGTCATCTTTCAGACGAAGATTTAGATTTTTTTGATAATATTTTAGATAGACTAAAAGTAAAATAAACAAATTACGCTCGTCATTTCGAGCCAAAGAAAGACGTTTCAAGATTAGGAATATCCGAATTTTTTTTAAGATTGATTCAGACAAAAGCCCTCTCTATGATAAAAAACGGCGGATGCTCTCGTCCCGAAGGACGCACAAACAACCACCGTTTTGTGCAAAGAAATTCCTCTTACGCGTCGGCCCGCTTTTCAGCGGACCCGACTAAGCACATAACGCCAGAGGCGTCGTGTGCAAGGAAATTATTTTAAACGTAGGCTCGCCAACTTTAGTTGGCTGCGCCTACTAGACACATCCACTCGGCTTCGCAGCAAAGGGTATCGCCAACATAAAGTTTGCCGGCTTGTTTTATCATTTTAGGGCTTGTGCGCAAATAAGTAATTTCCATTCGCGCCTTATCGCCAGGTCTAACCTGATTTCTAAACTTCACTTTGTCCAGCGTAGCAAAAAAGAACAAACTGTCCCCCGGCATAACTCCCTGGTAGCGCAAAGCCGCGCCGCCAGCCTGAGCCATTGTTTCGCAAAGAATAACGCCAGGCACAACCGGATATTCAGGAAAATGTCCCTTAAAAAAGAATTCATTTTCAGTAAACGTATGTTCGCAAACCGCACCTTTTTCATCCGCGCTCAAAATCGCATCCACAAACAAAAAAGGTTCTCTATGCGGCAAAAGTGATTTTATATCAGTAGTCAAAGCCATATCATTCTCCAATATTAAAAAATCAGCCTATTCCGAAGAATAATTTTAAATCAATAAAAATTATTTTACCTTCTTCAAAATAATTGCGCCGTTATGTCCGCCAAATCCAAAAGTTGCGCTCATAGCAGCATCAACATTCATTTCAATACCTTTGTTCGGAACATAATCAAGATCGCAACCGCCTTCAACATCCTGCTCATCAAGATTGATTGTAGGAGGAACAAAACTATCGTTTATTGCATTAATACAAGCAATCGCTTCAATCGCACCTGTCGCACCCAAACAATGTCCGTGCATAGATTTTGTAGAAGAAATCTTCAATTTTTTAGCATTTTCTTCACCAAAAGCAAGTTTTACCATTCTTGTTTCGCTAGGATCATTTATGTGAGTAGAAGTTCCATGCGCATTGTAATACTGAATTTCGCTAGGATCCATTCCGGCATCCTTCAAAGCGCGGGTCATACATTTAGAACCGCAAATTCCATCCGGATTTGGCGAAGTCAAATGATAACCATCGCAAGAAGAACCGTAACCTGCAACTTCCGCATAAATCTTTGCACCGCGCGCTTTTGCGTGTTCATATTCTTCAAAAATCAAAACGCCAGCGCCTTCACCCATTACAAAACCATTTCGCTTTTTATCAAAAGGACGACTTGCTTTTGTAGGATCATCATCAAAACCTGTAGAAAGAGCGTGCAAAACTTCAAAAGCAACAATCGCATAACCGTTAATTGTAGATTCCGCACCACCAGTCAAACAAACATCCAACCGGCCGGAACGAACCATATCAAAAGCAACGCCCATAGCATCAGTTCCAGAAGAACAAGCCGTAGAAACAGCCTGAACCGGACCATGGCAACCGAACTGCATAGCAATATTTCCGCCGGCTTCATTCGGAATAAGTTCCGGAATTGTCATCGGAGCAGTTTTTGTGCAGCCAGAATTAAAATAACCCTTCGCAGATGCTTCAGTTACTTCAAAACCGCCAATTCCAACACCAAGAATACAACCAGTTTCATCCAAAACTTCCGCATTTCCCAAAAGCTTAGAATCTTCCAAAGCCTGCTTAGCCGCCGCAACAGCATATTGCGAAAAACGCGCCATTTTTCTAGCTTCTTTCGGATCCATATAATTACCAGCATCAAAATTCTTTACTTCAGCCGCATAATGAACCTTGTTTATGGAAGCATCAAAATGAGTAATCGGAGCAATACCGCTCTTTCCAGCCTTAATTCCGCTCCAAAATTCAGCAACAGAATTTCCAATCGGAGTAATCGCACCCAAACCAGTAATAACAACTCGTCGTTTTTCCATCTTAAATTCCTTATCTTTAGTTTTTTATATATATGAACGAAGTTTCTTTTTTATGTTCCGGCTACTTCGGGCTACCCTAACGGTCGGTGCTTCGCACGCGCTGCGCGCCCCTACGTATCCGGCGTAGGCGTATATCGCAAACCAACAGCGCATTTCGCGCCTTAAAATTTTTCTATGCGCCCATGCCGCCATCAACACCAATTACCTGACCGGTAATATAAGTGCTAAGGTCGCTCGCTAAAAACAAAGCCGCATTAGCAATGTCTTCCGGTTTTCCAGCACGTTTAAGCGGAACTGCGTCTACCATAGATTTTTTCAAATCCTCGTTCAAAACCGCAGTCATATCAGTTTCAATAAAACCAGGAGCAATACAGTTCACGCGAATTCCGCGCGCGCCAACTTCTTTTGCAAGAGATTTGCTATATGCAATCAATCCGCCCTTAGAAGCCGCATAATTAACTTGTCCGCCCTGTCCGTGAATACCAACAATCGAACTCATATTAATAATCGAACCGGCTCTGGCGCGCAACATTGCGTTAGAAACAATCTGTGTAACAACAAATGTTCCCGTAAGATTTACGTTCAAAACATTCTGCCAGTCTTCCATTTTCATTCTGAAAGAAAGTCCATCCCGCGTAATACCTGCATTATTTACAAGAACATCAAAATTTCCGGCTTCTGCAAGAGCCGCTTTTACAACTTCAGAAAGTTCATCCGCATTTCCAACGTTTGCACAAATCTCATGGAATTTTGTACCTTTTTCATCCGCAAAAGCTTCAAGTTCAGACTTAGCCGCAGAAGGTTTTGAACAAAGTCCCCATACTTCAGCACCGTTCGCTAAAAAAACTTCAACAATCTTTCGTCCAATTCCACGACTGGAACCAGTAACAAGCGCTTTTTTACCTTTTAACATTTTTACTCCAAGTTTTACCGTCATCCAAAAATCAATTCAAGTTTTATTTATTACAATTCGTTTATACTTTCAACTGTATTAATAGAAGGAACTGAAAATTTTTCGCCAAATTCTGTTTTTGCCCAAAGACCAGCCAAAACTTTTCCAGGACCAACTTCCAAAACCTGCCAATCATCAGTCAAAACAGAACCAAGAACCGCTTCTTCATCTGTCCAACGAACAGGATTTGTAAGGTGCAAAACTGCATTCTTTTTAATTTCTTCGCCGCTTGTTGCTTTTGCGCCGGTTACATTGCTGAAAAGTTCAATTTTTGGATCATTAAAAGTAACATCTGCAATCGCTTTTTCAAATTCATCAGCAGCTTTCTGCATCAACGGAGAATGGAACGGACCAGCAACAGCAAGACGAACACAACGGCGCGCACCTGCTTCTGCAAAAACTTTTTCCGCAGCAGCAAGACCATCAAAAGTTCCAGAAATTACAGTCTGTTTTACGCTGTTCAAATTTGCAGCATAAACATCAGGAATAGTCTTTGCAATTTCCTGAACTTTTTCCGGTGAAAGACCAAGAATTGCACTCATACCAGGCGCATGACCTGCATTTTCAGAAGCAATTTCTTCGCAAACTGCCTGCATAATTTTTCCGCGTTTCTGAACAACTTTTATAACATCTTCAAAAGAAAGAACTCCCGCTGCATACAACGCAGGGAATTCTCCAAGACTAAATCCCATAGAAGCAGAAGGTACAATTCCTTTGCCTTCCAAAACTTTCATAGTTGCCAAAGAAGCGGTTGTAATTGCAAGCTGGCTGTTATCAGAGCGGCTAAGAACATCCTTATCAGATTCCCACATAAGTTTTGGCATATCAACGCCAGTTATTTTAGAAACTTCATCAACAACAGCACGAGCTTCCGGAAAAGCATCGCAAATATCTTTCAACATTCCAGGTTCCTGAGCACCTTGACCAGGAAATAAAAATGCAAATTTTTTAGACATATTCAACCTCAACTAATTATTCAAAATGACATTTTTTCATTTTTTGTCATTTTCTATTAGTCTAGCAGAAATGACGAATTTGTCAAGTAAACAAAATGAAAATTGACATCCGTGTCAATTTTCATTTCTCAAAGAACGGTTGCTGTAAGGCAATTCTTTTCCGAACCAAATCATTTTTTGCAGCAAAAAAAAACTTTCGCTGTTTCCTGTCCGTTCTTTGATTCGCTCTCCGCAAACCTCCTGTTTGCGATTTTTTCAGAATCTTTGTTTTTTGGTGGTTTCAAGAACCTCAACCACCGTTTTTTTTCTTTTTCAACAAATATTTTGTAACTATATCTAAACAGCATTGTTGTTTTAGTGTAAAGCGAATAACAAATAAACATACTCCAGTCCCCGGTGATTTCCCTCTCCTTTTTCATCGGGGACTTTCATTTTAACTGCGAGAAATTAAATTAAAAATCTTCCTATTAAATTACTTAAAAACTAAAAAGAAACAATTTCCTCGTAAACCTGAATTGCAAAAACATCTGTCATTCCGGAAATAAATTCAATCACACATTTTATATAAGAACCAAAATCATTCAAATCAAAGCACAGAATTGTATTAAGACGCAAAATCTTCTTTCTATCCACATCACCTTTCCAAGAAGCAGGCCTGTAATTCGAATATTTAATAAGCCATTCAACAAAAGTTTTCTGCAAAACAGGATAATATTTCAAAGCCTGCGCCATCCGCCCGTTTTTTGCATAATCATAATAACGCATCAAAGTTCTAAAAATAGTTTCCAGACAATTATCCGCATACTTTGCAAATTCCGCCAAACGCCAATGATTATAAATATGCGCAAAATTAAATTTCTTCAGTTCAAGAATAAACTTAAAATATTCATCGCTAAAACAAAGCCCCTTTTCCGGTGAACTTTGCTCGCACAAATCAACAATCAAATCATTAATCAAAACAGTTGTATTAACCGCCTTTCCGCTTCTAAAAGCATGATTTCCCTTAGAATCCAAAGTTGTCGCCACAATTTCGCGAATATGCCTGTAAGCCGCCATATCCAAAATATGATATTGCCTTGCATCCTCAATATCGCGTCCCAAATAAGCAATCTTATCCGCAATTTTTACAACACAACCTTCCCAGGTAAACGGCTGAATTACGCCCGGCCTTTTTATTGAATACAAATCAATCGCTTCATTCCGCGGCTTAATTCCCTGCTGGTCAATTTCACCACAATGACAAATCAACCCATCGCGAACCGCATAAGTCAAATTCAAAGGCTGCGCAATTCCGTCCGGATCCGGCAAAGTTTCTATAAAATCCGCAAAAAACAACGAATTGCGCTCATGCCAGAACTTTTTAGGCGCACCAAAACCTTCCTTCTGCTCCATCAAATTATTAAGACAATCTTCCCCATGATGACCAAAAGGCGCATGCCCAATATCGTGCCCCAAAGCAATCGCGTTCGAAAGATGCTCGTTCAAACCAAGATATTTGCAAATCGTACTTGCAACACTCGCAACATGCATAACGTGTTCCATTCTTGTACAAACATGATCGTTATGCGGCGAATAAAACACCTGAGTTTTGTGCTTCAACCTGCGAAACGCCTGACAATGCAAAATTCTAGTATAATCGCGCTCAAAATCAGAACGAATATCATTTCGCCCATAAATAGAATTTTCCCTTTTTATACATTCAGCCCATTTCGAATTATTTTCATCACATCTAACAGAAAAAAAAGAATTTTTCATATCACGATTATACCACATAAAAACACAATATTCACGCAGCCGATTCTTTTATCTGGCGCTAAGACCGCATTGCAAACATCTCACCATTTTGCGCGCCAAAAATATTTTCAGAACCTTCCTTCCAGGCCCCGCTAACGCTCGGTCTCCGCGGACGCCAAGCGTCCGCTCCGCCTTTTGCTTCGCAAAAGCCTTCCAGCAAGGCGCAAGTAATATCCCTGCGTCCGTAACTTTCTATCATTCAAGAACTATAAGGTCAGTTCTTTCATAACGATTATGACCTTGCAATTGCTTTTTGTATTTCCAGCACTTAATTGCGTCCTCTAAAGATTTTCCTTGGTTATCGGCAAAGAAATCACGAATATAGGTATTATACTCAAATTGGCGGTCAATCTTTGTTTTCCCTTTTTTCTTTTCTTCAAGGATTTGATAATAAGCAGTAATCGCTTCTTTATATGTTTTGCCTGTATTGCTTTTTAGCCATTTTTGAAAAGCAACATTAAAAGAAAATGTAGCACCTATATGCTCCTTAAAAAACGATCTGTGCTTCTCGCTACAAACAAAATTAGGTTCGATTTTCGTATTCAAATCAATATCACTTATTTGAGCGGTTGTCTTTCTTTCTCTTACAACAGACATAATCTCGCCGGTATCAAGAAAATGAGCGATACGGTCTGTTATCTCAATTTTTCCGCCACTTGTCGGCAATCCGTTTTTTCTGCAAAAATCCACTAATTCTTCCTTCAAAAAGTAAAAACTGCGAAACGTTTTGCTGTCCAAATTTTTATCTAAAATAGGTCTTGTCATATATTTTCCTCAAAATTATAAATTCTTTAATTCGACAAATTTGGAATCTGTTTATTTCTTCTTTTTCGGTTTTGGAGCTGGCAATTCATCATACATTGCGTGAAACAAGCCTGTCAAAAATTCCTTATTATCAATCTCATCTACCAACAAAAGCTCTTTTGCTCCGTCATAAGGTAATTCAAACGGAGCTGTTGGCATATAACTAATTGCTGATTTTACTGGCTTAACAAGTAATCTATCATCATAGATACCGCCTACAATCTTGCCACGATAATAAATA
>CAYSDV010000005.1:8097-215388 GCA_964429905.1 uncultured Treponema sp. | reverse complement strand
TTTAAAGGATTACGTCTTTTTTGTAAATTTTTATAAAACTCGAAATTTGGGCTAATTATAAATTTTATTTAAAGGTCAATGTTAATTTAAGAATTTTTCTCCTATGGAGTAGTTAAAATGTCTAAAGAAGCTGTTTTTTTTAAGAAAAATAAAAAATATGAAGTATTACAATCTTTCGAAGGCTTTAACTGTAGTAGCGATTATAAGGGCGACGAGTACCAGTGGATAGAGTACACGCCGTATGGTGAAACCTGGGTAGAAAAAACGCAGAACACTGGGCTGGAATATCTTCCGTACAAGTTTACAGGAAAAGAAATTGATGAAGAAACCGGGTTGTATTACTATGGGGCGAGATATTTAGATCCGAAGTATTCAAGGTGGATTTCGACAGACCCTGCTTTAGGAGAGTATATCCCACAAGCGCCAATTAGCGACGAAACACGGCAACACAACAGCAATCTGCCGGGAATGGGCGGTATTTACAACTCGGTGAACTTGCAGCTGTATCATTATGCGGGGAATAATCCTGTACGCTATATAGACCCTGATGGAAAGACTGATTTCCTAGGTTTTATTTATAATATGCTTCAACAATCTTATGGAAGTGAAGGTGCAAATCATATTTGTCAAAATGATAGTTCAATACAGTTTATATGCACTGTTGATGCCGCGACAAAAGGTGATGCCCATGCACAAGCTCACTTGAAATATGCCTTTCATGAAGCAGGTCGTGAAATGCTGGGCGAAATTAGTGAGAAATCGGGATATGCTTCACTTTCATTCTTAGCTGTTGGATGTCCTGAAGGTGCAGGCGTTTTTGGAGCAATATCAATGACTGCAGATGGAATACTTGCGGTTGATGATTTAATTCATGGTAATATACGAGAAGGTTTATCCGAAGGTGCTATTTTACTAGCATCTTTTACAGCTGGAAAAGGAACTGAAAAAATTGTTCAGAAAATTGCTGGTATTTCCATACATGTTGGAAAAACTGGAAGATATTACGAGATTGGAAAACAAGGCGCAATAAAAACAGAAGCGGCTTTAAGAAAACTTGTTGTAAAAGATATTGCATCTGGTTATTTTGGTCAAAATATTGCACCAGAACTTGCATCGCAAATAGTTGAAAAGGCGGCAGAAGGTTTTAGAGAGGCAACAAAGAATGAACAATAGATTTGCTTTGTCAAAAATCCTAAATATCATAGGTCTAATTTTATTTATAATAGCCTTTGTTTCTTTATGCTATGAAAATGTAAAGCTCTTATATGTATGTTTATTATTTTTGATAAGTTGTTTATTTATGTTACCAGATAGCATATTATTTACGATTCGAAAATATAAAGAAAATGAGCGATTTGGAATTTATTGGATTTCAAAATTTTTGGGATTAATAATAGCAATCATTATTTTTTCAGTTGGCGTTTTTATAATTCTAATTAAAGGTTATTAGCACATTTTCCATTAAACTCCGTAGTTTTCGAATAACATCAATGGCAATTTGTATCATTATGCTGGGAATAATCCGGTAAAGTATGTGGATCCGGATGGTAGAATAGTCATAACTTCTGATATAAGTATAGTTCAACAAAATGGTGAAGGAAATTTAAATAACACAAATGATTCAATATATGATTATGGTTGCACCTTAACAATGTATGTGAGAATGGCAAATGCTTTAGGAGCAAATTTTACACTTGATGAAGCCAATACTTATGCTACAGAAAATAATATATTTTCGGCTCCAAATCTTTTGTCTATTCAAAATGGTGTAGATTTAGTTAATGAATTATTACAAAAAATAATGCAATTGTTCAGAATTTGTTATATAATTAAGTAACGAGGTTCGAAATTGATACCATTCCTTATTGACAGACTTACACCTTGTCTCAAGAATGTTTTGACTGGCGATATTGTCGAAACGGAAGTTATCCGTGTTAAGCGGAAAAGTTTTCTTTCCAAATTCAACGAAAGAACAGGCTGGTATGTAGACTGGAGCAAGTTTGACAAGGAAACCGAAATCTATGCACTCGTTTTGAAAGGAACGGTAGACATTCAGGGCTTGATTGCATTGACTGACGATGAGCAGAGCAATGCAGTTTATATAAACTGGGCTTGTACTTCTCCAGAAAACAATGTGTGGCGCAACGGCTCAAAACTGTACGAAGGAGTTGGCGGACATCTTTTTGCAATCGCTATAAATATTTCCGAACAATGCGGGCATGGTGGATGCGTTCATGCTATTGCTATGGACAAGGATATTTTGCAACATTATGTAGATACTTTTGATGCTGTTGTCATTGGCATTATGCATCCATATCATTTTGTGATTGAAGAAGAAAGCGCGAAAAAAATCAAGGAGGTTTACAAATATGAATGGTCTGATGAAGAACTTTAATATGGCGGAGTCTGCCGCAAAGGATAAGTTTGCTCAGGATTTTATAAAAACGGTAAATCCGTATCGAGAAAAACCTTCCTTAGGAATAGATTTGCGGAAACTTGCTAAATACGCAAGAGAAAATAAATCTACAGACTCTCTTTCTGATTCTGAAATCCAAAAATTCAAGATAAACTGATTTTTAAAACGCACTAAATATGGTGTTCCCATCTCATCTGAAAACGCAGAGTTTTATATGATTCATTTGGAAACTGCATTTTTGTAGAACACAATTATGGCGACAGAGAAAAATTAAGTGCAGAAATTTCTTATAAAACTGCGGATGAAAAAAATTACATTGTCGGCCTTGCAGAAGATATTTGTGTTTATGATAAAAATAATGATTTAATCCGTCATCGCTGTGGAACTTACAATAACTTTGGTGAACTTGTTGAATTAAAGCAGTATTCTTCACTCTATGATTACTCTACAAACAAAATTATTTATGATGATTTTGGAAATATTGCTTCGCTCACTGACAGCAAGGGTGCAAAACTGATTTACGAATATGATGAAGAAGAGAATACGTTTATAACAAAGATTAGTCACAGTGGAAATGGAACTGACACTTACGAAAGTACAATTTCTTATGACATCGAAAGGCAGATTAAAAAATCAGAAACTGATTGCAACAAAAATTCTTTGCGCTACGAATATGACGACTGGATGCGTTTGGTAAAAATTTTTACAAGTTATGACACTGGCACAACGCCTTCTGTAAGTTATAAATATCATAATGTTCCGCTGATTTCTTCAAATGCTGATATCTTTGAAAGTGGTGAAATTACTGAACTTTCAGATACCTGGTATACAATAACAAACAACAAGGTGAGTTTTGACGCTGATGATAAAAATGTAATACAGACCGTAGTAGAAATTGACGGATTAGGTCGGGCTGTTCGCACTGCAAAAACTGGCTTTGTAAACGGAACTTTAGGCTGGAATATAAGCGGGGCCGTTGAATACGACGCAAAAGGCAGAATTGTAAAACAGGGTATGACTGAGTTTTTTGAAGGAAGTTTATCTGACTTACTTTCAACTTCTGCTTCACTACCTTCTCTTTTTACAAGTTTTGAATACGATGAAAAAGACCGCAAAATTAAAACAATACTACCTGACTCTTCCCTTCACCAAGTTGATTTTAAAATTGAAGATAAAAATCTGATTGCAAAATCAACTGACCCGCTTAAAAATATTACAAGGACTTTTTATGATGAACGGGGAAATATTATAAAACTTGAAAAATATGACTGTGATGAAAATCTGCTCACAAAACTAACTTACGCTTACAATTCAATCGGCGAAATGATTCAAGCCCTTGACGTTGCCGAAAATCCGATTTCTGCTGAATACGATTTACTTGGAAGGTGCATCGCTCCTGCGTTATCTGATTACGTTCCTATTGCGCCTGTTAGCGACGAAACACGGCAACACAACAGCAATCTGCCGGGAATGGGCGGTGTGTTTAATCACATCAATGGCAATTTATATCATTATGCGGGGAATAACCCGCTTTATTATACAGACCCTACAGGAAGTGATATTAAAGGAATGTTACGGGGGGCAGTGAAAATAGGTCTTGCTATAGCAGAGATAAAATCTGGCATAGGAATGATAGCCGGTGCTGCAGCAGGTGAATTTCTTTCTATTGGATTATCAACAGGAGTTTCTATAGCACTTGGAACAGCAGGAACTCTTGTTATGCTGGACGATTTTTCTAGGTTAGGTTTAGGACTAGCGGATTTTACAGCAGAAACCGCAGATACCTTTGGAAAAACTACAGTAGATGGGAACTGCCTTCCATCCAGCACGGGCGGACTTATAGGGGCGGTGATTGACAAGAAAAGCAATGAATGTTTTTCTGATACAGGAGAAATTGGACCTGCCCAAAAAACTGGGGAAAAGATAAATGCAGGATTTTCTTATATTACCTCGACATTTGACTATGCAAATACTGCAAAAACGGCTTCTAGAGTTGGAGAAATAATAAAAAATGAAGTTATGCAGCAGTATAACAATTATGATACTGCTAAAACGCTAGCGGATTGAGGAAATAGGACAAAAGTATGTTTTATAGAATTTTTAATTATTCAATTCCTATTATTGCTGGACTGTTAATTCTACTCCTTGCAATCATAGGTTATAAAAATGCTAAATTGGCTGGAACCGAAAGAAAAAATATAAGATATATGATATTAGGCATTGGTATGATACTTGCATCAATTTTCTTAGTTTTACTTGAATGATTTTTTACACCACTATATCTAGCGTACTTGTTTTATTTTTTTTAGATTTCCCCAATGCACTATTGCACTTTTTGCAAGTTTTTATTTCCAAAGCTGTTCAAAAAAATATTTCCAGGGAAGAATTTCAATTCCGTCAACAAGGCGCGGATGTTCTTCCTGACAGACGACTATATAGCGTTTAAAAATATTTTCCTCGCGTAATGCTTTTAGTCCTTTCAAGTGTTTTTCTGTAACGTTCATTGTAGATTTTACTTCTACTGCTAATTCTTCATCAACGCAGAAATCAACCTCAAACCCGGATGTTGACCTCCAATAAGAAAGTTTGCTTCTTGGTCGAGTGTAATCAATCCAAGTTTTTAGTTCCATGCAAACAAGCTGTTCAAAATATTCGCCGAATTCAGCAGTTCCTTCTTTGGGTGCAGGAATATTTCTTAAAGAGCGAGCGATTGCGATGTCAAAGAAATAGAATTTCGATGTTGCGACTGCCTTTCGTTTATTCGTTTTTGTGAAAGGCGGAACTTGATAGCCTAAAAGCGTGTCTGTAAGGATGTCGTACCATTGTCGCACTGTTTGAACAGGAACTTGGCTGTCGCTTGCGATATTTGTGTAATTTAAAATCTGCGAGTTTGTGAGCGCGGCTGTTGTCAAAAATCTTGAAAATGCAGGAATATTGCGTGCCGCACCTTCCGCTGCAATTTCTTCAGTAAGATATGTGTCAACATAGGCGGCAAGGTCTTCATCAAGATTTTTTGAAAGAAACATCGAAGGCAAAAGTCCGTGTTCAAAAATAAAAGGCAAACTGTAATTTTCGTGATTTCCGATTTCTGCGAAATTAAAAGGATGAAAATGCCGCTCAGTCGCCCTTCCTCCAAGAAGATTTACTCCTGTGTTTTTCAATTTGCGCGCACTTGAACCTGTCAAAAGAAAGCGGATTTGACGTTCTTCAATTAAAAAATGAATTTCATCTAAAAGTTCGGGGCATTTTTGTATTTCATCGATTACAATTATGCAGTCATGCAAGTTTTTTAGTTCTACTTCCTGTTTTAAAATTCCTGGATCTGCTTGAATTTTCAGTCTTAACCTTCCGTCAAGCAAGTTCCAGAAAAGTGCAATGTCGTTTTTTGCAATCTGATTTTTGATAAAAGATGATTTTCCGCTTTGACGGGGACCGAATAAAAAAACTGATTTTGATGACAGGATATCATTTAAATTCAAATTTCTTGAAAAATATTGCATTTTTTTTTACCGCCTTTTAGTGAAATTTTGCTAAATTCCACTAAACTAACATAAGTTTAACAACAAAAAGTATTTTTTTCAATGTAGCCCTAAAGCGGAAAAGTCCGTTTGTTTTTTGTGTGGTGACAAAATCTTAAAGGATTACGCCTTTTTTGTAAATTTTTATAAAACTCGAATTTAGGGCTATATAAAATTTCATCAACTGGGGCTAACGAATGAAAAAAATACCTTCCCTAATATTATTATATTTTGGTGTATTATTAATTTATTATGCTTTTCATTAAAATCAAACACTGCAAGGAATGCAAACTACGCAAATCAAAAAAAGTAATTGCCCAGCTAGATGACCTAAAAAATTATGAGATTGAGTTTCGCATGGAGGATGAAGAGTAAGACTATCTCAATTTAGGGTTTGCAGATAAAATATCAACATCCGATTTTGAAAAGTCGGCATCGTTTGTAAGTAAAACCATATTGTGCGCCTTGCAGACATCAAGAATTATTTTGTCGTTGAAATCCAAAGTATCAACGACAAGCAGATTCTTTATTTCTGCAGAATTCAAAATTTTGTTTGTCAGAGAAAAATAAGGCAATATTTTGTTCTTTACAACATCAAATACATCGGTTTGCGTTTGTTGCCCATCATTCGATTGTCGGAATAGTTTAAAATCTGTTTCTTTATTTGTATTTTTTCCCCATTCAAAACGCAATGCCCTGTTTATAAATTCTGACAATACAAAAGTGTTTAGTGCTAGCATATTTTTGTTGGAAAGAAGCTGCTTATAAATTGAACTATATGAATTGACTGCCCAAGATTTAGGAGAAGTCGGCCAATACAAATACATAAGAATATTCGCATCAAAAAAAATTGTTCTGTCCGAAAGTTTTGATATGTCTTCTTGCGTAAATCTACCCGCCATTTAGTCTTCCTCTAAAATCTCTTTTACGGACTGTTCTATTCTTTCTGGATTCTTGTAGTACATTTTTGCAGTTTCAACAACTCTCTTTAACAGAGCTGTATCGGTAGGAGACAAGTCTGCAACCTTTAAATATTCTTTTACATCTTCTTCAGAAAAATCTTTATATAAAAGACCTATCGCAGTATTCAAAAAAGCTGATGTTAGCATTGTAACATTCAAAAATGAAAGGACAAGTTTTTTTTTCTGCTTTAAAAATTCACAAATAACATCGTAAACTTTTTTTCCATCTTCCGCTTCTACGCAAATATCGCTCCCTACAATTTGATAAACGCTTTTTTCAATAATACCTGCCATAACTTTACCTTTTTAAAAAATCTCATCTGTGTCGTATTTTTCAGATGAAAGCCGATAATAATTTGTATCATCGGTTCTGAATTTCATATTTACAATAGTTCCTAATACTGCATTTGGAAGAAAACTTGGATATAAATTTTCTCCAAATTCATAGAAACCGTCATCACTTACAATTTGAAACCTTCCATTGTTTAATTTAATAAATTCTGTCAAAAGCGACAATCCTAAACCGCCGGACACGTCTTGCTTTGTGGTGTTTCCATCGATGAGAGCCCACTTTATAGCTTGCAGGGAATTCATATTGCAGTTGAATCTATTGTTTATAGTTTTCTTGAATCCCTGTCCTGTATCTACGATTGTAAATTCTATCACGTGCTTTTTGGGATAAAACTGTCCGCAAGTATAAATATATTCTGTTCCGCTGTGCATCTGTGCATTCACAAAAATCTCATAAATGGACTCTGCAATTTTTTTCTTTAATCCATCGGTCATAGATGGTAAATCAGAGCGAGATAAAAGCTCGTTCATTACATATGAGTTAAAAAAGCGGCTATCCGCTTTTGGCAGCTTTAGATATTTTATTGTCGTGTTGTTCGTGTCTAATATTTTTTCATATCCATAATTTGCAAGAAAAGCATTTTTCTTTAATACTTCCAATACATTCTGACTATCTGAGGTTATTTTTATCTGATTAGTTGGAGATATATTGTCCAGTATGCTGCCTAGCACCGCACTCATATTTGCACCAAACCAATTTTTTAGGTCTATCTCAATAATATCGAACTTAATATCTTTCAATGTCTTATAAAGTTTGGAAAATTGGCTATAGCAGTCATATCGAGTGTCAATATTTGATAAAGTATATTTCACCACTTAATTAGTATCGGTAGAAATATGAGAAATATTTAATAAATCCGTTTTCAGAAGAAAACCTTATGAGTTTTGAAAGCGGCGCCACAGAAATCAATTCTGAAGAAGAGTTTGAAGAAAAGGCAAGAAAAGCCAGCTATACGCTAAAGACGGCACGCTTTTGTCAAAGAGCGCGGTGGAGCTTCTGGAAGAACCTTACGCACTTCCAGCGGTGGAATAAAATTTGAAGAATCGAGACAAATTTGAACGAAACATCATCAAGCAGTATTTCAAATATATAATTTTGAAGAACTGCTTGTGCAGAAAGTTTGTGAAGATTTGCATAATTGTTTATTTTCGCTTTTAGACTTTTAGCTTTTGAAGTTTCAATCACAGAAGAACCTCCATATACTTTTTCACTTCATCAAAAATCTTGAATTTTTGAGCATAAGAAACGAGCAAATTTAAATCCTTTTCTTTTGATGTTGCGTAATTTTTGATTGCCGACACGAAAGTTTCCTCGTCAATTCTTGATTTTGAACGAATAATGTCGCAGATTGTTCGTTCAGCATTGTAGCAACGGACAGGATTTCCAATTTATTGTCGGACTACAAGGGCAACGAGTATCAGAGGATAGAATACATACCTTACGGCGAAACCTGGGTTGAAAAGACGCAGAACACGGGGTTGGAATTTCTGCTATACAAGTTTACTGGCAAGGAAATTGACGAAGAGACTGGGCGGTGTTTACAACTCGGTGAACTTGCAGTTGTAGCAGTTGTAGTTACACTTGATTAAAAAATCAATTTCGGTGCAGAATAAGTCCTTAACATATTATCAAATAATAATTAAAAATCTAGGAGGATTTTTATGAAACGAAATTTAGCTAAAATTGTTTTAGCTTTAACTGTAACAACTTTATTATCAACACTTACAAGTTGTATGAGCATTTTGCCTAATTTTTCAGAAAAACAGATTGCAAAATTTCAAAATGTTCAGGAAACACCTAAGGACACTGTAGTTTTTTATGGCTTTCTTCCAATGAACGATGTAGTAAAATTTAAACAGATTGATAAGAAATATCCTGCAGATGAACAGGATGGTATAAAACTTTCGCTTACAGATTCAAGTGGATTCTGGCTTTCTACACCTGTTGAACCAGGTTCAACTTATATGATTTCTTATATGAAAGGTTCTGTGCAAGGCGGCACAGCAACTGAAAGTTTTGGTGGAAAACAGGCACTGAAATTCAATACTTATGTTTGGGATCAAGAATTTTCAGAGGATATGCAATATTTTGTAATTAAAATTCCTAAAAAGCCTGGATTATATTGCTTTGGGCAATATAGAGGAAACGAAATAATGGCAAATGCACAGGCGGGAAATCCAACTGAAATCTTCGACCAGAACAACATTAAAGAAAAATGGGGAAAAAATGGAAATCAGATAATTGTTAATGGACTTACGCAGTTAATTAAGGCATACAAAGGTACTGAATGGGAAACTATAGCCTTGGAAGAAATAGAAAAGTATCCAGAATGTAAGCGATAATTTAGTGAACAAAATCCGCCGCATTTTATGGAGATATGGAATGTATATATAGCCCTAAATACGACTTTTCAGCCTACATTTTGCAATGCAGGCTGAAAACTTATCCTGGAGGCAAAACGCAAATTTAGGGCTATATAAAATTTCAAAACCTAAAAAAGAAATCGAAGAATCTCTAGAATTTTCTATTCAATGCAAGCTCAGAAAGATGCCGGAAATGCTGCTAAAAAGGCCTTTGCTCATGACTTTAACAAGCAAACTATGGGCGATTGGGGCTTTAAAAAACTTACCGGTACGGATAAATTACATAAAGGAAACAGAGAAATAGGCGAATTTGATGGAAATCTTCAATATGGACAAGAATTTATTGACCAAAATGGTAGTAAACAACAAGCCACTTGGGAAGATGTACGCAATGCTGTTAAGTACCGTGGCGGACAGAAGGCAGCGAACTCTGTTGACCAATGGGGCAACAAGAAACTGACTGCACAAGACCGTTTGAATAAAGTTCGTGCTAAAATGGGCAAGCCTGTTTTGCCACCTAACTACGAAAGATAAAACCGAATTTATTTCGGAATTTATTGCAAGAAGTTTAAAACACAAAAGGCTGTCTTTTTTGACAGCCTTTTTTATATTCACAAAAGAATTACTATCGTGAGTAACCATAATCAGAATCTTGCGTTTTTTTAGGTCGCTTTAATACATAGCCTTTTGTCGCTCCTTGGTAACCAGCCGAAACTCCAGCCAATTCCCATCCAGCTTTTCCTAACTCATTAAGTTCTTTTTCTGGTAGTTCATCAGTTCTTTTATATTCCCACTGTGTGACTTTTTCGCTCATTCTGTTTCCTCCGTTCTGCGAAAGTTTTTGCTGCAAATCCTGCACTTGCTTATACAGTTCCATGTTTTTTTCCTGCAAGTTTGTCTTTATCTCTGACAGCCTTCTGTTTTCCTCTGCCAGTGCCGCATCATCATAAAATGCGTTTGTTCCAGCAGCGTCACTTTTTTGTGTCGCCGCGCCGTTGTATAAAAAAGCGTCCGCACGGTTCTTTAACTCCGCGTTTTCCGCTTCAAGCTCCTTTATTTTCTGTTCAAGAATGGAAGTGTCTGCGGTTTTTGCAGCAGGTTTCTGTTTGTTAAGCTCTTTTTCAAGCCGCTGGTTCTCAAAGTGGATTGTAAGAGACTCAATCATGCTGTTTTTGTTCGCAAGAAAATCGTTAAGATTTCCCTCGTAGGTTTTCATAAGTAAGTTGTAGTCATTTTCCGACAAGTCGTATTCATCAAATTTAATTTTTTTCTTGAACATACTTTAAATTATAAACCCAGCGAATTTTGGTGTCAATGAGAAAAAGTGAATAAACTATAAATAACTTACCTAAATGGTAATTTTTTAATTGCTTTTTATTAGAAATTTATGTAAACTAGTTTATATATTTGGTTTTACATTAAGGGGATGAATTTGCAGATAACTTATGAAGATGAATATATAAAAGAACTGTTCATTGATTTAGGTGATGTTGCAAATTCAAGAAACTTAATGCAGAGAAAAATAGGCAAGGATAAAACTGTTGTCGCTAAAAAACGTAAGAATCAACTTGAGGCTGCTCCTAATTTCAAGTCATATTT
This sequence comes from uncultured Treponema sp., assembly GCA_964429905.1. GTDB lineage: Bacteria > Spirochaetota > Spirochaetia > Treponematales > Treponemataceae > Treponema_D. The sequence goes on along the minus strand of CAYSDV010000005.1, from coordinate 204,178 downwards.
AAATCTCCACATAGGAAATCCACATTCTTTGACAGGAGATTTACAGGGATATTACGGTGTTGATATAAATGCTCACACAAGAATCATAATAAAACCTGATTCAAAAAACTTTTCTTCAGAAGAACTTGAAAAATGCGATACTGTAATAATAATCGGAATTGTAGAATATCATGGAGGCAAAAATGAGTGGATTATCCCGTGAAATGATTATTCATCCTGGTGAAACTCTAAAAGAAGTTTTGGAAGATAGAAATATGAGTCAGCAAGAGCTTGCATTAAGAACTGATGTAAGCCCAAAGCATATAAGCACTGTCTTAAATGGCGAAAAAAATATATCAGTTTCCTTTGCAAAAAAACTTGAGTATGCTCTGAATATTGATGCGGAATTTTGGATGAATCTGCAGAACGCTTATGACAAGGAAATTCTTGAGTTTGATGAATTGAACTCAATCTCAAAAGAGGAGATTTCCGTTTTAAAACAACTAAAAAGTGTTTTTGAATATCTTATAGAAAAAACAATGATTCCGATTTGTTCTGCGGCTGAGCAGAAAGTTTTGGAGTTGAGAAAATTTCTAAATGTAAGCAATCTAACTTCTATTCCGACTTTGGTTTCAACAGGAGCATTCAGGGCTCAAACAAGTGTTGGAGTTGATGAGTATACGCTTTTTGCATGGCAAAAAATTTGTGAAGTTTTATGCAGCAGAGTTGATGTGCAGGAAACAGATTGTCAAGAACAAAAGAAGAGGCTTCTTTTGCTTATTCCTTCAATAAAAAAACTTATGTTTGAATCTCAAGATGTTTTTGTTCCTCGCCTAACGTCTTTGCTTTCTGATAATGGAATTGCTTTTTGTATTGCTCCTTCTTTCAAAGGTGCCCCAGTTCAGGGTTTCATAAAACATATTTCTGAATCAAAAACGATTCTTGCAATGACATTTCGCCAGAAAAAAGCTGACATATTCTGGTTTACGTTTTTTCATGAAATAGGTCATTTGCTTAACGGTGATGGGAAGAAAAAATTCATTGATTTTGAATCTGTAGAAAATGTGCAAGAGAAGAAAGCGGATGAATTTGCAGAAAATAAACTTTTGAACAAACAAGAATATGCAAATTTTTTGAGAGAATCAGATTTTTCGCTTCAATCTATAAAAGAATTTGCAAAAGAACAAAATGTGCTTCCTTGCATTGTAATAGGTCGTCTTCAAAAAGAAAAATACTTAAAGTGGTCTGATTACACCGAAGAAATGATAATGTATTCAACCTCACAGTAATTTTTTTTATGTGATTTGATATGCAAGGAAAGTCTAGTAGGCAGGTGAAAAGTCGTCGGATTTGAATTTTAAAAAGTTCTTTTTTGCCTTCAAAAAAAGCTTTTAAGGTTGAAAGAAAAAGGCTTTTTCCAAATCTGCGTGGCCGACTTAGAAAGTAAACTTTTCCAGTTTCTGCAAGACGAAACACAAATTCTGTTTTATCAAAATAGAGATAATTATTTTTTCGTAAATCTTCAAAACTTTGAATTCCAATTGGTAATTTTCGTGTTATTTGCATAAAAGGAATTTAACATAGAATGAGAAACCTTAAAATGTGAGAATGAAGAACTCTAGTTTATAACGTAAACGTACGCTATAAATTCCCTTTACTGATTGCAAACGAAACACGAAACTGATTGCAAATTTGCACTTTCGTGGTTATATTCTATAAGAGTGATTTTATTTTTTTATGTAGGGTGAAAAATTAATGGAAACAACAAAAAATGATGCTGGCGAAGTTTTGCCGATTCGCATAGGAATTGATATTGGTTCGACAACTGTAAAAATTGCAGTTCTTGATGATGACGGAAAACTTCTTTACGGTGATTATCAAAGACATCGTGCGGATATCCGCAATACAATCATTACGGTTGTATCTCAGGCATTTGATAAGATTTCAGACCAGTTTCCGCTTGGGGAAGACCAGCCGTTGACTGTAAAGGTTACAGGTTCCGGCGGACTTTCTGTTTCGCAGTGGCTTAATGTTCCTTTTATTCAGGAAGTTGTTGCCGCAACTACTGCTGTAAAAAAATTGATTCCTCAGACAGATGTTGTAATAGAACTTGGCGGAGAAGACGCTAAAATTACATATTTTACCGGCGGCGTTGAACAGCGCATGAACGGAACTTGTGCAGGCGGAACAGGAGCATTCATTGACCAGATGGCTGCTCTTCTGGAAACGGATGCTTCCGGTTTGAACGAACTTGCACGCGGTTATCAGACGATTTATCCGATTGCCGCTCGTTGCGGTGTTTTTGCAAAAACAGACGTTCAGCCTTTGATTAACGAAGGTGCGCGCCGCGAAGATATTGCCGCTTCTATTTTTCAGGCAGTTGTAACACAGACAATTTCCGGTTTGGCGTGCGGAAAGCCGATTCGCGGAAACGTTGCGTTTTTAGGTGGTCCTTTACACTTTTTGGATCAGCTCAGACAGCGCTTTATAGAAACTTTAAAATTAAAAGATGAAGAAATTATTGTTCCGGAAGATTCCCAGCTTTTTGTTGCGGCAGGATGTGCATTCAGTGCGGAGCGAAAATTTGACGGTGAAGGCGCCGCTGATTTCCATTTTCCTACAGTAAAAGAATTCCGTGCGGGGTTAAAAAATCTTGTGGGAGCGGAACTTAGCGAAGTTCAACGTTTGGAGCCACTTTTTAATAATGCGAACGAACTTGAAGAGTTCAGAAAGCGTCATGCTCAGGAAAAAGCTGCGCGCGGAAATCTTGAAGACACCCACGGTCCTGTATTTTTAGGACTTGATTCTGGTTCTACAACTACAAAGGCTGTTCTGATAAATCAGAAAGGTGAAATTATCTGGGATTTTTATTCGCACAATATGGGAAATCCTGTTGAACTTGCGGTAAAAATGCTTAAGGAACTTTATAAAAAACTTCCGAAAGATGTCTATATTGCGCGTGCTGTTTCTACAGGTTACGGTGAAGCTTTGTTCCAGGCGGCTTTTGGCGTTGATTCTGGTGAAGTTGAAACTATTGCGCATTTCCGAGCGGCAGACTTTTTTGTTCCCGGCGTAGAATTTTTGCTTGATATCGGCGGACAGGACATGAAGTGTCTGCGTATGAAAGACGGAGCGATTACTTCCATTCAGTTGAACGAAGCCTGCTCTGCCGGTTGCGGTTCTTTCCTTGACAACTTTGCGAACACTATGGGAATGGACGTAAAAGAGTTCGGAAAAATTGCTCTTATGGCGGAAAAACCGGTTGATTTGGGTTCCCGCTGTACAGTCTTTATGAACAGCCGCGTAAAGCAGGCGCAGAAAGAAGGCGCTTCTGTTGCGGATATTGCGGCCGGTCTTTCTTATTCTGTAATTAAAAACGCTCTTTTCAAAGTTATAAAACTGCGAAAGGCCAGCGATATCGGAACAAAAGTTGTTGTTCAAGGCGGAACATTTTTTAATGATGCGATTTTGCGCGCCTTTGAAAAAATTGCAGGCGTAGAAGTTTTCCGCCCGGATGTTGCGGGGCTTATGGGCGCTTACGGTTCTGCGCTTATTGCTTACGACCAGTGGGTTGATTTAACTTCGCCTAAACCTGATGAACCGGCTGGAACTCGCCATGAACTTCATTCCGGAATCGCTTCTTATGAAGATTTGGATAAATTTCATGTTGATTTGGAACTTCGCCGCTGCGGAAAATGCCAGAACAACTGTCTTTTGACAATCAATAAATTTTCAACCGGAACAGAAACCCGAACATTTATAACAGGAAACCGCTGCGAACGCGGTCTTGAAGTTGAAGGAAATGTAATCGATGCATCCAACAAAAAGAATACAAAGGTTGATGATGTAGGCGAGCAGATGCCGAATCTTTTTGAATGGAAATACAAACGATTGTTTGATTATGTTCCGTTAAAACCGGAAGACGCTCCTATGGGCGATGTTGGAATTCCGCGCGTTCTTAATATGTACGAAAACTATCCTTTGTGGTTTACGTTCTTTACAAAGTTGGGATTCCGCGTAGTTTTAAGCCAGCGTTCTTCCAAAAAAGTATACGAAAAGGGAATAGAAACAATTCCGTCTGAATCAGTTTGCTATCCTGGAAAAATCTCTCACGGTCATTTGGTTTCGCTTTTACAGCGCGGCGTAAAATTTATTTTCTATCCTTGTGCGCCTTATGAAAAGCAGGAAGACTCTGGAGCGGGAAATCACTATAACTGTCCGATTGTAACAAGTTATCCGGAAGTTTTGCGAAACAATGTTGATGAGCTTAGACAGGATTCTTCAATATTGTATATGGATCCGTTCCTTCCGATTTATGATAAACCGCGATTAAAGGAACGTCTTTGCGAAGAACTTCTTCCGAAATTCCCTGAACTTTCGGAAAAGAAAATAAATGAAGCGGTTGATGCCGCTTGGAAAGAACAGGAAAAATTCCGCGCGGATTGCCAGCAGGCAGGCGAAGACGCTCTTGAACAGATGATTCGTGCAGGCGGAAACGGTATTGTTCTTGCGGGGCGTCCTTATCATCTTGATCCGGAAATTAACCATGGAATTCCGGAGATGATAAACGGGCTTGGTCTTGCTGTGTTTACTGAAGATTCTGTTGCGCACCTTGGCTCTATAGAACGGCCTTTGCGAATTATTGATCAGTGGGTTTATCACAACAGACTTTACCGTGCGGCTTCGTTTGTGAGCGAAATGCCTGATTTGGAACTTGTTCAGCTTACTTCGTTCGGTTGCGGATTGGATGCTGTTACCGCAGATCAAGTTGATGAAATTCTGCGTGCAAAGAACAGAATGTATACGCTTATAAAAATTGATGAAGGTTCTAATTTGGGCGCAGTCCGAATCAGAATCCGCTCTTTGATAGCGGCTGTAAAGGAACGCCAGCGACATCACAGAAAAATGCCGCCAAAGCATTCTTCTGCTTATCAAAGACAACTTTTTACAAAAGAAATGAAGTATACGCACACAATTATCGGTCCGCAAATGTCGCCGATTCACTTTAGGATTTTGCAAAAAGCGTTCCAGGCGGAAGGCTACAATTTTGTTGTTCTTGATGCTGTTGACCCTAAAGCGATAGAAGCCGGACTAAAATATGTAAACAATGACGCATGCTATCCTTCAATTCTTGTTGCAGGTCAGATGATTGCCGCGCTTGAGTCCGGAAAATACGATTTGAATCATGTTTCTTTGATTATTACACAAACTGGTGGCGGATGCCGCGCTACGAATTATATCGGATTTATCCGCAGAGCGCTGAACGACGCCGGTTGGGGACAGATTCCTGTAATTTCATTGAGCGCACAGGGATTTGAATCTAATCCGGGCTTTAAGATTACTCTAAGCTTGCTGCATAAACTTTTGATGGCAATTTTGACTGGCGACCTTTTGATGAGAGTGCTTTACAGAACTCGTCCTTACGAAGCTGTTCCTGGAAGTGCAAATGCTTTGTACGAAAAGTGGTCTGCGTATGCGGAAAAACAGGTTCAGTCCGCATCTATTCATGGCTATCACAAAATGCTTAAAAATATTGTGAAAGATTTTGATAATCTTCCGCTGAAACCAATAAAAAAGCCTCGTGTTGGCGTTGTAGGCGAAATTCTTGTAAAATTCCATCCTACAGCAAATAACAATATTGTAGAAACAATAGAACGCGAAGGTGCGGAATGTGTAATGCCTGATTTGACAGACTTTTTCTTCTATACATTCTCTACTGGAATTTTCCGCCACGAACAGCTTGCATTCCCTAAAAAAACGGAACGCAATGCAAGGCTTTTGGTTTGGTTCCTTGAGCTTTACCGCAACAAGATGAAAAAATATCTTAGAAAGAGCAGACGCTTTGACGCGCCTAGTTCTATCTATGATTTGATGAAAGGTGTTGATGATATCGTTCAGCTTGGAAATATTACAGGCGAAGGCTGGTTCTTGACTGCTGAAATGGTTGAACTTATAAATTCCGGAGCGCCAAGCATTGCCTGCGTTCAGCCTTTTGCGTGTCTTCCAAATCACGTAACCGGAAAGGGAATGATAAAAGAATTAAGAAGACGTTTCCCGGGTGCGAACATTTCTGCAATTGACTATGATCCGGGTTCTTCGGAAGTAAATCAGTTGAACCGCTTGAAGTTGCTTCTTTCGAATGCGCCGGCAGGTCGTCATCCGGATGAAAACGAAGACGGTGTAATTGTAAATCCTGACGGAACTACAACCCGCCCAGTTGTTAAACTTGCGGAAGGCGCTGCTACATTTACAGATACTGAACCTGTAAGTTCAGCTGAAGCACCGCTGGAAACAAACGGGGTGGAATCTGTTTCTGCGGAAGTGTAGATATTTTTACGGAGATTTTATGAAAAAGCTGGTTTTTGGAATTTTTACAGCATTGTTCTGTTTACCGCTTTTTGCGCTTTATAATACTTTTGGAATTCCGGATTCATCGGAAATACGCAAGGATTTGGTGAAAACTTGGTTTGAAGCGCCTTTGCAAAGCATCCGTATGAACCGCCCGGAAATCCGGACAAACAGTGTTGGGCAAAAATTTCAAATACGGCTTGAAGAAACGGAAGATTCTTTTAATGTTTTTGTTGCTCCTTATGCGCGCATAGAAGTTGATGTTTATTCTGACAAGGGAAAAACAACGGAAGTGCAGGATGTTTATCTGGGCGATGCGCCGGGAAGCTGGCTTTTGGTGCGCGACAAAAAAACAGGAAAACCGCTTAGAATCCGCTATTATTTTGCCGCAGACAGCGAAGTTTTTGTTCAGTTTGTTCCGGCAGGGCGGACTGCTTACTGCGATTATATAATTTTCAGCTGTTATGCGGCAAAAGGTGTGCCAACAGGCTTGCCGCTAAGCCGTTTTTACAGCGCTTCTTTTGAACAGGTTGTAAACTGGACGAAAAATACAATTCCCTGGCAATATGCGAATGTTCATCCGGAAGATTATCACGCAATGCTTCAGATGTCGAACACAATAAAAGAATATAATAAAAATATAGTTCTTGTGGACGATGCAATGTACGATGAGGACGGAAAGCCGGTTTATATTTCAACCGGAAAAAAGCGGGGAGTTGATTCTGAATATGCGGAAAAAATAACTGTTTCCGGAGCGGGATATTTAAAATGGATTTCAGATGGAATTATTGAGCCGGTTACCGGCGGAAGATTGAAAAGAGAGCCGCTTTTGGAGCCTACGGTTGAATATAAGTCAACGGGATTTCAAGGTGTTCTGAGCGAAAAATATGCAGTTTCTTTTTCTTTAGATTGGGTACGCAATCTTGCAAGCGCAGTTGTTTCTGTTTGTTCCGGGCGGAATTATTTGTACAAAGATTCCGGGGTGGACGTAAAAATTGAACCTTTCAGCGCGGAACTTACAGAAAAAGGCTTGAAAAGTTCAAACGGGTACATTGAAAATAACGGATATTCTGTAAAGGCGCTGAAATCGCTTTTGTACGTTTTGGCGGCAACGGATCCGCAGATTTTTTATTTTGGTGCAATCCGGGAAACTGACCGAAGAAGTCCTGAAGTAAAAGTTTTTAATGAATGTTGTGTGATTTTTCCCTATTTTGACAGCCAGAAACATTTTAAATGTCTGATTTTTAAAGATGGTGCGGAAATTTCTTTTGATGAATTTTATTCGCGATACTGCAATGATTCAATTTCGCTGGTAAAACTTAAGACTACGGAAGAATTTTTTCCGGCGGAAAAAAGCGGTTCGTAAAAAAGCGGGCGTTGCGGGCGGCGTTTGAGCCCGCAGAATAGGTAGGACGCAACGAAGTGCGGCCGTAGGGAAAGGCTTTTCCCTTCAAAAACTATTCAGTTTGATGACATAGACTTTTACTATTTTCTGTTTTATTATTTGTTTATATGAAAAAGTTTTTAAGTTCATTTTTTTCTTTTCTGCTTGCGGCGGAACTTTTTTCGGTGGGTTTTGAAACCGATATTTCTGTTTTTAACGAACTTTCTTCTGCGTATAACAGCGGATTTTATCCGGGATGCGTTCAGTATGCGGACAAACTTGTGGGCGAATATCCGGAGTCGGCTTATGCGGGAACCGCTCTTTTTATGAAAGGCGAAAGTCTTGCGCGGCTTGGTCAGAATGACGAGGCGCTTGAAGTTCTTCTTAAAGCAAAAAATCTTGATTCGGAAGCGGAAATTAAAAAGTCGATTGATTTTTGGCTTGGAAAAGTTTATGAAAGCAAAAAAGATTATAATTCTGCAATTTCTTTCTATTATAAATATTGTTCTGAAGCTGGCGAGAACGGAAAACTTTATCTTTCCGCAGTTTTTAATGCCGGCGGAATTTATTACAGGCAGGAAGAGTATGTAAAAGCTGTTCCGAATTTTGAATATGTTTTAAAAAACGGAAAAAAATGTTCGATTTCGGAATTTTCTGCTTCGCTTTTAAAACTTGCGGATTCTTACAATAAGAGCGGGAATGCGGAAAAAACTGTTGCGCTTTACAAAAAGTTCGGCAAAGATGTGCTTCCGCAAAAGTTTTTTTACGCTCTTACGGAATATGTCGGCGATGCTTGCGCTCTTCAAAAGGATTATAAAAAAGCGTATGAATATTATTGCCAGGTTCTTTCTAGCGGCGAAAAATCGCTTGCGGCGAATGCGCTTAAAAAAGCGTATAATGTTTCTTCCGAACATAAAAATGAAGTCGGTGCGGAACCTGGAAATGTTTTAAAGAATGCGCAGCAAACGCTAATCGGTTCTCCGGAACTTGTTTCTGAATTTTGGGCAAGGCTTGGAACTGACGCTTTTAAGGAAGGCAATTATAAAAAGGCGTCTTCTTATTTTGATGAAGCGGAAAAGAATGAAAGTCCGGAACTTTTTGAGTACATTCAGATGTACAGAGCGGAAATTGCGGCCGGAAAAAATCCCGATGCAAAAAGTGCGGAACAGGCTGAGCAAAAACTTCTTGCTGCGCAAAAAAATCAGTCGGAAATGGAAAATCCTAAGTATGTAAAGGATTACAATACGCTTCTTGCAAAGTATTCTGCGTATCAGAATAAATGGGAAGATGTAAAAAAATATGCTTGTTCTGCGGATTCTGAAAATGAGCGGGCGAATTTTTATCTTGCGCTTGCGAACTATAAAACCGGAAATTATGAAAAAACTTCGCAAATTTTACAGGATTCCGACCTTGAACTTTATGCGCTTTCTCTTGCCAGACAGAAAAAATTAAAAGAGTCTGCGGCGGTTTATCAGGTTTCGGAAAAAAATGGCGGAATGTCGCCGGAAGAGCGGTTGAATTATTCAAAAGTTCTTATTCTTTCCGGGCGTTACAAAGAGGCTCAGATTCAGGCGAATAAATGCGGTTTGAATGAGGGTAAATACATTCTTGGGCTTGCGCAGTTTAATACAAGGAGCTGGCCTTATGCAGAGCAAAGTTTTGCCGATTTTATAAAAAATGCTGACAGAAAAGATGAAAATCAGCTTATGGAAATTTCGTATGCGATGTTCTATCAGGGATATTCGCAGTACAGACAGGGAAAGTCAAAGCTGGCGTATGAAAATCTTGCGGCTTTTGTAAAGCAATATCCTGTTCACGAACTTTTGTGGAATGCGCAGATAACAGCGGCAAATGCAGCGGTTCAGTTCGGCGGTTATGCAGACGCTAAAAAAATGGCGGAAGCCGCTGTGAAATCTGCAAAAAATACTTCTGACAAGCAGGAAGCGGTTTTGCTTTGTGCAGAAATTTATGCGGATTCAAAAGATTATGATAAGTCTGTTGAAATTCTTGCACCTTATTCCGCTCAGAAAAATGAATTCGGTTTGAAGGCTGTTTATCAGACTGCTTTGGTTTACGAAAAAAAAGGCGATTATTCTTTGGCTGATAAAAAATTTAAAGAAGCGGCGGATAAATTTTCTGACGAAAAACTTGCCGAAGAAGCGATGTACCGCCGCGCCGAACTTTTTTACAAAACAGAAGATTATTCTTCCGCGCTGGAACGTTTTAATGAATATAAAAACAGATATAAAAACGGTCAGTTTATTGACGCTTCCTGGTACTATGCGGCTGACTGCATGGCAAAAAACGGAAATGTTTCCGGAGCGATTCTGCAAAATCAGGCGCTTGTGAAAAAAATGCCGGAAAGCACTTATGTTTACGGTGCTGCAAAAAATTTAATTGAACTTTGCCGTTCTGAAGGAAAATATTCCGACGCTTTGCAATATGCGAATTTTCTTTTGCAAAAATTCGGCGGACAGGCAAAAAGCGACGGAATTGCGCAATCCGCCGAAGAACTTGAAAAACTTGCCGGCGGAAAAGACGAAGTAGTTGTAAAAAAAGAAGCGGAATACAAAAAACTCGGCGGAAATAATACGCCTGAAGGTCGCAAAGCCGGAACTGAACTTGCGGTTTTGTACGCAAAGAATGCGGAAACTTCAAAAGAGGCGGTTCGGCTTGCGCGGCAAATTCTTGAATTGCAGGAAAAATTCAACAAAAATGATTCGGAAACAAGATATGCGGCTCAAAATGCGGATATTATTGCGCAGTCGCTCAGAAATGAGCAGAAAAACAAACAGAGCGCGGATTTGTTCCTGCGCGCGGCAAAATATTACAGAATAAGCGGCGAAAGCGAAAATGCAGCGGCAACGATGTATGGCGCATACGATGCTTTTTTAGCGGCAGGAATGAAGGCGGACGCCAATGCGACTGCAAAACAGCTTAAGGAACTTTATCCTTCAAGCAGGCAGGCAAAAAGCGCACGGACAGACAATTAGCAAAGGAATATAAAAATTGCGGAAAATAGGAAAATATATGAAAGTTTGCAAAAAAAATATTTTGATTTTGGCGGCGGCATTTTTGTGCGGGGCAATTTATTCGCAAAATAATGCTGTTCAAGAAAATGGTGCGGAACCGGTGGAAGAAATCTTTTTGCCGGATGTTTCTACTGTTATTTCCGGTGGTGCGCCTAAGGTTGGTAAAAGCGCAATTTCTGATTTTACGGATGTTCTTCCTTCTGCTGATAAACAGGTTGAGTATGTAATTCCTGAACTTCCGGAAACATCTGAGGCTGGAACTTTGAACAGCGATTCTGTCCTTCAAGTTGTTCCTGAAAAAACGATTTATGTTGAAGGTGTTGCAGGTGGCGGTTATCCCGGCTATATTACAGGAAATTTTAAAATTTACAGACAAACAGGAGTCAGTCCTTTTAAAGTTGAATTCGGACACGATTCTGCGAACGGTTATGCGGGGAAAAGTTTAACTTCCGCATATTCCGACAGGGAAACTTATATTGCCGCGGAAAAAGTTTTTAAAACAAAAAGAACCCAGTTGAATCTTAGCGGAAAATTTGAATCGGATAATGACGGACTTCAAAATAAATTTGAAAATATCAGTGGAATTACAAAAGAGACTTTGAGCGCAAATCTTGATTGGAAAATGGATTTTGAAAATGGAGTGGGATTCGGTTTTTCTTCGGATGGAAATTGGTACAAACGCTATGCGACTGTAACAGGAACTCCAAAATCAAAAATCGAAGATTACGCAAAAAATATAGGATTTCTTGATTTTTTGCCTGAAGCGGGTTTTTGGTGGAAAAATAACGGATTTGAGCTGAAGTTTAACGCTTCTTATAATCTTGCTTACGATTTGAAAAATGCGCTTTTTGGTTATAAAGCTACAAGCCGCGGTGATTTTGCTGTTGATTTTTCCTGGCAGGATAAATCTGAAACCGCGAAAATTTATGCAAATGCAGGAATTGTTGTTGGAAATCACATCGGCGGAAATGATTTTGTTGTTCCGTTCTGTGCAGGAACTGATTTTAGTTTTAAGAATGCGCTTTCTTCCAGAAAAATAACGTTGGGATTTGAAGGCGGACTTGATTCTTATCTTCCTGAAGTCAGCAGCCTTGAAAATAAGTTCAAATTTGCGGTTGTTGCGGCAATGCCGGAAGAAATCAGCGATTTTTACGGTAAGGCAACAATGCTTTTTCCTATAAAAGACCGTTTTACACTTTCTGCTTTTAGTGAATTCAGAAAAACTGCTTTTGATAATGGCTTGATTGAACCTGATTACGATTCTGAAGTGCCTCTTTCGGATATTTTTGGTCAATATTTATTTGTTCAGGATGAAAAAACTCAATTTAATACTGATATAAATTTTGCAGTGCGGATTGGTATTGCAAATATTTCTGCAAACTGGAAATCCTATTGGATTGATGTTCCAGCGGATGAAGCAAGCCAGTTTGTAAATGCTGCAATTTCTTTGCAGACAGAAAATTCCGCGTTCGGATTTGACGGCAGTTTTGGACTTTCACTGAATCCTGATGACGATAACGTTCCTGAAGTTGATTTAAGCGTTTTTTGGCGCCTTACTCCTGCGGTTAGGCTTGCGGTTACAGTAGATGATGTTGTAAAATTGATTTCAGGAGAAGAGCGTGAGTACGCGGGTGAATATATTTCGCGGAGCGGAACTGCTGCCTTGCTGGTAAAGTTCTTCTTTTAATAAAAAAGAAAAATTAAAAATACTATTTACGGGAGAAAGCTATGTTTGGAGCGATAAGGGCTGGCGGTATTCTGATGCTGCCTATAATTTTGTGCGGAATTACTGCGACTTTTATTATTATTGAGCGTTGTTTTTATTTTTATGTTACAAAAAAGCGCGATATAAAACTTATGTACGATTTAAATCATTCTATTGCAGACGGAAATTTTGAGGCCGCTTTTTCAAGTTGTACAGAAGCGGACACTCCGACTGCGCAGGTTGTAAAAAAAGCTATAGATTGCCGCTCTTGGCCGGAAAACGATATGAAAGACGCTGTGGAAGCGGAAATGTCGGCTGTTGTTCCCCGCTATGAGCATCTTCTTACACCGCTTGGTACAATCGCTAATATTTCCACATTGCTTGGACTTTTAGGAACTGTAACGGGAAACATAAAAGCGTTCGGTGTTCTTGGTGCCGGCGGAACAATGGGAGATCCTTCGCTTTTGGCAGGTGCAATCGGTGAAGCGTTAATAACAACTGTTGCCGGACTTGTTGTTTCAATTCCGTCGCTTGTGTTCTATAATTATTTTGTAAGCCGCGTAAACCGCCGTGTTGCAGAAATGGAATCAAATGTTACTAATCTGGTAATAAAACTTTCAGGAAGAGTGAAATAATGAAATTAAGAGCGAGAAGAAAAAATATTCAGGCAACTGTTGATATGACGCCGATGCTTGATGTTGTATTCCAACTTATTATTTTCTTTTTAGTTTCTACAACTTTTGCGGTTCTTCCGGGAATCAATTTGAATCTTCCGGAAAGTACAACTGCAGAAAGTACTTCTAATCTTGGAATTACAATTACTGCGGATAAAAAAGGCGGACTGTGGTTTAACGATAAGCAGGTTACATTTAAAACTTTAGGAAATGAACTTGTGAATTTTGACACAAAAAAGACGAAAAAATCTGAATTTCCTATTACAATAGAAGCAGATGATCAGGTTACAAACGGAACTATTGTAAAACTTTTTGATGTAATCCGGCAAAGCGGTTATTCTGCAATAAATCTTAGGACTACAGAGAAAAGATAATATAAGAAATAATGAAAATAAGAAGTCAGTTTGAAAAATATATAAATATTTACTCAACGGATGAAACCCAGGCTAAGGCTATGAAAGTGGGGTTCCTTTTTACTGGTATTATTTGGTTTGTTCTTCTTATTGTGCTTGCGGTTTTACCCGGATTGCAAGTTAAAAAAAAGTATAAAACTGTACGCATAATTCTTGAGCCGGCAGTCCAAAAATCAGCGGATAAAGAAATCTCTTCGTTTTCTTCTTCTGCTGGTGCTTCTGAAATAAAATCGGAGCCGAAAATAGCAAAACAGCAGAATCCTGCGCCATCTGCTTCTGCGGCTCCCGCTCAGAAAAAAACGGAAACTTCAAATAAAAATGCGCAAACTCAAAAGACCAGCACAAAAACTGCCGCTTCTGATTCTGTGCAAAAAAATAAAACTTCCGGAGAGCGGAAAAAGGCTGTCATTAAATACGCAAAATCTGTGGATGAACTTCTTGGCGAACAGCAGAATTCTTCCGCTAAAAAAAATGTTGATTGGGACAGCCTTGATTTTGCGGAGAATACAAGCGGTTCTTCAAGTGCGACCGCTTCGGAAAAAGTTCAGAGTTTGGAAAATTCTTCTGCGCTTAGCGGCTATGCGGCTACCAAAACCGATTCTGCAGGCGGAATTTCCACCGTCGGCAAAAAAACTTCTTCCGGAACGAATGCTTCATCAGAAACATCCGCACTCTTAAAAGGCGTAAAAAATTCAACTTATTCTTCTTCTGCGGCAAACGGACTTAAATCGCAAATTTCTGTTGGAACAAGTTCGGATTCCAGCGGAAAAATTTCCCTGGCAATGACAGACGGTTCTTCAAGAATTCTTTTGGACCCTGCGGAACCTTTTATTTCAATTTCTGAAGAAGCCGCCGCATTGATAGACAGCACACGCAATGTTTCCATTACTTTCAGAATTCTTCCTCAGGGAAATGTTCCGCTTAATGCCATTGCGATTTCGCCTTCTTCCAGTTTGCCGCTTGAAGTTCAGTCTGAAATAAAAGCGCAGATTTCAAAATGGCGTTTTGCTTCTGCTTTAACTGATGGACAGGCACGCTTTGACTATAGTATTATAAAACGTTAGCAAAAATATTATAATATTGAAAAATATGGAGGAATCGTGAACATAAAAAATCTTGGTGAAATAGAAGCAGTTGCTTTTGATATTGACGGAACAATTTATCCTCAGTGGAAAATTCATTTTATAGCTTTTATTCACTATTTGTCGCACGGAATTTTCTTTCTCCATTACGGACTTGTCCGCCACGAACTTCATGGTTTGGAACAGACTGCGGATTTTAACAGAATTCAGACCGAAAAAATGGCAAAGCGTTTGAATTGTTCTTATGAAAAAGCCGCGGAAAAATTAGATAAGATTGTTTATTCTGGACTTGAAAAATACTTTAAAAAAATCAGATGTTATAAAGATTGCGTGGAAACAATAAGGAAATTCAAGGATGCGGGATTGAAAATTGCGCTTCTTTCTGATTTTCCGCCGGAACAGAAAGGCGAAATTTGGGGCATAAAGAAATATTGCGATGTTGCTCTTGGAACGGAAGCGCTTGGTGCGTTAAAACCGGATCCTTATTCGTTTAAAAAAATGGCAGAAAAGCTTGAAATTCTGCCTGAAAAAATTCTTTTTGTTGGAAACAGTTTGAAATACGATGTTGCCGGTTCCAAAGCGGCCGGAATGAAAAGCGCGTATCTTCTTGCCTGGCGTTACAGAATTTTTAAGTTTTTAGTGCCCAAGAATGTTGATATTGCGTTCTCAAACTATCGCCAATTGCAAGATTTTGTGTTAAGATAAAATACCGTTTTTATGGGTGGGGAAATTAAATGGTTATCACAATTCTTATTGCGTCAGCTGTTGCGGCTGGAATTTCTTATGTGCTTCATTTAATAGACAAAGACAGCAATCAAATAGAAAAAGTAAAAAAGTATGCGGATAAGCGGCAAACGGAAATCGATTTGTTTATCCGCGAGCATATAAAACAGCTTTCAGACAGTACGGCCTCATTGGATACAAAGCAGATGCAGGCTGCCGCTGCAATAACAAGGCTTGATTCTCAGATAAAAGAATTTGCGAACAGCGCAAAAAGTTTAAAGACGGATTCAGAAGCGGTCAGAAATATAGAAGAAAAAATAAAAGCTTATGATGAAGTTTTGAAAGAACTTATGAATATGACTGCAAAAGTTGAAGAAAATTTGCAGCTTATTAAAAAAGAATCATTGGTTGTGGACAAACTTAATGAACGGCTTTCTGCGCAGGACAAAAATATTGTTGCGATTGAAAAGCGTATTCCCCAAATTTCTTCAGAATTTGCGCATAAAAACGGTGAACAGTTAAAAGTTCTTGGAAATAAACTTCTTGATGAATATGATTCTCACGGAGAAAAACTGAAGACTGATATCAAGCAGATTGAAGAGAGCGCAAAAAAAGCGCTTGCCTCGTTCCAGAACGAAATTTCTGCGGTTTACGAGGAAGCAAGCCTTAAGGCGGCAAAACTGGAAGACGAAGCGTTTGAACATCTTAGCCAACGTTCCGCAGAGCGAAGTGATGCTTATATGCAGAATGTTAATGAAAAAGCAAAGGAACTTGAAAGTCATCTTGAAATGAAAGTAAAGGAACTTGCTGCGCATATAGATGAGCGTTCGGATGTTATCAGTACAAATGCAGAGGCAAAAACTGTTGCGCTTGATAAAAAATTCACGGAAATTTATACTCAGCTTTCTTCAAAATTCAATCAGAAAACTTCCGAATTGCAGGAAGAGCTTACTGTAAAAACTGCGGAAGTTCAGCAGGTGTATAAAGATTCAAATGCGGAAGTTATTGCAAACGTAAAAAAGACTCTTTCCGATTTGGATGCAAAATGCAAGGCAAAAATAGATGAGATAACTGCAAAATACGATGAAAGAATCGGTGCGCTCAACGAAAAATACGGCAAGCAGATTGAAGGCGCAAGCGGCAAAAGCGATGCAAGAATTGCGGAACTTCAGCAGAAAATTGCTGCGGCTGATGAAAAAGCAAAAGCGCATATCGACGCTCTTACAGAAAAGTATATGCAGTCAGTTGCGAATGTACGCGGAAAGTACGAGAACGCTCTTAATTCAATCGACGGAAAGAACAGCCAGCGGATTCAGGAACTTGAAAAACGCTACGATGATTCCTATGAAATTGTGAATAAAAAAGTTTTGGATTTTAAAACTTCATTTGAAAATCAATTTAAAGACGATGTTGAAAAGTTTACGGCATCGTATAAAAATTATCTTTCAGAAGTTCAGACTGATTATGCAACCAGAATGGGCGAATTCAATTCTGGTTACGAAAAATCGTTTGAAGATTTTGATTTGAAATATAAAGATGCCGCAAATTCTTATAATTCCAAAATTGAAGATTTGCAGTCAAAAGTTGATGAAGCGCTTGCTTCTTACGGTCAACTTGCAAAACAGGCGGAAGAAAATATTGACGGCTATAACATAAAAATTGAGCAGAAAATTGAAACTGTTAAAAATCAGCTTGCGGAAACGCTCAACGCTGTCAGTGCAAATGTTGAATCTTCTGTTCAGAATGCGGAAAATACTGTTAATCGCGTAAAAGAGGAATGTTCACTTGCTCTTTCTAAGGTTGATGAAGTTGAACCGCAACTTAACGAAAAAGTTCAGGCGATTGATGCGCGCATCAGTAAATTCCGCGAAGAAACAAATGCAAAGATGCAGCAGCTTGATGAAGTTCTTAAGAGTTCAAGTGAAAAAATTGAGCAGATGTGCGAAAAACAGCAGGCAGAAGCGCTTGGTGACATTGACAGACAACTTTCCGCATACAAAAAAGATATGGAATATCGTCTTTCTAAGCTGGAAAATGTGGGAAGCCAGGTTGATGTTCTTGAAAACAACTTGAAAGCGGCGATGGAAGAAGTAAGCAAGCGCACTTTGACTATATTTGATTCGTTTACTTCTGACCAGGCTCAGAAGCAAAGTCAGTTTGCGGCTTCTGTAAAAGAAAATAATGAGCAGATAGAAAGCGACCTTCAGATTATTGAAAATAAAATTGAAGAGCTTAAGAAAACCGCAATCGGAAATATGTCTGAAAAACTTGCCGGTTTTGAAGATGCTTTTGACCGTGACCTTAAAACCAGGGGAAACAAAATCAACGATGACCTTGCCACTTGGAAAAACAGTTTTGACGGCAAGATTACTGCGTTTACAAGCGAATATGAATCTGCGCGCCGCGAAATTGAAGCGGAATACAACAAGGATTTGCAGGAAAAACTTGCTCTTGTTCAGGCAAAAAGCGATGAGCAGACAGCGCGCATAACGCAGGGAATTGCGAAGTCTGAAGATTCTGCAAATGAGCATATTGCGGAGATAAAATTGTTAATAAACAATTTTGCTTCTGAAATGCAGGCAAAAGTTAATAAAGTTGATGAAAGTTCTGACGAGGCGCTAAAAAATGCAATGGAACATTCGCAGAAGAATATCGGCGAACAGTTGCAGAAACTTCAGTCGCAGATGCTTGATGAGTTGAAAACGTTTGAAGAATCTGTTTCCAGCAGGCAGGAAACAAGTATTTCTTCTATAGATTCAACATTGACTGAATTTAAAACTTGGAAAGCGCAGATACGAACTCAGCTTGATGAATCAAAGAATTTGTTCAAAACGGAAATTGACGGCTTGAAAGAACAGTCGGAAAATAAAGTTAAGGATGTTCTGCAATATATTGAAGCGGAATATCAGAAAATTTACGATGATTCTGCAAAGAAAATTGCCGACCTTTCTGACAAGGCGGATGATACAATTGATGTGTTCGATCAGCGTTCAAAATCTATTTCCGAGCAGATTGAAAAATATTATGCGGAAATGCTTAAAGATTCGGAAAACCGCATGAATGTTCAAAATTCGGACTTTGCGCGGAAAATTCAGGATTTTACGACACAGTTGAATGAAATAACGGATTCGAACCGTTCAACTCAGTCGGAACTTGCATTTAAACTTCAGGGATTTTCAAATGAAGTTCAAACGCAGATGAGCGAACTTGCAAAAGAGTTGCAGAACGTAAGGAATCAGATTGGTGTTTACGAAAAAGCCGAGCAGATGAAAAAATCTTTGGATGAAAAAATCAGTTTGCTTTCAGATGATTTTGAAAAGCTGGAAGGCTTTAAAGACATTGCGGATGATTTGGATAGAGAATACAACCACGTAATAAGTTTGAAAAACGATGTTGAAAAGCAGATTGATGCATTTGATACGCAGAAATCTAAAGTTGAATCGCTTAGCCAGCGTTACGAAAAAATGATTTCGCTTAGCGCGCAGATTGATGAGAAAATCCGCGGGTTAAACACGACTTTTGACGGACTTCAGACAATGGAAGTGCAGGTGCGCGATTTTCAGGATACGCTTTCCAGTATTTCCGGCCGCTACGACCGTCTTGAACAGAAAAATGTTGTTATTGACCGAGTTTTGAAAGATGTTGACACTTCTTTTGAAAATTTGAAATCTTTGGAAGACAGGTTAAAGGCTTGCGAACGTCAGTCGGAAACTTTGCCGGATGAAATTAAAGATGTGCAGAACAATGTTGATGAGCTGCTTAAAAATAGTCCTAAAATTGGTGATGCCGCGGCAAAACTTAATAATTTGCAGCAGATTCTTGATGAAACTGAACAGCGCCTTGCGGAAATCAATTCTGCAAGAAGCGGAGTTGGCCGAATAGAAGAGCGCCTTAATAAAATGGATAAAGATTTGGACGGAAAGCTTAAACTTGTTCAGTCGATGGTGAATGATGACGTAAAGAAAAATCCTGGACCGCAGGAACAGTTTATTGCGCCGCAGGAACGTGAACAGGTTAAACAGCTTGCAAGACAAGGATGGACAGTTTCGCAGATTGCGCGCGCGTTAAAAAGAACGCAGGGCGAAATCAGTTTGATTTTGGAACTTCCTTCTGATATGTAATTTGATTGATTGCAAAACGTTACTTGCAGAGCAGGCAAGTAGCCCACGCTTCTATTGCGTTTCCTGAACCGACGGAATCTAATTTTTCGCCGGTTTTTGCTTTAACAAAAATTTGGTCTTTGCTTACATTTAGAGCGTTTGCTATGTTTTCTATAACTTCATTGCGCTTTGGAAGAAATTTTGGTTTTTCAAGTTTTACAACGCAGTCAATGTTTATCAGTTTCCAGCCGTTTTCTTGCACTTTCTTCCAGATGATTTTTAAAAGTTCAACGGAATTTGCATCTTTCCATTCGGCTTCTTCCGGCGGAAAAAAACTTCCTATATCGCCAAGTCCGCTTGCTCCCAAAAGCGCGTCCGTAATTGCGTGCAGCAAAGCGTCTCCGTCGGAATGTCCGTCTTCACCTTTTTCAAACGGAAATTCTATTCCGCCTATTATAAGTTTTCGGCCTTCCACAAGTCTGTGCAAATCGTAGCCCAAGCCAGTTCTTATTTTCTGCATATCCATTTCTCCGGAAATTTCAGATTCTTTGCTTTCTGCGCAGTTTTTGTAATCTTCCGCATAAGTGATTTTTTTGTTGCAGGAATCGCCGTCTACAACTTTAACTTTTGTGCAGTATTTTCCCCAAATTTCAGTGTCGTCGGTGTATTCCTTTTTGTCGTTTTCCGCTTTTTTATGCGCGGCAAAAAGTTCATTAAACTTAAATCCCTGCGGAGTTTGCACGGCTGTCATCATAGAACGCTGCAAATGTTCGGAAATAAAGCCGCTTGAATCAATCATTTTTTGTGTATCAACAGGAGTTGTTCCGGGAACTGCTGCCCCGAATTGCAGTGCGGCGTTAAGGACATCGTTGATTATTTTGCTTGTAACAAAAGGTCGTGCACCGTCGTGGATTAGAATAAAGTCCGGTTTTTGATTTTCCGGAAGTTTGTTTATGGCGCAAAGTGCGTTGAACACGCTTTTTTGCCGCGTTGAGCCGCCTTCCACAAACAGAAGTTCCGTATTTTTAAGCGCATTTTTTACATAGGAATCTGCAAACAGCGCATCTTCTGTTTTTTGCTTTTCCGAAACTGGAATTGTAATTGCCAGAATATCAATTTTTATTGAATCTATAAATTTTTTTACTGAAGTTGAAAGAACAGTTCCGTTTTCTAGCGGAAGGTATTCTTTTTTTGTGCCGCCGCCCATTCTGGAAGAAGAGCCAGCCGCACAAATGACAACTGCGATTTTAAAAGAATTATTCTTCAATGTCATCATCTAGATTTTCGTCTTCTTCGTCCATTTCGTCTGAAGAATCGTCATCGTCGTCATCTTCATCATCTCTGTTTTTGTTTTTCTTTGAAGAAGAAACATCGTCCATCAAATCGTCATCTTCATCGTCAAAGTCGTCTATGATGTGTTTTACTTTTTGAGCGGCTCCAGGCGGCTCAAGTTTTGTGTGAATCATAGATTCAACTTCTTTTTCTGAAATTCCCATTGCAATGGAAATTTCGTCCTGAAGCAGTTTTTTTGCCTGATCGTAGAGTTTGCGTTCCAAAATAGGAAGTTCTTTTACTTTTGAACGGTTGTAAAGACAGCGTACGATTGCCGCTATGTCCGCGATTGTTCCTTTTTTTAAAAGATCAAGGTTCATCTGATAGCGAAGTTTCCAGTCGGAAGTAATAGGTTCAAATTCATCGGAAAGGGAATCCAACGCTTTTTGCGCTTCTTCCGCACCTACAACAGGGCGAATTCCTAAATCTTCTGCTTTTGCAACAGGAACAAGAACGACCATGTCGGAAACTTCAATATAAATTTTGTAGTACTGCATTACAGTACCGCGAAAGTCTTTTTCGAAAATTTCTTTGATTAAGCCGACACCTTGGCTTGGATAAACAATTTTTTCGTTGATGTTAAACTTTGTTTCACTCATATTTTTTTATTATACCATAGTTTTTGTGAATTTTCAATTTTGTTGCATAAAATGATTTATTGATTCTGTACAAAAAAATAATTGCGCGGTTTTCGCGGTGAACATCCTGCGCGGGTATGGAGCGGTTTTGCGGCTTGCCGCAAAAGGCGAGCGGAGTGAGCTTGCGAACGCAGCGAGACCGAGCGTTAGCGGGCCGCGGAACACCCGTTTGCAAAAATGTTTGCGCCCGAAATTATTGTATAAACCTCTGAAATGTTCTATTATTAAGGACTACCTTTTTTAATAATTTATTTTGGAAAAACATGAGTAACGAAAACGAAATTAAAAACGAAAATTTGGATGATGAAATTGTTCCTATTGAACCTCAGCTTCAGATGGAAAATGCAGAAAAAATTGGAACAGATGAGCAGAATCAGGAAAATTTGACTGAAAATTCAGATGGTGATGAAAATTTAGAAACGGAAGAGGATTCTGAAATATCTTTTGCAGATTTGGGACTTGATGAACCTACGCTTGCGGCTGTTGAACGCAAGGGATTTAAAGTTCCTTCTCCGATTCAGGTTTTGGCAATTCCGCGTCTTTTGAACGGAGATGCGAATATTATTGCGCGCGCAAGAACCGGAACTGGAAAAACTGCCGCGTTCGGCTTGCCGATTATTCAGCGGCTTCGCGGTTCGACTGGAACTGTAAAAGCGCTTGTTTTGGAACCGACCCGCGAACTTGCAATTCAGACTTGTACGGAAATGCAGTCGTTTACAGAAGGAAAATCGCCTAGAACTTGCGTTTTGTACGGCGGAGCGTCTTATTCCACTCAGATTAAGGATCTTAGACGTGGTGTTGAAATTGTTGTGGGAACTCCAGGACGAATTCAGGATCACCTTGAGCGCGGAACTTTGGATATCAGTAAAATTGAATATTTTATTCTTGATGAAGGCGATGAAATGCTTGATATGGGCTTTATCGACGACATTGAAGAAATTTTCAGACAGGCAAATCCTGATGCAAGAATTCTTTTGTTCAGCGCAACAATGCCTGCGCCGATTTTAAAGATTGCCGGCGAATTTATGGGCGATTATGAAATTGTGGAAGAAGAAGGCGTTGTTGATGAACCTTTGCTGATTGATCAGAAATTCTGGGTTGTTCGCGAAAATGATAAGATTGAAGCGCTTGTGCGCCTTATTGATTTTGCGGATGATTTTTATGGAATTGTTTTTACGCAAACAAAGCACGACGCGGACAATGTAACTCGCGCACTTGATGAAAAAGGTTATGAAGTTGCGGCTTTGCACGGCGATATTGCGCAGGCTCAGCGCGAAAAAATAATTGACCGCTTTAAAATCAAGAAAACGCGCATTCTTGTTGCAACGGATGTTGCTGCGCGCGGAATTGATATTAAAAATTTGACTTATGTTGTGAACTATTCGCTTCCGTTTGACGGTGCGACTTATGTTCACAGAATTGGGCGAACAGGTCGTGCCGGAAAAGAAGGTGTTGCGGTAACTTTTGTTTGTCCGCAGGAAACAAGAAAACTCGGATTTTTGCAGCGCGCTGTTCGCAAGGCAAGCAAGGGCGAAATGAAGGAAGAAAAAATTCCTTCTGTTGATGAAGTTCTTGCAAAAAAACGTCTGCGCATTTTTGATGAATTGAAGGAAAATCTTGGTCTTTCCGGCGAAGAGCCGAACCTTGTTAAATCTTCTGAAGAATTTGTAAAAATGGCGGATGAACTTTCTGAAAAAAATGACGCAAAAGAAGTTCTTGCTTCTGTTCTTGAAGTTCTGTACGGCAAAAAATTGAACAAATCCCGCTATGGAAAAATTGCACAGCAGGCAAGTCCTTCCGATCAGACAAGAGTTTATATTCAGATTGGTCGCAGAGACGGTTACAATCCGCGTTCTGTTGCGGATTATTTCAGCAAAATGCTTAATATTCCTGGCAGATTGGTTGACAGAATTGATATGTCTGCTAATTTTACGCTGGTTTCCCTTCCTAAAGAAGCCGCAAAGCGCGCCCTGGATTTGGCAAAGCAAAACCAGAACGTTCCGCATATGCATATTGACATAAAAGAAAGCGGCGATGATTTTGGCGGCGGCAGAGGAAGTCGCGGAAGAGGTCGCGGCGGATTTGGTGGCGGTCATCGTGGCGGAAGAGGTCGCGGATTTGGCGGTCGCCGTGAAGAACGTTCAGAGCGAGGCGAACGCGGCGGAAGAGAGCGTTTTGGCGGACGGGACAAAAGTTCGCGAAATTTTCATAATCAGACGGAACGTTCTGTTCGCGCAGGTTCCGCTGGTTTGTACAAACAAAAGAAGGGCGGAAAAGCAGAGCGGTTCTAATATCGATTAGCGCTGTTCTTTGTAGTTTTTCATCCAGTTATAAATAGGCTGCTGCCAGGTCTGCGATTTTTCGCGGTCTTTCAGCAGCTTTTTATATGTTTCTTTTATATAGTTGCGGATTTCAATAACGTCAGACGGAAAAATATCGTTTGAATCTTTGAATAGCAAATCCACAAAGTTTTCAGTGTCTTTTTCTGTCCAAAATCCTTGCGGATGTGCGGTTGTAAGCATATAAAGCGCCCCTGCCACGCAGTTGATGCTGTGCTGTTTTACAAAAAGCACGCTTTCTGTTATTCTTAGCGCTCCGAAAAGACTTTTTTCTAAGATTTCTTTTTTTTCATAGCTGTTAATGTCGCACTGTTCAAAAATTTTGCGCACAAAAGCGTATGTTCCCGCAACAATTGAAACGTGCAGGCTTGGAACGCACAAAAGATGCGGGTCGAATGCATGTATCAGCACAAAACGCGGCGTTCCGAAATATTTTGGGCGGTCAGTTGTTGTAAGAACGGTTGAATAGACTGAACCTGCTTTTTTGTAAAGTTCTGCAAAAAAGTTTTCAAAGCCTGCCAAAGCGTCAACGGCTTTTTGTTCTTCAATTTTTGCAAAGAGCATATTCAAGGTGCGCGCTATGAACCATATAAAATCAAGGTAAATATTTACTTTTTTAGGAATAAAAGGAATTTGCGCATCAAGTTTGTGGTCAACGTGGACAACAGGAATGTGCGAAATTTTTAATTTTTGTTTTTGTTGAATTATAAAAAAATTTGAAAGTACCGTGCTTATTAAAGGAAACACACCTTTCCGCGTTATCGGATATTTTAAAATTTTACGGAATGTTCCGGCTGCGGAATAATTTGCAAAAGGTTTTTGCTCTTTTTCTGATTTTTTCATGTTTCTGTTTTTTTTCATAGTTCATTTTCCTGTCGGATAGAATCCAGTCTTGCAAGGCGTTCTTTGTCCGGAGTTATGCAAAGATTTTTTTCTTGCGTCGGAATAACAAGCCCTTTAGGCCCGTTTTTTGCCCTTCTTAAATATTTTACCTGAGTATAATATAAATCCGTTTTTCCTGCGTTTCTTGCCTTTGAATAGTAAACGGCAAGATTTGCCGCGTCCAAAAGAATGTCCAGCGGAATTGTTTTTCCCGGCCGGTATTTTACAAAAACGTATCCGCCCGGAAAATCGCGCACATGAAACCACATGTCAGAACCGCGCACATGGTGGCGCAAAAGTTCATCGTTTTCGTTTGCATCGCGACCGACAAGAATATACCAACCGTTTACAGTGTAATCCAATCCCGGATGCTCCTTCTTTTTTTGCTGCTTCGGCGTTGTGTCTTTTCGTAAAAGTTGTTCAATGCGCACCGGATTTTGCTCTTCCTGCATTTCCTTGTACTTTTTTTCAATTTTTTCAATCTTTTTTTGTGCTATTTCAATATCGTGGACAAGACTTTGCGCGCCCGACTGCTCTTTTTTATATTTTTCATAATATTCCGCGGCGTTTTGCTGAGCAGATTTTTTTGCATCAATCAGGATATGAACTTTTTTCCCCGTATCGTAATCTTCGCATTCCAAAAAATTATTTTTTCCGTCAATCAGATAACTGAAAGAAAGAATCAGATCTCCGTAATGTTTTAATTGCGCGCTGTTTTTAAAATCTTCCTGCTTTTTTTTAAGTTTTTCCAAAGCGGCTGTCATTCTTGAATGAGTTGCATTGAACCATTTTTCCGCTTGTTCCAAAAGCGCTTCCCTTGAAAGATTTTGCGCATATTCGCTGTACCAGATGTCAACTTTCTGGTTGAAGGAAATTTCCGGAAAATCAGGATGTTCAGAAGCATATTTTTGTTGAACTTCTGAAAAATCGCGGACAGGCCATTCTTTTTGTACGGAATTTTCTTCCGGAACAATAAATTTTCCGCCGCTGATTTCGCCTTTTTGCGGGCGCCTGAACATAGTGTCCAAAATATTGTTTTCGGTGTCGCACACAATAATATTTGCCGCGTTTGACCAAAGCCTGATGTACATAACAAATTTTTCATCGCCGTGTTCCAGATTCAATTGAACAATACGCTGCATTCCAATCTGAAAAATATCCGTAATTTTTGAACCTTTTATGCGCGATTTTAAAAATTCCATAAAGCGCAACGGTTTGTCATTTTTTGTGATTTTCCTGCGGGTTTCGTTTATTCTGCAAGAATTTTGAGCCGTGCAAACAAGAACCGTTTTTGCAATTCCGTTTCCATACAAATAAAATGCAATAGTGTCGTACCCCGGCTGAATAATATCCTGAATAAAAAATCCTTGTACATTAAGTTCCTGTAAGATTTTATTAATTTCGTTGCAGTTTAAAGACATATAATAATTATAGCAAAATAATTCAAAAATAGGAAATAAGATTTAAAGGAGGGCGCCTGCCCAACGTTCGGCACTTTGTGCCTCACTACTCGCCAAAAGCAAAAGCTTTTGGCGATACGGGCTCGCAGGTAAGCACAAGAGAGGGCGCCTGCCCTACGGCTCAACCCTGCGGTTTTCGCCTACCCCTCGGTACACGGCGCACCGCTTCGCTGCGCTTTTTTTTTTCGCAAACCTGCAAAAAGATAGACAAAAATAAAAAAATCTGTCATATTAAAAATATGATTTCTAATTTTGCAAACACAATTCTAGTCGTGCTCGTCCTTAGTTCTAACGCTTGTTAGTTCGGCCGGCTTATGTGTATGTAAAATCTATGTACAAAAAGGCTCTCCGGACGGAGGGCTTTTTTTATTTTCAGGAGGCATTATGAAAAAAACTGGCGCACAAATTATTGTAAAATTGTTGGAAATGCACGGAATTAAAGTTGTCGCAGGAATTCCTGGCGGTTCAATTTTGCCGCTTTATGATGAGCTTACACGGAGCAATATTCATCACGTGCTAGTGCGCCAGGAACAGGCTGCCGGATTTTTTGCGCAGGGAATTGCAAGAACTACGGGACTTCCCGCAGTTTGCATGGCGACAAGCGGTCCTGGCGCAATGAATCTTTTGACCGCGGTTGCAGATGCAAGGAGCGATTCTGTTCCGATTATTGCAATTACAGGGCAGGTGAACACAAATCTTATCGGAACAGATGCTTTTCAGGAAGCGGATACATTCGGCCTTTCTTTTCCGATAACAAAACACAGCATAATGATAAAAGATGTTTCCGAACTTTTCAGCGCAATTCCAGCCGCCTTTGAAATTGCGGTAAGCGGTCGTCCTGGACCTGTTCTTATTGATGTTCCGCGAAACATTCAGCTTGCCGAATATGAATTTGACAAATGGCCGGAAGTAAAAAAGCCGCTTGCAGAAGAAAAATCGGTTCGCTTTCATACAAAATCTTCAGAAATGAAAAAACTTTTGGAAGAAACAGCCTCCCTTATTTCCGAATCAAAAAAGCCTTGTCTGTATTTGGGCGGCGGCTGCAATACTGTTCAGGCTTCAAAAGCATTGCGCTCGTTCAAAAAATTGTACAGAGTTCCGGTTGTTTCCTCTTTGATGGGACTTGGTTGTATTGCCCGTTCTGATAAAGATTTTGCAGGAATGATTGGAATGCACGGAACTTACGCCGCAAATGTTGCAATGAATCAGGCGGATCTTGTTATTGCGGCCGGTGTCCGCTTTGATGACAGAGCGACCGGAGTTGTTTCAAAATTTTGTCCGAACGCAAAAATAATTCATATTGATGTTGACGCTGCGGAAATAAATAAAATTCTTCCAGCGAAAGTAAGTATTGTTGCAAAAGTGGAAACTGTATTTCCTGAACTTTCTTCAGTTCTTGAAAAGAAATTTGATTCTGCAAAAAAAACTGAGGAAGCGCGCAACGAATGGTGCGATTCTATTATTGATTTGAATAAAAAGAATTTTTCTGTTACTTGCGGTTCTCCAAAAGAAAACGAAAAAAATGCGGATTTTAAAAACAGTGCAAATCCGCGCGCTTTTATTGCGGCAATTCCGGAACTGGCAGAAAAAGCGGGAACAAAACGTACGGATTTGATTGTTACAACAGATGTAGGGCAGCACCAGATGTTTGCCGCACAGTACTATCCGATAGAAGAACCGCGCACATTTCTTACTTCCGGCAGTTTGGGAACAATGGGATTCGGACTTCCGGCTGCAATTGGAGCGGCAATGGCAAATCCGGAAAAGCGCGTAATATGTTTTTCGGGAGACGGTTCAATAATGATGAATATTCAGGAACTTGCTACTCTTGCGGAAAACAACCTTCCTGTAACAGTTATAGTTTTTGAAAACGGAACTCTTGGAATGGTTTACCAGCAGCAGAAATTTCTTTTTGAAAAAACATATTCCGCAAGCGAATTTATAAAGAGTCCTGATCTTTTAAAAATTGCGGAAGGTTTTGGAATTGAATCAATAGATGCGGACAGCGATTCCGAATGGTACAAAAAAGCATTTGATCCAAAACGCGGCAATAAACCTTGTTTTGTACGCGTTCGCGTTGACCCGGAAGAAAATGTTTTGCCATTTGTTCCGGGCGGCAAAGCTAATATTGACAGCATAAGAGATTAATTGCTAAAGAATGTGATTTTGTTATTCTTCGGAATTTATTCTTCCGTTCAGAAGACTTTCACGTTCTTGCTCTCTCCATTTTGTTTCTTGCATAATAGGCTCTTTTTCAATTGTGTTGCGCTCATTTGCATACATCATAATAAGAGGTTTTAATTGAATCATTGCGTCTGCAATCTGCGGTTCAAATTGAGTGCCTTTTCCTTCCTCAATGATTTGCATTGTCTTATCAATTGAAAAAGCCTGTTTGTAAGGACGATAGCTCAGCAATGCGTCTGTAACATCGGCAACAGCCATAATTCGGGCGCAAAGCGGAATTTCTTCTGCTTTTAAGCCGTTCGGATAACCGGTTCCGTCCCAGCGTTCATGGTGGCAAAGCGCCATTTGTTCCGCTATGTTGTTAAATTCTCCGTCAAAAATTTTAGGCATTGCTCTTATAATTTCTGCCCCGATGGCAGGATGTTTTTTCATCATTGAATATTCTTCCGGCGTAAATTTTCCGGGTTTCATAAGAATATGATCCGGAATATGAATTTTTCCGATGTCGTGCAAGTTTGCTGCGGCAGAAAAAAGTTCAATATTTTTAGGAGTAAGTTCTTTTGTATATAATCCCTGCGCTTTTAACTGATTGCAAAGCATACGCACGTATTCAACTGTATGTTCAACATGAAATCCTGTTACAAGTTCGTGTTTTTTTAACACGACCGGAACAAATTTCATAAAATCAAGCTGCGTTTTTTCAAGTTGTTCACTTCTGTCAATTGCTGAATGCAGAATTCTGGAACTTTTTTTTGCCATTGTGTATGCGATTACGATTACAAACATAAATTCAATTGTAAATCCTGCGCAAAAAGCAATGCAGTCGTGCAGGGCGGAATAGCCTTCTGTAAGATTTTCTGCATATCTGTTCAACGATTTCCCGTACCAGGAAAAAATCATTACAAGATAATCAAATATGGAAATAATAAGGGTTGTACGGATATTGTAGTAAATACAGCTAAGAAAAGTGATAAGTCCGTATGCTATGTAAATTCCTATATGCGCATGAGTTCCCATAAGGCCAAGAAACATGGAAACTCCTATAAGACCAAAATACTTTGCAAAATGCTGGACGTTTTCGTATGCTTCCGGATGCAAGACCTTGAATTTTTCACTTCTGAAAGCGTAAACAAGAATGTAATGTATTATACTGAACGGAATGCTTATACATTCAGTTGAAATTAAAAATTTTGTACTGATATTGAATATTTTAAAATAAGAAAGAATGTAAAGTAAGGGTGCAATAAAATTTACAGACAATAAAACATTGGAAACAATTTTATTTACCTTAAAAGTATTGTCTTCAAAAAATTCATCATCTTCAAAATTCATTGTACTAATCCAGTTGTTTAATAGGAATGTCCAAAAACAATAAAATGGGCGGTTAGAACTCTTTTCCGGTTGTATGCGCCGGATAGCGAATTGACCACCTGTAATGATAAGGCCATTAAAAAGGCTCAATATAAGATTTTATTGAGCCTTAAAATACCTAATGTCCTGTTCGTTATGAACTTATTGGACATTCCCTGTTAATTTTTTATTTATTGAGCGGAAAAACTTTTTCGAACTCTTTTAAAAGTTCAGAAGTTTCGATTGCAGAATCAAAATTGTAGATTTTTCCCATTTCGCTGTAAAACTTGATGAGCGGTTCTGTCTGTTCGCGGTAAACATCCATTCTGTGAAGAATTGATTCCTGTTTGTCGTCATCGCGCTGATAAATTTCGCCGCCGCATTTGTCGCAAACGCCTTCTTTTTTAGGAGGAAGCGTTAAAACGTTGTAGTTTGCGCCGCAGTTTTTGCAGACACGTCGTGTACTGAGTCTTTTAATAACAAGTTCATCATCTGCCTGGAAATTAACAACAGCAACTTCAGGGCAAATTTCAACAAACATTTCTGCCTGAGGAATTGTGCGCGGAAATCCGTCAAGAATAAATCCGTTTTTGCAGTCGTCATTTGAAATTCTGTCTTTTACAAGTTCGCAAGTAAGATCATCGCTTACCAAAGAACCAGAATCAATTATTGCTTTTACTTTTACGCCAAGCGGAGTCTGATTTTTAATATTTGCGCGAAAAATATCGCCAGTTGAAATATGCGGAATTTTATATTCTTCGGCAACTTTTACAGCCAAAGAACCTTTTCCCGCTCCTGGAGGTCCCAAAAAAATAAAGTTCATATTAGCTCCTAAAACTAGTATTTGTATCTTTTAATTCTACTATATAACTGAAGAATTTGCAAAAAAATACATTCCTTTTTGAGAAAGTTTATAATTCTGATAATTCCGCCGCTATGCACAAAAGTTGAATTTTAAGCTAATATTTTATTATGAAAAAATATCTTCTGTTTTTGCTTGTTTATACTTGTTTTTTTATTTCCTGTTCGGAAAGAAAAGATTCAGTTCAGTTTAAGGCGATGGATACCTATATAACGATAACTTCGTACGGAAAAAATGCTAAGAAAGCGAATAAAAAAGCTCGCGAACGAATAGAAGAAATTGAAAAAATAATTTCAACGACAATTCCGGAAAGCGAAGTTTACAAAATCAATCAGTATGATGTTCAAAATGCAAATGATTTGACAGCCGGAAAAACTTTGAAAAAAGAGCAGGGGGATTTTGAAAAAATTCACTTGGAGAACGAAGAAACGAAAAATCTTATTGAATATTCGCTGAAAATGGCAGAAAAAACAGGCGGCGCTCTTAATCCGGCTCTTTATCCTGTAGTAAAACTGTGGGGGTTTACAACCGGAAATTATCAAGTTCCGGATGAAAGCGAACTGAATTCCGCTTTGAAAAAAACGGATTTTACAAAATTGCGGATTTTGGAAGAATTTGCAGAAGATGAAAAGCCGGTTTTGCGCTCTTCTGAAAAAAAGCGTCCGGAACAGGATTTTTTGCAAAGTCTGCCGGCAGATTTGCGCACTGAAAAAAACATTTCGCCTGAAAAAAAATATTATTTGCTTAAGGCGCCCGGAATGATGATTGATTTTGGTGCTGTCGGAAAAGGTTTTGCAGGCGACGAAGCGATAAAAGTTCTTAAAGAGTTCGGAATAAAATCCGCGCTTCTTGATTTGGGCGGAAATATTCAAACTTTGGGGGCAAAGCCGGACGGTTCGGAATGGAATATCGGCGTAAAAAATCCATGGGAAGCGGCAAATCCTGTGGCTGGCGTAAAAACTGCTGATAAAAGTGTGATTACAAGCGGCGGCTACGAACGTTTTTTCTTTGATAAAAACGGAAAAAAATATATTCACATTTTTGATTCAAAAAACGGACGTCCGGTAGAAAATGAACTTGAAAGTGTAACGGTGATTGCTTCTTCCGGATTGTATGCAGATTCTTTGACAACGTCGCTTTTTGTTATGGGAACAGAAAACGCAATCCGCTTTTGGAAGGAAAACCGCGATTTTGAAATGATTTTAATTACAAAAAATCAAAAGTTTTTTTATACAAGCGGATTAAAAGATAAAATTGCAGTTCTTTTTGATTTTGAACAAGTTTCTGTTGTTGACTGAATTTTGCAATTTAAAAAAATGGCGCAGCGAAGCGGTGCGCCGTGTACCGAGGGGTAGGCGAAAACCGCAGGTTTAAGCCGTAGGGCAGGCGCCCTCTTGTTTGCTTACCTATGGGCCCGTATCGCCAAAAGCTTTTGCTTTTATCAATTTCCGTAAAAAAGTTCGAATTTCAAAGCAATTTTACATTCCGCCTAAAAATCCTAAAATTGCACCGCCGATTATGATAGAACCGATTTGTCCTGAAACGTTTGCACTTACTGCGTGCATAAGAATAAAATTCTGGTCGTCTTCTTCAAGCGCAAGTTTTTGCACAACGCGGCTTGCCATCGGAAAAGCGGAAAGTCCGCATGCGCCAATCATCGGATTTATTTTGTTGCCCTTTTTGCGGAAAAGATTTAAGAATTTTGCGAACAAAATTCCGCAGGCAGTGTCGCCGGCAAATGCAATTAAACCTAAAAGCATTATAATCAGCGTCTGAGGCGTAAGAATGTTCTGCGCTGTCATTGTCGCACCAACGCTAATTCCCAGCAAAATTGTTACGATATTGGAAAGTTCGTTCTGTGCTGTGATTGAAAGTTTTTCCAGAACGCCGCATTCGCGGATTAAATTTCCGAACATCAAAAATCCTATCAAAGCTGCCGCATCCGGAACAATAATGCTTACAACAATAGTAACCGCAACAGGAAAAACTATCATAACCCATTTCGGAATTTTTTTGTCTTTCGCTTGAATATGAATTTTCCGCTCATTTTTAGTGGTTAAAAGTTTTATTACCGGCGGCATGATAATTGGAACAAGACTCATGTAAGAATAAGCCACGACTGTAATTTGGCCTAAAAGGTTTTGCGCATGTCTTCCTGCAACAATGATTGCAGTCGGACCGTCCGCGGCGCCGATAATTCCGATGCTGAGCGCTTCTTTTATGTCAAAACCGAAGCAGAAATACGCTATAGCCGCCGCAGCAAAAATTCCGAAGTGAGCGACTATTCCGAAAATTAAAAGCCAAGGCCGTTCCAGCAAAGGTTTAAAGTCAATCATTGCGCCTACGCCGATAAAAATAAGAAGCGGAAAGAGTTCTGTTATAATACCGCAGTCAAAAAGAAGTTGAAGCGCGCCGGGATGTCCTGCTGAACCAAGAACAACAGAAAATGGAAGATTTACAAGAATCGTTCCGAATCCAATCGGCAAGAGCAGCATCGGCTCATATTTCTTTGCGATGGCAAGAAAAATCAGCGTGCAGCCGATTAAAATCATTACAAGGCTTTGCCAGCTCATTGAACAGATTCCTTTTGTAAAATACGACAAAATTTGTTCCATATAAAACTCCAAAATAAATCAAGGTTGAAGTTACTTTTTCTTAAAACTCAAAAAAAAAGACCCTTTGCCTGAAAGCCCTAAAAATAGGGTAATCAGGCAAAAGGTCTTGTTTCTTCAAAAGTTTGAAGCCTAAGAACCAGACTTTTTTTTAGCCGGTTGTTGATTCTTTAGGAAGTAACTACTCCCCCTTTGCTTTTTCTGACTTTAAATGATGTTTGGAATTATGTCAATATATTTTTTTATCATTTCATTTTGAGCTTGGTTCGGAAATTTTTATTGCATTTTTAAGTCTTTTAAAGACATTTCCGCTTGAGTTTTGCATTTTGTCTAAAAGTGACCTGTAGAAGGCGAGTGTAAGACCTAAAATGTTTGATTGCGGAAGTTTTATGCTTGCGGCGGTTTGACTTAGAGCGCTTACAGCGGAAAGTTTTAATGCCTTTTCGATTCCCAAAATAAGTGCGCCCTGCGTAAAGGAAAAGTTTCCGATTTTGAAAAAAACTTTTCCGCTGGGAACAAAAATTGTGCAGAGTAAAATAAAAATCCATAGCGAAATGTGCGGCAGAATGCGGATTTTTCTTTTACAAATAACTTGAAGCAATAGCGAAAATGCTAAAAATCCTGTTAAAACCGGAATTGAGCGGACTAAAAATGTTGCAACAGACAAAATAATTATTGCAGAAATAAAAAGAAAGGGGGAAAGCCTTCCCCTCGCTCCAAACTCTGCGTCGCTTGCCAGATGTAAGGAAAACCTTCCATCTGGTTCGCTCCTTGATTTTTCCGCTACCCCTTCTCCTAGGGGCTTAGCCCCTAAAACCCCATAAGATTCTGTTTTAATATTTAATATCTGTGCTAAAACCGCAGTGATTATTCCGCTTATTGTGTTAAAAATCAAAACCGGACCTAAAAGCGAAAATGTTCCGTGCCCAAGATAAAGGCTTGCAAGAATTATTTGAATTGCACCGCTTGCACATGAACCGGAAATGGAAATTCCGTAAATGCTGAAAAGGCTGTCTTTGCAAAGTCTGTTCAGGCGGAAAATCGCAAACATCAGAATTCCGGAGCAAACTGACTGGAACAGCGAAATTGCAAAGAAAGGCGAAAAAAGTGTTCCTGCCGTTAAACTTGAAGCAATCGCTTTTAAAATGGTAAGCATAAAAAACGACGGAAAAGAAAGATTGAAAGAAGCAAGAATTGCAATGTTTGAAAGTCCCAGCCGGAAAAATGGAATTACGCGCGGCAATATAAGTTCCGCGTACGAAAATAAAAGCGTAAGACTTGCAAGATATGCAATTTGTTCGCGGTCGGATTTGTACTTCTGTATTGTTTTATTGAGAAACCGCATCGAAATCTCCTTCATTTGCTTTTTCCAGTGTGATTATAACATCATTTGGAAGGCAGACTAGCGGACTTGCCCAGCCTTGATTTACGCAGGTTTTGTTCTGGCAAGGCGAATCTGTTATGTGAACGTGGCCGTCTTTTATTTCAAAAGTCGTAAAGCCCAGCGAGCCTTGCACTTTGTAAAGCCCGTTCGCATCGCCAGAATACTCGTAGCGTTTTCCGTTTGCCTGAACAATAACTCTGCTTCCGCTGATATTCAGCGAATTGCTGATAAGCATACAGGAAACAAAAATTGCAGAGAGAAATATTAAAATGTCCAGCGGTTTAGGTTTTTGCATAAAACACCTTAAGCGTAGATTAAAAACTTACTAAGTGCAAGATAATAGGAATGGATTTTGCTTTTGAACGGGGGCTGTTGTAGTAACTGTGAAATTTTCACTTGCATTTCTTGCGCAAAATGTAAGGGAGATTGAGTTTTCGCACTAAAATTTCCGTGATAATTAACTTTCTGTAAAATTATAATCAAATTGAAGGTATGAAAATGGAAATTCTGAATGGAAATGAAATTACACAGTCCATAAAAAATAAACTTGCTCAAATCGAACGGCGCGAAAATATTCACATTCTGTATGCGTGTGAAAGTGGTTCCCGTGCATGGGGATTTGCAAGTCCTGATTCTGATTATGATGTTCGTTTCATTTTTGTTCGGCCAATTGAAGATTATCTTCGTATAAAAGAACTGCCGGATTTTATTGATGCGGAATTGAATGATGTTTATGACATCAATGGCTGGGATTTGAAAAAGTTTTTCAGTCAACTTTACAAATCAAATCCTGTTCTTTTTGAATGGGCTGGCTCACCGATTGTTTATAGGAAAACGCCAGAATGGGAACGCGTAAAGTCCGTAATGCAAGATTTTGTTTGCTTAAAAAGAATGGTTCATCATTATCTGGGACTTGCAAAATGTACTATGAAAAAGTATTTCACGGGAGAGACTATCGTATATAAAAAGTATACCTATGTATCCCGAGCTGTAATGGCTGCTTCATGGATTTTTTATCAAGGCACATCTGCTCCAACAGAATATTCAAAGTTGGTTGATGCGGAATATGATTCTGAAGATGATGAGATTTTTGAGAGTGAACAAGATGGATTAATTGAAAAAAAGAAATCTTATTCAGAGAAAAACTGTGGAAAACGCATAAAGTCAATTGAAATCTTTTTCCATAATCGGATTGCGATAATTGAGAATGGTACATCAGCTTGGAAAGAAAAAAAATTTGAATGGAAGAAACTTGATTCTCTTTTTATGCAGCTTGTTTCAAAAGAAAGGGCTTAAACTATGGCTGAATATTACAACATGATACTAAACGAGAACGAACTTCGCTGGTTTTTTGATCATATTATTCAAAAACCTTTTGAATATGAAACATATATGATTATGCTGGCTTGTCGTGGTAAAAAGCTTACAGATGAAGAACGAGAGTATACAAAGATTGGCTCTCGTGCTGAAATGATGCGAGAAGATCTGATTCGCTGTAAGGGAGGCCTTAAACAGGAATGGAATTTTGATATTTACCGTCAGGCTTTTTATGCATATAACTGCGATAAACGGTTTCTTCTTACTCCTTCCGGAGTTCCATATCCAGAACATGCGATGGTTGTCTATTCTGTAGTGAATCCGACAAACGAAATTGACTGCATTGAAGATAGTTTCGAACACTATAATAGGGAGCGAAAAAATCTGACGGCAGCAATTCTGCGTGGTTCAAAATCTGGAATTCAAGATCATCTTGTAAAGATGCCAAAGATTTTTGAGCACATGAAAAGCTGTCATGCTTCTCATACAAGCCGCCGCATCTGGTTGGATTTTGATATGGATATCAAAAATGAATACCGTTTTCCTGAAGTATTTGAAGAAGCCGCTTGTGCACTTCGTAAAGCCGGAAAATTGCTTTTTGGAAAAGGTAATTATGTAATTATCAAAACAAGCGGAGGATTTCATACTTTGGTACGAAAAGAATGTCTGACCTTCAATCCAAATAAATTTTTAACTGAAGTATTTGAACAGGCAGATAATTTGCTATTTCCACAGTATGTAGAAGAGTTTGTTGCGAACGATTCCAGTCACAAAAGCAAAGATGGAAAAAATATCATCAAGCGTTCGGCTCTTATTCCAACTCCCGGATGTCGTCAGTATGATGATTATCCTTGGGTTGTTAATAAAGAGGATTTTGACTGAAAGGTATGGTATAATAAAGTTTAGAATAAATATGGCGTATTCGGAACTGATTAAAAATCTAGATACTCTCAGAACTTATGTCCGCAGTTTTTATATCTATGGATTTAAAACGCGGGAACAGTTTTTTGGTAAGAGTCCGCGTACTTATGATGATGAAAAGCGCCGTCTGGAAAATTATCTGGAAGGCTATATGACTTTCCGCCCGGATGAAAATGGCAAGGTAACTTTCCTTTCTATTAACAGCCGGCATACAACTCATAATCCTTTGTATAAAATCTTCAAGGCAAAATCCTTTACCGCAATGGATATCTCGCTTCATTTTATGCTGATGGATATTTTTGCCGATGGTTCAAAAAAGACCCTAAATCAGTTGCTTGATGAAATAAATGACATTTATCTCAATGATTTTTATTCTGAAATACTGCCTGAAGAATCCGGTCTCAGAAAGAAGCTGAAGGAATATGAAGAATTAGGATTAATCTCATCGGAAAAAGACGGAAAAACAATGCTTTATTTCCGCAATCCGATGACTGATTTGGATGGACTGGAAGATGCTATGTCTTTCTTTTCAGAGATTGCTCCTTGTGGTGTGATTGGGAGTTTTCTGTTTGATAAGCTTCCCGGACACGTCCAGAAGAAAAGTGAAGTGTTTCAATTCAAACATCATTATATTACATCTTCAATTGAATCTGATTTTGTAGAACAGGTTTTTGAAGCAATTATGGAACATCGATGTCTTACAATTGAACAACGTCGTACAGATGATGACAGGACTTTTCCAAATGAAGTTATCCCTCTAATGATTTATCAGAGTACGCAGGGAGGACGATTATATCTTATGGCATACCGGACGAAGGGAAAATATTTTCTTGCGCTGCGATTTGATTATATCGTCGGAATTTCCACTGGTGGAGTGTATGCCGGCTTTGACCAGAAGAGAACAGAGTTTGAAGAACTTCGAAAACATATTTGGGGAGTGGCGCTAAAGCAAAATAAAAAGAATAACGAACCAACAACGGTACATGTTACTTTTCGGGTACATTTTGAAGAGGAAGAAAAGTTCATTTATCAGCGTCTTTTACGCGAAAAACGTTGCGGAACTGTAACGCTGATTGATGATAATAATGCTCAGTTTGACGCAGATGTTTTTGATCCGCAGGAAATAATTCCATGGGCAAGAAGTTTTATCTGTCGTATTACTTTCTTTGACTGTTCAGAAAAAGATATCGTTCATCGTTTCTTTGCAGATATCCGAAAAATGAACCGCTTGTATTCTGATGAAACGGGAGACGACGATGTTGTTCAGTGAAATCTATAGTGCCTATTACAATACAGTCGCTTCGATAATCTTATGCAGTCAGCAGGGAAAATTGGATTCTGATTCGCTTTATAATATTGTGAAGCAATCTGCCTTTCCTGAAAGTTTTATGACAATTGGCAGTGCTTTGGAAACTGGAAGATGGCCGCTTGTCAAAAAAGATTACAGTACAAACATTCAGAATATTCCGACTATGCCTCTTTCTATCTTACAGAAACGGTGGCTTAAAGCTCTTTGCAATGATAAGCGAATCCGACTGTTTGTAGCCGATGAAGTTCTTGAACGGTTAAAAAATCAGCTTCAAGATGTGGAACCGCTTTTTACAGAAAATGATTATTATCTTTATGATAAATATTCTGATGGCGATCCGTATGACGATTTTGGCTACATTAAAAACTTCCGGACTGTGCTTGATGCAATTCATCAGAAAAAGATAATAAGTGTGGAATATACCGATCGTTTTGCTAAGCGAAAAAAAATTTCATGTGTTCCTTATAAAATTGAATATTCAGAAAAGGATGACAAATTCCGCATTATTTCAAAGGTTAAGAATCGTCATTCTATATTGAATATTGCAAGAATCAGTTCCTGCGAATTTACAGAAAACTCAAAGACTGATGATATTTCCGAAGAAAAATTACTGTATAACAGCGGTACCAGCGTAACTCTTGAAATCTATGATGAACGAAATGCTATGGAAAGGGTAATGTTGGCCTTTGCTCACTTTGAAAAAAGAGCTGTTCAAATCAGCGATGAAGTATATCAACTTACCCTCAATTATGACAGATTTGATGAAACAGAACTTGTTGTTCGTGTATTAAGTTTTGGTCCAATGGTAAAGGTTCTTGAACCTGAAAGTTTTAAAAATCTTATCCATGAACGTATCTTAAAACAAATCGAATTGATGAAGCGAAAGTAATTTTCGCACTAAATTTTCCGTGATAATTGAATTTGACTCTGCTATAGTAAATCCATAAAGGTAGGGAGCGACGTTCCGATCAGCTGTGCTGCGAAGGCGGTCAGGCAGCAACTATGGAGGATTCTTATGCAGGAAGTAAAAGGCTTGTACAACACAGCAAAAGTTTACACTGATGTAGTTGATGAAAAATCTTTGCAGCAGATAAAGACTCTTTGTGATCAGGAATTTACTTCCGGAGCAAAGATTCGCCTTATGCCTGATGTTCACGCCGGAGCTGGTTGTACAATCGGAACCACAATGACTATCAAAGATAAGATTGTTCCAAATCTTGTTGGAGTTGATATCGGCTGCGGAATGGAAACTTTGTGTATCAAATCTGATTCCGAACTAAGCCTGAATTTTAACGGAGCAGAACTGGATAAAATTATTCGTAGGAATATTCCATCTGGATTCAGTATAAGGAAGTTTTCTCATGCTTTTGTTGAACAGGTTGAATGGGACGAAATCAAAGGGCACTACAATAAGAAGCGAGCCTTGTTAAGTTTGGGCACACTTGGTGGTGGTAATCATTTTATTGAAGTTGACCGGGATGACGAAGGTAACTTGTATATTGTTGTACATTCTGGCAGCCGTCATGCAGGTCTTGAAATAGCAGATTTTTATCAGGAGCAGGCATGGAAACAAATAAACGGAAACTGCGATGCAGATTGCAGACGTCTTATTGACCAGTTGAAATCAGAAAGCAGAGAAAATGAAATTCAGGACAGATTGGCGGATTTAAAAGTTCAGGTGTCTACAAATATTCCAAAGGATTTGGCTTATGTAAGCGGTGAACTGTTTGATGATTACATCAATGATATGAGAATTATGCAGCACTTTGCAATGCTTAACAGAAAGGCAATGATTCAGACGATTTCCATAGGTCTTAATATCAAAGAAGCAGATATTATCGACCAGTTTACAACGATTCATAACTACATCGATACTGAGAATATGATTCTTAGAAAAGGTGCTGTCAGTGCCCGAAAGGGTGAAAAGCTTTTGATTCCAATCAATATGAGGGATGGTTCTCTTATCTGTATTGGAAAGGGCAATGAAGACTGGAACAGCTCTGCCCCTCATGGAGCAGGTCGCGTTATGAGCCGTAACAAGGCAAAGAAAGAATTGAGTCTAGAAGAGTTTAAGGCAGAAATGAGTGGAATCTGGTCGTCAACGGTAAACCTAGACACGATTGATGAAGCTCCAATGGCTTATAAAACAATGGATGATATTGTGTCAAATATTGCTCCGACTGCTGAAATAGTCAAGGTGATTAAACCAATTTATAACTATAAAGCAGATGAAGAAAGAAGCTGGTAGAAGAAGGTTGTGAAAGCAACTTAAACTTCAGCTGAAACTATGTTGTTTTCGTTGAAAATAAATATTTATCGGAAACAGCAGAATATCTTATATAAACGTTGTCTTAGCACAATGGTAGTGCAGCTGATTTGTAATCAGCAGGTTGTGGGTTCAAATCCTACAGACAGCAATAAAGGCACATACAGCAATTATTTTATGTGTTATGGGTTCGACTCCCATCAGTCTCGCTTTGTGGAGCTGTAGCTCAAATGGTAGAGCAATAGCCCGAAAGGGATAAGATGTGCCTTGTTAAATACTTTCGCAGCAACAGGCATGGGTAGGAGTGTCTTATCCGCTCCTACTTGGGTTGTGTCTGTTTTGTATGTTTCGGGGGGGGGGCACTCTCGCTTTACGGTCACTGAGGCTCAATTGGAAGAGTTTGTTGTTTTGCAAATGTCCGTAAAGACATACATTTTATGTTGGCAGAAGATACATACAGCAATTTTATGTAGCTTATTGGTAAAGCACTGGATTTGTAATCTAGATATGCGAGTTCGACTCTCGCCGATTTTGTATCTTGTAGCTGTTTTTCAGCGCTGCCATTTTTTTATGATAAAAGAGGCGTTGCCTCGAAGGAGAAATAAAATGAACGCATTACAGGCAATGAAAATACAGTTGAACATGGTTAGTACCGAAAATGGTGATTTTGCTTATAAGTCTACGGGTTTCGCTTGTTTAGATTTTTTTTCTTTGTGCGGTGGTATGAGAAGAAATATTGAGGATTTAGACAAGCTTTTTGCAAAGGCCTATGCAGAAAATCCTGTAGTTGCAATCAAGATTCTTTTTTATATGAGGAACATTCGTGGTGGTCTTG
This sequence comes from uncultured Treponema sp., assembly GCA_964429905.1. GTDB lineage: Bacteria > Spirochaetota > Spirochaetia > Treponematales > Treponemataceae > Treponema_D. The sequence goes on along the minus strand of CAYSDV010000005.1, from coordinate 163,047 downwards.
GTGAGCGCAATAGTTTCCGTGTTCTTTTGAAGGAACTTGCTAAGTTTTATCCTGAGATGGCAAAACAGATTATTTATGCTGTTCCTGAATATGGACGATGGGACGATCTTCTTGTTTTACTCGATATATCTGTAAGACAGAATGTAATCGCACTTATAAAATCTCAGATTGAAAAAGATAAGTCAGCAATGAAAAATGGGGAAGAAGTAAGTTTGCTTGGAAAGTGGCTGCCTTCTATTAACACATCTTCTAAGGAAAGTGTTGCCAATGCAAAAATTGTAATGACAGCGCTTGGAATGAAGGCTGTTGAATACCGAAAATTGTGTTCTGCACTTCGTAAGGAAATCAAAATTCTTGAAGATAACCTTCGCAGAAAGGATTACAGTTTTGATTATTCAAAACTGCCAAGTCAGGCAATGTTTCGTTATAAGAAGGCTTTTATGCGAAATGACGAGGAACGATATAAGTCTTTCTTGAACAAGGTAGTAGAGCAGTCAGAAAAACTTGCTCGTGGTGAAAAGATTCTTGAAGAAGAGATGATTAAACTTAATACTAAGACTCTTTATCATTATCAGATTGTTGCGCCATTCATGGATATGTGGAACGGATTTAAATATCTTCCAGATGAAAAAAAACTTCCGCTTGAAGCTAGTTGGAAGGCATTAGAACGTGGAAGTTTTGATTCAAAGACCATTGTCGTTCGTGATGGTTCTGGTTCTATGTATGGAAGTGGAGATTTTGCTGCAATCAACATTGCAACATCTCTGGCTCTTCTTTTTGCAGAACAGCTTGATGGCACATATAAGAACAGCTTTATTACATTCAGTTCTGAACCAAGACTTATTCAAGTTCCGGAAAACGCAGATACTTTGGAAAAAAAATTGAACTTCATTTCAAAGTATGATGACTGTTCTAATACTGATATCGGAAAAATTTACCGCCTTATCCTTGATGTAGCAAAGAGCGGAAATGTTTCAAAAGAAGAAATGATTGAACGTATTTTGATTATTTCAGATATGGAGTTTGACTGCTGCTCCTCAAAGGAATCAACTTTTGAATTCTACAAAAAAGAATTTGAAGCAGCTGGTTACGAACTACCAGAAATAGTATTCTGGAACGTTGAAGCTCGTGGTACTCACCTTCCTGTTACAATGAACGAGAAAGGCGTAAAGTTGGTAAGCGGTGCATCAGCAAATATATTTGCTGATGTTGTAAGTGGTGACCTCAAGATTGTCACTCCTTATGAGTTCATGCTTCAGATACTTGAACCATATGCGGAGTTCGACAAACTTGTAGCGTAATTATAGGACATTTCATTCAGATTAAAACGCGATATATTTCAATTTTACTGAATGATTTATAAAGGTACTTACAGCAATTTTTTATAAAGAGGAAACTCTGATAAGAAAATATCGCGTATAATGGCGTAGAAAACCGAAAGTACCTTGAAAAAGATTTGTACAGCAAAAAGCGATAACTCAGGCTATTCATTATGTGAGTTCAGAAATCATTATCACGGATAGCTGGCCTCCATTTTATGGTAGATCTCTGGGGTTGGTGAATGTTTTCCGGGTCTTGTAGACTTCTTCAGTTTAACAAATTGAAGAAGTCTTTTTTTTAGGTGGGGGGGGGGAAGAAGATTGAAAAAATTGAATAAATGCTGGCAATGTTGCAAACAGATTTTATGAAAATTTCGCGTTCCACAAGTTTTGCAAAACGCTGAAAAAGTTCTTTGACATTTTATTTTTCAAAAAATTACACTTTTACAAGTTTTTCTTCTTTTTGAAGTTCAAGAACCTGTTTCAGCGGAAGCGAAGTTACATGCAATGCATTGTAAAGCGAAAGAAAATTTTCCTTTGATTCAGGGCATTTTGCGAATAAATCCACAAACCTTCTTGATGTCATGCTGTTCTTTTCTTGTAGCAAAAATCAGAAAGAATAAAAACCTATGAGAAAGCGAGAATGAATATTGATTTGATTTTACCGGCACATCACAAAATCAATGTACCGTTTTTTTTTATTCCCACCCGAATGTTGCAGGCGGTTTGTTTGTTGCGTCAAAGAACACTGCATCTACAAAGTCCAGTTCCGCAATTTTATAAAGGATTTCGTTCAGAACTTCTTTTGGAAGCCATGCAAAGCGCGCTGTCATTACATCTTCCGAGCAGACAGGGCGGAGCACAAAACTTGCGTGTCCTTCTTTTGTTGCGTAAGGCAAATCAATAGTTAAATGCTGGAAAATCTTGTTGTACCAGCCTGATTTATGAAGTTCGGTAAGTACTATATTGTCAACTTCGCGCAACTGGTCAAGGCGCGTTTTGTCGCAGTAGCCTTCCATAAGTTTAAAGTCTTCGTCTTTTGCGTCTTCGCGCTGATAAAGTTTTATAACCGTTCTGTTCAAATACTTTGCATTGTTTGTAATTTCGCTTGAAGCCGATTCCACTTTTTCGCGGATTTTCGGAACGTGGAAGAATCTTCCTTTTGTTTTGGCCATTGAGGCACTCGAAATGTCCAAATTAATCGTTTTTTCCGTGGTTTCGAGAGCCTCAACCACCAGTGGTTCTGTATTTTCGGTGGTTTCGACAGGTTCAACCACCGAAGCTCTTGTATCAACTACAGGGGGTTCTTCCTTAAAGGTAAGGCAAGCCGGAAATCTATATGTTCGGAAGTCGCCCTGAACGCCTACAGAGCGAACCGGCAAAACAGAACGTTTTAGACTTTTCGCGCAATTTTCGCAAAACTGAGTGAATTCAACAGAGTCAAGTTCTTTTTGCGCCGCCTTAAATTCTTCGCTGTCCTTTTCGCTCCAAGATTTACCATCATAGCAAAGAACGTTTATTGAAAGTCCCGGTCCAGGAAATGGATGCCGCATTACAAGTTCATCAGAAAGTCCAAGTTTTTTTCCGATTGCGCGAACTTCGTCTTTGTACAAGTCTCGGATTGGCTCGATTATTAAGCCTTTTGCAATCAATTTTTGAATTCCTTCAACTCGGTTGTGATGTGTTTTTATTGTCTTTGAATTTTTTGTTCCGCCGCTTTCAATAATATCCGGATAAAGCGTTCCTTGCGCCAAAAGCCATTCATTTTCATCCAAATGCTGTTTTGCTAAAACTTCGTCGCGCACTTTTATAAAGTTTTCGCCCACCGCCATTCGCTTTTTCTGCGGGTCGGTAAGCCCTTTTATTGCGCTCAAAAAACTTTCCGAAGCGTCTTCCACAATAAAATTGTTAAAACCGAATTTTTTGTAAGAGTCCGCAACATTTTTGGATTCATTTTTACGCATAAAACCGTTATCAATGTGAAGTCCAAGAACTCTTTCCTGGCCCAAAGCCTTGTTTAAAAGCGCGAACGTGATAGTTGAATCAACTCCGCCAGAAAGGAAAAGAAGAACGTTTTTATCTTTTGCTTGTGTTTTTATTCCTTCAAGAATTGTTCTTAAAACCGTGTCTTCGTCCCAGTTTTTTTGCATTCCGCAGATTTTTGCGAAGTTTTCAAAAATTTTGTTTCCGTGCGTTGTATCTTTTACTTCGCAGTGGCATTGAAGCGAAAATCTTTTTTTGGAAAGATTCTGAAGTGCCGCAGCTTTGCAGTCTTTTGTTGAACCGATTATTTCAAAACCTTCGCCGGCTTCAAGAACTTCATCCTGATGGCTCATCCAAACTTGTTCTGTTTGTTCAAGACCTTCAAAAAGCGGAGATTTTACGTTTTCGTTCAAATTCAGTTTTGCAAAACCGAACTCGCCAGTTTCCGCTTTTCCGACTTTTCCGCCGTAGCATTTTTGCATAAGCTGATGACCGTAACACAATCCAAGAATCGGCAAGTCCAATGATAAAATCTCTTCATTGAATTCAGGTACATTTGCATCGTAAACGGAACTTGGTCCGCCGGAAAAAATTATGCCTTTTGCATCCTTAAAAACTTCAAGAGAAGAAGATGGCAGTGCAATTTCTGAATAAAAGCCCAGCATTCGAAATCTTTTTGCAATAAGATGAGCGTACTGGCTTCCAAAATCCAAGACAACAATTTTTTCTCGTGACATAATTCTTCCTTGTTCTGCTATTTAAAAAATTCTTTCCAACAAACCTGAAAAAAATCAGGCTGATAATTTATTTTTTGTTTTCGCATGCAGCTTTGATAAATTCTCTGAAAAGTGGACCAGCTTTGTTCGGGCGGCTCTTGAATTCCGGGTGGAACTGAACTCCGACCATCCATGGATGATTTGGAACTTCCACGATTTCAACAAGATTTCGCTCCGGATTTACGCCTGCAATTGTAAGTCCCGCGCTTTCAAAATCTTTTCTGTAAACATTGTTGAATTCGTAACGGTGGCGGTGTCGCTCCCAAATAGGTGAAGAACCGTAAGCCTGCTCTGTTTTTGTTCCTGGCGTTACTGTGCATTCAAATTTGCCAAGCCTTAAAGTTCCGCCAAGAATTTTTCCGTTCTGATCCGGCATCAAGTCAATTACAGGATGTGTTGTTTTAGGCTCCATTTCGGTTGAATTTGCGTCTGCAAAGCCGAGCACATTCCGCGCATATTCAATGCAGACAATCTGCATTCCCAAACAAATTCCGAAATACGGAACTTTATGCGTTCTGCAATATTTTGCAGTATTTATCATTCCTTCGATTCCGCGCCCGCCGAATCCTCCCGGCACAATTACGGCATCAGCATCTTTAAGACGGTTTTCTGTTGTTTCGTCATCTGTTAAATCTTCAGAAGAAACCCAGTCAATATCGATGGAAGCCAAATTTTCGATTCCGCCGTGAATTAAAGATTCTACAACAGAAAGATAGGCGTCGTGCAATGCAACATATTTTCCTACGAGCGCAATTTTTACGTTATGCTTTGGATTGTTAAAGCGTTCCACAACTTGCGACCATTCGGAAAGATCTGCCGGACCTTTGTGTATGCCAAGTGCAGTGCAAACTGCTTTTCCAATGCCTTCTTTTTCAAGCTGAAGTGGAACTTCGTAAATTGAACGAGCATTCAAATTCTGAATTATGTGCGCAGGGTCAACATTGCAGAAGTTCGCGAGTTTTTCACGTGTCTGGTCGTCTATGGCGTGTTCTGTGCGCAACATAATAATGTTCGGCTTGATTCCAAGTTCCTGCAGTTCTTTTACAGAATGCTGTGTTGGTTTTGTCTTTAATTCATTCGCTGTAGAAATGTATGGAACAAGCGTAAGATGAATGTAACAGCAGTTTTCTTCGCCGACTTCATATTTTATCTGGCGGATTGCTTCTACGAACGGAAGGGATTCTATATCACCGATTGTTCCGCCGATTTCCGTAATAATTACATCTGCGTTGGTTTCTTTTGTTGAAAGAAGCATTCTTCTCTTTATTTCTTCCGTAATATTTGGAATTACCTGTACGGTTCCGCCGTTGAACTTTCCTTCTCGTTCCATATTCAAAACAGTAAGGTAAACGCGTCCGGCGGTTGTATTTGAAGATTGAGACAAAGATGTGTCTGTAAAACGTTCATAATGACCAAGATCAAGGTCTGTTTCCGCTCCGTCATCTGTTACAAAAACTTCACCATGCTGAATCGGATTCATAGTTCCGGGATCGATGTTTAAATATGGGTCAAATTTTTGGTTTACAACTTTAAGCCCAAGATTTTTTAAAATAAGACCAATAGAAGCAGCGGCAATACCTTTGCCTAATCCAGAAACAACTCCACCTGTTACAAAAATGTACTTTGTCATTATAAATTCCTTCTAATATATCAGAAAACTATAACAAAATAGTTTCATTACGTCCATAAATTTTAGATGTATAACGCGATAACTTTGACATTGCTTTTATTGCAACTTTAGGATTTTTGTCCAAAAGCTCATTAAAAGCATCTTTTGAAATTTTAATAATTTTGCATTCTGTTAATGCGGTTGCCGTTGAATGATGAAAAGTGTCCAGCGTAAAATCCAAATCGCCCAGAAAACTTCCTTCAGAGCGGAATTTTACAGTTTCATCCCGCTCTTCTTTTACATTTCCGGAAACAAGGTAGTAAACGCAATCTGTAGGCGAACCTTCCGCATAAATTTCATCACCGATTTTAAAAATTTCAAGATTTTCTTCTGTCATAAGAGAAGATGGTGTTATGAAAATGGTTCGCCTGACAATATCATCCAAACTTTTTGACTGAGGTTTTGGTAAAAGATAAAGTTCAGCAAGCAGATTTGAATAGAAAAACTGAACTGTATAGATTGTTTGCGCAAAAACCAGAAAAAGCGTAAAGAAAATGTAAACTTCAAAAAGAAGAATTATAAGGTTGCTTAAAACGCCGTAAATTGTGTTGTAATTTGCTTTGTTCATAAAAACGGAAATTACGGTTACGGTTACATAAAAGCTTACTGTGCATAAAAGAGCAGATAAAAAGCATAGTTTTGTTTTTGTTTTTGTTCCCGAACCGAATTTGTAGGCGATTAAAGTCATTACAAAAATTATTATGTAAAGCACAAGGTTTACAAGAAAATTTGAAAGATGACTGAAAAGCAGCGGCGAAAAAGAAGAAATCTTTTCAAAAACGGGAAGCTTAAAAATTTGACGTGTAATAAATGCTGCGAAAAAGACTGCGGCAATAACAACTACGATTAAAACTTCGCCTGCAAAAGTCAAAAGTTGATTTATGACCGGGCGGGAAGGGGCAACAGTATTGAATATTTTAGAAAGACTTTTGATGACGGAAAAAAATACTTTCCGCGCCATCCAAATCATAAAAACAGCAAGTACAAAGTTTACCCAGTTTACAACAAAACCTTCCTGAATTCCGCTTATGTATTTTCCGATGTCAAAAAAAGGTGCAATCTGATCGGAAAGAACGGAAAATCCTTCCAGAATTGCTGGAGAAGCGTGCAGAATCCCTATAAAAATTGTGACAATCAGCATTGCCATCGGAATAGAGCTGAAAATAAAATTAAGAGTGCAGTCGGAAGCGTATGCACCCAAGTCATTTTGAAAATATGCTCTTGCTGTTAAATAAACAATCTGGCTTATATGAATTAAGCCAGATTTTATACTGCTTTTCATATTAAAAGATTAAAGGAAATCTTAAAAATCTGCAAGTTTTGGCGCACGCGGGAAAGGAATTACATCGCGGATGTTTTCCATTCCGGTTACGTAGCGGATAAGCCGTTCAAAGCCAAGTCCGAAGCCTGAATGCGGAACTGTTCCGAAACGTCGCAAATCCAAATACCACTGGTAATTTTTCATGTCCATATTGCGCTCTTCGCATGCTTTCAAGAGTTTTTCGTAATCTTCTTCGCGTTCAGAACCGCCGATAAGTTCGCCGATTCCAGGAACAAGAACGTCAACCGCTTTTACAGTTTTTCCGTCTTCGTTCTGTTTCATATAGAAAGATTTGATTTCCTTAGGATAGTTGAAAACCATTACAGGACAACCGAAAATCTTTTCTGTAAGATAGCGTTCGTGTTCTGTGGCAATGTCGCAACCCCAGTAAGGCTTGAACTCGAATTTTGCGCCGTTTTTTTCCGCTTCTTCAAGTTTTTTTATTGCATCTGTATAAGAAATGCGCACAAATTCAGCGTCGCGCACTTTAGTCAATGATTCAATAAGTCCAGGTTGGATTCGCTTGTCGAAAAACTGCAAATCTTCGCGGCACTTTGTTAAAGCCCAGTTTAAGAGATACTTTACAAAGTCTTCCTGAATGTCCATATCGTCGTTCAAATCGTAGAACGCCATTTCCGGTTCAATCATCCAGAATTCAGACAAGTGGCGCGGTGTATTTGAATTTTCTGCGCGGAATGTCGGACCGAATGTGTAAACGCGGCTTAGCGAAGTTGCCAAAGTTTCCGCTTCAAGCTGGCCGGAAACCGTAAGAGACGCTTTTTTTCCGAAAAAGTCTTTTGAATAGTCAACAATTTTGTGCGCATCTTCAATTTTCATTCCGTTTGCGCCTGCTTTTACGCCAAGTTCCGCAATTTTTTCCATGGAAAGCGTTGTAACCTGGAACATTTCGCCAGCGCCTTCCGCATCAGAGCAGGTGATTTCCGGCGCGTTTATATATTGAAAACCGCGTTCTTGGAAGAACGAATGAACTGCAAACGCCATCTGGTTGCGCACGCGGAAAACGGCTCCGAAAGTGTTTGTGCGCGCTCTAAGATGTGCGTTTGTTCTTAAATATTCCATTGACATTTTGTTTTTTTGCAAAGGATATTCTTCCGGATTGCAAGCGCCCAGCATTTTTAATGTTTCAAGCGTAACTTCAACTGCCTGACCGGAAGCCGGAGAAGCGATTAAAATACCTTCTGCGCGGATTGAAGCGCCTGTGTTCAATTTTTTTAATTCTTCTTCTATTTTATTTACATCTGCATTTTCTGAAGGTGCATTTCTGTCAAAAGTGAGCTGGATATTTGCAAAGCAGCTTCCGTCGTTTACTTGTATAAAAACCAAATTTTTAGAATCGCGTACTGTGCGGACCCAACCGCATACAGTAACTTTCTGGCTTTCCGGTTTTGAGGAAAGCAAATCTTTAATTAATGTTGGTACCATTTTTTTCCCTTGATAATTACAAAAATTACAATATTTACTATAAACTTTTATATAGAGTTTTTCAATAATTAAAGCGGGCGTTGCGGGCGGCGTTTGAGCCCGCACGGTGGGTAGGCCGCAACGAAGTGCGGACGTAGGGCGGTTGTCCGCCCTTATTATAAAAGGGCGTCGGGACTGTTTGAAAATAATAAAACCAGTGGTTGAGGTCCTTGAAACATTAGATGAGAAGTGTGCTCTGAACTTATTAGACAGTCCCGATTAGTGAGCAACGGAGTTGCGAACGGTGTTGTCCGCCCTTTTAATGCGCCCTTAAAATGAAAAATCAGTTCAGTTTGTATTTTGTTATTAAATCTTTTACTTTTACGCTCGGTGTTGAAATGTAATTCTTTTTTATGATGTCTTCTATTAATTCTGCGGTTCCTTCGTAGCCGAACATCGTTGAATTAAGGCAGATTTGATAGTTGTTGCTGGCTTTCCAGTCCCGGTTTGTAAAATTCATATAGAATTCGTATGTGTTGTGATCCTGTTTGCGTATTTTGCGCTGTGCGTTGCGTCTGTTCAGTCTGTATTTTTCGCTTATGTAGTTGATTCTGTGTTTCATGTCGGCGGTAATAAGAATGTTGATTGAATTCTGGTTCTGTCTTAGGATGAAATTTGAGCAGTGTCCTACAATTATGCAGTTTTCTTTTTCTGCGAGCCTTTTTATTACGCGTTCCTGCGCATCGTAGAGTTTTTTGTAAATCGGAGAATGGAAGTCTTCCACGGAAAAATTGTTGTGAATGAACGCTTCTGCGGTGCTTTTGTAAAGAACTTCGTTGTGGTCGGAAACGAATTTTGTTGAAAATCCGCCTTCCTGCGCAACAAGTTCTACGAGGTCTTTGTCGTGAACGGGAATTTTAAGTTTTACTCCAAGAATTTTTGCAATTATGCGGCCGCCGCTTCCGGATTCGGACGTTACGGTAATTACAATCCGCTTTGAATTGTCGATTTTAAGTTTTGGTTCAAAAACAAGTTCGCTTTCATTTTCAAAAACGTAATTTGTGAATGAAAGCCGTTTTGTAAAGTAGTGCGAAATTGGTCCTACAAGAAGAACTATTATAAGAGTTCCTTCGCGGACGGATTCCAGGTGGACAAGGAGCGCAAATGAAAGTGCGACTGCAACTGCCGCCATTATAATGTCGAAAAGCAGTTTTACGAATGAGAATTCCTTTTTTGTTGCGTCTGAAATTGCTTTTACAAAGGCTTCTGTGGAAAGCATTACAACATCCGCTAAAACTTGGCAGCTTACGCCGATTGCGCGGAAAATGCAGCCAAGAATATTGTAGAAGAGCGCAATCCAGTAAATGTCGGGATTTACAAATTGCGTAAGTTTCATTGCGCCGTCTATTAAAAGTGAAAAGAGCAGAGTTACAGGAATTTGAAGAAATTGATATTTAGGAAAATTTTTGCGCAGAATCAGGATTTGGATTAGCAGGAGCAATAGGTTGAAAAAAAATGTGCAGGTTCCGAAAGAAAGTCCTGATTTTATGCTTATAACGTATGGAATGCAGGAAGTTGGGCCTGTGCCAAGATTGGAGCGCGTAAAAAGGGCAACTCCGAACGCATTCAGGCAGATTCCTAAAAAAAAGAAAATATATCGTTTTACAAGTTCATGATAGTTTCGCTGTTGCATAAATATCAGTATATAACGAAAAATTAAATTTGTAAGCGAAAATCAGATTGGTGGTTGCGCTGATTGTTAGCCTTGATGAATTTTTAGATGAGCAAAAAAAGGCTGTCTGATGTGTCTGTACGCTTATGCGTTCGGACAACTATCAGACAGCCTGTTTTTTTATGAAAAATTGCTTTTAAGAGCGATTTTGCGACTTAGCGGTTTATTGTTGTGTAAATCGTTTCATCATACCATTTTGCAGATTTTTCATCGTAAGCGCGGATTTGGAACGCATAAGTTCCGTCATCAATTGTGCTTATGTCAATCTTTGTTTCGCCGGTTTTTGTTCCTGCATTTTCTGTAAGAACTACTTCTCCAGTTCTTTTAGTACCGGAAGATGTTGTTTTGTAGTACAAAACTTCAAACTTAGAGATAGATTTGTTATCAGCATACGGGTCTGCAGCTTCAACTGATGTGTCTGTTCCGTCAAGTGTTATTTTCAAAGTACCATTTTTGGTGATTGACGCTGGAGCTGCTGCGAACGTTGTTCCGTCTTCCGAGAATGCAAGTGTTATTCTGTCTTTGCTGATATCTTTGAATTCGTAAATTGTAATTGCAATTCCAGTTTCAAATGAAAGTTTGAGTTCAAGATTTTCTATGCCGGAATAAGTTAAATTTGCATTTGCTGTGTTGTATTCCGTTTTTCCTGTTTTTAGATCTACAATTTTAGTTGTTGTTTTTGAATCAGCGGCTCTGTAAGCAAAAGGTTTTTCTTGTGCAGCCGAAGTTATATCTCCACCGAATTCCTTGAGTTCTAAAATTGTAATGTCTGTACCGTATGTAGCGTGCTCGTAGTAAGTTCCAGTGTATGTGTCTGCATCTGTAGTAAGAGTGCCTCCGTCCATAAAGTAAGAAACCTGGAAGCGGCCTACTGCTGCTGTATTTTCAGTATTTACAGTTACAGAAGAAGTAAAGTTTGTTGCAGATGTTGCATAAACTTCATCAGAGTCGCCTGTTTCATTTACGGCTTTTATGGATGCTGCAAACAAGTGTCCTGTAGGCAAGTTTATAGTTGCGGTTTTAGCGTTAGGAGAAAGGTTTCCGCCTGTAAAGCGGATTTCGTTGTAATCTGCTGTTGTGTAAGTTTTTGTGTAAATGCTATCGGCAACTTCTGTGCCGTCTGTTGCAATTTCCGTTAATGTAAGAGCAAAGCCGGCTTCGTTAACTGCATTGTCTTCCCAAGTAAATACAACATTATAATTTTCTTCCTTTGTTTTAGGGTCTGTTACAGCAGCAGCTGCTAATTCTGCAACAAGATTACTCGGAGCTTCAGGTTTTGTCAGAAAGTTTTCAATTGTTAAATCTGCCTCTATTTCGGAAGCTGTTCCGCCTGCAACAATTACCAATTCGTCGTAGCGGTTGATAATTTTATCATCAGCGTTATAGAAGATGACTTTTAAATTGTATTCGCCCTGTTTTACATTGTCCCACTTTTTAAAGATTGTACCAGTAGGCGCAGCTGGTGTAACAGCTACGTCCTCTGTAGTGCCGGTAATTGCAATGTCAGTGTCTTTGTCGTACAAACCTATTGAATATTTTGCAACGAGTGTTGTTCCTGCGTTAAAACTTACTTCAAATTTACCATCAGTTGCATCTTTTCCAAAAATAACAGTACCATTTTCATTTCCGTGCGGCTTAAGAGTAAATTTAATTGTATCGCCACCGTTTGAAAGGTCTATATACTGCTTTCCAAAAAGCACTTCTTTTGTTCTTCCTGCGTCGGAATATGCAGTAAGAATAAGATTCCATTTTACCGGTGCTATGTTTACATATGCCGTTCCGTTAACATCGGCTTCAAAATCAATATAGTTGTTTGTTCCGTCGGAAAGGACTTTTCCGCTTTCGGCCATAGTTCCCGTAAGTCTGTAATAAAGTTTGTCCTTTTCAAAACTTGCAGGAAACAGTGTTCGCGCACCGCTAAAACTTCCGTCAAGACCTTCAATCTTAAGGTTTGTAGTTAAAGATTCATCCTGTTCTACATAACCGCCGGAAAATTCATTGCAGGCAGTTAAGCCAAAAAGCGTAACTGTCATAGCAAACGCAAAAAAAAGTTCAGTCAATTTTTTCATCAATTCACTCCTTCTTATATTTTTATGGGTTGTCCAATAAGTTTAGAATATAGCAGTTGATTCTTACGCGCCCTTCGGAACGAGAACCTTAACCACTTTTTTATTCTTATCAGGCACCTCCATGTTCCCGAAATTAATTGCCCGGTAAAATCCATACTTCCGCAAAATCTTTTAGAAGTACATCATTCTGATTTACAACTTCCACCGAAAGAATGTATGGCTTGTATAAATCCGAACCCGCTTCGACATAAATTTCAAAAGCCCTCTCTTCTGTAGAATTATTCTTAAAACTTAAAATTTGATTTTTATCCGTTTTGCATTCCATTTTCCAAGCGTAAGTTTTTCCGCCCGCCGGAGCGTATATCTTTAAATTGCAGTTTGTTTCTATAATGTAAGTTTCATCCGGAATCAGTTCAGTTTGTGAAAAGTCAGAAGAATTTACATTCGGCAAAGCTTTTTCAGAAATTTTAACTTTGAAATTTCCGTTGTATTCTTCAACCATATCATCTACAGAATTTGAACAGCCGAAAATTGCCATGCAAAGTGCAAAAATTGCTGTAAGTGCGCAAAAAATAAAACTTTTTTTCATAAATTACTCTCTCCTTTGATTTCTTCCGATTTTTCCGCAGTGCCGTCAGCCGTTTTTCCCTGGTTTTCTGCAGTTTTTGCCTGTTTTGCAGTTTTTCTGAATTTAAATCTGTACGAAACAGTAAGCGCCGGATTAAACTTTTCTATCGTATCGTAGCCGACCGCCAGTTTTACGTTAAAATTGCAAAGTTCCGCTCCCAAACAAAGCGCCGTGTAAAACGCAAAGTGCAAGTCGGATTTTGCCGTTGTGGTTAAAGATGCTACTTCTATAATTTTTACACCAAGGTGTCCGGACATTTCTATTAAAAATTTTCTGCTCTTAAACGGACTGTAAAAAACTCCAGCCGGAAAGTAAACGCATCCGGAAATCAGACAAGGAGCATCCATAGGTTTGCCGTTTGATTTGTACGAATAAGGAAAATTTTCCTGCGGAAATCCCATTTCAAAATTAAGACCTGCGCCAAAAAACAAAAAGTTCACAAAAGCCGTGTTTATGAACTCCGCACCAGCCTGAAATCCTATGGAAAACGGCTCTGAAAAAAATGAAGCTCCGATAAACGGAGAAATGGACATCCCCTGATTTACGAACGGCGAATAATAAGCGGCTGCATCTGAAGGCACGGCTGCAGCACCGGAATTTTCTTCCGCAGAAACAGAAACATAATCAGAATCGGCCGAATTTTCGTCAGCATCTTCCTGACTTTCAGAATTATTTTCAGAAACAGAATTTCCGCCTTTATTAAAAAGATTGTCGGTTGGCAAGTTATTATTTATATCCTCAAGATTATCCTGGTCTTCGGATAAGGGACGGAAAAAATCCGCATTCGCAGTATGAGAAAATATAAATAAAAAAATAAACATTACAAAAAAATACTTTTCTTTGAACAAAACAAATACTCTTTCCCTGAGTGTCTAAAAAAAACACATTCATCCCACAGAAAAATAATTATAACAAAAAATAAAAAAAAAGTAAATGTTACCCCCCCCCCGTGTTTGTTTTTTTTTGCGCAAAGGCTGAACGTAACGGGCTTTTCAGGGCTCTCGCTTCGCTCGCCTTACGGACGGCCGTCGCAAGCGCCGGCGCGCTCCGCGCCCCTTACAATCCCGCGCAGGATTTTTCAATATAATAATTGTCTTGTAACACTGTAGCGGTGTTCTTTTTTTTGGAAAACGCTCCTGCGCGTGGCAACAAGTAGCCCCGCGCAAATTTAACACCTCACAACAATCGTTTTGCGAAGCGTCAAATTTTGGATTGCGAAGAAAAGTGGTTTTCAGAAAATCATATTTTTATTTTTTTACAGTTCTTATGGAACCCATTCTTAAACGTTTTTCGCGCGTGTCAGAAAGCAGCGCGTTAAGTTTTTCAGAATCAGAATTGTTAATCGCTGTTTTAAATTCGTTCAGTTTTTCTTCAAAATTTTCTATGTGGGAAATAAGCTTTTCCTTGTTGGAAATAAAAAGTTCCGTCCAAAGCGAAGCATTTATCATTGCAATTCTTGTTAAATCTTCAAAACTTCCTCCGCCGAACGCAGTAATTTCCGGATCTTCGGCAGATTCCACAAGCGCACTTGCAATTACGTGGCAAAGTTGACTTGTAAAGCCGATTTTATAGTCGTGAATTTCGCACGTTGTTTCCGTAATCCGCGAAAATCCCATTGCAACAATCAAAGAACGCATGGTTTCAAGGTTCTGCGCCTTGTTAAAATCCTGCGGAATTAAAATATAATTGTGGTTTACAAAAAATTCCGCTTTTGAATTGGCATATCCTTCTTTTTCGCCGCCAGCCATCGGATGCCCGATTATAAAATCAACGTCCGGCCGTAAAATTTCCGGAAGACGCTTTTCAAAAATTCCCTTTACACCGGAAATATCAGTTACAATCGAACCGCTCTTAAAATCGTTTTTGTGCTGAACAAGAAAATCCAACGTTGCGTGCGGATAAAGACAAATAAAAAGAATATCGCACTTTTTTATCATTTCAGAAACATTTTCCGTTGAAAACCCTTCATCTATTACTTTTTCGGACAAAGCCTGCTGAATGCAAGCCTGACTTCTGTTGCACGCAAAAATTTTTCCCTTGGATTCCGCCATGCTCAGAATGTTTTCGCGAATTGATTTCGCAAAAGAGCCGCCCATAATTCCAAGTCCTACAATTCCATAATTCAAATTTTTTAATTCAGAATTCATAAGTTCAAAGTCCTGATTTTTTTCTAGAAGGGAAAAGCCTTTCCCTACGGCCGCACTTCGTTGCGTCCTACCCATTCGCCTAGGGCTTGCAGCCCTAAAATCCGGCAAAAGCAAACATTCTTCCAGTTTTTTTCATAGGAAAACTTTTTCCGGTTTTCCGCTAATTTTTTAATCCGCGCTTAAACTGCGGAATTCGCGCGCAGGCAGTTGTGTCCCAGCCGGAACGGTCGCCACGCTCCAAAAAATGATATGCAACGCCGGCAATCATCGCTCCGTTGTCGCCGCACAGCTTTAACGGCGGAAAAATGCAGTTCAAATCTTTGCGTTCAGACAACATTTCCCTTAAACGGGAATTTGCCGCAACGCCGCCGCCTGCAACTACAGTTTTTAAGCCCGTGTCCTCTACTGCGCGGAAAAGTCTGGAAGTCAGTGTTTTGCAGGCAGTTTCCTGAAAGGCGGCGCACATATTTTCTTTTGTGTGCTCATATCCCTCGTTCCAGAACATATCGCACTGATGTATTACGGCTGTTTTTAGTCCGCTAAAGCTCATATCGTAACGGTGCTCATCGCCGTTAAGTTTTGGCAGCGGAAAATTTGCCGCCTTTGCATTTCCTTTCTTTGCAAGGTTATCCACGATTACGCCGCCCGGGTAACCTAAGCCGTAAAATTTTGCGACTTTGTCAAACGCTTCGCCTACAGAATCGTCAACAGTTGTGCCTAAAACTTCAAGGTCGTCAAATCCGTTTACTTTCGCAATTATAGAATGTCCTCCGCTTACTAAAAGCCCCAAATACGGATAAGGAATATCGTTCTGCAGATGAGCGGCGTACATGTGTCCAAGCATATGATTTATTGCAATAAACGGCTTGTTTGCCGCCCAAGCCAAAGTTTTTCCGAATGTAAGCCCTACTAAAAGTGAACCCATAAGTCCAGGCCGGTTTGTCGCTGCTATAGCGTCAATCTGATCCAATGTAAGATTTGCCTGTTCCAACGCTTGCTTTACTACCGGCAAAATCCATTCAGCATGCTTCCGGCTTGCAATTTCCGGAACAACGCCTTTATATACCTGATGAAATGGAATTTGCGTTGCAACAACGTTGCTAAGAATTTTGTGTCCGTCTTCAACAACTGCTGCGGCTGTTTCGTCGCAGGAAGATTCTATTCCCAAAACTTTCATAATGCCTCGTTTATGAATAATAGCAAAATTTCAAATATTAAAAAATCATTTTCAGTGAACTTTTGTCCGCTAACATTTTATTGCATTGATTAAAACTTTTAAATCAGTTTGCGCCGCCTAAAAACTGGGCTTTTGCAAAGTACGCCGGCTTTATCCGCGTTTTAAAGCGCCGCTGTTTGATACAGTTGTGAACGTATAACCTTTTGCGTTCAGAACCGGATAAACTTCGCGCAGAATTCCCGGAAGAATTTCCGCTGACCAGACGTGCCCTATCATTATAGCAACTCCATTTTTATTTGCAATGGCAACGCCTTTTTCTATTTCCGAAAGAATATCCTTGCGCACTTTTGTGTTGTCCAAAAAAATATTGCGCTCATAATAAGGGTAACCCATAACGCTGGAAACGTATCGGACTTTTGATTCCGAATTAGTTCTGCTGTCTAGAAAATAAATTCCTTCCTGCGAGCATATTTGCATGACGGTTGCAATTTTTTCGGCATCTGTTGTAATCAGCGAACCTTCGTGGTTGTTCATTCCGGTTATCGGCCAAATTTCATAAATATTCGCAAGAACTGTTGAACGTATTGTTTCTTCGTCCATATCCGGTGTTATTGCTCCCGCGCCGGGATTTGTGCTTAAATTTACAGACTGCATAGGCTGGTGCAAAATAACTTCGTTTCCGGATTTTCTTACGCGCTCTGCGGCTTTTGCAGAGTAGGCAAGTCGCGGAAGAACTGCGACCGTTACAGGAAACGGCAGGGTAACACATTTTTCCAGCTGCTGCATATTATGTCCGCCGTCATCAAATATAAAAACAAGTTTCGCATTGTTTTTTGCCTGCGGAAAATTCGGAATGTCCCATGCGGAAGTTTGTTTTTCTTCATTTGCGACTGGTTTTGAAACGCTCTTCGATACAGTCGATACAGTGTTTTTATTTTCTGTTTTGTGCGGAATACTTTTTTCCTGATTTTCAGACGGTTTTGATGCCGTTGTTGTTTTCAAAGACTCCGTATTCTGATTTTTTTTTGCTGCGGTTTCTTGTGTTCTTTTCGGTTTGTCTGTTTCCGCGCTCTTATTCGGATTTTGTTTGTGTTCCTGCTTTTCTACGGCAGCACTTTGCGGAGGAATTTCGTTTTTTTGCCCGGATGAAAATGTATTTGCCAAAAGCAATGCTGTGCAAATGCCTATAATGATTGCGCACAGGCTCAGCAAATTGTTCAACGGAATGTAAACCTTTTTTCTTGAGCGGCGACTTTTACGTTTTTGAGAAGTTGTTCGTTTTTTTGCAGATGAACGTTTTTTTTGCGGCATACGGTAATATTGTAGCGATTAATTATTATTTTCGCTATACTTTAAGAAATCAAAGGCGGCGTAAAAATTTTATGATTTTTTGCTGCATAACTAAAAACTTTAAGGAAAAAACAATGTACATTACTTGTCTTGATTTGGAAGGCGTTCTTGTGCCTGAAATTTGGATTGCTTTTGCGGAAGCAACTGGAATTCCTGAACTTAAAAAAACAACCCGCGATGAACCTGACTACGATAAACTTATGAAATATAGAATTGATATTTTAAAAGAACACGGACTCGGATTAAAGGAAATTCAGGAAACGATTGCAAAAATAGATCCTCTTCCAGGCGCAAAAGAATTTTTGGACGAGTTGCGTTCGTGTACTCAGGCAATTATTTTAAGCGATACTTTCGAACAGTTCGCTTCTCCTCTTATGAAAAAACTCGGACAACCTACAATTTTCTGCAATACTCTGGAAGTTGCACCGAACGGAGAAATCACCGGATATAAAATGAGATGCGAAAAATCAAAATTCACAACTGTAAAGGCTTTGCAGTCCTGCGGATTTGAAACTATTGCTTCCGGCGATTCTTTTAATGATTTGGGAATGATTCAGGCTTCTAAAGCAGGATTTTTGTTCCGCACAACAGATAAAATAAAAGCCGAATATCCGCAATATCCTGCATTTACAGAATATTCGGAACTTTTGACTGCGATAAAGAACGTTATCAACGGATAAATTTGAACTTTCTTCAGCGGCTGAAATTTTGACTTTTTGTTTTTACGGGAGTTTTTATGAAAAAAAAATTTGCACTTGCAGTTTTTTGCGCAATGTTTTTTTGCGCATTTTCGCAGGACTCTAAACTTTTTAAGTTTAAATTCAATAAGGATGATAAAAGCCGCATTATTTCTACGGTCAATGAAGATGTTTATCTGAACGGACTTTTAAATCACAGCTCTGTTATTTTGAACCGCATTTCAAGCGAAGTTACAGATGTTTCCGAAGACGGAAGCGGAACTTGCAGCGCAGTTTTTATGACTTCGGAAAGCGTTACTGCCGGGAATAATATTTTTGGCGGTAACTACACTTGGGGCGAAGAATATAAAAGCATTTTTAAGCGCAATACAAACGGAAAATACACAATCGATGACATTTATTTTATGCCGACTGTCCGTGATGTTCCTGTTTTTCCTGAATACAAAGTAAAGCCCGGCGACACTTGGCAGGCGGAAGGACACGAAGCGCACGATATGCGCCGTACGTTTAATATTCACAAGCCGTTTAAAGTTCCGTTTGTCGCTGAATATGAATACGTTGGCGATACAACAGATGAAAGCGGAAAAACTCTCAGCGAAATAAATATTTTTTACAAACTTTATTTTGAAAGCCCGAATACTTCCGCATACAATCAGAATTACGGTAACTTGCCGCACATTACAAAAGGTTATTCAAATCAGACAGTTTTTTGGGACAATGAGCGCGGAACAATTGATCATTATTCAGAAGAATTCAGGATTATGATAGAAACGTATCTTGGCGACCAAATTCTTTTTACAGGAACAGCGCATGCTGAAGTTACGGAATTCAAACGTGCGGCTACACAGGAAAATCTTGAAAAAATTACAGAAACATTGAACAGTCTTGGAATTGAAAACGTTGATGTAAAACAAGGTGAAAAAGGACTTACAATTTCAATTGAAAATATTCAGTTTCTGCCGGATTCAGCGGAGCTTATTCCGCAGGAAAAAGAAAAACTTTCGCGGATTGCAGAAATATTAAAAGGATTTGACAATGACATTCTTGTTACGGGGCATTGTGCAAATCGCGGAACTGTCCGCAACCAGCAGATTATTTCCGAAGAACGCGCCGCTTCTGTTGCTCATTATCTTTCTGAATTAAAAGTCCGCGCTCCAAAATGTATTTTCACACAGGAAAAAGGCGCTTCTGAACCGGTCGCTTCCAATTCAACGGAAGCAGGCCGTGCAAGAAACCGCCGCGTAGAAATCACTCTGATGGATGAATAGCAAAAACAAAAAAAAGTTTGCTATTCAATCAGCGATGTTGACATATTCAAAAGAACTTCTTTGTTGCCAGCAAGGTATTCTTCGCATCTCTCTCTGCTCATAGGTTTTCCCAAAAGAAATCCCTGGATTATATTGCAGTTGAACTTTTTCAGCAAATCGAACTGGTCTGTTTGTTCAACACCTTCGGCAATCGTATCAAGTCCCATATTGGAAACCATTGTTATAATCGAATTTGTGATATTCGCCTGAATTCCGTTTTTTGAAGTAATACCATTTATGAACGACTTGTCTATTTTCAACGTGTCCAACGGAAGCATCTGCAAATAACTAAGGGAAGAGTAACCGGTTCCAAAGTCATCAAGAGAAATTCTGAAGCCGATATCTTTCAGTTGCTTTAGTTTTGAAATAGCATCGTCCATGTTGTCAATCATTACGCCTTCTGTAATTTCAATTTCCACTGATTTTGGATCAAGGCAATACATTTTCAGAAGTTTTTGAATTTCAAAAATAATACCAGGCTGTTTAAGTTGAATCGGAGAAAGATTTACAGAAATAACACCCTTGAAATCAAATTTATTCTGCCACTGTTTTAACGTGGAAAACGCAGTGTTTAAAACCCAAGTTCCTATAGGAAGAATCAGTCCGCATTCTTCCGCAAGCGGAATAAAAACAGAAGGCGGAATTTGTCCGTACTTTTCGTCGTGCCAGCGGATAAGAGCTTCAAAACCGCGCAGTTCACAGGTTTTTACATCGAACTGCGGCTGGTAGGAAAGCGAAAATGAACTGGAAAGAATCGCCTGCGTCATTCTGTTCTGTATATTCATTTTTTGAATAAAAACACGCTGCATGTCAATCTTAAAGAACTGGAACTGATTTTTTCCGTTCTTTTTTGCAGAATGCATTGCAATGTCCGCAAATCGCAGAAGTTCCTCTTTATCACACGAGTTGTCCGGATATATTGAAATTCCGCCGGAAACGCTTATTTCATGCATCATAAACGCTTCAAGAATTGTATCCGTAACGTTCATGATTGAATCCGCATTGCTGTTGCTGTTTATTACTGCAAGAAATTCATCGCCGCCGAATCTGTATGCATTTACGACTTTGCTTGGAAACTGCGAAAGGATTTTCGCGCTCTTTTTTATGATTTCATCGCCGGCAATATGACCTTTAGCATCATTTATATTCTTTATGTTATCAATGTTTATAAGCAAAAGACCGAGTTTATTGCCGGAAAATTCCGCAGTTTCAAGCATGTGTGGAAACTCTTCGTTGAATTCATTTCTGTTCGGAAGGGAAGTCAGCGAATCATGGAAGGCGGTTTCTTTAAGTTTTTTTTCCTGAAGTTTCTTTTCCGTGATGTCTTCAAGATTTACAACTACAAGATTGTCCGGAGCTCCCCTGAACTGAATTTTGTACCAGGCATTGCTTATAGTTGAATAATAATCAATCGGCTCCACAACGATTCCGCGAAGGGCTTTTTCGGCCAAATCAATCCAAGGAATAGTATGATTCAGCAAGGATTCAAATTCCGAAAATTTTTTATATTTAAGAAGTTTTGAATTTATAGTTTTTGAAAAAGATTCATTACAGAAAATAAAATCAAAATCTATTATTTTAGAATTTGAATCATTAAATATCGGTTTTGCAATCAGGATAGGTGATGAAAACGCATTTAGAATTGAAGAAAAATCCTGTTCATTCATAACAATATTTTATAATTGAACAGTAAATTTGTCAAAAAAAATATTATAATAATAATGTGTTTAAAATTTTATCTGAAAACAAATAAAAATTGCCTGCAAGGAATAAAAACGGAGTTTTGTACACCGCAATTATCCGCAGGCAATTTTGTAGTTATAAAAAAATTGAAGTGAATTTTAGTTCGCTAAAATGCGAAGCGATTCCCATTCTGAATAATATTTGTCAAGCCATTCGCCCAAATCGTTTTTAAGTTCGCACTTGTCCATTATAGCGGCAGGATACATAGGCGTTGTAGTTCTGTATTTATCAGCTTCAAGGTTTACATAATCCGGAAAGCGGAAGAAATCCAGGAATTTTGCGTAATTTTCAGGACGATGGATGTAATTGATGAATTCTGTTGCCAACGAAACATTTTTGGAATCTTTAAGAATGCACATGCTGTCCAAATAAGACGGACCGCCGTCTTCCGGAATGAAAAAGTCAATAGTTTCATCCCATTCTTCTTCCGGAACTTCTCCGAAAACGCATTCTGCATAACCTTGGCAAAGCCACAAATCTCCGCGGGCAAAGTCCTTTCCAAAACCTTCCGCATCAAATTTTACAATGTTCGGAAGCCATTTTTCTTTTATAAGATTAACTGCCGATTTAAGCTCATCTTCATTTTTTGTGCAAACGCTGTAACCTTTGAATTTAAGTGCATCGCCGATAACTTCGCGGTAATCGTCCATCATAGAAGCATGACCTTTGAATTTTTCGTCTGCAAAAATATTCCATGTTCTTTCGTATTTTCCGTCCGGAACTTTTTTCTTGTTTACAGAAATTCCTGCGGCGCCAAAATAATATGGAACAGCATAAGTCATATCAGGGTCATAATTGATTTTTTCAAGAACTTTAGGATTGATTTTATCTCTGTTTGTAAATTTTTCCTGGTCAATCGGCTGCAACATTCCTTTTTTAATCATAATAGAAACAAAATCTTGCGAAGGAACTACAATATCAAAACTTTTTGCTCCGCCGTTTACAAGTTTGTTGTACATAGTTTCATTTGAATCGTATTCTGTAACAATAACTTTGCAGTTAAAATCATTTTCAAATGCTGCAACTACATCAGTCGGAGTGTAATATGTCCAACTGTAAAGCTTTAAAACTTGTTTCTTTTCGCAAGAAGCAAGACCAAGAGCTGCAAGACAACAGAATGCAGCAGAAAAAATTTTAGAAGTGATTTTCATAAAATCAGCCCTCCAAAAATAAAAGTTTGCGGAACGGAAAGTCCCTTTTTATTAATGAGCCGCCGCAAAAGACTTTAATCCCTTGCGCAGCGCAATTGCTGTAAGACAAATGATAATTATAAGAACAAAACTCAGAGCGTTTATAACAGGACTTACTCCGTGGCGGATCATGTTGTAAACGTAAATAGGCAAAGTTTCTACGTTTCCGTTTACCAGCGAAGTGATAACAAAATCTTCAATAGACATCGTAACGCTCATCATAAATCCGCTTAGAATGCCGGGAAGAATTGCCGGAATGATTACCAGCCAAAGAGTCTGCTTTTCTGTAGCTCCCAAATCGTGGCTTGCTTCAATAATAGAATAGTCAAATTCGTCAACGCGCGCGCTTACCATAAGATAAACAAACGGAAGACAAAAAGTTGTATGCGCAATAATAATAGTTGCAAGCCCAAGATTCATATGGATTCCGCTTAAAAAAATCAGAAGCGAAACGCCCATAATTACTTCCGGCAGAACCATCGGCAAAAAACTTACTGATTGAATATAATTGCGCCCGAAAAATCTGTACCAGCTTACGCCTATAGCCGCAAGGCTTCCTAAAATAGTAGCCAGCAAAGCCGAAACCAGCGCTACGATCGCACTGTATAAAAGACTCATCCAAAGTCTTCCGGAATTAAAAAGCAATTCTTCATACCAGTGAAACGAAAAATTGGTAAATTCTGAACCTTTTGACTCGTTAAAAGAGTAAAAAATAATAACAAAGAGCGGAATGAAAAGAAAAACCAGCGCAACAAAAAGAACTGTTTTAGAAAAACTGAACACAGGCGCATGTTTTTTCCAATAACGTTTTGCATGCCTGTGGTTTTCCGATTTTTGCCGTCCGTTTTTTTTGAGTATAGATAAAATTACAGAAACCAAAAAATCCATTTTTGCGCTCCTTATTTAGATGAAATTCCAGATTCTTCTCTTGCAGTTGTTTTTTTCAGCTTTTCATCCTGTTTTTCGCTTATAAGCATGCCAAGAATTGCAAGCATACTTACAACTGTAAGCAGAACGCTGAATGCAGATGCAAGAGGAAGGTTTCTCGCTTTGTTTATCTGGTCCATAATAATATTGCCCAGCATATAACTTTCTGTAGAACCGACTAACTGCGGAACGGTATAGTTTCCAAAAATAGGAATGAACGTAAAAATCAATGCGCTTATAATTCCGCTCTTAATTCCAGGAATAAGAATTTTTATCATAGACTGCGGTTTTGTTGCTCCCAAATCGCGTGCCGCTTCAAGCAAAGAAAAATCGAATCTGTCCACGGAAGTAAAAATAGGCAGAATTGCATAAGGAAGATACATATAAATGCTTACAAGAATTACAGCAGTTTTTGTGTACATGAACTTGTGCGGCTCAAAAATCGCTCCGTCTTTTTTTATTGAATGAACAATATTAAAAAAGAAATGATAAATTCCGTTCAATAGTCCGTCCTGCCCCAAAATAGACATCCAGGCAAAAATTCTTATAAGAGAATTTGTAAGGAACGGAATAATTACAAGAATCAAAAGTACCGTCTGATGGCGGCTGCGCGCAATCGCATATCCGCAGGGAAGCGCAATTAAAATCGAAATAAACGTTGAAAGCGCAGACATCCACAGCGTTCGCAGAAAAATAAGACCGTATGCGCTGCTGAACATTTTTTTGTAAGCGCCCAGCGAAAATTCATGAATGACACCGCCGAACATATCGCGCTTCATAAAAGAGTAGCAAAGAATAATTGCAAGCGGAATTACAAAAAATACAGAAAACCAGATTCCCATAGGCCAGGCGTATGCCGGACCAGGATTCCGTTTGCCTGTTTTTGCGCTCATCTGCGCATTTCTGGCTTTTTCTGCCAGACGCAGCAAAAAAGATTTTTTTATAGACTTTTCAGGGCATGTGCCTTCTGCTTTTTTTACAGCAGGCGGCTGCTCTTTTTCCTGTTCAGATTTTTTCATGATTACACCTTCTACTTGTTAATGTCTTCAACAATGTATCCGTCTTCTGCTGACCAAGAAATATAAACAGTGTCTTTCCATTGAATTTCCGGGCCATCATCAAGATAGTTTGTGTGCTGCTTGAAAACTTTTACAATCGTTCCATTTTCCAGGCGAACATAAAATTTAGACTGAAAACCGGTGTAAATCGGCTCTTCTACAATTCCCTTGAAAACATTTATGTCCTTGCGACCAGCAAAAGCCGGCTCTTCGCGCGTAATCCTGATTTTTTCCGGGCGTACAGTGAACGCAACTTTTTGTCCCGCATCAGTATGTTCAAAATCCGTAACAAGAATATTTTTGTCCTCTTCACGAGTAGCCGCAGTTTCGCCTGTAAGCTGTGCCTGCATTCCCAAAGCCGGCGTGTTAAGCGTAACCATATGTTCAATATCAGGTTTGCCAGGAACCTTGTATTCCTCGCACTGAACAACCGTACTTTCAAAAAGATTTGTTTCACCGATGAACTGCGCAACAAACTGAGTTGCCGGGCTTTCGTAAATCTCAAACGGAGTACCAACCTGCAGAACGTTTCCTGCATTCATAACGGCAATTCTGTCGCTTACAGCAAGAGCCTCGCTCTGATCGTGGGTTACATAAATAAAAGTAATTCCGATTTTATCGTGCAGATTGTCCAGATCAATCAAAAGGCTGGAACGCAACTTTGCATCAAGCGCAGAAAGCGGTTCGTCCAAAAGCAGAACTTTCGGCTCATTAATAAGCGCGCGCGCAATCGCAACACGCTGCTTCTGTCCGCCCGAAAGTTGGTTCGGCTTTTTGTAAATATGCTGATCAAGCTGAACAAGATGAACATATTTTCTTACTTTTTCATCTATCGTTTTCTTGTCAATTTTTCGCAGTTTAAGCGGAAATGCAATATTGTCATAAACATTCATATGCGGAAAGAGCGCATACGTCTGAAAAACAGTGTTCGAATGTCTTTTGTTCGCCGGAAGTCCGACTACATTTTTGTCGTCAAAAAGAACCGCTCCTTCATCAGGAACTTCAAAACCCGCAATAATTCTTAAAAGAGTCGTTTTTCCGCATCCGGACGGTCCCAATAAAGAAAAAAATTCTCCTGGCTTAATTGTAAAGTCTACATCATTAAGTGCAATAAAATCTCCAAAAGATTTGTTTACATGATCAATTTTAACCTGACTGCCGTTCACTGCATTTCCTCTGGTAAAATATTTTTTTGTTACAATGTAACTAATACCCAGATTAGTCAATAATTTTTTTAAATATTTTGAATTTTTTTTCGTAAAAACCCTTTTTTTTCTATAAATATTTATATATTTTTCATTTTTTTCGGGGTCATTTTTGCTTCGCAAAAACCGGGCTTTTCGGTGTTCCGGCTTTCGCCTCCATTCCTACGCTTCGGTGGTTTCGACAACGCTTCGCTGCTCAACCACCGCCGCTCCGGAACGTGCCTGCGGCACGCACCTACAATCCCTTGCCTTAACAACGGAAATGCCCTCCTGGCATTTCCGTTGTATTTCATACGCTCCGCGTATTCAGGAGGCGTCATCTTTTGTAATAAATTATTAATTGTATTTTCTCTATTTTTGCATTATTATTTTATAGAACATTCAAATAATGGAGATTATGAAATGGTATCTTTAATAGTAGGTCTTGTTTTTATTGCATTCACAGTTTTTGCAGTTCTTCCGTCTATGCCTTTGAATTGGGGCGCTGATGTAGTCCTTTTCTTAAAAGGTTGCGCTCCTGTTCTTGCTGCTTTTTTAGGTTTGATTCTTCTTTTTATAGGAGCTGCCGATATTAAAGACAAAAAAGAAGCAAAAAAAGAAGAACGCGAAGCTCGCGCAAAAGCAGAAGAAAATAACGCTTAAAAACGAATTTTATCAATTTGCTCGCTTGACTTGTTGCCTTTGTTTGTAGTACATTTAAATCCCCGTATATAAGAACATCGACTGCTCATCGTTGTTCTGCGGTTTGATTGTCAGATGCAAAGGCAGTTGAACAGCGTAAAACTTTAAATAGTAAGGTATATACATGAAAACTATTTTCGTAAATGAAAAAGATCAGAAGCGCGACTGGTACGTTATCGACGCTGCTGGAAAACCGCTTGGACGTGTAGCTGCAAAAGCTGCTTCTATCGCACGCGGAAAAAACAAAGCCTCTTACACACCTAACCAGGAAATGGGTGACTATGTTGTAATCATCAATGCAGACAAAGTTGCTGTAACTGGCGGAAAAGAACAGAAAAAGATTTATTACAAGTACACTACAGGTTTTGTTGGAAGCCTTCGTGCACATACTTTTGAAAAACTTATCGAAAAGCATCCTGAAGATCCAATCCGTCTTGCTGTAAAAGGTATGCTTCCTACTGGACGTCTTGGACGTGTTCTTCTTTCAAACGTAAAAGTTTATGCCGGAGCAGAACACCCGCACACAGCTCAGAACCCAAAGGTTGTTGAACTTTAATTAGGAGTCTAAGATGGTAAAAAATATTGCTATTGGAACAGGAAGAAGAAAGACATCAGTTGCCCGCGTTTTTGTTCGCGAAGGCTCTGGAAAAATTGTTGTAAACGGAAAAGATGTGAAAGATTATTTCGTTACAGAAGAGCAAGTTAATGTTGTTCATCAGCCATTGCTTGTAACTTCTACAGATGGAAAATATGATATTCTTATCAACGTTGTTGGTGGTGGATTGAATGGTCAGGCTGCAGCTTGTCTTCATGGAATTTCACGCGCTTTAACAATGGTTGACCCTGATAACAGAACTGCATTGAAGTCAAACGGATATCTTACACGCGATCCACGTATGGTTGAACGCAAGAAGTACGGACAGAAGGGCGCTCGTCGTCGCTTCCAGTTCTCTAAACGTTAGAACGTTTTTTACGGTAAAACGTTTTTTCGCTTTGACTGTACTTTCAAAAGAGCAAGTTTCGCCGGAAGTTTTAAAACTAACTTCTGATTCGGAACTTGCTTTTTTTATTCGAACTGCCTATCTCAAAATTGTAAAACCGGAAGATATTTCAGAGAATTCTTGTTTCAGCGGCGAAGAGGAAGCGGATATTGTAACTGCCGGACTTGTCTATGCGGCTGAATCAAAGGCTGTTGATTATCTTTCCAGAAGTGAGCAGAGCCGTTTTTCTCTTACCAAAAAACTTCTTAACAAAAATTATGAAAAAGAGCATATTGCGCCCGCTTTGGATTTTCTTGAAGAAAAGAATTATCTTTCTGATTTGCGTTTTGCGCGTGCCTGGCTTAATTCAAGAAAAATAAATCATTCCGAAGGTCGTGTAAAACTTGCGGCGGAACTTGCCTTCCGTGGAATAGACAAAGAAACTTCAAAATCTGCGCTTGATGAGTTTTTTGCTGAAAATTCAGAGTTTGAGCTTTGTAAAAAAGATTTTGAAAAAGCAAGCCGTACTTGCGATTCTGAAGAAAAAATAATCCGCAGGATGATTTCCCACGGATTTTCTTATTCAATGATAAAAAATGTTATTGCTCAGAACTGATTAGTTTGAATAAAGGTAAGCCGGATATTGAATTTCCGTTTTTTGTGCAATTTCGTTTGCCATTTTTGCAGCCGGAACAGATGAAAGTGCTTTTCCAAGTAAAAAATCATATAAATTCAAGCTTTTTTCATATTTGAAGTCAACTAAACTATAATCTTTTCCTTCAAATTCATTTTCCCGCATAGCTTTTATCATATTTTCCCAGGTGTCAACAGAATCAATAAGTCCGTTTTTTAATGCCTGATGTGCTGTGTAAAGTCTTCCGTCTGCAAGTTTCCGCACATCATTGATTGGAATATTTCGGCTCATTGCAACGATGCCTGCAAATTGTTCATAGCATTCATCCGAAATGGACTGCATGATTTTTCTTTGCTCTTCTGTAACGGGTTCGTTTGCGCTGAACATATTTTTGTTTTTTCCTGAATGCACAGTTTCCGATTTTATGCCGAGCTTTTCAAAAAGTCCGGTCAAATCGTATGAGCTTCCTGTAATAACACCGATTGAACCTGTTAAAGTATTGCGGTTTGCATAAATCTTGTTCGCCGCGCAAGAAATGTAATATCCGCCGGACGCCGCAAGTTTTCCCTGATAAACGTAAACCGGTTTTCCTGATGTTTTATAATTTTGAAGTGCAAGATATGTTTCGTCCGCTTCGTAAACAGTTCCGCCCGGAGAATTTATGAAAACCGCTATTCCTACGTTTTTTTTGTCGTCTTTCAATTCGTTTATAGTTTCTAAAAGCCATTTATGGTTGTATGTCTGGTTTTCTTCCTGGATTACACCTTCTATGTAAAGTGCGGCTATATAGTTTTTTGTATGATTTTTCAAAACGATTTTCTGGTTTTCAGAAAGCCTTTTTGTTGAAGAATTTGCTGAATTTATCAGTCTGAAAATTCCACAGGCTGCGGCAAATGCAAGTATTATTACAAATACAATAAATCCTGATTTCTGTTTTTTGTTTTTCATTTAGTCCTCTGTAAGATCTTCCGGTTTAAGCCGTTTTGTTTCAATGGCTTCTGTTAAAAGTGCGTGATAAACGTTTGTCATTGTCATAGTGTAGTAAGGTTGCGTCCAGAAGAATCCGATTCCGGCGGTTATGCAGCTAAGCAAAAACCATCCGATAAAACTTAAGTCCGTCATAAAAATATCCATCTTATGGTTTCTTGTGATTTCTATGCTTATACGCATTGCCTTAAAAACAGAAATGTTCGGATATTCAATCGCAATGAACTTGGTCATACAATATGAATAGTGTTTTATGATTCCTGGAATAATAAATAGAAGAAACCATAAAAATGTCCATAATGATTCCCAAAGTCCGCATAGAATTCCTCTTAGCCACATTGAAAAACCTTCTACAAAATCGCCGAAAGTTATTTTTTCCGGTCCGCGCGACATTTTTACATGCAGATTTGCCTGAGCGTATCCGATTGCAAATATAATACAGATTGCAATTATATCGCATAAATCGGTTATGATTCCTGCTGTTCCGGTTGCATATTCTTGTGTTTTTGTTGCGTAATTATATGCTTCAGGAGCATTTAAAAGTGTGCATACAATGTAATAAATCATCGAAGCTATTACAGGTACGGTCCAACGTTTTTTTAACTGAATTTTTGCGTAGTCTTTGTATTTTATTCTATTAAACATATCTGAAATTTACTCCCTTTATGTATTTGCTGTCAAGGAATCTGTATTTGTTTGATGAGGATTTTTTCAATCTGCAAGTTGTTCAAGCATTTCATTGTAGTAGCGTTTTTCTATGTCTTTTTCCGGAATTCCGCATTTGAAAAGCAGATTTTTAAGTTCACGCTGAATTTTTTGGATTGTTTCAGCGTCATTTTTTTCTGAAAGTATTTCTATTTCCAAAAAATCGCCAAGTCCATGTATGTTGCAAAGTTCCAAAGTTGCTTTTCCGCTTTCTGTTTGTGCAACATAGGCTGTAACTTCTTTCTGCTTTTTTTGCGCAGGCGTAAATCCTATGTCTTTAAGGAGCGTTTCTACTGATTCCGGATTTGAAATTTTTGTTTCTTTTTCATCATTCACTTCTGTGGAAAGGACGTCTTTTCCTGTTATAAGTTCTTTCTTTTTATATGTAAGATAATTTGTTGTTTCATTTCCGTTTTCTGTCTTCTTTGTTTCTTTTCTTATTCTGACTGAAATATAATTTTTTCCGTTATGCTGTGTTTTTTCCGTTGCAAGATGATAATAAGTATCGTCCTTGAAAACGGTTTGTTCGTAAACAGCAAATTCTTTTAAAGTTTGAATAAGTTTTGCGCGGTCAAAAACGTGCGCTTTAAGTTCGATTTCTGTCATGATTTTATCTCTTTTTTTAAATTTACAGTTTTTTACATTATACATAAAAATGAATAAATGATAATATTGCGCTATGAAATTAATTTGCGCTCCTATGGCAACGCTAAGTCATCCGGCTTTTAGAATGTTAATAGAAAAATTCGGCGGTTGCGATGAATATTACACAGAGATGATAAACGCTCCGTCTTTGCTGAATAATGGACAGTTTGAAAAATATTATGTGAATCCGGCTCCGGTTCCGGAAAAAATTGTTTGGCAGCTTACGGGAAAATCCGCAGACCCGATTGTAAAAGCCGCTGGAATTGTTGCAAATCTTGGCGGAATTGGTGTTGACTTGAATATGGGTTGTTCCGCGCCGGAAATAGTGAACAGCGGCGCTGGAGTTGCCTGGATGCTGAAGCCGCTTTCGGAAACGGAAAAGCTTGTGTGCGGCGTAAAAAAACAGCTTGAAGAGTATGAAAAACAGACAGGAATTCACAGGCGTTTCAGCGTTAAGTTTAGGCTTGGCGATGAAAACTTTACAGAGAAAGAATTTTTTAAGTTTACAGATATGCTTGTAAAAAACGGAGTTGAACGGCTTGCGCTTCATCCTCGTACTAAAAAAGAAAAATATAGGGATTTGCCGCGCTGGGCTTATGCGGAAGAACTTGCTGAGCGGTATGCAAAAAAAGGTGTTTCTGTTGCTGTGAACGGCGATATAAAA
Organism: uncultured Treponema sp.; assembly: GCA_964429905.1. Taxonomy (GTDB): domain Bacteria; phylum Spirochaetota; class Spirochaetia; order Treponematales; family Treponemataceae; genus Treponema_D. Next base: position 132,030 of record CAYSDV010000005.1, on the reverse strand, counting down.
GATTTTGATTCCGCACAGAAAGTTTGCGGAATTTGTCCGCATTGCGATGCTCTTATGATTGGCAGGGCTGCGGTTCAAAAGCCTTGGATATTTGCGGAACTTTCATGCTCTGAATCGTCTTGTGGAGCGGACGCAAAGCGGATTGATTTGCTTGAGTGCGCGCTGGATTTTATTGGCTGGGTGGAACAGTTTCAGCCGCCTGAATTTTACAAAACCCGTCTGCAAAGATTTTTTGCGTATTTCTGCCAGAATTTATCGTTTGCCCATTATGCTCAAACTCAAATGTTGAATGCGAAAAGTATTGAGGATGCGCGCGAGCGTATTTGCGGATACTTTAAAAAAGTTCCGGATGACAGGTTTTTGCAAATGCGCTCTGCCGGATAGTTTTTAGTAATTTGTAAGCAGAGCGCGATATTGCTGTTGTTTGCAAAATAAGTGCAAAGATTGCAGAAGATGTTAAAAAACGTTATTCTTGTATAAGTTTATTCTAGAAGGAAAATTTTATGTTGCTTAATGGTTCTCAGATTGTTATTGAATGTCTTATTGAACAAGGTGTTGATACGGTTTTCGGTTATCCGGGAGGCTGTATTCTTAATATTTACGATGAGCTTTACAAAAATTCTGGAAGGATTAAGCATATTCTTACAGCACATGAACAGGGCGCAAGTCATGCGGCGGACGGTTATGCCCGTGCAACTGGAAAAGTCGGTGTTTGTATGGCGACCAGCGGTCCTGGCGCTACAAATCTTGTAACAGGAATTGCAACTGCTTATATGGATTCAATTCCGCTTGTTGCGATAACTTGCAACGTAGGAAAAGCGTTGCTCGGTCGCGATTCTTTCCAGGAAATTGATATTACAGGCGTAACTTTGCCGATAACAAAACATAATTTTCTTGTAAAAGACATAAAAGATTTGGCGCAAACTTTTAGAGAAGCGTTTCTTATTGCAAAATCTGGTCGCCCTGGTCCTGTTCTTATTGATATTTTAAAGGATGTTACGGCTCTTAATGTTCAGTATGAATTTGAACCTTCAAAAAATCCTGATGAAGTTGCCCGCAAGTCATTAAATGCGGTTACTTTCAAACGGGCTGTTACAGTTCCTGTTCCAAAAGAAGATGATATAAAGAAAGCCGCAGAAATGATAAATGCTGCGGAACGTCCTATAATCTATGCTGGTGGTGGAGTAAAAATTTCAGGAGCAGAAGAAGAGCTTTTGAAATTCGCGGAAAAGGCTTCTATTCCGGTGAGCGAATCTTTGATGGGACGCGACTGTTTTCCTGCTGAGCATCCGCTTTGCACTTGGATGGTTGGAATGCATGGAACTTACGCAAGCAATATGGGAATTACAGAATCTGATTTGGTTATTGCAATCGGTTCCCGTTTTTCTGACCGCGTTTACGGTGATGCTTCAAAATTCGCTGAAAGGGCAAAAATTCTTCATATTGATATTGATCCGGCGGAAATAAATAAAAATATAAATACAGACGCAAGTGTTGTTGGTGATGTAAAAGATGTTCTTACAAAACTTCTTCCGCTTGTAAATAAAAATGAACACAAAGAATGGCTTTCGAAAATCAATGAATGGAAGAAAACTTATCCTTCTTGCTATGACAAAGAGCCGAAAGATTCTATAAATCCAAAATTTATTTGCGAACACATTCACAGTGTTGTTGGTGATGACTGTTTTATTACAACAGAAGTCGGACAGCATCAGATGTGGACTGCGCAGTTTTATCCGTTCGGAAAAAAACGTCGTTTTGTAACTTCCGGCGGATTGGGAACAATGGGGTACGGAACTGGTGCGGCAATAGGAATTTCTCTTTCTAAAACTGGAAGCCGTGTTGTTCACATTGCCGGCGACGGTTCATTCAGAATGAACTGCAATGAACTTGCAACTATTGCTCACTACAATCTTCCGATTGTAATTGTTGTTGTGAACAATAATGCTCTTGGAAATGTCCGCATGTGGCAGCGATTGTTCTATGGAAAGCGTTTTAGCCAAACAACGCTCGATTTTGGACCTGATTGGGTAAAACTTGCGGATTCTTATGGAATCAAAGGTTATAAAGCGGCAAATGCAAAAGAATTTGCAAAAGTTTTTGATGAAGCGTTTAAATCTGGAAAAGCGGCTGTTATCGATGCAAAAGTTGATAAAGATGAGATGGTTTTGCCGATGGTTCCAGGTGGAAAACCTATTTACAATATGATACTTGAATTGTCAAAAGAAGTTATGAGCAATGACTAGAGAATAAGTAGGAAGAACTGCTGAACGCAGTTCTTCTATATACACGCAAGCGTTGCTTCTGCGCCAATGCTCGAAGCCGCTTGAAGGAGAGGCCTTGAACGCCTATCACGAATGGTGCAACGAAAAACACATAAGATTTGAAAAAGCCTTTTCGGTTCGTCTTGCGCCGTGAGATGTTTCAATTATAATTTTTTTTGATTTCCATAATTCTTGTGTAAAAAAAATGTCAAAAAAATCAAGCAAATTTCGAGTACCTCAACAACCTAAAAAATAATCTGCGAATATCAACGAAATCTGCGGGAGAAAAAATCTACATTTAAGCTTCGTGCGCTCAAAGTCTATGAATTTTTAAAAGTTTGTGTTATACTTTTAATTAAAGGAAACTGGTAGGAGCTATTTTGATGTACGAATCTGGCGAAGATTATCTTGAAGCGATTTTGATGATACGGCAAGAAAAAGGTGAATGTCATTCTGTTGACGTTGCCCATAAACTTAATGTTTCTAAACCTAGTGTAAGCCGTGCTATGGGAATTCTACGGGAAGACGGATATATCTTTGTTGATGAAAACCAGCATATCAATTTTACGGAAAAAGGAGCGGCCAAGGCTCACGATGTCTATGACCGCCATAAACTTCTTACCGCATTTCTTGTAAAAATTACCGGATTGGAACCGGAACAGGCAGAGCAGAATGCCTGCCGCATAGAACATGTTATTGATTCCGATGTTGTGCGCGGAATAAAAAACTGGATGAAAAATAATTAAAAACTACAGGTTTTGTTTTATAAGTTTTACCGTTAGATGAAAAGATTTTTGCGTTATTTAAGGCCCCGACCTCTTGCTTTTATAAGCGTTGTTTTACTCCTTGTGCTTTATTTTGTAATGATTTTTGCAGAATTTTTTGCACCGTATCCGCCTGCGCAAAGCTACGAAAATAATACTTTTCATCCTGCAAATGTTCAGATTACGCTAAAAGGTATAAAAGTCCGTGAATATCGCGCGATAAACAAATCAACTTGGCGCTATGTGCGCGTAAAAGATGCGGAATGTATTCATAATTTAAAGTTTTTTGCAAAGGGCGCCCCCTACAAACTTCTTGGCTTTATCCCAGCGGACCGCCATTTGTTCGGTAGTGATTCCGAATATCCGGTTTATCTTTTGGGTGCAGACAATCTTGGCCGCGATTTGTTCAGCAGAATTATTTACGGAAGCCGGATTTCTCTTACAATCGGCTTTGTGGCAACTGCAATTTCCTTGCTATTGGCGGTCATTCTTGGCGGACTTTCCGGTTATTTCGGAAGCATAACTGATTGGGCGATTATGCGCTTTGCGGAATTCTTTATGCTTATTCCTTCGCTATATTTTATATTGTTTCTCCGCTCTCTATTGAATTCAAAAATGGATTCCGGAACTTCTTATATGGTAATAACTCTTATTCTTGCGCTTGTCGGCTGGCCGGGAAGTGCACGTACAATTCGTGGAATGGTTCATTCAATAAAGCGCGAAGAATTTGTTGTTGATGCCCAACTGGAAGGAATTCCCGGTCTTGTTGTCATTTTCCGTCATATAATTCCGCAGGCAGCAAGCCTTCTGATTGTAAGCACCGCTCTTTCCGTTCCGGGCTTTATTATGAGCGAAACAACACTTTCATATCTGGGGCTTGGAATAAGCGATCCCGCTGTAAGTTGGGGTTCGTTAATAAATCGCGATATTTCAACTTTATCAAATTTGCGTAACTTTCCGTGGCTTTTGTATCCTGTTTTGATGCTTTTGCTTGTTACGCTCGCATTTAATTTTTTAGGTGATGCTCTGCGCGATTTTTATGATCCATACAGCGCAGTTTTTAAAAAGCGAAAAAATAAAACAAATGCAAAAAAAGAGCTTTCTGCTGTAGCCGAAACCACTAAAGAAAATCAAACTTTTCAAAATGAACTGAAAAATTCCGAAGATAACACTTTTCTTCAATCTTGCGAAAAATCAGATTTGTCTACGCACTCTAAAAATCATCTTCTTTCTGTGGAAAATCTTGCAGTTTCGTTCAGAATGTTGCGCGGAACAAAACAAGTTTTAGTGCAAGGCGTAAAAAATATTTCTTTTTACATTGATAAAGGCGAAATTCTGGGAATCGTAGGCGAAAGCGGCTCCGGAAAATCAGTTTCCACAACCGCAATTCCAGCGCTTCTTCCGCAAAATGCAGAAATGAGCGGACATATTTATTTTGAAGGAACAGATTTAACCGCTCTGCCGCAAAACGAAATGCGCCGTTACCGCGGAAAAAAAATTGCGCTTATTTTTCAGGAGCCAGGCCGCAGTTTTGACCCGCTTCAGAACATCGGAAACGTTTTTTTTGAAACATTTAGAATTGCGGAGCCAAAAATATCAAAAGAAGAATCAGATAAAAAGGCAAGCGAACTTTTAAAGGAAGTCGGACTTCCGGAACCTGAAAAACGTTTGAAGGCTTTTCCGCATCAATTTTCCGGCGGACAGCTTCAAAGAATCGGAATTGCGCTTGCGCTGGCGCAGGACTGCGAACTTCTGATTGCCGACGAGCCTACTACCGCGCTTGACGTAACGATTCAGGCGCAGATTGTTTCACTTCTCCTTCGTCTTCGCAAAGAAAAAGGGCTTTCCATAATTTTCATAAGCCACGACATAAACCTTGTGGCGCGCATAAGCGACCGTATTTGCGTTATGTATCGCGGAAATGTTATGGAAACAGGAACTTCCGCGCAAATTATGGAAAATCCGCAGAACGAATATACAAAAGCATTGGTTGCCGCGCTCCCGAAGTTCGGAACACATTATACAAAAGAAAAAATGAAATTCATTTCAAAAGATTTTGAATTTTAGTTCGGGCGGCTTTTTGCTCCGCAAAAAACAGGCTTTTCGTGGTTCCGGCATTCGCCTGCATTCCTTCGGAACGTGCCTGCGGCACGCCACTACAATCCTTGCCGCGTTTGCGGATTTATATGTTAAAGCAGCGGACTTTGTGTTCTTCTCTCTGTGCGTCTAAAAAAGTTTGCAACTCCGGAAGTTCATTTATGCATCTTTCAGTTGCCTTTGCGCATCTGTAAGCAAAAGGACAGCAGTTTTTCTTTTCCAGCGTAGTTTTTACTTCTGCGTTTGAACTTGTGATTTTTCCTTCCGCGCCTTCAAAAAGAAGTTTTGTGTACGGATGCAAAGCGGTTTTGTACATATTTTCAGCAGGACCTTCCTCAACCATGATTCCGCGGTACATAACGCCTATTTTGTCGCAAAAATAGCAGGCGACTTTCAAGTCGTGCGTAATAAAAATAAAACTTAAATTTCGGTTTTTCCGTAAATCCTGCAGAAGATTTAATATTTGCCCCTGAATAGAAACATCCAGCGCAGAAACAACTTCGTCGCAAATTAAAAGTTCCGGATTCATAATAAGTCCGCGTGCAATGGAAATGCGCTGTCTTTGCCCTCCGGAAAATTCTGCGGGCCGCCGGATTAAATCTTCTTTGGAAAGTCCCACTTCCTGGATTATCTTTTCTGCAAGAATATGTGCGTTTTCTTTTCCGCTCCACAGGGAAGAGTAACGCAGAGCGGAAATTAAAACTTCGTAAACCGTCATTCTGGGATTTAAGGATTTTGCCGGATCCTGAAAAATATATTTCACTTTTTCCCGATATTTTTTTAGTTCTTTTTTATTCATTAAAGAAACATCTTTTCCGCAGAATTCAATTTTTCCGGAAGTTTGTTTGTACATTTGAATGATAAGCCGCGCTGTCGTAGTTTTTCCGCATCCGGATTCACCTACGATTCCATAGGTTTTTCCGCGCTCAAGCTCAAACGAAACGTCGTTCACTGCATAAACTGTTTTTTTATTTTTTGCAAAAAATCCCGCTTCAAGGTTGAATTGTTTTGTAAGATTTTGAACTTTAAGAATTGTTCCGGCTTCCATAGTTTTATTATAGCTTAGAATTGCTTTTTTTTGAAATAAAATTGCGCAGCGGGAATTCTGAATTTTGAATTATTTTGTTTGACATCTTGGTTATTTGCCCTTAAAATAAAACCATAATATAACCCTTAGGGAGGCCAAAAAAAATGGCAAAAGTAGAATTAAAAGGTATTGCAAAGGTTTATGATGGCGGTGTTCGCGCTGTAGACAATGCAAATATCACAATTGAAGACAAGGAATTCTGCGTATTCGTAGGACCTTCTGGATGCGGTAAGTCAACAACTCTCCGTATGATTGCCGGACTTGAAGAAATTTCTGAAGGAAAGCTTCTTATTGATGGCGTAGAAATGAACGATGTTCCGCCGAAAGACCGCGATATTGCCATGGTATTCCAGAACTATGCGCTTTATCCTCATATGACTGTTTATGATAATATGGCGTTCGGATTGAAACTTCGCAAAGTTGATAAAATGGAAATTGACCGCAAAGTTCGCGAAGCAGCAAAACAGCTTGGTCTTACAGAATATCTTGAAAGAAAGCCGAAGGCTCTTTCCGGCGGTCAGCGTCAGCGTGTTGCTGTAGGTCGCGCTATTGTCCGCGAACCAAAAGTATTCTTGTTCGACGAACCTCTTTCTAACCTTGATGCTAAACTTCGCGTAACAATGCGTGCTGAAATTGCGGCTTTGCACAATACTCAGCAGAAGACAATGATTTACGTAACACACGACCAGACAGAAGCTATGACTCTTGGTACAAAAATCGTTGTTATGAAAGACGGTCATGTTCAGCAGATTGGTGCTCCGTTGTACTTGTACAACAATCCTATCAACAAGTTTGTTGCAGGATTTATCGGAACTCCTCCGATGAACTTTATGACAGTAAAAGTTCTTGAACGTTCAGGAAAAATCGTTTGCGACGAAGGTTCTTTTGAAATTACTCCGACAGAAGCTCAGGTTGCTTGCTTGAAAGATTATATCGGCAAGGAAGTTTCTTTCGGTATCCGTCCGGAAGATTTGCAGTATTCTGCACAGCCGGTTGGAAAAGATAATATGCAGATGAAGATTGTAAACAAAGAACCGTTGGGTGCAGAAACTCACTTGTATCTTGTTTCTAACAAAGGCCAGCAGGTTATTGCTAAAACAAATGCAAATGCAGAATTCCGCCTTGGCGAAACAATCAACGTTGTTCCAAATATGGAAAAAGCAAAGTTCTTCGCAATGGAAGAAGGCGAAAAGAACATCTGCGACGTTATCGAAGTTAAATGGTAAGAGAAGTCGCCGGCAGGCGACTTCCTGATGAATCGAAAATCCCGTAAAAAAACGAGCCGGTAGGGTCGTTATAGGGATTTGCTGATGAATTTACAAAAACTGCCTGATTTCAGGCAGTTTTTTTTTGCATATTGTATTAAAATAATGCTATGAAAAAAATAATTCCGCTTATTTTTAGTTTTTTTTGTCCCATTTTAACTTTTCTGCTTTTTTCATGTTCAAAAACGCAGGAAATGACGCTTGCAGAAATTGAGCAGTACACAAAATCTTCAGATTCCGCATTGATTAAAAAAACTTTGCGAAAGCCATGGAAAGCGGAAATTCAGAAAACTGGAAAAGTCGGCGGAACATGGTATGATTCAATTCTTTCCGATCCTAAAACTTTTAATCAGCTTATTGCGGAGCGTGACGGCGAAAGCAATGCAATAATCAGTGAAACGTTGGATTATCTTGTTGATTATGATGCGTATTTGCGGGAATGGAAGCCGCGTCTTGCCTTTTTTGAAGTGGAAACTGATGAGAAAAAAGGAACTCTTACAGTTCACTATACTTTGCGCGAAAATCTTTTCTGGTCTTATTATGGAAAAGATGAAAAAATTCCGGTAACAAGCGATGATTTTGTTTTTTGGTACAATGAAATTGCCGGCGATGAAGAATTTGCAAGTTCGGGTTATGGTCAGCAATGGTGTACAATGCCGGACGGAAGTAAAAAGCGCATTGAATGTGTAAAAATTGACGACAGACGTTTTGATTTTATTTTTCCGCGCATAGTTGCAGATCCTCTTTTAGCTACAAATATGAGTCTTTGTCCAAGTTTTATTTATAAAAAAGCAAAACAGGAAGGCGGGGCGGAAGCGGTAAAAAATCTGTTCAGCGCGGACTGCGATCCAAAATCAATTCCAAGCTGCGGAAAATGGTATCTTGCAGAATATACACCGGCTCAGCGGCTTGTGTTCAAAAGAAATCCGCATTATTGGAATAAAGACCAAAACGGAATTTCAATTCCTTATTACGAAACAAAAATTTTTCAGATTGTCGGCGATATGAACACAAATTATCTTCTCTTTAAAGAAGGTAAAACGGAAACTTTTATTCCGCGCCCGGAAGAAGTAAGCGATGTTGTTGAAAATCAGAAAGATGATTACACAGTTTTTAATGCGGACGGTTCAATGGGCGCTCAATTGTGGAGTTTTAATCAAAATCCAAAAAATTCGAATGAACTTTTTTACAGTTGGTTTGCCAATAAAAAATTCCGCCAGGCAATGAGTTGTCTTTTGAACCGCGAAAGAATTATAAACCAAACTTACCGCGGTCTTGCCGAACCGAAATACGATTTTTTCCCGGATGCAAATCCGTTTTATAATCCTGATATTACTTTGCAGTACCGCTATTCGCCGGAACGCGCCCAAAAACTTCTTTCAGATATCGGTTTTTTCCGCGATTCCAACGGCGAAATGCGCGATTCTGCCGGAAATAAAATTGAATTCGATTTAACTGTTGCTTCTTCAAATTCTGTTACGAACGATATTGCAATGATAATTTCTGATGAATGTGCTAAAATCGGAATAAAAGTTAATATCCGGCAGACAGATTTTCAGAAAATGGTGGAAATGCTTACTTCAACGTATGATTGGCAGTCGCTCATAATCGGGCTTGGTGCGAATATGTTTCCATCGCAGGGAAGCAATGTCTGGCCTTCCAGCGGAAATTTGCATTTATGGAATCCGCTTCAAAAAACGCCGGCAACAGAGTGGGAAGCGCGCATTGATTTTCTTTACAACGAAGGTTGTTATACAAACAACCGTGCAGAAGCGGAAAAAATCTGGAATGAATATCAGCGTTTGATTTTGGAAGAATGTCCGGTCATTTATCTTGTGCGCAGCAAAAGTTTTTTTGCAATCAGGAACAAATGGGACTTGTCCAATGTTTATTATGACAATAAAAACGGCGCAATGTATGAATATATTTTTCTTAAAGAATAGATTTCTTTGAAAAAAAATCGCAAAAAGCCGCAAAAGATGCGACTTCCAAACAAGATGGCGCTTTAAATTGCAGAATTCTGAATTTCTATTGGAATATGTGATATAATAAAAAGGAAAAATGGCTTTGAACCTAAAAAACTTTTTTCTAAAAACAAAAGAAACAATTTCGCTCCCCTGGCGCATTTTCAAAAAAAAATGTCCGCTTTTTTCATTTATTGTCAGCCGCATAATTACAATGCTTTTTTTGCTTTTCTTTTTAGGATTTGCGCTTTTCGGTCTTATGGAACTTGCTCCCGGCGATATTGTTGACCAAATGTTCAGCCAGCAGATAATGAGCAGCGTGGAAGGCGGAAAAAGTTCTGCGAATGCAGGCGGTGCAAATGGTGCTGCAACTTCTGAAAATAATTTTTCGGAAGAGCAGATGGCGCGCCTTAGGGCAGAGTTCGGGCTGGACAAGCCATTTTACGTTCAGTATTTTAAATGGCTGAACCGTGTTATTGTTCATCACGATTTGGGAACAAGTTTGATTTCGCGCGCGCCTGTAAGTTTTCTTATAAAAAGCAGAATTTGGAATTCCGTTCTTTTGAATCTTATTTCGCTTGTTTTTATTACAGCAATTTCTTTTTTGCTTGGAGTTTATTTTTCCAGTAAAGCGGGAACGAAAACTGACACAGCGGCAACTTTCTTTGCGTTGTTTTTTCATGCGTTTCCGGGAATTCTGCTTTTGATTCTTCTTCAGCTTTTTGCTTCTGTTTCAGGGCTTTTTCCTGTAACCGGATATCCGGATTTTCCGTTCAGCCAAGCGCCGTTAAAATTTACGTTCAGTTACGCACATCATATTTTTTTGCCACTTTTAGCGTCTTTTTTGGGCGGAGTGGGCGGAACAATGCGTATGATTCGCGCCACAATGCTTGATCAGATGGGATTGCCGTATATTTTAGCCTTGCGCGCCCGCGGAATCAGCGAAAAACGTGTTTATTTAAATCATGCGTTCAGAAACACGTTGAATCCGTATATTACAGGAAGCGCAAATTTGCTGGCAAGTCTTTTCAGCGGTTCTCTTGTTCTGGAAATTATTTTCGCTTATCCGGGAATCGGTCGCCTTATGTACGAAGCAGTTTTGCAGCAGGACATAAATCTTGTGCTTGCAAACAGTATGTTCATTTCAACCCTTGTTCTTTGTGGAATGGTAATCAGTGATATTCTTCTTGCCGTTGTAGATCCTAGAATTAGGTATAGTTAGATAATTGGGAATTAGGAAGTAAGAATTAGGAATTAGGAATTTTTTTTGGGCGGTCCCTGCCGTTCGGCAGGTCAGGCTTTCCGTTGCAATTCGCTTGCGCTCATTTCCACTTCAATCCTTACCGCGTCTGCTGTAAAACTGTTGAATTGCAACAAAAATCAGTCGCACCGAGGCTGGAGGTTGCGTTTTTTTTTTTTTTTTTGCTCTATCAGAAGGGGTAGGCGAAAACGCGAAGCGGTTGAGCCGAGGGGAAGGCTTTCCCCTTCTATAAAAATATATTATAAATTCTGAACGGATTATTCGTTAATTTGTTATTTGTTTGTATATTTGCTATACTGTTTTTATGGAACACGGAACAATTACTACAGATAATCATGCGGCTCTTTGGCATGGTCGCTTTAAGGAAGGACCGGATGCGGAAGCGGTTGCGTTTGAAACTTCTATAAATGTTGATGAGCGTATGGCTTTGGATGATATAAAAGGAAGCCGCGCTCATGCAAAAATGTTGGGTCGGTCAGGAATTATTTCTGAAGAAGAAGCTTCTAAGATTGTAGAAGGGCTTGATTCTATAGAAAAAGACTTGAAGAACGGCTCTTTGCAAATAGATCCTTCTGCGGAAGATATTCATTCGTTCATAGAAGCGACTTTGACGGACAGAATCGGGGAACCTGGTAAAAAAGTTCATACAGGAAGAAGCCGTAACGACCAGATTGCTTTGGATGAGCGGCTTTATCTTGTGCGCACGATTCCAGAAATTCAAAAGCAGATTTTAAATTTGATAGATTCTCTTGTAAAAATTGCGGAAAAACATACAAAAGATTTGATTCCGGGCTACACGCATATGCAGCACGCACAGCCTGTTACGCTTGCGCATCATCTTTGTGCATGGGCGTGGTCTCTTGTTCGCGATTTTGGTCGTTTGGAAGATGCCCTTAAAAGAATTGCGGTCAGTCCGATTGGTTCTGGCGCGCTTGCTGGTTCTGGGCTTCCTTTGGACAGAAAGTTCGAGGCAAAAGAACTTGGTTTTTCTGAAATTACAATGAATTCGTTGGACAGCGTTTCTGACCGCGATTATTGTATAGAAATTGCTGGCGCTATGTCTTTGGTTCAAATGCATCTTTCGCGCTTTTGCGAAGAAATTGTTTTGTGGTCAACGACAGAATTTTCTTTTGTGGATTTAAGCGAAAAATGGTCAACTGGCTCTTCTATTATGCCTCAGAAAAAAAATCCGGATTTCGCGGAACTTATTCGAGGAAGAACCGGCCGCGTTTACGGCGATTTGATTGCGCTTTTAACGATGATGAAGGCTCTTCCGCTTGCGTACGATCGTGATATGCAGGAAGACAAGCAAAGTCTTTTTGAAGCGATGGATATTGTAAGCGCTAATTTGAGCGTTTTTACGCAAATGATTGCTTCTGCGGATTGGAATACAAAACAAATGGCGGATGCTTGCGAAGGCGGTTTTTTGAATGCGACTGATGTTGCCGATTATTTGGTTCGCAAAGGTCTTCCGTTCAGAACTGCTCATGGTGTAAGCGCAAAAGCGGTTCGCTTGGCAATAGAAAAGAACTGCCGCCTGGAAGATTTGTCCATTGAGGAATTCAAGTCTTGTTCTGAACTTTTTGAAAATGATATCTTTGATATTATAACACCGCAGGCATGCGTTGAAGCAAGAAAGACGGACGGCGGACCGGCAGAATCAAAAGTTTTGGAACAAATTTCCGCTTTGAAAAATTTTGTAAAGCAAAATATATAAATATATAAGGAAGGAACGAAAATGAAAAAAATTGTATTGGCTGTTGCGGCGGCTGCTTTGGTTCTTGGTCTTGCTGGATGCAAGAAGACTTCAAAGGTTGATAATTCTCTTGAAGAATTGAAAAATCGCGGTGTTTTTGTGCTTGGTCTTGATGATTCTTTTCCGCCTATGGGATTCAGAAATGATGATGATGAAATCGTAGGATTTGATATTGACCTTGCAAGAGAAGTTGCCGCTCGTCTTGGAGTTTCTTTTAAGGCTCAGCCGGTTGACTGGGATGCAAAGGAAATGGAACTTTCTACAGGAAAAGTTGACTGTATTTGGAACGGACTTACAATCACTCCGGAACGTGAAGAAGCTCTTTCTCTTTCAAAACCTTATTTGAAGAATGATCAGGTTGTTGTTGTTCGCGCTAATTCCGGCTTTACAAAACTTTCGGATTTGGCTGGAAAAAATATTGGAGTGCAGAGCGGTTCTTCTGCGCAGGATGCAATTAAAAGCAATGAAGAATTTGCTTCTTCTGTAAAAGAAATTATTCTGTTCAAGGAAAATATAACTGCGCTTAACGATCTTGTAATCGGCGGTGTTGACGGTGTTGTTATGGACAGCGTTGTGGCGTCTTACGATATTGCTATGAGCAAAAAGCCTTTGGTTCTTGTTCCGGAAGTTCTTTCTGCAGAATCGTATGGAATCGCTTTCCGCAAGAATGATGTAAAACTTCGAGATGCTGTTCAGGCTGCTCTTGAAGCAATGAAGGCTGACGGAACTGTTGAAAAAATTTCAACAAAATGGTTCGGCAGCGACATTACTGTAATTGGAAAATAAATTTGAATCCCCGCTATGTGAAAATGCTTTTGGCGATGTTGCGGGGAACCGGAACGTCGCTGGAAGTATTCTTTTTGACTTTAATATTTGCGATTCCTTTGGCTTTGCCGATTTGCCTGGGAAGAATGTCCAAGAATAAAATTCTTTCCGGCACAACGAATATTTTTCTGCTTATTATTCGCGGAACTCCGTTGATGCTTCAGTTGCTTGTTGTGTATTTCGGTCCGGGACTTTTTATAAAATGGCTGAATGACTCGTTCGGTTTGGGAATTCAGTTTATCTGGAATCGATTTGCGGCTGCAATTATTGCTCTTACAATAAATTATGCTGCATATTTTGCGGAAATTTACCGCGGCGGAATTGAATCGATTCCGAAAGGTCAGTATGAAGCTTCAAAAGTTCTTGGTTACACAAAAAATCAGACATTTTTCCGCATAATTTTGTTTCAGGTTGTAAAGCGGATTACGCCTGCGATGGGAAACGAAGTTATTACGCTTGTAAAAGATACGGCGTTGGTTTCTGTAATTGGAGTTGCGGAACTTCTTATGGTTGCAAAGGAACGGCAGAGCGCAATGTTCAGTTTTGTACCGTTGTTTATTGCCGGCGTTTTTTATTTTGTTATGAACTGGGGAGTTTCGTTGGCATTTGAAAAATTGGAAAAGAAACTTTCTTACTACAGGTAGAATTTCATGGCAGAAGATGAAAAAGAAATTATCAAAGTAAAAAATTTAAAAAAATCGTTTGGAAATTTGGAAATATTAAAAGGAATTTCGTTTTCTGTTTTAAAAGGTGAAGTTCTTTCAATAATTGGTCCAAGCGGTTCCGGAAAATCAACGATTTTGCGCTGTATAAGTCAACTTGAGCAGGTTGACGACGGAACTGTTGAAATTTGCGGTGAAAATCTTGTCTGCGAAGGTGTTTATGCTTCCAAAAACGTGATGCATTCGATTATCTTAAAAACTGGACTTGTTTTTCAGAACTTTAATCTTTTTCCGCATTTTTCTGTTCTTCAAAATGTTATGGATGCGCAGGTTTGCGTGCTAAGAAAATCTAAGGAAGAAGCGAAAAAAACTGCTCTGGAACTTTTGGACAGAATGGGGCTTTTGCAGAAAGCGGATTCCTATCCTTGTGAACTTTCCGGCGGTCAGCAGCAACGTGTTTCTATTGCACGCGCGCTTGCGTTAAAACCGGAGGTTCTTCTTTTTGACGAGCCTACCAGTGCGTTGGATCCTGAGCTTACAGGAGAAATTCTTTCTGTAATAAAGGATTTGGCAAAGGAAAAAATGACAATGGTCGTTGTAACTCACGAAATGGCTTTTGCGCGTGATATCAGCGATTATATTATTTTTATGGATCACGGGGTGATTGTGGAAGAAGGGGTTCCGCAGCAGGTAATTGAAAATCCGCAGCAGGAACGCACAAAAAACTTTCTTTCACGCTTTGAAGGCTCTTCTTTGCGTTGACCAAAATGCCGAAATTCAATAAAATAGTTATTCATACTCACAATGAGTATTGTTATGCATTTTTAAAATTTCAGAACTTGATTCAGTTCAATTGAGTTCTGTGGAGGTTATAAAGTGGTAAAAATCAGACTTAAGAGATTCGGTACTCAAAAGCGTCCTTACTACCGTGTTGTAGTTCAGGATTCTAGAAAGCCACGCGATGGAGTTTGCATCGAAGAACTTGGAACTTTTATGCCTATTGAAGCAGAAGAAAGACAGGTTTCTATCGATCTTGACCGCGCGAATTACTGGATTAGTGTTGGTGCTCAGCCATCTGACACAGTAAAAAAGTTGATGAACATTCAGTCAAAAAAGTCTTCAAACTAAAAGTAGGAAACAAAAATGGAAAAAGACCTGATCGAATATATTGCAAAATCATTGGTCGATGATCCATCTGCGGTTTCAGTAAACGAAACTGAAGGCGAAAGAGGAATGGTTCTTCAACTTAAAGTTGCAGAAGGTGATATTGGCAAGGTAATTGGAAAGTACGGTCGCATTGCAAAAGCTATGCGTACAGTTCTTAGTGCTTCTGCTACAAAAGACGGAAAGCGCTATACATTGGATATTCTGGATTAATTTGCTGATGGAAAACGAGCAGCTTGTTGTTGGTTTTGTCCGCGGCTCTCATGGGGTTACGGGTGAATTTAAAGTTGAAAGTGCTTCTGGTTATTACGAACATATTGCGGCTTTAAAAGAGGTTACTTTAAGGCACGGTTCTGCTTTAAAAAAATGCAAAGTTGAATTTGCAGAAGAAGGATGCGGTACCTTATATATGAAAGTTTCTGGAATTGATTCTCCGGAAGAAGTGCGAAAGCATAACGGCTGGGAATTGGTTGTGGAGCGAAAGTACGCTCATCCGCTTGGCGAAAATGAGTGGTACATTAATGATTTGATTGGCTGTTCTTTAATTTGGAACAGCGTGGAAGCGGCAGCTGGGACTGCACCAACAGAAGTTGTTGGAACAATCACAGACGTATTGGAAGGCGGAGCAGGCTACTTGTTAGAAGTTTCTCTCTCCGAGAGTTGTGCTGTTCTTGCGGACAATATCAAATATACAGCATCGGGAAAAGTTAGAAAGACATTGATTCCTTTTAATTTGAACTATGTTTGTAATGTTGATGTAAAAAACAAGACAATTCAGCTGATGCACCTCTGGATTCTGGAGTAATTCCATGAAATTTACAGTGCTGACCTTATTTCCTGAAATTCCGCGTGCTTTTTTTGAAAACTCAATCATGGCAAAAGCGGTACAGAAGGGAATTATTGCCTACGACCTTGTGAACATCAGAGATTTTGCTCTTGATAAGCACAAGAAATGTGATGACGCTCCTTATGGCGGTGGCGCTGGTCAACTTATGATGACAGAGCCATTAAGCAGAGCTTTGGATAGTGTAAATGCAGTGAGAAAGCATGTAATTTATGTTACACCTGCCGGAACTCCTTTTACACAGAAGAAGGCTGTTGAATTAAGCTGCGAAAAAGAGCTGGTTTTTATTTGCGGTCGTTATGAAGGCATTGACCAGCGGATTATTGACTATTACGTAGACGATGAAATTTCAATCGGTGATTACGTAATGAGTAGCGGTGAACTTGCTGCGACTGTTATGGTTGATGCAATCTACAGATTGGTTGACGGAGTGATATCGCACGATTCGCTTAGCGAAGAAAGTCATAGCGGCGGACTTCTTGAATATCCTCAGTACACAAGGCCAGAAGTGTACAAAGGTATGAAAGTTCCGGACACATTGCTTTCTGGAAATCATGAACTTATTCGGAAGTGGCGTTTAAAGAAAAGAATTGAAAAAACTTTGCGGGTTAGACCAGATATGATTTGGGATGCCAGAAAAAGAGGTCAGCTTTCTTTAGAAGCCGAATTGATGATTGAGGAAATAACAGAGCAGACTGCCATGAAAAACTGTAAAAAAAAGCAGAAATTGGCGCGCAAACAGTTGCGTGAATCTGCCGGTTCAGGAGATTTATAATGGATCTTATTAAAGCAGTAGAAGAAAAACAGAAACGTGCTTTTACAACTCAGTTTAAAGTTGGTGATACAGTAAAAGTTTTCTTTAAAATTATTGAAGGAAAAACAGAACGAATTCAGGTTTATGAAGGCGTTGTTCTTTGCATTAAGAACACAGGCGCACGAAAAACATTTACAGTTCGTAAGGAATCTTATGGAATTGGTGTTGAACGTGTATTCCCGGTTAACAGTCCGCGAATCGTAAAGGTAGAAATTGTACGTGCCGGAAAAGTTCGACGTGCTAAGCTTTATTACCTTCGCGATAAAGTTGGTAAAGGTAAGAAAGTTAAGGAAATGCTTGGCGGAAAAGTTTCTGCATTTATTGCTGAACAGAACAAAGCCGCAGAAGCTGCTGCTCGTGCACAGGAAGAAGCTATTAAGCAGGAACAGAATGCCGAACATGCTGCAGAAGCTGCTAAAGCAAAAAAATAACATTCTTGCATGAACACTAATGTTGTAGTGCATTCAGCTGCCCTTTCAAATGTGAACACAAACAGTTCGCTGCGAGAGGGCAGTTCTGTTTATGTGCGGATATTAAAAAATGTCGGAAATAATTCGTATGTTGCCGCTTTTGCCGGTGGAAAATTTCTTTTGAAGTCGGAAATTTCTTTGAAAGAAGGCACTTATTTTTTTGCGAAAATAAAACTTTCCGCCGGTAAGATAATTCTTCAAAAAATAGAAAAAAATGCGGATACAAAAAATTCTGTTCAGAAAATAACTGTCGAAAATCAAAAACAATTTTTAGAAAATCTTGGACTTTTTCCGGATAAAATATCTTTTTCAATGTTTCAGCAGATGAAACTGCTCGGCGTCTGCTTTGAAAAAAATCTTTTCCAAAAAGCTCGCAAAATTTCTGAAAAATTCAAGGGAAAGGAAAAAAGTGCTTCCGATGCGGCTTTTATAATGGAAAAAAAAGGAATTTTTTCCGATGAGGAAAAAATTTGCGCCGTTTTGCAGAATGGGAATGAGTCGGGCGATTTTTCATATAATAATGGTGAAAAGTTTTCTGGAAGCGGAAATTGTGTTTCTGATTTTTTTAAGAATCTTTTATGCGGTTCGGAATTGCTAAAAAATCAGCCTGGAATTTTAACTTTGTTTAATCATCTTGGATTTGATTTTGAAAATGCAAAAACAAATGGCAGTTGGATAAAAATTCCTTTTGAATTTTCGGCGGAAGAAATTTGTGGAAATGGTTCTTTTTGCGGATTTTTACAGAATAAAACAAAAAGTCTTGAAAAAGCCGTTTTGACTTTTTATGAAAAGGATGCGCGCTATATTTTTGAATTCGGTTTGAGCGGAAATAATCTTTCATATCTTAATTACATTTGTTCCGATGGTTCAAAAAATCAGAAAATTGCGCAAAAATTAAAAAATCAATTTAAAAATATAAAAATAAATCAAATTGATGAAGATGCGTTTGATTTTTCGGAATTTTCCGCTGATAATTCCGAAATTTTAGTGGCAAGGATTGAAGCATGAAAGAAGTTGAACATAGTGCAGTTGCGTTGAAATATCCAGAAAATGCAGATTTGCCATTTATTTCCGCAAAGGCTAAAGGAAAGCTTGCTGAAAAACTTATTGAGATTGCGGAGCAGAATAAAATTCCTGTTGTAAACGATGAGTTTGCTGCAAATATTCTTTCTGTTCAGGAAATAGGTTCTGCAATTCCGGAATCTACTTGGGAAATTGTTGCAAAAATTTTTGCCGCAGTTGTGGAAGCAAATAAAAAGTTGTAAAATAAAGAAAATATGGAAATGAAAAAGTTGGATGTTGCCAAAATTCACGTTGGAATATGTTTTTCAGAGCCTGTTTATTTTGATGACGGGAAAAATATGTTTCTTCCTGCCGGAAAAAAAGCCAAGCCCTTTCATGTAGCTGCTTTGGAGCAATGGAAAATTCCGTATCTTTTGACTTCCGGGCATGAAATTAATCCGGAAGATTACAATGCTTCAGACTTGGAAGAAATGCAAAAAAAATAATTTCAAAGATTAAGATTAAAATCATAAAAAAAGAGCCGTGCGATTTGGATAATTCAGAAAAAACAACAGAATTGAATAAAAAAGACAAAAGAAAAAAAATAGGAAATTCCGGCGAATCCCGTGCGGCAAAATATCTTGTTTTGAACGGATATGAAATTATTGAGCGAAATTTTAGGACAAATGAAGGAGAAATTGATATAATTGCTACAAAGGATGCTTTTGTTGTTTTTGTGGAAATAAAAACTTTTCCAAATGGCAATATGGAGCTTCTTTCGCATGTATTGAACGGCAGAAAACAGAAAAGAATTGTCAAAACTGCTAAACGTTTTCTTGCAATTCATCGACAATATAGTAACAGCTATATCAGATTTGATGTGATTGTTCTTGATATGCCGGGATTGCCCCAAGTGTATCATATAGAAAATGCGTTTGCGGAGACTTTATGATTTCTGAACAAAAAAATGCGGCCGGGACTTTGGTTTTGGAAAAAAACAGAGACGTGCTTTCCTCGCGGCTAATGGAACTGCGTGTAAAAATACATGACGAAGATTATGTAAATAATGCAATTCAGCGTATTGCGCAGGTAATCAGCAAAAAATTAGTTGAAGATCCTGCGGAATTTTTATTTCGGGACTGATTTTATTTGTTCCGCAACGGGAGTTAATTTAAGATGGAAAGAAACAGACGCGGAAAATCCCGTCATCACAGCAAGAATTGGAACGAACAGAAAAAAAATGCCAATCACAGCGGAAACGGCAGAAATTCTCAAAATTTTGAAAAAGATAATTATTCAGAGAAAAATCATAAAAAATTTCAGTTTATAAGTCATGAAAATCCTGAAATTTCTGCTCAACGCGAACAGGCGATAAAAGAACTGAAGTCGCGCGAAATTATTTGTCCGAAATGCGGAAAGCCCATTATAGATATTGCAAGCGCAATGGCGGATAAAACTACTGGAACGCCGATTCACTTTGACTGCGCAATGGAACAAGTTTCTGCAGGTGAAAAGTTGGAGCAAAACGAAAAAATTGCTTACATTGGACAGGGAAGATTTGCCGTTCTTAGTTACGAAAATATCCGGGATCAGCGTCATTTTTCCATAAAAAAAATAATTGAATGGGAAAGCCGCGATTCAAAACCGGAATGGCGCGGCGAAATGAGCAGTCTTTTTAGTCAGGTTGAATAGAGCGTTCGCTTTTTACCGTTTATTTTTTGAAAAACAGTTTTTCTATGTTGCTATCAACTGTGCGACAAAGTTGTTCTGTTGTTGTTCCCCTTATTTGTGCAATGAATTTATAAGTGTTTTCTATAAGCAAAGGTGTGTTTGTTTTTCCTCGGAACGGTACTGGTGCAAGATAAGGCGCATCCGTTTCGCATAAAATTCTGTCTTCTGGAATAAATTTTAAAAGTTCTTCCATCGCAGGCATTTTTGCTTTTTTTGTGTAGGTTACTGAACCGCTGAAACTTATATACCAGCCATATTTTAAAAATTCTTTTGCTTCTTCAAGTCCGTAAGAATAGCAGTGGATTATGCCATTGTTGTAACCTATGTTTTTTATGCAATCCAAAGTGTCTTCAAAAGCGTTTCGTGAGTGAATTATTACTGGAAGATTCAGTTCTTTTGCGAATTCCAACTGAAGTTCAAAAAGTTCACGCTCTGCATTGTACATTTCCGCATCAAAGTCGGATTCGCAACGTCCGTCAACTCCTGCGGGATTCCAATGATGATCCAGTCCGCATTCTCCGATTGCAATGATTTTTCGGTTCAAAGTGTCGTTGTCTTTTGATTCACCAGCGGTTTTTATCTGCTCTTTTAAGATTTTCATGCTTTCAAAGCGATTTTTTATTTCTTCCACAGAAGGCCAAATGGCAGCCGCAAAATAAATAAAGTTCCGGGCTTTGTCGGCTAATCTTGTATCTTTTATTTGCGCAATTGCAGAATCAATGCAAGCCTGTCGTTTTAAAAGGTCGTTGCATTCCGTTCCGATATCAAGTCCGAAAAGGCAGTTGCTTTCTGCCATTTGTGTTAGAATTTCCGCTCCGTTTATAGGATTTTCGCTTGTGGAGCGGCTTACTGTATGTTCAAAATGAAAGTGTGTATCTGAAAACATATAATTATTCTAACAGAAAAAATTATGTATTGCAAAATAATGATTTTTTCTATATTATTAATATATTCGCTTTGCCGGGATGGTGGAATGGTAGACACAAGGGACTTAAAATCCCTCGACCGTAAAAGGTCGTGCCAGTTCGAGTCTGGTTCCCGGCAGTTTCATTTATATTCTTTATCGTCTATGTCTTCTTGGTTTATAGCAATCACATTTATAAATCTCTTTTCTTTAGTAATGCTTATTATTTCAATAGAAAGTAATTCTGTGATTAATAGATTACAAAAAATGAATTTTTTAACAACGTGTTCTATTATTTTTATAATTTGCATTATGGAAGTTCTTTCCTTGATTTTTGACGGTGCGCCTCTAAAATGGAAATTCATACATATCGCTTCTAATTATTTGGGATTTTCTCTTACGCCTCTTGTTTATCTTACTCTTGGAAATGCGTTGCTTCCGAATATTTCAGAGTCCAAAAAGTATATGTTGTTACCTTTTGCAGCTTGGATTTTATATTCTGTCTGGCTGCTTTTTATGGTTTTAGCAGGTTCTACATCTGGGGTATTTTATGTTGATGCGCTGAATAATTATTCCAGAGCAAAAGGTTTTGTTGTTTACACTGTTTTTTATGGAATAAGTCTTTTTTATTTTTTGGTTCAAAATGTGATTCTTTCATTGCGTTTTTGGCAGAATAACAGTGGCATTTTGTTTCTTAATGTTATTTTTGTGATTGCGAATTATGTTGTTCAGATTGTTCGCCCGGATATTCAGGTTACTTGGCTTTCTATAATAATTTCAATCAGTTTTTATTTTTTGTACCACATTTCGCTTTATCAGCAGTTTGATATTCAAACTTATTTGCGAAATTATCAAAGTTTTTTAAGAATGTTGGATTTGCAAAAAAAAGATGCAATTCTGATTCTTGTTGAAATTGATAACTTTGAAAAATTAAAACTCAATTACAATCGTCAGAAAGTTGATTCGCTTACTGTTACAGTTGCAAGAAATTTCAGCAGATATTACAGAAAATACGGAACTTTGTTCAGAATCGGAACTGAAGAATTTTGTGTTATTTCAAAGAACGTTTTTCTTGATTTTGATTCTATTAATAAAAATTTCTTTAAGGAATTTGTAAAGGAATGTTCGGAAATTGAAGAAATGCCGTTTGTTTCTGTGGGGTGGGCAAAAATTGCTCCGCATCAGGAATTGAATAAAGTTCTTTCGCTTGCAGACATAAAAAAAAGAGAATTTATAAATACCAGAACTTCATATCTTTTCTGAAATGTTTTTATGCAGATTGTTTAATTACGGAACAAAAATATAGCCGCATTTGCTTACGGAGATAATGTGTTTTGGATTTTTCTTGTCATCTTCAATAAGATTTCGCAAGGTTTTTATATTAACATAGATATTGCTTTCCAATGTTTTTTCATCTGGTACAGGTTCGTTCCATACGTTTTGGAAAATAGTTTCAAACGATAAGATTTTGTTTGGATTTTGAATAAAATATAAAATCAAATCAAACTGTTTTTTTCTCATCGGAATTTCTTTTTCCTTTTTGTAAACCACTTGCTTTGTTGTGTCGATTTTAAAGATTCCGCAAGAATAGGATTCTTTTATTTCTTTTGTTTCAAATCCGTAAAATGAAAATTTTTCAAGCATTCTTTTTACGCGAAGTATAAGTTCTTCAATATAAAAAGGTTTTGTTATGTAATCATCGCAACCTTCTGAAAATCCTTTTATTTTTGTCTTTTCAGTTGATATGGAAGAAACTATAATTACAGGAAGCATTTTGCTTTGAATTCTTATTGAGTGCAGAATTTCCAATCCGCTTTTTCCGTTTCCAAGATTCAAATCCAAAATAACCAGGCTTACAGAATTTTTTGAAAGCTGCAAAAACGCTTCTTCTGCATTAAAACATTGAATAACTTCGTATTTCTGATTTCTTAAGTTTTTAGATATAAAATTATTTAATTCTTCTGAATCTTCAACAACCAGTATGAGTTCGTTTTCCATTATTGTTATATTGTATTAGATATTTGAATTTAGTCAATTTTTTTAAATTTTACACTGAATATACTTCCGCTTTTACTGGTTTTGTTGTCGGAATATTCCAAGATAAGTCCGTTAAGTTTGCAGATTTCGTTTACAACGAAAAGCCCCAATCCAAGTGATTTTTCATTTCCTGTTGGAATTGAACCGATTTTTGCAAATTTAGAGAATAAAAGACCTTGTTTTTCTTTAGGAATTCCTGGTCCGTCATCAATTACATTCAATATAATAAAATTATTGTCTTCTTCTATAAGAACAGAAATATTTCCGTTCGGATTTGTATATTTTATAGCGTTATCAACAATATTTTCATAAATTCCTTTTAAACTGTATTCGTCGCAAAAAATACATGGCGATTTAACTGTGCAATTGAACGTGAAATTTTGATTTTTATTTTTTGCTTTTTTGTATAAAGATTCAGTTTCTGTTTTTATGGAATTTTTAAGATTTAAAATTTTCGGATTTATTATGTAACGTTTTTCTGAAATTTTATATGAATCCAGAACATTTTGAATGATTGTATTTATGGCTTTTGTATTTTTTTGTATAACTTCAATTGAATTTTTTAATTCTTCTTTTTTTTCATTTTGAAGACTAATTTCTTCTTGTATTTCCGAAAGTTTTTGAATTTCATTTAATAAAAGAGTGAGCGGTGTATTTACATTATGAGTTACAAAATATAAAAACAGACTTTTTTCGTGTTCGGATTTTAAAAGTTGCTGCTTTTTTTTGTTAATATTTCTGAAATTTTCAATCTTTTGGATGCGGAAAAGAAGTTCGGAAACATCAAAAGGTTTTGTAATAAATTCGTTGATATTGTATTCTTCAAGTTTTTCTATAAAATATGAATGAAATTTGTCTACAATAGCTAAAATTGTTAAATCTTGATTATTTGAAAGCGAGTTGCTTTTTTGAATATTTTTGCAAAGCGAAAGTGCTTCGTCTGTTTCGTTTTCCGGTGAAATTATTAACAGTTGAATAAGATTTTCATTTGCGGCATTAATCACTTCGTCCTGATTTTTTAATATCCGCACAAAAAATCCATAGGATTGGAGTATAAGTCTAAGTTTTACTTGTAAATCACCTTTATTGATGAAAATTCCAATGGAAATTTTTTCAGCAATTTCTTTATTATAATAAAATGTCTGATTTTCGAAAGAAATAACATCTTCCGATTTTAGGATACATAGATTTGTGTCTTGCTCTTTTTTCATTTTATTCCCCGCATAATTTTAAAATAAATTAAAAATAAGCGTTTACAGAAAACTTAAATTCATGGTAAAAATTGCCATAGTCTAAGTTTAATGAATATTTTCCTTTTAATGCTATATTTTGTGCTAAAAAAATACATGAATCGCCTGAAAATTGGCAGCGCAAATGGTCTTTTTCAAAAGGTGATTGCATAACGCTGGCTGAAAATTTTGTTTTCCAGTTTTTTAATGTTGTTATAAAACCTGTTTCTGCGCCTAAAAGCAAATCTGTAAAATATTTGTATTCCGGAGAAAAATAACAGTCTTCTCCGCCCATAATATATAATTGAAGCCATGACGCGGGTTTTACACTTGCTCCGTATAAAAATTTAATGCGCCACGCTAAGTCTTGTTCTTCTTTTTCGTTCGGATTTTGTTCAAGTCCGGTTAAAAAATGGCTTGCGCCGCTATAAAAAAATGAATCGGATGCAGGAAGCGAAAGTAGCGACAGCAATGTTGCTTTCTGCAGATAAAATTTGTTTTCTGTTTGATTGAATCTGACTTCTGTATCTAAAAAAGAAATTTCTGAATTTTCAGAATATCCAGCGGGGGTTTCCAGTTGTTCGTGCGCGCAAAGCCTGAAATTCATTCCATAGAAAATTCCGTAGATGTCTTTTCCGCCGGTGAGCGCAATTTTTTTTGAACCGTGTGCTTTTTGTGGATTTGGAGGAATTTTCTTTTCTTCAGTTTTTATTTTTCCAAGTTTCTGTCTTGCAGATAAAATTGGAACAATTCTTGTTCTATATTCTGCGGATGAAATTTTACGGCTGTTCAAAAGATAACTAAGATAATCTGATGCGGTATTCCAAATTTCTGCCTGCTTTTCGATCGGTGCGTCCGAAAAAGGAAAATCCTGTACAGATTTTTTTCCGGAACAAAGTTTTTTTACAAATTTCCGCTCTTTTAAAGAAAGGTTTTCCTTTTCCTGTTCAATTTTTGAATAAACAGAAGGCCGGTAATTTGTTTCTTCCGTTAATCCGAGCGACTTTACAAGTTTTACAGTTGCAAGCGGTTCTACAAGTCCAAAAAGTTTATCCGTTGCATTTGTGGATGGGCGAGCGGCCTCAAGCAGGAACAGAAGATTGTATGAACAGTTTTCGCTTATAAAAAAATATTTTGAATATATTCCGGATAAATCGAAAACATGGCGAATCATTCTGTCTTTTTCCTCTTCGGTGAGATTCAGTTTGTATTCCCACATATCGCGCATATCCATATTGGAATACTGTTTTATTTTTTCATAATAAGCTTCAAATCCGTAATAACCTTTAAATCCGCCTATAAGCCCCAGAATTGCATATAGCGGTCCGCCGGTAATATTCGTAACTGCTCCGTAATTTATTGAATTTGCTGTAAGTCGCGGTTTGTCTTTTGTTTCTACTAAAAGAAATGTATGTCCAAAAACAGAACCTGGACGTTTCAAGTAACTTGAAGGAAATACAAGAAACACATCTCCCGGATTTAATTTTTTATAAGTTTGCTGATAAGCAATGTCTCCGTTATAAGGAAAATCTTTTTCTGAAAGTTCAAGTTTTTCGCAAATCCATTTGAATCTGCCTGGAAAACGTTCTGTTGCGTGCATGGGTATTTCTTCAGGAATATTTTCTGCAGAATTATTTTTTTGTTGAATTATTTTGAATCGGTTTGGAGCAGGTTCAAAAAAAGCCTTTATTGTTGCGTTCAGCTCTGCGCGCGGATTTGTTTTTCCGTTTTTTGCACAAAAAAAATTGGGATCATCAACAAGACTTTTATATTTATGAAAGGGCGCAGGTTTGTAATGCATTAAAGTCTTCCAATATGGATCTTCGTATAATTTTAGTTGCTCAGCTTTTTTGATTAATTTCTCTGCTTTTTCTGAATAAAATTCAGAATCGTAAAGTTCTGAAAATACTGGCAGCGGACAAGCGAAAAATATAATGGTGAGAAAACAAGATATGTTTCTGATTTTTGAAAAATTAAAAACATATCTTGTTCTTGCAAAAATACGATGCATTAGCCTACAAGAGAATAAATCTTGTTTGCAACTTCCTGTGCAGAAACTTCTGAAGAAGAGAAGATTTCGTCAAAGTTGTTCTGAAGAGCAGCTTTGAATGCAACTGAATCAGAAACGTTGAGCATTGTAGAAAGAGTGTCGATATATTCGCCTTCGCCCTTTGCAATGTCATTTGCGATCGCGTCCATGTTGTCTGTGATGAACTGGTTTGTTTCTGTCATAGCAACTTCTGCTTTGTCATAACCAGATGTTCCGAATGAAATAGCAAATAACTGGTTGTACCAAAGTCCGTTAAGGAATGAATCGAGCAAATCCCATCCCATGCCTTCTTTATCGCCGCAAACGATGTGTCCAAGACCTGGTCCAACGTTTCCTGCAAATGCCGATGTAGAAACAGCAAGCATACCAGCTGTTGCTATAGCGATAATCTTTTTCTTAAGCATATTTAGCCTCCAAAAATTTGTATTTAGTTCAAAGTTTAATTAAAAAAACTTAAATTTTTCTTAAAATCTGAATTATTTTTAATTATTTTCGACCTACCGACAGAAAAGAATTATTTGCTTGTGGCGGCAGGTTGGTGCAAATTCAAATCTTGTTGACGTAAACAATTATTCTGTTCTTATCGGAATAAACGACAAAAAAAATCTTTCAACCGAAGAAGGCTCTTTAAAAGTAAAATACATCGCTCCCTATGAAGCCCGCGTTTATTATCTTGGCGATTCTTCAAAAGAAATGCTCTTTACAGACAACCGGCTTTTTTCTGCGCGGTGATATGAACGGCTGGGGCTATGACGAAATGTTCTATGATTCAGCGAATAAAATATTTTTCGTTGAAAAAGAACTTTCAGCAACAACTTATCAATTCAAATTTGACAATTATGCTGACTGGACAAAATCTTACGGAAGCGGCGAAGAAAATCCTAACGGAAAAACAATTTCGCTGGGAGTAAAAGAGCAGACATCAACAACAACCGGAAAAAATACAAATTTCGCGCTTACTTTGCAATCTGCCGGAACATACAAGTTCACTTTCTACCTGGAAGATGGAACTTTCGACGTTACAAAAAAATAGCACGAATTCTGTAATAAAAATCGCCGGAAGTTCAATTTGTAAGCAATGGAAGGGGAAAGTCTTCCCCTCGGCCGCACTTCGTTGCGTCCTACCCCTTCCAGCGGGGCAGAAATCGGATTGCTCTTTGCCCCGCAACGCCCGTTTTTTTATAAAATCTTTTGTTTTTGCGCCAAGTTAATTTATTTTTTAAGAATATGTATTTTTTAATGATTATTAAAAATTTTCTAGAGTTTCGTTTAAAAGCCTGAAAAATACTGCTCCGTAAAGTGAAAAAATAATCAGAAAAGCAACAATAAAAACTGCTCCTATTACAATACTTATAATTGAACAGATTACGCCGACTTTTGCGTAAGTATTAGGTTTTTTCTTTTCAGAAATTTTTCCAAGAACCAGTCCTGCAATTCCAAATAATAATTTTTCACCAAGCAAAGAAAAGATTCCTATAATCATAGATGCAATTCCGAATGTTAAAGCATTTTCTTCTGCTTCCTCAAGAAAATTTTTTGCTTCATAATTGTTTTGCGTTCCGTAACTGGATTGCGAAGTTTTTTCTTTTCCTGAATTTTCAGGATTGTACCAAGGTCCGTCGTTTGAATTGCCGTTTCCGCTGTTTTGATTCATAATTCCTCCGAAATATTCAAAAAAAGCCGCACTCAAAATTGTGAAGTGCGGCTTTTTTATCTGCGTGAATCCGCGTAATTTGCGGGCGCATGTATTTAAAATAAACTATTTAATCAGCAATCCCGCAAATTCTTTAAGTGCGCCTTCCATTTTTCCTGAAAGAACAGATTTTGCAAGTTTCTTTCCAAGCTGAACGCCTTCCTGGTCAAAACTGTTGATGTTCCATACAAATCCCTGGAACATAACTTTGTTTTCAAAATGAGAAAGCAACGCGCCCAATGTTTTCGGATTTAACTGTTTTCCGTAAATCAGGCTTGAAGGGCGGTTTCCAGCAAAAGACTTGTTCGGGTCGGAATCTTCTTTTCCGCATGCAAAAGCGACGATTTGCGCCACAACGTTTGCGCAGAGTTTTGTCTGGCTTGTGGAATCTTCTATTACAACGTCTTTTCCGGTCTGGTTTTCGCTGAACGCAATAAACTGGAGCGGAACTATGTCTGTTCCCTGGTGAAGAAGCTGGTAGAACGAATGCTGTCCGTTTGTTCCAGGTTCGCCGAAAATTACAGGTCCAGTAACATAATCAATTTTTCCGCCGTCGCGGTTTACAGATTTTCCGTTCGATTCCATATCAAGCTGCTGAAGATGCGCCGGGAATCTTGAAAGAGCCTGTGAGTAAGGCAAAATTGCAGTTGATGGATATTCCTGAACATTTCGTTCGTAAATTCCGATTAAAGCATCCAGCAATGCAGGATTTTTTCGGATGTCTTTGTTCAAAGCAGTTTTGTCTTCCGCAGCGGCTCCATCCAAAAACTCTGCAAAAACTTTAGGTCCGAATGCAAGCGAAAGAACCGCACCGCCAACTCCTGAAGTAGACGAATAGCGTCCGCCGATATAGTCATCCATGTAAAAAGCCTGCATATAATCAGGATTGTGTGCAAGCGGGGAAGTTTCGCTTGTAACTGCAATCATATGTTTTGAAACATCAAGACCGTCTTTTTTCAAAAAGTCTTTTACAAAAGATTCGTTTGTAAGGGTTTCCAAAGTTGTTCCTGATTTAGAAACAAGAATAAATATTGTGTGCGGCAAATCCAATGATGCAACAACTGCCGCTCCGTCATCCGGATCAACATTGGAAATAAAATGCGCTTCCATCTTGAATGTGTTGTTTGCTTTTGCCCAATTTTCCAAAGCCAAGTACATTGCGCGCGGGCCTAAATCTGAACCGCCGATTCCAATCTGGCATACTGTTGTATATTTTTCGCCTTTTTCGTTTGCAAGTTCACCGGAATGAACTTTGTCCGCAAAGTCGGCGATTTTCTTCTGTTCATTGATGTAAAAATCGCGTTTGTTCTGTCCGTCGGCAACAACATCTTTCCCAAGCTGTCCGCGTGTAAGCTGATGCAGAACCATACGCTTTTCGCCAGTGTTTACAACGTCTCCGTTGTAAAGCGATTCAAACTTTTCCAAAAGTTCCGCTTCGTCAGACAAATCCTGCAAAGTTTTAAGAATCTGTTCGTTTACTTGTTTTGCAGCGTAATTGTAAGTCAAACCTTCTGCCATCGGAATTGAATAATCCTTGATTCGTTTTGTCGCATCCGCACCTGAAAGTTCGTCTTTTACAGAAACCATTCCTTTTAATGAAAACAACTTTTTCCAAGAAGAAAGTGTGTCAGCATTTGTCCAGTTTGCCATTTATAATCCTCGTTTTGTTTGAAAATATTATTCTGAAATCCGTCATTCTGAACTTGTTTCAGAATCTATAAAAACTATAATAAATTTTTATTTTTTTAACAACAATCATAAACAATCCGGATTTGATAATATTTATATATGAAATGGACGCTGTTTTTCTTTTTTATTCAATCAAGAACGGCTCCGGTTGCTGAGCTGCTTTTTTATGGTTCTATTTCTTTCTGTAGTTCTAAAACCGTATCTAGGGAAAGTCCGGTGCCTTTTGCAATCTTTTCGGGTGTAATTCCCATTTCTATGAATCTTTTTGCAGTGTTGATTGTATTTTCATTTGCAATATCTTCTGCCATATCCTTGGCAATGTTTTTAGCCATATCTTTAGCCATGTCTTTTGCTATATCTTTTGCTATATCTTTTGCGATGTCCTTTGCCAGTTCTTGTGCCCTTATTTCCGACTGATATTTCATTTCCTGTTCCCAAGTCATAAAACGGTGCCTCCATTGAGCATTGTGTTTGGCGCGTTCTACAATTGCGGAAAGTTTGTCTGTGTAGCATGAAGACGGTTCTTTTCCGCAAAGATATTTGAAAAACGCCTTTAGTTCTTCGCTTTTCATTTTATCATAGTTTTTTGCATTAAAGAAGATATTTGTAGTTCCGTCGTTCATTTTGATTTTTAAATCTTCCTTGCAAGTGTATTCGAACGTATAGACAGGAAGATTCTTTCCGAATGCATCTCCAAGGCATAGAAAAATAACGTAACTTTCCTTAAGCGCACTGAAGTCTGAGCCGGAATGCAAATTGTCTACATCCATAAGTCCCTGATAATAGCGGGCGCGCTTTGAAAGCGTAGTGCTGTGCGTCGTTTGAATTTCTATGTCGAAGGAGCGTCCGTTTGCGTCCTTGACGTAGACATCAAAGCGGATTCCGCGCGAATCGAAGTCTGTTTTGAAAGTTCTTTCCGAAACGGGAATTTCCAGCCGCTCTATTTTAATGTTCAGAAGAAGTTCCAGAAGTTCTTTGCAGACATCCGGATTGTCTTCCATAACTTTGCAGAATATAAAGTTGTCTGCAAGAGTAAGATTGTTCCATTTTTCCAGGGGTGTTAATTCTTTTTTTAAATTCATAAAAACTCCTGAATATTATATATGTTCAGGAAAGGAGTTTTCGGAAATGAATTTGAAAAATAATAGAAAAATATTTTTGTTTTTGATGGAAAGCAATGGAAAACAGCGGAAAATGCGTTAGCGCTGGGAGGGGCGCGCCGTAAGGCGCGTTGCGGAACGGAGTGGAGCAATGAGCGTAGCGGAACCCCGGACATAGCGACTTTTTTGGTGGTTGAGTTTATCGAAACTACCAAAAAAGGAACGCCCTTACGGATATTCAATTCAAATTGTTTATTCTGCTAAAAAAGTTTTGGCTACGGATTTGAAATTTCTTGTTTTTTTTCTGAAAAAGCTTTTTTCAACAGAATAGGAACTGTCATTGATGAGATTATGATTAAAAGAATTACAGGCGCAAAATATTTCGATTCTATGATTCCTACAGAAAGTCCTTTTTGTGCGACAATAAGCGCAACTTCTCCGCGGACCATCATTCCTAAGCCGACTTTGTAAGATTCGTCCCAGCTGAAGCCTAAAAGTTTTGATGAAATGCCGCAGCCAAGCATTTTAGAAACGCATCCGACGATAACAAAGGCAATGCTGAACCAGAGCAAAGACAAATTCATTCCGGAAAGATCTGTTTTTAATCCGATTCCTGCAAAAAAGAGAGGACTGAAAATCATGTAGGAATTTATGTCTATTTTTTGCTCCATGTAAGGCGCATCGGTTAGGGAGCAGAAAACTACGCCGGCAATATAAGCGCCTGTAATATCTGCAATTCCAAAGAATTTTTCTGCGGCATACGCAAAAATCAGCGCAATTCCAAGTCCATAAATAGGAATTCTTCTTGAATGCGGGTGTCTTCTGTCGTACCATTTGAATACACGGAATACAATAAAGCCGAAAATTATTGCGGCCGCAAAGAAAAGAATGGTTTTTCCCAATGTGAGTAAAATTCCGCCGGTTCCGGAACTTATTCCCAGAACGATTGTGAGAGCTATGATTCCGAATACATCATCGATTATCGCCGCGCTTACAATTGTCTGTCCCAAATCAGTTTTTATTTTTCCTAATTCCTGAAGTGTTGCTACGGTGATGCTTACTGATGTTGCGGTAAGAATTGTTCCTACGAACATTGCTTTGTAAAACTGCTGTGTTCCAAAGCCGTCGAATCCCCAGAAGCAAAGCGCCATAATTGTTCCCATGATAAGCGGGACAAGAACGCCGCAGAGTGCAATTATTGTAGATTTTACACCGGATTTTATCAGTGATTTTAAGTTGGTGCCAAGTCCGGCGCTGAACATAATAAGAATTACGCCGATTTCAGACATAAAAGAAATGAATCTGTCTGTTTCGCCATAAAGCGTGCCGGGAGCGTTCTGTCCGAAATTGTTGAACCATGGTAAAAATCTTAGAAGCAGCCCGGCGATAATCATTCCGGCAACTTGCGGAAAACCTAGTTTTTTTGCCAAAGTGCCAAGATATTTTGCAGCCATAACAATAATTCCGACTGACACAAGAATTTGAAGAACTATTTCACTGTTAGAAGCCTGTTCCATTTTTTTCCTCTTGATAAAAAATATAAAATCGCTTTTTTTGAATTTTAGAATTATGGATAATTCGGCACAATCTAAAAATGCAGATTTTATTTTAATTTTATTTTAATAGAAAATAATTATATCAACTTTGTAAAAAAGTTTGAATTAAATACAGTATTATTTTATAATTTTACGCTAGGTATTTTATGAACGAAAATCAGCGCAGAACTTCTTTTGATGAGCTTGTTGCAGGCATTACATCGGAAGAGCGAAAATATTTGCTTACAAAAATTAATCAGAACAGAGAGCAGGCGTTGCCGTTGCTGCAGCCTTTGCGCGAGGATTCGGGTGATTTTACTTTGGATGTAAAACTAAGATCCGAATCTGTTATTTACAAGTTTTTTCTTTGGCTGCGTTCATTGCTTTCCAAGAAGAAAAAAATCGAAATATATAATGAAGATTTGATTGCATCTCTTGCAAGGCGAATAAACAAAAATCATCCCGGACTTATTGATGTTCAGACTGGGCTTTTACAGTCGCTTTTTTATGAAAAATTAAAAGAATTGAAGAATTCCGCTGATTTTTTTAAGCCTTACTTTACGGCTTTTAATGAAAATCCCGGAAAATTTTATGTTTTTTTAAGCACATTTATTGCTCCGGAAATTTCCGCTTCAATCAATTCGGAGGCGGATCCTTATTCTGTTCCGTTTGATCATGAAGGAACTGTGGAAATCCGCTCTTCTTTGTTGAAACGCCTTGACGGAATTTTAAAGGATATTTCTTCAAAAGACAGGGCGGTTTTGTACGATGCGGTAAAGACTGTTAATTGGCTGAAACGCTTTACCGAAATTCCTTATACTCATTTTTTGGCGCAGTTTACCGCAATCGTTTCAGAAAATTACACTTGCCCTTTTTCTAATGCGCAGGTGGATTTTCCGGCGCTTGCAAATGTGTTGGCGGAGGCGCGTTCCATTCCGAATGAATCTCTTGAAGCGCTTTTTCTTTTTCCGCAGCGAAAGGGCGGTTCCGTTGTGGATCTTGATCAGGATGCCGAAAAATCTGTGCGGGAATTTCTTTCAAAAGCTGCCACCAGCATTTCTATGATTCAAATGTTTATTTCCACAGTTCCTCTTTCTGCGCTAGGAAAAGTTGTGTTTAATGATTATGACTGGCAGATTGGAAATTACGGCGGAGCGGAAGACTGGTTTGTTAAATTTAAGGATGAATGGAAAGTTGTTTTTGATGAACGATGGGAAGCTTGGCTCAGGGACAGAAAAAAAGCGCAGCTGGCCGGAGTTCTTTGCGAAAAGTTTGGAATTGATCATTTTCCGGAACTTCCGTACCGTCCGTGGACAAAACTTTGGGGCGGAATACAGTTCCGTTGCGAAATGACAGGCGGATTTCTTTATTGGTTTGCAACGGAAAAATACGATGAGGTTATAAACATTCTGAACGTTCTTGTTTTGGAAGGTGTTTTTTTCAATACTGAAAACAGGGTGGAACTTTCCGAGGCGTTGAACCGTTTTGCCGATGTGAATCATCAGGTGCAGTTTTTCGGAGAATCTTTGGGCGTAAAAGGTTCTGTAGGTTCTGTTTTTGAAAAGCTTATTTCCGAACACGTCCGCACTTTGAAAGGGCAGACCATGGTGAATTCCATAATTTTGAACGCTGAAACTTCCGTGCGCAATTGGGAAGCGTATTTCTGTGATTCATGCCGTTCAATAGAAAGAATTCTTCACGGAATTCTTGACGAAGACAAAACGGACAAAAGCTATGAGTCGATTCAAAATCTTATGACTATAAAGGGACGTGAAAACCGCGCTTACCGCGACAGTCTTTTAAAAGTAAGGGACGAGTTGAATGAGTGCAAAAATATCCTTGCAGAAATTGAACCGCTTGATCTTCCTAAACCTGAAAAAAAATCCGGCAGAGGCAGTATGTGAACTTTGTGGAAATTTCGACTTTTGCATCTGATGAAAAATATGTAAAAATTCCATTTTATAAAGACGGAAAACCTGTTCATGAAAGCGTTTTCTGGGGAATGACATTGCGTTCCGCAGGTTCAATGCGCTTTAGATGGAATGAAGAAAATCCTTTGCGTACAAAAACTCTTTCAGAAATTGCGTGCGGACGCGAAATTGCCGCAGTTCAGCTTGACCACACAAAAATCGTTTACAAAGCGGATTCCGCGGATGATGTTTTTCAGAAGATAGGAGACGGAATTGTTACAAAAAATAAAAATCTTATGCCGGTTGTAACGGTTGCGGACTGTATGCCGATTTATTTTTATGACAGCAAAAGCGGATTTTTTGGAGTTGTTCATTCCGGCTGGAAAGGAACCGGAATTGCTTTTGAAGCGTTGAATATTGCGCAGAGAGAATTCGGTGCAAAAATTGAAAATATTTGTGTTGCGCTTGGTCCGCACATAAGGAATTGTTGCTACGTTGTAAATCAGGAGCGTGCTGATTATTTTAGGCGTAATTTTACTGAGGATTGTGTGCGTCCTGTAAGTGCCGGCGAAATTCTTTGCAAGGGGACTGCGGCTTTGTGGAACAGCGGAAACGGACCTCTTTTTAGACTTTCTTTGGAAATGGCGAATCTTGCGCTTTTGCGGAAAGCCGGAATTTGCGAAAAAAATATTGTTGTCGCAAAAGATTGCACTTGCTGCAACGGA
This sequence comes from uncultured Treponema sp., assembly GCA_964429905.1. Taxonomy (GTDB): domain Bacteria; phylum Spirochaetota; class Spirochaetia; order Treponematales; family Treponemataceae; genus Treponema_D. The sequence goes on along the minus strand of CAYSDV010000005.1, from coordinate 97,188 downwards.
ATTTTCGGTTCGAACCGGCGCGAGACAAGCAGCGGAAATTCTTTTACAGTTCAGGCGGCTTTTGTAATTAATAACGAATAGTTAATGCTGTGGAAATCCGGGGTTTTAGGGGCTTGCCCCTAGGCGAAAAGGGTAGCGAAAAGCCATCAAAGCGGATCAGATGACGCTGCTTGCAGCGGCGGCTGTGGAGTGGCTTGGCTTTGAGCGAGGGAAAAGGCTTTTTCCCAAAAAATCTTAATTCAACTTAATTGAATTCAGTTTACATTTTGCTTTTCGTAGTTTAATATTTAAAGACTATGAAAAGAAGCAGTGGAATTTTAATGCACCCGACATCTTTTGCGGGGACTCCTGGTATTGGTACGCTTGGAAAAGCGGCTTATGAATTTGTTGATTGGCTTGAATCTGCTCACCAGACATTGTGGCAGATACTTCCTATTGGTCCTACAGGCTATGGTGATTCTCCATATGCGTCATTTTCTACGCATGCCGGAAATCCTTTGTTGATTGATCTTGATCGGCTTGTTGAAAAAAATTGGGCAAAGAAAGAAGATATTGTTCCAGCTGATTATATTAAAAATGAAGGACCTGTAGAATACGGTTCTGTTGTTTGGTGGAAAATGCCGGTTCTGTTTAAGTGTGCATCTTATTTTCAGAGCAATTGTTCAAAAAAAGACCGGGAAGCATACGAAGCATTTAAAAATGACAATGCGGAATGGCTTGATAACTATGCGAATTTTACAAGCATAAAGCAGTTTTACGATGCGAAGGCTCAGGATGAAGGAATAAGCGGAATCGCTCAGATGTGGAACGCTTTTTGGACGAAAGAACTTGCTTCATGCGATCCTAGTGCTGTTTCTAAATGGAATGCGGAACATACAGAAAATATTGAGCAGATAAAAACTATTCAGTTCTTTTTTAATGAACAGTGGTTTTCTGTAAAAAAATATGCGAATGAAAAGGGAATTTCGTTGATTGGCGATATTCCGATTTTTGTTGCGGCTGATTCTGCTGATGTTTGGGCTAACCAGAAATTTTTCCAGCTTGATGAGAACGGAATTCCGCTGAAAGTTGCGGGTGTTCCGCCGGATTATTTTTCTGCTACCGGTCAGCTTTGGGGAAATCCTCTTTACGATTGGGACGCAATGAAGAAAGACAACTATTCATGGTGGGTAAAACGCACAAAGCGTATGACTCAGCTTGTTGATGTTGTGCGTATTGACCATTTCCGCGGATTTGAAGCATATTGGTCAATTCCGTATGGCGATTCTACTGCGGTAAACGGAAAATGGATTCCGGGACCTAATATAGATTTGTTCAATGCAATCAAAAAGGCGCTTGGAAGCCTTCCTATTATTGCGGAAGATTTGGGCGTTATTACAGATGGTGTTCGAAAACTTCGCGATGATGCCGGATTCCCTGGAATGAAAGTTCTACAGTTTGCTTTTGACCCTAACGAAGCCGGTTCGCAGGGAATGGTAAACGCGTTCTTGCCGCATATGTATCCGCATAACTCTGTTGTTTATACAGGAACGCATGATAACGATACTATGCAGGGCTGGATTGACAGCGCTGCGGATGCGGCTGTTAAGATTGCCGCGGAATACGCTTTCGGCCGCGAAATGTCAGAGACAGAGGCAAGAAAACTTGCGGATAGCGGAGAGCTTTGTCAGGCGATTGTGCGCCTTGCTATTTCTTCCACAGCAGATTATGCGGTTATTCCTATGCAGGACATCCTTGGGCTTGGAACTGAAGCCAGAATGAATGTTCCTAATACGCTTGGAACAAACTGGGCTTGGCGAATTGCTCCTGGTTCATTGAAGAAAGAAGACGCTGAAAAGCTTGCGTTTATTTCTGATTTGTACGGAAGAAATATTAAATAAAAAAATAGCAAATCATATTTGATTTTTTAGAATCCTGCGGACTTGCAAGTTTTTGTAACCGCAGGATTTTTTTATTTATTTTTTTGACAAATATATAAAGCGGTCGTAGAATTAAAGAATATTAAAGTTATCTTTTACGGAGGATTTATGAAAAAGGTAATTATGTCAGTTACAGCGGTTGCTTTGATTGCAGGTTTGTTTGCTGGCTGTTCAAAAAAGGGTGGAAATAATACTTCAGAGGTTGCTGCGGGAACAGTAAAGCTTGAAATGTATTATTACAAGCAGGAAAATCAGGAAGGATTGAAACGAGTTGTAAAGGCTTTTGAAAAAGAAAACCCGGGCGTTTCAATTGATATGCTTATTATTCCGAATGATGCAGACTCTGCGATGTCTGCTCGTGCGGCTCAGGGCGACTTGCCTGATATTCTTCAGATGCAGTCTTATTCGCGAATAACAGAATATGCTTCAAAAGGTTTCCTTTTGGATCTTTCTAAAGAACAGGCAATGGGTCAGGTTCTTCCTAGCTCGCTTTCTGCAGTTTCTTGGAACGGAAAACAGTATGCTGTTCCGATGGATTATGCCGGAATCGGTATTATTTACAATAAAGATATTTTTGACAAACTTGGAATCAAGGCGCCTACAACTTACCGCGAACTTGAACAGGCTTGCAGAACTTTGAAAGACAACAATATTGTTCCTTTCGCAGGACTTCTTAAAGAAAACTGGTCAATGGGCCACTTTATTACAATGGTTCATACTGCGCTTTTAAAAGAAAAGAACATTGATGTTGCTAAGTTTATTGCGGATATGAACGCAGGAAAGTCTTCGTACGGTGTTGTTGACACTGCAAAACTTTTCAGCATTCTTGATTTCTACCGCGAAAATATGAATTCCAACGCTGCGGAAATGGGCGGCGGCGAACAGCAGCAGTCTTTTGCAAAGGGCGAATCTGCAATGATGGTTCAGGGACTTTGGGCTTATGTTGATGCTCTTAAACTTAATCCTAATCTTAACGCAGGATTTATTCCGTTCCCTGTTTACAATGATGCAAAAATGAACACATTCTACGCTGATGTAGACTCTACATTCGGTGTTTCTTCTCAGTCTTCTGCTGAAAAACAGGCAATTGCGGTTAAATTCCTTAACTGGCTTACATCTGCTGAAGGTCAGAAACTTTGGATGGATGAATACAAACTTATTCCTCCTTTCAAGGGGGTTGATGTAACTGCATTCGGTGGTCCTTATGTTGACCTTATGGCTTCTGTAGAAGCAAAGGGGTCTTCTCCATGGGCATTCAGCCAGTATCCTACAGATGTATTTGAAGATTCTTGTAAGAATGGCGGTCAGCAGTATATGATGCACAAGCGTTCTGCTGAAGACGTTATTAAAGAAATTGATGCTCAGTGGGCTTCTTCAGTTAACAAATAGTTTTAAATAACAAAAAAAAGTTCGTGGTGAAAATCCGCGGACTTTTTTTGTTTTGTAAAAATAACGTCTGCGCTTTACACAATCAGACAGAAAGGAAGGGAATTTACTTTTTATGATAGAATCAAAACCTAGGAAAGCATTTTACTTTTCAGCTTTCATTATTCCTTGTCTTGTTCTTTATTTGATTTTCTTTATTACTCCGTTCTTCAGAGGAATTGGAATTTCACTTACAAACTGGGACGGGCTTACACCTAAAACTCCTATTATTTTGGAAAAATCAGAATTTGAATCAAAAATTCTTTACAGCGGAAAAATAAATCAGAAGGAAAGAAATTATATTCAGTCAATTTACGAGTATGATCCGACTGATAATTCATATAAAAGAAAAAGTGTCGGCGGTGCAACACGGCGAAAACTTGAACGTATTGTAAAAAAAACCGGATACGAGCCTGATCGTTATAAATTTGTCGGTTTTGAAAATTACAAAAAGATTTTTACGGGTAAAATTGATAAAGATTTTTATCCGCACAAAGTACGCGTTGAAAAATTTACAGAAGCTTCAGAACTTCCGCGTATAATTCAGAAAAAAGATTTTCAAAAAGAAATTTTAAAAGATGTTGAAAAGAAATCTGAAGATTACAAAATTCTTACAGATGCATATAAATTTGATGAAAAGAACGGATATTACAAGCTGGATTCAAAATATGATGAATTTGAGCTTACCGGATTTTTGTGGGAACTTCCCGGACTGGGAAAGACTATAACGGAATCGGAAATTGATTCTTTAGTGCGTTCTTTAAAGTCAGCGGGGCTTAAGCTTGATGCGTATGAAATTCATGATGTGGCGCTGAAATTTGCAGATGCGAATGAACTTTCTGAAAGCGAAAGGGCGCAGGTTCTTGATCTTTCCAACGAAATCTTAAAAATTTCAAAAATTAAAAAAACGCTTTCTAAAAATTGGGTTGTAGTTCAATTCAATATGGGTGTTGTTGGCTTTACAATCTTTTTTGCGATTTTTTCTGTTATAGGAATAAACGTTATTGCGTTCGGCCTTGCGCTTGCGCTTGATACGGGAATAAAAGGGCAAAAAGTTTTAAGAACAATTTTCTTCCTGCCGAATGTTCTTTCAATGATTATTGTTGCTTTGATTTGGTCAATGCTGTTTGTTCAGCTTTTGCCGGCGATAACAGGAATTGAAAAATGGATTTCCGATTCAAATAAAACTCCTTGGCTTTTGGTTCTTGTTGCGGTATGGCAAGGATGCGGCTATTATATGATTGTTTATCTTGCGGGGCTTCAGAATATTCCTACGGAAGTTGTAGAGGCGGCAAAAATAGATGGTGCGACTGGTTGGCAACGTTTTAAATACATTACGCTTCCGCTTATGATTCCTTCTTTAACAATTTCGCTGTTCCTTACTATCGCAAACGCCTTGAAGAGTTTTGACCTTATTTATGCGATGATTGGTCGTACGGGATATGCAACAGGAACTGTTCCGTTTGTAATGGATATTTATTTTGATGCTTTCTCTTTGAAGTTGGCTGGACTTGCAAATGCAAAAGCTATGGTTTTGTTCTTTGCAATTGTAATTGTTACCGGACTTCAATTGTTTATAATGAAACGAAAGGAGGTTGAAGCATAATGACTGCATCTAAAATTAAAGGAAAACTTCCGAAGCTGAATTTTTCCGGTTGGAACGCAAAGCGGAAGAATAATAAAGAAACAGTTCTTACAACTTGCATGGTGATTTTCGCTGCATTTTTTATTTATCCGTTGATATTTGTAATTATCAATTCTTTTCGTCCTAATGCGGATATTATTATAAATCCGACAGGAATTCCTTTGAAACTGTATTTTGGAAATTATATTCAGGCTTGGTCGCAGATGAAATTTCCGGTTGTTTTTCTGAACACTCTTCTTGTTACAGTTTTGGGAACCGGAGGAATTATTCTTACATCTGCAATGTGCGCTTATGCGCTTGCCCGTTCAAAATCTAAAATCTCATGGATTTTATACGGATTTTTCTCTTTTTCTTTGGTGATTCCTTTTCAGATTATTATGGTTCCTATTGGAGTTCTTGCGGCGGACCTTCATCTTATGAGTGTTCCAGGCCTTATTCCGATGTATTGGGGTTTGGGTTGTCCTACTGCAATTTTTATGTTTCACGGATTTATAAAATCTGTTCCGCTTGAATTGGAAGAATCTGCCGCAATGGACGGTGCCGGAAGATTTTATATCTTTTTCCGCATTGTACTGCCGTTAATAAAAACGATTATTGCTACTGTTGCGGTAATTGATGCTTTGTGGATTTGGAACGACTTTTTGCTGCCTCTTATTGTTGCAAAGCAGGGAACAATCCAGCTTGCGCAGATGCGCTTTAACGGACAGTTTATGAAAGAGTACGGACCGATGTGCGCTTCTTTGACAATTTCTTCAATTCCGATTATTGCGTTTTATCTGGGATTGCAAAAATATATTATCAAAGGTATTGCGGCTGGAGCGGTAAAAGGTTAATCTGTTCTTTGGAATGAAAAAGAATATTTACCTTGATCTTTACTTGACATTTGCAAAAATCGGGTCATTGACGTTTGGTGGCGGAATTGCCATGCTTCCGATGATGCAGAGCGAACTTATTGATAAAAAGCACTGGACAACCGAAAATGAAATTTTGGACTATTATGCGGTTGGCCAGTCGACTCCGGGAATTATTGCCGTAAATGTTGCTACTTTTGTTGGTTTTAAGGAAGCGGGAATTCTTGGAGGAATAGTTGCGACGCTTGGAATAATTACTCCAAGCGTTCTTATTATTACAATTCTTGCAAATCTTATAGATTCGATTGATCATTATCCTAACGTTCAAAAAGCGTTAAAAGGAATTAACGTTGCTGTGTGCGCACTGATTACAGATTCTACGCTTAATTTTGCAAAAAAGACTTCTAAAGATTTTGTCAGCATTCTGATTATGATTGCTTCTTTTTGTCTTATTTTCTTTTTTAATTTAAAATCTTACATTGTAATTTTAGGTGCGGCTTTGATTGGAATAATTGTTTGGTTTGCTAAAAAAAAGTTTTGTTTAAATAATTCTTCTGAAAATGAGCAGAATGCAAAGGAGAATTCTGATGAGTAGCGATGTTAGTCTTCTGTGGCTTTTTTGCACATTTTTTTATATAGGACTTTTTACTATCGGCGGTGGTCTTGTTGCAATAACCTTAATGCAGCAGACAATTGTAGATAAGGGACTGATTTCTGTTGAGCAGTTTTACAATATGATTGCTATTTCGGAAAGTACGCCGGGACCTGTAGGTGTGAATATGGCTACTTTTTTGGGATACAAGTTTTACGGCATTCCAGGTGCGATAATAACATCAATAGGGGAAGTTCTTCCGTCTTTAATTGTAATTCTGATAATTGCGCGTATTATTATGAATTTCCGGCAAAACCGCTGTGTGCAAAGCGTTTTTTCATTTTTGCGTCCTGCTGCAACCGGAATGATTTTTGTAATTGCCGTAAATATGTGCTTGAACATTCTTTTTTATGTTCCGGAAGATATTAAGGTTCTTTGCACGACGGCAGGTTGGAAAGAACTTTTTAATTGGATGAATATTTCTTTGTATTTTGTGTTTCTCTGGTTGCGCAAAAAATTCAATCTGCATCCTTTTTTTGTAGTTTGTCTTGGTGCGGCTTTTGGAGTGCTGTTTTTTTAAAATCTGCGCAGCGAAGCGGTGCGCCGTGTACAGAGGGGTAGGCGAAAACGCTAAGAAGCGAAGCGGTGGGCAAACTTGTTTGCACATTGCTGAGCGACGCGGCGGTTGAGCCGTAGGGCAGGCGCCCTTTTATGCTGACTTGCGCCCGTATCACCAAAAGCAAGGCTTTTGGTGAGTAGTGAGGCACGGAGTGCCGAACGTTGGGCAGGCGCCCTTTTATGCATGCTGTTTATTGTTTTTGAACTTTCTGTGTTTTGTGTTATAATAAAAGTTATGAGTACACATATTAATGCGCCGGAAGGTGCAATCGCAGATAAAGTTCTTTTGCCGGGTGATCCGTTAAGAGCAAAATTTATTGCAGAAAATTTTCTGGAAAATCCTGAATGTTACAATGAAGTTCGCGGAATGTACGGATTTACAGGAAAATATAAAGGTGTTTCTGTTTCTGTTCAGGGAACTGGAATGGGGCAGCCTTCGCTTTCTATTTATGTGAACGAACTTTTTCGTTTTTATGGCGTTCAGAAAGCGGTTCGGGTGGGAACAATCGGTTCTGTTCAGGAAGATGTGAACTTAAAGGATTCTGTTATAGCAAATGCCGCTTTTTCTGATTCCTATCTTTTGAATCAGCGTTTTGGCGGATTGCACTATGCGCCGACTGCTGATTTTGGACTTCTTTACACGGCGTACAACAAAGCGAAGGAACTTGGAATAAATGCAAAAGTTGGTCCGGTTGTTTCCAGCGACCGTTTTTATGATGAAAATCAGAACTGGAAACTTTGGAAAAAATACGGCGCAATCGGAATAGAAATGGAATCCGCAGAGCTTTTTACGCTTGCCGCAGAATTTAAGCGGAAGGCGCTTTCTGTTTTTACGGTAAGCGATCATATTGTAAAAGGCGGTGAAACTACTGCAGAAGAGCGGCAGTCAACTTTTAAGGATATGATGATACTTGCATTAGAAACTATAATTGTGGAATAATGTAGAAATTTTAAAAATGGGGATTATTTTATGAAACCGACACTTTTAGTTCTTGCAGCAGGAATGGGAAGTCGCTATGGCGGTGTTAAGCAGATTGATTCCGTTGGAAAAAACGGTGAATGTCTTCTTGATTATGCTACTTTTGATGCAAAAAAATCTGGTTTTGGAAAAGTTGTTTATATTATCAGAAAGGATATTGAAAAAGATTTTAGGGAACGCCTTTTTGACCGCGTTGCAAAAAATATGAATGCTGAATATGTTTTTCAGTCGCACGAAAGCCTTTTGACTTCGGAGCAGATTGAACTTTCTAAGGACAGAACTAAGCCTTGGGGAACAGCGCACGCGATTCTTTGCGCGGAAAAAGCTGTGAACGAACCGTTTGCTGTAATCAATTCCGATGATTATTACGGACGGGCCGCTTTTGAAACTCTTGGAAAGCATCTTTCTTCTATAAATAATGATTCTACAGAGCATGCGATGGTCGGTTATGTTCTGGAAAATACTATGAGCAAGAACGGTTCTGTAAGCCGAGGCGTTTGCACTGTAAAAGACGGAAATCTTGTTTCTATTGTTGAAAATTTAAAAATATATTTTGAAGGCGGAAAAGTTGTTTCTGATTTTGGCGATCATAAAGATGTTCTTACCGGAAAAGAAACTGTAAGTATGAATCTTTTTGGGTTTAGTCCGAAAGCGTTTGAGGAATTTAACTCTTATTGGGAAAACTTTATAAAACTGAATGTGACTGCGGAAAAGACGGAGGCGCTTTTGCCGGTTGTTGCAAGCGATATAATAAAAGATAAGAAGGGAAGTGTAAAAGTTTATACTTCTGAAGAAAGCTGGTTCGGAATGACTTATCCGGAAGACCGTGAAAATGTAAAAGCCGAAATTGCAAAAAAGATTTCCGAAGGATATTATCCTGAAGTTTTGTGGGAAAAATAGTTTTTTTACTATTTTTGCGGCATTATTGCAAATAATTATAAGATTTTAATGTTGCCGTGCAACTTAAAAAGTTGAAACAAAAAAGGCTGTTCATTAAATGTGAACAGCCTTTTTTTGTTTTCCTCTTTTGCAGTTTTTGTTGTTTTGCGCTAATCTTAAATTATGCTGACTCTTTTATGGAATGATTTGATAGAAAACGGTTTTTGCAAAAATGTTGATTTGAAAAACGGTTCTGCGGTTACGGTCGGTTCTTTTGACGGACCGCACCGCGGGCATTTTGCGATTTTTAAGGAAATCTTTGAATATTCAAAAAATCATGGAACAAAAAACGGAATTATAACTTTTGAAAGACCTGTTTCTGCGCTGAAAGAAGGGAAAAATTACAAGGGCGATATTTCCACTTTGGAAGAGCGGCTTAAGATTTTCAGCAGTTTGGGTTTTGATTTTTCGGTTGTAATTCATTTTGATGAAAATTTTAAAAATCTTAGCGGTCAGGATTTTTTTTCGATTTTAAAAGAAAAATTGAACTTAAAGTTTATTGCGGAAGGAATAGATTTTCGCTGCGGTCATAACGGGGCGTTCGGTAAGGATGAAATAGAAGCTTTCTGCGCGCAGAACGGAATTGATTCTGTTTTTGTGGAACTTGTAAAAGATGGCGGAAAACGCATAAGCAGCACGATGATTAGGGAACTTCTGCAAAAAAATGATTTGAATGAAGCGAAGAGGCTTTTGGGAATTAGGAATTAGGAATTAGGAATTAGGAATTAGGAATTAGGAATTAGGAATTTTTGCGCGTTTTTTGTTGTGCTGTTCCGAGTGCTTGAAAAACTTTCTTTTATTTTATAGACTAGATAAGTTATCAGTTACGGAAATTTTGAGATTTTTTCTCTTGATACTCCAGAAATGACCGTCAAAGTTTTCGCGGATGATACAAATTAATTTTTTAGGAGTAAGTCAATGGCACTTGCAAAAGAAACAACACAGGCTGTAATTTCTAAATACGGCGCAAAAGAAGGTGACACAGGAAACGTAAAGGTTCAGATTGCTCTTCTTACAGAAAGAGTAAAGCAGCTTACGGATCACACAAAAAGATTTCCGAAAGATGCTGGAGCAAAGCGAGCCCTTCTTAAAGTTGTTGGTCAGCGCAGAAAAATGCTTCGTTACTATGAACGCACAAATCTTGAAGGTTACCGTTCATTCATTAAGGAACTTGGACTTAGAAAGTAGTTTTTGTTCTTAAGTTAAAGCCTGTTGCCATTCATCGTGGTGGCGCAGGCTTTTTTATTTAAAGGCACGATGCATCGCAATGATTTTTGATAAAATTTCCCTCAAATTTTCGAAATCTGCGGAAAATTTCAAACTTTTGCGCGATGTAAAAGAAAGAATACGACATAAGGAAAGGAAAAAAAATGTCAGAAGTAACAAGAGTAACTTACAAACTCGGAGATGCCGATCTCATCCTTGAATCAGGAAAAATCGGAAAACAGGCTAATGGCTGTGTTTATGCTCAGTGGGGCGGTGCGGCTATTATTGCGACAATCTGTGCTTCAAGCTCAGTAACAGAAGGTCAGGATTTTGTTCCTGTAACTGTTGAATACAACGAAAAATTCTATGCTGCTGGAAAAATTCCAGGCGGTTTTGTAAAACGAGAAGGACGCCCTAAGGATAAGGAAATTTTGGTCAGCCGTCTTATTGACCGACCGATGCGTCCGCTTTTTGAACCATCTTTTGGTCATGAACTTCAGATTGTTCCGACTTGCGTTTCTGCAGACGGAATTCATACTCAGGATATTTTGGCTGTAATTGCGGCTTCTGCTGCGACTTGCATTTCTGATATTCCGTTCCACGGACCTGTTGCGGCTTGCCGTGTAGGATTTGTGAACGGAAAATATGTAATCAATCCTACTTTTAAGGAAATTGAAGAAGCCGATATGGAAATTGTTGTTGCCGGAACAAAAGACGGTTTTACAATGGTTGAAGGCGGCGCAAATGAAGTTTCTGAAGATGTTATGCTTGGCGCTTTGGCGGAAGCAGAAAAGTTCATCAAGGAAATGTGTAAGCTTCAGGAAGAATTGGTTGCAAAATGCGGAAAGGAAAAACTTCCTTTGAATCCTCTTGATGTAACTTTGGCGAATGCGGAAGCGATTGAAGCGGAAGCAACTCCGCTTTTGAAAAAGGCTTGTTTCCAGGACGGAAAAATGAACCGCGGAAAGGCTATAAGCGAAGTTATTAAAACTGTCGGCGCAAATTATGCTGAACAGCTTGAAGATCCTGTTCAGGCAAAACTTTTTGCAAATCTTATGGATGACATTCAGTACAAATTGCTCAGAAAATCTATCCTTGATGACGGCGTTCGTATTGACGGCCGAAAAACTGATGAAATCCGTCCTATAACTTGCGAAACTGGCGTTCTTCCGATGCCTCACGGTTCTGCTTTGTTCACTCGCGGTGAAACTCAGTCTTTGGCAGTCTGCACTTTGGGAACTGCAATGGATGAGCAGAGTTACGACGATATTGACGGAAACAGAAGTGAACATTTTATTTTGCATTACAATTTCCCACCATATTCTGTTGGTGAAACTGGAAAGCTCACAACTGGCCGCCGCGAAATTGGTCACGGAAACTTGGCGCGCCGCTCTTTGGCTGCGATGGTTCCAAGCCGCGAAGAATTCCCTTATACAATCCGCGTAGTTTCTGAAATTATGGAAAGTAACGGTTCTTCTTCTCAAGCTTCTACTTGCGGCGGTTGTCTTGCAATGCTTGCGGCTGGTGTTCCGATGAAGAAAATGGTTGCCGGAATTGCGATGGGACTTATCACAGAACCGGAAGGCGATAATCCTTACGGAAAATACAAGATTCTTTCTGACATTCTTGGTGAAGAAGATCATCTTGGCGATATGGACTTTAAAGTTGCCGGAACAAAAGACGGAATTACAGGTTTCCAGATGGATATAAAAATTGCGGGCGTTACGACAGAAATTATGAAGAACGCTTTGGAACAGGCTAGAAAAGGTCGTCTTCACATTCTTTCTATTATGGAAAGTTGTATTGACAAACCGGCTCCGCTTTGTCCGCGCGCTCCTCAGATTATCACAATGAAAATTCCTGTTGATAAAATCGGTGCTTTGATTGGTCCTGGCGGAAAGAACGTTAAGGCGTTGTGCTCACAGTACGATGTTACAATCAATACTGATGACGACGGAACTGTTACAATCTACGGAAAGAACGGTGAAGCCGCTCAGAAAGCGAAAAAAGCGGTAAAGGGAATTACTGAAGATCCGGAAGTTGGCGCAATTTATCAGGGAACTGTAAAGCGCATTATGGATTTTGGCGCATTTGTTGAAATCCTTCCTGGAAAAGAAGGTCTTTGCCACATTTCAAAACTTTCTAAGCAGCGCGTAGAAAAAGTAAGCGATGTCTTGAAGGAAGGTCAGGTTATTCCTGTAAAACTTCTTGAAGTTGACAAGATGGGCCGCTTGAACCTTTCTTACATTGATGCTTTGGAAGAACAGAATAAATAGATGATTTTCCGCAGATTTACGCAGGGTGATTGAGCTTGCGGTTACTGAGCTACGTCGAAGTATCGAAATTCTTGGATTGAGCCTGTTGAAATCACTTGGATTGAGCCTGTCGAAATCACTTGGAAAAATCTGCGGAAATCAGCGCAATCTGCAGGAGAAAAAAAAGACGTGCTTTTAAAGTGCGTCTTTTTTTTTATTTGCTTTTACATTAAACTTTTCTTATGCTTTTTATTTTTGATATGGGTGGTGTTGTTACGACTAATGCGGACAACATTTTTGATGAAGTTTGCGGACGTTTGAATATTTCCAAAGAAAAGTTTCTTTCGCTGATGGGCTGGAATAGTCGGGAAAATCTTTTTTTGGAGCTGGATAACGGTAATATTTCTGTAAAAGAATGGTGGAAAATTTTTGAAAAACGTTCCGGAATAAAAGTTTCATGCGACTGGTTCAGGCTTCTTTTTCATCCGGTTATGAACGAAGAAACTAAAAAGATTGTATGCGAGCTAAAATCGAAAGGACACAGAGTTGTTTGCGGAACGAATACAATAGAAAGTCATTATGACAATCACTGCGCGCGCGGTGATTATTCAATTTTTGATACAACTTATGCGTCTATTCATATGGGTGTAAGCAAACCGGATGCTGATTTTTGGAAATTGATTTTGGATTGCGAGCATGAAAAAGCGGAAAACGCTTTTTTTACTGATGACAAGCAGGAAAATTGCGATGCGGCTGCGGCTCTTGGCATAAAGACTTACTACTTTAAAAATGCGGAAGGATTGCGGAAAAAACTTTCTGAATTTGGCGTTTTTTTAGATGAACAATCGTATTGCTAAATATAATTCCGGGGCGTTGCGGGGCTGAGTGCGGTTGCTTTTTTTGCCCCGCTGGGTGGGTAGACGAAAACTGAAGGTGGTTGAGGCTCCCGAAACCCCGAAGTTTGAGGCGTAGGGCGGGGCTCCGCCCCTTAAAATCATAATCTGGAGAAAAAATGGAAACTGCTTTGTATTTGATTCCTGTGACTTTGGGCGAAACTGAATATTCTAAAGTTATTCCTTCGTATAATATTGAAATTATTAAAAAAATCCGTTTTTTTGTTGCGGAAAACGTAAAGTCTGCAAAGCGTTTTCTGGCTAAGATTGAAGGAAGTCACGTTGATGACGGTGAATTTGTTGAGCTTAGCGAACATACTGATATTAAAAATATTTTGCACTATCTTGATCCGCTGAAAAAAGGTGAAAGCGTAGGTGTTATAAGCGAGGCTGGCTGTCCTGCTGTTGCGGATCCGGGCGCGGATATTGTTGCTTTGGCGCAGAGCCGCAATTTTAAGGTTGTTCCGCTTGTGGGCCCGAATTCTATGATTTTGGCGCTTATGGCAAGCGGATTCAGCGGTCAGAGTTTTGCTTTTAACGGTTATCTTCCGGTAAAACCGAATGAGCGTGCGGCTAAAATTAAGAATTTGGAAAACCGCGCTTATAAGGAAAATCAGACGCAACTTTTTATAGAAACGCCGTACAGAAATGCTCAGCTTTTTGATTCGATTGTAAAGTCTTGCCGGCAGGAAACAAAACTTTGCGTTGCTGCCGGAATTACAACAGATGCGGAATTTATAAAAACAAAAACTGTTGCTGAATGGAAAAAAAGCGGCCTGCCGGAATTGAAAAAAGTGCCAGCGATTTTTGCGTTGTATAAATAAATGTAAATTTTTTTTAAGACGATAAAAACTGTCTTGCAGATGGTTGCGGCTTTGCGCGGATTTATATTCTAGGAGATTTTTTATGGATAAATCTTATCTTTTTTTTGATATTGAATGTGCCAATTGTTTTGGCGGCGTTGGTAAAATGTGTTCGTTTGGTTATGTTCTGGTAAATGAAGATTGGGAAATTCTTGATGAGGATGATGTTGTCATGAATCCTGAAGCGGAATTCGACTGGTATTTGTTTGATCCTAAGCACGGTTGTAAACTTGCATATTCAAAAGATTATTTCAGGAGCAAGCGTAATTTTGAAAGTTATTACGGCGCAATAAAAAAACTGATGGAAGCGAGCGGCCGCAAAATTTTAGGTTTTTCTGTAAAAAATGACATGGGCTTTTTGCAGAGCGCATGCGAACGATACGGATTGCCTTCCATAAATTATGCCGCTTATGATGTTGCTACGATTATAGATAATGCGAACAATGTAAAGAATGGAAAAGGTCTTAAAGAATGGTGCGAAAATTATAATGTAAAACTTGATGGATTGCAGTCGCACAAATCAAGCGATGACGCAAAAATGACAATGCTGTTGTTCAAGGCTTTTTGCGAGGCGGATGGCGGAACTGCGGATTCTGTTATTGAAAAGAACAAAGGAATTAAGCTGAGCGTTGAAAAATTTTTGGAGCAGCGTGAAATCAGCCGGCACAATAAAGAAATTATGGAAAAAATCGCCGGGCTTTACGGAAAAAAGGCAAAGGCATTTTTAAGCCGGAAACTTAGCGGGAATTTTGCACTTGGCTTTAAGGTGAAAAATGATGTTGATTCAAGCCTGAAAATTGCGGAATTGATTTACAAGCACGGCGGAATTTTGCAGAAAGGATTGAAATCGAACGGAACTGTTATTGTTGAAGATGATTCCGGGTCGGAATTTTTGAAAGGTTTTCATAACCGCGGTTTAAAAACAATGACGATTTCTGAACTTTTTGCTGTTACAAAAATGGAATAAAAAAAGTTGTTGTTTTCTAACTTTCCTAGATTGTTTACTTTGCCGATTTGCAGTAAATTAATTATGTTTATAGAAAATAAATTTTTGCTATTAAATACATACATTCTTTATGGCGACTTTTAACCGCCGGTTGAAGGAGCGAATACTTTGTTGCTAGATGTTCAAAATCTTTCTGTCAGTGTTGACGAAAAGTCTGTGCTTAAAAATCTGAATCTTCAGATTGGAGAAGGCGAAACTCATGTTTTGATGGGACCTAACGGTGCTGGAAAATCAACTTTGGGAAATGCCCTTATGGGAAATCCTGTTTACAAGATTGACAGCGGAAAAATACTTTTTGAAGGTCAGGATTTAACGAAAGAATCAACGGATAAACGCGCAAAAGCGGGAATGTTTCTTTCGTTCCAAAATCCGCTTGAAGTTCCGGGAATTTCTTTGGAATCATTTATAAGGGCTGCAATTCAGCAGAAAACTGGAGAGCGCGTAAAACTTTTTCAGTTTCAAAAAGAACTTCAGAAAAATATGCAGCTTTTGAATATGGATGAAAGTTATGCAAAGCGCGATTTGAATGTCGGTTTTTCCGGCGGTGAGCGTAAAAAGAGTGAAATTTTGCAGCTTCTTATGCTAAAACCGCGGCTTGCAATTCTTGATGAAACTGACTCCGGTTTGGATGTTGATGCTGTCCGCACAGTTTCTAAAGGTGTGGAAGAATATCAGAAGAATCAGAACGGCGGACTTTTAATAATAACTCATTCAACGCGTATTTTGGAAAGTCTTCATGTTGACTATACGCATGTTCTTGTAAAGGGTCATATTGTAAAAACAGGAGACGGTTCTTTGGTTCAGGAAATAAACGAAAAAGGTTTTGATTCGTTTATAAATGCGTAGAATGGAAATAAAATTGTCATGCTGAACTCCTGCCTGTCGACCAGCCTATCGCTGGCAGGGCATACAGGTTGATTCAGCATCTATAATAAATGGATTCCGAAATAAATTCGGAATGACTTTTTTAGTTGATGAGAGAAAACATAATGGTGGTTGAGCCTGTCGAAACCACGTTTTTTGTGAATTTAATGCCTTGCATTGATTATGGAAAAAAATATGGCAGAGGAAAAAACA
This sequence comes from uncultured Treponema sp., assembly GCA_964429905.1. GTDB lineage: Bacteria > Spirochaetota > Spirochaetia > Treponematales > Treponemataceae > Treponema_D. Next base: position 80,920 of record CAYSDV010000005.1, on the reverse strand, counting down.
GAAATAAGAGATATAAATCAAGATTTTTACAATTTCCGCTATGAAGAGTCTGAAAAAGAATTTTACAGATTGGAATCTGGTTTGAATCCTGAAATTGTAAAAAAACTTAGCGAAGAAAAGGGCGATCCTGACTGGATGCGCGATTTTCGCTTGAAATCGCTTGAGCAATACAACAAAATGGGTGTTTCTACTAGCTGGATGCCGAATATTGACGGACTTAATATGGAAAACATTTCAACTTATGTTCGTCCGAAGACAAAAATGGCAGGAAAGTGGGAAGACGTTCCGAGCGACATAAAAGATACTTTTGAAAAATTGGGAATTCCTGAGGCGGAGCGAAAAAGTCTTGCCGGCGTTGGCGCGCAGTACGATTCCGAACTTGTATATCACAATATTCAATCGGAAGTTGCAAAGCAGGGCGTTGTTTACCTTGATTTTGAAAGTGCTCTGAAAAGTCTGGAATGGGGCCCGATGGTAAAAGAATATTTTATGACTTTGATTACACCGCGCGATCATAAATTCGCGGCTTTGCACGGTGCTGTTTGGTCGGGCGGCTCTTTTGTTTATGTTCCTAAAGGCGTAAAACTTTCTTTTCCTCTTCAGTCGTATTTCCGATTGAATGCAAAAGGTGCCGGACAGTTTGAGCATACTCTTATAATTGTTGACGAAGGCGCGGACTTGCATTTTATAGAAGGTTGTTCCGCTCCAAAATACAATGTTGCGAATCTTCATGCTGGAGCAGTTGAACTTTTTGTAAAGAAAGGTGCGCATTTGCGCTATTCAACTATCGAAAACTGGTCAAAAAATATGTACAACTTGAACACAAAGCGTGCGAAAGTTGAAGAGGACGCAAGTATAGAATGGATTTCCGGTTCATTCGGAAGTCATGTTGGTTGTCTTTATCCGGAAAGCGATTTGGTCGGTCGCAATGCGCGCGCAGAGTTCACAGGAGTTACTTTTGCTGGAAAAGGGCAGGAACTTGATACTGGCGCAAAAATGGTTCATCTTGCTCCGAACACAACAAGTGTGATTACAACAAAGTCAATTTCCAAGGGCGGTGGTGCATCGATTTACCGTTCCGCAGTTTACATTGCAAAAAATGCGGAAGGTTCAAAAGCGAGCGTTTCCTGCCAGTCTCTTATGCTTGACAGTGAAAGCCGCAGCGATACAATTCCTGCAAATGTTGTTCTTACAGACAAAGCGGATGTTGGGCACGAAGCAAAAATCGGGCGTATCAGTAATGAGGCGGTTTTCTATCTTATGAGCCGCGGAATAAGCGAGGAAGAGGCGCGAAGTATGATTGTAAGCGGATTTGCAAATCCTGTTTCAAAGGAACTTCCGCTTGAATATGCTGTGGAAATGAATAATCTGATCAGGCTTGAAATGAAGGGGACAATGTGATGGGCGAAATATTAAAAATTAATAATCTTCCTTCTCCGTCCTGGAGCTGGTTAAAAATAAATGATGCGGAACTTGAATTTGATGTTCCGTTAAAGGTGATTGAGCCTGCCGAAATCACAGAAATAAAAAATGAATCTGAAGTGCAAATCGTAAAAGAGATTCCGAATCAAGTTCGGGATGACAGTTCAACTGAAAACGTTATTCTGAACTCGTTTCAGAATCTTCCGGAACTTTTAAGCGGAACCGGAAACGCTTCTGATTCAATTTTTGAAGGCGAGGCTCCGCTTGGAATTATAATTCCTGCAAATAAAAAAATCGAAAAACCTGTTGTTTTGAATTACGATTTTAAGAACGGCGAAAACGCTCTTACAAATCAAATTGTTGTTGCGGAAGAAAATTCTGAAAGCACATTGATTTTTGTATGCAGTTCTGACGAAAATGCGGGCGGATTTCAGGCTTTAAGAACTAAAGTTTTTGCAAAAAGCGGCGCAAAAATAAAAGTTGTTAAGGTTCAGCTTTTAGGAAAGAAATTTATTCAAATTGATGATACAGCTTCTTATGTTGCGGAAAATGCGTCTTTTGAGCTTACTCATGTTGAACTTGGCGGTGAAAAAGTTTATATCGGCGCCGGTTGTAATCTTAAAGAGTACAACGGTTCATTTAAATCAAATCTTGGCTATTATTTGAAAGATGAGCAGTTTTTGGATTTGAACTTTATTGTAAATCACATCGGAAAAAAGACTTTGTGCAGAATGAATGTTGCCGGTTCATTAAAAGACAAGGCGCAGAAAACTTACCGCGGCACAATTGACTTTAAGAAAGGTTCTTGCGGTTCTGACGGTGATGAGCAGGAAGAAACTCTTTTGCTGAGTCCGGATGTTGTGAACAATTCAATGCCGGTTATACTTTGTACGGAAGAAGATATTTCCGGCGAACACGGAGCAACAATCGGACGTCTTAGCGATGAAATGCTTTTTTACATGCAGTCGCGCGGAATAAGCAAAACTGAATCAGAAAATATTATTGCAAAAGCAAAAGTTCAGGCTGTTGTTTCTACAATCGATGATGAAAAAACTGTTGAAAAAATCAATTCAAGAATGAATCTGATTTTTGGCGAAGATTAAACTTGGTCATTCTGAACTCCTGTCTGTCCTGCAGACGGCAGGCTGGTCGACAGGCATAAGTTCAGCATGGCAGAAAAGACAAGAAGGTTTTTATGGCGAACATTTATAAAGAAGATTTTCCGGTTTTTAGCGCAAATGAAAATAAAAATCTTATATATTTTGACAATGCGGCTACAACTCAAAGACCAAAATGCGTGATTGACGCAATCGGGGAATTTTACGGCCGCGACAATGCAAATCCGCTTCGTGGACTTTACGCTTTAAGTGAACGCGCCACAGAAGATTATGAAAATTCCAGGAATGTTGTTGCCGATTTTATTGGCGCAAAACCTTGCGAAATTATTTTTACGCGCAATGCGTCTGAAAGTTTGAATCTTGTTGCTTATACTTATGGAATGCAGAATGTTCAGCAAGGCGATGAGATTGTAGTTTCTGTTGCAGAACATCATTCAAACCTTTTGCCTTGGCAAATGGTTTGCAAAGCAAAAGGCGCAAAACTTGTTTATTTGGAAAATGATAAGGTAACGGGAGAAATTCCTGAGAGCGAATTTTCAAAGATAAACGAAAGGACAAAAATTGTTGCTGTTGCGCAGGTTTCTAATGTTTTGGGAATTACAAATCCTGTAAAAAAAATTGCTGCCCTTGCGCATAAAGTCGGGGCTGTTTGCGTAGTGGACGGAGCGCAGTCTGTTCCGCACTTTAAAGTTGATGTAAAAGATTTGGATGCGGATTTTTTTGTATTCAGCGGACATAAACTTTGCGGACCGATGGGAATTGGCGTTCTTTACGGAAAAAAAGAACTTTTGGAAGAAATGCCGCCTTTTTTGCGCGGTGGAGAAATGATTGAGTACGTTACCCGCGAAGATGCTACCTGGGCGGAACTTCCGCATAAATTTGAAGCAGGAACTGTGAACGCAAGCGGAGCAGTGGGACTTGCTTCTGCAATAAAATACATTCAATCTGTTGGCTTTGAAAAAATTGAACAGAATGACAACCGCCTTGCTGCTCTTCTTATGAAAAAAATGAAGCAGAATCCTTACATTCATATTATCGGAAATATTAATCCTGAAAAACATTGTGGAATTGTAACGTTTACAATTGACGGTGTTCATCCTCATGACATTGCGACTTTGCTGGATACGGAAAAAATTGCAATTCGTGCAGGTCATCATTGCGCGCAACCGTTGGGCGCTTATTTGGGCGTTCCTGCAACAGCTCGGGCAAGCATGTATTTTTACAATGATGAAGACGATGTGGAACGTTTTTATTCAGTTTTGAAAAATATTCGAAAAATGAGCGGTTACAAAGATTAGCTTTTGACATAATAAGGTGTAATTGTTAAATTATAGAAAAGAGAGTATTTGTTGAAAAAAATACAATATTTCTGATGAATATCTTGCTTTGCAGGTAAAAATGCAGTACGCCTACAACAAATTTTTTTGCGGAAAATCAACTGTAACTGCAGAATAGCCCGCTGAGCAAAATAATTAAAAAAACTTAAAATTTCTTTTTAATCTTAAGAATTGAAAGTTTTTTACATTCGATTTTAAGGAATCTTTTTATGGACACAAAAGAACTCTACCGGGAAATTCTTAACGAACACAATATTAATCCTTCCCATAAAGAAGAAATGCCCGATGCAAGCATCAGTTTGAACGGTGTAAATCCAAGTTGCGGCGACAATATTACTCTTAACTTGAAAGTTAAAGACGGAGTTATTGTTGATGGTTCTTTTACGGGAAGCGGTTGCGCTATAAGCCAGGCAAGTTGCGATATGATGCTTGACTTGGTTATTGGCAAAACTGTTGAGGAAGCTGGAAAACTTGACGACATTTTTATGAAAATGATTCGGGGAGAAAGTTCGGAACAAGATGTTGAACAGCTGGACGAAGCGGCTGCTTTACAGGATATTTCAAAAATGCCGGCCCGCGTAAAATGTGCGGTTCTTGGCTGGCGCACAATGCGTGAAATGTTTGAAAAAAATCAGACTTGCGCTGCATGTGCAAATCCGGTTTGTCATTAATTATTTAAGGAGTGTGAATAAAATGAAAAAACTGTTATCATTTGGGGCTTTTGCTGTTTTTTGCGCAAGCATAGCAACGGCCCAGGTTATGAGCAAGCCTGGTGTGGAAAACACTTTTTACACAGGATTTGGTTCTCCGCTTGTTGGTGATCCGGTTTATTACGGCGTTTTGGATGCAATTCAGGCGCGTGTTGATGTAGGCAACTTTACTCTTGAAGGAATGTTGAACTGGGGCTTGATGGCGCATGTTGATGAAGACGGCGACCTTGACAACTTTACATTTGCAAAAACATCAAATAATCCACTTGGTTATCATTATGGTTATGCAGATGGTGATTCAGTTGAAGATATGTCCGGATTGAAAACTTATTACAACGGTTACGTTCATGGTCAATCAACAACTGATGATTATTATGTGAACTTTTTGTGGCATCCGCTTGAAGGGCTTGATGTTGGCCTTGGAACAAAATTGAACTGGCAGGTTGGACCGGCTCCGCGTTTTGGGTCTTGGCTTTGGGAATCTGGTGCGCATGTGCGACAGGGCGGTTTTTCTACACATTATGACGACAGACACGGTTCTGTTGGAGAATATCAGTTTACTCCGGACGCTCCTGGTTCTGCTGATGTAGTAGGTTTTGTTCCGTATGCAAATAAATACGCAAAAACTGCAATCGGTGCACGCTATTTTCATGAAGGTGATTTTACATTCCAGATTGGAGCTGCAATTCCTAATGGAACGAATACAGACAATTTCCGCTCTAATGTTGGTGTTCAGCTTCAGTTTGAAAAATTCCTTATTGCAGCGGCTTATGAAGGTCTTTTCCAGAAAGACGGAAACTTTTATGCCGGAGCGGAATTTGGTGTAAAACAGTTCTTCTTTGATGTTTATTTTGCATGGGACTCTATTGATACTGACGATGGCGATAACGATCCTGAAGATATGGCATTCAGTACTGGTGCGGCTATGACAATCAATTTTGAAAACAACGGAATTACTCTTATTCCGGAAGGTTCTATCAACTGGTTTGAAAACGGCGATTACACACCGGCTTGGTATGCTGGAATTACATTCAAAGTTGACTTTAATGAAACTTTTGCATTTGATGTTTATTCTTCATTTGCAATGGGTTCAGAAAACAAGAAGTGGGATGATCATGATGCAACAAAAGATTATACGGGCGGAAATATCTTTACAATCAGACCGCAGCTTACTGTTGCTGTAACTGATCACAATACTCTTGGTGCATATTTGAATACAGAACACCGCGAAGCGTTTGACGGAAAGAGCCGATGGTGCTGGTCTACAGGCGCTTATTGGACATATAAGTTAAATACTTCAAAAGCAGGTTCAAGAAGATAGTTTTAAAGTAATTCCGAAACGAATTCGGAATTACTTTGCCTTATGCTTTTATAAATTCAACGGCTTGGGTAGGAATATCCAAGCTGTTTACTTTAACGGTGATTTTTTCGTTAAGTTCTGTGCTTTGAACTCCTTTTATAGTTGCCTGCATAGCAAGGCTTGGAATCATAAAAAGAGGATCATCGAATTTTTTATCTACGCAAACAGCTTCGCCCTGCCATTCCGGATTTTGCAGCAAATAAATAAGTTTCCAATGTGTTTCGCTAAGCCGGCTTGCTTTTCTGGCTGCAACGCTTGCCGCGTCTCCTTGGCTTATACGTTCCAGCATAGAATCTTTGTCTATGAGTTTTCTTTTGTCCAGAAAAGCGCGCAGCTGCTGGTGTGCAACTAAATCGCTGTAGCGGCGCAACGGGCTTGTAACCTGACTGTAAATTGCGATTCCTAATCCAGAATGCATTGCAGGAGTGATACCTACGCTACGTTTTCGCATACATTTTAAAAGTTGGAACTGACCGGCAAGTCCGGGTAGAATATTTTCCGGAACAGCAGGTGCATCTTGGCTTACATACGGAAACGGAATATTGTTTTTAAAAGCATAATTTGCGGCGCCTTCGCCGGCTAAAAGCATCATTTCGCGGATCATTTCATCTGCTTTGTAACGCAAAAGCGGCGAAATGGAAACTTTTTTTGTTTCTGCATCTACGTTTATGTGGATTTCCGGCAAATCAATGTTTGTGGCGCCAGATTTTTTTCGACGCGCAATGTTTTTTTCTGCAATTTCAAAAAGCGGTTTTAATTCTGCGCTGTCTTTTAGTTCCGTTGCTTTTTCATAAGTAAGCCGCTTTACATTTATTTTTGTTTTAAAAACCTGACATTCATTTACGGAAGAGTCATCGTTCAATAAAAGTCTGAAGGACAATGCGTTGCTTTTTTCCTGAAGTCCGAGCGCATAGTCCGCAAGACTTTCTTCTGCCAGCATTCTTACAGTTCCTTCCGGAAGGTAAAGTGTTGTTCCTTTGTTCCGCGCAACTTTATCTATTGAACTGTCCGGAATTACAAAGCAAGCCGGATCTGCAATATGAACCCAAAGATATTTTCCGTCATAGCAGACGGCATCGTCCGGATCGGAAGACCATTCATTGTCTATTGCGAAAGCTGTTTGTTCAAGTTCCAGCCGTTCTTCTTCCGGTGGCGTTCCCAAGCCTTCTTTTGCGCTTACCATGGAAAGCCCGAATCGGGTAGGGTAAGGGTTTTTTGTTATGTCCCAAATTCCTGTGTCGATTAAAAGCTGGTGCGCTTTTTCCGGTGATTGCGTAACTCCGGCTTCCACCATAACTTTTGATTTTTCTGCTTTTCCGAGCGCAACGTTTTCAACTTCGTTCATAAATTTTGCGTCTTCCGGAAGGTTTAAGCAGCGTTTTTTCAGGCGTTCAATAAATGCGGCATGAATTTCCTGTTCATGTTCTTTTTCGTAATTTTTTTGATTGATTGCGTCAATCTGCTCTTTTGTGCGCGGAATAAAAGCGATTTTTCCATTTTTTAAGGAATCTTCGCTTAGTGCGAATTCTAAAGAATCGCAAAGTGCGGTGAATAAGAAGTAACTTTCGTCAGGAATAAAAGTTCCGCGTAAAATTTCTGCGAGTTCGGAAAAAGAAATTTCGCTTTTTGCGGTTTCTTCATCGCTTAAAAGAAGTTCGTATGATTCTTGTATCTGCGTTTTGATTTTTTCGTCGGAAAAGCCAAGCAGTTTTTCAAAAGAAGAGCAAGGCTCTGAATGAAGAGCGATTATGTCTTTTTCGCGGACTTTTTGAGTTGCAAACTGAGCTTTTTTTCCGCTTGGAGTTGCCGGTGCAACTTGAAATTTTACAATGATTTTATCGCCTTCGAAATCTTGGACAATTGCGCAATTCTTTTTATATAAAACAGGAGAATCTTTTTTGAACATAAATTAAATATAATGTAAATCAGCGGAAATATAAAGCAAAAACCGTTTGTTTTGAGCGGACTTGCCCGCCTGCGCCGCTGAATGCGTAAGGGATTGTAGCACCTGAAGCCGAAAGGCGTAAGTGCGAAAAGCCCGGCCTGAGGTTGAGCTTTGCGAAACCGAGCGGATACGCCCGAAATAAAATCTGTATGCAAATCTGGTGTCAAATCTAAATGACAATATGCGCTGGTTTTGATATAATTAAAGAATGAATTCTATTGAAGTGAAATGTTTGGTGAAAACTGGAGCTGCTGTTCCGGTTTATAAAACTTTAGGTGCGGCTGGCGCGGATGTTTGCGCTTGTATTGAAGAAACTGTTGTTATTCCGCCGGGAAAAAGAACTGCTGTTCCGACCGGGCTTTTTTTTGAAATTCCTGAAGGTTATGAAATTCAGGTTCGTCCGCGTTCCGGACTTGCAATAAAAAATGGAATTATTGTTTTGAACACTCCGGGAACTATTGACAGCGATTATCGCGGAGAACTTATGGTTATTCTTGCGAATTTTGGTGATTCTGATTTTGTTGTGAATAACGGTGACCGTATTGCGCAGCTGATTGTTGCTCCTGTTACTCAGGGAATTTTTGTAAAGGCTGAAAAACTTTCGGAAACTGAACGCGGTGCAAACGGATTTGGTTCTACGGGAGTTTAGTTTTTGTTTGTAGAAAGAATCAAGGCGTTCTTTTCTGTTTTTTTTGAAAAATGCGTACGCCTTATGGATTTTTTTGAATCCAAAAGAAAATATTTTTTTCGCAAGTTAAAAGTTTTGTGGCACAAATTTTACCGCAGCAAACTTAAAGAGCGGTTTGTTTTTTTGCGCTCAAAAATTGAATCTTTTGAAAAAAATGTACTTCATAAGGGAGAACTTAGAAATTTCGTTCTTGTCCGCTATCTTGTAAAGGAACTTCTGCTTTATTTCGGCGTTGCTTTTTTGTTCTTTTTTATGATTTTCTTTGTGAATCAGATTCTTCTTCTGATTGAGGAAATTCTGAAAAAGCATGTTCCGTTTGCGGATACAATGCGCCTTATGACTTATTCGCTTCCTGTTGTTATTTCGCAGTCGGCGCCTTTTGCTACTCTTGTGGGTTTTTTAATGTGTCTTGGCCGCCTTATGAGCGACAACGAAGTTCTTATTTTCCGCGCTTCCGGTCTTGGCTACAGAATAATTGCAATTCCTGTTCTTATTTTGGGAATTTTAATTTCTGTGGTTTCGTTTTTTGTTAATGATTATCTTTTGCCGATTGGAAATATTAATTATTATAAATTGCGGCGCGAAATTATTGCTTCTAATCCTGGCGTTGAAATGGAGCCGAATTCTATAAAATTTTTGAACAAATCTATCATTATAATTGGTGATGTGGTTGATTCTAAAATTTCGGATCTTGTTTTTTTTGATGAACAGTCCGGCAACCAGCAAAGAATTATTGTTGCAGGAGATTCGGAAATGCTTTCTGCGAAAAAAGAAGGCGTTTTGCTGCAATTGAATATGAATGATTCTGTTGTAGCTTCTTTGGGAACTAAACAGCGCATGGATTTTGATGTTTTGAGTGCCGGTTCTACAACTTTGAATATTCTTGATTCGCAGGTTTTGGACACAAGAACGCGTGTTTTGCCGCGCGAAATGACTTCCTATGACTTGGGGCGCCAAATACGGCGTTTTAAGGCTATGCCGAATCCGAGCAAATATCAGTTGAATCAATACAGGATGGAATTCCACAAAAAGTTTTCAAATCCGTTCGGTTCTGTTTTTTTTGCAATTCTTGCGCTTCCGCTGGCTTTTATTTTTGGAAAGCATAACGGGCAGACAATTTGTCTGATTTTTGGACTTGTAATAAGCGTGCTCTATTGGGCAATGATGATTTTGGGGCAAATGTTTGCGCTCCGGATTGGTATTGACGCTATGATTGCAATGTGGCTGCCGGATGTTCTTGTAGGAACGGTCGGCGTTTTGCTGTATATTGTGTTAAAGAGAAAATAATGAAACTTCACCGCTATCTTTTCAGACGTTTTATTCCGATTTTTTTAGGTTCTCTTGGTTTTTTCGCATTGGTTCTGGTTCTTGTTGACCTTCTGATGAATCTTACAAGTTATATGCAGAACGAAGCGACCGCAAAGCAAGTTTTAACTGTTATGCTTTTATATGTGCCGAAAACTGTCTGGTACGCAATGCCTTTGGGAATTCTTTTTGCTGTGGCATACACTTTAAGCGATCTTTACGCCAGCAACGAACTTACTGCGATTTTTTCTTCTGGAATTTCGCTGATTCAATTTGTTTATCCGCTGTTAATTTTTTCTATGATAATGACGGTTACGCTTTTTCTTTTTGAAAACTTTCTTGTTGTTCCTACTTCTACAAAAAAAACTGCGTTGCAAAACGAACTTTTGCATAAGGAAGAATCTCTGAACAAAAACAATATTGTTGTAATTTCCGATAACGGTTTTATAATTTACAAGGCTAAATTTTATGATGCAAGCGCAAAGCGTCTTTCTGATTTGTATCTTGTTTTCCGGAATGAAAATAAAGAACTGGAAGCGCTTATTCATGCGGATTCTGCTGTATGGAACGAAAATGAAAAACTTTGGAAATTAAAATCTGCGTTGGAATATGATTACAAGGATGGCGTGATGTCTGTTCAGACTTATGCAAAGTCGGAATATCTTTCAAGGCTGAATGAAGGTTATGAAGTTTTTCAGAATAATGTTGTTTCTGTTCCGAATGTGAATGTTCAGCAGGCAAAAGTTTATATAAATCACTTGAAGCGGGTTGGACTACCGTATCAGGAAGAGCTTTCTGAATATTACAAAAAGTTTGCTTTTCCGTTCATTGTTTTTATTGTTGTGTTTTTATCGGTCGGAATTTCTGGAAAATCGCGGAAAAATGTGCTTTTAATAAGTTTGTCACTTTCTGTTTCTGCTGCGGTTTTATTTTATGTAACGCAGATGCTTACAATGATTCTTGCAAAATGGGGTTATATTTCGCCTTTTATGGGCGCATGGTTTCCTGTTTTCTTGTTTATATTGATAAGTATTGTTCTGCTTTATTATGCAAGAACTTGATTGAATGCGTTGTTCTATGAACTGGTTATTGAACATGTGTAATCGTGTTTTAAATATATTTTAATTGATTAGGATTTTATATGAAGATTTTTAATATTTTGCACAAAAGTAAAGATGGTCGGGCAAGAAACGGAATTCTTGAGCTTCCGCACGGAACTGTGCGTACTCCTGTTTTTATGCCGGTAGGTACTTGTGCAACTGTAAAAGCGATTTCAAAAGATGATTTGGAAGAAATAGGATTTGAAATAATTTTAGCAAATACTTACCATCTTTTTTTGCGGCCCGGTGCGGATTTGATTCAAGAGGCAGGCGGATTGCACGGTTTTTCGCAGTTCAAAGGAAATTTTCTTACTGATTCCGGCGGTTTTCAAGTTTTCAGCCTTTCATCGCTAAGAAAAATAAATCCGGAAGGAGTTAAGTTTCAAAGCCATCTTGACGGAAGTTATCACCTTTTTACGCCGGAAAATGTTGTGCAGACGCAGGTAAAATTCAATTCTGATATTCAAATGCAGCTGGATGTTTGCTCCGGATATGGCGTGGAGCGTAAAGAAGCGGAACACGCTCTTAAAGTAACGCGTGCCTGGGCTGAACGCGCTAAAAAAGAGTGGATTAATGCGCAGAACGGCGGTTACAAAGGTGTGCTTTTTCCTATAGTTCAGGGAAACTTTTTTAAGGATTTGCGAAAAGAAAGCGCGGAATTTGTTGCGGAACTTGATCTTCCTGGAATTGCAATCGGTGGATTAAGTGTGGGCGAACCGGCTGAATGTTTTGCGGAATTTTTAAAACATACAATGCAGTTTTTGCCGGAAGAAAAGCCTGTTTATGTAATGGGAATCGGAACTCCGGAATATATTCTGGAAGCGGTTTCTGACGGCGTTGATATGTTTGACTGCGTTCTTCCTACAAGAAATGCGCGGAACGGTTCATATTTTACACACGACGGACCGCTTTCCATAAAGCAGGAACGTTACAAGCATGATTTTAAGCCGGTGGATTCGGAATGTAAATGCAAAGTTTGCCGCACATATAGCCGTGCATATTTAAGACATCTTTTTAAAGAACAGGAAATTTTAAGTTCAATGCTTGCAACTTATCATAATCTTTATTTTTTGCATAATATGATGGAAGAAATTCGTTCTTCAATTGACGGCGATTGCTTTGAACAATACAAAAAGAAGTTTCTTGAACGCTATAAGCGGGGTGAAATTCAATAATGAAAACTTTTAGTAAGATTAGAACGGGTGAAAATCCGTGTCGGAATAAAGGCGTTTTTAAATTGAATGCAAAATTTACGGTTCTGAAAATTAACATTCAAAAATTATTCCGGAATACAGTTTTTGTTTTTCTGTTGTTGTGCAAATCTTTTTGCTTTTCAGAGAATTCTGCGCTTGTTTCAGATGAACCTGAAATTGAAGATTTGATTTCCGTTCAGATTTTCGCTGAAAATCAAACTTCTGCTGAAAAAGAAGATTTTGTTCAGTCTGAATTGGATTTGCCTGGCGCTGAAAATGAAGAGAACGTAGTTTCCGCTGATTTTGAAAATTCCGCGCTTCCGCTTGCGTCTGATTTGAATGATTCCGATGTTGCGGAAAACACTGATGAATATGGAGATGATATTGCTTCAATTCAAGTTGAAATTCCATCGGAAAAAAAGCCGAAAGAACCTGATTCTGAAAAACTTAAGGCCGCTCAGCAAAAAGATCCTGATAATTCAGAATATGAAGAAAAAACAAACGCACTTTCTTTTGGTACTCCAACAGAAATAAACAAAGTTGTTGATGAAATTGTGGAATCCGAAGATCCGCGTTATTCAAATGAACTTTACAATCTTTTTCAGTCTACGGCAAGCAATGATGTGCGCGAAAAAATTCTTGGCTATTTTGCAAACCAAAAAGATCCTTGCTTGGAAGATTATGCCGTTACAATTCTTGATGATCCGTTTGATATGCCCCTTGCGATTGTTCAAAAATGTATGAATTATGTTTCTGAGGTAAAATGCAAAGAGGCCGCTCCAGCTTTGATAAAACTTATAGACGCAGATGATGAAAAATATTTTACTATGGCGCTGACCGCTCTTGGAAAAACCGGCGGCGCAAAAGAAGCGTTGTACCTTGCAAAGTTCCTGGAACATGATGATTTGGAAACAAATCAAAGACAGGCGCTTATGCGCACTTTGGGACAGATGAATGCGGTGGAAACATTTGATTCTGTAATGCAGATTGCGCAGGACGAAGATGAGAATTCTTTTGTAAGAATGTATGCTGCGGAAGCAATTGGAAATATGAAAAAAGAGGAAGCAATTCCTGTTCTTATAAATCTTTACGAAACCGGAGATCCTAATATGCGGGAATATTGCATAAAGGGACTTCAGAATTTTCCTGATTCAAAGAAAGCGAAAAACGCGATTATGCAGGCAATTCGCGATGACCACGTAAAAGTGCGGATTCAGGCGGTAAAAGCAGTAAAGGAAATGAATATGACAAGCGCAATTGATTTTCTTATTTACCGCGCAAAAAATGATTCGGAAAATGCGGTAAAAAAAGAATGCTATCCTACAATTGCCGCATTGAACACAGATAAGGGAAACGAATTCCTTGTAAAGCAGATTACAGATAAAAAAGTTCCGGATTCTGCAAAATCTATGGCGGCAGAAGCTCTCTTAAAAAACGGAAATAATGCCGGAGCAAAAGAAATTGCGGAACTTGCAAAAAGCGTTGCCGACGATTCAAAAAGAAAGACTTTGCGCTATTCGCTCGGTAAACTTCTTGCAAAATATATGCAGCCGGCTTTTGCGGAAGCTGGTGTTCTTTACGTTCAGTCAAAAGATGCGCAGACAGCTTCCCTTGGGCTTGATATGTACAATGCCGGCCGTTACGAAACAATAAAATCCGCTGTACTCCAGCTTGCGGAAGATAAAAACCGCAATTCATCAAACAGAAAGCGCGCGCAGAAACTTCTTGGAATAGAAGACAAAGAGGAGAGTGAAGAAAAAGCGCCTTCGCAAAAAGATGCAGGGAGCGAAACTGAGCGGATAAATTCCGTAGATGCAAAATAGACTCTGAATTATTTTTCGGCTTATAAAACGGTTCTGAATTGGAGCGGAAAATATTTTTGATTTTCCGCTTTGATTTTTTCAGAGCCTTTTTGCAATTTTTTTATCTGCTTAGTTCGTTTAAAATTCCGTAAACTTTATTGATTTTCTGCTTTTGCTCTTCTGAAAATATATTTTCAGAATCAACAAGAGTTTCCAGCGAAGAAAGACTTTCGTTTACGGCAGTTGCAAAACCGCGCGAAACTTTGTTCCAATAAGTTCCATTGCCGTCTGTAAAAAGGCAAATAAAACCGTATTCTTTGCTTTTTTGCTTTGCAACGGCAACTTTAAGAATATTTTCGCATGCTTCCGTAACTTTGTTCACTCCGTTTTTTTCAGAAAGATTTACATTAAGTTTTCTGTTCCAATTTTTTTCTGAAATCGGTGACAAATCAATTTTTTTCGCAATTTTTATTGCAAAAGAAAGTTTTTCGTTTTCTAAAAGAGTAAATCCGTTAGGAAAAACAATTTTGCACAACAGCGGGCCAAATGCTTTTATCTTTTCAGAATTTTCTTCAGTTTTTGCTGCAATAATAAAGTCTTCAAATAAAAGTTCGGCCTGCTTTTTTCCTTTTTTCATTTTTACCGGGAATGTTTTTCCTCCAAAAGAAACGGAATTTTCTTCTTTCTTTTCATCTTTTTTGCCTTCTCGTTCCCGTTGCTTTTTAGAAATATGCTGTTCATAGTCATCCGCCTGCAATTCCATGGTTCTTTTTTTGCGGATATTTTCAAGTTTTTCCAATAAATCCGGTGAAATTTGCATTAAAATTGTTTTTGTAAGCGGAGAAACGCTCATTGCGTACATTCTGCTTGTGCGCACAATTTCTCCTGCAACAATATAAAGCGGATCCTGTTTGAACATTACAGAGCCCGGATGAATAAAAATGTTGTCCGCTGTAAGCGATTGGTAGCATTCTTTCTTTTTCCGTATGCACACAAACTGAATCATTCCCGCTCCGATGCATGTAAGATAGTCGGATTTGCTTCCTCCGCCGATTACCGGAATATTTAAATGAAAAATTATATCTTTAAGCTGCGAGTCAATATTTTCAATTTCGCGCATTATTTTTTCATCAAGATAATTTTTTTTGCAGAATTTTTCTTTTTTTTCGTTATCATCACATTTCAGCCATGCGTTAAAAAGATTCAGGTAACTTACAAAATCTCCTTGCATATCGCGGAATGCGTGGTGCGCTTTGCGGGCTTCCATTTCTTCTCCCGGCGGAAGAATGAACGGACTGCTTGTGCTAAGGAACGATGCCGCCACAAGAATTTCTTCAAGTATGTCAGGGTAGCGCATAATCGATTCCACAATAATTCTGCTGATTCGCGGTTCAAGCGGGAATTCAACCATCATTTTTCCAATAGAAGAAAGTGAATTGTCTTTGTCCAGCGCGCCGAGCATATTAAGAGTGTCAACCGCTCCGTATATGTTTTCAGTTCCCGGCGGCGAAATAAAGTCAAAGCCGGCAAAATCCGTAATTCCTAAGTCCGCCATCTGAAGAACAACTTCGCTTAAATCCGTGCGGTAAATTTCTTCAAGCGTATACATAGGCCGCGTTTCAAAATCTTTTTTGTGGTAAAGCCTGTAGCAAGTGCCTGGTTTTGTTCTGCCGGCTCTTCCTCTCCGCTGATTGCAGCTAGCCTTGCTTACTTGCGTTTCTACAAGACTGGATGTAAAAGTGTGCGGATTGTAAAAATTGAGCTTTGCAAGTCCGGAATCAATTACATAACTTATATCAGAAATAGTTATGGAAGTTTCCGCAATATTAGTTGAAATTATAACTTTTTTCTTTCCTCTAGGTGCCGGCAAAAAAACACGTTCCTGATCTTCTTTTGAAAGTCGTCCGTAAAGCGGCAGAGTATGAAGTTTTTTCGCAAAAGGCGCGCGGTCCAAAAGCGACATACAGTCTTTTATAATCTTTTCGCCGGGCAAAAAGATAAGAATTCCGCCGTCATCACCGTTCTGCAAAATCCGTTCAACCGTACCAGAAATTTTTGCCAGAAGCGCTGTGCTTGCGGTTTCGCTTATAGTGCTTGCCGCTATTGCCGGCGAATCATAAACCATAGTAACAGGAAAAGTTTGCGTTTCAATAGTAACAATAGGGCAGTCATTAAAATATTTGCTGAACGCCTCCGCATTTATAGTCGCAGAACTTACAATTACCTTGAATTCTTTCCGCTCTTCAAGTACACGTTTTAAAAGTCCAAGCACAAAGTCAATATTCAAACTGCGCTCATGCGCTTCATCAACCATAATTACGGAATATTTTGAAAGCCATGGATCAAGTTTCATTTCCTGCAAAAGAATTCCGTCGGTCATAATTTTGATTTTTGTGGTTGAATCCGTTTTGTCTTCAAAACGCATTTTGTAGCCAACAAGCCCCGGATAAGTTGTTCCAAGTTGCTTTGCAATAAATTCGCTCACGCTCAAAGCCGCAATTCGTCTGGGCTGCGTAACTGCAATCATTCCTGTGGCATCATAACCCGCTTCGTGCAGAATAATCGGAATCTGTGTAGTTTTTCCGGAACCAGTTGGACTTTGCACAACAACAACCTGATTGCTCTTCAGCGCTTCCAAAATCCGTTCTTTTTGCTCATAAACCGGAAGCGATTTGTAATCTATTTCCATATTGTAGTTTCCTTTATATTTTCAGTAATATTTTTTCTTGCCTGAATATAAGAAGCCCAGTCCGTTCTTCCAATTTCATTCAGATAATTTATAAAATCATTGTCAAGAAATTTTAAAACAAATTCCCAGGCAGTGTTTATATACGTTGTAATAAATTTAGTTTCCGTAGATTCAATGTAAGGCAAAGGATTTTTTTTGTTTTTGCAAAAAACAATTTTCATCATCATTCCGTCGCCGGTATTGTCGCGCGGATTTGCCGGATTCTTAAAATCAGGCTGCCATCTTTGTCCGCTGATTACGTTTCCATTGCCATATATTATAACTTTTTTTAAAAGATTTGTTTCGCTTTCTCCGATAATTTCGCGTTCTCGCACAATATGCGGATGATTTGCCCAAAGAACATCCACGCATTTTTCAGTAAGCTCGTAATAGTATTCCTTCCGCTTGCTGCTTACCGGCAGAATGTATTCCGGCTCGTCTGTATGAACGGAAAGAACCATCAGATCGCAAGGATTTTCCGCTCTAAGTTTTACCAGATATTCAGTAAAATCATTCCAGTTCTTTCTGCTTGCAACAATATAATTCAAGTAAGAACGATAATCCGGTCTGTTCAAAATTTCTGTCACAGCAACAAAAAGAATTTTCCATTTTCCTTTTTTTATAATTTTATAAGAAATCGGTTCATTCGGAGTTTCGTTTATTCCGCAAAAGAAAACCGGACGCTCCGAATCCGCAAATTTTTTTTCCGTTTCAAAAGCCCATTTTCTTGTTTCAACAATTCCTTCCAAACCTTGATCATTAGTGTGATTGTTCACATTTGAAAAAACGTTAAAACCCGCATTGATTGCCGCCATCGGAAACGAAGGCTGCATATTAAAGTTCGGATAAGGCGAAAACGGCAGATTTTTTACAACAGGCGCTTCAATATTTGCAAAAGAAAAATCCGAATCCTGCAAAAAAGGCTTTATGTCAAACCAAATTTTATCATAGTTTTTCATACTGTAATTTGATTTGTGGGCCATAATGTCTCCCGCAAAAATCAAAGAAATACGCTCCGCAGGCTCTTCATGTTTTTCTTTAATTCTTTGCGTGGAAGTACACGACGCGACTAAAAAAGAGAGTAAAAAAAATGTAACAAAAAAAAATCTATTCAAATCATCTTATTATATCACGACAATTCGTATAGGAAAAGTACAGAAAAGTTATATATAACGACGGAGTCCGTCGTTCGCAAGTTCCTTGCTCACTTTTCAACAAAAGCCTAAAGTCTTTTGTTGACCCCAAAACAAAAAGGGCGGAGGACCGCCCTCCGCCTCAAACGCCGCGTCGTTCATCGGAAGTCAAGCAAACTTGCCTTCCATTCACTCCTTAGCGTTTTCGTCTACCCACCCAGCGGGGCAAAATACGTCCTCACTCTTTGCCCCGCAACGCCCCACTCAAAATTCAGTAAGATTAGATTATAATTTCTATAAACAATCCAGCAAACTTATTATTTCCTTTTTAATATCGTCTTTTGTTTTTTGCGGATATGATTCCGGGAAGAATTCCCGCGGATTTACATCAAGTGCTTTTGCAATTCTTATGATAGTCATGACAGATGGCTTTTTCTTTCCGCTTTCAACGTTTGCCAGAAAACTTTGCGAAAAATTGGCTTTCGTTGCAAGTTCAAACTGCGATATTTTTTTTTCTATTCTTATTTTCCGTATTCGTTCTATTACTTGGTTTAAATCATCGTCATATTCCATAAAGAAAATATATTACTCTTTGGAGTATCTAACTATTTTTTATAGAGTATAATAATTGACAATTTATACTCTATAGAGTATAAATTAATTAAAAAGATGTTCTTCTGAATCTTTTTGCGGTTGAACTATAAAAAATATCGGAGGTTTTACACAATGATTTTTGTATCTGCAATTTTTTCATTTATTCCTGGAATTGTATGTGGACATTTCGCTGGTTTCGGGACTGGTTTTTTGATTTATATAACAAGTGTTTTTGCAAGTTTTATAGGTTTTAAAATTGGCTCTGCAATAAAGAACTTTATAGGAAACTATTTTGTTTCTGCAAAAAGCTATAGCGATTTGTTCTTTGCAAAACTGTTTGCATTGTATGGTCCTCAAACTGTTGGTTTTCTGATCGGTTTAGTAATTCCGGCTGCCATATTTTTCAACAATTTTGATATGGTTAAATGGGCATACGGTGAATAAGTAAAATGACCTGTCGAAACTCTTTTCAACACAAATTATAAATTACTATCAGCAAAGTTAAGAGGAAATTAAATATGAAAATTAAATTTTTTACTAAAAAACGGCTTGTAATTAGTGGCGTTGTTATTTTTTTAATTATTTTGCTGGAAGTTTTCCTTGGAACACCTGCAGATGAAAGTGATGCTCAAAATATTTCTTCAAATAATGTTGAAAACAATGAAGTAAAACTCGACGAAGAACTGCAAAAAGAAAATACTGAAAATTATGTTGCCAATTCATCTGATGAGATTATTCTTGATGTGCCGGAACCTAATCCTGCAAGCGAATTTATGTATCAACTGACTGATGACAGTAATGGAGTTCTTATAACTGCTTATATAGGAACAAATTCTGTTATTTCAATTCCGTCGGAAATAGAAGGACTTCCGGTTACGACTGTAAATGCGCTTTGTTCTGAAGATTATAAAGTGCAAAGTTTTGTAAATCAGGTTTTCTTTCCAGATTCTGTCACAGATGTAGGAGATAGATTGTTTTGTGACTGTAAAAAGCTGAATTATGTACGGCTTTCACAATCCTGTCCAAAGATTTCTTCCTATATGTTTTCTGAATGTGAGGCGTTGAAGTACATTAAAATCCCTGAATGTGTAGTAACGATAGAAGATGGAGTCTTTTCTGGTGCAGGAGTTAATTCCATAACAATTCCTGCGACTGTAACAAAGTTTGGTAAATATATATTTTCTGATTGTAAAAAATTGAATAATGTGAAATTGCCGGAAAATATGACTGTTATTCCAGAGCGTATGTTTAGCTACTGCGAAATGTTGAGTGCTATAGAAATTCCAAATACTGTTAAAGAGTTGGGAGAAAGCTGTTTTTCTAATTGTGAAGGCATTTCAGAGATAAAACTACCAGAAAAACTTGAAAAAATAGGACGAGATTGTTTTTGGTACTGTGAAAAAATAGAATCTATAAAAATTCCTGATACAGTCACTGAAATAGGTGCTTCAGCATTTGGGGGCACTGGCATTACGGAACTTATTATTCCTGAATCTGTAAACACAGAAAAAATTTCTTCTGGTTTTGAAAGATATTTCAGCATTAATTTTATATATGGAATGGAAAAACTTGAAGTTCTTAGAATACCAAATTCCATAAAGACAATTGAGTATTTTTACAAACAAGACTTCTTTCCTGATTCGGTTAAGCGTACTTTGCGTTCTGTAAATTTGCCGGAATCGTTGGAACTTGTAAAAGGTGATGTGTTTCAGAATATGGACAATCTGACTGAACTTATAATCCCTGATTCATTGAATAAAAATATATTCGACATTAATGCTGGAACTACTTTTTACGGAACTACAAAACTTCCTCTTTTGACTCAAAAAAGATTAAGAGAATTAGGATATACAGGTGATTTTGTAACTGTGCAATATTAATCGTTTGTTAAAGCTGGGAATGTACTCGGCTTTGTTTCTGACTGTGATAATTTTAATGAAATTTATTAAATATTTTTGTACTAGTTCGCCCATTTTGAGTGTATCTTATTCATAATAAATATATTCAGTTAAACAAAAAACTCCCTATTAGTCTTCAATAAAAAGGAATTTATATTTGTAACTATTGAATTTTTGGTCTAATTTAGTATACTTTAAAATGGAACTGTTTATGAGCGAAAATGAAGATAAATTTCAAAAAATAATGGAACTTGAATCCGCTCTTGAAGAAATAAAAGATGTGGATGTCCTGCTTGAATCAATCCTTACAGAAGCCCGCTCAATCGTAAATGCGGATTCTGGCTCTATCTATATAGTAGAAAATTCAAACTTAAAAATAAAATATGCGCAGAACGATACGCAATTGAAAAAACTTCCTCCAGGAGAAAAACTTCCGTATCTTTTCTTTTCATTCCCTATAAACAAATTTTCTATTGCCGGTTATGTTGCCGCAACAAAAGAATCTCTTATTATAGATGACGCTTACAGTATTTCTCCGGATAAGCCTTATAAATTCAATAAGGAAACAGATGCCTCTACAAAATACAGAACTCATTCTGTTTATACAATTCCTCTGGTTTTGAATAATGGCGCGCTTATTGGCGTACTTCAGATTATTAACAAACTTAATGCTACAGGAAAAATTGTAAAATTCACAAAAACAGATACTGTATATTTGAATCATTTTGCGCGCTTTGCCGTCCGCGCTTTGCAGCATGCTTATACAACCCGCGAAAATCACCGCAAAATGCTTAAGATGTCGGAATTCCGCGACCCAAAAGAAACTTTTCTGCATACGGAACGCGTTTCCAGCATTTCATTGGAAATATATGACCGCTGGGCATTTGAACATAATGTTCCGGCAAAAGTTCAGCATGTTTACCGCGACAATTTAAAAATCGCAGCAAAATTCCACGATATCGGAAAAGTAGGTATTTCAGATTTGATATTAAAAAAGCCGGGCCGCTTTGACGAAAACGAACGCAATGTTATAAAAGGTCATACTTGTATCGGCGCGCAGCTTTTTACGCCCTCAGAAACAGATGTGGACATAATGTGCCGCGATGTTGCGCTGTGCCACCATGAACATTATGACGGCGGCGAAGGCGGCTATCCCGGAAAAGATTACTATAACGGAAAATACGAAAATTTTCAGATAGATTCGCTTGTGGAAAAAAACGAACCGTTAAAAGGTTCCGAAATTCCGCTTGCAGCCCGCATAGTTGCTGTTGCAGACGTTTTTGATGCGCTTTCTCATAAAAGATGTTACAAAGAATCCTGGTCGCTGGAAGATGCTTTTGCAGAAATTCAAAAATGTTCCGGTACTCAATTTGATCCGGAAGTTGTAACTGCGTTTATGAAAGTCCGTAGCCGTGTGGAAAAAATCCTTATGAATTACAGCGATTCTGAATGATGGAAATTGCTTTTTCAAAGCTTTTTATAAACTTTTCTAAATTTTCCTGATTGTAATTTTTTTCTTTTTTTCCGCCAAAACCAAGTGCTGCAAGCTGTAAATTCAAATCTCTGTCCTGCATTCTGTATTTTATGCTGTTCTTTTCAAAAATAGTTCCGCGGTCATTGATTGTGATTATATTTTCAGCAACAAGTTTTTCCGCCAGAATAACATCTTTTGTAATGACAAGACTTTTTGCGCCTGCATTCGCAATAATATAGTTGTCTGCGGCATCTTTTTGTACAGGGCAAACAATCATTTCGTAATCGCTGTTTTCTTCTGCATTTTTTATTGAAATTTTTCTGTTTGCCGCAATTTTAAGCAGAAATTCGTTCTGGCGGCAATATTTTGCGACAAATTCCAAAACAAGAGTAGGGCAGTTGTCCCCGTCAATATAAACTGAAATCATTTTAAAACCGAATCAATTTTTTCTATAAGAGATTTTGTAATTCTGTCTGCTTCCAAATCTACGGAATTGTTTTCAAGCGCAGTCTGATATTTTACAGAGCGGCCTTTTGCTTTGTAAAGTTCATCGCTCAGCATAATTCCTGCTAAAATCGAAATTTTAAGCGGGTCAGAAAGCGCACCGCCGGCTTCTATTTGCTTTACAATTCTTTTGTAATAACCGAGTATTTGTTCAAGATAAGATGTTTCTTCGTCTGCTTTGATTGAAAAAGACGTTCCTAATAAATCTATTTGAAGAGAACCTTTTGCCATAAGCTAAAATTAAAAAATATCAAACTGTCCGTTGTCTTGCTCAGAATTTGTGTTTTCTGCGGAATTATTTTCTGCCGGTTGTTCGGCAGTCTGATTCAAATCAAAAAAAGACGGTTGGTTTTCGCTGTCTGCAACTGTACTGTTGCTCTGCGAAAAGTCGTTTTTCTGTCGTATTTGCTGTTCCTGAGCCGCATTTGCGTGCGGATTGATGTTCTGCGGTTCTGCTTGAGCAGGTTGCACCTGTGTTTGCTGAACTTGCTGTGAAAAAACTTGTTCAGTTGTATTGCTCTGAATATTCTGCGCAACATTTTGCTGCTGCGCAAAAGAAACCTGACCAGCCGCTTTCAGTACAGAATTTTCTATAGAGTTAAGCCGGTCAAGCGCCTTTAGGATTCCACTTTCAATCTTGCTCTGATCTGATTCAAAACTAGAAAGTTGCTCCGACTTGCTTGAAAGCGCATTTGTGAGCTCTGAACATTTACTGCGCAGAGCATCGTTTTCAGCCTGTAACTGTGCGATTTTTGCAACAGCACTTTCTACTTTTTGTTCAAGAAGCAAAACTTGATCAAGTGAAATCATATTTTCTTCCTTATGTTATGCTTTTAATGCTTTTTTAGCTGCTTCAACAACAGCCTTGAAAGCTACTGGATCTTCAATAGCCATGTTAGAAAGCGATTTTCTGTTAATCGCAATTCCAGCCTTTGTAAGACCATCGATAAAGCGAGAGTATGTAAGACCTTCATCACGTACAGCTGCATTGATACGTGCAATCCACAAAGCGCGGAAGTTGCCTTTGCGGTCGCGGCGGTCAACGTAAGCATGGTTTAAAGCCTTTACAACAGCATCTTTTGCTGGTTTGTAGTTTGATTTTCTGTCGCCGATAAAACCTTTAGCAAGTTTCAAAATTTTTACGCGGCGATTTTTTCTTTTTGATCCGTCTATTGCTCTTGACATATTCTATTCTCCATTAACCGTAAGGCAACATCTGCTTACGGATTTTCTTTGCGTCAGCTTCTGAAAGAATTCCAGTTTCGCGAAGCTGTCTTTTTCTTTTTGGTGAACGCTTTGTCAAGATATGACGAAGGTTCTGCTTCTTGTACTTGATTTTGCCAGTGCCAGTTGTTGAATAACGTTTGGCAGCAGACTTTTTTGTCTTCATTTTAGGCATTTTTTTTACCTCAATTCTTTTTATTTGGCTTTTGCAGAAATTGTCATGGACATTGTCTTTCCATCCATTGCTGGCTGTTTTTCCACAACATACGCTGAAGTAAGCCTTTTTAAAACTTCATTCAGGACATCGTAGCCAAGTTCGGTATGAGCAAGCTCACGTCCGCGGAAACGGATTGTAACCTTTACTTTATCGCCCTCGTCTAAAAATTCCTGTACATGCTTGGCTTTAGTATCAAGATCTCCAGGTCCAATTTTAGGCTGCATGCGGATTTCTTTTAACTTAAGTACTTTCTGATTCTTTTTGGATTCTCGGAGCTTTTTTTCCTGTTCGAATCTGTACTTGCCATAATCAAGTATTTTACAAACCGGCGGGTTGGCATTCGGGCTAACCTCAACAAGGTCAAGATCCTTTTCCTTAGCCAATCTAAGAGCTTCCAGCGTAGGAACAATTCCCTTCTGATTGCCCTCGTCATCGATAAGTCGAACCTCGCGGACACGGATCATTTCGTTTATCCTTTGTCCTTTGTTGTTGTTTCTGTTGTCTTGGTATGCCAACTATCCTCCTCGTGTTTATAAAACACAAAATACATGTGAACGTAACTCTTATTATACATAAAAAACAACGCAAATGTCTAGACAACAAATTAATAATTAACATTTTTTTAAGGGCGCCTGCCCTGCGGCCGCACTTCGTTGCGTCCTACCCCTCGTTACAATGCGCCCCGCATTCGCTGCGCATTTTTTTATTCCACCTTTGTAATTTCAACCCTGTAATCGTCATTAAGCGAAAATTTTATGTCAATATCGTTTTCAGTTGTATTGCTGAATCGTATATTGTAATAATCATCGTCCAATGGTGTTGGTTCTGTTCTTGCATTTATAAAAGTTCCGGAATTTTCCGCAAGATATCTGAAGCTTGTTACCGCATTTGTTTTGCTGTTCCAGTTTTCGGAATCGCAAAGTAAAAACTGTCCGTAGCATTCCTCGGAGTTTGCCGGAACTGTAATGGCTTGCGTATAATTAACTCCGTTGTTCCAGTTTGGATACGGAACATTTCCTGCAAAATAAAAAGACAAGTCTTTATTTTCATTCAAAACTTCTTCGATTGTAGTTTTTTCGATGTTTAAATTTGTGATTCTTAAGGTACAAGCTTCTTGTGATTCAAAATAAATGTGTGCAATTCTGTATTTTTCTCCATTAATTTGGTATGAAGGCATATATATGACGATATCCTTAGGAGTTGTGTTGAAATACAGGTTGTTTGAACCGGCGGTGTCGTATTCGTCTGATGTGCAGGAAGCCCAAAGTCTGAAAGGTTTTTTACATTCAATATCGCTTTGCGCTTTAAACGTAAGTTTATAAAATTTGTTTTCTGTGTCCAACGGATTTTGTAGCGGAATTAAACTTATTCCGCAGTTTTCTTTGAAAATCATAGAACAAGTGTTGTTCGCTTCGTTCTTAAAACTTGCATTTTTTAAGCATTCTTCTGTATAAATTCCGTAAGAGAGACCGAAATTTGCGTTCTCTTCGTCAGTAATTTCTTCTATTTTATAATTTTTTATCCAAAGTTTAGAAGTTTGCGCAAAAGGAATAAAGAAAACCGGGGCAATCCAATCGTAAGAGGCGTTTTGTGTTGAGATAGAATATTTTGCATATTCGGTTCCGATTTCAACGACTTTTTGGTTTCCTGTATATGTTGTTTTTTCGTCTTTTGATTCCAGCAAAGTCAAAGTAGGCTTGTCCGCTTTTATTTCAAAAGTGAGTTTGTAATTTTTATCTTGTTCTACTTTATATCCTGGTAAATCTGAAAGACTTATGTAGCAAGCCCATATATTCTTGTCTGCTGGAGCCGTGTTTGTAAAAACAACAGCATCGGATTCTTTTTCTATTTTAAAATTAGGGGAATCGATTTCTTTTCCGTTTGTTTTGATTTTAGCGCATTTGAAAATCTTTTCAAGTTTTTCTTGTTTTTGTTTTTCTGCTTCTTCTTTTGCGTTTTGTATGGCGTGTTTCTCTTCTTCGGTTGGTACTGCTGTTTGAATTTCTTCTACAGGATTGCCCTCCGGTGTTGTTATATTATTTTTAATAGAGTCGGATGCTGAAGATATGGTTACGTTTGCGGTGATGGTTATTGTTATGGTGGAAGTTTCTTTTAAAGATATCAACTTTTTAATTTGCGTGTAACCTTTGAACTCAAGATTTTCTATAGCATCTGAAACAAAAACTGTTCCGAAAGAGCTTTCGCTGTTTTTTGAATCAAATTTACAATCGGAATAAAGATATGTATAAGTTATTTTTGACTTTGAACCGGATTGGGCTGAATTTTCTGATGTTTCGTCAAGAACAATTCTTACGTTTCGCTTTGAAACAGAAAGATTTTTTATTTCTGTTCCGTTTATATGAATTGAATTTTCACCGCCACCTAAAACGGCCATTGTTTCAATGTTTTTGCAGTTTTCAATAGTGAATTCTCCGTTTTCAACTGCTTCCGAAACAGATATATTTGAAATATTTTCAAGGTTTTCTAAAGTGACGCCTGTTATGTTTATTTCAATGGATGAATTTTTTAAATTTCCATTTTTTAGAGTGATTGCTTTATCTACAATATAAGATGAATTTTCCGAAATTATTATATTATTAGAACTTAAATCTATTGTAGAGCCTGAGTTCGCCGAATTTAATTTTTCTTGTAATGTTACTGGTGTTGAGTCTTGAATAGTTGTGGTGTTGTTGGTGGTGTCCGAGCAGCTTGTGAAAAGCGAAAGTGCAACTGTTGCGCACAAAATTGAAATAAGTTTTTTCATTTTTTTTCTCCTATTTTTCAGTGGTGAATTTATACACTTAATTTACCCCTCCCCGGCATTTTGTCAACGAAAGAAAATTTTGAAATACTTTTCAGCGGGCGTTGCGGGCGGCGTTTGAGCCCGCTGGGTGGGGTAGACGAAAACTGAAGGTGGTTGAGGTTCCCGAAACCCCGAAGTTTGAGGCGTAGGGCGGGGCTCCGCCCTTTTTTTGTTTGAAATTATATTTTGTTTTCTCTTGTGCTTTATTTTTTGTGGTGCTATCTTTTAGTAAACTCTTTTTGAGCGAATTTTATTATTTTGAGGAAAAATATGGATTTTGTTAAAGGTTTAAGAGATAAGGCAAGGGCTGCCGGAAAAACTATTGTTCTTTGCGAGGGTGAAGACAAGCGTGTTGTGGAGGCTGCGTCTTCTGCTGTAAATCTTGGAATTGCAAAGATTATTCTTCTTGGCTCTAAGTCTGAAATTGAAAAATTCGGTTTTGATATGTCCGGAGTAAAAATTGTTGATCCGACTTCTGATCCGAACGCTGATAAATATGCTGAAATTTTATTTAAGGCGCGCGAGGGAAAAATCAACAAGAAAACTGGCGCTCCTGAATATGCTGATGTTGCTGCGGCAAAAGCTGCTGCCTTGAAAGACTACACTATGTACGGCGCATTGATTTTGAAGGCTGGCGATGCGGACGGTTTTGTTTCCGGAGCGTGTCATTCAACTGCTAATACTTTGCGTCCTGGCTTGCAGGTAATAAAAACTGCGCCTGGAATTAAAACTGTTTCTTCTTGCTTTATTATGGTTGCGCCTCCGACCGGAAATAAATATGTTCCGGAAGGTGTTGCTGTTTTTGGCGACTGTGCGGTTAATATTGAACCTGATGCGGAACAGCTTGCTGATATTGCGATTGCTTCTGCGGAAACTGCAAAAGTTATTGCCGGAATTGAACCTAGAGTTGCTATGCTTTCTTTTTCTACCAAAGGTTCGGGAAATGATTCTAAATTTCACGACACTGTTTCTAAGGTTCAGAAAGCGACTGAACTTGCAAAGGCTGCCGCTCCGGAACTTGCTCTTGACGGTGAATTCCAGTTTGATGCGGCTGTTGCTCCTGAGGTCGGCGCATTAAAGGCTCCTGACAGCAAGGTTGCCGGCCGCGCAAATACTTTTATTTTCCCGAATATAAACGCAGGAAACATCGGTTATAAAATTTGTGCAAGAATGGGCGGTTGGAAGGCTATTGGTCCGATTTGTCAGGGATTTGCAAAGCCTTTGAATGATCTTTCGCGCGGCTGTAATGTTGATGAGATTATCGATACTGTTGCTGTAACTGCTTTGCAGGCTTAAAAGTTCGGCTAAAAATCAGGAATTTGTGAAAAAAAACGGTTTTCCGGTGTGTTTTGCCTGGAGAGCCGTTTTTTTTATTGTTGTTGCGGATAATCTGGCGGGCACTGGAGTGGCGTTTTGCGTTTTCGAAATTTTTCCGAAATAAAAAAACACGCATCTAAAAAGATACGTGTTCATAAAATTATATCGGGCAAACTGGATTTGAACCAGCGACCTCAACGTCCCGAACGTCGCGCGCTACCAGCTGCGCTATTGCCCGTAAAAAAAAGTTTGCCAGAAACATATAACATCGCTAAGTGCAATACGGATGTTTCTGTCTTTGATAAAAAAACCTTCCAACTAGGTGGAAGGTTAGCGCGAGTGACGGGGCTCGAACCCGTGATCTCCGGCGTGACAGGCCAGCGCGATAACCAGCTTCGCTACACCCGCGTGATGTATCTAAATATATCTGAATATAAAAAAAAGGTCAATAGCAGAATGTTAAAAAAAATAAAAAAAAATGATTTTTTTTTATTTGGTTTATTTGTAAAGCCTTAGTATAATTATAATATTGGAATTTACGTTTAGAGGACTTTTATGGATTTGGACAGCAAAGAATACGGATACAGATTTAATAAAAATATTTTTGAATTTTACTGCTGTAAAGATGAATACCCGGATCTTTTGAATTCGGAAAATGTTTATGTTACCGGAACTTTTAACGGATGGCTTAATACTGGCGATTCTGATTGGATGATGACAAAAAGAAAAGAAAAGGGAAAAACTGTTTTCATCCTTGAAAAAGATATTGAAAAAATTTTAATTCCCGGAAATTCAGGTTTTCCGGAATTCAAGTTTTTTGGACTTTCTGAAAATTCTTCTCATATCCTTACGGAAAAAACTCGTTACCCGAATGTTTTTCTTGGCAACAAACTGATTCTTCTGTCGGATTCTGAAAAAAAAGAAGCGGAATTGCTCAGAACAAAGTCGGAAGTTTTTAAAGAGCTTGATTCGTTTGATTTGAATTGCCCCGCATGCCGTGCGGAAATTGCGAACTTCCGTCTTGCTCCTGGAACAAGGGCTTTGTTCCGCGGCTATCATCCGTATAAAAAATCACGTGGCTGGATGGATACAGAAGATGAGCGCATAAAGCTTGTCCGAAAAGGACTTGAAAATTACAATATTCAGTCTGATATAACTTTGTGCGGTTACGAAGCGGTTTCCTCTCTTGCGGAAGAAACTCCTTGTCCTCAGATTGAAAAGATGGAAAAGAAAAACAACCGTCTTTGTGTAAATATAGAATATAATCTTGTTTATTTTCATCCGGATGCGGCTGAATATTTAAGCACATTGCAAAAAATTGCTAAGTTTATGCTTAATCATCCGGGACCGTTCTATATTCATTGCCGGCTTGGTTCGGACAGGACAGGTGTTACAACCGCTGTTTTTGCCGCGCTTTGTGGCGCTTCCTGGAAGGAAATTGCAGAAGATTACGAAAAAACTAATAATTGCGGAATCGGAGAGTTCCGCAACCGTAAACTTCTTCAGTACAGTCTGAAAAAACTTACAGGCTATGATCCGGCTGATTCAAAGGATTTGGCTCATATTATGCAAAGTCTTTTCATTAAAGAGAATATTTTGAAGGCAGCGGAAATAGAAGAGCTTATAAAAAAGCTTAACGTTGAACCGGAAGTAAAAAATCCTGCGTTTTTTGATTTTGACGGAAAACATATTTGTGCCGTAAAATCTGTAAACTGATTGTTACCGGGTTTTCGCATTTTAGAATGTTTCAGCCGCTCTGGAGATTTTATCCATTTGCTTTGAAATTTTATATTTGATAAATAATTTATAAGGAAACATATTTTGGGGGAATAAAATGGCACAAGATTGCGGACATAACTGTAGTTCCTGCGGACAGGACTGCAAGGAGCGCGATTTGCACGAAAAGCTCAGAGAGGGGAGTTCTGTAAAAAAAGTCATCGGAATTGTAAGCGGAAAAGGCGGTGTCGGAAAATCGCTTGTAACAAGTTTGCTTGCTTGTAAAGTTAATCGCGACGGATATAAAACTGCAATTCTTGATGCGGATATAACAGGACCTTCCATTCCGGAAAGTTTTGGTGTTGGCCTCAGCCGCGCGGAAAGCGATGGGCAGTCGCTTAATCCTGTAAAAACAGATTCCGGCATACAGCTTATGTCCATGAACTTTTTGCTTGAAAACGAAAATGATCCAGTTATTTGGCGCGGTCCTGTAATTGCCGGAGCCGTAAAGCAGTTTTGGACAGACGTAAATTGGAAGGATGTTGATTTTATGTTTGTGGATATGCCGCCGGGAACTGGCGATGTTCCGCTTACAGTTTTTCAGAGTCTGCCGGTTGACGGAATTATTATAGTTTCTTCTCCTCAGCAGCTTGTTCGCGTTATTGTAGAAAAAGCAGTAAAAATGGCAAATATGATGAATATTCCAATTCTTGGACTTGTTGAGAATATGAGTTATGTAAAATGTCCTGACTGCGGCAAAGCGATTACGGTTTTCGGGAAAAGCAACATTGAAAAGATAGCGGAAAGTTTTAATCTTCCTGTTTTGGGAAAAATCCCGATGGAAGAGTCTACTTCTGCGGCGGTTGATGCTGGCGATGTTGAAAGCATTGAAAACGAATACCTTGACGGCGCGGCATCTGTTGTTGAAAGTCTTTTAAAATAATGTTTTAGGGGAAAAGCCTTTCCCCTGCGCTGCACTTTGTTGCAGCGCACCCCCATTCTGCGGGGACACCCCGCAACGCCCCGTTTAATGTCTATTTTTCCGGAATCATTGCAGGAACCATAAAGTTTTCCGGTAATTTGGAAGGTCGACCTTCGTGGTTTACAGACGCCCAAGTTACATCCGCTTCCGCGCAGATAGTTCCGTCTTCTTTTCTTATTGTCTGATGAAATTCTCCCATAACATGCTTTAGTTTTGTAGGATAAGTTTCCACAAAAAGTTTGTCGTCCAAAAAAGCGGAACCTTTGTAATGAATGTCTATATGCGTAACGTAAAGATAGAATCCTGCTGCAATAATTCCCTTGTAGTCCATTTTTGCATTGTGCATAAAATCCATGCGCGCATGTTCAAGATAATTTAAATAAACAGCATTGTTTACATGGTTGTAAGAGTCGCATTCATAAGAGCGTACGATGATTTCTGTTGTATGTTTCATAAATAAAATATTATTGATTTTTAATTTTTATGTAAATCTGTAACGGATAATCTTTTTTTTACACAAAATGTCTTGTAAGTTGCTAACAATAAAAAGGTTCGTTAAAATAAAATTATGAAGAAAAATATTCAGTTCTTTTCCGTTTTTGCTCTTTTCTGTTTTTGTGGCTGCTCCGACCGTATAAAAGATGGAGCGCAGGATAAAAAAGAGCATTTTTTACGCAAGTCTGCAATTTTTGTGCAGAGCTCAATTGAAAAAGAAAATCGCGAAAAATATGCCGCTTTTGAAAAATTCGTAGAATCCGTTCCCCTTAAAGACAAAGTTTGCCAACTTTTTATAGAAAATCTTGAAGGTGATAAAGTTTTTCTTCCGGTCGAAAAGGATTTTGTTCCTGGAGGTTACATTTTTTTCAGCTATAATCTTGCGAATTCCGCGCATGAAATTATGAATTTCACAGATTCCGTAAAAAATTACTGCGCTGAAAAAAATATTATTCCGCCGTTTTTAGCGGTTGACCAGGAAGGCGGCTTTGTAAACCGTTTGAAAATTGTAAACGGTCCGCTTCCTTCTGCGGAAAAAGTTTCCTCTGTCTCTGATGTTTTCGCTGCATATAAACTGTATTCTTTGCAGGCAAAACAGATGAAAGCGCTCGGTTTTGATATGAATCTTGCGCCGGTTGTGGAAGTTAAATCAAAAGAAAATGAAAAATTTCTGGATGACCGGAGTTTCGGTTCGTTCGAACAAGTCCGTACTTTTGGAACTGCCTGCGTAAATGCCTATGAGAACAATGGTGTTGCAGCCGTAATAAAACATTTTCCCGGGAATACAAATACAGATCCGCATACAGGATTGCCGGAAATTGATTTGCCGGAATCCGGACTTTATGAACTCTTGGCTCCGTTCGGCGAAATTGCGCGTGTTTTTCCGGCAGGAGTTTTGATGAGCCATGCGCGCATAAAGGCTGTTGATGAGGAAATTCCGGCTTGTTTTTCAAGACGCTGGGTTTCGGAAATTCTTTGCGGCAAATTAGGTTTTAACGGAATTGTTTTCAGCGATGATATTTTTATGGGCGCGCTTTCGAAAAACGGTTTTCTTCCGGAAGAGGCTGCTGTAAAAGCGATTGAAGCCGGAGTGAATGTCATTATGGTCAGTGAAAAACGGATTTCTGGGCCTGCAAAAGTTCTTATAAAAAAAGCGGAAGAAAGCGAAGAATTTAAAAAACTGATTGAAAAATCATTTAAAAAAGTGATGGAATATAAGATTAAGTTCGGTATTGTGGATTTTGAAAAAAACTCCGCCGGAAATTATGAAATAAAATTTGCTCCGGAAAAAAAATCCTTGAACGAGCGCATGAAAATTTTTAACGATGCCCGAAAAGAGAATATAGAACTTTATATTGATTATTTTGACTGAAGAACGGAAGAAGACGGTATTTTTATGGGAAAGAAAAACAGCGTTCAGAATGAAAAATTAAAAATGCGCGGAAAAGAAGGATTTGAAAAATATTATTCAAATCTGTTCGGAGCGCGCTGGGAATTATTGAAAAAAGCTCTTTTGGGCGAACAGGTTTATGCTGAATGGAGCGGCGGCGGAAAAGAAAAATATTTTTTGGATCCGGCAAGTGTTTTTGCGGCAATGCAGCTTCCTGTAAGCGATGGAGAAAACTTTCTTGATATGTGTGCGGCTCCGGGCGGAAAAACCCTTGTAATTGCAACCAGAATGCCGGAAAATGCCGTTCTTGTAAGCAATGAGCGGAGCGCGCAGCGAAAAATCAGACTTTCGCAGGTTTGCGATTCTTGCCTTTCCGAAAATATAAAGGAACGGATAAAAATTTCGTGTTCGGATGCTGCTGTCTGGTGTAAAACTCAAACTAAATTTTATGACAGAATTTTGCTTGACGCGCCTTGTTCAAGCGAACGTCATGTGCTTTTGGATGAAAAGTATCTTGAACAGTGGTCGCCTGCTCGCATAAAATCTCTTGCGATGGAACAGTGGGCGTTGCTTTCGTGCGCATTCAGACTTCTTGCTCCGGGCGGATTTTTGTTGTATTCCACTTGTGCGCTTTGTCCTGCAGAAAATGATGAAGTTGCAAAGCGGCTCTTAAAAAAGTTTGAAAATGCGGAACTTGTTTTTGCAGAAAAACAGCCTTGCATTGCGGAAGATTTCAGTTCTTTCTGTAAAATGAATTGCATTCCGATTCCGGAGCGCACGGAGTTTGGATTTCATATTTTGCCGGATAAAAATGAAGGGTGCGGACCGATTTGGTTTACTCTTGTGAAAAAAAATAAAACAGACATTTAAATTTTTCAATTTTTGTTCCGGCAAATTTACCGCTTCTTTAAAGTTGTGATTATAAAGTTTGCATTCTTAAGCAGATTATTGACATTTTTCTTTAATTTGAGTTACTATAAAGAACTATATCAATTTCGTATTTTAAATTTAAGGAGATCCTCCATGTCAGGACATAGTAAATGGGCAACCATTAAACACGCAAAAGGCATTGCAGATGCAAAGCGCGGAAAACTTTTTACAAAATTCATTAAGGAAATTTCTATTGCTGCAAGAATGGGCGGGGGAGATCCAAATTCTAACCCTCGCTTAAGAACTGTTATTATTAAAGCGCGTGCAGCAAACATGCCAAAAGACAATATTGAGCGCGCAATTAAAAAAGGAACAGGTGAAGACGGCGCAACTTCTTACGAAGAATTGGTTTACGAAGGATATGCTGCCGGCGGTGTTGCAGTAATGGTAGAAGTTCTTACAGACAACAAGAACCGTGCTGCTGCTGATGTTAGAAATATTTTTACAAAGAACGGCGGAAACTTGGGAACAACAGGTTCTGTTTCTCGTATGTTCCAGCGCAAAGGTACAATTGAGTATGATGCAGAAAAAGTAAACGAAGATGAAGTTATGGAAGTTGCTTTGGAAGCTGGCGCAGATGACATTGTAAACGAAGACGGAGTAATTACAGTTACAACTTCTCCTGATAATTTTGCTTCTGTTGCAGATGCATTGAACGAAAAAGGTTTCGAATCTCTTTCTGCGGAAGTAGGAATGGTTCCGGATGCATACACAGCAGTTGATGCTGAAACAGCTGCAAAAGTTCAGAAACTCATTGACCGTCTTGAAGATAACGATGATGTTCAGAACGTATACCACACAGCAGAATTCCCGGATGATTTCAATCCGGAAGAATAAAATCTGATTATTTTGCAGATTTTTTAATATGCAAAAAAGTCTCCGTTACAGGAGGCTTTTTTTATGTTAAAATATATTTATGATAAATCCGTCTGAAAAATTTTCTTCGCTTCCCGGCACTCTTGTTGCAGATAAAAACTGCAAAAAACAAAAAATACGTCGTGTTCTTGGAATTGATCCTGGCCTTGCGAATACCGGGTTTGGCGTAATTGATTGCCGCAACAATAAATATCAGATGGTCAGCTACGGTGTGATAGAAACAAACAGCGAAATGTCTTATGCTCAGCGGCTGCTTACTATTTATTCGCGGATTCAGGCTGTTATTGATGAATTCAACCCGACGGAAGCAAGCATGGAATCATTGTTTTTTGCAAAAAACGTAACAAGCGCAATAAATGTTGCAGAAGCAAAAGGTGTTGTTACGCTTTGTCTTGCACAGAATGTGATTCCTTTGAGCGAATACAAGCCGAATCAAATAAAAAAAGCGGTTACAGGAACTGCATCCGCAGATAAATCTTTGGTAGAAAAATATGTTCAGATTCTGCTTAAGCTTGAAGTTCCGCCAAAACCGGATCACGCAGCAGACGCATTGGCAGGAGCGTTATGCCATTTGCTTTCAACGCCTGCTTTGTGAAAGTTTGTGTTTGAGCAGTTGTAAGTTTCTTGATTTTTCAGTTTCTGCTATCGAATGAACATTGCATCACCGTAACTGAAAAATCTGTATTTGTTTTCAACTGCGGTTTTATACGCGTTCAGAATATGTTCCCGGCCGGCAAATGCGCTCACAAGCATAATTAAAGTGCTTTCCGGTGTATGAAAATTTGTAAACATCTGGTCAATCACTTTGAATTTGTAGCCCGGATACATAAAAATGCTTGTGCTTGAAGTTCCAGGAATTACAGTTCCGTTTTCATCGCTTGCAGATTCAAGAGTGCGCACGGATGTTGTTCCTACGGCAAGAATAGGGCGGCCTTCTTTTTTTGCCTGATTTATTTTTGCCGCAGTTTCTTCCGGAACGGTAAAAACTTCTTCGTGCATTTTATGCTCTTCAACCTTTTCTTCGCGGACCGGCAAAAAAGTTCCTAATCCTACGTGAAGTGTTACAAAACTTTTTTCTATTCCTTTCTTTTCAAGTTTGGAAAGCATTTCTTCTGTAAAATGCAGTCCGGCTGTAGGGCAGGCCGCACTTCCAGTTTCTTTTGCATAAACATTTTGATAGCGCTCGGAATCTTCGTTTGTATCTTCGCGCTTGATATAAGGCGG
The DNA here is from genome assembly GCA_964429905.1 of uncultured Treponema sp. Lineage (GTDB taxonomy): Bacteria > Spirochaetota > Spirochaetia > Treponematales > Treponemataceae > Treponema_D. The sequence continues at coordinate 45,435 of CAYSDV010000005.1, read as the reverse complement.
AAGCGGAATGTGTCCGTTCTTTTCAAACCAGTTTTCAGTTATCGTAAAATCGAACTGCAATGCGCGGAATTCAGTTCCGGCGTTTCCTTCGTGCTCAATTATAGTTCCAATCGAACCGTCCGGAAATTTGTATCGCATTCCTGGTTTTTGCTTTTTTGCGGATTTTACCATTGTATTCCAAATTCGGCCTTCGCGGTCTATTTGGTTCAAAAACATAAATTCCTGTTCTCTTCCAGTTGTTTCTTTTATTCCGTAGCATCGTGCCCGCCGAACTTTTGAATTGTTAAAAATCATCAAAGTTCCAGGAAGTATAAGATCAGGCAAATCGTCCATTTTGTGATGTTCGATTTCACCTGTTTTCCTGTTCAAAAGCATAAGTTTGTCTTGTCCGCGGATTCCGCTGGGATGCTGCGCAATAAGTTCTTCCGGTAAATCAAAGTCAAAATCTTTTAATAGCATATTTTTATTCAAACAACGTTTTCTGCTGTTCTACAGTTCCTCCGTATTTTATACCAAGATGCAAATATCCTTTTTCTGTAACAATTCTTCCGCGCGGTGTTCTTTGCAAAAATCCGCACTGAATTAAATAAGGTTCGTAATAATCTTCCAGAGTGTCCTGGCTTTCCCCGATTGAAATTGCCAGCGTTTCTGCTCCCACAGGACCGCCGCCGAAATTTGTGATTATCGTGTGCAAAATTTCGCGGTCAACACGTTCAAGACCGAATTCGTCAATTTCCAGGCGGTTTAAGCCGGCTTTTACAACTCCCAGCTTAATGGAATTTTTCCCCATTACAGTAGCGTAGTCGCGCATTCTCCGCAAAACCCGGTTTGCAACACGCGGCGTTCCGCGAGAACATTTTCCCATCAGAAGAGCGGCATCCGGTTCAACTTTTATATTCAAAAGTTTTGCGGAACGGTTTATTACGGACGCAAGTTCTTCCGGCGAATAATATTCAAAGCGCTGAATAATTCCGAATCTGCTTCGCAGCGGGCTTGCTACGGCGCCGGCTTTTGTTGTTGCGCCGACCAACGTAAAGTGCGGAATCGGAATCCGTACGGTTCGCGCCGCCGCTCCTTGTCCTATAATCCAGTCAAGTTCGTAATCTTCCATAGCGATGTAAAGCATTTCTTCAATCGTGTGCTTTAACCTGTGAATTTCATCAATAAAAAAAACAGTTCCTTCCGTAATTGTAGAAAGAATTCCCACCAAATCTTTAGGTTTTTCCAATGCCGGCGCACTTGTTATTTTAAAATCCGAGCCAAGTTCGCGTGCTGTAATTTGCGCGATTGTTGTTTTTCCAAGCCCCGGCGGGCCGATTAAAAAAAGGTGGTCAAGCGGTTCTTTCCGCTCTTTTGCGGCATTTATAAAAATATCAAGATTTTCGCGGACTTTTGATTGACCTATAAAGTCGCTCAAAAGCTGGGGGCGCAGATTTATTCCTTTTTCAAAATCGTCATCAAAATTATCAAATTTTTGTTCTGAACGGACAATGTGAAGAAACTGGTCATCGTTTATGTTCATATCGATTTTTGAACTCATCGCGCCATCTCCATAATCGCTTTTTTAAATACAGAATCCTCTTTTTCTGCTTGAGTTTTGTTTGCAAAATCCGGTTCTTTTGAACTTTCCGTAACAATTTTTGCAACTGCTTTTTCCGCTTCAATACGGTCGTAACCCATTTCGCAAAGCGAAGAAATGACTACAGAAAATTCGCTTTCTTTTTTCACAACTATGGTTTCAGTTTCCGGCATGGTAAGTTTGCCTTTTAAAGCAAGCATCATTTTTGCGGCAGTTTTTTTGCCTATGCCTGGAATTTTTTCCAAAACGCTTACTTCTCCTGCTTCAAGCACAGAAATAAGTTCGCTCACATTTACGCTGCTCATAATTTTAATTGCAGCTTTCGGACCGATTCCGTCAACTTTCAGCAAATCGAAAAATAAATTCCGCTCTTCGTTTGTGGCAAAACCGTAAAGATCCATTCCGTTTTCGTAGTGATTCAAATATGTAAAAACTTTTCCTTCACCGCCAACCGGCCCAAATTCCTGAAGACAAGAATCCGGCACGCAAACCGACCATTCAATTCCGTTTGTGCTGATTAAAAGTTGCTTTGAAAATTTTCCGGTAATCGTTCCTGTAAGACTGTTGAACATTCTTCCATTATAATTACTAAATTGGAAATATGAAATAGGAACTCAAAAATAAAAAAATGATTTGTTTGAATTTTTCGGGCGTGCCGGCTGTGGTTTCGCTATGCTCAACCAGCGCCGTCAGGCTTTTCGGGGTTCCGGCATTCGCCTGCATTGCTTCCGGCTCGCTCTGCTCGCCGTCCGCAACGCGCTGCCAGTCTGCCGACAGGCAGGCGCGCCCCTACAATCCTTCACGCGTCTGCAAAACTGTAAAGTTCCGTTAAAAATAAAAATTCTGCAAATATATGCCGGTTTATATTAACTGCTCAAATGAATATCTTACCAGATTCATAAACTGCTGGCGCAAAACAGGCATATATTCTATTTTTCCTGCGACTTTATCAAACTGAGCGGTAGCTTCGTCGATGTAACCGTCAATATCGGAAGATGCGATAGGCAGTTTTAATCCAAGCATTTTGTTTTCAAGTTCCTGGCAGCGGAATGTTATTTTTCCGGAAAAACTTATTTTCAAGTTTGTAATTACGCTTTTTTCTGAATCTGCGAGGAACGAAAAAGACGCGGAATCTTCTGACAGTTTGTGTTCAGGGCCCAACCTTCTGTAAATGCTTACATCCCAGTCGTTTGTTGGAATTCTTATGTTTGTAAGCGCAAAATCCTTTGGAATTTCCGTAAAATTGAGCAATGGAATAAATTTTGTTTCATTCGGAGATTTCAGTTCAAAGTATGCGTCAAGCGCCAGAAGAGGACCGAAAAGCGTGCATTTTTGTTCCGGATTCAAAATGTTTCCTGCAAGCGTTGCCACGTTCCGCACAAACGGATTTGCAACGGATTCAATCGCTTCCATTAATATTTTAGGAAGATTGCGTTCTCCAAGTTCAAGAATTGCGGAAAGAGATGTTCCCGGCCCGAATTCCAAATATCGTTCATGTTTTTGTATCTGCCTGAAATCTTTTATCAGAATTGTAGAAATGCATTTTTCCGGCATTTCTCTTATTCCGGTGCACGCGCCCACAATCTGAAGACCGGCAATTGTTTTCATCTGGTAAAAAAGATCCGAAAGGTTTTTTGCATAAAAAATATTGCTATGTTTTTTTTCCATTTTAGACCTCTTATTTTGAATTCGCATTGAATTCCGCTGCATAGATTATGCCGTTTGTTAATGTGTCTATGTCTGTGCAGCATGGCGAAAGATGTTGTATCTTCTTTTTTATTTCTGTGCGGCTGGGTTTCTGCCGGTTTTTAAGAATTTGTGCGGCGGCAAAAATTTTTCCGGAGTTGCAGTATCCGCAAAGTTTTATTCCCGCTTTTGCAAAACCTTTTGCAATGTAGGAATATTCTTCAGATTTGGAAAAATATTCCAAAGTAACAATTTCCTGGTTCATCGCAAGTGAAACTGCAACTTTGCAGGCGGGAACGGGATTGCCGTTCAGCAGAACTGTGCATGCGCCGCAAATTCCTTCCGCACATCCAAGTTTTACTGAAAAAAGTTTAAGGGAGCGAAGCACATCAATAAGTTTTTCGTCCGGTTCCGCCTGAAGCATTATCCGGTCTCCGTTAATAATTATAGGAATATTCATTTTGCTTCCTCTTTTTCGCTTTCATTTTGTGGATTTTCCGAAGTTTCGCTCTTTTCTGAATTTTCCGCCGCAATTTCAGATTTTTGCTTTTCTTCCGCGTTTTCTTCTTTTCCGCTAATCTGCATTTCTTCCGCATCTTTAGTTTGCGGCTGCTCTGATTTTGTAAGTTCGTAAAGTTCCTGCTCCGTACATGGAATGTGCGAAACTTTTTTTGCTAAAGCCATGGAAAGTGCGGAAGAAAAAGCGGCCGGAATTAAATTGTGCACAAGTTTTCCAATCTGACAGGGCGTTTCTTTTGAATTTATAAAAGAAATATTTATTGAATCATTGCAAACGATTGTATCCTGCACAATGCGCTCCATTTCCTGCTGAACGGCAAGCCGCACTGTATTTTCCGCTGATTTTATTGAATAAATTTCACCGCAGTCAATTGCAATCCAAATTCCTTTTATTTTTTCCTGGTAAGTGTTTGCGTTAAGTTCAACTTCAACAATTGCCGCACCGAAAGAAGATGCCTGATAAGGATGACCCGAAAATTTCTTGTTGTTCCACTGTTTTTTCATTGCAGGTGAAAGTGTCTTCTTTACTGTAATAGGAAGTTTTTCTTTTTCCCGTTTCTTTTTTATGTCTTCGCAGGCTCGTTTTAAAAGAACCGCCATTATGCTTATGTCGTTGCAAAAGCTTTTTGGCATATAAGTTTCTTCTGTTGTTTCGTATTCCGGATTTATAATTATCTGGTTTTGATCTATTTCAAGAATAGAAGAGGCAAGCTGCTTCCATATTGCACTTACAGAAGGAGACGGATTCATTGCGTTTATTACAATTTTATTTTCTTCCGTTAAAGTTACTTCTATTTTGTGTTCTGCAAGAGAAAAATTTGTTCCGTAAAAGCAAGAGCCGTCATAAGCGCACGCAAGACCGATTCCGCGTCTGGGCAAAGCAAAGAATGTGTGTCCGCCTTCTTTTTGAGTTTCTATTGCGTTCAGTCTGTAGGATGAGTATTTTCTGTTAAAATCGCTTTGTCTTACAATTGCATTTATTGTGTCTGCCGGCCGGTTGAATCTGAATTTGAACGGAGATTTATATTCCCTTTCAATCAGACAAATGTTTTTCATTCTTAATTCTTCCGGCAAAATATTTGTTTTTTCTGCAATAAGCTGCAAGTGATTTTCCATTGCAAAAAACGCCTGCGAGTCAATCAGCTCTGAATAGATTGAAGTCGGCGGATTGTCCGAAGAATGGATTTTTACATTTATTATTACGTGGCGCGGATTATAAAAACTACAGGCTGCAACTGCAAGTCTGTCTGCTATTTCCTGCGCAAACGGATTTGAATAGCCGGCATCGCAGTCGATATTTACAATTACCGCTTTTATTGTTCCGTCTGCTTCTACAGCAGAGCGGATTTTTATTTTTGTATCAACTCCGGGATGAAAAAAAGTTTTTTGCTCTTCTTTTGTTAAAATCAGTTTTACAGGTTTTTCCGTAATCCAGCTTGCAATTGCGGCTTGTGCGGCTAAAGTTGCGTTTCTCCAGATTCCGCTTGTGTTTTCTGTTTGCGAAAGGGTCTTTTGAATTATTATTTTTTCTTCATCAATATTCAGTACTTGGCTAAGATTTTTAGAAAGATAGGAAGACCATTGAGTTGTAGTCAGCACATTGATTTTCTGTCCTTCTTTGTAGCAAAAAACGCCGTTCGGTTCAACCCAGTTCGGGCAGACTTCGTCCATTGACCAGGATGAAGTTATGTCAAACGGGCATAGACTGAATTCATCGTTAAGAATTTGCGGATCATCTGTAAAAGCAAAAAAGCCGGCAGTTGCGGTTCGTTCTGCAAGAATGCGCTCTGTGTGTTTTCCGGGATTAATATTTTCAACAGCGTCTTCGATTTGCGAAGGCTGAGTGTAGCTTGATTTTTTTGTCGGTTTTGGCATTGCGTCAAGAGATGGCAGAACGTTTACCATATCAACAATATCAGCAATATCAGAATCTTTTGACATTTCCGACTGGTTTGCTTCCGGAATTGAATTTTTTACGTTTTCCGAATGACTTAACTGTTGCGCAACTTCCTGTATTTCCGGAGAAGGAATTGTTGTAACATCAAAAGTTATTTGAATTTCGTCTGCAATTCTTCGTACTTCTTCCAAATCCGGGCCGGCAACAATTCCTACCGGCTGACCTTTGTAGTGAACTTTTTCATTACAGAAAACGCGCGTGTTGATTCCCATTGTCGAAATAAAATTTTTCCCCGGAATATCGCGGGCGGAAAAGAAAAAATATCCTTCCGGAATATCAGAAAAATTGATGTTTGTGATTTTTCCTCCGGACAAAGGACTTCTTACAAGCGCTGCGTAAAGCATGTTGTCTTTAAAACAATCAATAAAATAATCTTTTGAAAGATACGACGTTCTTCTGCTTTTTTTTCGTGAAACTTTTTTTCTTGCGGATTTGTTCTTTTCAGTTGTGATTTTTTCTTCAGACATGATTTTCCAGTCCTATTTTTGTAACTTCGCTTATTACGTTTTCTGCCATTTTTTCGCTCATATCAGGACACAAAGGAATTGAAATCGTTTGACTGTAGCGTTTTGCCGCTTCCGGAAAATTTTCCGCAGTAAAATCGGAATAAAGTTCTTTCCAATAAGTAAAATAGAACAGAGGAATAAAGTGAACAGAAATTCCGATTCCCGCTTTCTGCAGTTGTTTTGCAAAGTCATCGCGCCCGATTTTTAATTTTTCCGGAACAATCCTCAGAAGATACAAATGCCATGCGTTTCCTTCCGAAGTTGGCGGCGTTTGCACAAAATCAAGGTTTTCAAAAGCTTTATTATATTTTTCTACTATTTTAATACGTTTTTCATAAAATTTTTCCGCTTTTTTCAGTTGAACAATTCCGATGGAAGCAAGAATGTCCGGCAGATTGAATTTGTAACCCGGCGCAACTATATCGTATTCCCAGCTTGCGCGCGGAGAAGTGTAGCGGTCCCAGGTAGTTCTGTCCATTCCGTGCATGCGCATGATTGTCATCCGCTTTGCCAATTCGCAGTCTCTTGTGCAAATCATTCCGCCTTCCGCAGTTGTAATTGTTTTTGTAACGTAAAAGGAAAAAACACCGATGTCGCCGATTGTTCCCGCATAACCGAGTGATGTTTCGCTTGGAAATGAATGTGCCGCATCCTCAATTACTTTTACATTGTAATTTTTTGCAATCTGCATAATTTTTTTCATATTGCAAAGATTTCCGGCAATATGAACAGGAATTATTGCTTTTACGTTTTTTCCTTTGGAAGAACGCAGAATATTTTCAACTTTTTCAGGATCGATGCTGTAAGAATTTTTTTCTATGTCGGCAAAATAAACTTCCGCTCCAAGATGCCGTGCGCACATTGCGGTTGAAACGAATGTGTATGGCGTTGTTATAACCGCTGTTCCCGGAACTACGCCACACGCTTCCATAGCAAGAATCATTCCGCTTGTGTTTGAATTTACAGCAAGACTTTTTACCGGTTCGCAAGAAAGACCGAATTTCTTCCGTTCTTCCAGCATTTTTGGTTTTGCATTCATAAAGTCTGAAAATTTTTTTTCAAATTCAAGGGCATATTTTCCGGTTGTAAGCCAGCCGGATTTTAAAATCTTTGTAACGAGTTTTATTTCTTCTTTTGAAATTGAAGGACGCGAAAAAGGAACTTTCAATGAATTTGAATCAGACATTATTTCCTCCATGCAAAATTTGATTCCGCCAATTTTTAGTTTAAAACAAAACTCCGCTTTCTTTGTAAAAATTGTTCAGAGACGGAAATTCTTTACAAAGTATATTTAAAAGATATTTTTTGTTTCTGTAAATATCAAAATCGATTTTCTTTTCATTTTCGCAAAAACATACCGGATGCAGTTCATTTAAAAGATTTTCAAGCCGGTCATGCGAAAATTCAATTTTTTTCAATTTAAGAAGTTTTGCATATTCCGTTTTTTCCGGTTCTTCTTCTTTCAGCCAGAGAGGTTCAACAGAACGTTCACCTTTCCGCTTTCCTATAAATTTTATTTCAATGTCTTTTTCCGGTTCCAGTCCGCTGAATTTTATAATTTGCTTTGCCAAATCAATGATTTTTATAGGTTCGCCCATGTCCAAAAGGTATGCTTCGCTGTTTTTTCCGACTCCGCCGGTTTTCAAAACAAGGGAACATGCTTCCGGAATTGTCATAAAATAGCGTTCCATATCATCTGAAGTTACTGTTACAGGACCGCCGTTTTTAATTTGTTCCATAAAAAGAGGAAGAATTGAACCGCGGCTTCCAAGAACATTTCCGAAGCGGACAAACATAAAGTTTTTGTCTCCGAAAGCATTTTTTGCAGTGTCAAGAACCAGTTTTTCGCAAATCATTTTGGAAACGCCATAAACGCTTACCGGCTGAACCGCTTTGTCTGTTGAAATAAGAACAAAACGCTGGACATTATGTTTTAGCGATGCATCCAAAAGGTTTTTCGTTCCAAAAACATTGTTCGCAATTGCCGCAATGGGATTTTCTTCCATAAGCGGAACGTGCTTGTATGCCGCACAGTGAAATACAACATCGCACTTTGTTTGTCCGATGATATAATCAATGTACGAACGGTCTGTCATGTCGCCTATTATAGGAACGATTGTTGCTTTTTCGCCGACACCTTCCGCCTGCAAAAGTCTAAGTTCGCGGTCAATCTGGTAAATTGAATTTTCGCCGTGTCCGAAAAGGTAAAGCCGTTCCGCACCGCCGCTCAAAAGCTGCCTTGCTAATTCCGAGCCGATTGAACCGCCAGCTCCTGTTATAAAAACGCGTTTTCCCCGCAGGTAAGCAAGGCTTTCTTTTAATGAGATTGTAACCGGCGTTCTTCCTAAAATGTCCAGCGGATCAATTTCGCGCGTCTGAACAAGGTGTGCAGAACCGGTTACAACTTGGCTGATTCCCGGTAATATTCTTATATTTTTAAATCCGCAGTCCTTTAAAATTTCATAAATTTCGCGGATTTTTTCCACAGAAGCCGAAGGAATTGCAATTATCGCTTCATCCTGAGATTTGCAGCGCAAAACAGACGCAACGTTTGCAATCGGTCCTAAAACAGGAATTCCGTCAATCTGCGTTCCGATTATTTTCGGGTCATCGTCAAGAAACGCTCCGACTTTGCCAAAAATTTTCTTTCTTTTTATGTCGTCCGCAATAGTTTGTCCGGCAAATCCTGCACCAATTATGTAAAGATTTTTTTCGTTCTTCAAACCCATTTTTCCCATCCGTCTTATATTTTATCATACTAAAGAAAAATATAAAAGTTGTGCTAAACTCAAGTTTCTTATATGTCGATAGATAAAAAGAAGAAAGAAACAGAAATGGGGTGTTCTATGGGGAAAAAACTTCTGGTTGCAGTTTCGCTTTTTTTTGCGGCAATTGTCCAAACATTTGCGGGAAGTCTTTCATTTCAGATTCTGCAGAAAGATGAAAGTCTTAGCGAAGTCTGCGAGTCTGCGCTTGTAATTGAAGATGAAATATTGAATTATTTTTTTGAGCACGGATTTATTGTTTCAAATGTTGCCGCTGCGGTTTCTAATACAGATGCCCAGGATGAAAAATATTTCAAAGATTCATATAATGAGGCTGTTGAAGGCGCAGTTGACAATTTCTGTCTTATAAAACTGTATTTTACAGGCGGAGCGGAAGAAAATCAGCGGGTTTCCGTTGGAACTATAAAAAAAATCGGCTGGAAAGTTGTTTCTTTGAAAACCGGCAAAGTTTTGGAAGATTCAAGTAAAGCCGTAAAACAAGATATAACTTATGACGAAGAAGCAAATGTCCGTGAATTTGCCGCGGATTTTGCAACGTATTTGCATAAATTGATAAAGCAAAAGGCGTAAGGTGGGACGGTATGAAAAAATTATTTGTTATAATTTTAAGCGTATTTTTATGTGGAACTCTTTTTACTTCTTTTAGTCCGTCCTTAGACGGAAGAGCTGTTGTTGCGGAAGAAGGCTCTATGCCAAAAGGTGTGTTTGCAAAAACCGTAGGCTATCTTCCGGGCGATTCAATCAGTGTAACAAGTCTTGCAACTAAAAAAACAGTTGATATTCTTGTTATCGGTTCAATCGACTCTTCTGAAGGAGTTGCGATTTTGCTTTCTCCGGAAGCGGCCGAACTTCTTGGACTTTCTAAAGATTTGAACAATGTTGTAAAAATTACAAAACGTTCCGGACAGTTGGACGAAGCTGTTGCCGGAACCGCTGTGATTGGCGGAGTTGTGGAAACTCCTGCAACAGAATACGATGAAAATTCTACTATAGAAATTGAACCTGAACAGACTGAATCGGAAATGTCGGAAGAAAACGAACCAAAATCCTATGTTGAAGAAATTTCAGAACCTGAATCAGAAGAAACTGAAGAAACAGCGGAAACTGAAGAGTCTGCTGTAGAAGAAATTGCAGAGCCAGAACCGGAATCAGAACAGGAAGTTGAACCGGAAGTCATCGAAACTCCGGAGGAAGAATCTGAATACGAGCAAGTGGAAGAAACTTCTGTTGAACCGGAAGCCGTAGAAGAAATTGCGGAGCCGGAACTGGAATCAGAGCAGGAAGTTGAAGCGGAAGTTATCGAAACTCCAGAAGAAGAGCCTGTTTACGAAAAAACTGAAGAAGGCGAAATTGAACCTGAAACTGTAGAGGAAATTGCAGAAGATCCGGCTCAGGAATCAGTTGAAGAAGAAAATCTTGAAGAAATTGCTGCCGCGGAAATTCCGGAAGAAAAGCCTGAAGTGCAGATTATTCAGGATGAAATTACAGAATTGGAAGAAGATGTTCCTGTTGAATCTGAAACTGTGAGCGAAAATATACCGGAAGAACCGGAAGTTATAGAAGCTGCGGAAAATACGGAAGAAGCGGAACTTGTAGAACTGGAACAACTTGCTGAAAATGATGAGCTTACAGGCGAACGCATAGAAGAAGATAATTTGGATTCTCTTCCTGCGGAAAAATCTGTTGCTGTGCTTCCTGAAGAAGAAATTGCAGAAGAGCCGGAATCGGAAACCCCAGAGGAAGAAAATCTTGAATCCGGCGAAGAAGAGTCAGTTTCCGAAGTTCCATTTAATGAAGAAGCGGTAGCTTTGGATGAACTTGATGAACTTCCTTCAAATTCTGAAAAAATCGAAATTCCGGCTGAACCTGCTGTTGAAAAAGAAGCGGAACTTTCAAAAACAAAAGAAGATGAAAGTTTTGAACCTATTGTTCTTGTTCCGACCGATTCAAATCCTCCGGAACAGGTAGAAAGTGATTCATCTGAAAACAAAACAGAACTTTTAGTTGAATCTGAATCAAAAAGTATTGAAAGCAGAACTTCTGAGTCAACTTCTGTTGTTTCTGAAAAAAATAAAACAGAACGTTCATCAGCAAAAACTTCACTTAAAAAATATACAGTGAACAGTTTGAAAGAACTTGAACGCGGAACATATTATGTTCAGATTGCAGTTCTTGCAGATGAAAAAAATATTGAAGATATCGTTGCCAAGTATAAAGATCAGTATCCTGTTACGCTTGTACCGCTTGCAAGCGGAAAAGCAACGCAGGTTATGATTGGCCCATTGAATATGGATGAATATGGAACTGTTCTGAACCGATTTAAGAAATCCGGTTATAAAGACGCGTTCCTAAGAAAAATCCGCTGATATCAGATTTATGATGCCAGTTGATTACAAAAATCGGATTTTCAATAACTGATGTTGCAGAAAACGCTCTTTAAAGGGCGTTTTTTGTTGCATTTTTGTCAACATAAAGGTGAAAAAATAACTTTGCCAAAAACATTGAAAAATCATTTTTCTAGTGATAATGTAAATTAAATAGAAAACGCTCATAAAAGCGCGACATAGTGAGGTTGTAAAATGGGAAAGAAGAAACTTGATTGGGGCAATTTGCCTTTCAGCTACATTAAAACAGACAAGCGATTTGTTTCTGATTATAAAGACGGCGCTTGGGATAAAGGAAAACTTACAAAAGACAATGTTATAAAAATCAATGAATGTGCAGGCGTGCTTCAGTATGCGCAGACTTGTTTCGAAGGACTTAAGGCATATACAACAAAGGACGGAAGAATTGTATGTTTCCGCCCGGATTTGAACGCATCCAGAATGAAAAGTTCTTGCGAACGTCTTGAAATGCCTGTTTTTCCGGAAGACAGATTTGTTCAGGCTGTAAAAGATACAGTAAAAGCAAATCTTGATTGGGTTCCTCCTTATGGTTCCGGCGCAACTTTGTACATTCGTCCTTATATGTTCGGTTCAAATGCCGTAATCGGTGTAAAACCTGCTGATGAATATCAGTTTAGAATTCTTGTAACTCCTGTAGGACCTTATTTTAAAGGCGGAGTAAAACCGATTGTTGTAAGACTTTCAGATCTTGACCGCGCCGCTCCTCACGGAACTGGTGATATCAAAGCCGGTTTGAACTATGCGATGAGCCTTTACAATATTGTAGACGCGCACAAAAAAGGATTTGCGGAAAATCTTTATACAGATCCTGCAACTCATACATATATAGAAGAAACAGGCGGTGCAAACGTTATTTTTGTTTCCAAAGACGGAAAACTTGTTACACCAAAATCAAACAGTATTTTGCCTTCAATTACTCGCCGCTCTTTGGTTCAGGTTGCAAAAGATTATCTTCACATTGAAGTTGAAGAAAGACAAATCAATAAGAATGAACTTTCAGACTTTGCGGAAGTCGGACTCTGTGGAACGGCTGCGGTAATAAGTCCGATCGGAAAAATTGTTGACCATGACAAAGAAATTAACGTTCCTTCCGGAATGGAAAAAATCGGTCCGGTTTTGGAAAAACTCCGCGAAACTTTAACTGGAATTCAGATGGGCGAAATAAAAGGTCCTGATGGATGGGTAGTGGAAATCGCCTAGTTTTTTTTAATTGTAAAAAGCCCGCAAATTATTCAAAGTGAATGCAAGTTTGTTTTGGATTTTGCGGGATTTTTTTTTGCCGTGGAATTGCAAAACATAGCAAAATCGCTTTTTTTCTTTGCAAACAACGCTGCTTTGTGATACCTTTATATTATGTTTTTATTCATGATTTTGTTGTTTCCGACTGTTCTTGCGTTTTGTTGCGTGCATTCAAATAAAAAAATCTACGGATTTCTGATTTCTTTGGGAGCATTTACAGGCGTCCTTGTAAGCGGATTTACAGCGGCGTTTTCCTATATGCACAGAATTCCTGAATATTCATTTGTTTCGAATTTTTTCTATTATTTTCTAAAAGAATACGCTCTTCCTCTTATTCTTGTTTATGCGCTTTATTTTTTTCTTACCAAAGATTCCGTTGAATTTCGTGTAAAGGCATTTTTTCCGGTTGTCGCATCCTTTTTTGCCATTTATATGCCGTATTGCATAATTGCGGCTTCTTCTGCGGCATTTTCGTTTTATCTTTTGTTTGTAAAACCAGTTGTAATGCTTTCTATGATTTTTCTTTGCAGTCTAATCACTTATAAAATTTATTGTTCAGCACAGGAAAAAAATATCAAAGGAATTATTGCATATTCATTTTGTGCGATTTTGATTCTTGCTGTTCCTGCCGTTTTGGAATCTCTTTGGCTTATGTGCATTGCGCTTCCGGTTGTTTATTCGGTTGCAGTTTGTTACGCTCTTGTTTCTTTGGTTTTATTCTTTATGAATTCCAGACAGAATGCAAGATTTTTATTTTAGCAGAAAATATTTAAATATTTAGGAGTTTTATATGAAAAAATATGCAAGCGGAAAAGTCCGCGAAGTTTATGACCTTGAAGACGGAAGAATGGTTATTGTTACAACAGACCGAATCAGTGCGTTCGATGTTATTCTTCCTACGTTGATTACGGATAAAGGCAAGGTTTTGAACTCTCTTGCAAATTTTTGGTTTGACTACACAAAAGATATTGTGAAAAATCACATGATTTCTTCAGATTTAAAAGATATGCCTGCTGAATTTCAGAAACCGGAATATGAGGGCCGTACAATTCTTGTAAAGAAGCTTAAGATGATTCCTTATGAAGTTATTGTCCGCGGATATATGTTCGGTTCAATGTACGAAGCGTATAAAAAAGGAGATCCGTTTCTTGGCCATAAATTTGAAAAAGAATATGCCCAGGCTGAAAAACTTGACGAACCGATTGTAACTCCTTCAACAAAAGCCGCAGAAGGTCATGATATTAACGTAACTCTTGATTATATGAAAAAAGATCTTGGCGAAGAGCTTGGAACAAAAGTTGAAAAAGCCGCACTTGCAATTTATAAAAAGTGTTATGAACACGCTTATAAAAACGGAATTATTATTGCAGATACAAAATTTGAATTCGGACTTGATGAAAACGGAGAACTTGTGCTTGGCGATGAAGTTCTTACTCCGGATTCAAGTCGTTTCTGGGATCTTTCCAAATATAAAGTGGGCGGAAGTCCTGCAAGTTATGACAAACAGTTTGTTCGCGACTGGCTTAAAGAAAATAATCTTGCCGGCGATTCAAGCATAAAAGAAATTCCTGCGGATATCGTTGAAAAAACATCCGCAATTTATAAAGAGTGTGAAAGACGCATCTGCCATAAATAATTATTAAATAGTATTAATAAAAAAAGTTTTCGGGGGAATAAAGTATGAAATTGAATAAATTTTCTACTGTTATTTTTTTTGTTTTTGCTGCTTGTTTTTTTTCTGTCAGTTGTTCAAAAAATAATTCTTCTACTTCAGAAAAAATTGATCTTTCTGAAGGTTGGGAGTATTCCCTTGAAAAACCTGCTTTTTTAGGCGGTGATTCAGACCATTTTTATAAAATGGATGACGCTCTTCTGAAAAATCTGGAACGTCTTGTTCCGCATGAATACGGAACAGTTTGGTTAAAAAAGACTTTTTTGCTTCCTGAATCGCTGAAAGGCGAGGATGTTGCATGTTATTTGGGCAGAATTACGCTTGCCGACAGAACTTACTTGAACGGTTCTTTGATTGGGCATAAAGGAAAATTTCCTCCCAACGGATTTACGGCGTGGAATACAGCGCGCTTTTACGAAATTCCGGAAGCAATTCTAAATGAAAACGGCGAAAATGAACTTGTAGTTGAAGTTTTTGTAAACGGCGAAGGTTCAATAGTTTCCTCGCCGTTTATCGGTGTGTCTGATAAAGCGCAGATAAGTGCAGAGCGCGAACAGTTCTGGAACAGCAAGATAAATGCGATTTTTGCTTTTCTTATGATTATTCTTGCAGCTTATCATTTTATGATTTGGTGTCAAATCCGGCATGAAAAAGAAAATCTTTGGTTTGCGTTCATTAATTTGATAACGGCAATGTATATGTCGGTTTTCTATATTTCAGAATTGCCGGGATGTCCGAAAGGCTGGATTCCGTTTGTTTGGTATCAGAAGATTTTTTCAAGCGGAATGCCGTTTTTGCTTCCGTTCCTGATTCAGGAATTTATAAACAGTTTCTTTAAGCGCAAGGAACCGCATTGGTCAGTGGAAGTTGCGCGCGCAGTTTTTGTTGTTGTTCCGATTGTTCTTGTTTTTGCCGCTCCGGATTATATTCATGTGCGTCATATGCGTTCTTGGCTTAATCCGCTTATAATTCCTCCGATTGCTTATATTATTTTTACTATTGCATATTCAGTTTTCAAAAAAATGAAGGATTCAATTCCTTTGCTGATTGGCTTTTCTCCGCTGATGATTACAAGCCTCTTGGATGTTCTGCTGCATGATATTCTTCATCTTTATTTCTTGCCGTATTTTTCTTCTATGGGGTGGCAGCTTGTAATAATTGCTTTGCTTTTTGTTCTTGCCCGCAGATTTGCGCGTTCCCGTGTGGAAGCGGAATATTTGAACGTTCATCTTCAGGATGAAGTTGATGAGCGCACAAAAGAACTTACGGAATCCAACAGTCAGCTTTCTGCCGCAAACGATAAGCTTGAGCAGGCTAGGATTATGGCTGAAAAAGATATGAAACTTGCGGTTTTTGTTCAGCAGAGTTTTTATCTGCGGCGCGCTCCTGTGCTTGACGGTTGGGAAATTGCGTATACGTTCCAACCGATGAGCGGCGTTTCTGGTGATTTGTATGATTTCTTTACGACCGGAAAAAATTTGAACGGTATTGCTTTGTTTGATGTCAGCGGTCATGGAATTGCGAGCGGACTTGTAACAATGCTTTCCAAGACAATTATTGCAAACAATTTTAATTCTTCTGAAAATTTGAATCTTGCAACTGTTATGAAAAATATTAATAACGGAATTGTTGATGCAAAAGGTGATATTGAAAATTATCTTACAGGTCTTCTTCTTAGAGTTGAAGGAAATGTTGTTAAATATGTAAATGCCGGTCATCCAAGAACTTTTTTGCGCGTTGCAAAAACCGGCAATGCTTTTCCGCTTGAACTTAAAAATACTTCCGATGAAAATGTTGCCGGCAGCGGAGCTTTGGTCGGAATTCCTGGAATGGATCTTGATGTTCGCGCTTTGCAGGTTGAGGCTAATAGCGGTGATGCGTTTATTATGTACACGGATTGTCTTTACGAATCTCGCAATGCGGCTGGTGAAGAATTCGGGCAGGATGCTGTTCAGAAAGTTTTTGCTGCAAGCGGAAACGGTTCTGCGGAAGATAAGCTTAACTATGTTCTTAATGCGTTCAAAAATTATACTTCCGGCGTAGATTTGAAAGATGACCTTACTGTAATAATTTTGCAAAAAAAATAAAAAAAATGCAAAAAAATTGCATTTGGTAGTTGACACATTACATCGGTTTTTGATATAGTAAAGACATAACAAATCAATCACTGATTTGGACGGTTAGCTCAGCTGGTACGAGCGTCTGGTTTACACCCAGAATGTCGGGAGTTCGATCCTCTCACCGTCCACTAAAACTCTAGCAATTCGCTAGAGTTTTTTTTTATTTTAAAGTTAGAATGCTATTGTTCAGTTGAAAAAAAATCTTTACAATCCCCGAAGTTGAACATAAAATTATTAGAGAGTAGGTTTATGATAAAAAAGTTTTTTTCTGTTTCAATTTTATTATTTTTATTGTTTTCTGTTTTTAATTCTTGCAGTACAGGGTTGGGTGAAGAACTTGACCTTGAAGCTCCTGTTCTTACCATAAAAAGTCTTTCAAGCAATGATTCTGTAATAGATGATTTGAGTTCAGGAGGCGGAATTTACTGTAAAAAAAATGTTACTTTTGCAGGTACTGCCACTGACAATCACAGTGTAAAAAATGTTTTTGTTGAAAGAAAAAAAGCTACAGAATCTTCTTTTACAAATATCGGTAATGCAAAGCTTTCTGGTTCCGATTGGACTTTTAGTGTTGAGTTTGAAACTGAAGGTTCATATTTTTTGCGTTTTGTTGCGGAAGATGCGGCAAAAAACTATTCTGTAAAATCTTCTAAAACTCTAACGCTTTTTGTTGATGAAAGCGCGCCAGTGGCTAACGCTTGGTATATTGACCGAGAGCAAAAAGGAATCCGCTATAATTTAAAATCTAAGGAAAGTCTTGAATCTCTTGATTTGACTTTGTCAGAAAACAAAGATGCGTCGCAAAACGTTGGTTTTACGATTTGTGCGAATGCAAGCGATACGTATGGAATCAGCGATATTTCTTTAATAATAAAAGATGAAGCCGGAAAAACTGTTGCAACTATTGAAAATTCAAACTCAGAAAATAATTATGCGCCGAAATTCAAAGTTACAGAAAAAATTCTTGTTGATGGTGATAAAAATCTTGTTTCCGGAAAACATTATCTGAATGTTTTCTATAATGCGAAAGATGTTGTGGAAAATACTGCGCAGGAAGTTGAGCTTGGATGGTTTATCTGGTGGCCGGAAAGTGATGAGCCGCAAATTGTGAATCCGGAAATTCAAAGTGATGACAACGGTTTTTCTTATATGAATGCGTACATAAATAATGCTTTGAATTTTACATTTTTTGATGACGATGCGATTTCTGAAGCTTATTTTGCGCTTTTAACGGATTCTGAGGCAAGTGCGTTTGTTTCCGGAAAATCTTATGACGAACTTTGGAGTTCCATAAAGGAAAATCCGGAATGTATAATAAACGCGGCAACTGGCGATACGGAGAAAAAAAGGACTGCGCATTTTACTGCAACTTCAGAGCGCGAAACAACTGTTGTTCTTTATGTCAGTTCAGAACCGCAGACAATGCGGCTTTTTGCTGTTGGTTACGACAGTACTGCTGCAAGAAAAACAGTAACAAAAGATATTTCTGTTACTGTTACGGATGGTTCAACTCCAATTTTGCTTATAACTTCGCCAAAACACAATTCAATTCCTGTTTTGTCTGATGGCAAATTTACTGTGGAAGGGCAAACGTTGGATAAAGCGGGTTGTTCTTATCTTGAATTTGTTTGGGTTCCTGATTCGCTGGAAAAATCACTTGCAAAAACATATTTGGATTCAATTTCTACAGATTCCGCTCATGAAGCTCTTGCAAAGGCAAAAGATAGAATTACAACAACAGCTTCCGGGCTGAAAGTTTGGTCGGTTTCTTTAAAGCAGGAACCTGATAATAACGGATTTAAAAATCATTCTTTTTCTTTTGCTTTGGATTTGATGAAAGATTTTACGCATAACGGTGAAAATGAAAAAGCTCTGGATAAATATTTTCTTGTAAAACTTACAAGAAAAGACGGAAAATCGATTTATCAGGAATATACGCTTTTAAAAGACGATTTACCGCCTGTAATAACATCTTTGTCTCCGATTTCCGATATGCAGATTGTTCAGGAAGATAAAGATATTACTCTAAAATTTTATGCGGAAAAAGAATCCGGACTTAAAATAGATCCTGAAAAATATAAAATTGAACGAACAGATGTAACGCCGAGCGAAGAAATATCAAATTCTCTTAAAGGATATTCTAACGTTGGTTTTAATAAAACATTCAACTGGTACGAAGCGACTGTTTCTTCCGATTTACTGAAAGAAATGAATGAAAAGGGGATAAAACCTAAATATCGTTTTTATGCGGAAGATATATTTGGCAATAAAAGTGAAAAACAGTTCACGCTTGTAATCAGCGATTTGCCTGCTTTGCAAAGAATTTCTGCGGCGAGCGGTAAATATAAAAAAGGCGACAAAATCGATATTGTTGCAAGTTTTTCTAAAGCGGTTCAAATTAACGCGACAAACGAAAAATCTCGTCTAAAATTAAAAGGAATTACAAATTCAAAACTTGGCGTTTCTGCTGGCAATGCAGTTTATGCGGAATATGCAAGCGGTTCGGGAACAACTTCTGTTCATTTTGTGTATACCGTAAAAGACGGAGACGCTTCGGATGGACTTACTCTTTATGATGATTTGCCTTTAGACGATAACGGAACTTCTTCTTTTTCAAACGACAAGGTGATAATTGAAAAACTTTCTGCGGCGGAAAATGCAAAGCCGAAAAATGACTTTGATTCAAAAGAGATTAAAGTTGACGGAATTTTGCCAAGCGGAACGATTGAGATTTCGGCGGTGGTTTCGAGTGCCTCAACTACCACACAGAGCGGCTCAAACGAAACGATTTACTTAAAAGAGGGGGCAACAATTACGGCAACTCTTACAATGAATGAAAGTGTAATTGTAGAAACCCCGACTCCTTCCATTTTATTCATAACCAAAAATTCTATGGGGGGGGGTGCGATAGAACTTCCGTTTTCAAACATTTCTGGAAGCGGCGCAAGCACAAAATTAATTTTTAGCAAAACAATCGCTTCTGACGATGCAAATGGTTCGCTTTATTACGATTCTTCTTCATATATAAAGAATGTTTCTTCAATTGCGGATTCGTTCGGAAACAAAATGGAACTTTCGGAAGGTTCTTCTGTAGACGCAAAAATCTACGTTGACACAAAAGCTCCAAAAACGCCGAAATTAAATGTTATTGAACCAAGCGGAGCTACATTGCAAAACAACGGAAAGTACAAAACTTCCGTAAAAATCAGTCTTTCTAAAGCGGAAACGGACGAAACTATAAAATCGCTTGAATATTCTGTGGACGGCGGAAGCACATGGAAAAGTGCAAGTGCGACCGACACGCTTAGCGGACAAGTTTCGTTCACATATAGGGCAGTTGACTTTGCAGGAAACGTTTCTGAAATTCCTGAACCAATTTACTTGGACATAGAAAATTCTTTTCCGAACTTTAGCGTGGAATGTACAAATCCGGACGGAAATTACAAAGACGGCTCTATTTTAACGCTAAGAGTTTCTTTTGAACGCAAAGTGAATGTTTCGAAAAACGCAGGGGCTTCCATAACTATTGGTAGCGGAAACGCAACGCTTTCTTCTTCTGCGGCGCAAACTGGCGTTTATTCTGTTGATTTTAAATACACAGTAAAAAGTACAGACAACTTTACGATGAACGTTGCTAAAAATGCAGTAAATCTTTCTGGAATTACAGATGAATACGGATTTTTGCAAGGCGGAAAAGAACTTTCTTCCGCATACAACCGCCCGAATATAAAATGCGACGGAATTGCGCCGGCTGTAACAAAAATGGAACATAAAAACAACACTGTAACGCTTACGTTCAATAAAGATGTTTTAAAATCCGGCGGAAATATTACTTTGTGGCGTGCAGGAAATTGGGCAATTCCGCCGGTTTTAAGTGCGGCAAACTTTAATAAAATCGTAAATGCATATCCGGCTGGAAAAGAAACGCTTTCTTTGCAGGAAGACGGCAAGGATATGGAAGATTCCGAATGGGTGAACGGCTCGGACGGAAACTATAAGAACGAATTTTATCATGGAACAGGGCAGTTTGTAGGTCCTTACAAAAAGACAACGCAAGGCATTTTGGATTCTGGCGAACCTGACATAAGCACAAAATACGTTCTTGATTTTGATATGGACATTTGGGAAACAAACGAGGTTCATTATTACGGAAAAACGTTTGCAACTCCAAAAACAAGCAAGGCACCAAGTACTCCGACTACAGTCAGAACTGCAAATCAAATCCGCGAAGTTCTAATAAAAGCAGGTTATGACAAGCGAGTTGTAGATGTAACTTCTTCAAATGTAAGCATTTCCGGAAAAACTGTTACAATTACGTTCCCTAAAGGACTTTGCGATGAAACTAGCGATTTGCCAAAAGGAATTGACTGGGAGTTTGTAATAGATAAAAACTGTTTTATGGACGCAAGCGGAAATTACTCTGAAACTTACACAAGCAGTTTTACATCGGAAGGAGTTTCTGCTCCGATTGTGCGCGTTGACCGCTACAGTTACGGACTTGGAATTTACCAGAGCGATTCAAACGGAGACAAAACTTCTTTAATAAGCAACGACGATACAAAGCCGACTGGCTATGTGCGTGTAAGAATTGACTGCGAAACTTTTGAGGCAACTGTAAAATACGGACAAAAGGATGCAACTAACGGTAAACAATTAAGTGAAGAAAGAGATGGAACAACTTCTTCTTACACGCCAAGCGTTGCAATTCCAAAAACCACTCTTGCTTCAGAAAGTCTGGATAAAACGTACAGCAAAATTTTTGCCGCAGGAAACGGCGATTACAAAACTGCTTGCCGACAATACATAGTTGCACAAGCAACAAAAAACAGTGCAACTTCCGAAAAAGGATACGAAGGCATTTTCCAAACAGTTGTAAGGATTGTAGAGCCAAAAAAAGCAGACGGTTCCGCACTTTATCAACTGGATAATACTGATGACGATTTTTCTATCCGTGGAACAACTGGCTGGACCGGCGAACCTTACATTTCTCCGTTCCCATTGCGGGATGCGCAAATCGGTTCTCCGTTTTTAAGACTTTGCTACAAAGAAAAATCAAGTGTTACATCTTCAAAAGATTACTTATGGCTTAGTTATGAAGTTTTGGTAGACACTTCATTTTCTGGACACGGAAGAGGAGCAAATGTGTGGAGTTATGCGCCGGGCTGGGGCTGGGTAACGCCTGGCGGATATTGCGAATGGTCAAATATGAAACTTGAACACTAAAAGCGGAGAAAAAATTATGAAAATTGCAAACAGTCTTAATAAAATAAAAATAATCTTCGCTCTTTTTGGTGCGGTTTTAGCGCTGGAGTCGTGTAATAATATCGGTCTTGGCGAAGAGGTTGACCTTTCTGCTCCGGTGCTTGAAATTACTTCTCATTCGGATAACGACACGGTTCCCGCTGAATTTACGCTTAAAGGAACTGCTTACGATAATGATGAGATTTCTTCTATTACAATAGATTTTGAAAATCAGAACTTGCATTACAAAGTTGTTCCAGGAAATGTCTGGTATAAAAAAGCAACAGGTTCAAATGATGAATGGATTAGCCTTTCCGATTCTGAAGGTTCCTGCGTAAAAAATAATTCTGTTTGGAATTGGTCTGTTTGCGTAAAAACTTCAGACGGAAATTCAAGCGAAACTTCTTACATTCTTTCCGCTGTTGCAACTGACAGAATGGGAAATTCCGGAAAAACTTCAAAAGTAGATCTTTCGCTGATTGTTGATGAAGAAAATCCTAATGTAAGCATATACATTCCGGATCTCCTTACAGGCTCATATGATGAAGTGAGCAAAAAAGTTTCTTCCTATTCTTTGCGCGACGGAAGTATTATTTCTAATCTTTTAAATGGAGACATATCTTTTTCCGGAAGACAGGACGGTTCGATTGGATATAAAGAACTTAAAATTGAATTTGACAGCGGAAAACTTTCTTCCGGAACGCGGAAAATTACAGGTAACTCAGAATTATATGAGTCTGTAGAAGATATTTCGAAAAATGTAAAATTTGATGAAGATGATGTTACTGTTTATTATTCAAAAATTTTGAAAGCAGGAGAAGATGGCGTTGGCGACTTGCGGAGCTGGAATCTTACTGTGCCTCAAGATGAATGGGTTTCTGCTGATAAAAACAGTGAACTTTTAAAACTTTCTGAAGAAGCTGGAAGCGGAAAAGTAATAAGAGTTGTTACAACAAGTTTGAGCGATTCTTATGCTTGGGAAAAGAAAGTTATAGGTTATTTTGTCTGGTGGCCGGAAGCAGATACACCTTGGATAGAGGCAACTGTTGGTGATGATAACTACGACAAAAACAATCTTTCTGAAGTTTATCCGAGCGCAAATTTTGCAGGAACAGTTCAGGATGATGACGGAATAGAAAGCGTCTTCTATAAAATTGAAAAGATGGAAAACGACAAATGGTCGGAATATGTGGGAAGTACTTCTATAAATCTTTCTGATAAAGGCACAAAATATTCTGCTTTTGCAATAAGAGTTCCGTCTGAAAACGGTGTGTATAGCATATCTGTTACAGTAACGGATATTTACGGAATAAGCGCAACAAAAAAGAAATACTTTAAAATTTTGGATGTAACTCCGCCAAGTATAAATCTTTCTGAACCTGAAAATAATAGTTCTGTTCTTGCGGATTCTGCCGGAAACATTGCTTTCAGCGGAACTGTAAGCGATGATGGTTCTGTAAAAAGTTTAAGCATAATTTATTTGAATCCGATGGCAAATGAACATCCTGACAATATTGTCCGCTATATGGGCGGAAATGAAAAAGATTGGGATAAGGCAACTGAAAGCGGAGAGGATTCAGACGAATATTCTTATTCTAAAGATGGAAAAACTGTAAAGTACAAGAATAAAATTTACAAAATAGAACTTGACTCTGGTTCTTATGATGAAAAACAGAAAATTACAAAATATAATTTTACAAAAACTTTTAATATTTTTACGGATTTGGGAATAGATGGAAAAGAAAAACTTCTTTCCACTCAATATTTTGTTCTTAGAGCGCAGGACAATGGGAAAACTAATACTGTTGTTCAATATACTCTTGTAGGCGACAATGAATCTCCTTCTTTGGAAATTACTTCTATTCAGCAGTTTGATTCTGACGAAAAGTCTAAAATATCTGAATTTGCATTTACAGAAAATTCAGTTCCGAACCTTGCCGCGGTAAAAGACGGTGATTATGTGATTTTAAAGGGAACTTGGTCGGATAATTCGGTAAAAGCCTGGAATAATAAATCAAGATTAAGTGCTTCTTCTATTGCTTTTGATTGGGGTGATGCGAATTTTGCAATTACGAGCCAAACTTTAAATGCGGACGGTTCTTGGAACTGGGAAGCAAAAGTTACAAATATTCCTAAATCCAGCAAATCAATTTCCGCAAGTCTTACTGATTTTGGCGGAAACAAAAAAAGTGTTATAAAATCAATATTTGTTGAAACTTCGGAACTCGGGCTTGAAAGCATTGGTTCTGAAACTGCTGACGGTTCGTATAATAGCGGAAAAAAGATTGAAATTGCGCTCAATTTTACGAAAAACACTAAAGTTGACACTTCAAAAGGAACTCCGGAACTTTTGCTGAACAACGGCGGAAAAGCAGTTTACAAAAGCGGAAGCGGAACTTCGCAGCATATTTTTGAATACACGATTTCTGAAAGCGACAAAGACACAGCACTTTTGAATGTTACAAAATTTGTTTCTAATGGTGCGGTTTACACGGATGCGAGCGTAACCGGCGGCAAAGACTTTGAAGTTGAACTTCCTACGGAGTCTGAAAAAACTCTTGCAGGAAGCAAACGTATAAAAATTGATAAAACAGCACCGAAAATTTCTTCGTTAAAAGCGATTTCTAACAACGGTTATTACAACGCGGGAAAAACGATTTTTTTACTTCTTTCTTTTGATGAAAACGTTACGATTTCCGATGTAACGAAACTCGGTTTGGAATTTAATTCTATTTCTTTTCCGACCATTTCTGCATCGGAAAGCGGTTCAAACGTTATTTTCCAATATGTTGTAAAGGCTGGGGAAAATGTTTCTTCGCTTTCAATAAAGTCTATTAAGCACGACGGCGTAACTGTTACGGACGAAGCGGGAAATGTTCTTGCGGATTGGACAATTTCTTCTGGCTTGGGAAAAAATATTTGCATTGATACAACCGCGCCTTCCGCACCGACAATAAATAAAAACTGGGGAGATAAATCTGTTGTAACGGCGCAGACAAGTTTTACAATCAGCGGAACAGAAACTGGCGCAAAAGTGGAATACAGCATTGACGGCGGAACAAACTGGCTTACTTACAAAGCTGCCG
This sequence comes from uncultured Treponema sp., assembly GCA_964429905.1. Lineage (GTDB taxonomy): Bacteria > Spirochaetota > Spirochaetia > Treponematales > Treponemataceae > Treponema_D. Next base: position 20,639 of record CAYSDV010000005.1, on the reverse strand, counting down.
TTTCTTTGAGCAATAACGGAACTTATAAAATCAGAGCACGCCAAACGGACAAAGCAGGAAATGTTTCTGGCATTGCGGACGGCGGAACTGTTACAATTGAAAAGGGCGATTTTTTGGACAAAATTACAGCCGACACAACAAGCGGAACTTATTCTGTAAGCAAAGGCGGCTCTGTAAACGGAAGGATTATTTTCCGCAAAGATGTTACATTGCCAACCGACGCAACTGTTACATTAAATGTAAAGCGAAAAAGCAACAGCTCTTCAGTGGTTGAGCCTCTTAAAACCACGCTCACAAAAGCAACTTCTGCTACGATTTCTGGCGGCGCGGATTACACGTTTACTTACACAATTCAAGATGGCGATTTTATAGACGGAAACGCAAAGCTTGACGTTACCGGTTGGAGTTTTACAAATGCAACTTATGGCGGCACGAATATTGATTTAAGCTACAGTTCTGTTGTTACAAGCGGAAATCGTTTTAGCGACAACCGCAGCATTTACGTTTTGACAGGAAAACCTGCGCCAAGTGCGGCATTAGGCGGAACTGTAAACAGCGACGGAACTGTTTCTTCGCCAAAACTGACGGTTACATTTGACAGAAATATTTCTAAAGTCGGCGGAATCATAACTTTGTCGCTTGATGGCGATTCTAATTCTGACAAGTTTATTGCTCCGGCAGTAATTTCTGAAAGCAAATACGATTCTGCATTTGATGAATATTACACGCAGGGGCAGAACGGCGCAACAAAAGGAAGCGACAACAAACTTACGAACGACACAACAACAAAATACGTTTTGAACTTTGCGACAGAGCCAACTGATACAACTTTGGTAAACTTGTTTGTCAAAAACGGCTGGAACAAAGTTGAAATTCCTGTTGTTTCCAGCGCCGTAACAGTAAGCGGAAAAGTTCTTACAGTTGACCTTTCCAGCACGTACAAACTTCCAGTTATGGGAGCAAAATACAAACTTACAATACCGGCAGGAGCTGTAACAGACGAAGCGCAAAATTCCAATGCACAAAATATTTCAAGCGTAACTGCACTTGGAGTTGAACCGCCTGTAATCAGAATAAACAAAGGAAAGCAGACGATAAAAGGCACTGCGGAAAATTCTTCTGTAACAATGCCGGACACAGCGCAAATGCGTATTGACTGCCAAACGCCGGGCGCAACAATTTATTATGGAAAAACGGAAAACGAAACAACAAATTATCAGGTTATAAAGTCTAATTTTTGTTATGACACAAAATCTAATGCTGAAAGCACGATTCCAACTGTAAGCGGTACTGAATCAGAAAAATATACAGTAACAACGCCATTAACATTGGGAGCTTCTGTTTCTTCTTATGGAAATGCAACAGGCTTAAAAGTTGCAATCGCTGCATATGCGCAAAAAAACAGTGCAAACTCCGCGTATGCGTATGAATATGCAACAAGAACCGTTCTTAAATTGAACTTAAATGGAAATGGATATTCTGCTGATAATGCTATAAAAAATCAATTTTCCAAACGTAGAGTCTGGGTTGTCGGTGGAGATTCTGCGTATGGCGGAAATTCAATTGATACGTTCCCATTGGAATGGCATAACAGCAAAAAATTTAAACTTATGAAATCAGATTCGGGTTGGGACTCAGAATATAAAGCAAAATGGTATTGGATTAGTTGGGACATAACGACTGCGACGTATCACGGATTTATACTTGGTGATGTTCCAAGCGATGCGGCAGAAAACGGACCGAGCGATTGGTATTCCGCACAAGGAGCATGGGATGCGCAAAAAACAAATTATGTTTTGTATCCAGGCGAAACTTTGGAAATGACAATCGGCGATGGGTCGAATTATACAAATGGAGGATATTACTGGAGAGAAAAAAACTATGGCAAAAGAAGTTAAACTGTTCTGGAATAATTTTTAAGCGGATATGAATAGGGTGATGTGCCGGCTTGAAAATTGGAATACGACTTGTGCGCGGTTTTCGCGGAATATGACTTGCGCGGGTATGGAGTGGTTTTGCGGCTTGCCGCAAAAGGCGAACGCAGCGAGCGGTGAGCGTAGCGAACTTGCGAGCGAAGTGAGACCGAGCGCCAGCGGGCCACGGAACACCCGTTACGTTTTCCGTTTGCGCCTAAAAAATAATTCTTTAGAATTTATTGACACTTAATCATCAATTTTATAGTATATTTTTAGTATCAAAGACGATACAGACAATATAGGTTCTAGCCCGTATTGTCTGTATCGTCTTTTTTTATGCCCATTTGCGGGCGATGAGGGGTTACTTTATGAATAAAACTTTGTATGAACCGTCTTTTGAGCACGATAACTGCGGAATTGGTGCAGTTGTGAATATTGACGGGCACGCTTCCAGACGGATTGTGGACAATGCTCTTTGCATAGTTGAAAAACTTGAACATCGTGCAGGAAAGGATGCGACTGGCGAAACTGGCGACGGAGTTGGAATTCTTGTTCAAATTTCGCATAAGTTTTTTAAGAAAGCGGCTGCCGAACTGAATATAACGCTTGGTGACGAGCGCGATTATGGTGTTGGAATGTTCTTTTTTCCTGCTGATGAAATTGTACGCGCGCAGACTAAAAAAATGTTTGAAAATCTTTGCGAAAAGGAAGGCTTGCAGTTTTTAGGCTGGCGTACTGTTCCTGTAAATCCTGATGTTTTGGGAAAACGCGCCCGCGATTGTATGCCTGTTATTATGCAATGTTTTATAGGTCGCCCTGAAAATGTGGAAAAAGGTCTTGATTTTGACAGGAAACTGTATATTTTGCGCCGCCAGTATGAACATTCTGCAAAAGGAACGTATGTTGCTTCTCTTTCCAGCAGAACGATTGTTTACAAAGGAATGTTTTTGGTGCAGCAGCTGCGCACTTTTTATAAGGATCTTCAGTCGGAAGATTATGTTTCTGCTTTTGCGATTGTCCATTCAAGATTCAGTACAAATACAAATCCGAGCTGGGAAAGGGCTCATCCGAACAGATTTATTGCGCATAACGGAGAAATAAATACGATACGCGGGAATGCGGACAGAATGTTGGCGCGGGAAGAAACTTTGAAGTCGGAAATTCTTTCCGATGAAGATATGAAAAAAATTCTTCCGGCGATTAATCCGGACGGTTCGGATTCTGCGCGGCTTGACAATACACTTGAATTTTTGGTTATGCACGGAATGCCTTTGCCGCTTGCTGTTATGGTTTGTATTCCTGAACCTTGGAAAAATGACAGGAATATGAGCGGCGAAAAGCGCGATTTTTATCATTATTATGCGACGATGATGGAACCTTGGGACGGTCCTGCTGCTGTTTTGTTCAGCGATGGCGATATTCTTGGCGCAACGCTGGATAGAAACGGACTGCGCCCAAGCCGCTATTATATTACAAAGGACGGAATGTTGGTTCTTTCTTCTGAAGTTGGATGTCTTGATATTCCTGAAGAAAATATTGAAAAAAAATCGCGGCTTCAGCCTGGAAAAATTTTGCTTGTTGATACAAAGCAGAAAAAAATAATTTCTGATGAAGAATGTAAAAAACTTTATTCTTCTGAACATCCGTTCGGAGAGTGGCTGGATACGAATCTTGTTCATCTTGCAGACCTTCCGATTCCGAACAAAAAGATTCCTGTTTATTCGCAGGAAGAGCGCGACCGTATGTACCGTGCGTTCGGCTGGAATTATGAAGATGTGAATGAAATGGTTCTGCCGATGGCGAAAACTGGCGTTGAACCGACTGGCGCAATGGGCGTTGATACTCCGCTTGCTTGTATGAGCGACAAACATCCGCCGCTTTATTCTTATTTTAAGCAGCTTTTTGCGCAGGTTACAAATCCGCCTTTTGATTCTTTGCGCGAAAAAATTGTTACGGACACGACTGTTTATGTTGGCTCGGACGGAAATCTTTTGAAGCCGGAAAGCAAAAACTGTACTGTTCTGGAAATAAATAATCCGATTTTGACTGGAGTTGATTTGTTGAAAATCAAAAATATGAAAAAGTCCGGATTTAAGGTTGTTACGGTTTCTTTGCTTTATTACAAAGGCGGTTCTTTGCAGCAGGCTTTGGACGATTTGCTGATTTCTGTTGACCGCGAATACAAAAACGGCGCAAACGTTATGGTTCTTTCTGACCGCGGAGTTGATGAAAATCATGTTGCGGTTCCTTCGCTTCTGGCGGTTTCTGCGGTAGAGCAGCATCTTGTCCGAACTAAGAAAAGAACGGCGATTTCTATTATTTTGGAAACGGCGGAAGTGCGCGATGTTCATCAGGCTGCAATGTGCTTGGGCTACGGAGCGCGTGCGATAAATCCGTACCTTGCGCACGAATGTATTGCAGAACTGATTGACCAGAAACTTTTGGACAAGGATTATCACACTGCAATTGATGATTACAACAAGGCTGTTATAAACGGAATTGTAAAAATTGCGGCAAAAATGGGAATTTCTACGGTTCAGTCTTATCAGTCTGCGCAGATTTTTGAGGCGGTTGGAATTGCAAAGGATGTTATCGACAGATATTTTACGAATACAGTCAGCAGGGTCGGCGGAATCGGAATAAAAGAAATTGAGGAAGATGTTAATTTTCATCACAACAAAGCATTTGATCCGCTTGGTTTAAGCGTGAACACTCATCTTGATTCAGTTGGAATGCACAAACTGCGCAGAGGTCCGAATGCGGAAGACCATTTGTATTCTCCGGAAACTATTATTGCCTTGCAGCAGGCGACAAGAAACGGAGATTATAACAGATTTAAGGAATATACTTCTCTTGTGGACGATAATTCGCATCCGCATACTTTGCGCGCGATGCTGGATTTTAATTTTGACGAATCAAAGTCAATTTCTATAGAAGAAGTTGAACCTGTTTCTGAAATTGTAAAGCGATTTAAAACCGGCGCGATGAGTTATGGTTCAATCAGCGAAGAAGCGCACCGCTGCATGGCTCTTGCGATGAATCATCTTCATGGAAAAAGCAATTCCGGAGAAGGCGGCGAAAAACCTGAACGTCTTGGAACTGATGCTAATTCTGCAATAAAACAGGTTGCTTCGGGAAGATTCGGCGTTACTGAAGAATATTTGCTGAGCGCAAAGGAAATTCAAATAAAAATGGCGCAAGGTGCAAAGCCTGGCGAGGGAGGGCATCTTCCGGGAAAGAAAGTTTATCCTTGGATTGCACAGACTCGTTACGCTACTCCGGGCGTTTCTTTGATTTCGCCGCCGCCGCACCACGATATTTATTCGATTGAAGATTTGGCGCAGCTGATTTACGACTTGAAGAACGCAAACCGCGCCGCACGCATTTCTGTAAAACTTGTAAGCGAAGCGGGAGTTGGAACGATTGCAGCCGGTGTTGCAAAAGCCGGTGCGCAAGTTATTTTGATTTCCGGACACGACGGCGGAACTGGTGCGGCTCCGATTTCTTCAATTCATCATGCAGGACTTCCGTGGGAACTAGGACTTGCAGAAACTCATCAGACTTTGATTCAAAATGGACTCCGCTCAAGAGTTGTTATTGAAACTGACGGAAAACTTATGAGCGGACGTGATGTTGCAATTGCGGCTTTGCTAGGTGCAGAAGAGTTCGGTTTTGCAACGGCTCCGCTGATTTCCATGGGCTGTGCGATGATGCGCGTCTGCAATCTTGATACTTGTCCGTTCGGAGTTGCAACGCAGAACAGTGAACTTAGAAAACGCTTTACCGGAAAGCCGGAATATGTGGAAAACTTTATGAAGTTTATTGCAGAGGAACTGCGCGAATATATGGCAAAACTTGGACTTCGCACTCTTGATGAAATGTGCGGAAGAACCGATTTGCTTAAACTTAAGGAAAAACAGGGATTCCAGCGCGCAAATCTTGTAGATTTAAGCAGGATTATTGACTACAGAACTCCGGAGGGCGTAAAAACGCATTTTTATCCGGAAGATGTTTACGATTTTAAACTTGAAGAAACTGTTGATGAAAAAGAACTTTTAAAGCAGTTTGAAAAGAGTTCAAAATCAAAAAAAGGAATTTTCAACGTAAAAATAACTTCTACGGACAGAACTTTGGGAACGATTCTTGGTTCTGAAATTCAAAAAAAGTTCGGAAATTCATTGCCGGAAGATTCTTTTGTTGTAAATGCAACAGGCGGCGGCGGACAAAGTTTCGGGGCGTTCATTCCGAAAGGGCTTACAATGCGCCTTACCGGCGATTCCAACGATTATCTTGGAAAAGGATTGAGCGGCGGAAAGATTGTTGTTTCTGCGCCGAAGAAAGCAACTTTCAAACCGGAAGAAAATATTATTATCGGAAATGTCGCTTTGTTCGGTGCAACCAGCGGAGAAGCCTACATAAACGGAATTGCGGGCGAGCGCTTTTGTGTGCGGAATTCCGGAGCAACTGCCGTTGTGGAAGGCTGCGGCGACCATGGACTTGAATATATGACAGGCGGAACTGCATTGATTCTTGGTCAGACAGGAAAAAATCTTTGCGCAGGAATGAGCGGCGGAACGGCCTACGTTCTTGATGTAAATCATGATTTGTACAAACGGTTGAACAAGCAGCTTGTAACAATGAGAGAAGTTTCTGATGAACATGATGTTCAGATTATAAAAAATCTTATTGAAAAACATGTAAAAGAAACTGGTTCCGAACTTGGAATACGGATTCTTAAAGATTTTGAAAAAGAATATCTTCCTCATTTTAAGAAGATTGTTCCTAATGATTATCACAGAATGCTTGTGGAAATAAGCAAGGCTGAAGAACGCGGACTAAAGCACGATGAAGCGGTTCTTGAAGCGTTTTACAAGGTAACTGCATAGTAGGAGGAACGGAAAATGGGAAAAGCAACTGGATTTTTGGAATATAACAGAAAAGATAACGGCAGTATTGCTCCTCTTTTGCGTACTGCAAATTTTAAGGAATTTCATAATATTCTGCCGGAAGAAGAGCGAAGAACACAGGCTGCGCGCTGTATGAATTGCGGAGTTCCGATGTGTCAGTCGGCAATAAAACTTTCCGGAATGGTAACGGGCTGCCCTTTGCATAATCTTATTCCTGAATGGAACGATGCTTTGTACAAAGGGCAATTTGATATGGCTGCATGGCGACTTTTGAAAACTTCAAGTTTTCCTGAATTTACGGGACGGGTTTGTCCGGCGCTTTGCGAAAAAGCCTGCAACTGCGGAAACGGCGGCGACATAAAAGAAGCGGTAACAATTCATGACAATGAACTTTTTATTATTGAAAAAGCGTTTGCTACCGGCTATATGAAACCGCAAATTCCTAGAGTCCGCTCTGATAAAAAAATTGCTGTTATTGGAGCGGGACCGGCTGGTCTTGCTGTTGCAGATTTATTGAACCGGCGCGGTCATAATGTTACAGTTTATGAGCGGGAAGACAGAGCCGGCGGACTTCTGATGTACGGAATTCCGAATATGAAGCTGGAAAAGCATATTATTGACCGCCGCATAAAACTTATGGAAGCGGAAGGCGTAAAATTTGTTACAGGCGCCGATGTTGGCAAAACTGTTGACGCAAATGAAATTATTGAAAATTACGATGCTGTCGCTTTGTGCTGCGGAGCAAAAAAAGCGCGGCCTCTTGCGGCAAAAGGCGCAGATTCTGAAGGTGTTATGTTTGCAGTTGATTTTCTTAAATCGGTTACAAAAAGCCTTCTGAATTCAGAATTAAAGGACGGAACTTTTTTTAATCCAAAAGACAAAGATGTTATTGTAGTCGGCGGCGGAGATACAGGAAATGACTGTACGGGAACAAGTATCCGCCTGGGATGCAAATCTGTAACTCAACTTGAAATGATGCCTTGTCCGCCAGTTGAACGCCAGCCGGACAATCCGTGGCCACAGTGGCCTAAGGTTTTGAAGACTGATTACGGCGCAGAAGAATCTATTGCTAAGTTCGGACACGATCCACGCGTTTATAAAACTACAATAAAAGAAGTTTATTCAAAAGACGGAAAAGTTTGCGGTGTAAAAACAGTTCAAGTTGAATTTAAAATGATTGACGGAAAAAGACAACTTTGCGAAATTCCTGGAACCGAAAAAGATTTGGCTTGCGATTTGATTTTGATTGCGGCAGGATTTTTGGGCTGCGAAGATTATACGGCAAAAGCTTTCGGAACAAGTCTTAGTTCTAGAAACACAGTAGAATCGTTTGGTGAAAAAACGCCGGAACTTGCGAGTCCGAACGGATATAAAACTTCTGTGGAAAAAGTTTTTACCGCAGGAGATATGCACCGCGGACAATCGCTCGTAGTTTGGGCAATTGCAGAAGGCCGCGAGTGCGCCCGCGAAATAGACAAGTATTTGATGGGCTACACAAACTTGTAGTTTTGCAAAACAAAAACAGAGTTCAGTATTTATATCTTATTGTTGTAATTTCTGCGCTGATTTAATAAAATGATAAAAAACTGACTTTTTAAGGAATGGTGTTATTATGCTTACATTGAAATTTGGCGGCACTTCTATGGGAAATGCGCGACGTATTCTTGCTTCTGCAGAAATTATTGTGGGTCGTGCAAATGAAGACAGGCTTAGCGTTGTTGTTTCAGCAGTAGCTGGAGTTTCTAACAGTTTACAGACAGCTATTGATTCTAGCATAGCAGGCACCACAGGCACTTTTGTTGCAGACCTTAAAAAAACTCATGAAGAAATTTGTTTTGAACTTGAATCAAAATGCGAAGGTTTTGATGCGGATAAAGTTCTTTCGTCTCTTGAACCTCGTTTTGAAGAACTTGAAAAACTTTTAGCGGGTGTTGCTTCTTTCGGTGAATGTCCGGATACAGTTTACTGTCGAATTATGGGAATGGGGGAACTGCTTTCTTCTCCTATAATGGAAGCCGTTCTTAGAGCAAAAAAACAGAGCGTTATTCTTTTGGATTCAAGAAAATTTATTTATACAACAGGAAATCAGAAAGAAGGCGAGGCTGATTACGTTAAGACTTCGGAAGCATGTCTTCCATATCGCGACGGAGAAAATAAAAGCCAAACAAGAATTCTTCTTTTTCCTGGTTTTGTTTGTTCTTGGACAAAAGGAAGCGGTTCTAAAACTGTTATGGGACTTTTGGGACGCAACGGTTCGGATTTTTCAGCGGCAATTCTTGGTTCAGCGCTGGGTGTAAAACGCGTTGAATTCTGGACAGATGTTGACGGTGTTTTCTCCGCTGATCCGCGCGTTGTTCAGGATGCAATTTTAGTTGATGATATGTCTTATGAAGAAGCGATGGAACTTTCGTTCTTCGGTTCAAAAGTTTTGCATCCGAAAACGCTTGCTCCGCTTCAGGCAAAAGGTATTGAAGCCTGGAGTTTGAACAGCTTGAATCCAAGCGCGCGCGGAACAAGAATTGGAAAAGGTCCGTTTGAAAGCCGTTCAAAGTCTTCTATCTGCGGAATTTCTGCATTAAAAAAGATATCGATGATTTCTGTAAGCGGAACAGGAATGCGCGGCCGTACCGGAATGGCAAGCCGAATTTTCAATGCGGTTTCTGCAGCCGGAACATCTGTTCTTTTGATTACACAGTCTTCTTCTGAATATACAATTTCGTTCTGCGTACGCGATTCAGAGTCGGATATTGTCCGCGATGCGCTTTGCAAAGAATTTGAACTTGAAATCCGCGAAAAGATTATTGATGAAATCGGTGTAAAAACTGAATGTGCGATTGTTTCTGTTGTAGGCGACGGAATGATTCGTAACCGCGGTGTTGCTTCAAGCTTTACGAATGCTCTTGCTTCGCAGGATATTAACATAAAAGCTTTGGCTCAAGGTTCTTCTGAACGCTGCATTTCTGCTGTTATAAACGGAAAATTTGCAGACAAAGCGGTTAAGGCTGTTCATCAGTTCTTCTTTAATACTTGCCAGACTATAGAAGTTTTTGCTTTTGGAGCTGGAACAATCGGCGGTACTATGATTGACCAGATTTATCAGCAGCACGAAAAACTTCTTAAACAGAAAATTGATATAAAAGTTATTGCAATTACAACGATTGACGGAATGAACTTAAAAGAGGAAGGTCTTGATCTTTCTAATTGGCGTGAAGATATGAAAAATCCTATGTATAAATTCGGACCTTCAAATGTTGATGATATTATAAAATTCGTAAAAGATACAAAACCGTTGAATCCTGTTTTTGTTGACTGTACTGCTTCTTATGATTTGCCGGAACGATATCTTGATATTCTTGACGCTGGAATGTCTATTGCAACTCCTAACAAGCGTGCGAATTCCATGAGCATGGATTTTTACAAAAAACTTCGTCAGGTTGCAAACAAACGCCATAGACGCTTCCTTTACGAAACTAATGTCGGAGCAGGACTTCCGATTATTGATACTTTGCAGAATCTTTACAAATCTGGCGACAAGCTTGAAAGTTTCAACGGAATTATGTCCGGTTCGCTTTCTTATATTTTCGGAAAACTTGATGAAGGCGTTCCGTTCAGCAAAGCGGTTCTGGAAGCAAAGGAACTTCGCTACACAGAGCCTGACCCGCGCGATGATTTGAATGGAATGGATGTTGCGCGAAAAGGTTTGATTATTGCGCGCGAATCCGGATATGAACTTGAACTTGAAGATATTACAATGTATAAAGTTTTCCCTGATTTCTTCGATCCTTCCGGAACTGTTGAAGAATTCCTTAAAAAACTTCCTGAAGTTGATGCTTATTTTGCTGATAAAATTGCGGAATTAAAGAAACAGAACAAAGTTTTGCGAATGGGCGCAACCATAAAAGACGGTAAAGTTTCTGTCGGAATGATGGAAGTTGGACCGGAAGATCCTTTGTACAGTGTAAAGGGCGGCGAAAATGCGTTCGTATTCTATACAGAACGTTACAAACCGATTCCGCTTACAGTACGCGGATATGGCGCCGGCGCCGGTGTAACAGCTGCCGGTGTATTCGGTGATATTATGCGCACAGTTTCGTTCAATTTGGAAGGCTAGTTTTTTATGAGCGAAAATCATAAAAAAATTCTTTGCGCATACAGCGGAAAAAAAGGCGCTTATGCGGAGCAGGCTGTCGGACGCTATTTCGGCGAAAATGCGGATGCTGTGCAATGCGATTCGTTTCGGGCTGTTTTTCAGGCGGTTTCTTCCGGAAAAACGGATTTTGGAATGATTCCTATAGAAAATTCGCTCGGCGGCTCTGTTTACGACAATTACGACAATCTTGTTGCTTTTAAAGATGTTTCGATTGTAGGAGCGTTGCATTTGCGCATTCAGCATGCTCTTTTGGCTGTGAAAGGAACTTCCGTTGAATCTGTAAAAAGAGTTTATTCGCATCCGCAAGGGTTTGCGCAATGTTCTAAACTTATAGAAAACTACGGATGGGAAAAAATTTCCGCTTCTTCAACTGCAACTGCGGCTAAAATGGTTGCGGATTTTGGTTCTTCAGAAAATGCTGCAATAGCAAGTGCTGTAACGGCAAATTATTATAATCTTGAAATTCTTATGGAAGATATTCAGGATGATCCGCGTGATTTTACGCGTTTTGTAGTTATTTGCGAAAATGAAAATATCAAAAATCTTGCGGAAGTTAAGAAAAATCCGAATATGGCGTCTTTTGTTTTTGGAACTGCAAATGAAACCGGGGCGCTTTACAATGCGCTTGGGATTTTCCAGAAGAATAAGTTGAATCTTACCCGTTTGGAAAGCCGTCCTATTGCTGGTCAACCTTGGCATTATTGGTTTTATGCTGATGCGGAACTAAAGGAAAAAGCGTTGCAGAATGAAGATTATGTTAAAATTTTTATGGAAGAATTGAAGACTGCTGCGGAAGATGTTCGCCTTTTAGGCGTATATTCAGAATCTAGAAGCAGTTTGTAATTTTTTGTAATTTGTTTTATGGAGGATTTTATGGAAAAATTTGTTTTAAGCGTTTTGGTTGAAAATCATGCCGGCGTTTTAAGCCGTGTTTCTGGTTTGTTCAGTCGCCGCGGATATAATATTGATTCTTTGACAGTTTGCGAAACAGGAAATCCCGGACAGTCACGTATGACGATTGTTGTAAACGGCGATTCCTATATTCTTGAACAGATTGAAAAGCAGCTTTCCAAGCTTGTTGAAGTTATTTCTATAAAACATTGCGAAAAAAACAAGACAACTCAGCGGGAAATGGCTTTGATAAAAGTAAAGGCTCCTGGTGAAAAACGCGCTATTATCATCGGAACATGTGATATTTACCGCGCGCACATAATTGATGTTGCTCCGGAAAGCGTTATTGTAGAAGCAACCGGAAGCGAAGAAAAAATCGAAAGCCTTATTCATTTGCTGGAACCATTCGGCATTTTGGAATATGTAAAAACAGGCCTAACAGCAATGGACAGAGGCGAAGAAATAATGGAGTAGAATTGCAACTAAAAGTTGCAAAACGATGAAGAGAAAACAACAATTCCATTGCTGTTAGAAGTTGCAAAAAAACAGTCCAGAATTGCATTGCAATTCTGGGAACTGCGGCACAAAAAATAAAAAAGGCAAGACGCTAGAAGCCGCAGTTTGCAATGGACAGAGGCGAAGAAATAATGGAGTAGAATTGCAACTAAAAGTTGCAAA
>CAYSDV010000005.1:0-7997 GCA_964429905.1 uncultured Treponema sp. | reverse complement strand
GTCCAGAATTGCATTGCAATTCTGGGAACTGCGGCACAAAAAATAAAAAAGGCAAAACGCCAGAAGCCGCAGTTTGCAATGGACAGAGGCGAAGAGGTAATGGAGTAAAAGGGGGGCTGTCTAATAAGTTCATAACGTAGCGGTCATTGAACCTGTCGAAATGACCTTGCCACTATATATGGTGGTTTCTAGAGCCTCAACCACCAGTTTTTATTCTTTTTGGATGGTCCCCCAAAAAAATGTTATATTTTTATCCAGATGTTATTCCAGAATTCTGTTTGAAATAACGTCTTTTTTATTTCTGCAAGTTGAAAAATACGAATCTTCTTAAAAAAAGATGATTCTAATTCCGCTGTTTCTGTATTTTTTTCTTTGCCTTTGCACAAGCCAAGCAAAAGTTTTGATTTAAATTCAAATCCGTCTTTCATAACGATATTTACAGGACAAAAAATTTTTTCTTCAATTAAAACTGCCGGCTCAATAACTACATTTTTAAAGGAATTTTTAAGCTTCTGACAGGATTTGTTTTCAAAATAATCCGAATCAAGTTCTGCAATCAGCGGAAAAAAAGGAAAAGCAATATTTTTTTCGCAGGAACTGTTCAGAAAAGTTAAAATACGCTTTTGCTCTTTTACAAATAAAAGTTCATCATCTTTATGAAGGCGGATTGCTTTTGTCATATTTTAAAATATAGTATTTTTACAGAAAAAATTGTAGTATTAAGTTATGGAAATAAAATTGGAACGCAAACAAAAAATTATTATTGCATGTATTTTTATTTTTTTGATTTTAGATGCGGCAATTCTCTGTTTCAGATACGCTTCAAATATGTATTCAAAAACTTCTGTTTCTTTTGAAAATTCTGGCATTGTTGCGCAAAAAATGCGCGCGCTGAATAAAAACGCTTCTTCCGGCAGAATTGTAAAGCCCGGATATGCTTATTACAAATTCACTCCGGATGAGCAGAAGTTGTTTTCAGACTATTACACTCAATTTGATTCGATAAGCGTTTCTGTGCGGGTGGGCGTAAGAAATGTAAAAGGCAAAAAATTTAACACGGCAACAGAAAACGGAAAAATATTTTATTTCGGATTTTTGAATTCAGATGATTTTACAGAAAAGGGAAAACTTGCTGCAAAAGAAAAGAGAATTCTATCCGGATGCGACCTTAGAAGTTTCATAAAAAATGAAAAAGGTCTTTCCGTTTTTGACAATGCTCTTGCTGTTGAAAAAGGCTTGAAAAATAAAGATTTGCCGCAAGGTTTTGTAATTTATTCAGAATATCCTGTAAAAATAATTGATTTTCTTGTAGGAAAAGCGCGTGTTGGCTTTGATTATACAAAAGAAATTCCTTTTTACGGAGTTCCTGCCAACGGCGGAAGTTTTGCCGGCTCTGCTTCTTCCGTTGATTTTTCAGGGTGTACAACAGTTTTTCCGGTTGAAAATACGCGATATTCAATTATGCCGAAAGTTGAAGTCGGATTTTTTCCGACAGCAGATTACGGAACTGCTGAAAATCAACTTAAAGTAAAAATAAATGCCGGCGGCGATGAGATTACATTCAGACGAACTGCGGATGTTAAGGAAATCGTTGTGCAAACTTCTACTCTTATCAATCCGTTCAGTTTTTATGAGATTACAGAAAATCCGAATCTTGTTTCTAAAATTTTAATGATAATGAACGAGCCGGCATTGCTTCCGGCGGAACCGAATAAAGTTCTTGTTCCTCTAAAAACAGACCCAGGATTAATTCTTTCCTCTAAAAGTTCAACTTGGAGGACAAAAGATTATGAAGTTTATGAATGGGACAGATTTCCTGGTGTTTTGATTTTTGACACTTTGAACTATAAAATTCAGGATGTTTTTTTTAGAAGACTTGCTTTTTACGTTGAAAAGGCTGGTTTTAAAGGCCGGCTTTTAACTGATGAAGAACTTGGCGATATGCACGGTTACAATGCGCACGATTACAGTGCGGAAAGTCTTGCTTCTTTTTTTACTAAAGCGGAGCGGGAAAATTTTATTCTCTCTGAAAAAGAATATCTTTTGAAAGATATATTGATTAAAAATAAGGTTATAATTCCAGATTCTTCTGTTTATAAAGCGGGAAACGGCGCGGTGATTTCTATTTCCAGGGAATCGCCCGGATATTTGCGACAATCTCTTACAGCGCACGAAGCTTGGCACGGAATATTTTTTACAGACGACGCTTTTAGGAATGCGGTTGCTGCGGTTTATTATACGGTTGATTCTGATACGATAAATTTTCTGAAAGGCTATTGGGCAAGTCAGCCGGGGTTGGGATACGACCAGAATGATGAATATTTAATGCACAATGAATTTATGGCTTACCTTATGCAGCAGCCTTTAAGCCAGACTGCAAAGTATTTTATTCACGTTGCAAATCGCGGCTCTGTGATGAAATATCAGAGTGAACTTTGTGATTGGGTAAAAGCAACTGACGCTGTTACTTTTGAAGATGCTTGCCGCGTTCTTGATGCTTATGCTTTTGATTCATGGGGATTGTCGGCAGGACGTGTTGCGCTTATAACAAGATAGTCTTGCAACTGGATCTCTGCAAAGCGGAATGTTTTGCGGGGCGTTACGGGGCGGCATTTGAGCCCCGTAGAAAGGATAGGCCGCAATGAAATGCGGCCGTAAGGGAAGACTTTCCCTTCCTCAGTTGTTTTTTATATCGTTGTTGAATTCTTTTTCCGCTGCTACGGTTGTTGGCGGACCATGTCCCGGAAATAAAACAGTGTTTTCCTGTTGAGAAAGAATTTTTTCTTCTACGTTGCGCCGCAAAAGATGTTTTGAGTAGCTGGAATTTGTTCCGCCAAGAATTCCTGCTGAAAGTGTATCTCCGGTAAAAATTGCGTTTCCGATTTGGTAAATCATAGAATCGGACGAGTGCCCCGGCAGATTCATGTAGCGCACAATCATTCCTGCAAGGCTCATGGAACCGTCGCCTGTGATTACATTTGTTTTGTTGCCTGCAATTTCAAGATCGGCGCCAAAAATTTGCGGTCTGTAAATTTTAAGAAGAGTTTTTAAACCGTGAACGTGACTTTGATGGTTATGCGTAATAAGAACGGCGGTAAGTTTTAAATTATTGTCTTCTATTTTTTTGATTATTTCTTCGCTAAGAAGCCCTGGATCAATAAGAATCGCTTCGTTTGTTTTTTCATTTGAAATAATGTATGTGTTCGAATAGCCGCCTGTGTTAAGTGTAAAATAGATTTTCATAGAACGTCTCCGATATCTGGATTGTTTTTTGAAGATGCAATGTCTTTAAAAAGTTCGCTTCCGGCTGTGTCAAATATCGCTTCCCTTGTGTTGGACATTTTAAATGAAACGTTTTCTTGTTTTGCTCCCGTAAATATTGTTTTTTTTACGTTGCAGTTTCTGAATGAAATATTTACAAGCGTTGAATTTATAAATCTTGAGCTGTACAAGTCCGAATCGTCAAAAGAAGACTGCAATGCATTTGTTCCGTTGTAGTTGTTTTCCAGAAGTTCGCTTGACGTAAAAAGAGTTCTGGAAAAAGTGCAGCCGGCAAATGATGTAAAATGGATGTTGCTTTCTATTAAATTGCAGTCTGTAAAAACAGCGAAATCGAAAAAACTCATCCGGCTTTTCAGCCCTTTTGAGTGGACGTTTGTGAATGTGCAGCGCTGAAAGTTGCATCCGTAAAATTTTTTTCCGGAAAGATCTATGTTTGCGAATGTAAGACCGTTTGCGCAAAGTCCTACGATTTTTTCGTGATTTTGTATGTAGTTTATAATGTCCTGGTGAACTTTGCCAGGATTCGGAGAATGGTCAATGCAGTAGCTTTTTTCTTCTGTAATTTCACCGTTTTGGTTAAAAGTTGAAACTGAAATATTGTGGCACGCTCTTACTAAACATTTGTTTAAAGAAAACATAGAAAAATGTTAAAGGATTGCGGTTGTTTAGTCAAATCTTTATTATTTAATTATGAAAGTAAATTTTGCTTATCTTGATTCTGGAACTGGCGGACTTCCGTACTTAAAATATTTGAAAAATAAAATGCCGGATGCGTCCTGTGTTTATGTTGGAGATACAAAAAATTTTCCTTACGGCGAAAAGTCAAAAACTGAAATAATAGAAAAATCTTCTGAATGTGTAAAAAAGATAATAGAAAAATGTTTTCCGGACGTGATTGTTGTGGCATGCAATACAATTTCTGTGAGCGCATTGGATGAGCTTAGAAGACGTTTTCCGGAAATTCCGTTTGTCGGAACCGTTCCTGCTATAAAACCAGCGGCAAAAATTACAAAAACAAAGCGGATTGGACTTTTGGCTACGAACGCAACTGTAAATCATCCTTATACAAAGCGTCTGATTTGTGATTTTGCCGGTGATTGCGAAGTTTTTTCGCTCGGCGCACCCGAACTTATAAATTTTATTGAACATAAATATTATTTTGCGGATTATAAAGAACGTGTGAACGCGGCAAAACCTTGCTGCGATTATTTTAAGCAGAACGGATGCGATGTGATTGTTCTTGCGTGCACTCACTTTTTGAATATGGCGGAAGAAATAAAAGATGCAGCCGGAGCGGAAATCGAAGTTGTTGACAGCCGCGAAGGTGTTACGCGTCATGCGCTGGAAATTTTTGCAGAAGTTAAAAAAAATGTTTCGGAAAATATTGAAAAAGCGGAAAACCTGGAACTTGCAAAATCCGCTGAGAACAGCGAAAGCGTCGGAAAATCAACTTCTGCGCTTTACATTACAGGTTTTTCGGAAAAAAATGACGAAAAACGCTATTTGGCTTTTTGCGAGCAGAACAATATAAAATTCGGCGGACTTTTGTAAAAATTTTACCGATTGCTGTGCGTCTTTCCGCAAAATCGCCATTGCCGCAATTTGTTTTCAATCTTTTCTTTCCCTATTTAAAAAATCGTTCCGATGCACTATAATTTTTTATATGGCTAAGATTCAGATGAAAAATGCTATCGCAGAACTCGATGGCGACGAAATGACACGTGTTTTATGGAAGGTAATTAAGGACGAGCTTCTTTTGCCTTATATTGACTTGAAAACTGAATATTACGATTTGGGATTAAAAGCCCGCGACGATTCAGATGATAAAATTACTTACGAAGCGGCTGCAGCAATCAAAAGACTTGGCGTAGGCGTAAAGTGCGCAACGATTACTTCTAACGCTGCAAGAATGGAAGAATATAATCTTAAAAAACTTACTCCTAGCCCGAACGGAATTTTGCGCGGAGAACTTGACGGAACAATTTTCCGCGCTCCGATTTTTGTAAAAAATATTGCATGCAACGTAAAATCTTGGGAAAAACCGATTGTTCTTGGCCGTCACGGCTACGGAGACGTTTACAAGAACTGCGAAATAAAAACTCCTTGCGCCGGAACAGCCGAACTTGTTTTCCACGGCGAAGACGGAACAGAAATCAAAAAAACAATTCAGGTTATGAAAGGACCTGGAATTTTGCAGGGAATTCACAACCTTGATTCTTCAATCGAAAGTTTTGCGCGCTGCTGCTTTAATTATGCGCTCGACCAGAAAATCAGCGTATGGCTCGGAACAAAGGATACAATTTCCAAAACTTACGACGGAAACTTCAAGGCAATTTTCCAGAAGATTTACGACGAAGAGTTCAAAGACAAATTTGAAAGTGCTGGAATCGAATATTTTTACACTTTGATTGACGATGCAGTTGCCCGCGTTATGAAAAGCAAGGGTGGATTTTTGTGGGCTTGCAAAAACTACGACGGCGACGTTATGAGCGATATGATTGCCTCTGCGTGCGGAAGCCTTGCGATGATGACAAGCGTTCTGGTTTCTCCGAACGGCGAGTTTGAATATGAGGCGAGCCACGGAACAGTACAAAAACATTACTACAGATATTTGAAGGGCGAAAAGACTTCTACAAATCCTGTTGCAACAATTTTTGCCTGGACAGGCGCATTGAAAAAACGCGGCGAACTTGACGGAACAGCCGATTTGGTTGCCTTTGCGGAAAAACTTGAAAAAGCTACACTTTCTACAATAGAAGACGGCTTTATGACAGGCGATTTGGCGGCTCTGGCTGAACCGAAAGCAAAAAAAATCTTGAATTCATGGGAGTTCATAGACGCTATAAAAGAGCGGCTTTAAAAAAAATAATGCATAATTTATAAAACACCATTTTGCTTTGCGCTCATTGTGATTATAAATTATGCATTAAAAATTATGGATTAATAAAAATAATAATTATTTAGCAGTTTATTAATCTTAAAATCTTTCCCTTAAAAATAATGCTGATAAGGTCAAGAATCCAGATGATGTTCCAGCCTAACAGAAGTCTAAGAAGTCCTGCCACAGGTTTCTTTTCCTGAAAGCGTGTGATAAATCCGAACAACCATGAAGTTACAAAGAAAATTGCAAAAATCACGCTTACAATCCGCGGAAAACCAAAATAATCTTTACTTTTTTTAGCCATTGAAAAACCTCCAGAATAATACATTAATTTTCTGCCAACCAAAGCCATTTGTCAAATATAAAATTTAGTTTGTCTGATTTATTTTTATTCGGGCGCATCCCTTCGGGTCGGGCTTTCCGGTGTTCCGGCTTGCGCCTCCATTCCTGCGCTCCTGTGGTTTCGGCAACGCTGCGCTGCTCAACCACCTGCGCTCCGGAACGTGCCTGCGGCATGCACCTACAATCCCTTGCGTATTTTCACACAATCACTAAAAACAGAGCAAAAAACTCATTGCGCTTGATTAATGTTTTGTATATCAATTTCTAAAGTTATAGACTAATTTGCATAAATTCATTATTTTAAAGGTGTAGAAAATTTATTTTTCAGGAGATATACAAATGGCAGATGTAAAAGTTGCTATCAATGGTTTCGGTCGTATCGGCCGATTGGCTTTCCGACAGATGTTTGGCGCAAAGGGTTACGAAATTGTTGCAATCAACGATTTGACAAAACCTTCTATGCTTGCACACCTTCTTAAATATGATACAGCACAGGGTGGCTACTGCGGAAAAATCGGTGAAAACACACACACTGTTTCTGCTGATGACGAAGCAGGTACAATCACTGTAGATGGAAAAGTTCTTAAAATCTACGCTGAAAAAGATGCTGCAAACTGTCCTTGGGGCGAACTTAAGGTAGACGTTGTTCTTGAATGTACAGGTTTCTATACATCAAAAGATAAGGCACAGGCTCACATCACAGCTGGTGCAAGAAAAGTTGTAATTTCTGCTCCTGCAGGAAACGACCTTCCAACAATCGTTTACAATGTAAACCACAAAACTCTTACAAAAGAAGACAACATCATTTCTGCTGCTTCTTGTACAACAAACTGCTTGGCTCCTATGGCTAAAGCTTTGAACGACTTTGCTCCAATCCAGAGCGGAATTATGTCTACAATCCATGCTTACACTGGCGACCAGATGATTCTTGATGGTCCACACCGCAAGGGAGACCTTCGCCGTGCTCGTGCTGGTGCTGCTAACATCGTTCCTAACTCAACAGGTGCTGCAAAGGCTATCGGTCTTGTAATTCCTGAATTGAACGGAAAATTGATTGGTGCTGCTCAGCGTGTTCCTGTTCCAACAGGTTCTACAACAATGTTGTTTGCTGTAATCAAAACAGACAAAGAAGTTACAAAAGAAGCTATTAACGCTGCTATGAAAGCAGAAGCAACAGAATCTTTCGGATACAACGAAGATCAGATTGTTTCTTCTGATGTAATCGGAATGCGATACGGTTCACTTTTCGATGCAACACAGACAATGGTTTCTAAGATTGGTGATGACCTTTATGAAGTGGAAGTTGTTTCTTGGTACGACAATGAAAATTCTTATACTTCACAGATGGTAAGAACAATCAAATACTTCTCAGAAAACTGCTAATTATTAGCGTAGATTCTTGAAGATAAAAGCGTCTTGTTTTTACAAGGCGTTTTTTTTTGTATTTGATTGTTCTTTCGATTAAGACGCTCGAATTGCTGCGCCACTGCTC